>CAVULL010000020.1:0-664581 GCA_963742335.1 uncultured Verrucomicrobiae bacterium
CGAGGCGGGCACAGGCCTCGTCTTATTGATTTATCCGTCGATTGTGGTCCGGCTATTGTTCGCCGCCGAGATTGCAGGCGCCGGGGTCGTGATGAGCCGCATCGCCGGCATCAGCTTGATCGCATTGGGAATAGCCTGCTGGCCGGTTCGCGTAGCAACCTGGGCGCTTTGCGGCATGCTGACTTATAGCTCACTCGCCATGCTGTACCTCATTTACCTGGGCCTCGGCGGCCAGTGGGCCGGAAAACTGTTATGGCCGGCCGTCGCTGTCCACGCGGTTCTGACAATCCTACTCGCCCGGGTGTGGTTCAATGAACGAAAGGCCCGGGAGGTAAACACGTAGATCAAAAAAAAGAAAACTTCCACGGTTGAAAACCAGAAAAGGAGAAACCCCATGAATCTTAAATCCGCACTCATGACTCTTAGCCTTGCGGCGGCACTGCCTGCGTTTGGCGAGCCGAATCCCGACCGCGACGCCTACTTCGGCGAGACGCACATCCACACCAGTTGGTCGGTGGACGCATGGGTCATGGGCAACCGCATCACCGGGCCCGATGATGCCTTCAAGTATGCGCAAGGCCAGGTAATCAAGCATCCGCTCGGCTTCGACATCAAGATCGACACGCCGTTAGACTTCATGGGGGTGACCGACCACTCGGAGTACGTCGGCATCACCAAGCAGGCCAACACTCCGGGCTCCTACGTGAGCACGCTGCCCGAAGCGCAGCCCCTGATCATGAAGGACCCGAACGATCCGGCCGAGCAACAGAGAGTCTTCTCGTATCTGCTCAAGCTCGCCGGGAGCGCGCCGGTGAAGGCGTTCATGAACCCGAAGATCACGGCCACGGTGTGGGCGGAAGCCTGCAAAATCGCCGACGAGAACAACCATCCCGGCAAGTTCACGGCCTTTCGCTCGTACGAGTGGACCTCGATGCCGGGCCAGCGCAATCTGCACCGCAATATTTTCTTCCGGGGCGACAAGGTGCCGGACGCGCCGTTCAGCGCGCTCGACTCCCAGGATCCCACGGAACTCTGGAGGTGGATGGACACGCAGCGCAAGGCGGGCAATGAACTGCTGGCCATCTCGCACAACGCCAACGTGAGCGACGGCTGGATGTACCCGGTCGACATCGACAACACCACCGGGCGGCCGATCGACGCCGCCTGGGCGGCCGCGCGCGACCGCAACGAACGGCTGATCGAGATCAAGCAGGGCAAGGGACAGTCGGAGACGCACCCGCTGCTCTCGCCCAACGACGAGTTCGCCGGCTACGAGCTGTATCAGGCAATCCTCGGCCTCCCGGCCAACGTGGGCCGAGTGGATCACATCACGGGCAGCTTCGCCCGCCAGGCCCTGAAGGACGGCATCGCCATGCAGGACAACCGGGGTTACAACCCATACAAGTTCGGCATGGCCGGCGGCTCCGACTCCCACAACACCGGCAGCCCGTATCGCCAAGACAATTTCTTCGGCCTTCACGCTGAGGCGGACGGCACGGTCGAGCGGCGCTTTGCCGGCGTCCTCATCGGCGGCACCATGGACGTGCGTCTGGAAAATCCCGGTGGGCTGACGGGCGTGTGGGCCGAGGAGAACACCCGCGCCTCGATCTGGGACGCGATGTACCGCAAGGAAACCTTTGGCGTCAGCGGCCCGCACATCAAGGTGCGTTTCTTCGGCGGCTGGGGTTACGACAAGGACACCTTGGGCAGCAGCGACTGGGTAAAACGATCCTACGCGGGGGGCGTTCCCATGGGCGCGGATCTGTCCCCCATGCCAACGAGGGGGAAGGGAACGGCCCCGACATTCGTCGTCTGGGCGGTGAAGGACCCGACCTCCGCCAATCTTGACCGCGTCCAGATCATTAAGGGCTGGACGAAGAACGGGCAGAGCTTCGAGAAGATTTTCGACGTGGCCTGGTCCGGTGACCGCAAGCCCGACAAGTGGTCCGGCCGGGTTCCCGCGATCCAGAGCACGGTGAACATTGAGAATGCCACCTACGAAAACTCGGTCGGCTCGACGGAACTCAAGACGGTCTGGACGGATCCGGAGTTCGACCCCAGTCTCCACGCCTTCTACTACACCCGCGTTCTGGAGATTCCCACGCCGCGGTGGACCCTCATTCAGGCCGTGAAGGCCGGGCTGCCCCCGCCCGACGTGGTGCCGCTCACGGGGCAGGAACGCGCCTGGAGTTCGCCGATCTGGTACACGCCATCCGCCGAGGCGCGGAAGAACGCGCCGGCCGGAATGACCGTCGCCGACCTCCAGCAGAAGGGTGCCACCGCCCTGAGCGGCACGGAGCTTAATGAACTCGTCGTCGGCAAGGCCTTCTGGGTCCGCAACAACGTGACCGGCGAGCAGTTCAGCGAAAACTTCACGGACAAAGGTCAAATGACCGTATTTCGCGTCGGCCTGTACTCCGATGTGCCCAGCGGGTATGGCAACCTCATGCGCGACGGCTACCAGGGAACGACCAGCCCCTACGAGATCGAGGGCAACAAGCTCATCACCTTCATCTCGCAGGACCCATATGCCGTCACGTTCTACAAACTCGGAGACACTTATTACGGCGCGCGCAGCAACGAGTTCGGCTATGCCAACTACGAGATCATTCCGCCGCCGCCGATCGCAGTTAACCCGCTGACGGAAGTCACCGACCAGTTCTCCCTCGAGCTGGGACTGACCGAGCAGCAGAAGGAGCAGATCGTCCCCATCCTGAAGGACGAGATCAAGCGACTGGAGGCGTTGAAGAAGGACACTTCTCTCAGTGGCCTGCAGAAGCTCGAGCAGGCGCGGGACATCGGCGCCTCCTTCGACGAGACGATCAAGCCGCTGCTTAACGCAGAGCAACAGTCGAAGTTCCAGGAAATGCGCGAAGCGCTGCGGCGGCGGATGCTCGTGAAGATGGAGGAAGAGGTAGGTGCCAAATTGGAAGATACGGCAGAGCAGCGCTTGGAGAAAATGAAGCAGGACTTGGAGACGTTAAAACAGAAGTTGGAGGGGGCTTGGTTGGGGCGCCCATGATGCGTGCAATGACACGGCACTTGCTGGTCGCAGCGTTGCTGTTGAAGTGCGCGGGGGCCGCGGCGTGTCCTCTCTGCATGGGATGGGGCCAGCCATCGACGGCACAGCGGCTCGTCTCTGCCCCGCAGGCGGTGCTGGCGGTTCCGACCGAGGACGCGAGCCGCTTCCGCGTGATCCAGGTCATCAAGGGGGAGTGGCCGGCGGACGGCACGGTCGAGGGCGGGTACCCCCGCTCCGGTCCCGCTTCAGCCGACGCGGCGCCGACGAACGCAAAGCCCTTGCTGCTCGTGAGTGACGACCCGTTGCCGACGTGGGTCATCCTCGGTGCGATCGACACCGTTCAGGCGGACTGGCTGCGCACGCTCGGGGCGGGAAAGCGGGCTGCGGACATGAGCCCGGAGGAGTGGCGCGCCCGGGTCGCGCTTGTCGTTCCCCATCTCCACGACCCGGAGCCCTTGGCGGTCGACCTCTCATACGCCGAGCTCGCGGCCGCGCCGTATGCCGCGCTGCGGACGGCAAAGCCGCACCTCGATGCCGCCGCGCTTCGCCAGTGGCTGGCGGACCCGCAGCTCGCCGCGCGCCAGCCGCTTTGCCTGCTGCTGCTGGGAATCTCCGGCAACGCGCAGGACGCCGCCGCCCTCGAACAGCGCCTGCAAGCTGCTTGGGAATCGGGCGATACGGCGAACCTGGGCTGCATGCTGGCCGCCGACCTGGAGCTGCGCGGAGCGGAGCGCGTGGCGTGGGTAGAGTCGAACTATCTCGCCGATCCGAAGCGCTCGCCGCTGGAAATCAAGGCGGCGCTGCTCGCGCTCTCCGTACATGGCAGCACCAACGGCGCCATCCCGCGCGAGCGGGTGATCCAGTCCTACCGGGTGTTCATGAAGGAGCACCCAGAGACCGCCGGATACGTCGCGCCGGACCTTGCGGCCTGGCAGTACTGGGACGCGGTGCCGGATTACCTCGCGCTGTTAAAGTCGGGAGTCCGGCAGCAGTATCCGGCGCGGCTGGCGATGCTCGTCTACCTTCAGAAGAGTCCCAATGCCAAGGCACTAGGCTTTTCCCCGGCGGCCGCTCCGGCTGACGGCAAGGCGGGGCGCTCGAACCCGTGGTTGGGGCAACAGTGACAAATGTATGAAGCGCTTGGTGCGTGAACCCCTGATTCATTTCCTGCTCATCGGAGCCGCGCTCTTCGCCGTGTATCACTACCTGCAACCGGCCCGCGGCGCGGCGCCATCGTCGAAGCAGATTCAACTGTCGCTCGATGACCTCGCCCAATTGGCCGCTCTGTTCCAGTCGCAATGGCGGCGCGACCCGACACCGCAGGAGTTCGGCCGCATGGTGGAGCAGAAGGTGCAGTCCGAGGTGCTCTACCGGGAGGCGATGGCGATGGGCCTCGACAAGAACGACGAGATCGTCAAGCGCCGGATGGCCCAGAAAATGCAATTCCTCGCCGAGGACGTGGCCGCCGCTCGCGAGCCGACCACTGATGAACTCAAGAGCTGGTTCGAGAAGAACAGTGCCAACTTCGCGCAGCCGCCTCGGGTGAGCTTCCGGCACCTCTATTTTTCTCCAGACCGCCGCGGTGCCCATGCGCGCGACGATGCTGCGAAAGCGCTCGCGCAACTGACCGGTCAGCCCGAAGATGTGAATCTACGCGAGTCGTTCGCCGACCCGTCCATGTTTCAGGACTATTACCGGGACCAGGCGCCGGATTATCTCGGCAAAGAATTCGGGCCCCAGTTCGCGCAGGCTGTCCAGAAACTTCCGAGCGGCTCATGGCAAGGGCCGATTGAATCCGGTTTTGGCTGGCACCTGGTGTTCGTGGACACCGTGATTCCCGGCCGTGTGCCCGACTTCGAGGAAATTGAGAGCGACGTGAAAACGGCGTGGCTTGCCGCGCAAAAGGCCGTGGCCTGGGACAAGGCATACAAGGAAATGCGTGCAAAGTACACCGTTCTGCTGCCGGCGCCGCCGGCGGACACAAACACGGCGTCGCGCTCCGCCAACGCGAGGGTTGCCGCTTCCAAGTCGCCGGAAGGAGCGACGCAATGATTCGCCGGCGCAACTTCAGACAAATTGTTGCCGGTCTGCTCTTGGCGATGCCTTTCGTGTTCTCGTCGGCGCACGCGCACGAGGTGCGTCCGGCCTACCTCGAGATCAAGGAAACCGTGCCCGGCCAGTTTAGCCTATTGTGGCGCACGCCGGTTCTTGCAGGCATGCGTCTGCCCGTGGCGTTGAAGCTGCCCGACGACGTGCGAAACTTGAAGGAACCCGTCGTGCAGGAACTGGCCGATTCCCTAGTCGAGCGCCGTTGGATCCAAGCCGGCCCGAAAGGACTTGCGGGCAAACACATCGAGTTTCCCGGACTCCAATTGACGATCACCGACGTGCTGGTCCGCTACGCGATGCTCGATGGCAGGGAAGGGACTGCGATTGTGCGTCCGGCACAGCCGTGGCTGGAGATTGCCGCGGCACAGTCGTGGCTGGGAGTGGCCGGCACCTACGTCGGTCAGGGCGTTCTGCATATCCTCTTCGGTGTCGATCATCTGCTCTTTGTCTTCGGGCTGCTTCTCATCGTGAAAGACCGGTGGATGCTGTTGAAGACGGTCACTGCGTTCACGGTTGCGCACAGCATTACCCTCGCGATTGCGACGCTCGGTTTTGCCAGTGCGCCGGTCATGCCGCTCAACGCCGCGATTGCGTTGAGCATTCTGTTTCTTGGACCGGAGATTGTCCGGTCCTGGCGCGGCGAGACCAGTTTCACCATCCGGCACCCGTGGGTTGTCGCATTCGCATTCGGATTGATTCACGGTTTCGGGTTTGCCGGCGCGCTGACAAGCGCGGGGCTGCCTGGGAAAGACTTGCCGCTCGCGCTGCTCAGCTTCAACGTCGGCGTCGAGATCGGCCAGGTATCGTTCGTGCTTTTGATCTTGCTCCTCGAACGCTCTTTTCGCCAATTGGAAATCCGCTGGCCGCGCTGGGTCCAGGCGCTGCCGGGATACACCGTGGGATCGCTCGGGGCGTTCTGGACGATCCAGCGAGCGGCGATGCTTTTGGGAATCACACCATGAAACGCTTCCAACCACGCACCATGAAAAACTTCGTCCAACGCGCAGGAGCGGCCCGCCGCTCGCTCGTAATTTTGTTCCTTTTCCTTTACCCGCTTGCTGCTTTCGCCCACAAACGCGGCGGCGAGGCAATTGGGTTTGCGAGCGGCTTCGAGCACCCCATCTCCGGACTCGATCACATCCTCGCTATGGTCGCGGTGGGGATGTGGGGCGCGCAGCTTGGCGCTCCGGCAATATGGGTGCTGCCGGTAGTTTTTCCGATGGTCATGGCTCTGGGCGGCATGATGGGACTGATGGGAATCAAGCTCCCAGGCATTGAACTGTGCATCGCGCTGTCGGCTTTGGCGCTGGGATTTGCTGTGTTTCGCGAGGCACGCCCGAAGCTCTGGATCGCGGCAATTATTGTTGGCTTCTTTGCCATTGCCCACGGACATGCCCACGGCACGGAACTGCCTCTGGGTGCCAGTGGTGTGCTCTATAGCATCGGTTTCGTGATCGCAACCGGCCTCCTTCACGCGCTCGGCATCGGGATCGGCCTCGTCCATCGATGGCCGGCCGGACGCATAGCCTTGCGGTTTGCGGGCGCCATTGTCGCCATGGGTGGCGTCTTTTTCCTTTGGAAGGCGATTTCGGGAGAAGCGGTGTGAGGATGCGCTGGCCAAGGTTGATTTTGTTCTGGTTGACGCTTGCGATCACACTGATTGTGGCGCCTTCGGCGCAGGCTCATCTCATGAACACGGGATTCGGGCCGTTCTATGATGGGTTGACGCATCTCTTTGTGACGCCTGAGGATCTGCTGCCGGTGATCGCGCTCGCCTTGCTGGCCGGGCTACGTGGTCCGCGCTTCGGTCGGTCGGTTCTCTTCGCCCTGCCAGCTGCCTGGCTGGTCGGTAGCACTGCCGGTGTATTGCTCGCTCCCGCAGCTCACACTGCCTGTGGCGGAGATCATCCTGACCATTGGCCTTGGGGCCCTGCTAGCCGCTGACCGTCCGCTTCCCCTTGGCTTTGTCGTCGGCCTCGCGATCCTGCTTGGCTTGATCCACGGTATCCTCAACGGCTCCGAACTCGCAAAGACGCTGTCGTCCGCTCAAATGAGCAACGCCGGCGTCGTGGTTGCCCTCTTTGTCTCAGTGTCGCTTTTGGCCGGACAGGCCGCCTCGGTGCGTGTGCGCTGGGCGCGCACGGCTTTTCGCGTCGCCGGAAGCTGGATTGCTGCCATAGGCCTATTGATGCTGGGCTGGGCGATGCACGTGCCCGCGTAGGAGGCAGAACAAAACAGAAGACATATGAAAAACATGCCAATGAAAGCCGCTTTGCTTACCCCATTCCTAGCTTTTTTGTTGCGATTTTCCTGGGCTTGGCCCTATCCCGCGTAAACGCGGCCGAGCCGGCAAGCGAGTCCGAGACAGAGAGACTGGCCAAAGAAACGCAAAACCCTATCGCCAATCTCATCAGCGTCCCATTCCAAAACAACTTTAATTTCGGTATCGGCCCCAACGACGCCACGCAGTGGATCCTGAACGTTCAACCTGTGATTCCGATCAGAGAGCGCGTTCGGGCTAGGCGACATTAACCCAACTGTTTTCCTCTCGCCGGAGAATTCCGGGAAACTGATCTGGGGCGTTGGACCGACGACGATTGGCGGCGGTGTCGGCAAACTTTTCAAGCTGGGAAAGCTGCCGGTTAATACAGCTCGCAGCCTACTGCAACGTGGTGAAGCCGCGGCAGGGTGGCGCCGACTGGCAGCTGCGTTTTCAGGTGCAGTTTCTTTTCCCGAAATAAAGCAAACCAAATTTGAATTCCGCCGGCGAGGCTTGCCGCCTTCTCGCACCGACCTTGGACCGCAATCCGCGGTTCCTGAGTTACTTTCATTGCCTGCGCTATTTTCCCCTACCACTTTCCTTGCGGAAGCGTCCGTACGAACTGACTCCAAAAGGATATCTTCATATTTTTTGATTCCCAAATCAGACGGATAATTCTCGCTCGCCAGAAATACCACGGTCAGGACCGTTGCCCTAAGAATTGCGGTGCCGTTCTCTGCTTCCCAGCGGCCACACCTTGTGAATCACGGAGAACATATAGGCGGTGGTTAGCCCGAACAGAAGCATCCCGTTCAGCGCCTCGAGAGGACCCATCAGTTGCCAGCGAGCTTCCAAAAAGAGGCCCGCGTGACCAAAGGTTGTCATTGCGCTGAGCGAATAGAGCATCGCAGACTTGGTGTCTGGTAGGGCGCCGAGAAGCCGATAGGCGATGGCCCAGATGGCCGCCTCGATTCCGTGTAGTGTGGTAACTAACAAAGTGGTGACGCCCATGAGCACCGCGAACGTGGGCATAAAGCGGTGGCGCTCCATAGCGCCAATCAGAACAGGGACGACGCTCTTACTGATGAGCGCGAGGCCAAATACGTGGATGACCACGTTTAGCACAATCAATGGCAGGCTCCAGGCCCAGTTGGCGTTCCACGCGCCCACATTGACTGCATTCATCTCTCACCCCTCGCGGTCAGCCCGTTTCGCCCGCAACCCGGTCGGACAAACCCGGTGAACCCTCCGTTGATCGCCGGGGCTGACCAAGTGGATGCGCGCTCTCTCACCGTTGATCTCATCGAGCTTCCGATTGAATGCTGACTCGGCAGTCGCACTCCATTCTGGCCCAAGTTTAAAGATAAAGAGGGTCTTTCGTGCCGGGCGCTATATACTTTGGTATAAAAGGTTTGCGCACAATTGGAAGCTTGCTTCGCTGGTACATGCGATGCGAGATATGCCGCTCAGCGCGGCTTGTCTTGATTTAATTGTTGCACATCCGGTTCCTTCGGAACGCGAACCGGCTCTGGAGGAGCCACCTTGCCTTCGGATGTCAGCGGGAAATGCAAACGATAAAGAGCACCGAACATGGCAATGGAATTGTCGCTCCATATTCCCATGTGACCCCAAATAATGTCCTTCGGAACACGCACGATCCAGCAGGGCACTCGGGCATTGCCGGTATAGACAAATTGCCACCGCCGCCAAAGTTCTCGTCCCGTAGGTGGGCGGATCACACTCGGATTATAGTTGGCGTCGTGGCAGAAGCGATCTTCATGACCGTCGTTCCGCTCGCTCGTATAAAAGGCATTGTCTTGCAGGTTCTGCCGTATGTTGGCTTCGAATGCCCGATTGTCCGCGGCTTTCAGGCCGGGCGGCGGAGTTGTCTCTCCCAGTGGAACGACGTGAAAATTGACTAGGTATTTGTTGTTGCCGGGCGTCTGGGTATAGAACTCCCCTTCGGACAGTTGTTGTCCAGTGCTGCCGGGCACGGGGACTTGATCCCAATGGAAACGAAGATTGACTGCGTTGTAGAGTCCCGTGCCGATGGGAAAGTACTTCCCCGTCGCTTGATCATTTTCGGACTGGAGGATGACCAGAAGTGGACGGTTCTCCGCAAGGGCTGTCCCCTGTTCGGCGCCTGGAGATCGTCCAACATAAGCATGCCGTTTTGCGTCATACTTGTAGAGGTAATCGAGTTCCGACATCAACTGCCGGCTGCCGATGGAGCTGTCCGCCGGATTAAACGCCACGGCCATGTCCCATGGGCTGCTATTGCGTGAACCGTTGCTGCTGGCATCAAGGATGGAATGAGAAATTGTGTTCTCCAGCACCAATCCGCCAAAAGAATGGCCAAGCAGGACGCAATGGTGAAACTCTTTACCTGGCGCTCGGGCGGCCAATGCGAGTTCGTTGATGCTTGCCAGACAGGCGTTTTGCGCCGCAACTTCTCCGCCGGCGTGTTTGCGACTCCAAAATGTAAATAGAT
Source organism: uncultured Verrucomicrobiae bacterium (assembly GCA_963742335.1). Lineage (GTDB taxonomy): Bacteria > Verrucomicrobiota > Verrucomicrobiia > Chthoniobacterales > JAFAMB01 > JAFAMB01. Next base: position 9,883 of record CAVULL010000020.1, read on the forward strand.
CGAGTCCCGGCACAGTGATGTCCCTGCCGCGCCACGCGATGTAGACACCGATCACATCAAGCTTTCGCCCGGTGATCTCAGGAAAACGCGAGACGGTATCAATGAAGTGCTCGAAGCGGCAGACATCGGCTGAATTCGCGTCGTTGTGCCAGCCATGAATGTAAACGAAAAGCAGCGGCCGCTTAGCTGTGCGAATCACTCCGAGTGCAGCAGCTCGTTGGGATGTATCTAATGCCGAGCCTTGATCACCGAATTCGATAAAGGCCAATTTATAACGCCCATCCGTGGGTCCCCGGACCGAGTTGAGTGGTTCAGCCGAGGTATTCGGGTGATACGGCCCGTAAGAGGCACAGGACGCCAATAAGAGCGGTAACGCAAGTGTGACGAATCGAAGGTTTAAATTCATGTTGTCCGAGGTGGTTGTAGCGGGCACCGACGTAGAAACAAAGCCGCGTCGTGGTTGCCCTGGGTGACGAGAACAGCCTCCGCAAAGAAACGCCGACGATCGCCGCAGCTGTCAGCAGTGACAAGCCGTTATGGATAAGCTTTCATTTCATTGTTTTCTTGGTGTTGGATCCTCTGGGGGATCGGGCGAAGTCAGTCTCGCTTCATCGAGGCGTAGCGTGGGCGAGATGAAGCAGCGATCGGCGAGCGCTGCCCGAATGGCAGGCAAGAGATCAGAAGCGAGCCGCGCCTTAACGACATAGCCCAGCCCGCCCGCATCGAGTGCTGCCCGGGCGAAGTCGGCGTCTTCATGTACCGTGAGGAAGACCAGGCGCACAGACCGGTGCGCGCGCCGGAGTTGGCGCGCCGCTTCGATGCCGTCGAGCCGCGGCATGGTGATGTCGAGCACGATGACATCGGGATGGAGCCGCTCCGCTTCAGCGAGGAGTTCGCGTCCATCGCCCACTGCACCAACGATGAAACATTCGCCGCCCAGCACCTCTGCGGTCAGCGCGCGCATTGCCAGATGATCATCAGCCAGCAGCACACGCGGTCGCTCTTTGGAGCCGGCATCAGTGATGGATGAACTGGCGATCACAGCGTCATTTATAGGCGCTTTTGGAAATCGCCGATACTGTCAAAACTAACAGGTAAGAGCGCAGAGGGAAAAGTGGACCTTTAGGAGAAATTATTGGCCAGGGCGATGGGCACGCACACTTCGACCCTCGCGACTCTTTTGGAAGAGGGAGCGATCACGTCCTGGTGACGCTGCATGCGATCAGTCCGGTTCGGCAAACAGGGCACGTAGTCGGTCGCTTCGCTCGTTCCACGGCGCCAGGCGATGTCACGGTGGAGTCGTTCCCACTTTTATCGACGTGAAAATATTCCGAATTGGTGTCTGATCCATTGGCCGTTGTACGGCGAATCTACGAGCGACTCGATATTCGGTTGACGGATGCAACGGCCCAACGGATGCAGCGCTTGGGGGTGAGTCGCTCGCGGTATGAAAGGCGTGGCGCCCGTCCGACATTGCCAGATCTCGGAATTGATTGTTCGGCTGAGACGCAGCAGTCCCGCCAACTAAGTTTCAAACCTTCTCACAGCCGTATTCGCTCCACCTCACTCAGTGTAATCTCGTCCTTTGTCCGGTCGTAAAGTTTGGTTGTTCGCGGGGACTCGTGTCCCGCCATCTGTTGGGCGTGCTCGAGCCGTCCGTCGTTCTCAAGGTAAATGGTGATCCCGGTTGCCCGCCAGGTGTGACATCCAACGGGGGTGAGAAAGCCGGCTGCCTTGGCCCGCTTTCGAATCGCAGCCCAGGCGTTGTACCGGTTAAGAGCTCGTCCAGTCACTGCCGTTCCAGCCGAATTTACGCTCTGAAACAGGGGTTGCCCGCTTTGAAGTCCTGCGGCCTCAATGTACTCGTTCAGGATCTGCTCGAGCAGGTGATGTCGTTGAAGCCTATGCCGTGGGTGATCTCGCAGCGGTGGGGTCATTGCTTCATCAAGTGTCGGCTCTAGGGAGGCTCACCCGCAACGGTTGGGGGACGATCGCTGACATGAAAAGCGAAACTGATGATGAAGCACTAGAAAAATGGTGTTATCGCACGCTGCCTTTGGGGTTTAATGAAACAAAGTGGCATTATCCTGGCATTGGTAGTGTCCGGCCACCGTACTGGCGGCGGGAATCGTGGGAACCGGTATGGGAATTTGCCGGGATTTGGTAACGCGAGCGTGTGCCCTAAGATTTACGACAGTCAAGGTTCTTTGACAAGCTGATAGGGAATGTTGCATTACCGAGGCGCTCGCAAAGCGGTGGAAAATGACAGATACTAGCGAGTTAGAAAAGCGCTGTAGCAGTTACCGCGCCTGTAGCGCGGTATGGAAAGTATGCAGATATGGACTCGCTGATCCAGCGGCTCGGTTGGTTGCAGTTACCGCGTCTGTGGCGCAGTGTGGAAAGAAGTAGAGAAAGTCACCGAGGACACCAAAGCGTCCTTAGTAACAGTTACCGCGCCATTGGCGCGGTGTGGAATAAATCGCGGAGTGACAGTTTGCTGTGACTATTTTGCGCTTTTTTTGTTGGGTAATTACGCCTTGGCGAATTCAAATAAAATGGCTTTGGAGCTCCGGTTCACTATCAGAGCATGCTGGGTTGAGGTTTGAGCAGATGTATTTCGCCGTCCAGTTCTACCTTGTAAGGCATTGTTGGCCTGGACTCTTTTGGATTGGCAGTGATCTGCGATCGGCACATGAAAGGTTTGGATCCCGGTCTTCGAGATCAAAGCATGGGGAAGGGGAGGAGTTCAATGAGAGCGCATCCTAATGGAAATGGCAACGCGGTCAAAAGGAGAGTTTTGGTGATCTCGAAATTGCTTTCGGGACCTACGACCTTCGAATGAAACCGAAAGCAAGGAATTGCTGGTTTTCCGCGCAATGTCCGCCATAAAAATGGTAAGGCGAAACTATGTGTTTACCCAAAGCACTTGCCTCTACAATCGCGGCGATCGGAGTTTATCTCTGTCTCGCAGGTCCGTTGTCTGGGGAGGAAGGGGGCGCTGGCGATTACATTCCCGGTCTGTACGCTTCGCTTATCAATATCACGCCCAATACACCAGGGTTCGCGCTCGGAACCGGTTACCTCTTCTATACCGGCAGCGCCGGTGCCAGTGCGACGTTGCCGTTCGGCGGGATACTGGCCTCCAATATTAGTGCGGATGTATCTCTCGTCGATCTGAGCCTGACCTATACCTTTCGTCCAACCTTTCTCGGTGCACACTATTCGGTTTCACTCTCAGTTCCTTACGTATGGGTGGATGTTGAAGCAAAGGTATCGCTCAATCCGCGCTTGCTCACTTCTCTGATTGCCCCTCGGACCAGGACCGTGCGTGACGGAGCAAACGGGATCAGCGACATTTTTTTTGTTCCCTTCGCACTGAACTGGACCTTCGGGGATTTGCAGGTGAACCCCCAATTTTTCATGGTCGCGCCGACGGGCGACTATCAGAAAGGGCAACTCGCCAATCCCGGCAAAAATCATTGGATGTTTGATTGGCTCCTTGGGCTGAGCTATCTCAGCCACAAGACTGGCAGTGAATTCACGATGTTTGGCGGTTTCGCTGTCTCTACCGAGGACCCCGCCACGAACTATCGCAATGGCGATCTCTTCCACTTGGAGGCGACCTTGCAGCAATATCTGCCGCTGAGCAAACAGACACTCATCGGCATAGGCGCGAACGCGTTCTACTATCAGCAGGTGACGGGCGACAGCGCTTCAGGCGCGCGTCTCGGCGGCTTTGAAGGTACCGACATCGGCGTTGGCCCAATGGTCACTCTGATTCACAAAGCAGAGAAGTACAATTTCTCGGTCCAGGCAAAATGGTTGCCTGAGATAGATACGAGGAACCGCCTCAGCGGAGATTGGGTGTGGGTAGTGGCCGGAGTGCAGTTCTGACTTCTGACGAACTTTTGAGCCAGGGGTTGATGGGTTGATTGTTGATTTACTGCGACCCGTCCAGGGAGTTGAATTTTTGGTGGCCCGCACCCAGGCCTTGCGCCAAGCGCCGGACTTGGCGGCAAATCGCTGTAGTCGGCAGTTGTCGATCTGTACTTAAATCGTAGACTGCGCTCCCAGGTAGCTTCTTCCCTTTTTCTTCCCTAACTGCGTGAGTTCCATTTATGCATCCGCTATATCGAGTTCGGCATCAGTACCGAATCCTTTCCATATCCTCGAGCGAAACCTTTTGACCGCGGCGGTCGTAGAGTTTTGTTGTCCGGCTGTCGGCGTGGCCGGCGATTCGCTGAGCGGCTTCAAGGGTGCCGTCATTTTCCAGGAAATTAGTGATGCCGGTCGCCCGAAATGAGTGAGGCGAATAGAGCCGGCAACCCGGCTTGTTTCAGCCGTCGTTTGAGCATATCTGCGGCGTCCGTGCGCACGAGCGGACGGCGCGATAACTTACCGCTTTTGCCCAAGGCGGCCGGGAATAGGAGAGAACCGGGCTCGCTTGCGAGGCCGGTTGCCTTCAGGTATTCGTCAAGGAACTCTTCGAGTTTGTGGTGGACGGGTAGATCCTTCTCTTTGCCTCCTTTCTCTTTGAACCTGATTAAAAACCTTTTCCCGGAAGGATAATAATCTTCGACCTTCAGGTTCACGACAGCTCCGATCCGGGCGAAAGTGTAAGCCAGGACCCCGAGCAGAGCGCGATCGCGGAGGCCCGTGTGCGTGGATGTCTCGACCGCCTCGAGAAGCCTTTGAACTTCACCTTCGACAAATGCTGGCGTTTTTCCTTCGGTCCGCGAAAATCTCTCGGTCTTGACTTCTCGGGCAGGATTCATGGCCAAGACACCTTTTTCAGTCAGCCAGGAAAACAGCATCCGGATCGCAGCCATGTGCTGCTTGACCGTGGGCGCCGCGGCCCGCCGTTGAAGCATTTCGATATATGCGGCCACCGTGATGGGCTCAATGTCTTCGAGGTCCTGATACCCGGCGCGCTCGACCCAGGCCAGGAACTGTTGGATGGCGCGGTAGTAGGCGGCTCGTGTGTTGGCGTTGCGGATCGGGACCGTAAAAAATTCGAAGAACTTTTTGCGGGTCGATGGGCTGGCGCGCGTGATGAGTGCGGGAGCTGGGAAAGAATCTAGATCTAGAGAAACAACTGTCGATCTGTACTTAAATCGTAGACTGCGCTCCCTGGTAGTCCACGATTTAAATGCAGTAAATCGTTGCACTTAAATCGTAGACTACGGCACTACTTTTGTGGGCCAAGCTCTGCTTTTGACTTTGTGGCATTATTTCCCAATGACAATCTGCCTCCCGACGAGGATTGGGCACTCGCGCGAGCACGTGAGGCGGTGATTCGTCCATTCGTCCTTTGGCCGATTGACAGATCAATCGGAAGTGACTGAAGAACTGAAGAACTAGTGGTTACGGCGAGCGACGAGCTTAGGACCCCTCAAAGTCTGGTCTACCGGCTTGTCGCAAAACTCCGGACGGCAGCGGCCGGGTTCGCGAATAGAAGCGGTGTCCTGATACTGGCGCTTTGTACTGATAATCATCCTTGCCGCCAGCTAAATCCCGGAGAATCGGGGCTGTCTACGATTTAGTACAGTGTTTCCACGAATTTGAGCCAATGGATAGGTCTCGAGTCCACGGATTAAGTGCAGTAAACTGCCACAGTCTACGATTTAAGTGCAGAGCGACACTTGCTGGCCCAGAATAACGCCGATAGCTTCGGGGGCGCAGCGGTCCAGTCGCTGGCTAAGCATTGGCCTGATGAGGCAACGCGGCAGCTGCTGACCTTGCTGGCCCAGAATAATTCCGATAGCTTTTCGGGAAGGGAAGCGGTCCGGTTCCTGGCTGAGCATTGGCCTGATGAGGCAACGCGGCAGCTGCTGACCTCGCTGGCCCAGAATAACGCCGATAGCTTTACGGCAAACGAAGCGGTCCGGTTCCTGGCTAAGCTTTGGCCTGATGAGGCAACGCGGCAGCTGCTGACCTCGCTGGCCCAGAATAACGCCGATAGCTTTGCGGGAAGAGCAGCGGTCCAGTCCCTGGCTGAGCTGTAAAGGGGGTCCGTGTGCCCCCCTATTGGCCATGAATCCAGCGCGGGAAGTCAATTTTTGCGGACCGAAGGCAAAACGCCGGCATTCGTCGAAGATGCCTCATTTTACTTCTGTCACTTTGCTAATTATTTGGCGTAGAACTTTGCGCGCTATTTGGCACGGCTGATCCTCCTCGAACTGTGCTGGCCATGGCTCGTCCACTCAGAAACCGATTCTCTTACCCGTTCGGGTAATTTTATCGACGTTTAAACAAGTCTAGCTAAGCTAGACTGAGTAATTATGGGCGAAGGAGCTCTCCAAACATCGCCTGACCTACAGTTCGACGTTTCCGTAGTCTCGTGTCTACGTAAGCGAGTTGCACATGAGGCAACTTCTCTCAAGTTCGTCGGATTTCTATCGAGTTGGCCGGTCTTTGCCTACTTGTCCCAGTTACTGCGATGACGACCATGGACATTGCATCACGCCCATTGTCGGAAGCAGATCACCGCGCACAGCTTCGTCGCGCCGTGATAGCCAGCACCGTGGGGACCACGATCGAATGGTATGATTTTCTTCTCTACAGCCAGGCAGCTGCGCTGGTGTTCGGCAAGCTATTCTTCCCCGGATCGGATCCGTTGGTCGGCGTTATGGAGGCTTTTGCCGTCTTCTTCGTGGGCTATGTCACCCGCCCGATCGGCGCGGCGATTTTCGGTCACTTCGGCGACCGCATCGGGCGCAAGAAGACATTGGTCACGACATTGTTGATGACCGGCTTTGCCACCTTTGCGGTGGGCTTGGTGCCGACCTATGCCAGTATCGGCATTTGGGGCGCCGTTCTCCTGACCATCCTCCGCCTCATCCAAGGCATCGGCGTTGGCGGTGAGTGGGGCGGCTCGGTACTATTGTCGATGGAATGGGCACGAACGAATGCGCATCGTGGCTTCATTGCCGCTTTGCCACAATTAGGGGTGCCGGCCGGATTGCTGCTGGCAAATTTCTCGGTGCTGGCCTTCAGCGCGATCTCGGGCGATCAGTTCCTGGTTTGGGGGTGGCGTATCCCCTTCCTGCTCAGCATCATCATGGTTGGGCTGGGCCTCTACATCCGGCTCCGTACTCTCGAGCCCCCTTCCTTTAGGCGACTGCTCGCCGAAAACCGGATCGAACGGACGCCAGCGCTCGAAGTCATCAAGCGCCGGTCGAAATTGATCCTTCTGACGGCGTTTGCGAAAATGGGGGAACAAGGGCCCGGCGCCATCTATCACACGTTTGTCTTTACCTATGGGCTGACGGTGCTGCACAGCTCGCGCGATTTCCTGCTCACGGCCCTCATCGCGTCGCAGGTCCTGTCGTTCTTCACCATCCCAATGGCCGGCCATTGTTCGGACCTCTTGGGCCGCAAACGCCTGTACCTCCTGGGCGCCCTCCTCGCCGGAGCCTTTGGATTTGTGTATTTCACGCTGCTGAACACCGCAGTGCCCGGCTGGATGTTTGTTGCCATCGTGCTCTCTTACGTTCCGCGCGACCTGATGTACGGTCCGATGGCGGCGTTGATCGCGGAATGTTTCCCCGCCCGGCTACGTTATAGCGGCTGCTCGCTCGGCTACCAACTGGGTGCCGTCATCGCCGGCGGCCCAGCGCCGCTGATCGCGACGGCGTTGTTCGCGGCATTTGGGTCGGCTTATGCGGTCGCCGCCTACATCCTTTTCTGCGCGATCGTCAGCATCATCGCAACGGCTTTGCTGCCGGACTACACGAACCGCGACATCTCAGGAGAAGACGCCTAGCCGGGTTGATTGAGGAGTATTACGATAACAGCTAGAGGGTGTGTGGAGGCCAGGCTACAGGATTCCATCCATCGTCACGACTTTCCAGGTATAATAATAAGCCCGCCAATTTTGGGAATGTTCCGACGGAGGGCTGGCGACTGTAGGAAAAAACGCGATGTCAAAAATTCAGTGGGATTCGCAGCTCTATTTGCGCTACGAGCGGGAAAGAACCCAACCGTCGATCGATCTGGCGTCAAGGATCGAGCTCGATTCTCCGGCAGCGATCATCGATCTCGGATGTGGACCTGGAAATAGCACGCGCGTTCTGCGGGAACGGTGGCCCGCAGCCCATATTACGGGACTCGATTCGTCCACGGCGATGATCGAGAAGGCTCGCCAAATCTCAGACGCGATTGATTGGCGAATCGGTGATATTCAGACCTGGTACGAACCCAATCGCTTTGACCTGATCTTTGCGAACGCTTCTCTGCATTGGATCGACGATCACGAATCGCTGACGAAACGATTGCTTGAGGCCGTCAAGCCGTCGGGGATTTTCGCGTTTCAGATGCCGGCACTCTACAATCAACCGGTATCACAGGCCGTCCACGACGTGTCCGAATCGCCGGCGTGGAAATCACACCGGCTTTCCGACCGATACACGAACCGCACTCACACACCGGGCGAATATTACGATTGGCTCGCTCCGCTATCGAAGCAGCTTCAGCTCTGGGAGACGGTCTATTTTCACGAACTGGCGAATCACGAAGCCATTGTCGAGTTTTATTCCAGCACTGGGCTCAAACCGTATCTGGAGGGATTGCCATCGGCCGAACTGAAGGACCAATTTAAGGCTTCTGTCTTAGAAGCCTTTTGTAACCTGGTTCCGACTCAGCGGAACGGCAAGGTTCTGTTTCCGTTCCGCAGAATCTTCCTGATCGCTGTTCGGTGAGAATTACTTCAGAACCTCGTGCAGGTCGATGGCTCTAAGGGCCACGCAAATCCTGGTCGCCGGCCCAAGCCCAAATATAAATTTAGAATTGCCTCGCGGGAATTCGCGTTGGGTATTGAAGCCTTGGAGCGGTTAGTTGCCAGTGCGTCTTCGGAATCCTCGCTTTTGAAAGCGAGTCTGTAGATCCGCGGTTGTGATATAAGACACGGTTAGCGCTGCGGCGCGACTTAGAAATCGCACGCCAGAAGGGAAAAGTATTGACATTGTCAAAATAATAACAGATTATAAAGATGTAATCATAACATCATACAACAGATATAATATAAAATAGAAATGGGATGCCGGTAACCGGCGGTCGTTACCGACGCAAACGGCAATCTGGTCACCGAATACGATTACGACCTCTGGGGAAACAGAACCAGAATCCAAGGAGCTCAAGATTTCAACCTCGGCTTCACAGGTCATCGGGTAATCAAAGATTTGGTCCTTGCTCCGCTCCGAACATACAACCCCTACTCAGGGAGATGGATCAGCCGCGATCCACTCGGGGAAAGCGGAGGAATCAATTTGTATGGGTATGTCGGCAATGATCCGGTTAAATGCCGTCGATCCGTAAAATATGTTATCGGTATTAGATCAAGCTGTGGCTGACCCAACTACCACTGCAGCATTGGTCAGTGCCTCCGAGTCTCGCGTGCTCACGCGTGCCGAATTTGATGGATTGGCGGAAATGCCGGCTGAGCTCGAATGGTTCGCCAACATCGACAACCCACGGACAAGACGCGCCTATCGGAACGACATTGAAGAATTCAGCCGATTTGTCGGAATCGCCAAACCCGAGGAGATGCGTTCCGTGACCCGATCTCATCTGATCGCTTGGCGAAAGCAGCTCGAATTACGGAATCTGGCCGGTTCCACGATTCGTCGAAAACTTTCAGCTGTGGCCTCCTTATTCGATTCTCTCTGTGAGCGGAACGCGGTCACCCACAATCCAGTGCGAGGCGTCAAACGGCCTCGCGTGGATGGCAATGAAGGCAAAACGCCTGCACTCAGCGATGGCCGGGCACGAGCGCTCCTCGAAGCTCCTTCACCGGAGACTCTCAAGGGAAAGCGCGATCGCGATCATAGCGACATTCCTCCACCACGGGCTCAGATGTGAAGAGTTGTGTAAACTAGCGGTGCGTGACATTCATGATCGGCAAGGCGTCGCCCATTTTCGCGTGCACGGGAAAGGTTCGAAGATTCGTTACATTCCGCTTCATCCAATCGCGCTTCAGCGCATCCAAGAATACCTGGCTGCCGCGGGGCACGCCGAAGAGACCGCCGGCCCGTTATTCCGCCCAGTGAAAAATCCCTCAGAAAAAGGTGATCGCGTATGGTGACAATCGATGTGTGGACTTCGACAGACAAAGGAGAGCACAGATTGGAGTCATTCGTCACGCTAGCGAAGATATCTCGCTATGAAACGACAACCCACTGAAGTGGTATTCACTGGGAACAGCAAATGAAAATGACAGACCGACAAAACCTCGTCGCCGCGCTCGCGTGCGCGGTGGCTTTCACGACTACCACGCAAGCGCAGATCCCTTCTGCTCGTGATTCGCGCGTTTCCCTCAGCTTGCCTTTGCAGGGTAGCGATGAAGCGGTCACCGAATCGCCTAGTGGAGAACCTTCGTCGAGCGAGCTGAACAGGCAGCTAACTAACCCGGTGAGCAGCCTCTGGTCCATCTCGAATCAGTTCAACAACTTCGAGCTGAACAACGGCCAATGGAGCAACAACTGGAATTTCCAGCCCGTGCTGCCACTGAGTCTGACCAAAGACTGGAACCTGATCACGCGGCCGGTGATGCCGTTCTACAACATCGTCCCGCACGAGACGGCCCCCGGCCAATTCGAGCGTGGCGCCGGGCTCGGCGATCTGGCTCTGGTGGAGTTGCTGTCGCCTGCGCACACGGGCAACTGGGTTCTCGGAGCCGGGCCTACCTTCATGTTCCCGACTGCGACATCGGAGTTCACTGGCCAAGGAAAGTGGCAGACCGGACCCAGTGCCGTGGCAGGCTACCTCACGAAGGAGTTCTTCCTTGGCGTGTTTCCCCAGCAATGGTGGTCCATTGGCGGGCAGCATGGCCGGCGAGACACGAACCAACTCAACCTGCAACCCATCGCCACCCTCTTCTTCGGCGAGGGCTGGAGCATCGGATACTCGGGCAATATCCTGGCGGACTGGAATGGGTCGTCCGGGAACGTCTGGACGGTCCCCGTCGGGCTCGGCTTGGGCAAGGTGGTGAAGTTGGGGCGCCTGCCCATTAAGGTTCAGCTCGCGGTGCAGTATATGCCGGTGCATCCCCGGATCTCCGGGCAGGAGTGGAACGTGCAGGTGCAGATCACTCCTGTCATTCCGAAGCTTATTAAGGGCGTCTTGTTCCAATGATGCGAAAAAATGACTCGCGCACGCAATGTGGTTCTGAGTGGGCCTTTCGTTCTCACTTAATGTGGTTTGAAAACGAGCGATGTTATCGGTCACGACCGTTTATGTTCTCAGTCCGCTACACCTAAGCTGGGCTTCGCGTTCAGAATGGGCTTCCGATAGCAACTAGATAATTATGGAACGCGTTCCATAATGGTCTAGTTGCTATCCGAACCCCGAAATAGCCTAGCCTAGGTTCGGAACATCGCACGTGTTGCCGCCGTATCCGGATACTCCAGCCGGCTGACCGGCCCGGGGGTGAATACTCCATCCTTGTAATAGGCGGTCTTAAGCGCCAGATCGAGTTGCGGAGGCGACGCGAAGCCACCCCAGAATGTCGGCCCGTCGCACATCTGCGGGGCATGAAAGACTCCCGCCGGCGCAAGGAAGCAATCCAAAGGGTCAATATCGAACCATTCCCCCGGCACGCCGGTATAAGCGCGACCCTTGCCTGCCCAGAGGACAAGGCACTCGTCGGATACCGGATGCGTGTGGGCAAACTCCGGCTCCTGCTCGCTGAAGCAGAAATTGAATCCCGCCGTGCGCGAGCCCGCTCCCGGCCACAAGATAAACACGGCCGGACTTCCCAACGCGGCAAAAGCAGTTCCCATGAAAACATTGAAGAGAGCCCCCTCGCGCCGAACCTCCTCCGGTTTACGATTCCATGCCCGCGCCTCCGGCTCCGTCTCGCGAAACTTAAAGGCCAGCGGAGCTTGCAGCATTCCCGACCCGGCATTGATTGCGGCGTGAAAGCACGCCTCATGATTCATCACGCCCATCGAGACATTGTAAAAACCCGCCTCGATATACAGGTCGAACTGCGGCGGAGTGATCTGTGTAACCAGCACGAAGTTTTCGGTACTTCCTTCAGCATTTCGCACCGCGTGCTCCACTCCTTCCGGAAAGTAGGCAATATCGCCCGGCTCCACAGTTACCCAACGTCCAAGCAGGAACACCTCGCCCTTACCCGCTAGGCATATGAGCGCCTCCTCCGCCAGGCTGTAGGCGTAGCTCGAACTCGCCTCACCCGATTTCAACGTGAGCACATGAACCGCCTCGGTCTGGTAACCGGTGCCAGGCCATGCGACCAGTCGTGTATCCACGCCATGGGTCTTGATGACCACACCTTCATTGAGACTACCGATCGCCCCCTGGTGACGGATCTGATCAGCGGTATAATATTTCGCCTGGTGTTCTTGAGAAGCCATAGACGGCAAAGGGAACTGTGACTCGAAACATATTATCGAAAATCCTTTGATGGCCGAAGCCAACCCGCCATGAACTTCACCAACAGAGGCATTGCTACCCATGTTAGCAAGCTGACAATGCCGGCAGCTGTCGCTGCGGCGAAAATAACCGCTGGCACGTTCGGGCCCAGTAAAGGACGCAGCGCCGCAGGCACCGCCATGCTCAGCGGCCATACGCCAATCCAGGAGATCACCGACATTTTCCATCGCGGTGGCATATCGGCGGGATCATTGCGAAACCAGGCTTCCATGCCGTTCAGTTCTTGAGACGTTGCCGGGCTCTCGATCATCGGCTTGATCCTAACAAGCCATTCCCTGTAAAGGGCGGATTTATAGAAAGCGCTGCGGTCCGTCTCGCTCGCAAAACTGCGAATAATCCCGTATTTTTGAGAGTCCGAACCCGGCGGCGGGCGCAGACAATACATGTCGAGAGTGCCATGTTCCGCCAGCGAACGCCGCGCAAATTCGTCCAACGCCGTTTCGAATAAGGCGATGCAGTCCGAACGAACCATCTGGGTGATAGCGATATGCTTCGGCATAGGGTTCCTGCACCATGCGCGACTAATTTTTGCCTAAGACTATCTCTCCTTTGGGACGAATGACTTTCGGGAGGAAGCTGCCGTCATTGACCCCCACTTCCTTCTCCATCAGGTCGTTTAGCAATGCATTCATCCGGAGCAGGATTTCCTTATTCCCTTCCGGATTGAGGGCCAGGTTCTTCATCTCGTTGGGATCTTCATTCAAGTCGAAGAGCTGGACGTCGTTGTATGCAAAAATCTCCTTGATTGTTTTTGGAACATTGAAAGCGTCAGGTGCGTAGTAGCGGGCAAACTTGTAGCGCCCGTCGAAGGCGAAGGCGAGAAAGCCCCGCTTATTAAGATAGGGTTTGAGGGAATCCAGTTCTATCCCCGCCTTGGCGGCACTACCGCTACCCCCGGATACACACTTTGAACAGAATTCCGCATCGATCGTCAGTGGCGCGACATAGTTGAATAGAATTCCCGTGCGGGTTGCATGGACATTCGTTCGCTCGGCCTGCGAGAGGGTGCCGGAGAAATCGTGACCGGGCAAGCTTTTCATGGCCTCATTTCGCTGAGCTTCCGGCAGGCCGGTGAGACCTATCATGGTGGGGAGCAGATCGAGGTGACTAGTGAGTACGTCGCTGGTGCCGGCGGGATAGTCGGGGTGGACAATGATAAAAGGAACTTTCGAATTTTCCTCGTAGGCGAATGGACCTTTGCCGCGCAACCCGCCATGCGAGCCACCCATTTCGCCGTGGTCGGCGGTCAAGATGACGATGGTGTTCTTCCAAAGGTTCTCCTCGTCCAGGGCATCAACGATTTGCTGCAGGGCGGTATCGTTGTCCCGAATCAAATTCAGGTAATAGTTGTTAAAAACCTGCCACATATCTGTGCGGTCTGCCGGGATGAATCCGAGTGCCTCTGACCAGCCTTTGTGGTATTCCGCAAGGGCGGAGGGCATGCCGGCTGCAGTGAGGGATTCCGTGAGACTCACAGGCAGATCAAAGGTCCATTTCCTTTGATAAAGAGAGTTATTGGGCGGCGAGGTGAGTTCGCTGTGTGCGATGCCTTTCTGCACGCTCTCACCGGGCAAGTTTGCATTCGCATACATGATGTCATGGGGATTGAGGAAGCTGGCAACCAGGAAGAACGGCTTGCCACCCTTATCCACCTTCAACCCGCTCTCGCGCAGCCAGCGTACGGCCTGGCCCGCGGTGAAGGAATCGTTTTTGTAGCCGGAGTCGGGGCTACTGCCCACGTCACCATTGGCGGCAAACGCATCAAATCCGTAGGGCTCCAGCGCGGAGCTGTAGTTTACGGTATCCTTGGTGGCGAGGATGCCCTTGTCCATTTCGAATTTTCCGAAATAGGCTGTCGAGTAGCCGAGCTTCTTCAGGATGGAGCCCATGTTGGGCAGAGCCGGATTCAGCGTTGGCACATACGAATACTCCATCTGGTCGAAGACCCCGTTTCGCTGTGGGGGCAACCCCGTCAGGAAGGCCGCCCGCGAGGGCGAACACATGGCGGAAGCAATATAGTGATTTCTAAATGTGATACCTCGCGAGATGAGTCGTTGCCGGGCAGGCAGCTCGTAGCCGGGCGCAGAAAGAACCTTGAATTGCTCCTGGTCGCAGATAATGAAGAGAATATTGTAAGGCTGCTTCGGCGTTTTCACGCTGCCCGGACTCGGGTCGGATGCTTGCGCAACAAGTCGCGCAGGCGCGAGGGAAATTGCGCAGAAGATCGCCGTGAGACAGAAAGGAGTGAGTGAAAAAAACCTGGGACGCGTGGATTCGGTGTTCATAAAATTTCCGAAACGATGCACAACACTTTCTGTATATATTAGATAATTCAATAAATTCAATATTTTGTGGCCAAACGAATGATCGCTGGCTGACCCTGGATCCGAAGCTCACCAAAAAACGAACCTGCGTTTACGCCGATACTCAATGGCGTTACGTCAGAAGGGTCAGCGCTTACGCTTACCCCAGCGAAGTGACCGGTCAGATGGTATGGAATTTCTTGAGCGGAGGAGCGCCCAGTTCGCTCTCAGAATTCTTCGGGCACCCACGCTGTCGATCTGTACTTAAATCGTAGACTGCGCTCCCTGGTAGTCCACGATTTAAATACAGTAATTTATTGCATTTAAATCGTAGACTACTGCACTTAATTCGTGGACTGATTTCATCTCGAACTTCGGGTTGTCGCACTGTATTTAAATCGTAGACTGTGCTCTTAGGCAGTCCACGATTTAAATGCAGTAAATCGTTGCACTTAAATCGTAGACTACGGCACTACTTTTGTGGGCCAAGCTCTGCTTTTGACTTTGTGGCATTATTTCCCAATGACAATCTGCCTCCCGACGAGGATTGGGCACTCGCGCGAGCACGTGAGGCGGTGATTCGTCCATTCGTCCTTTGGCCGATTGACAGATTGACAGATCAATCGGAAGTGCCTGAAGAACTGAAGAACTAGTGGTTAGGGCGAGCGACGAGCTTAGGACCCCTCAAAGTCTGGTCTACCGGCTCGTCGCAAAACTCCGGACGGCAGCGGCCGGGTTCGCGAATGGAAGCGGTGTCCTGATACTGGCGCTTTGTACTGATAATCATCCTTGCGCGCCAGCTAAATCCCGGAGAATCGGGGCTGTCTACGATTTAAGTACAGTGTTTCCACGAATTTGAGCCAATGGATAGGTCTCGAGTCCACGGATTAAGTGCAGTAAACTGCCACAGTCTACGATTTAAGTGCAGAGCGACAACAGCTCACCTTCTCGACACTCTCCTCGGCGCGCCTCGCCAACAAGGACTTGGGCAATGCCGCCCAGCCCTGACCTGCGCGTCAAGAACACCCAGGAGCGCGCAAGACTCGTCGCGCGTAGCGCACTCTATCGGACCATCCCCGCGTGTGTCAGGAAGAACCCGCAACGTCATTCACTCAACCATGGCTGAGGCGCTCAAAATATTGGTGAATTATACTGTTCGGCTGCTTCGTCCATCTGCGTAAAGTCCAACTGGCTTTGCGCGATTGACCGCTGTTGCCCAAGTTGCTTGTAGCGCTGATATTCGCTTTCGGTGCCAATATACACGAGGTCATTCTGTTTATCTGCGTATGTGTAATACACCCCCCCGGCTCCGGCGTTCGATCCTGCAAGGGACCATTTGATTAAACAGGGCCAAGGCTTCCAAGCCTTTAGGCATTCTGCGAGAAGACTGCGCTCACGCCACCTCCTCGACTTCATACTTCTCGAGGGCCTTGCGGACTTTGATGAGGTCGAAGCGGATTGAGCGATGCCCAAGCCGGATAAAGGGAATCTTCTTTCTGTGCCGTAAGTGCCGGACGTTATAAACGGAGGTCTCGAGTGCCTTCGCCAATTGCTCCTCAGTTAAGAGCTTGCCATCGCGAACCGATATGTTCTGCATAGCGCATAGATTAGCAAAAAAAATCCGTGTTATTTTTGAGTGCCTCAAAATTAGCCCTTTCGAAGCCGTTGCTTTGTTTAAGCGGGTCGGCGGCGATTGCTCTCCGAAATTGATGCCCCACTTTGCCGATCTGGCCGAAACGGCCCCACTTTGGCGTCAAGTAAAATTTACGCGGCGTTCACCACCCGCGAAATGGCAGCAGGACGAATGGCCCAAAAATCGCGCGCCGCTTCCTCACGAACTCTGTTCCGATAGTGGCGGAAGAAAATTCGCAGGCCGCCGACGTGGCCCATCTGCTCTGCGGTTTCATGTGCGTTCTTGTTCAATCCGTAGTAGTAGCTCGCATACGAGTGCCTCAGCGAATCCTGACGCCAGTTTTCAAGGTTCGGACAGGGCTCCTTGCGCTTACGTAAGACCGATGCTGCCTTGTCCCGCGCGATTTGCAGCCGGTAATAGTAGGCGTCACCACTTGCCGATACCGGCCCGGATTTTTTTGCGTGGGGCCGGAGCCATTCGATCAAGTTCTCGCTCATTTTGACGAACCGCTCACCAGCCAAATTTTTCGATTGGTTGACATCAACGGTCTTATCTATAAAATCGATCTGACTCCAATCCAAGGGCCAGACTTCGCTTTCCGGTCTGAGGCCGGCGAATAGTCCGAGTGTGACTGGAGGGATAAAATCAGCATCGGCATTTTCAATGAGCGCCCGTGCTTCGGCGACGGTGAGAATCGCCGGTTTCTCGGCTTTGACCTTGGCGCGTTCAGCAAGGGTGACGGGATTTTTCAAAACGTAACCGCGGCGCAAGGCAAATGAAAACAAAACCCCGAGTGCCGTTCGGTAATTGTTACGTGTCGTCGGCGAAACATCTAATTCACGCAACCATGCTTCGAGCTCGCCCGTGGTAATCTCGCAAATTGGACGAGAGGCAAAGCGTTCCTCAGCGGCGAACCCCGCTTTGAGTTGCAAACGAAGATTTTTGCGATGTCGGGCGGAGAGGTCGTCTTGGGCTTTGGCCTCGAGCAGCTCGTCTGCAACTTGGCTCGCCGTCTTTTTGGTTTGGATAAGGCCCGCGTGCGTCTTGTAGAACTCGGCGGCGGCCGAGAGGCTCACGTTAATGGGTGCAAGGATTGAGAGCGCACGCCCAGCGTCCGTTTGATCGTGAGCGGAGAGAGTAAAAATTGCATTGCCGTCCTTCTCTCGTTCAATGCGGAGTTGCTCGGCTTTGGTCTCGGCCTCGCCCTTCTTGTCGTAAGTAAACCGAGGGCGTTTGCCGTCGACCATGCCGCAATCGACCACCCAAGCCACGTTTCCCGTTGGGTAAACTCTCTTTTTAATGATTGGCCAATCGGCTTTTTACGTCCCATAAGGGTCAATTTCATGACACTTTCTTGACACTTATCAAGCGGAATCGCCCGCAGTTCCTTTGTCAGAGCCGAATTGCCAGCTTTCTGTAAATCTGCTGGCTTACGCCTTCAGTGGTTCGAATCCACTCCTGCCCACACCTTGATTCTCGTGCGCTCGCCCAGATGATAAACAGACGCCAAAGCTTCCGGACAAACTTTGTTGACTGGAAATTCTGACCGGGCTAGAATTTATGGTCAATTAATAGAAATCCCATTCGCTAAGGAATCTGACACAATGGCTTTTGGCTCTTTGAATCCGCATCTTTCCCAGATCTGGTGGGTCTTTTTGCTTAAAGGTCTTGCAGGGATCATCCTGGGTTGCATGCTCCTGACTGAACCTGCCGCCACACTGGTTGCGCTTACGACACTGCTAGGCTTTTACTGGCTGGTCCTGGGAGTCCTCTCGCTGGTGCAGGTTTTTGTGGATCGTTCGATTCCGTGGATCTGGTCACTCCTCAGCGGAACCGTAGGAATTCTAGCCGGGCTCATTGTCCTGAGACACCCCTTGGTGGCCGCCCTGACTGTGCCGACACTGATCGTTATTATCCTTGGGGTTCAGGGGTTGATCATGGGGGTACTAGAGATAATCAGCGGATTTAAAGGCGGAGGGATCGGATCGTTCATTCTGGGTGTGATAAGCTTGCTTATCGGCCTGCTGTTGCTTGGTTCGCCAGTCGCGGCCGCTTTGGCGATACCAATTGTGTTTGGTGTGCTCCTGCTAATTGAGGGCGTAGCGCTTATCGCCTTGGCAATTCGCATTCGTTCCTAAGGACGCAAAATGTTTATTGGGGAACCGTAAGATGAACATCATGTAGCCGACTATGGTTACTTTATCGGCTGGGACATTATGTGGTTCTGCCTGAAAACATGGGCGAAACTCGTCGTTATCGCTGTTCTCGGGGTTTGTCTGACCTTTGTAACGCTAATTATTGTCCGCCAGGGAGGGGCGAACGCTCAGAAAGAAAACTCTGCTGGGACTTTAGATTCCTGCGCCGGGCCCCAGGCCATCAGTAAGGAAGATCACAAGTTTTTGGCTGATCTGTTCCAAGAGCAAAACCAGGACAATGAGCGACCAACGAATGCTTTAGCCATATCTGGTCAGAACTCTGCCAAGACGACGAGCGACGCGAAACCAGTCCGCAGGGCCGAATTGATAGTCAATTCTTCGAAAGTTAAACGCGCTCAACTGGTCGTTAAGGGCCAAGACCGCTAGCCTTACCGATTTAGCTGCATATAAACTATCAGCTAATCGTGTTCGAGTCCTAGCTCTTAGGACGCCTAGTAAAAAAGTTAGCGCGAGCCCTGGACCTGAAGGCAGGAGCTAATCGGCAACTGGCATTTGGCGTTCCCGCGTTTGCATTGCCAGCCAGCGAAATCTTCCCGTACGTACCCAAATTCCGGGCCGTCTCTCGGCGCGGGCAGAATTTCACGGGCAGGCCTGCGCATACATCTGCGAACTGGCGACCGAGGTCGTCACTTCGGAAGCGATTTACAAAGGCCTGATTTTTGTTCACGACGTTGAGACAGGAAGTGCAACGTTCACCTTCGAAGAAAAAGCGAGTTGGGCGTGGAGACCAGATGATGAGTTCCAGCGCTAAGCCTAATCCGTTCGGGTAATTGTGAGGTGAAGCGCGAGGGCCTATAGATCCTGCGACCCGATACCCTTTTTCCGAGTGCTATTCTTTTGGCACAATTGGTCCAGGGGTTTCGATCAATCCTGGTTAGTCAGAAGATGGCAGGACAGGCGGCCTAACCCAGGTGCAAGTTGAGCCCTCGCAAGCTGCCTCGCTGAACAATGCAGAAATGAAAGACTTCGAAAGAGACTGATATGCCAAACATCCCGAACAACTACCGTCGACTGGAAGGTAGCGAAAGCAAACCCGGTCCCGGTGCGAAGCTGTTAGGCCCCTCGGACGAAACCGAAAAGTTAAAGGTAACTTTCGTCCTTAGGCGCCGTCCAGACGGGCCTCCTGTTCCCGATTTTTCTCACTATTTGAGGACACCCCCCTCCGAGCGCCGACGTCTGGCAAGCGCCGATTTTGCAAAAAAGTACGGTGCTGACGGAGTCGACATCGAAAGGGTCACTGACTTCGTTAATCGACACGGTTTAGTGGTGGACGAAATCCACCCCGCGAGGCGCACGATCGTTGTTTCGGGGACAGTCGCTCAATTTAACAAGGCGTTTGCCATCGCGTTAAATGAGTACGAACACGAGATAAAGCGCGGTCGCGGAGAAAGTCCCCGCAGAGAGTCTTTTCGCGACCACGAAGGTTTCATCCACGTCCCGGGGGAGTTGACCGAAGTCCTCGTCGGAATTTTCGGCCTCGATAACCGTCGCATTACCAAACGCAACGCAGGTGACCCACCTGGAACATCCACGATTTCTGTCCAGCAGGTCACCCAGCTGTATCAATTTCCAGGTAATCTCGCTGCGGGGCAAACGATCGCTATATTTTCTGAAGGCGGTTACTTAGCTTCCGACATCAGCAGCAACTTTGCTGGAAGTCCGCCTGTTGTTATTGATGTAACGGTTGATGCGAGCAATAGCGGGGTTGCTGATCCAGAGACGACCCAGGACATCGTCATCGCGGCCTCCGCTGCGCCTGGCGCAGATATAGCGGTTTACTTCACGACTTACTCTAAACAGGGGTGGGTTGATCTCGTGAGCCGCGTCGTACATCCGGCTGCCGGTGACCCGGTTTGTTCAGTCTTATCCTCCAGCTTTTATGTTGCCGATGGCGACGACGCGGCAACGCTTTTGGCAGAAGGTGTCAGCAACGCCTGGATTACCGCCGTGACACAGGCATTCGAGGACGCGGCAATCCAAGGTGTGACAATTTGTATCGCCTCAGGTGATACGGGAACGGACTCCAAGGTCGGAGATGGCCTTGCTCATGTTCAGTACCCTGCTAGCGATCCATGGGTACTTTCCGTCGGGGGAACCACGGTCGGCAACATCGTTGGATCCTCTTTCGACGAATACTCCTGGATTGATAATTTTTCCTTTGGCGGCTTTTCTGGAAGTGGAGCGACCGGCGGCGGAATCAGTGATTTCTTTCCCCAGCCTTGGTACCAGGTCGATGCAGCAATTCCAGTGTCGCTGAATGACGGCCACAAAGGGCGAGGCGTTCCGGATGTTTCGGCGAATGCGAGCCCGAATAGCGGCTACCCGATTATTCTGGGCGGCGCTCCTTCCATCTTTCCAGCTAATGGCACGAGCGCGTCGGCGCCTTTGTGGGCCGGACTGATCGCCGTAGTCAACGCCGCACTGGACGAAAATGTCGGATTCGTTAATCCTGTTTTGTATGCGTTGGGTTCAAGCGTCTTCCGAGACATTCTCGCGGAACCCGGCGCAAGCGACAACGGCATGAATGGCGTAGCCGGCTATCCGGTGGGCCCTGGATGGGATGCCTGCACCGGCTGGGGCAGTCCGAAGGGCATCGCGCTGCTGAACGGGCTGAAACATTTTTACGGACCGGCCATTGCGGTCAATCTACAGGACAACCTTCGTTTTGGGGTGGTATGCAAAGGACCGAAGTTTCTCACTCTGCGAATATTCAATGTTGGCAACAGAGACCTAATGATCCTCAGTGTAAAGCGCCTTACCGGCTCCAGTGATTTCACAGTACTGCCAGCGCCGGCTACTCCCTTGGCAGTCGCAGTGGGTGCTCTTTTGGACTTTACGATTGAGTATAACCCAACGGTACGTGGGGTGACTGAAAGCGCGACCATTCGGATTACCAGCAATGATCCGGTAAATCCGTTCTTCGACCTGGTCACGTTCGGTTTCGGCGGAACTGGATCACTCGAAACGGTAATCGTAGACCATGGCAATTTTGGGGATTCCTGTCTCGGATCGTTCGTCGACCGAACATTGACACTTAACAACAATGGACCCTGCGCATTGTCAATATTGAACGTTGGCTCGTCGTCGCCGGAGTTCATTGTTCCGAGCGTGAGCAAATATCCTCTGGTTATCGCGGCCGGCGCATCGATCAACCTGCCGATCCGCTTTCAGCCAAGCAGTTTTGGCCCGAAGGGGGCAATCCTTTCGATCAGCAGCGATGACCCTGGAGGCGTTCGGACCATCAACGTTTCCGGTTACGCCCCGGCGGGAAAGCTTGTGGTGACCGGCTCAACGTACTTCGGCGAGGTTGATTGCGGTGTAGCCCACAAAACGGTGTCGATTTGCAACATCGGCAAATGTGATCTGCACGTTAGCAGCGTCGCCTTCAGGCGCGAACGGCGTCACTTTAAGCTGATTAGCAATCCGTTCCCGGCAACTTTGCCTCGTGGATGTTGTCTCAAGGTAGTCATTCAGTACAAGGCAAGCTGTGATCCGGAGTGTTGTGAACTGGTGATTACTAGTGATGATCCGACGGATCCGATCAAAGTATTGGATGTTGTTGCGTACACGCGCTGCTACAGGCCATGCAAGAAAGAATGTTGTGACGAGAAGCCGTGCAGAAAAGAGCACCACGCGGAGGTATGTGGATGTGTCGAGCAGGAGAATGAATGTTGCCACACCTGCTAAGCAATTAAGCTTTTGCAGGAGAGTGGGTGCCAAGAACAGCGCTGAAACAAGACTCCCGGCTGCTGGCTACTGCCTACTGCCTCCTACCTTCCGGCTCCCAATTCCCGATTCCTCACCTGACCTGAACCGGATGACCTAGCTGCGAACGATCAACGAGGTAAGCTCGCGTAATCTCCACCCGATCGACTGGATTGGCGTTAGTGTCAGCTTGCAGATGACTGATCTCGTCTAGCGCGGTGAGCCCGGCGATCACTTCTCCAAAGACAGTGTCTTGGCCATCCTGGGCTGGGAGGGACTGAAGGCAAACATAAAACTGGCTTCCGTTCGATTGACGATTCGGATTGACGTTGTTTGGCAGTCGACCCATCGCGACAGATCCGCGAAAATGTTTTCTCCGAATTTCGGCCGGCAGTGTGTAACCGGGACCGCCCGTCCCGACAGCGATCCGGTCTTTTTTCCGGCTGAGCGGATCACCGCCTTGGACCAGGTAGTTCGGAAATACCCTGTGAATGGTTGTTTTCTGATAAAAACCGTCCTGAACCAACTTTTTGAAATTGGCAGTGGTTCGCGGCGCGTCGAGGTCGAAAAAGGCGACGACGAAACTGCGCTTTTGCCGATCTTTGCCTTTTCCCCACTGAACATTGAAAACGGCAACCGGATCTGCCAAACAGGCAACTGCCGAAGCGATCAGGATCACCGAAAGGACTAAAATATTTTTCATGCTGAAATGAATGGAAGGTTGCTAACCTCAATTGGTCCAATCAGAATATTGTTGCGCCGAACTTGCAAGATCGATCCGGGAGCGTCAAAGCCTCGCCTGACATATCCTAATGCGATGACGCGACGAAATGAGCGGTCTTGGCCGACGCTCGTGATCACTCCGATTTCCCTGGCTGACTCTCTGTCGGAAAACAATTTATCTCCGGTCTTGATAGTGATGTCAGCGTTCGGTATCAAGCCGCACAAGTGTCGGTTAACGCGACCCACGCTCTTGATTCGACTAATGATCTCCTGACCGAGATAACATCCTTTCTCGTAGTTGATCGCCCGCTTATCCAGGCCCGCTTCATTTGGGATCACATCCTCAGACAGTTCGTTGCCCCACCGAGCGATGCCCTGCTCGATCCGGAGATCTTCCGCCGCCTTCGAATCGATGGGAGATTCTTTCAACTTCTCCCGGACCAACGCTGCTTGAGCGGCTGGAAACCAGACGTCCAAGCCGGGGTAGCCGAATCGGTTCGAGAAAAACAGTAATGTGTTGGTCGCTGCCGCCCATTCAAAGGAGGCGAGAGCCTGGACTTCCGGGTTATCCGATTCCGGCCGCATCAGGTGAAAGAGCCCTGATTCTTCGGTTACCTTTTCAACCGTGACGTCGTCTGCGATGATGTATTTTTCCAAACGCGCCGCGAGCGGTTCTTCTAAAACAGACTCGGCATCAAGATAATGACTTCCGTTGGTTGCGGCGACGAACAGATCGGCGCAAAGCTTGCCTTTGGCGGTCAGCGCGCAGGCGTAAATTGCAGTACCGGGAGGCAGGCTCAGGATATCATTGGTGAGCTGCCCGTTGAGAAAGCGGACGCGATCGTTCCCCGTGACTTTGAATTTCGCTCGATCGCTAAGGTCAAGAAGCATAGTAGGTTTGGCAGGTAGAAATTTGGGCATGCCAGAGGCCTGACAGGGCAGTCGTTGAGTGCAAAACGCAAGCTGCAGATTGAAGGCATAAAAGTTCGATTGCAGCCATGCAGGTTGTTCGTGAAATCCCGGCCAACACTTTTTGATAGAAATCACTTTAATTCTGCGTTTGTTAGGAGAGTCCTCATTAGTCATTGCCTGAAGGACAAGGCTCAACCAAGTAGTTCGAAGCTTATGCAGCGAAAATCCGATTGTAAAATGGAACCGCCTGCCGATTTTGGAACCGACAACGAGGGCGGTTCTTCCCGACGACAATTCATACGTCGTTTGGCGGCTATTTCGGCCGGTATCACAGTAGCAGCTCCAATGGCACGAGGGACCACCGTTGCTGAGGAGGATATTCCCAAGAGCGCTCTGCCTGGATCAAACAAGGTTCAGGGTTTGATCCAAATCAAATTAATGGTGAACGGGAAACCTGAAGTGCTGGTGGTTGATCCTCGAGTTACGCTGCTCGATGCATTGCGAGATCGATTGGAGTTAACCGGATCGAAAAAAGGATGCGATCGAGGGGCCTGCGGCGCCTGCACGGTGCATCTCGATGGAAAGCGGGTTCTATCGTGTTTGACTCTCGCGGTCATGGCCCAGCAGAGGGAGATCACGACGATCGAGGGCTTGGCGAAAGGCGATGAATTGCACCCCGTTCAAGCGGCGTTTATCGAATGTGACGGATTTCAATGCGGCTATTGCACACCAGGTCAGATCATGTCGGCCGTCGCGTGTATCAAGGAAGGGCATACTGGCTCGGACCGCGAGATTCAAGAGTTTATGTCCGGCAATTTGTGCAGGTGCGGCGCTTACCCGAACATCGTGGACTCGATCAAAGTCGCGGCCACGAAAATGAGAGAAGGGGTGAACTGATGCGTCCTTTCGTCTACGAGTCGCTCTCAAGCACCCAGGAGGCTACGTCACGGGCCGGCACCGATTCCACGTTTATCGCGGGCGGAACGACAGTCATCGATTTGATGAAGCTGGAAGTGATGAATCCGTCGCGTTTGCTTGATGTTAACGGGCTGCAAATGCGCGGCATGGAAATGCGCGAGGACGGCTTGCATATCGGTGCTCTGGAAAAGATGAGTGAGGTGGCAGTTCATCCTCAAGTTATCGCGAATTATCCGGTTATTTCCGAGGCGCTCTTGAAGAGCGCGTCGCCGCAGATTCGCAATATGGCGAGCATCGGCGGAAACCTTCTGCAGCGAACTCGCTGTGGCTACTTTCCGCGATGTTACTACCCCATGCAACAAACGTGAACCGGGAAGCGGCTGTTCCGCGATCGACGGTGAAAACCGGATGCACGCAATACTTGGGACCAGTTCTTCCTGTATCGCGACTCATACCAGTGATCTCGCGGTGGCTTTGGTCGCGCTGGATGCCAGCCTGCGGCTGCAAGATGGTGACGATGAACGTCTGATTAAGCTGGACGACTTCTACCTGGTGCCTGGGGCGACTCCAGAGCGCGAAAACCAGTTACGACCTGGAGAATTAATCGTCGAAGTTTGTGTTCCAAGGTTGTCGTGGGCCAGAAGGTCCAGCTATTTGAAAATTCGTGATCGTGAATCGTACGAATTCGCGCTGACTTCCGCCGCCGTCGCGCTGGATGTTGACGGGAATACGATCAGAGACGTTCGAATCGCCGTCGGAGGTGTGGGAACCAAGCCTTGGAATTTGCCGAAAGTCCGCGAGGCACTCGTCGGCAAACCGCTCAGGCAAGAGACATTCGTGGACGCAGCCAAGCTCGCCGTAGAGGGAGCGAATCCTTCGCAACATAATCGGTTTAAAGTGGATCTGGTGCAGCGAACGATCGTCCGCGCCTTAATGAATTTAGGAGATTTGGCATGAGCACGAGTATCATAGGTAAACCGCAGGATCGGGTGGATGGGAGATTGAAAGTGACTGGCCGCGCGATCTACTCAGGCGATCGCCTGATGGAAAACCTCGCGTATGGCTACCTGTTAACCAGCACGGTGGCGAAGGGATCGATTCGGAGCATGGATACAAGTGTTGCTGAAGGCTCTCCAGGTGTTGCGGCGGTGTACACGCCATTTAATCCGCTCAAATTGTACCACGGGCTGGAGCCGTCCGAGGGAGCGATGAGCGGAGAAATTCTGCCGCCTTTGCAGGATCGAAAAATCCTGAATTACGGGCAAATCGTCGGTTTGGTGGTGGCAGATTCGTTCGAACAAGCAAGGGATGCGGCTGCCCTTGTCAAGACGCAGTATGAAGTGGCGGATCCGGTCGCGTCGTGGGAAAAAGGCATGGAATTTTCATTTCCGCCTGAGTCCGTGGGCGGAGAAAAGGCCACGACGAAGTTTCTGGCCGAAAGCGTCGGATCGATCGATGACGCAGTTAAGAGCAGCCCGGTAATCGTTGACGTGACTTACCGAGAGCCAATTTATCATCACAATCCGATGGAGCCTCACGCCACCACTGCCGTGTGGCAGGGAGATAGACTAACGATCTACGACGCTACCCAAGGGGTGATTGCACATCGTCTCGACGTGGCAGCGGTTCTTGGGATCGATGAGGATATGGTCCGAGTGCTCTGTCCTTTTGTGGGAGGAGCGTTCGGTTGCAAAGGTTCAATGTGGATGTTTTCACCGCTGACGGCCGCCGCAGCTCGCGCGCTACAACGACCGGTCAAGACCATCCTGACTCGTGAACAGATGTTTACGCTCGTTGGACATCGGCCCGCATTGATCCAGCAGCTGATCCTTGGAGCAAATCCGGATGGGACGTTGCAGGCGGTCAAGCATGACGTTCGATCTACGGTGTCGTTTTCGAAAGTGTTTGTTGAAGCCGCTGCTCATCGCACCTCGCGGCTTTTGTATAAGTCTCCCAATATCGAAGTAAGCCAGACTTTAGTCCCTTGGGATGTGGGCGGTCCGACTTTTATGCGGGCTCCAGGATGCGCTCCGGGAATGTTCGCTCTCGAATGCGCCATGGATGAACTCGCGGTGAAACTGGACATCGATCCAGTGGAATTGCGGGTCAAGAATGATGCGGATTTGTACCCGGGAAGAAATGTCCCCTGGTCCTCAAGGCATTTGGTCGAATGTTTTCAGCTTGGCGCTGAAAAGTTCGGATGGTCCAAGCGGAATTCGGAGCCGGGTGTTGTCCATGATAGCGACTGGCAGATCGGGATGGGAATGGCTTCGGCTCTGTACCCAGCTCACCGCAATAAAGCCTCCGTTAAGGTCCGGCTTCAGGCCGATGGAACGGCTCAGGTCTCGTCCGCGACTCAAGACCTGGGCACTGGAACCTGGACTGTCCTGGCGATTGTTGGTGCCGACAGCCTGGAATTGCCAATCGAGAGGATCCGCACCGAACTCGGGGACTCGGCTCTGCCTCCGGCGCCCACGTCAGGAGGCTCGACCTCGGTTTCGAGCGTTACTCCCGCGATCCAGAAGGCTGCGGAATCCGCCAAGAAGAAGCTGATACAGCTTGCGGTCAAGGATAGGAAATCGCCTTTTTTCGGTGCGAAAATTGAAGAGATCGCCTATCGAAATGGAGAACTGGTCGGCGGAGGAAAAAGTGTGGACTTCGGTTCGGCACTGAGTGCCATTGGGCGGGGTTCGGTTGAGGCTGTGGAGATGGCTGCGGCGGGTGAAGAAGAGGAGAAATACGCCTTCCACTCTTTCGGAGCGCAGTTCTGCGAACTAAAAGTGAATCGCTGGACCGGCGAAGTGCGCCTCCTGCGAATCACTTCAGTGATGGACATTGGAGCGGTGATCAATGAGAAGGCTGCCCGCAGCCAGATCATCGGGGGAATTGTCTTTGGCATTGGGATGGCTCTTTTGGAAGGATCACACCTTGAGGAAAAGACGGGCCGTTATGCCAATGCGAATTTCGCAGATTATCTGGTCGCTACCAATGCCGATGTCCCTTACATCGATGTCCATTTTATCGTCAAGCCCGATATGATATTTAATTCTCTTGGGGCTCGTGGAATTGGGGAGATCGGTGTCACTGGGATGCCCGCGGCGATCGCGAACGCAGTCTACAACGCGACGGGGAGAAGGGTGCGCGAGTTTCCCATCCTGCCGGAAAAACTGCTACCGGCAGGCATCGATCAGCCGGCGATCAGCATGGCAGGGAGCTAATCTAGTGTCCTGTCCCCGAAATACGAGGTATTTTGCCGGAGGTCAGTTGGCTGTTTTTCAAGGCGCGAGCGAAGCGCCCATATCTGAGTCATACGGGTCGAGCGAGCAACGCGGAAAAACAGCCAACTGGCCGCCCGAGGGTTGCGATGAAAATGGGCCGGCGGCTGCGTTGCTCGTCAGTCACGTATCGATTCAGATATGCTCCCTCCTCACGCCTTGCCGGCGGCCCATTTTGATCGCAACAAAACACCTCGTATTTCGGGGACAGGACACTAGTAGCAAGCGTAGGCTCCAACGAGTCTGCAGACAATCTTAACTTGCTATAGAACGTCGCTTCGATAGCCCCTAACAATTTCTGAGCGGATCTTGCTCGTTCGCCAGAGTCGAATAACTTGTTGAAATGGCTTGGAAAGAGCTCAGACAAATCCTCAACGAGTATCGGCGTTCTGATGGGCCTTTTGCCTTAGCCACCTTGGTCAAGTCGTCGGGATCGACCTACCGGCAGCCCGGTTCTCGGATGCTGGTTCTGGCAGGCAGGCCATTTATCGGTCGACTGAGCGCCGGTTGTATTGAGGAAGAAATCGCCGATCTGGCGCAGGAGGTGATTCTCCATGGCAAGCCGGCGAAATGTTCGTTTGATTTGCGTTCACGCTTTGCATGCGATGGTTCGATTGAGGTATTTGTCGAACGGATTTTAAAGCCGAATGCATTTCTGAACGGGCTGATTGGCGTCCTCGGCGATCGCATACCGGTTATGGTATCGACAAATTACCAGCTGGACAATGCGGGTGCCGGGACTCGGTTGGTCGAAGTTCCGTTCGCCGCTCAGGCAGAGGAATTTGTTCAGGAGATTCGGCCGCCGATCCGTTTGATTATCTTTGGGGATTATTTCGACGCCGAAGCGGTCGCGCACCTGGGCGGATACCTGGGATGGCAGGTCGAGGTCGTTGCCGACGCAGAAGAACTTCCGCCTGGGGATTCGCGCACAGCGTGCGTGGTGATGTCTCATCATTTCGGACGGGACGTCGTCGCCCTAAAACAGGTGCTCCAGGATGGATTTGGTTACGTCGGTCTCCTGGGACCCCGCCGACGAAAGCGGTTGCTTTTGAACCGGCTGATAGAAGAAGGGTGTCCATTGGGGAACGTATCTGCTTTACATAGTCCGGCCGGATTGGATATCGGTTCTGAGACAGCAGAAGAAATTGCGATGGCCATTATCGCAGAAGTGCAGGGCGCGTTGACGGGACGAAAAGGAGGACAATTGCGCGACCGGATTGAACCGATCCATAAGTTGAGGGAACCGATATGCTGCGGCGAACTGCGATAGTTATTCTGGCGGCAGGCGGGTCACGCCGACTCGGGCGGCCGAAGCAATTGCTGTCTGTTTTAGGAGAACCCTTGCTGCGTCGGATAGTCAGGATGGCGTCGGATGTGCAACCCGAGCATCTGATTGTCGTCCTCGGAAGCAGTGCTTATGATTGTGTTCCGGTTATCAAGGACTGCGGCGCCGACATCGTTGTTAATCCCTTCTGGCAAAGCGGCTTAGCTGGGTCGATAAGGATCGGGGTAGAACGCGCTGAGGAACAGGAGGCAGGGTCTGTTTTGCTGCTTTTAGCGGACCAACCCTGGCTGAACTCGGACGTGATCAGACGATTTCTCGATCGAATGAATGGAAAAACGGACCTCATCATCTCTGCTCGGTACAATGGGATCCTGGGAGCTCCGATGATCTTCGGATCGGATTGGTTCCCACAATTAAAAAACCTCGAAGGTGATCAAGGAGCCAGAAATCTGGTCTCCAAAGAAGCAGACCGGGTTGAAGTAATAGATTGGTCCGAGGGCGCGATCGATTTGGATACCCCCGAAGATCTGGCCAGCCTAATGAGGGGATTGGAATCAATGCATCTCTCTCTGTCTGGCAGTCGTCAGCGGCAGAAACGTAGCGGAGGGTCGGCGTGACGACGTTCCGCGTTCGACGCACGCGCTTCTGAAAATTGGCAGACCGGGACGGTTCGCTGACCGTGGGCCCTCGAGCAGACGGCGAATGCCTTTCCTTCTTCTGAAAACCAAATTTTACCCTCGCCAATCTGCTTGTTGCCTCCTATCTTGCCTCCCCGATTAATATGTCTTGGAAGCGAGCGCAAACACACGCTGAATCAATGCTGGAAAACCTTGGCATCGGCGAGAAGCTGAAGGGAAGAAAAGACCTTCGGGGCAAGAAGGTTATCTTCGTGGACGACGCTTCAAACCCTTATCGAACGATGTGTTTCACCATCGCTGCCAAACTGGCGAAGAGGCGTGGGGCCGAGGTCGAAACGCTGGCGCCGGTCCCAGGTGAAGTGCCCCACGCGAAAGTGGTTGAGGTGACTTCTCCGCCTAAGCCAAAAATGCAACGCCCGATCAACCGCAGGTGAGTGACGGCAAGAAACGCCATTCGGCTCGTGAGAACGAGAAGATATTCCTTCGTGCCCTCCGTGCGACATCCGATCTTCTTTTGCGGGGATGAGCCTGATGGGCCCAACCCCCACTTCTACCTCGGCGTACCGGCGATTGGAAAATAGTGATTATTTTTCATGCTGGTCCTCCATTCTAGAAACCATGCAATGAGAAAGACGCTCAAGATCTGACCGAAAACCAGAACGATCGCCAGAGGCTTGTGGCTCTTACTTGGGTCGATAACCCCCACGAGCAATAGGGAAAGACAAATCTGGCAACAAAATACCGGTAGCATATTGCGTCCGACGACACTGAACGGTCGCAGTGGAATTTCCCAGCGCTGCAATGCTGGCAGCAGTTTTGCTATCACCCAGGTCGTAACGAAGAAATTCATGACTCGTAACGGACCGAGATGCCATTTGTCCAAGATCCAGAACTGTTTACCCGGGTCGATCTGCATTGCGATGGTGTACCAGCGAAGCCCCAGAAATGCCATCGCCAGGATCAAAAGAATTCCTTCAGATCGAGTCGACAATTGGAGAACTGGTCGCTTTTCCTGAACTGACTTCCCGAAAATCAGGCCACCCACCCACAGCAACTGCCACGACAGAAGATCAAAGGGTCCGGGATTGAGGAAGGTAGCGTCCTTCAGGCTGGCCAGG
Organism: uncultured Verrucomicrobiae bacterium; assembly: GCA_963742335.1. Lineage (GTDB taxonomy): Bacteria > Verrucomicrobiota > Verrucomicrobiia > Chthoniobacterales > JAFAMB01 > JAFAMB01. The sequence goes on from CAVULL010000020.1 coordinate 41,062, forward strand.
AGCATTTCCCGAACGCGAAACTGGGAGATTACCCAGCAAGCGGCACTGGCGAACAGAACTTTTTTCCAACCCCACCGACTGGCAGCCCAGAATACCCAGGGCGTTAAGAGGGAGAACAGGACATACATCGGCAATATATCCATGAGTGGCGGCTGAAAAACCAAAGCCGTTGCCGCCACAATCGCAGGTCCGGGATTTTTGTAATACTGGTCGAGCAGATGCTGAATACCAGGAAGTTGTGCGAGGAACACGCCCCCGACGACAAAGGCAAAGCCGAGGGTGACAAGGTGAGCACGATAGATGCGGAAGGCCCTGGTGACCGTGGCATCCCTGGCTGCCTGGAAACCTTGTTTTTCGGTTCGGCGCTGAAAGAGCAAGCCGGCGAGAAACGCAGAAACAAAGACAAACGGCTCAGCGGTAGAAAAAAAGCCAATGGGCTGATCCGTGAATACCCGAAGCGGGGAAGGCGCATGATTTACGACCATCATGAGCAACAACATCCCCCGCAGGATATCGAGTTCAATAAGACGCTTCATCGTCGACAGCTGCCTCGTCCATCTCTTTCAATCCACTGTCTTCCTTTGTTTTGGTTATCCAATGATCTCTTCAAATCAAAGCAACACCTAAGTTCAGACGCATCGGGGGCAACCATGGTTTCAAGTAACCGATGGTCTGTCGTTCGCGATCGGCGGGAGGAGCCGTCGGTGAACGCAAAAAAAAACTTAAACCCGATGGGCCGATCAATACAGGAAAATTTTGCACCGACCCGGGCGGCGACAAAAGAGATTGCTTTTCACTGCGATCGGGCAGCGGCTCGGGCTCTGGGGCAGTCTTGAGAAAGGAATTCCCCAATCTCTTTTCGGAGGATTTGATAGCCTGCGGGACTCAAGTGGATCTGATCGCTCACGAAGAGCGACTGGATCGGCTTACGATCTTGACCAAGCATGTCGGAACAGACGTCGATGTATTCTGTCTCCGGCTGAGTGTTGAGAAAATCGTCCACCAAACGATTAAATTTCAGAATGTTTTCCAAAAAAATCAGACGCGCGGGACTTGGCTTTACCGAGACAAAAGCAATGGGGATCGAAGGAGAGTAGGTCCGGAAAATTCCGAACAATTGCCGGAAGGACTGGAAGACCTTCTCTGGCGGGGCGCCTCCGGCGAGATCGTTGTCGCCCGCGTAAATCACAATGGCCGATGGTTTCCGAGGAAGAACGAGCCTGTTGGCATACCGGACACAATCGGTCATGCGCGAGCCTCCAAACCCACAGTTTAATACGGCGTATCCCGAAAAATCTTGTTGAAGCGATTTCCAAAGCCGGATGGAAGAGCTGCCGTAAAAAACGATTGGGCTTGAGGAGATGGGTGACTGAGAAAGTCTTGCCTCCAGGGCGTTGACCTCGGACTCAAAAGGGTTGGCCACCGGTGGGTCCTGGGACACCACCATTGGGGCAGGATCGGGTGGCGCAACAGTTTGGCAATGTGCTTCCGGCAAACGGGCAAATAGGCAGAAAAAAAGAAGAAGGGAATTCCGTTGGACAAAAAAAATTCTAGCAGCTTCCAAAAAGGTACTTGCCATGAAATCTGTTTTTTAAAATTACCGTCATTTTGAGCGCCCGATCCCGTGGTCCCAAACAGACTGGCGTTCATCAACCAACTCCAAGGGCCCCTGTGAAAGCCCGGAAGCGCTTGGCGTCTGGCCGCTCTCTAAGATTAACTTCGGAATCGGGCACCAACGATTAAGGAGTTATTTTAATTGTCAACGTTGAGGGATGCAAGTGCGCACAAGAATCGGGAACCGACTTTTTCCACTCTGGCCACCCTTTCGTCGCTTCCCTTAGAAAGAAACGTGCGAACATGAACCTCTTCCGAACCCTCCTTCAATCCATTGAAATCCCGAACATGCCCGCAGCCAACAGGACTTGCACGGCCTGTTCAGTATCGCTCAATTGCTTCCGGCTGTCCAGGAGCACAACAAGAGATGCAGCCGATTCTTGGCGTTCTCGGATCCCATCTCCAGGATGTGGTTTAGATTCGCAGCTCATCCTGCAATTCTTGACCTTCTTTTCATGGCGATCTTGTCCTAACCCCTGGTTGATTCAAGTTCGGTAGAAATGCCGTGAGCAGGCCGATTAGTGGAAGAAACGAACAGACCAGGAAGACAAAGTTAATACTCGTTTGGTCAGCGAGGCTGCCCAAAACCGCGGAACCGACCCCGCCCATGCCAAAGGCAAAACCAAAAAAGAGTCCAGAAACCAAACCCACTTTCCCGGGAACCAGGTCCTGGGCGTAAACCAATATAGCTGAAAAAGCGGATGCTAGAATCAGACCAATAACGATCGTCAGCGCTCCGGTCCAAAAGAGGTTGGCGTAAGGGAGAGCCAAGGTAAACGGTGCGACGCCGAGAATCGAAACCCAGATCACGTATTTCCGCCCGAACCGATCGCCCAAATGGCCACCGACAAGTGTTCCAGCGGCCACTGAAAACAAAAAAAGAAACAGGTGTAATTGGGCATTTTGCACAGATAAATGATATTTCCCGATCAGAAAAAATGTGAAGTAGTTAGTCATGCTCGAGAGATAAAAGAACTTCGAAAACATCAGCGCGATCAGGATCGCCAAGGCCCAGACGATCTTTTTTCGTGAGGCAATTGGGCGATTCTCTCGATCTTTTGGATGAGCCCCCAGCTTGAGTCTGAAGAGATTCTGCTTGTACCAATGGCCGACATTTGACAAGACGATAATCGCCACCAGGGCCACGGCGGAAAACCAACTGACACTGTATTGCCCTCTCGGGACAATAATCAATGCGGCCAAGAGCGGTCCTAGCGAAGTTCCCGCGTTGCCGCCCACTTGAAAAATCGATTGAGCGAATCCGTGTCGGCCTCCCGAGGCCATGCGAGCTAGCCTGGAAGCCTCCGGATGGAAGATAGATGAGCCGATGCCGACCAAGGCCGCTGCAGACAAGATCATCAGGAAGCTGTTGGCCTTCGAGAGGAGGAGCAGACCGACGAGCGTGAACCCCATGCCGATCGCTAATGAATACGGCTTAGGACGATGGTCCGTGTAAAGCCCCACGAAAGGCTGAAGCAATGAAGCGGTCAGTTGAAAGGTGAGGGTGATCAGGCCGATCTGGGTAAAGCTGAGGTGGAAAGATTCCTTTAGAATCGGATAAATCGCGGGAATGACCGATTGGATAGTGTCATTGAGAAGGTGAGAAACACTGATGGCAATGAGCACTGCGAAAACAGTGTTCTCGGCGATTTTCCGGTCGCTCGCCAGTCCAGGTGTTTCATTTTGCGTCGGCATCGATTTCGAAGCGTCAATCGGCCCTTTCGTCGGGCCGCATTGCTGCTTTCGGTACCATCATTCAGTCTTTATTCAAATTCTTTGGAGTCGGAAATAAATAGCTCACAGAGGGAGAAACTTGTAAACCGTGGTCTGAGAGTATTTCTCGCCGGGGGCGATTTCCGTCTTCGGAAAATTCGGGTGATTTGCCGAATCAGGATAGTGTTGGGCTTCGAGGGTGAACCCGCCCCAGTGGGGGTAAATCAGGCCCTGTTTGCCCTTCACCGTGCCATTCAGGAAATTGCCGGAGTAGAATTGGACTCCAGGGGCGTCAGTGTACATCTCAACGGTTCGGCCGCTTAGAGGGTCAACGACGCGTACCGCTAACCCTTTCAAATTGCCAGGATGTCTTAGGATCCAGTTCAAATCATAGCCGCCTTCTTTAGGCTCGACATATTTCAGCTGGGGATGGTCAGCGCGAATATGGGCGCCGATAGCCGTCGGCACGGTGAAGTCCATCGGAGTACCTTTCACCTCGTGCGATTCGCCGGTCGGTATAAGGACTTCGTTCACCGGCGTGAACAGGTCGGCATCAATGAACACGACTTCATTCAGAATCGTGCCGGCGCCGGCTCCAGCCAGATTGAAGTAAGTATGATTGGTCAAATTGACGATCGTTTCCTGGTCGGTTACCGCCGAATATTCAAGTCGCAGTTCATTCTCATTGTTGATGGTATAACGCATGGTCACTGTAAGGTTGCCCGGAAAACCCATTTCGCCGTCGGGCGAAAGATAGGCCAGTTCGACACCGATCCAGCCTGAACCAGCGATCGGCGTTGCCTGCCAGAGCTTTTTGTCAAATCCCTCTGGTCCTCCATGCAAAGCGTTTGGCCCATCGTTTAAGGGGATCTGGTATTGCTTGCCCTTTAACGTGAATCGACCTTTGGCGACACGGTTCCCGTATCTGCCGATGATCGCTCCAAAATACGGATTGGGCTTGAGGTAATCCTCCAGTTTGTCGAAACCTAGCACGATATCGGCCAGTTTGCCGTTCTTGTCGGGGACGGCAATCGACTGGATAATGCCACCATAACTCAGAATGCTCACCTTCATCCGGTGATCATTGGTGAAAGTGTACTTGTCCACCTTTGCACCGTCCGGCATGGTTCCGAATAGAGTTTGTTCCGACGTTAAACTTGTCGCGGGGGAATCGTTCGTCCACATGCTTTACTGATACTGTTTCGGACGGCCAACTGGCAAGGGCGAGCTTCGGCAAGCTACTTCGACAATTTGGCTGCGTGGAGTCACCGCGTTGTGATATATGAAAGCACGCCGCGTGTAAGGCTGCTATCATATGAAAACGAAAATCTCATCGGATCCCTGTGCAGGCGTTTTGAGTGCGGACGAACAGGCGCTCGAGACCAAAGGCTCTCGTTTAGTGACTTACCGTAATTTCCTTGTACCGGTCGATTTTTCGGAACATTCAAAGAAGACCATCGAGAATGCTACGGAACTGGCAGCGCTCACGGGGGCATGCATTAATATACTGCACGTATTGCAAATCCCCGATTACCCCGCGGCCTTTTATCAGGGATTATATGTTGAACACGAAATGGTAAAGAGACATGTGGACATGGCGACGCGTGAGGTGAACGCCCAGCTGTCGGCCCTTACGCAGCAAATTCTAGCCAAAGGTTTGGATGCCAAGCCGGTCTTCCGGCTCGGGAATCCTTACGAAGAGATCGTAAACGCGGCCAAGGAGCTCGCTGCTGATCTTATTGTGATCGGCTCCCACGGCCGCACCGGTCTCGGACGTTTTCTACTGGGCAGCACGGCCGAGCGGGTCGTCCAATACGCGCCCTGTCCGGTACTGGTGGTGAAAAACACGTCGGATGTGCGTTAACCGGTGCAGCGTTCGCGACATCGAAAGTGTGCGTGGAGGCGCCGAGTCGCAAAGATCTACTTCTTTTTTGTCGATCGCTGGCGCTCGGCGACCGCTACATCGGGCGCATTGGTGATGATAGCTTCGACACTCATGTCGCGGAGAAGCTTCTGGATCAGGCTTGGATCGTCCACCGTCCAAACCCAAAGTGGAATTCCCTTGGAGCGCAGACGTTTCGAGAAGTGAAAGCGCAGGAGACTCTGATGAGGAGCGACGAAATCAACGCCGATACTAAGGGCACGGCGAACGGGGAAAAGTTCACGGCACCGCGTCAGGAATCGGTTCCGAGGATTTGCATGACCAAGCAGCAATCCACATCGGACGTCGCTGAAGTGAAGTTTGATTCGCCGCAAGGAGAGCTCAGAAAATGAGGTGACCACGAACTCGCGATTCGCTAAAACGTTCCTGACTGACCTTAGCACTTCTTCTTCATAACCCTCCTCCTTCAACTCAATATCAAGTTGTAACTTTCCTCGGCATAAATAGAGAACGTCCTCAAGAGTCGCCAGCAGATAACTGCGAGCCACCGCACTCGATTGCAATATCCTAAATGTGCTGGAACCGATTGGCTTGCCGTTCACGTCAGGATCATGGTGAACGACGAGGACACCATCGCCGGTTCTGCGCACGTCAAGTTCAGCGTAGTCGGCGCCGCATCTGACCGCTCGCTCAAAAGCTTCCATGGTGTTCTCATGTTCTAATAAACTCGCCCCACGATGCGCGACAATCTGGCAGGCGTTCACCTGGCGGAGATCCCGATTTCTTCCCGTGATCCAAAGAAGAGAGTTGGCCACAATTTGAACAAAGTCTCTTGGTGGCTCAGCAGTGCTTCTGGCGAGCGCAGGCCCTTGGCTGCCGCTGTTAATCCAGACAAGACGTCCGTTCAGGTGCTCTCGGGAAACCACCACCGGAGTCGTTCTTGTCTCAAAAGTCGTTTCGTAGTGGATGACGCACTCCTTCTCCCAGTGACCGAAAATTAAATCGCCATCCTCGAGATCGAAGCTATTTGGTAAATTCTTGCTAAGCGGGTGGTCACGTCCCGCCGTCGTTTTTAGATACCGGATCGAATTCGGTGTCTTTTTAGAATCAGTGACTGAGCCACCAAAGGAGGCCTGCAGCCGCTGATTCCGGACGCGCGAGTGGATCACCCGATGCGTTCCAACAATTCCACCGCCACGCATCAGAAATCTTGTTAGTTGACGCTCTATACTATCGACCATCTCAGGATCCGTGGCGAAGCTCGAAACGTCGGTATCAATTAATACAATCGCGCTTACAACCGGAGGGCCAAGGTAGTAATTCATCAGTTCGAATGGCGTTGCCATCGCTTGAAGTCGATGCTGTCGTAGTTTTGATTGGAGAGCGTCAATCAGCCTGCGCGAACGGTCTCGATTTATATCATTCCAGAATAGAATATAGCGCCTGCGACCTATGAAAACTACCAGGCTGTGCCAGGTAATAAGGAGAAATCGGCCTATTCGATGGCGTCGACGAAAACTCAAATAAGTGAAAAGACCACCGAGGATGGCTGCTGGAAGTTTGTCAAAAATCGCGTTTACGAGCGATGTAATATCCACGTTGGAAAGCCTTTCCATAGCGTATCGAAGAGTATCACCTAACAAGGAATAACTCCCAGTTCAAGAGCCGGTGTCTGCATCGGACTGAGACCGGAGTTCAGGAGTTGGTTGATCTTGGGCTGGATGTGAGACAACAGCTAAAGGCAGGCGAAGCGTCCCGCTTTGACTCTTCGAGCGAGCAAACCGGGATGCTTCGCTTACCTTTACTCGTGGCGCGCTCCTCGGACGTCTCGATCCGTGACCATTGCCGACCCGCATTGCGAGAGAGACGATGTGAGCGAAGGAATCAACTCGGGTGCGGTGCGAAAGCCGTGGGCAAAAGTAGGCGAACCGTCTCGGTTTGCTCCACTCGGGGAGGCAAAACGAGACGCTTTGTTTACCCTGCCAGATCGCCAGTCGCGATCCTGAAAACCAGCCTGCAATCTAACCTTCAAAACCGAGTACGGACGAGCAGGACCAGGAAAGACCGGCTTTTCGTTGGAATTGGAACTTTGCCTGATACCCACCTGACGCGGAAGCTGAGGCTGCTCGCGGCGCTTATTCAATGACTTGCGTTGTAGGTCAGCATCCGATCCTTCCAAACATCGCCCTCTCGCACGATGATCGATGACCAATATCCAGTCTGTTTAGTTATGAAGGGGCCATTCTCGGCTTGAAAAGTCAGAGCAAATTCGCCATTGCTCCAAACCTCCTTTCCATCCGTTCCTATGAGATGAGGGGAGTATGGATCGCGTTTTGCACTATGATCGCTAAAGCGCCACTTTCGGAACAATTCTCCATACCATTTCTCGATCGCCCTCCGGCCGTAGATCGGTCCTTCGGGCCTCACCAAAACTGCGTCCTCCGTGAAAAGCGCGGCCACGGCGGCGGCATCGTTATTGTTCATCGCCTCGGTAAACTGCTGCTCGAGTGCATTAAGTTGTTCGGCGATCTGTGGGTCGGGCGTGCCATTTTCTTGCGCGAAGGCTGGCATACTCAAGCCGATTAACAGCCCGGCGAGGGCAAAAATTAAACGATTTTTCATTCTTTGCTCTGGGTTAAGGATGGATGGTCGCTAAGTTACGTCCGACGGGTCTTCTCGCCAAGTGACGGAACGAACGCCCGCGAAGGTTCTGAGCTTTATCGCAGAATGGATGGCTCGGCCCGACCGGATGTCAATAAGAATCGGCTGCCGTGTCGAATGAGATGGACGCCCGCCGAAGTGCACTTGAGCAGCGCTATTTGTATTTTTCCCCCACGGCCTGGAGCGCGCGGCCTTCGTTCGCGAAGGTAGTCAATGCAGCCGAGACACGGGGATCACTCTGATAAGGTTTGAGTGCTTCATCAAAAGCGTCACTTTGACTTGTTAAGAGCCTTCCAACCTCACTCATTCGCTGGCTCGATTCGATCATGGATTGCCTCTCCAGAGCCGATAGGGTGCCCGCCGTGTTGCTCTTCAGAAAAGCAGGCATCAGATTCTGGAATGTTTGAGCCACCTCGTGGTACACCGTGGCATAAGATTCGATCCGCGTCGCTGCCTCGTCCCCGTTATGGGAGGCTTTAATATCGTCGACCAGAGCCGCAGTCAATCCGTCTAAGGTTTTTTTCTTGACGGAATAGGCCTGCAGCCATTGGTCGAGATTGTCTGCGGCACGCGAGGCCAGCGGGAAAACAATAAAGAAAGTGAGAATGAGAGCGAGATAACGCATGTCATGCCAGATCGGAGATAAACCACTTTTCTTTAGGTCGAACAAAGGTTGTTGGGGTTTGATTGAGCACCAGCCGTCCGTAGCTCTCTCTACCGATGTCCGCCGTCTAATAATTTCTTGTTGGTCCGAAGGCGTTTGACTTCTTGAAACAGCTCCCGGCCATGTTTCTCTTTTAACATCCGCAGAGAGCTCCCGGGCGGGTATTGTTTTGCTTCGCGCAGCTTCTCGTATGCCTCACGCTCCAGGTTTTTGGCTAAGTCGCTCATCGTCGTTAATATTCGGGTGCAGTTCCAAACGCTGAGCTTGGTTCTACGGACGGAAGTGCCTCGGGTTTAGGATTCGGCTTTTTCGATTGAAAACGGCTGCCCAGATTTGCTAAGTCCTAAAGGGGGGGGAGCGGGCATCTTGCGTACCAAGGCCACGACCAACTCTGAACCGCTTTCCGCAAGTACTAAAATGAGCTGCTTTTTTTTGTATTCGGCATTGCGAAGAGCGGATCTCAGCGCCCAGGCAGCCAACACGGTGTATTACCTATTTGAATTGGAATCGCCTCACGTTACTGCAACCGCGAAATTCAACAGATTCAGGAACCGGACGGATGCTGAAGGGTTTGTCCGCGTTGGTCTGGGCGGCATTTTAGACGATGTCAAAATCGAACAGATCAGCGGAGCGGCAGCCAAGAAGTTAAAACATGGCGCTTCTGAGCGGGTAAACGGGGGTGTACTCTACAACCTGGACCGGGCGGATTATCGCCGAATGCATTCCATTTGGAACCGCTTCTTGCGGATGTGCCAAAAACAATGAGCGAGGTCAAGAGAAAGAGCCTGTTTATAACACAAGACTATAGTGTAATAGCGGGCCGTAATCGCGCTGGCGGTTGCAAAGCGGCAGTTCGGGTTTTTCCAGCGGCTGAGAGAGTTGCAACAAGTATTGGATGGATCGCGCAAGCCGACTGGGTAAGACTAGCTAGATGCGAATCTTTGGCTCCTGAGCAAACGGTGCGGGTCGATTTCGTGCTTGTTGTGTCGGAAACTCGAGAGGCCGCAATGGCGCTCGTCGAGAAATATCAAGATCCCCTGGTGAGCGAACGTTGCTTTGATCTCGCCCGGACGGATGTGGCCCTGGGCGAACTGGGCGCGACTGACGCTGAGGCCCAAACTTATGCTCGACTGGCTGCCGCCTTGATTTACGCCGATCCCGCCAAACGTGCTGCCCCTGGCGTTTTGCTGGCAAACCGGTGCGGCCAAAGTGGACTTTGGAAGTATGGCGTCTCCGGCGATATCCCGATCGCCGTTTTGCGGATCAGAGACCCAGCCAAGATCCAGCTGGCGAAACAACTCATTCAGGCGCACTCCTACTGGCGGGTCAAGGCGCTGCTGGTGGACCTGGTGATTTTAATCGATAACAGTTCGGATTCTTCCCGACCGCTACACGACCAGAAAGTGGCTGCGGCTACACCTGGGCGGAAAATTCGCACGAGTTTCGGCTGACGCCTTGGAACGACGATCCGGTGACGGATGCCACTGGAGAAGCCTTTTATCTCCGTGACGAGCAGAGCGGAGATTTTTGGTCGCCCACCCCTTTGCCGGTCCCCGGGGCGATGCCCTACGTCATCCGCCATGGTTTTGGCTATAGCGTATTTGAACACGCTGAGAATGGCCTCCTTTCCGAACTGACGGTTTATGTAGCGATGGATGCACCGGTAAAATTTTCGGTATTGAAATTGCGGAACGCCTCGGGTCGTCCTCGCCGAATCTCTATCACGGGTTTTTGGGAATGGGTCCTTGGCGAGCAGCGCCAAAAAAACTTGCTTCATGTGCAAACCGAAGTGGACCACAAGACCGGCGCGTTATTGGCGCGCAATTTTTACAACGCCGATTTTTCTGAAGCTGTTGCCTTTGTCGATGTTGCCGATTCGGGGCGAACCTTAACGGGAGATCGGGAAGAATTTCTCGGGAGGAACGGAATATGTCGAATCCCGCGGCGCTCAAGCGGGAGCACCTCTCAGGTAAAACGGGGGCAGGGCTGGATCCTTGCGGAGCCCTGCAAGTCATACTTGATTTGGCGGACGGAGAGGAACGAGAGGTCCGGTTTTGCCTGGGAGCTGGTCGGGACCTGGCGCACGCGCAAAACCTGGTCGGACGCTTTCGCGAAAGCGATGCCGGCCGAGCGGCACTGAAAGGGGTTTGGCAATATTGGAAGCATACACTTGGGGCCGTCCACGTGGAAACGCCCGACCCATCGGTGAACCTGATGGCCAACGGCTGGCTGTTGTAGGAGTCAGCCACACTGTACGAACATTGCGTGCGCGCCATCGAACATGGTCTAAGATTCGGCGCCCATGGCCTGCCGCTGATCGGGAGCTGCGATTGGAATGACGGGATGAATCTGGTAGGAAAAGAGGGACGAGGCGAAAGTATCTGGCTGGCCTTTTTCTTTTACGATGTGCTGAGACGGTTTGCCGAATTGGCGCGGAAACGCAATGAAATCGCTTTTGCCGACCGTTGCCTGATCCAGGCGCGGCGGTTGCAAGAAAACGTCGAGAAGCACGGCTGGGACGGGCAATGGTACTGCCGCGCCTATTTTGACAACGGCGAACCACTTGGTTCGCAAAGCAATCTGGAATGCCAGATCGATTTCCTGCCACAGAGCTGGTCGGTCTTGAGCGGCGCGGGTAGCCCGCAGCGCGCACGTCAGGCCATGCAGTCCGTTGAGGAGCGACTCGTCCGCTCCGAAGCAAGGCTGATTCAATTGTTAGATCCACCGTTCGATCGATCGGTGCCTAGCCCCGGCTACATTCAGGGCTATGTCCCGGGTATTCGGGAGAACGGCGGCCAATACACTCATGCCGCGGTCTGGGTAGTGATGGCGCGTGCTCTCCAGGGGGATCACGATTGGGCCTGGGAACTGTTTGCGTTGCTTAATCCAATCAATCACGGGGCTAACCCTGCCCAGATTAGCACTTACAAAGTGGAACCTTATGTCGTGGCAGCAGATGTTTACGCAGTCGCGCCACACACAGGTCGAGGCGGCTGGACTTGGTATACCGGCTCAGCCGGTTGGATGTATCGGCTGCTGACGGAAACGTTGCTAGGTTTAACTTTGGAGGGGGATCGCTTACGGCTCAAACCCCGATTGCCAAAACACTGGCCGACGTGCAAAATTGGCTACCGCTATCGGCAAACGCTTTATCACATCACGATCTCCAGATTGCCAAACAGCTTACTCGCCTCCGGTCAAATATACCTCGACGGGAAGAACTGACTGACGCAATTATCCCATTGGTGAATGATAACCGTGAGCATAGCGTCGAGATACGATCGCCGAATTCACCGCAATAGTCTTGGCTCGTGCGCCAGTTTCCCCGCGGGAAGAGTCTCCCCGGAAGCCACGAGGAGAATTTTATGGGATTGGCCGGCATCTGAATTCGATACAGCCATCTTCACCGTTGCGTATTAGGGGATCTATTTATCGTAAATTGTCACTTCGCGCGGGCGATTTTCTATTCTATGTTGGGAGTGCTTAAAGGTCGGACAGTGTGGCTCCCCAAAACTACCCGCAACCTAAATTCGACAGGTAGCTTGCCCTTCAACCAGAAAAACGCACCGGCGGCCTGAAGCAAAAATGCGCAAATCAAGACTGCTCCCCCAATATGAAAAATAAGTCAGACATCTCACCCGGTATTATTAGAATCCTGATTCTCTCCTTGGCGGTGGTCGGCCCACTGTTTTGGAAAGCAAAAGCCGCCGACGAAACCGCACCGATCTGTTGGTATGGCATGATGCCTCATCCGTACATGAGTTTGGTCCAAAAAGGCGTCGAAGCCTGTGCAAAAGATTACAAAATCAAAATATACACGACCGTTGGACAAGAATGGACTCAGGCAAACGAGACGCAGAATGTCGAGGCACTCTCAACCCGCGGATACAAAGCTTTCAGCGTCTTTCCTGGTGACCCGGCTGGAGCCAACGGGCTTTTCCAGTCGCTGAAGGCTCGAGGGATTTTGACCGTCGCATTTGGCGCTGAGCCTAACCTGCCGACGCCCGCCAGTTTTACGGTTGCGACTGATATTAAAGCTGCTGCCATGAGGGCTTGTGAGGATTTGATCAAGTTCATGGGCGATAAGGGAAATATCCTGAATGTTCTGGAAACGGTCACGGATATAAACACCAAGAAACGAGACGACGGTATAAAGGAAGTGGTCGCGAAACATCCGAATGTCCATATCATTCAAACAATCTCGGACATGACGCAGCAGAGCGTCGCGCGTAACAAGATAGAGGCCGCTCTGGCCGCCCGAGGAGATGAGATCGATGGCATCATCACGACCGGATATAACCCCACCGTGGCCGCAGCGGCTCTGCTGACCGAACGGCACAAGAATTCAAGTAACAAAAGGATGCACTTTGTCGGCATCGATACAGACCCGACTGTCCTCCAGGCGATTAAAGATGGCTATATCGATGGGACAATTGCCCAGAATCCGTTTGGTCACGGTTACATCAGCTGCGCACTTCTCGCGCTCATGTTAGATGGCTATAAACCGACCCGACCGTATCAGTTTATCGAAGCTGGTGATGTCCTGATAACGAAAGCGAATGTTGACACCTATGCTCAGGAAGTCGATGCCATTACCCAGAAGATAAAGGACAATTTGACCACCAAATACCTGACAAAGTGACCATCAGCGGGACGAAGACAAACGAAGCTTCATGACCGCCTCTGACGAAGAATTGGCCACAGAGTCCCTGGCGCTGCGAGGAATCACCAAAAGCTTTCCTGGGGTGAGAGCTGTCGACAATGTCAGCGTTGATTTTTATCCCGGGAAAATCCACGCTTTGATGGGCGAGAACGGGGCGGGAAAGAGTACCGTCATGAAGATCATTACCGGAATCTATCAATCAGATTCCGGCGAAATGAGATTTCATGGGAAGCGGTTGGCGCCGAAGAGCTACCGAGAGTCCCTGGCCATGGGCATCGATATCGTTCACCAGGAGATCCAAGTGGTTCCTGACGCGAGCGTGGCCGAAAACATCATGCTCGACAAGCTTGCTCTGGTTTCACGGGGCGGCCAGGTAAATTGGAAACGCTTATACGAAGAGGCTTCGGTCTTCATGCGGGAGGTTGGATTACAACTCCCGCCGTCAACGGTCGTTCGGCAACTGAGCGCGGCTTACAAGCAACTCATCCAAATAGCGCGAGCCCTGGCGGCGCGCGCGACGGTGATCCTGCTCGACGAGCCTACGAGCAGCCTCTCGTTGAGCGAAGCTGACACTCTTTTTAATTTGCTCGACGGCCTCAAAAAACGAGGCGTTACGCTGATTTACGTTTCGCATAAGATCGAAGAGGTCTACCGAATTGCGGACACGATCAGTGTCATGCGGGACGGGAAGCTGATCGGCACTCGGTCGAGGACCGAACTTGAACGAGGTGAGCTTGTCCGAATGATGATCGGCAGGGATCTCCGGGAACAGCGCATCGGTCCGACGGACGTGGACGAGAGAAAGGTCGTCCTGAAAGTCGAGGCTCTGAACAAGGCACGGAAATGCAAAGATATCTCTTTTGAGTTGCACGAAGGTGAGATACTCGGCTTTTACGGCCTCGTGGGTGCGGGGCGCACCGAACTTGCCCGGGTACTGATCGGCGAAGATCAGGCAGACTCCGGATCGGTCTATGTGAATGGTAAGAAAGCTGCCATAAAGAGGGTTTCGGACGCTCTGTTCCGCTACAAAATTGGCTACGTCACGGAGAACAGGAAAGAAGAGGGCCTGTTTTTGGGCGAGTCCGTTTTGACTAATCTGACCCTCCTCGTCTGGAAAAAAATGCGTCATCCGCTGACGCGCTACATCAGCCGAAGGAAGGAAGAGGAGGCCGCCCGGAAAATGGTTTCCGAACTATCCGTACGCACGCGCAGTCTTGCCGAACTGACGTCCAATCTTAGTGGCGGCAACCAGCAGAAGATCAGCATCGGAAGATGGTTGTTGGCCGATTGCGACATTCTGATCATCGACGAGCCGACCGTAGGAGTCGATGTAGGTGCCAAAGAACAGATCCATCAACTGATTTGGAACCTGGCCCGCCTGGAGCGAAAAGCGATAATCCTTATCTCCTCCGAGATGGCGGAAATCATTCGACTGTCCAGTCGGATCCTGGTTTTTTCGGATCAACGAGTGATTGGTGAAGTTAATCGGCTGGATGACGAGGAAAGATCCTACACTAGAGTGCGGGATGAAATTGGAAATCTTTTGAGCGGGATACACTAATGCAGAAAGCAGAATTGCGGGCGGGACCGACCGAGCCGATGCCGGATTTCAGCAAAACATCCAGGCGTTTTCGGGGCGGGCGAGCGCTCGGATTGCTAATAGGGACGGTGGTGTTATTTGGGGCGATAGCCTTGGTTTCTGACACGTTCCTTAAGCCCTATACCATGTTCATCATTGCGCGACAGATTGCCTTCTCAATCTTGATCGCCTTGTCCCAGGCAGTTTGCCTGGTAGTTGGCGGGATGAATCTCTCTGTCGGGGCAATCGGTAGTATGGCTACCGTAATCCTCGGTCTTTGCTTTCAAGAGCTTAAATTGAACGCTTGGCAGGCTGTTCCGATTACACTTATATTCGGTGTTATCTCAGGTGCGATCAACGGTCTAATTATTACCCGCCTGAAGATCAATTCCTTCATCGTGACCCTGTCGTTGATGTTCGTCTATATGGGCCTGCGCTCTGGAATCTCAGGAGGATCTCCGTACATCATTCCGGAGGATTTTGGGTTCATTGGGCAGAGCGCGATCTTTGGAATTTCCTGGGTTTTTGTTTTTGTCTGCTTAATCTTGCTGGCCACCGGCTACATGTTCTCTTATACGGTCTTCGGCCGACAGATGCTCGCTACGGGGGGCAATGAAAATGCGGCCCGACTCTGCGGCATTGCCACCGACGGGATAGTATTCAGGGCACACGTTCTCTCAGGACTGCTCGCCGCGCTCGCCGCCGTTCTCTGGGCCTCCATGATCGGCTCGTGTGCTCCAGAGACCGGCGATTCTTGGTTGATCGGAAGTTTTGCCGTCTCCATCATCGGCGGCACAGGCCTGAATGGCGGAGTGATCTCAATCTCCGGGATTTTCCTCGGGGGGGCCATCTTTGTGCTGATCAACTACGGCCTGATTGAAATAAAGGCCAATCCATATTTTGCCAACTCCTTCCTGGGCGCATTAATCTTGCTGGCAATCGTGCTTGATCGCATCCGGGAGATTGTCGGTGAAAGTAAGCGCAAGTCATAAGGTTCCTCCTCTGCCTGAGTCCGGGAATTTGCCGCACAGAGGTCACGGAGGGGAAGGAGGGGCTCGATGGTTCGGGCGGTGCGGCGCTGCGGCGCTGCGGCGCTGTTAGTTCTCCAGTGAATCCTAAGGACGTTCTCGGCACTCCGACGCTGTTGACGGGTTGTTATCTGATGCGCTAACAGTTACACCAAAAGACGGAGCTGCGGCAGCCACGCGATACATAGCGATCGAGACGAAAGACGGAGATCGGTGGCTAATTTCCCAACTCACCGAAACGGAGGCGCCTCCTCCAAGCGCTTCACAGGCGCTTACCAGGATGTAGTTGAGCGGGGAGAATTCCCCAATTTCCGGACAGGTTGACAAAAAGACCCAACGGGTCGCTTGGAAAATCGGTTCCAATAACACGGTCATCGAAACGGGCTCGCAGAATTTGACCCAGGATGTCGCGAGCTGCCTTGTTCATTTTGGTCCGGACACCACGCAGACTTGGTTGTTAGTGCGGCAGAAGCAGCCGGAGATGCCCAGCGAGCCGGGACAGAACACGACGGTGGCTGATCCTAAGCTTCAATGTTTTGCCTGACGGTAGCCATTGACGCGGAACATGTGCTCACAAAGGTCGACGAAATGTTCAGCTGGGGCTCGCATGGAGCGTCTAATACCCGAGCCCAGAAATGTCCAATTGTCTGATCGGCATGGTCATCTCGGGCAGTTGCGGCCTCTTTTCGTGTCACGGCAGCTCGGCACCAGCCGAACGACGGACATTATTCGGTCAAACCGAGTAGCAAAGGCGAACCGTCACCCGGTTCTGCTGGGCTTTTACCTGTTGACGATCCACGGCGAGGCCGCGGAGAAAGTTGCGCAGGCCGACATAGGCCGCTGCTTCCTCGTTATCGAGCTCATTGTCGTTCGGATTGGAATCCTCGCGTGAAACCGGGAGGTACCCCGTCCGGGTTCCCTGGTAAACGATCTCCACACACAGTTCCACCCCGTTGTAGACTGCCCGCAGGGCGCCCTGAGGATAGCGCGAATGATTTTCCACGATGTAAATGAGGACTTGGCGAGCATGTGCAGTACTGGTTTCAATCAGGTCAGCGGAAATCTTCCAGCTTTGCGCCTTGGTGCGCAGGAAATCGATTGCGCCGGTGATCGAGCCCTCCGAATCATTCCATGCAACCCCACCAGTCTGGCGAGTTCCCAGACGGAACAGGAGCGTGAGCCCTATCGCGACAGTAAGGCAAAGCGCGAGGGGACTGCTGGTGAAGCTGCGAACCGCCGCGGGCAACTCGCGAAAGTATTCAGGGAAGACGTTCTCACTAAGCGCCAGCAGGGTGGAAACACCGATCACATAAACCGCGCGCGTATCGACGGGCCGCGACAGCATGACTTGCATGCCGCCCGAGATCATGAATGAGGCGGTGAAGACAAGCAGCGAACCCGCTACTTCCTGGGGTACCAGCAGAAAAAACCCGGAGAGCTTCGGCGAGAGAGAGAACACCAGCAGCACGATCGAAGCGGCAAAGCCGATCACCCGGCTTGTTGCGCCGGTGGCATTAGAAACGCCGACCAGGCTGGGCCCGATACTCATGCCAGGCACCCCACCAGCATTGTCCCTTTCAATGCGAGTATCCGCGCGGTTACGAGCTGTCGCAATGGCTGGCGCTCGCGGCCGTAATTGTCGGATCGATTGCGCAGTTCAGTTACGTCTTTTATCGACGACTCCAGGATCCCGATCGGCCGTAAGCGCCGTGATAGGAACCGGAGCCGCCGCCCCACGACGCAGTGCCGCCTCGGAATCCCGTGGCGTTTCCAGAGCCGCCGCCCCAGGAAGCAGAACTTCCCCGGGCGCCGTAGGCGCTTCCACTTCCGTTATTCCACGAAGCCGAGCCGCCCCAGCGTCCATTGACCGAGCCAGAGCCCCCGCCCCACGAGCCGCCATAGCCATTGTGGTAGTAGCCGTAACCGCCCCCCCACGCTCCGCTACTATAAGCTCCGCTATAGATGCCGCCCCATGGGGCGGCACCATAACCCACTCCGCCGTAGGCAGGCCCGGCTACCGAAACTCCACTGTAGTCACTACAGCCAATCTGTGAGAGGGATATTGCGACGAGGATGGCCAGCCCGGGAAGCAGACAAGTTGAGCGTTTCATAAGGGTTTTGCTGGTTAGTTCCTCTCTATTATTTCGATGGCCTAACCTCTGCCTTTATCTCAGAAACAAACGCGATCTCTTTAGCTCCGGCAGGTTTTTTGAAATCAAAATCCGCGTCAGCCAGCCACGGATGGAGATTCCAATGGGAGAATTCGACCAAAAAGCGCGGGAAATTTGTCTCGCCGGTATAGGTTATCTCCAAACGCCGCGGAAGCGCGCGTTCCCCGCTCTCGATCCAGATTTCCCAATTGACGCCCGGCCCTCTAAACGCCAGATGGTTACAGGGCGCACCTTGGACTATGTCGGAGCCCACCACAAAGGCGCTGGTGAGGCCGTTCGTAAGCACAGCGTAAGGATCACTAAAGAGGACATAGGCTGCGGCGAAGTGAATCCCGGTCTTTTTCTCGACGAAGGGCAGCATCTCGTCGATCGTGCCGGGAGCCTTGGAAACGGAATAAACATTATTATTCGGAGCATAGGCCCCGATCGTGCCGCCATCGTAGGTGAATTCAAAGTTGGGCACATCGCCGGTGACCCTGACTCGCAACTTGTCCGGTCGTTTCAGCTCGAATTCTGAGGTGGCAAAGAGAGTGACGAATTGGCCGGTTTTGGCGGGGACTTCGACGGTGCTGCTAGTCCGGAATGTAAGCGCCCTGGCCTTGCCCAGGGTCGTGCTCATGCGCTTGAGTTGATCGAGGGCTCCTTGCTCGAGGTGCGGGTTTGGTGCTGCTGTCTTCGGCGAGGGAGATTCTTCCGCTGCCATTAGGACAGCCGGTGACAAGACAACGGCAAGGAAACCGGCCAGCGAGGCGGCGTTAAGGAGACGGTGCATTTTCATGGTGGATTGTGTGGGATTGATTGGAAAAGGGGTCGCTGCCATTTTATTTTTAAGGTTCGTAGAAAGAGAAAGCCTTGATCAAGAGAAATGGTATTCCGCTCGATAAGGTTTCAAGTTTTCCAGATACCAAGGGGGGCCAGGCCGTTTCAGACAATGGGCCGGCGAAGGTCCTGCAAGTTTTGCAGGCTGTCGAAACCGACTACTTCAACTGATCGCCCATGTCCTGCTGGCTCTGGTCGCCCATGTCCATCGTGAGGGGATTGGAGCCCTTCGCGAGGACCTTTTTCAAGTCAATGAATCGCACGCGCTGGTCGCCGAAGGTTTTCCAATTGAACTGGAGGTTCTTCAAGTCGCTCACTGTCGTCCATGACGTATAATCGGAATAGCTTTCCGCGGTGCCGGCAGGCGGATTGTTCGACCCCGGAGGCAGGTCGAAGTTATTGAGCAAGTGAAAAGCCGTCTTCACCGCCTTGGCTGTCGTCTCCTGAGGTGGAAGATTTTGCAGATAGATGACCATGCGGACAAAGCGAGAAGGGGGCGTGAAGTCGCCCGGCAGACCGATCAGACCGCCACCCATGCCGAAGGGGGCGAGATTGAGGCCGCGAATCGTCTTATTGGCCGGATAGGCGGAGCTCAGGTCGAGGTAGTTGTTGAGATTGGTCAGATGCCAGGGAAATTCGGGGGAGTTGGCCATCGCCCACACTGGATTGTCATAGACGTGGAGCTGGCCGTTGGTCGGCTCAACCACGATGCAGTTGCCCTCGGCATCCTGTATTTTGTAGTGCGCCGGCGGCACCTCCTGGAGCGTCTTGAGATAGGTCGGTACTACCGCAATCCCGGGGATAGCGGCCCTTACCTCATCGACCGTGGAGAAATTCGCCAGTGCCCAAGTGCCGAACTCCCAAGGAGCCAGACCCTTCGCGTTGTTCTCCGAGGTCGCCTCCATATATTTCGCGCAGCCGGGAAAATAAAACAGGCCGACATAGAGTCCCTTCTCGTTCAGGCCGTCGATCATCGCATCCTGAGGGCCGAAGCCGTTGGCACCAGCGAAACCGTATTTGCTCTTAAACTGGAGACCCGTTCCACTGGGCACCGTGCCGGTGAATTCCGTACCAGCTGGAAAGACGACAATGTGCGACTGCGGATCGGCACCGAATTCGAGCGTGCGCCCGGTGACCATACCTCCGTCCTGGGCTTGAATGCCGAGACCGGTGCAGGCAGAGGCGGGTGGAATAAGGAGAGTGGCTGCCGTGCCTAGGACCGCCAGAGTCCGGCAGAGATCGAATTTCTCACCGACTAACATCTTAAACGAACCGATTAGCCTTTTCATTTTTGCTCCGTCGTCCTTGACCGGATTATAATTTTCATATTTTAGACCAAAAACAGCAACAGTCAAACGATGGATCGCGCGCCGCGGCCCGGGAAGCAACTCGACCAACCTAACGCGGTGCCGGGTGGTTGTGATTCTCCCTGACTGCGGCGACCGCCACTATTCCGCCGCGGATCGCATTGTCTGTTTTCGATTTCATCTGAAAATTCATAGGAAGGTATATCTCCCCGAACCAAGGATCTAAGCGCGCCGTCGTAGAAAATGGTTCAAGGTCATTACCAGCAGCAGGATCGCTCCCCACATTGCAATAGCAAAGAAGGGATCCACACCTAAAAGATTGAGGCCGCTAGCTAGCATTTGCAGCATCACAATGGCGAACATCACACCGATGACTTTGCCATAACCTCCACTGGCGCTCGTGCCGCCAAGTACCGCAGCCAGGACGGTCACCAGCAGATAAGACTGGCCATAATCCGCTTTAGCAGAGTTGAATCTCGCCATCATGATAACGCCGCCAATCGAGGCGAAGAAAGAGGACAACAAATAAACTCCGAGCAATGTTCGAGCATTGTTGATCCCGGCATATCTCGTCGCCTCCGAGTTAGTTCCCAGCATGTATAAGTTGAACCCGAACACAGTCCGACCCAGGACCAGTGATAGCCCGGCGCCACAAAAAAGAAAAATTAAGAGAGGCACTGGAATGCCGAGCAAAATTCCGTTGCCGACAAAGAGGATCGACTCTGGCAATCGAGAGATCGTCGATCCTCCAGTGATCACGATGCAGACGCCGTTGACGAGCGTCATCGTGCCAAGGGTGGTCAGGATCGAAGAGACTCCAGCGTACCCAACCAGAATCCCACTCAACAGACCAACGAGCAAAGAGGCGGCAAAGCCGGCTCCTAAACCCAAAACAACCGTCAGCCATGCGCTACCCAATGTCGGGGTCAGTGCATGAATCGACCAACGCGGTGACGATCGCGGTCAGGTTCGCGGTCCCAACGACCGCGAGATTGATTCCTCCGTGAAGCATGGCAACCATCATGGCGAGCGTCAAAATGCCGATTTCCGGCAGCTGAAATGCCATCGATCGCAGGTTGTTAGGAGTCAGAAATCTTTCCGGACTCAACAATAACATGACCAAAAGAACAACCAAAAGAATCGCGGTGAGGGCAATCAAGTCGCGGTGATATTGAAGGAATCGACGCATCGCTATTGGGCGGTCAGGTTAGCCACTCGACGTCTGCCCTGCAGGTTTCGTTGCACGGCACTGATCGTCACACCCACTAAGATCACCAGACCAATCATGACGTTGTTCCAGTAAGAGGACATGCCGATCAGAGTGAGACCGTTCCCAAGCATTGCCAGCAAAGCGACGCCAAGACAAGTGCCAAGCAGCGATCCCGAGCCACCCATGATGTTGGCCCCTCCAAGGACCACGGCAGCAATCACGTCCAGCTCTCGTCCAACGATAGAATTCGGAATAACGGATTGGACAAGGGCTGTATGCACGACCGCAGCGAATCCGGCCACAAAACCCATAAATGAATAGACGAAAATTCGGGTCTTGAGAACATTGAAGCCGACCCGGATAGCGGCGATTTCGCTCCCGCCCAGCGCGAAAATACTTCGGCCCAGGACGGTATACCTCAGGATCAATCCAGTCAGAATAACGGCACCGATCCAGACGGCACCGAGCACGGGAAAGTTGCCGGGCAGAGTAGCGCTGGAAAGGGCGCGATAAAAATTCGGGACCTGGTAAATGATTTGCCCGGCCGACAATACGTATAAAACCCCGTAATAGAGGTTCAATGTGCCAATTGTCGTGATAATTGGCGGGATCCGGATGAAATGGATCAGCAGGCCATTCATTGTGCCGAGAAAAATACCGACGCTGGAGGCTACCAGAAACGCAGTGAAAAGGTTTCCGCCGAACTGCAGAATCAAAGCAACGCTGACATACTCGGCGACTTGAGCGACTGCCGTAAAGGAAATGTCGATCCCTCCTGAAAGCAGGACGACAAGGACTCCGACCGAAAGGATCCCAAAAAAAGAATAACTCTTTATCAGATCCAACAGATTCCCAATGGTCGCGAACTTGGGGTTGGCGAACGTAAATCCGAGCCCCAAGAGAACAATCAGTGCTGCCAAAAAGAGTTCGTTTCGTTGAAGTAGTTTTCTCATGTCAGCGGCGTCCTGCGGAAGAATAGCTGAAAGGCGGGACTTTATGCCGCTTCAAGTCTCGCCTGCACACTGGATTCGTCCTCCAGGGAAGAGTCGAGATTAGCGATGATCCGGCCGTTGCGCATCAATAGAACTCGAGCGCAATTGTTGAGTGCTTCGTCGATTTCGTCAGTGATGAGAATTATCCCCACGCCCGCTACCGAAAGTTCATGGATGAGCTGGTGAACGCTCCTTTTCGCGCCCACGTCAATTCCGACAGTGGGAGAGTCGAGAATAAGAACCTTTGGTTTGGTTGCCAGCCATCTGGCAATGACCACCTTCTGTTGATTGCCGCCTGATAATGTCTCAATTGGCAGGTCGGGGTCTGATACTTTGATGCTTAAGGCCTTGGTCCATTTCCGGACTTGCCGCGTCCGTTCGGCGACATCCATTAGACCGAAACGATTGAGCAAATTGCGAGAAGTGGACAGGATGATGTTCGCGCCGATCGATTGACCGATGACCAAACCTTGCCGGAGTCGATCTTCCGGGACATAGCCTAACCCTAGACGAATGGCCTCTTCCGCCGAACTTATCCGGACTGGATGTCCCTCGATCCGGATTTCGCCGCAATCGGGCTGTGTCAGACCAAATAACGCCACTGCTAATTCGGTTCGACCCGATCCGAGCAGACCGGTCAGTCCAAGAACTTCTCCTTCATGGAGAACAAACGAGACATCATTAAACTCGTTTTTTCGCGACAGGTTCGAAACCTCCAGCAATGATTTCTTCCCCTCGACGGTGTTCCTGAACGGCTCCGTCGCTACCTCCTGTCCGGTCATCAAGGTGACCAGTTTAGGCAAAGTCAATGCACTACGTTCGTACGTGCCGATCCACTTGGCATCCCGTAATACGGTGAACCGTTCTGCGATTTCGAAGACTTCGTTCAGCTTATGGCTCACAAAAAGGATCGAGATACCTTTGCTTTTTAAGCCGCGTACCACGTCCAAAAGAATCTCCACTTCTCGCCGCGTCAGTGCGGTCGTAGGCTCATCCATAATTAGCAACCGAACTTCATTACTGAGGGCTCGACAGACCGCTACCAGCTGTTGCTGGGCAAAGGACAGGACCCGGACCGGGGCATCTAAATCGATGTTAAGCTGAATCTTTTCGGCGACTTCTTTTGCCCGCCACTGCACACTTTTCCAGTTGAGAAAGCGCGTGCCTTTGGCCAGAATTTCCGAGATAACGATATTTTCGGCGACCGTTAAATTAGGGAAAAGTGATGGATCCTGGTAAATTACCTGGATGCCCCGGTGAATCGAATCAGCGGCTTGCAGAGCGTGCAGAGGCTTATTCTCGAATAATATTTCACCCGAGTCCGCCCGTTCGACTCCAGACACTATTTTGATTAAGGTGGACTTCCCGGATCCGTTTTGACCGACCAAACAATGGATCTCCGCGTACCCTATCCCCACACTAACATCGTCCAAGGCGCGAAGGCCCCCATAGCTTTTGCTGACTCGCTCCAATCGCAAAAGGTACTCTGACCGAGTGGAGTGCGAGTCGCCAGGCATGCCATTCAACGTGTTTTCGCGATTACCGCTGGATGGCTGGAGATCCACCCCTCCAGCCATTTTCAAATAGTCAAAGACAATTCTGAGCCACCACCTAAAAGTCGTAACTCTTGCGATTGCTTTTGTCGAGGATGAGCGGTCGATCGTAGGTGATGGTGTTTCCCTGGAGCGAAGGGATTTTTCCGATCGTCGGTATTTCCGTTCCCTGCGTCACTTCCTTCTTATCCAGGACCTGTTTGGCCAACCAGACCATGGCGTAGCCGGCTTCACCCGGGTCCCAGAGGATACTTTTCGTCATTGAGCCGTCATCCAGATACTGGGCGGCTTGGTTTGGAGAGGTCGTCCCGATCACCACTGCGCCCTGGACATGCTGTTCCCTGACCGCTTGGGCAGCTCCCGGTCCGCCCTGACTTCCGAAAGCCAGAAATCCGTGAAGATTTGGGTAAGTTCTCAACAGCTCAAGCGTCTTTTCCCGAGCCGCATTTTGATCTTCCGAGACGGGAAAGCGATCCGCTACCACTTTCAGGTCTGGATATTTTTCTTTGGCCAACTTTAATGCGGCATCAGCCCAGAGATTGTGGGCCGGGACGGTCAACGAACCAACATAAACAACAAAGTCACCTTTCCCTCCGAGTCCCTGGGCCAAAAGCTCAAGCGCGGCCTGACCGAACTTTTCGTTGTTGATCATTTCAATGTCGAAATCAGCATTCTTCTGATTCGGCGACTCATGCGTGATAACCGCAATTCCAGCCTGCTTGGCCTGAGCGAACACCGGTTCCAGAGATTGAGCATTGTTTGGCACCACCAATATGGCGTCGACGCCACGACTGATGGCATCCTGAATCAGCCGAGCCTGCTCTGCTTCGTCGGCCGAGGCTGGCGCCTGCATGTAGGTTTTCACACCCAGATCTTGTGCCGCCTTTTTGGTTCCGACCTCAAGACGATTAAACCAGGGAGCACGCAGTTTGGGAATAACCGCGAACTGATATTCTTTACTGAACGCGGCACCGAGACCGCTCACTAACAGCAGACCGAAAACAAGCCGTCCGAAGGATCGGCGCAACCATGAATTTTTCATAAGCCATTCGTATTGCGAGGGTTGAATGATATTTAGGGGAGACGGAGTTCGGGCGGCGGGATCTTCCCGTTGTTGCCCAGTTCGATGACAATACCAACGGTAGGTTCAGTATCGAGATAATAGAACTCATCTTCACCGAACTTCCCGCTTTGAATGACATGAATGCCTTTTTTGGCGTACTCGGCGACGGCCTGTTGGCAGTCCTTGACTTTTTCTTTGATGTGATGCAGGCCCTCTCCTTTTCGCTCCAGGAAATCGTCGTAACAGCTGTAGCCGGTGAGTGGCTGCATTAATTCGAGTTGGGTGCCGCCCACCCAAGTAACGGCCAAACGATAGGTATGATCTGATGGTTTGCCGAGATACATCGATTCCCTGAGGATCGGAGGGGCAAACGTGTAGACGTCCCATGGCCCAACTTCAAAGACCCTGGAATACGCACTGATTGCCTTTTCGAGGTCGCGAACCACATGGGCGACCTGGATGATGGAGCGTTCAGACTGAGGTTTCATAAGACCGATCGCGGCGGTATTTGGGGGGGATGGTTGGGTAACCGTCGCTAGGACCCGGCGTAAAACGCTTTAGGCCCTCAAAGTTGCTGTTCGCCCGCCCATTTGTCAATCACTCATCTGATGCCCCGTCGATTCGCCGGGCGATCAGTCTTGTGGGATGGCTCGCGGCGATGGAAACCCCTGGTCGAGCTTGACATCCCGCTCCGTTCCGCTTGAGTGGCAAAGCGAGAAGCTTCGCCCACGCCGCCACGCCGGTCCATTTCCGGCAGCGCTTCATTCGCTGTCGCGAAGCCTCCTTATGGCGTAGAGCACGGCAAAAGGAGCGTGTCCGATTAGAAGCCAGGATACCGGACGATCAGTATGAGTGGCAGCCATGACGCCAACTAACACTAACACTAATACTAACACTAACACTAACGTCTGCATTAAACTGGGGCAGCGTCAGATTCCGTTTTATTTGGCCTGACTGCCTCGTTAGGGTTTCAGTTTTGTTGATTCACGAACAAGTCTGTTCGGCCAACCGTATCCCGCAAACGTCTTGACATCCTGTTCGGCCATTGTCTGGTCTGCACAACTTGACTCACAAACGACAAATGCTGTCGCCTGATGGCTTGTCTTGCCGCAGGCTTCTGATTCAAATAATTGCGCCAGCCTTCTCTTCGCCGCTGCGGCTTCCAATAAGAACGATCCGTAGTTATTCATGTTTTCTTTTCGATGAAGGCGTTCCGAAACGGTCCTTGGAGCTTAGAGGCCAGCAGGTGGTGCGGATCTTTTCGTCGCGGAGCTCCGGCTCCTTCATCAGTTGCCAAAGTTTTAGCGCGGGAAACCGCTTCGCGTTAGATCGGTCTTTTGCGGTATTGAGGGGCCGCGAATACGGTATTGCCGTCCCGGCTCCGGCATGAAGTCGCCTCTGGTGTTTCGTCCCCGAAAATTTACAAGCCAAAGCGCTTGCCAGATTTTCGCTCTGCAGAGGCCGCTCAGGAAGCGGCTCAAGAAGTTTGAGGAGAACGAAGGCAAATTCTCGCCGGCGGCTACGCGGAGGGTGGGCTCTGAAGCGGATGGCCCCGGGTGGAAACGGAACTGGCATGAGCCAAGAGCTTTTCCACCACCAGTGCCACGAAAAGGCTAACGGAACTTCACCTGAGCAGTCATGGGACCACTCGGCTCGTTTTGAAGATCCCCAAAATATCCTGAAGGATTATAGCATGCCGCTGCTATCGTCAGATCCGGTCTGCCGCCGGGAAGCTCGATCGGTCCCTGGTAAAGGCGATAGTAAACAGATCTGCCTGCATGCAAATAAATGACTACCTGACCACCCCCGATCCCACCGCTCGGACCAAACCAAGGCCAAGGGGCCCAAATGCGCCATTTCCCTGTAAAATCGAGTCGCAAAGCCCTCGCACCGTTGCAAATATTTGTGCCGTAGACTGGGTCGATGACAACCTGGGAATCGACGGGCAGATAGGACAAAGTGGGCGGCTGTGACGCTCTTACTCGGGCATCGTCCAGCTGCACCCATCCTTTGCCAGCTGGAGGATACTGCACAAATTGGGCGCAACCACATATGGCCGAAAACACCGCGAAAACGGCAAATCTCATGTTTGGAGGTTACCTGAATAGCAGTCCGCTTTATAGCGAAAACCGAAAAACGACTCCTTTTAAGGCTTTCCGCAAGTTCGAATTCACGGGAAGGGTGGCTTGGGCGGGATTGAGCAGTTGTTGTTGCCGATGACGTTGTCACCGCCGCTCACACTGGGACGATGCGAGGGGGGCAAAAAACGACGAAACGGGTTTAGCTCGTCTCGGTTTTTGAGGGGTTGGGCGGCGCGCCGGAACGGGCGCCAGAAAATCGCGTAGGCAACAGAGAACGATTGCGTAATAAGTAATGCGTCTCAACTTCGCTTATCTCTCCACGTTCCGCCGTGCACTATCGGCAGCTAACTTAGCATAGCACAGGCTGTGTCCTATGCGTCATCGGCTTGAGCTCTATCTTCCAAGACTATCATGCAAAACGATCGTCTGCCCGGTCATAGGACGTACGCGGGAAATTCGACTAAACTGCAAGCGATTGGCGTTTTTTCTTTTACCTATCGAAGCTACGCCGTTTATGGTCATAACGATTCCTTCTGACTGGGATAGGAATTTGCCATTTTTACAAGGAAAAACGGTAGTTCCCGCAGAGCCGGATCGCCAAGAGGAAATTCAATGTAAGAAATTGATAGTGGATCTGGCAGCAGGTAATGCATTGAAATCGTGACTCATCTAGCCTGTTAGAACAGGCTGCGGCGAAACTATTCTGATGGAGCACCACTCTCATTACCCTGGGGAACGTGCCGAACTAAGTTTCAGATCAGCCGTGGCGGCGAAGGAGCGCTTCCAAGCAGGGCAAAAAAAGCAAAAGGAGGTCAACGATTGAGCAATTCACGGCTAGCATTTCGTATAAATAGCCCTCATGCTTTTATTTTGAAGAAATAGAGCAAATATGTTAGGAAAGGTCACGACAGAGGGTAAAATCCAGCGCGGCACATTACCACCTGTAAAAAGGGGCACCCCATGAACACAAGCGAACTCGACCAGATAATCACTGAAGGGAAGCCCGTGCCCGCTCTTGAGCCTTTGATCGCGAAAATTGGTCGCGCAGCGGTTCGCTATGCCTTTCTCTGCTTGAAAGGTCCATTCCCGGCTGGGGAATCGACCATAGCGACTGATGCGGACTGGTCGTATGAGTATGCGGTATATGTGCTGCACGGTCGTTTTCCGGCCGGCGAAGCAGCTATCGCACGCAACGAAAGTAATAAAGCCATGTACGCGAAATTTCTCGCGAACGTCTCGCATCCGGAAAATCGGATGAGACGAACGACTTTGCCGTCGTGCGTTGAACCTGATCTCTTGGACGAAATCAGCGCGCCTAAGAAAGAAAGCGACTAAGGATCGACATGCGGAAAAAAGAGGCCTGATCGGAGCAGCCGATCTCCGATCAGACACTATGACAATACTACGTACTGCTTTTTAGTTATCCCGACATAGGAAAGATGCAATCAAAAATATTGCATGGCATTTCAATTTATTTTCGGGGTGAAGATAAGATTGGGTAAATTTCTTTGCTCCAATCTCCAAGCACGAACCACCATGGTTGCTTAAGAGCTTGCAGAAGCGAGGGCGTTTTATCTACTCTCGCACTCCCCGGCAAGTTGGCTGTCTTCACACCCAGGCAACAACCAGCCGGATCTATCTGAGCTACGAATATCAAAGGAGTCATCAATGAACCGAAGAGAAGCCATCATCGCTGGGATGGCCGGATTTGCGGCGGCAGTCGCGGTCGCGCCCACGGCGGATGCACAAGCGTCCGAAGGAACAAACCCGGATTTAGATCAGATTCGCGCGCTTTTGCGGGCGCACGATGAAGCCTTTACCAATCACGACCTGAACGGGGTCATGGCATGCCTGACGGAAAAGGCCGCAATCATGGGCACCGGTCCCGGGGAGGTATGGTCAGGACCGGATGAGATCAAGGTCGCCTATGAGCATTTCTTTGAGGGCTTCGACAAGGGAGAACAGAAATTCGAATACCAGTTCAAGATCGGCGGAGTGACCTCAGAGATGGGCTGGTTGATGACGGCAGGAAACGTGAATGGCAAAAAGGATGGAAAAGAGCTGGCGTTTCCGCTCAATCTCTCCCTAACCGTCGCGAAGAAGGAAGGTAAGTGGCTGATTGCCGCCATGCACTTTTCAACGCTGACGGGCGACTCGGCCACCGGAACGAAAGACACGCAATAGCCGCCATCGATCTCTATCTTTTTATGAATCACGAACCATCAAGTGAAACGGCAGCGAGCGATGAAGCAAAGGAGCTGCTGGACCGGCGCCTGTTTCTCCAGAGCATGGGGAAGTGGTCCGGTGCAGCAATTGCGGCGGCGGTCTTTGGAGGCGCCTGGCTGGCATTCACGCCAGAGGCTGATGCCGGCGGCTGGGTCAACCGGCGCGGCGGGGGCGGTGGGGGATGGATAAACGGTCGCGGCGGGGGCGGCGGGGGGTGGATAAACGGCGGCGGTGGTGGTGGCGGGGGGTGGGTCAACCGTCGTGGCTATGGCGGCGGAGGTGCATGGGTCAATCGTCGGTAAGGAACTCCAACAGGGGTCGGGCAGGAATGCCCGCAGCTGGCATTTCAGGATTGGCAATATGCCATTTTCACTGCGGCGGTATCGAAGAAATCGTGTCATCGCTGACAATGTCGAAGATCGGGCTGAGATCGCCGTTTAGAAACGTGGCGTAAAGACTCTCAATCAGGGTAACGATTTCTTGTTCTTGCATGGCGCGCATTCGTCGAAAGACCGGAGGAAATCTCCAGCGCACTATTCTATCGCGGTCAGCACGCTGTTGCCCAGCCTGTTATGCTCCATCAACCCGAGAAAATGAACTTGGCCGCCTTCGTTTTTTGAAATCGTTTCGGAGCCTTTTGAGGCGAGCTGACTAGTGTCCTGTCCCGAATCGAGGGCGTTCATATTCCAGCTAGTCGCCATCTCGCCCATCGTCGGAGGGATTCGGCTCGCGGATGATCTAAAATTGTAAAAATAAATTGTGTTTACCGATACGATCTATATTTTCTGAATGTTTTGGAAAAGAAATCGATGAAAAAGCGTCTCTCGAAGCTAGCGGCGCTCGTTTTTGCGGCTTCCATCGCCGACACTGCTCTTGCTTGCACGCGAACGCTCTACGTCGGTGCTGAGAACATTGTGCTGACGGGGCGGAATATGGATTGGATGGAGGACATGGGTTCCAATCTGTGGGTATTCCCGGCGGGTATCAAACGTGACGGGGCGGCTGGTCCCAAATCCATTCAATGGACATCGAAATACGGAAGCGTCATCGTATCGTGCTATGAGGCTGGCAGCGCGGACGGATTGAACGAGAAAGGAATGGTCGCAAACTGCCTTTACTTGGCGGAATCGGCCTACGGAAAACCGAATAAGAGCCGTCCGTTCTTATCCATCGCCGCCTGGGTGCAGTACGTGCTGGACAACTACGCTACAGTTGACGAGGCGGTTGAGGCTCTGAAGGATGAGCCCTTCAATATTCTGGCGCCGACCTTGCCGAACGGTGCGGCAGCCTCTCTACATCTGGCGCTATCGGATAGCTCTGGTGACTCTGCCATTCTCGAATATGTCGATGGCAGATTGAATATTCATCACGACAAACAGTACACAGTGATGACAAATTCACCGACCTACGACAAGCAGTTAGCACTTAACGAATACTGGAAGAGCATTGGTGGGCTGGTGTTTCTGCCCGGCACCAATCGCGCAGCCGATCGGTTTGCGCGTGCTTCCTTCCTTCTCAACGCCATACCCAAAGAGATTGATCAACACTACATCAACGGCGTTCCGCAGCGATCCTATGTGTATCAAGCGGTGGCCAGTGTGTTGAGCGTGCAGCGTGGTGTCAGTGTCCCGCTTGGCATCACGAGCCCGGATCAGCCGAACATAGCGTCAACAATCTGGCGCACGGTCTCGGACCAGAAGAACTTGATTTATTATTTCGATTCTGCCACCCGACCAAACACCTTCTGGGTGTCGTTGAACCGACTTAACCTTAGGCCTGGTGCGCCGGTAAAGAAACTCACGATACAGAACGGCGAGGTTTTCTCCGGCGAAGTTGCCGATCAATTCAAGGACGCAGAAGCGTTCAAATTCCTGCCGGCCAATCCGCAATAGCAGCTTCAGAGAATCATTGTTCAAAGAACCGAGATCATCCCGCCGTCGATATACAAAATTTGCCCGTTCACGAAACTGGATGCATCCGAACTCAGGAACACCGCGGAGCCGACCAGTTCTTCCGGGTTGCCCCATCGTCGAGCCGGAGTTCTGCTTTTGACCCACGCATCAAATTCCGGATTATCGGCCAGCACCTGAGTCATCTCGGTGATAAAATACCCCGGTCCGATGGCGTTGATCTGAATGTTGTATTGCGCCCAGTCGGCGCACATTGCTTTGGTCAGCATTTTCAGGCCGCCTTTGGACGCGGTGTAAGGACCCGTGGTGATGCGGCCGAGATCACTCATTAGCGAGCAGATATTGATAATCTTGCCGGCACCCTTTTGAATCATTCGTTTCGCGACCTCCCTGGAGACAAGCATCGCACTCGTGAGATTAGTCAGGAGCACCTCGTTCCAGGTACCCAGGTCAACCTTTTCGAGGCTGATCCTGCGTTGGATCCCGGCGTTATTGATGAGCACACTGACTCCGCCTCGAGAGTCGAGGATTGCGATGGCCTCGGCGACTTCCGCCTCGTTGGTGATGTCGAAGCGCGCTTCCTCGGCGCTCAATCCTTGTTGACGCAAGATTTCCGCAGCAACATGGAGCTTTTCGGCATTCCGACCGTTCAGGATCACCGTGGCGCCATGCTCGGCGAGACCGAGGGCCAAGCTGTGACCAATTCCACCGTTGGATCCGGTGATGAGGATACGGCGTCCGGCGAGATCGAAGAGATTCTTGTGCATTTTGGAGATGGAAGGGTTCAGGAAGATCGAATCGGAGGCTAAGAAAAGCTGCAGAGTTGGGGAAATAAATTTCATCGCGCCGCTAACCCGCGGCATAAATAAGCCATTTGTCTAGACAAGCTTCCAGAGGTAGGTTATCTCTCCTAAAGGTAACGGAGAAAACCGCCAAGGGGAAAATTGCCGATGCACTCCAAGTGCCGGTTGGGACTTCGATCAAATGTCCAGACCAGGTCCGTGGCCGGGACGACCAGAAGCTCAAGACCGTTCACTTGCTCGAGGTGCTCGCCAATTCCTGAACGCTGACTTAACCTAGCTTTAACTGCAGCATTTCATCTGTGCTCGTATAGCATGCCACCCATGAGTTCTTCTCCTGCCGCCAAATTTAAAAACGATTCGATCAAGTTGACCGCCGACCTGGGCCACCGAGCGAAGATTCGTTCGGCGCTCGGAAGTTACGAAAAGGCTCGTGCCGGAACGGTGGCGCACTACCAGGACTGGCAGGCCGCCCGTAGTGGCGCGTCGGCTGTCAAATGGGAGGCGATCAATCATCTGGACGTCTATCTGACAGAATTTGCCGATAAGCTAACCGCGCGGGGAACGAAAGTTTTCTGGGCGAGCAACGGAGAGGAGGCGCGCGATTATGTCGTCGCGCTGGCCAAGGAAAAGGGAGCTCGTTCGATCATCAAATCCAAGAGCATGACCTCGGAAGAAATTCACCTCAACGATGCCCTAGAGCAAGCCGGGTATGAGGTCGTGGAATCGGATCTGGGCGAATACATTGTCCAACTTCGGGAGGAAGCCCCATACCACTTGGTCTTCCCGGCGATGCACTTGACTCGGCACGAGATCAGCGACGTTTTTCAGGAAAAATTAAGTACGCCGCCGACGGAGAGTCCCGAAGAACTCACGATGATCGCCCGGCGGGAACTTCGGATGAAGTACCTTCAGGCCGACATTGGTATCAGCGGCGCGAACTTTGGGATCGCCGAGACCGGGATGATCTCGATCACGGAGAACGAAGGCAACGCGCGCCTGACCACGGCGCTGCCCAAAGTGCACGTGGCACTCATGGGCATTGAGAAAATCATCCCGAAACTGGCTGATCTCGCATTGTTCCTTCCGATGTTGGCCACGGCGGGCACCGGCCAGCAAATCACCTGTTACAATTCGTTGATCGGCGGCCCGCGCCAGCCGGATGAACTGGACGGCCCGGAAGAATTCCACCTCATTCTGCTGGACAATCGCAGGACGGAATTGTTGGCCGACGCAGAGCAGCGAGACGCCTTGCACTGCATCCGTTGCGGCGCTTGTTTGAATGTCTGCCCGATCTTTCGGAACGTCGGGGGGCACACCTACGCCACGACCTACCAGGGCCCGATCGGTTCAGTGATTACGCCGCACCTGCGCGGCTTGATGGATTGGAAGCATCTCTCGTACGCGTCGTCGCTCTGTGGCGCATGCACCGAGACTTGCCCGGTGAAGATCGATTTGCATCACCACCTGCTCCAGAACCGGCGCAATGCAGTCGCTAAGCAGCCGGAACCGGCGGAGCGGTTAGCTTTTCGCGCGTTCGCCTTCCTGACACGGTTTCCTGGATTGCTCAACCGCCTCGCCCGGTTGAGCCGTCCTTTCATGCCGCTGGCTAACGCGGCCAGATCAATCCTGCCGCCGCCGGTGAGAGGGTGGGTCGCTTCGCGCGACTTGCCGCCAATCGCCGCAAAGAGTTTCCGGGATTACTGGAGGACGCGATGAACTCTGGCAAACGCGAAGACATCCTGGGTCGGATCCGGGAAGGCTTGCGGACGCCTGCGCCGCGCCAGCACGCCGGGCACGATGCTGTTCCTGCGCCGTCTGGCCCGGTGCAACAGCGAGCGTGGCTTCCGGCGGTACCTGCCGACGCAGAGGGCCAACTTGCTCTCTTTCAGAAAAACTGCGTCCAACTTAGAACCGACCTTCAACTTGTCTCTGGCGTTGAGGCGGCAAAAAAGGCCTTGATTGATCTTCGGGTCGCACATCAATGGACGCTGGCGGCGGCTCACCACCATCCCTTGCTGGATCAAATCGTGCCCGCGATTGGGCTGGAAACACGGTACATGGAGGAGCATCCCGGTTCGCAGTCGCTAGAGAGCTGTTCGGCAGGTATCACTGCTTGTGACGCCTTGATTGCCCAAACGGGCTCGATCCTGCTCACCGCGAGCAGCGCAGGTGGACGCGCCCTGTCGATTTTGCCGCCGCATCACTTGGTTATTGCGAGAGCCGATCAGGTCGTGCCGGACCTGCCTGCGGCCTTTGACCTGGTCTCGGTACGGTACGGCAAAAATTACCCCAGTTTTATTACGTTGATCACGGGCCCGAGTCGGACCGGCGATATCGAGCGAATTCTGGTCTTGGGGGCCCATGGCCCTAAAAACCTCACGGTGATCTTGATCCGATGAGGGCAGGCAGGAGGGAACCTCCTAACCCGGTCTTTCGCTGTTGCGTGGTCGAATGCTGAGCCCTGGCGTTCGGGGAATTATGAGAACCATCTTCAACACCTGCGAAGAGTTAAAGCGCAAGACAGATGCGACCGGCATCCGGAACAGCAAGTGCATCCTCTCGCGCGCGTGGGAGGGGCAGCCTATCTTCCTGCATGCCAGAAATTGACCCGGAGCACTTCGTCATTATCGGAGGTGGCTTTAGCGGCATTATGACCGCAGTGAACGTTGCCCGGCTTAGTAAGCGTCCTTCGCGGGTGACGGTGGTCAATCACGGCCGGCCGACTGGGCGGGGAGTGGCTTACGGCAAACGACGCCCGGAGCACGTACTCAATGTCGCCGCGAGGAACATGGCAGCTTTTCCGGACGAGCCAGACCACTTCCTCCAGTGGCTGCGGACGCGATCGGAATACGATTCCGTGTCGGAGACTGAGCTTCGTGAGCGCTTCATCTCGCGCATGGTCTACGGCGACTACTTGCGTTCCATCATGCAGCACCACCTGCAAAGCACTGGCGGGATGACTCCGGTTACGGCTAGTTTCGTTTTGAGCGAAGCAGTAGACATTGAACCGCACGAAAACAGGGCCATCGTTCATCTGGCGGATGGCTCAACGCTTCAGGCTCACCGTGTGGTTCTTGCGACTGGCAACGAGGCCCCAGGGGCCCTTCCCGGCGCGGAAACGCTGGCAGAGCATCCAGCCTGGGTCGCGGACCCTTGGCAAGATTGGGAACGGAGACTGCCTGACCCGAACGGCAATATCGTCGTACTCGGTACAGGTTTAACTGCCGTAGATGTGATCATTTCGCTGAGAGCTCTAGGTTGGGTCGGAGGTATTCAGGCGATTTCTCGGCACGGCTGGTTCCCGCTTAGCCACTTTCGCGGTATCGAATACCCGGACTTCCCGCCGCCTGGCGTGGATGTCGCCGAATTGGGTCTGGAAAAGCTGGCCGCGCTCGTGCGCCAGCACTGCTCGATCCTGTACGAACGCAACGCGAACCCGGCAATTATCGTCGATAAATTGCGCCCGTATACGCAGCGCATCTGGAGCCAATTCACCCGCGAGGAAAGGCTGGCTTTCATCCAGAAACACGCGGCGCGCTGGAACATCTTCCGGCATCGTATCGCGCCGGAAATCCACGCCCAGATCACGAGTTCACAGCTTACCGGGCAGCTCCAAATCCACGCCGCGGGCATCGAACGATTGGAGACTTGTGGGGATCAGGTGCTCGTGCGGATGAACGGCGGCAAAAGCGAGGCGGGTCGCCTCGTGATCAATGCCACTGGACCGACCACGCGCATTACCGCTTCACAGTCCGCCCTGCTCCAGAATTTGCTGCAGCGAGGACTTGCCGCACCTGACGACGCTGAGTTGGGGCTACGCGTAGCTTCCGATCACATTGTCTTCGCTCGAAACGGTGAAAAATCACCATTCTTGTTGGCTCTCGGTCCGCTGCTTCGGGGCACCTTGTGGGAGACAGTTGCCGTTCCAGAACTGCGCGGTCAAGCCCGGCGCGTCGCAGAGACGCTGCTGAACCGTCCTTCCGCCGATTTCGAGCCTGCTGTGGTGGTGGAATACATGATCTGAAGGGTGACGACAGTCTTGCTTCAAGTAGAGCCTTGCCGAGAAAGGCAAGCGTTGCGACGTTGAACTGCTCGGGCCTTCGCAGAGGTGCGAAATGGCTCACCCCGCGTAGACAAGCAGAGGTGAACACGTGAGTGGTTAGTAAAACTCATATTGTTGCCCGCAAATGTGATTGTTCAGCGGTCATTTTTTCTCGCGCGATCTGGAGCTCATATGGTTCCGAGACCATGGCCCTCACTTCAACAGTTTGACCGAATTCAAGACCCGGGCAGCCTCTGGCTAACTCCACGGCTTGCTCGAAACTGTCCGCTCGAATAACAAAGAAACCCGCAATTGCTTCCTTGGATTCCACAAACGGCCCGTCCGTTACCACATTCCTGCCCGCGAGAACTTTACCGTAATGCCCTAATGGCCCACCGCCTTTGAACTTTCCAGCATTATTCAGTCGCTCAAACCACTCAGTGAATCGAGCCATGTTTTGTTGAATCTCTTCTGGAGAGAGATCCCTGTGCCAATTGGTATTTCGGAAAACCAACAGGTATTCTGACGTTGTCGTTTTTGCGTTCATAGTTGTGCCACGTGCTTTGACTTCTGCATTTCTATTTCTTTAAGCATGCGACGAACCAGCCACATCGATCAGGACACTTCACGTCATTTTTCAGGGTAGGAGTTCGAACTCCTCAGCACCTCCAACCCAAGGTAAGCCTGTTCATTACCGCGGAACTTTCTCTAGAATTGCTCAATGATTTATGAACTCCGTCATTACGTTGTTTTTCCCGGTAAAGAGGAAGCCATTCTTAACCGGTTCAAGAACCATGCCTTCAAAATATTCGATCGCCGCGGATTTAAGGTTCACGATTTTTGGATTGAGGCGAACGGTTCTGGCCATCTGTGGTACGTGCTCGAATGGGACTCTGAAGAGCAGATGGAAAGCGAATGGATGAAATTTCGAAACGATGAAGAATGGCAATCCGTAAAAGCTGAGAGCGAAAAGGAGGGCCCGATTATTGAAAAAATCAACGTGACCGTTTTGAAACGCTTAGCACGTTCCACCTGATCTGAGAACATGAGCGCCAAGGATCTGGCAGTGATGGAAGCGACGCTGGCGGACGGTGGAGTCAATCCAATCACCAAGGAGCGAGTGGTAGACGCCTATGGGTGCCATAATGCGTTGACTGTCATGGCCACCGCCGGGTTATACGAGGCGTCGGGAGACTGGCTTTTCGACACTGGTCTTCCAGGCAAGAGCGGAATTAGCGGAGGGATCATCAGCCACCGCAACCTCCCAACCGAAAGCACCCCCGGCAGAAGGCAAAACCACACGAATTGTCGTGTGCAGACCAGATCTTCGAACTAACCTCATGATTGAGCTTGCCGACCTGTTTTTAGATCAACTATGGCAATATTAGACTTTATTCTCGGTCGCCCTTTGGCTTCGGATGAGGATAAGGACGAACGGGTTGGTCCGCTGGCCGGGATTTCTGTGTTCGGGCTTGACGCTTTAAGTTCTGCCGCTTACGGCCCCGAAGCAGCTTTGACTGTACTTATCCCGCTCGGCGTCGCCGGGATCGGCTTCAGCCTTCCAATCACTGTTGCGGTATCCGCCATCCTCACAATCGTCTACTTTAGCTATCGCCAGACCATCTCCGGTTACCCACAGGGGGCGGGATCTTATACAGTTGCGAAAGAAAATCTCGGCACCTATGCCGGGCTTTTTGCCGCTGCGGCGTTAATGATTGACTACACATTGAACGTAGCGGTCGGCATCTCGGCTGGCATTGGAGCGCTCACCTCGGCCTTACCGCGGTTGCAACCGTACACGTTGCTTCTCTGCCTTGCCGTGCTACTGCTGCTCACCTTCTTTAATCTTCGAGGCCTACGCGAATCCGGGTTGGCCTTTATGCCACCGACCTATTTGTTTATTGGCTGCCTTGTTCTGGTATTAGTCATCGGCATCGTCAAGGCGTTTGTTTCCGGCGGACATCCGCAGCCGGTCAACCCGTTGCCGTCACCGGTGAACGCACATCAGCAAATCACCCTGTGGCTTTTCCTTAAAGCGTTTGCGGCCGGATGTACCGCCATGACCGGGGTCGAGGCGGTGAGCAACGGAGTTCAAGCCTTTAAAGAACCGGTGGTTGACTCAGCCCGCCGGACACTCACGCTCATCGTCGCGATTCTCATTCTCTTATTGCTGGGCATCGCATATTTGGTTTCTGCCTACCAAATCACGGCGACCGATCCCGGTTCGCCAGGCTATCAAAGCATTTTGTCGCTGCTCATCGAGGCGATCGTCGGCAGAGGAGTTTTCTACTATATAGCAATCGCCTCGATCCTTCTGGTGCTTTGCCTGTCGGCGAATACTTCGTTTGCTGATTTCCCCCGGGTTTGTCGCACCGTGTCTCAGGATGGATTTCTTCCCGCGTTGTTCGCCGTGCGGGGCCGGCGGCTGGTGTACACGCAAGGCATCGTGGTGCTGACGGTTCTCGCTGGAAGTTTGCTGATTTTCTTTAACGGCGTCACCGATAAGCTCATCCCTCTCTTCGCAGTGGGGGCTTTCCTCGCCTTCACTTTATCCCAAGCCGGGATGGTGAGAGATCCGACTGGCTTCCTTCTAAGGAAAGAACCGGAGTGGTGCGGCGAGACCGGTAGACCAACGCCCAGGCGCAGCGGGAGAGAACTCCATAAGCCCGAGGCGAGCGAAAGGAAATGGAGTCAAGGAGGTAACCGTCGTTCGAAGGAAAACGAAGAGCGACGGGAGGAGCAGTCGGAAGTCTTAGCATCCTCATAGTACCGCGCGAAAAGTGGCGAACCGACCCGAGGGAGCCACCGAGTAGGGAAGGGGGATGTCGGGCTTGGAAACTGTGGATGGGAAACACAACAAGGGAGGACTCTGTGCCAACATGGGACGAGACAACGAAACAGCCACAGATAGCTACGCAGCGAAATCCTAGCCTGAAGAACCGCATGCCTTAATTGGGCTCGTACGGGACTGTGGGGGAGCCAGTCGGTAACGGCTGGCTCTACCCGGAAGCTCGCTTTTTTAAAGCCTCTTCATTAGGCACTACCGAGAACAAACGTCGAAAATGAAGGTAATTTCGGGTAAAATGGATTTGTTTCGGATATCTGCGGCTTCTGACTCCTGACTCCTGAACTCCTGCAGCTCCTTCAGTTGACCGGCCCGGGCGTGTGACGGCCGCCATGTCGTAAGCGCGAGGAATTTGCCTAACAGCATATTGCCGAGATTCAGCGCGGTTTGCCGGCGCAGATCCAAGCCCGCGCATCGGAGATTCCGGTATTTTTCGGCCGGACGAGGGAGGAAAAAACCACTTATTTAGGAATTTGCGAAGGATATTCCATGATGGAGCGGGTGCTGGCTCAACCTGATCAGCCGACAATCCTCTGTGCTCACGTTCTTGTATCTGTAGCTCAATTCGAAATTTTACATCGACAGTTTTGATATCCGCAATAGCCATATCGCAACGCAAATCGTACAGGTCCTTTCTTCCCAGCCCCGATGGGATCTGAGCCAGAGATTTGAGACCTGAGACTTTTTCTCGCATTGTTTCGCTACCGCCTCATCCCGCTCGGCCTTGATGCTATTTTCGTCGGATCGGTGCTTTCAGTCCCGGCGTTCGTCCTCCGGCGTTATCGGACCAGTTTAAGACTAATCATTGTCAATTCTTGATTATTACGCAAATGGCTCTAGATAAGTGTATTACCTAAGCGTGGTACTAGTTGGTGCGATTCTTGCTAAAACTGCAAATCATGACTCAGGCGGCGAACATACT
Source organism: uncultured Verrucomicrobiae bacterium (assembly GCA_963742335.1). Classification (GTDB taxonomy): domain Bacteria; phylum Verrucomicrobiota; class Verrucomicrobiia; order Chthoniobacterales; family JAFAMB01; genus JAFAMB01. The sequence goes on from CAVULL010000020.1 coordinate 80,810, forward strand.
TCAAAGGTTGCGCAAGCTAGCCAAGTTTGACGATGAACTGCGGAAATGCAAAATCCGCTATTCCGACGCGTACTCCCCTCACATAGAAGCCTATGAACTTGCGATTTTCGAAAGCGCTAAGAGTGCGGTTCGCCGAAGGCCAACCGGTCATTCCCGACATTGCCGCTGCTTCACTGCCAGGGATATTTCGCGCCAAACCGAAGATCGATTCTTCGCGTTGTCCCGATGGCTGCACGAAGTGCGTTGAGGCTTGCCCAACGGGTGCGATTTCAGCTAATCCGCTAACGATCGATCTGGGCGCATGCGTGTTTTGTCCGCTCTGTACCGAGGTGTGCCCGGAAGACGCGATCAGCTACACCAATGACTACAAAATGGCCGCCACATCGCGCGAAGACTTGCTGTTGCGCCAGGGCTGCGATGTCACGCCGGAAGCCTGCTCGAGCGAGATTGAACGTTTGTTCGGGCGCTCGCTCAAGCTGCGCTCCGTCTCGGCTGGCGGCTGTAATGGGTGCGAATCGGAGCTGAACGCACTCGGCAATGTAAACTTCGACATGAGCCGCTTCGGCATCGAGTTTGTCGCCTCGCCGCGGCACGCGGATGGCGTTGTCATCTCCGGCACGACCACGCGCGCGATGGCGCACGCGCTGGAAGCGACCTACAAAGCCGTGCCTGGGCCGAAGCTGCTAATCCTCTTCGGCGCCTGCGCAATCAGCGGCGGCATTTTTCAAGGCTCTAGCGAACTCGCGCGCGAGTTCCTCGAGAAACACAAGATTGATCTCTATATTCCCGGCTGTCCGCCACACCCGCTGACTTTCATCCACGGGCTGTTGGTATATTTACGCAAACTCCCTCCTCGGGGAGCGAGCGGTCATTAATATGTTATGGAACTGAACTCAAACGAAGTGGCGGCACTGCTGGGTGTTGCTGAACCAGAGGTCCGCGCATGGGCGTACTCTGGCCGGCTGCCTGTTGTTGATGTGCAGGACCGCCTTCAATTTAACCGGCAGGCTATCCTGGAATGGGCGCTGTTGCACGGGCATCGGTTGAATCTGGGAGTGGCAGAAATGGCGCCTCCAGGTCTACCGCCGATCAGCGAACTATTCGCACCGGACCGGTTCCACTACGATGTGCCGGGCCGCACCTTCGCCGAGGTGCTGCGCGCGGCGCTGGATGTTCTCAAACTACCTTCCGAAGATAAGGAACTCATTTACGATTTGCTGATCAGCCGCGAAAAGCTCATGACCACAGCGCTCGGCGACGGCTTGGCAATTCCGCATCTTCGCGTACCGGTCGTCGTCGATGTGTCCAGCCCCGCGCTTAGCATCTTCTTTACATGCGAACCGATTGACATGGGAGCACTCGACGGGATGCCGGTGCATACGCTGTTTTTATTGCTCAGTCTCGCGCCAAAGCAGCACTTGGAACTGTTAGCGCGGTTGTCATTTCTTTTCCGCCACCCCGATTTCGTTAAGCTGCTGCGAGAGCGGGCGAAACCGGAAGCAATTCTTGAATGGATTCAGCTTGTGATACCCAAAGGGAACAAATCCAAAAGGGAAACTGCGTAGGATGATCGCACTGTTTTGCATCGGCTTGACGTTGCACGCGTTAAACATTCTCCTACCGGCGTTGCTGCGCGACAGTCGACGGCTTAACGTCGCGTCCAACCTGCTTAACGCGGTCGCGGTCCTATGCGGGCTAAGCTTTTCATTGAACGCGCTGCTGGCCTATCGGCCCGTGGAATACCGGTTTGAACTTCCCGCCGCGGGGCCTGTCCTGATCGGCTTCGACGGGCTCTCGCTGTTTTTTCTCTTTACGTTTGAACTCCTATCGCTCGCGGCGAGTCTCTATGCGATTGGCTACCTTCGTCATTACATCGAGCGAGGGCTTTCGGTTCGCGGACACCTGTCCTTTTTCACGCTGCTGATCCTCTCGCTCCAGCTTGTGGCCGTCGTTCACAATGCGCTCATCTTTCTAGTCGTATGGGAATTGATGGCGCTCGGCGCTTACTTCTCGATCGTTTTCGACCGGGACAAAGCGGAAGTTCGACGCGGGGGATTCTGGTATCTGGTGGCCACGCACGCTGGCGTGCTCTTGCTCTACGTCTGTTTCCTCACGCTTCATGAACTGACCGGAAGCTGGAATTTCGAAGATTTCGCCCGCCAGGGGGTCTACGAACCGAAAATGCTTCGCGCTCGTTTTGCTTACCGGATTTGCCGGCTTCGGCATCAAAGCTGGCTTCATGCCCTTCCACGTCTGGCTCCCGAACGCTCACCCGGCGGCGCCCGCGCACGTTTCGAGTTTGCTCTCGGCAATCAACATCAAGGCCGGCATCTACGGGATCGCTCGGCTGATCATGATTATGCCGGCACGGGAAACCGTTTATGGCTGGGGAATGCTGGCCGTGTCGCTGGTCTCGGCAATACTCGGCGTCTGGTATGCGCTGGCGCAACATGACATTAAGAAATTGCTCGCCTATCACTCTGTGGAAAATATCGGGATCATCGGACTCGGCCTGTCGATAGCTTGGCTAGGACGCTGCTACGCCGTGCCTGAACTCGTCGCGCTCGGATTTGCCGGTGCCCTCCTGCATACGCTTAACCATGCAATCTTCAAAGGATTGCTCTTCTTCGGTGCGGGGAATGTCTATCTGCAGGCTCAAACCGGCGACATCGAACAAATGGGCGGATTCGCTCAAGTGATTCCGGTGACGGCAGTGGCATTCCTGGTCGGCGCGATCTCGATCTGCGGTCTGCCACCGTTCAACGGTTTTGTGAGCGAATTCATCATTTACAAGAGCTTTTTCCGCGGGGGCGATCTGCTGTGGGGCTATGCGCCGCTGGCGATGCTCTTTGCAGCGGTCGGACTCGCGTTCGTGGGCGGTTTAGCTGTGGCGTGCTTCACGAAGCTCTACGGAATTGTCTTTCTCGGGCGAAACCGCTCCGGCGCTGCCTTCCGCCGGGAGCGCGAACCGGGTTCATCTTCCGTCACGTTGCTTGGCTTGGCGGGGCTGTGCGCATTGATCGGTGTTCTTCCAGGCGCCGGCCTGCGCCTTATTGCACCGGCGCTGGTCGAGCTTGCCGGCGCTGCTCAAGCGCCGCCCGATTGGGTGTCACCGCTCGGCCACTTGCAGATTGTATTCGCGCTTTTCCTGGTGCTTGTGTGTACGGTCTGTACGCTCAAGTTCTGGCTGCAAGGCAGAGCCGGCGTGCGCCTCCGCGAGACTTGGGGTTGCGGCTACGCGGCCGTAACTCCCCGCATGCAATACACCGCGTCCAGCTTCGCCGAGGAACTGGTAAAACTCGGGCGCCCGATGCTGGCGTTCACCGTACACTGGGAAGCCCTCCAGAACATCCTGCCCTCCGCCCGTGCGTTCCATTCGCACTGCTACGACCAGATGGAAAACGGCTGGCTCTTTGTCAATCGCGGCGTCGGGCGCTCGCTCGCCCTGTTCCGGTGGATTCAAAGCGGTAACATCCGCCACTACGTCCTTTATCTCTTCGCCGCCGTTATGTTCTACCTGCTCTGCGCGCTAGTATGGTAAAGCTCTCCTCCGATCCGCTGTCGTGGCTTGCATACGCGCTTTTTTTGGCTGGCGCCCCGCTGCTTAGCGGTATCGTCAACAAGCTTAAAGCGCGGCTTTCGGGGCGCTTCAGGCCCGACCATATTCCAGCCTTATTTCGATCTGCTGCGGCTCGCGCGCAAAGAGACCGTTTACAGCACCAGCGCCGGATTCATTTCCCGCCTGGCGCCGGCGATCGTCTGGTGCACGGTCGCGTTCGCGGCGCTGCTTCTGCCGCTGGGACAACGAGGCTGCCAGTTTCGTTTCCAGGCGAAATCATTCTGTTCGCCTACGTGCTTGCGCTCGGGCGATTTTTTCAAATCCTCGCCGCTCTCGACGTGGCCAGCAGTTTCGAAGGCAATGGGCGCAAGCCGCGAGGCGCGTTTCGCCGTCTTCGCCGAACCGATCTTCTTCTTCACCATCGGCAGCCTGGCGATCGTCACGCGGCGTTATTCGTTTGAGACGATCTTCGCCGCAAATTTCCTGGCGTGACCCGCTCTTTTTCGTGTTCGTGTCGGTGGGTCTTATCTCGCTTTTCTTCCTGATGATGGCCGAGTGCTGCCGTATGCCGGTCGATGATCCAAACACACACCTGGAGCTGACAATGATCCACGAGGTGATGATCCTCGATGCCTCGGGCATTGATCTAATGCTCTATCAATACGCTGCATCGCTCAAACTCTTGCTCTACAGCGCGCTGGCGGCGCTCCTGTTAAATCCGTTTGGCGTTCTCGGCCCTGCGGTTGGGTTGCTGGTATTTGTCACCACGCTCCTCGCACTGGCCGCCGCGCTGGCATTGATCGAAACGCTTATGGCTCGCTTCCGGTTGGTTCTCGTGCCGCAGTTCCTCCTGTTCGCCACCGCGATCGGCATTCTCAACATTTTGATCTTCACCTTCTCGCACTAACCATGATTAACGTCCTAACAATCCTTTTCTGTCTTACGCTGATCTATCTCGCCTGCACCAGCCGGTTGTCGGCTTACGTGCTGATCCTGGTGCTGCAAGGAGCGCTCGTTGCCGGCGTTCATATGCTGGCGTTTTTCGGCGACTTCTCATGGTCGCATCTCGTGGTGGCAGCAGCCGTGCTGCTCGTTCGAACGGTGATTATTCCCACCTATATCGTCAAAATAATGCATCAGCTCGACATGGGTCACGGCGACCGCACACGCCGTTATCATCCTGGTTTCCTAATCCAGATGACAGCGGTGGTAGTCGGAGCGTTCATCATCTCCGATCAACTATCGCGGGTTACTCCAGTGAATGTGGTTCCTCTCGGGGCAGCGGTGGCCGGCATTGCGGCAGGCGGTTTGTTGATCGTGCGCCGCCGACTGCTGCTCGCGCACGTTGTCGGTTTTCTCATCATCGAAAACGGCCTGTTCCTGCTCGGTATCGGCGTCCAGGCCCAAATGCCTTGGACGATTGAATTAGCCGGATTGCTCGACCTGTTCGTACTCGTCTTTCTCATGGGAATCGCGATCAACCAGCTTAAATCGCATTTTTCCGAGGGCGCGGAGCTAACGGTGCTGCGGGACTAGAGCGATGCTAACGATTCTCGCGCTCCTCATCCTGCCGCTGATCGCGACCGTTTTCGCCGCATGGAACCGTTCAGCCAGCGCTCAATCATCGCATCACTTTGCTGGCCGGCGTGCGCGCATCTCGCTTGCGTCGCTGCACTGTCTCGTCTCGCGCCAGAATCCGTTTCCCAAGCGGCTGGTGGTTGGCCGTGGACCCATTGGCTGGTTTTTTTCTCACAATCCTGTCGCACACGTTCGTTCTCGTGGCGCTCTACTCACCGGGATTTCTCCCGCGGATGCAGGGGCCGGAATATGATCGTTCCAAGCGACTGTTTTACCCCGCGCTGAACTTTTACCTCCTGGCGAACACACTCGTCCTGGTCGTCCAGCAGTTCGCCATGCTTTGGGTCCTCCTGGAGCTCACGACGTTCAGTCTCGTGCCGCTGATTTTTTTCTACCGCTCCAAAGAATCGCTTGAGGCCGTCTGGAAATACCTTTTTCTCGTCTCGCTCGGATTGGTTTTCCTTTTCGTCGGCATCCTGTTCCTCGGCCTCTCGGCGCGCGGGGTCGACTGATTACACCGCATTCGTGGTCAGCTCGCATGGCGGACGCTGCTCCGCAGCTCAACCCGCTCTGGCTCAAGGCCAGCTTCATCTTTGTTCTTGTCGGACTAAGCGCGAAGATCGGCCTGGCACCGATGCATCCAGCTGACATTGACGCGACTTCAAACGCTCCGGCGCCTGTCGCCGCGCTGATGGCCGGCTCATTGCGCAGCACCGCGGTGCTGGTGCTGCTTGCGGTTCTATCAGGTCGTCTCAGCGACCGAAGTCCGGCCCTTTGCGCAGAAGCTCCTGATTTTTGCGGGCCTGTTCTCGCTTGCCGTCGCCGCCGTCTATATGTGGCGCAATCGTAACTACAAGCGGCTCCTAGCCTATTCGAGCGTCGAGCATCTCGGTATCATCGCCCTCGGTGTGGGTATCGGCGGCGTGGCATTGCTCGGCGCGTTGCTGCATCTGCTATTTAATTCGTTTGGAAAAGCTGCGCTGTTTTTCATGGCGGGCAACATCCACCGCAGCTACGGCTCGCGCGAAATCGAGTCGATCACCGATCTGATGCGCCGCCTGCCTTGGAGCGGCTTTGTGTGGGGCTTGGCATTCTTTTACATCGTCGGCACGCCGCCATTCGGGATTTTTTTTAGCGAGCTGTTCGTGCTTCAAGGGATGATCCACGCCGGGAACTGGCTCTCACTCTCGCTCTTTCTCACGCTGCTGATGGTGATCTTCATTGGTATGAGCCGGGTCGTACTGCAGATGTTGCAAACACCGAGCGCAGACTCGCCGCCGCCGGCGATCGCGAACAAAGAGCGCTTAAATCTGTCTCATGCACTCGGTCTCTACGCGTTGGCAGCTTCGGTGCCCCTAGCGATCTTCCAGCCGGCTGCATTGTTTGATTCGTTGCACTCAATCATGACTGCTTTCGGAGTTAAGCTATGAGCTGGCGCCAGATGAAAGCGCTCGATTTGATCGACTTCGAAAAGGAGCCACCGCTCACGCAATCGAGACTGGCTCGCCGCAACCCGCGAATTGCTCGCCGAAGGCGCGCGCCCCGTTTCAGTGTTCAGCCGGCGGACGAAGGACGATCGCGTCTGGATGGCGTTTGCCCCAGCTTCCCCTGGCCAGCTCTGCCTGACTAACACGGTGTTTGCCGCAAACGAGCGCCGGACCTATGCCGCGCTCTCATACGACACTCCCTGCATGAATTACTTTGAGTGTGAGCTTTACGAGCAGACCGGCATTGAGCCCGAAAGACATCCCTGGCTGCGCCCGGTTCGCGCGGCGTATGCCTGGCGCAGAGACGGTATGCCTTATTCGTTCTACCGCGTCGAGGGCGAGGAGGTTCACGAAGTCGCCGTTGGACCGGTGCATGCCGGCGTCATCGAGCCCGGGCACTTTCGATTCCAATGCCACGGCGAGGAGATTCTTCATCTCGAAATCCAGCTCGGCTACCAGCATCGAGGCATCGAAGAGCTTTTGCCGCGACAAAAGCCATCGCAGCAGCTCGTACTCGTTGAGTCAATCGCCGGTGACTCTGTTATTGCTCATACGATGGCCTTTTGTTCCGCCATCGAAGCGCTGGCGGGCATTTCGCCTACGCTGCGGGATCAAGCCGTGCGCGGCATTGCCGCAGAACTGGAACGCGTGGCGATGCATCTCGCCACGCTCAGCGGCATCGCCACCGATATCGGTTTTGCTTTGCCCGCTGCGGCGTTCGGCGGCTTGCGAACCGCCGTCATTAACCTCACTGCAAGCATCTGCGGCAGCCGCTTCGGACGAGGCTGGATTATTCCCGGCGGCGTCCGCTTCGACCTTGATCCACCCCTGATCGAAAAAGCCCGCGACGTCCTTGGTGAGGTGCTCGCAAAGTTTTCCGACATCGAAGCGCTGTTTTTTAATTCCTCGTCCGCGCTCGCTCGGCTGGAAGAAACCGGCATCGTCACCACAGAGCAGGCCCGCTCCGTCGGCTTGGTTGGACTCGCCGCGCGAGCCTCCGGCATCGCCTGCGATGTGCGCGCTGATTTTCCCTACGGCATCTACCGCTACTCCTCCATCCCGTCGCCGACGCTTGATTCAGGCGACGTTTATGCCCGAGCCAAACTGCGTGCGCTGGAGATCCACAACTCTATTCAGTTCATTTTCGAACAGCTCGATCATCTTCCCGCCCCGAAACCAAAAAGTTCACCCGTCGAATTGGCCAAAAACGCGTTCACCATCGCCCTCACTGAGGGTCATCGCGGCGAAATCGCCCACGTCCTTCTCACCGACGCCCAGGGCCAGCTTGCGCAAGTAAAAATCAAAGACCCCTCCTTTCATAACTGGCACGGTGTCGCGCTCGCGGTACGCGAAAACGGCATCTCGGATTTCCCGCTTTGCAACAAGAGCTTTGATCTCTCCTATGCCGGCCACGATCTGTAACTGAAAATAAGGCCAAACTCTTTAAACTGGACCGAATCGCTGGCACTCTTGTAATGAATAAACGACAAACGTGGGTGAGAGCTGATAAGCTGCAGCCTGGAGACCGGGTTCAGGACAGTAACGGCAAGATTGTCACGATCAAAGATGTGAACAAGGGACTTTGGCCGGGGTCGATCCTGATTACACTGCGAGACGCTAGTCCTGATTTTGCCTACCTAGAGTCTGATACGAAAATATTTGTGGAATAGCGATTCGAGAAGCCGAGTTAAGCTGAGACAAAATGTGCTTTTCTCGAGGTCCCATGGTCATCTATCTTTCAAAGGGTCGCGGTGACGGCACGCCGAAAAGGTTGATGCGAAATTGACGAGCCGCCAGGGTCGTCTAAACTGCAGAGTTACCCATAACCGTCGATCCGACGGGCGTCAATAATTTCGGCTTGGCTTAGCTGGAACTCTTGCCCCCGGCAGATGCGGAAGGAGCGACTCTGATGAGTAAAGGACGCCAAATTCACTGCTACGACTACGTCAACCATCCCTATGAACAGGTCTGCGGCGCGTTGAGCAAGGATGCTCCAGCGGTGTTTCAGTCGGCTACGAAGGCCGCGGCTTCCCGCGCTCAATCGATTGCGTCTGAACTGCGGATCGATATCGGAGGGATCGGGATCGAAGCCGATATTCAGGTTTCGGTCAAAAACGTCGAAGTGAAGGATCACGCAGGCATGGCGAGGCCGGCCACCCGGTTGCAGCTCGAATGGGAGGCCGCGAGGATGCCACGCCTTTTTCCGGTTATGAAGGCGGATCTCTCCATCTATCCATTAACAGCGACTGAAACACAGTTGGACTTCAAGGGTGTCTACGAACCACCGCTCGGCCCGCTGGGAAAAGCCATGAACGCAATGGTCGGGCATCGCATCGCGGAGGTGTCCGTTCACCGCTTCGTTAGCGATGTGGCGGGATACCTCCGGAAAACCCTTGGCTAGGTAACGGGAAAAAGGTGAAACCTTCTCGGCAGGCCGGCTCGACGAATACAGCGTCGACGACGACGGCGAAGTTGTCCTCGGGACCCGCCGTGATCGTGACTCCAGAGACGTGAGTAAATTCAAATTCTAATCGAGATTCAAGCGCCGGATTTCCAGCAAATTTTCCAGAGCGGCATCTTGAGCCGCTATTGTGTGAGGGCGCGCGAAATTTCTATTTTGAATCTTGTCTCTGGATGCGCCATATTCCCGGCTGCTATGGCGGGTGCTGGCACAGTCGGGATGCTCTTGGCGCGGAAGGATTCTGCCGTTTGGTCGATTTCTCCAAATGCAACGGTTTTTGAGGCGATCCAGCTAATGGCTGATAAAAACATTGGTGCACTCCCGGTCGTTGATAACTCGCGACTGGTCGGAATTATCTCCGAGCGCGATTACACGCGGAAAGTTATCCTGAAGGGACGCTCTTTAAAGGATAGACCGGTCAGGGACATCATGACCCAGGAGTTGTTGACGGCGACTCCGAGCGACAGCGTCGCCGAATGTATTCGGGTAATGACCGAAAAACGTGTTCGGCATCTGCCGGTTCTGGAGGGAACCAAGATGATCGGGATCATTTCGATCGGAGACGTGCTAAAATGGTTCTTCCGGCCTAAGCCGCGGCAATCAAAAACCTCGAACGATATGTGACAGGCGATCAGCCAGCCTGATCTTTTTGCCCTGCCAAGGCTGCGTGTCGACGGTGCCAGCACGCTTGGCGCTGAGGTTATCGATGCGCGTGGAGCGGGTTTGGCCGGGAAAACCGATCAAGAGATCCGGGGCACACAGGTCTCGGCGATGAGATTGATTAGCGGTCTCGCGGAGGCATGTGCTTTTATTCTAAGGAGAGAGCTGCTTAGGAACGATAACGATAGACATACCGAAAGCTGTCAGCAAAGGTAAGCGCACCGTCTCGGTTTGCTCTACTCGGAGGGGCAAAGCGGGACGCTTCGCTTACCCCGCCAGATCGCAATGCTGACAACCAGCAGCCAGCGAAGGCCGATAACGATAGAGGAAATCGCTCAATCCATCGAAGGGCTGAAGAGTTTCACTCACCACGCCTCTGGCTCATTGCGGCCAAGACGATCACCAGAGGTCGGTATTTTTGGAGATTACGATAACGGAGTACTTTTCGTTTTGTAAGGTGCGCCCTATCTTGCCCTTCCTTATGATTGATTTCTTGCAGACAATTGGCATGATCTCGGTACGGCAACTTCTGCTCTCCATTGTCGCCATAACAATCGGAACAGCTCTGCCCGCCGCTCCACAGCAGAACAGTACGGAGGACCTAAAGACGGCGGCTGCAGCCCTCATCGCGCAGCGCGTCCAATTGTACAATAAGAAAGATGCCGCCGGCATCGCAGCCGAGTTTACCCCGGATGCGATTTTTGTCGAGCTCCTGCCCACACTCGAAGTGATGCGCGGAAAAGCCGAAATCCAGAAGCACTACCAACAGCTCTTTGATGCCGGCGCCACCAGCTTTGATCAAAAGATCACGCAAGTGGAATTGAACGGCAACGAAACAGGGGTGATGGCCGGGGATTACTCGGTAGTGGCAAACGGCAAGACCATAACCGGGCACTGGTTCGAAATACTGCGCCAGGAGGCGGGGACATGGAAGGCCACGGTACACGTTTTCGCCCGGCCCAACCCGATTATTGAATGGCAGCTTGAGTTTCCGCAGTTGCGCCAACAAGGCGAGGTTATAACTCCAGGTTGAGCCGCGCGACACCGCAGTCTGCCTGACTTGATCGGTAATCGTCTGTTCGATCAAGCTACTACGGCTTTACTTTTGATAGGAGAGCCCACCTCCGAAGACCCTGACTTTCGACAGCGCCAGGGATCATTGATCCGCCTTTGCCCAATTGCCCTCCTACGATCCGATTCCTAAAGCGCGCATAATGAAGGCCATCGTAAATAATGCAACAACCGTTCCCACTACAGTGCTACTACTTGATTCAAGTCTAAGCACATCGTACTTAGCCGCAAACATCGTGGTCATAATTGCTGGCGGCAAAGCGCACAGTAAAATCGCTTCTTTCGCCAACCCTCCTGTGATACCAAAAGCAATAACCGCTCCAGACATGATTAAAGGGTGCACCAAAGTCTTATTAAACACATTCAACAAAACCGGTTTACTAATGCTGACGTTGTCCTGAGACATGATTAGGCCTAAAGCAAACAGAGACACGCCCGAAGTAGTTCCGCCTATTAAAGTTAGCGACTCCATCGCCAGCGCCGGCATGTGAAGATTTAAGCGAGAATAGATAGCTCCAATGATCGGGGCAAGAATTAAGGGCTTCTTAAACACTTTTAGCACCAGGGGCATGATACTGGTTTTGACTTCCGAAGCCTGCGCGATTTCCAGAATTGAAACGGTCAATGGTATCATGATCAAACTGGTTATCAAATTTCCGATGACAATCGAAATCAGAGATTCTTCACCAAATAACACCAGAAATATCGGAATGCCCATGAATGCCATATCCGGAAATGAAGAGACAAACGCAGTCTGGCAGCTATGGCTTACGGATATTCGTCGAAGATAGCGATTGAATAAAAAGACCAGCAGATACATCCCGAGCAAGCCAAGACTCAAACCCGCGATAAAGCGGTAATTAATTAAGTTTTGCAGCGATGTAGTTGCAGTTTTGGCAAAAAGAAGACAGGGAAAGCTAAAAGTCATTACATAGGTTGCCAGACTGGAGCTGTGCTTAGCGTCAATGATCCTCCGCCAGCCGGCAAACCAGCCCAACAAAATGACGAACGCCAGCGGAACCAGCGATTTTAAAATCAAATTCATAAATAGCGTTTAAGCGTTTGAGCGAGTATAGGCGAGTGGTTTCGCTTTTGCGAGTTGGCTCAAGCTGGTCCATCGGTAGCAAAAAGTCCCAAGCTACGTTTCTGGCCAAGATTCGCCGTGCCCATTGCGGGAAAGATATAAACGTTGTTTCCTTGTCCAGGCACAAACGTCCGGCCCGCTGTCCACGTTTGTCGATGCGATCAAGACGCTCAAGCCGAGCGGCATCATCGGCGTCAGCATAATAGCAGCCCGACAGTTCCGACAGAGCGGTGTTTTTCCGCTGGTTGGGGAGCGCAAGTTTGCTTCCAGGATAGACGACGCGTTCGACCAGCATCGCCAGGCAATCCTGCATCCAGGCTTCTTTGCGCGAGTAAAGAGCACGGTCCAGTCCAAGTTCCTTGGCCAGTTCCAGCAGTGCATGCTGGCCCGAATGGCGCGAAGATAAGGTAAGTTCAAGGCAAGCGGCTCCTCCGAAAGTAGGCGAATCGTCTCGATTTGCTCTGTCCCCTCGGAAACCTTCGACGCTTACGCTTATCTTCGTGCCATTCGTAGCTGGCCCCATCTGGCGAATGGCGAATGGCGAATAACTGGAGAATGGAATAGTCTGGGGTGTAACGGCGATGGGAGACCAATCGAAGCATATCAGCAGCAGCTTTGACGCTGCGCTCTACGGTCTAAAGAACGACGTTTTAATGATGTCGAGTCTTACAGATAGAATGTTTCAGGCTGCGGTTGAGGGGTTGCTCAATCGTGACAGCGATCTCTGCACCCAGGTCGTCGCAGATGATGACGAGATCGACGTTCTTGAAAAGAAGGTTGACCTGGATGGCATCAATTTATTGGTACGCTTTCAGCCGGTTGCCTCGGATATGAGGGAGGTGATCTCGGCGATGAAGATCAGCACAAGTTTGGAGCGCATCGCAGACCAATCCGTCACCATTGCGCGGAGAGCTAAGCGCCTGAATGCGAGATCAGCGATGCGTGAGCTTGACTTGCTGGAACCATTGTATCACTTAGCGCTGGTGATTTTCCGTGATAGCATACGGGCTTTCGCAGATGGCGATTGCGAGCATGCACGGACGCTCAAGCTGAAAGATAGGGAACTTGACGCTTTAACTGATGATGTCACTGAGAGACTCTCTGAGCGGGTTGCCCACGAGTCAGGATTGGCGCCCGGTTACCTGGACCTTATCTTCATTGCCCGGGCTTTTGAGCGAATTGGCGATAATTCGGCAAACATAGCCGAAGATACATTCTGGCGTGATCAAGCTGAAGATATCCGCCATACGTATGGCCCGAAAAAGGACCAGTGAGGTGACTCCTATCCTTAATTCAAGGGGGGGAAACATCTTCTCTCGGTCGGTACTCGTCCTCTTCGTACTCGGCCTTTGCAGGCTGGTTGTCAGCATCGCAAATGGCGATCTGGCAGGGTAAGCAAAGCGTCTCGCTTTGCCTCTCCGATTGGAGCAAACCGAGACGGTTCGCCTACCTTTGCCTGCAGAACATTCAGAGGAAGTTGCGCGAGGGACGGAAATTCGGACGTCGGAAATCTCGTACGGACATCCGGGCGCACCCATTCCATGTATAACCACCTGATGAACAGGCACAAGCAGTGAATTGGGAACGTTTGGCATGCAATCTGTTTAAGTAGTTTTCGCAAAACCGAAACACTCAAGCAAACGAGGAGACCGCTCAATGAAAGTTTACCAGGTGGAATGCCGAGCAATAATCACGCTTGCAGCACAGGATATGCAAAAAGCTGCATTGTATGGCGCGGCTGTTATTAAAGATAATCTACATCTGATTCACGTGAAAGCCGTCCAGGAAAGGAATTTTGAAGCAACTTGGAAAGATCGTACTCCGAACCCACAAAAGGATTTCATGGTTGCGATGCAAACTTTTCCGCTGGCAGGCTGAACAGAGCCGTGAGCGACGCGAGCTTTCTCAACCACCTTCAGGATCCCGACCTCGAGGGGGAAGAAATGGACCCGCCCCATCAACTCGGCGACAAGGGAGATGCACCCAACCCGGAGACGCTTTTTGCCGGCGGCTATGCACTTGAGACCAGGCATCTCTCCCACGCTATACGCCAATCGACGCAGTGCCGATGATGCTGTGTTTGGAAAAGGAGAATAACGATGATGGGGATCGTAAAAATTGCTCTTAGGGCGCCCTACACCTTCACCGTATTGGCAATCTTACTGTTCATCGGAGGCGCACTCAGCACCGTCCAGATGGCAAAAGACATCTTTCCGGCGATTAACATTCCGGTTGTGGGGATTATTTGGACCTACAATGGGCTGCCCGCACAGGAAATGGCAGAGCGGATCACGACTGTCTCAGAGCGGGCCTCAACGACAAACGTCAATAACATCGAACATCTCGAATCTAATTCTTTCAACGGCATAGCCGTTATTAAGATTTATCTGCAGTCGGGATCCAGTATTGATGCGGCAATTGCCGAGGTGACAGCCGAATGCCAGACGATTCTCAAGTCGCTGCCGCCTGGGACGACACCACCCAACATTCTTAGCTACAATGCCGCCAATGTCCCGGTTCTACAGTTGAGTGTGGGTGGGGCCAAATTCTCCGAGCAGGAACTCTACGACTACGCGACCAACTTTATCAGGACGCAACTGGCAACGGTACAAGGCGCATCTATTCCATTGCCTTACGGCGGAAAGACGCGGGCCGTATCGGTGGATCTCGAGCCGAGCAAGCTGCAAGCTTACAACATCGCGCCGGAAGAAGTCGCCGATGCGATCAATCAACAGAGCGTGGTACTGCCTTCGGGCACAACAAAGATCGGCAAGCGCGAGTATGACGTTCTGATCAATGGGAGCACCGACACGATTCAGGCGCTGAATAATTTGCCTGTTAAGCAGGTAAATGGTGCGACGGTTTATATCCGGGATGTTGCAAATGTGCGGGACGGTTATACGCCACAAGTGAATATGGTCGTCTCGAATGGGATCAAGGCAGCGCTTCTACCCGTCCTTAAAAATGGTGCCGCGTCGACTTTGGACGTCGTTTCGCTGGTGCGAACAGCGCTACCGCAGATCGCCGCAACGTTGCCAAAGGAGCTGCAGACTAAACCGCTGTTCGATCAGTCGGTTTTCGTGAGTTCGGCTTTGAACGGCGTAATGCGAGAGGGGATCATCGCGGCATCATTGACTGCCGCGATGATCTTGCTCTTTCTTGGCTCATGGCGCAGTACGCTAGTGGTAGCCACGTCCATCCCGCTCTCGATTTGTTTTTCCGTGCTGGCTTTGCACCTGATCGGACAGACCATCAATCTTATGACTCTGGGCGGCCTGGCATTGGCTGTCGGGATCCTGGTCGACGACGCGACGGTGGAAATCGAAAACATCCATCGGAACCTGGCCATGGGAAAGTCGATGATCGATGCGATTCTCGATGGCGCACAAGAGATAGCCACGCCGGCTTTCGTTGCCACGCTCTCGATCTGTATCGTGTTCGTGCCGATATTCTTGTTAGGCGGGGTGGCTTACTACCTGTTCGCTCCGCTGGCGATGGCCGTCGTCTTTGCGATGCTGGCTTCCTATTTTCTATCCCGCACGATCGTTCCAACCATGGTGAATTTCTTGCTCAAGAATGAGCATCACGAGGAGGATGCGAATGAACTGAAGCCTTCACATCGAAATTGGTTTCTCCGCATTCATGAAGGATTTAACCGTGGATTCGAGAAGCTGCGGAACTTTTACGGTGGGCGGTTGGAGTGGGCGCTCAACCATGCACGTCTCGTGGTCGCGCTGATGGTGACGGCCGTGGTGCTCTCGCTCATTCTCGTGACGCCATTTCTTGGCGAAGATTTTTTCCCGAAGGTGGACGCCGGCCAATTCCGCCTTCACGTTAGTGCCCCTGTCGGTACACGCATTGAAGAGACCCAACAGGTGTTCTACCAAGTGGAAAATGTGATCCGGAGCGTGATTCCTCAGGACCAGATTGACTTGGTAATCGAGAACATTGGATTGCCGATGAATCTCAATCTGGCCTTGAGCGACACGGCGACGATCAGCTCCGCAGACGGTGAAATCGACGTTTCGCTGAACCCGGCGAAGCATGGCCCAACCTTTGAATATTTGAAGAAGATCCGCGAACAGCTAATTGCCAAATACCCAAACTACACATTTTTCAGCATGCCTGCTGACATCGTCAGCCAGATTCTTAACGCAGGTCTTCCCGCGCCGATTGACGTTCAGGTAGTGGGCCATGATCCAAAGAATTACCAGATCGCCGAAGAGCTCCGTCAGAGGATCGCGCAGGTGCCGGGAGCGGTGGACATAAACGTTCATCAGGTCATCGATAACCCCTCTTTGCTCGTGAAGATTGACCGCACTCGCGCCGATCAGCTCGGTCTGACCGAGAAACAAATCGCCGATGATCTCCTTATTTCGTTAGCCGGCAGCGGGCAGACAGCTCCTAATTTCTGGCTGAACCCGCAGAACGGGGTCAGCTACCCCATCGTGGTCCAAACCCCCCAACACCTGATCAGCTCGATTTCGGACATTAAACTGACGCCAATCACTGGTGTTAAGAGTCCTCACCCCTCTCTGAGTAATCCAGGGTATCAAACGCCAATAACGGGACTCACGGGCGGTAGCGGTTCTCAACCCCAACTTCTCAGCAATCTGGCATCAATCCAGCACATCGCGACGCCGGTCGTCGTCAGCCACTACAACGTCCAGCCTGTGTTTGACGTGTACGCCAACACCCAGGACAGCGATCTTGGGTCTGTTGCTCAACAGGTCCAGAAAATCGTGGACGATGTGAGGCAACATCTCCCCCGCGGTACCACGGTGGTGATACGAGGCCAGGTTCAGAGCATGAATAGCTCTTACGTCGGACTCGGTGTCGGCATCGCTTTTGCCATTCTGTTGGTTTACCTTTTGATGGCAGTTAATTTTCAAAGCTGGCTGGATCCGTTTATCATCATCATGGCGCTTCCCGGTGCACTTACCGGGATTGTCTGGATACTTTTTCTTACTCGCACACCAATCAGTGTACCGGGATTGATGGGCGCGATTATGTGCATCGGGGTCGCGACGTCGAATAGCATTCTGATGGTGACGTTCGCCAATGAGAAGCTCCGCTTTGAAGGAAAAGGTCCGTTCGGAGCGGCATTGGCCGCTGGCTTTACGCGACTACGGCCCGTTTTGATGACCGCGCTCGCCATGGTTCTCGGCATGCTGCCGATGTCTTTGGGGCTTGGTGACGGCGGAGAACAAAACGCGCCCCTTGGGCGCGCTGTGATCGGCGGCCTGCTGGTAGCAACCTTCTTTACTTTGTTCTTTGTTCCGGTCGTCTACAGTTTGCTCAAGCGGAACTTCATACCGCGGGAGTTACATCCGCGTCTGCGCTCGGCTTCGGACGAGGTTCACGTTGCGGCGTCCAGATAAACGGGCGCCTAACTTTTTCTACAAAGCCTCAACATCAGAATTATCCACTAGCATGTACAACCCTCCGACAAGAAGCGAAACTCCCGCAGCCGGCGCTTCACGCGGGGCTAAACCGAGTAAAGGCTCGTCAGAAAATCAAGACTCGGTCCGCGCGAGGCGTCCCGGCACCATGCTGAAGATCTTCGTGGCGGCAGCACTCATCATTGCGGTAAGTTTTGGTATCTATTTTCTGGCTATCTTTCCAAGAGTCCAGAATACCAAAGAGCTCGCAGCGGCCGCTGTGGCGGCAGGAAAGATGACGGTCACCGTGGTAGAACCGACGCAAACATCCAGCGCACCCGAACTGATTCTTCCGGGTAACGTCGAAGCTAACCAGATGACATCCATCTACTCGCGAGTCGATGGATATATCAAGAATTGGTACGTGGATATCGGCGACCAAGTGCAGCAAGGGCAGGTGCTGGCAGATATCGAAGCCCCGCAGATCGATGCGGATCTTCGTATGGCTCAGGCCCAGTTGGAACTTGCCCAGGCTAATTTGACGTTGGCCCAAACCAATTCGGCACGTTCTCAACAGCTGTACCAAAATCATGTCAACTCGCAACAGGAACTCGACACAGTGCTGGCGACCGAACAAGTCCAGAAGGCGACCCGAGACAGCGCAGCAGCGGCGTTGACAAGCGCGCAGGACCTGAAAGCCTTTGAACAAATTCTGGCTCCGTTCACCGGCACGATTACCGCGCGGTATATCGATGTAGGCTCCTTGGTGGCCTCGGGGAGTGCCCGGACCGTTCAGAAACTTTTCGACCTGGCTCAGCCCGATCCGGTGCGGGTGTTTGTGAATGTTCCTCAGGCGGACGTCAGTAGTGTTAAGTCAGGCATACCAGCCGTCGTCACGGTGGATGAATTTCCAGGTCAGACCTTTGCGGGTAAGGTGGCTCGAGACGCAGGAGCATTTGATAAGGCGTCGCGAACGTTGCTGCTCGAGATCGATGTTCCAAATCCGGACGGTCAACTGTATGCCGGCATGTACGCCCATGCCAAGTTCGCACTAGAGAATCCGACCCCGGCACTCCTGATACCGGATAATTCCATCCTGATTGATTCGAAAGGTCCTCGGGTCTTGGTCGTCGATTCATCGGATAAAATCCACGTGAAGCCGGTGATTCTCGGGCGCGATTTCGGCACAAAATCAGAAGTTCTCGGTAGCTTAGATGCTACGGATCGTGTGGTACAGAATCCGTCTTTGGCTCTGCATGAAGGGATGATTGTTTCGGTGGAAAGGTGATGGAAGGTCCGCGGGGCGAGAAAGAAGAATCGAAGGGTTATCCATGGAAAATGAACCTGGTGCCAGGTGTGAACTGTACTGTCTTGCCAGTGGGCGTAGTTGAAGGTTTGTTGCTGGACGACCGCATAAGGAACTATACGAAGACGGCCTCACCGCCCAATTCCATGAACAAGCTTTGCCGAAGCGCTTGCATTTTGCGTGCCTGTTCATCCCTCTGATTGCCCACTTACGCTTTCAGCTTTCCGGCATTGCCCGGGAATTTCGCTTTCATTAACCAACAACCAAAAGGAAATCATCCGATGTGTCTTCACAAACTTACTATCAGGTTCGCATCGGCGGTCGCCGCCATATCTGTGCTCGGCGGCGCCGCTACACCGGCACTGGCAGCCCCCGTCAAAAACATCGTGCTCGTCCACGGCGCCTGGGTCGATGGCTCGGGTTGGAAGCCCATCTACCAAATCCTCACCGGGGACGGCTATAACGTGACCATGGTACAGGTGCCAGAAACATCGTTTCAGGACGACGTCGCCGCGACGAAGCGGATCCTCGACCTTCAGCCGGGACCTTGCATCCTTGTCGGCCACAGCTACGGTGGCTCGATCATCACAGAGGCCGGCGTCGACCCGCATGTCGTCGGTCTAGTGTACGTCGCTGCACACGCTCCCGACGTCGGAGAGGACGAAGGCGCCCTTGGAAAGGGGATGCCTAGTACCCTGGCCAAGACAAAAGGAGCGATCGAGATAACCCCGGACAACTTCACCTACCTCAACCCCGCAGATTTCCCCAAGCTGTTCGCGCCCGATCTGCCGCGCGAGCAAGCCCGATTCGAGTCGCGGTCCCAGGTCCTGGCGGCCGCTAAGGTCTTCAACACACCATTGACCGCAGCCGCCTGGAAGACGAAGCCGAGCTGGGGAATTGTCGCCGGGTCAGACCAGATCATCAATCCCGATCTCGAGAAGTGGTACTACAACCGCGCCCGCAGCCACTGGATCGTCGTCCAGGGCGCGAGCCACTCCGTCTATGAGTCACGTCCCAAAGAAGTAGCGGCTGTGATTGAGCAGGCCGCGCAGAACCCCCAAAATTAACTGGCATCATTTATGAGAGGTTCGAGGCTTCCCTGGCGCTCGGGAAGCAGTGTCAGCTTAGCGCTCGGAGCGATCCAGCCAGTGATCTCCCCGCCAACGGCATAACCGCGACGTGGGCCGACGAGCTGCTGTGACCGGCTCGCGTCTTGATCTGGCAGCAGTGGCGAGCGTTCACGCGTGCGCCTTTACCAATCCGCAGCCGCAGGTCGCGGAAGACGGCGATGCCATCTCGACGAATTGGGTTTTGTCCGCGTCGGCAAACTCCATTTTCTGGAGACTTTTACCAATCAGGGGTGACTGGACGGTACGCAGATTAGACAGATCTCGGTACGACATTTCGTCCGACCGAACTTTCGCTCCGGAGGATATGGACTCAAATGATTTGTAAGTAATACGCGTGCAACCTATTGCGTCCACTCACGAGGCTGGCATGCAAAGTGCCTGTAAAGACGGAGAAGATCATCATCGAGATTTTAGAACTCAAAAAAACGATCAACCATCCATCTTCACCATGAAAATCAAAGTAGCACTCGCGCATTGGATTTCCCTCCGGATCCGAGAACGAACTCGCATCGATCGTCGCGCCCTGCGGGATTATTCTCGCCAGGAACTTGGAAGGATACGCCGAGAGGAAATACGCTCCCGAGGACTCCGCCTATACGCGGCCTGGTCACGGCAGCGCATGACCAAGTTCACGCGGCCTGTCGTCTCGGAATGGCCAGCACCTTTCGAACACGCCGCCTGAACGATTTACACACAGATCCAAAGGCTTCCATACGATGCTATCCAGGCATGAGAAGATCGCTTCTTACGCGGACTTGCAGAAACTGATCCATGACGCACTTCGCGTCCAGCATCCCGAATGGGTCGGTCTGAACGGCGAGTCCGAAATGTGTGAGTTCTATGAGGCTAGGTTTGCTCAGTTGCTCGGCAGAGAACAGGTAGTGCGCGAAAGCCAGCGGCAGCACCAGGACGGGTAGAGAAGGTTCATAGCATACAGCTGCGCAAAATCACTCGTTGTAAGGTGCAGGGTGCGATTGAAGACTGTCCCTGCAACTGTCTCCGGCGACTAACAGAACGATCCTACCGGAAGCTGAAGGCAAAGGTAGGCGAACCGTCTCGCTTTGCGCACCCCGCCAGATCGCCAGTCGCGATGCTGGCGACCAGCCTTTAATTTAACTAACCTGCAAAAGCCGAGGACGAAGGACGAGGACGAGGAGGATTGGGGAAGAAATCAAGCTTTTGCGAATGAGAGGATCTTCCGTACCGAAGCGCTTGAGCTGGACGAACCGCTGCCTTCGAACTCTCCGCAATCGTCCTCGTCGTCGTTATCGACTCCTTTGGCTGTAGGTAAACGCATCCGTCTGCTTTCTTCGTTCCAGTGTTTTTTCTCTGCTCCAAACCCTTTAACCAGTAACGGTCGAAGACCGAGTACGATTACGGAACGTGAAGGATGGGGACGAGCGGCGACTAACAGAACGATCCTACCGAAAGCTGCAGGCAAAGGTAGGCGAACCGTCTCGGTTTGCTCCACTTGGAGAGGCTAAGCGTCTATTGCTGCACGGGCGAGCAGATGAGATCGGTATCTGACTTGCCTACTTCGACCGCGTCGTGACAGTGGGAGTTGCTCCTGACTGGCCAACTGGCGGTCATGGAGGAGCGCTTGGCTGCGCTCTCAATGCGCGCGGGCACGACTGACTTTAAGCGTGCATCGTCAACGAACAACTTCGTCTGCTGGAAGGGAACGCCGGCCCTTGATTATCTTAATTCCTATTTTGAGCATTTGATTTGTTTGTCGGCATTTTACCGATCAATACCGATCGCATTCACCCCCCTTTAATCTGGCTCTTGGGGCGAAGATACAGGAGGATGACGATCTGGCGGAGGCATCATTGACGGATTATGCGTCCTAATCGAGGGTAGGCGGTCGCAGGCAAAACGCACGGTGGATGCGTGGCGCGGGATTTGCCCTTGCTATGGCGGAATTTTCAAGGCAGCAGGTTTTGGGAACGCTCTGGGAGGGCGGGGATTTCGTCCTCTCCCGGTCGACTCCGGCTGCTGAGGGAACATCGGTGCTAGTGCTGGCACCCGTTTCGGAACGACCAGCGCCTGGGATCATTGCACGGCTCGAGCACGAATACTCTCTTCGGGATGAGCTTGACTCCCAATGGGCGGCCCGACCTTTGGGCCTTACTCGCCGTGAGGGTCGACCAATTCTGATACTCGAGGACCCGGGCGGCGAGCCGCTCAATGGGCTGTTGGGACAGCCGATGGAATTAAGCCGGTTTCTTCGCTTCGCGATCGGCCTGGCACTTGCGTTGGGCAAACTCCACAAGCGAGGTCTAATCCACAAGGACATCAAGCCGGCAAATATCCTGGTGAGCGTTAAGGGGGGCGAAGTCTGGTTTACGGGCTTTGGTATTGCTTCGCGTCTTCCGCGTGAACGCCAATCCCCCGAACCGCCCGAGGTGCTTGCCGGGACACTGGCCTACATGGCGCCGGAACAAACGGGCCGCATGAACCGGTCGATCGATTCTCGGAGTGATCTTTACTCCCTGGGTATCACCTTTTACGAGATGTTGACAGGCGCGCTGCCGTTCAAAGCGGCCGATCCGATGGAGTGGGTTCATTGCCACATCGCCCGGCAGCCGGTTCCGCCTGACGAGTATGCTGCTGAAATTCCCGCGCCCCTCTCAGCGGTGGTGATGAAACTGCTGGCGAAGACCGCCGAGGAGCGGTACCAGACCGCCGCCGGGGTCGAAGCCGCGCTTCGCAAATGCCTCGCAGCATGGGAATCGTTCGGACGGATCGACCCGTTCCCGCTTGGCACTCAGGACGCCTCGGACCGGCTCATGATTCCGGAGCGGCTGTATGGACGCGAGCGTGAGATCGAGACTCTGCTTGCTTCCTTTAACCGGGTCGTTGCCTCAGGTACACCTGAACTCTTGCTCGTGTCCGGCTATTCCGGCATCGGCAAGTCCTCCGTGGTAAACGAGCTGCACAGGGTGCTTGTCAGGCCGCGTGGCATGTTTGCGTCCGGCAAGTTTGACCAATACAAGCGCGACATCCCGTACGCCACCCTGGTCCAAGCCTTCCAGAGCGTAGTCCGCTCGTTTCTGGGCCAAAGCGAGACAGAGCTTAGCCGGTGGCGGGATGCTCTGCGCGAGGCGCTCGGCCCGAACGGTCAGCTCATCGTGAGCCTTATCCCTGAGTTGGAGCTGGTGATCGGAAAACAGCCGCCTGTCCCAGACCTGCCATCGCAGGAAGCGCAGAACCGCTTCCAGATGATGTTCCGGCGCTTCCTCGGCGTATTCGCCCGGGTCGAGCACCCGCTCGTACTGTTCCTTGATGATTTGCAATGGTTGGATCTGGCGACTTTGGAATTCCTGAAATATCTAATTATCGAGCCCGACGTGCGCTACCTTCTCCTGGTGGGCGCGTATCGCGACAATGAGGTTTCTCCATCTCACCCACTGGCGCAGATGCTGGAGGAGACCGGCAAGGCCGGGGCCGCAGTGCAGGAAATCATTCTGAAGCCACTTTCGATGGCCGACATCCATCAGCTTATAGTGGACTCCCTCCAGTGTGAGCCGGAACGTGCCGAGCCCCTTGCGCAGCTGATACATCAGAAGACCGGCGGTAATCCTTTCTTTGCGGTCCAGTTCTTGACGACATTGGCTCAGGAGGGCTTTCTTGCCTTCGATTGGAGCGCGGGGGCGTGGAACTGGAATCTGCCGCGCATCCGTGCCAAGGGCTTCACGGATAATGTTGTTGATCTAATGGCCGAAAAGGTTGGCCGGCTTTCTGAAACGACGCGAGAGGCGCTCCAACGGCTAGCTTGTCTGGGAAATAGCGCTGGAATCGCCACGCTGAATATCGCTCGAGGAGATTCCGAGGAGGAGCTGCATGCGGTGCTCTGGGAGGCTGTTCGCGCGGGCCTTGTCTCTCGCCTCGACGGCGCCTACGTATTCATGCACGACCGCGTCCAGGAAGCGGCCTACGCGATTGTCCCGGAAGGCGCGCGCGCGGCGGTTCATCTGCGCATCGGACGACTATTCATGTCGAAAATGACGCCGGAGCAGTTGGCCGAGAATGTCTTCGATGTAGCCAAACAGCTCGATTTTGGCGCCGAGTTGATCGTCGAATCGAACGAACGAGAGCGTGTGGCCGATCTGAACCTGAAGGCCGGCAGAAAAGCTAAGGCGTCTGCAGCTTACGGCTCAGCATGCGCTTATTTTTCGGCTGGGAGGAGAATGGTCGAAGAAAGTGTCTGGAGATCGAGATACGAGTTAGCATTTGGGTTGTGGCTTGATTCTGCGGAATGCGAGTACTTAAGCGGAAACTTTGATTTGGCCGAGCAGCTTATCTCTGAACTCCTGCGCAGAAGTGTATCGAAGATCGACAAAGCCGCTGCTTACCGACTGAGGATTGATCTTCACCTCATTCAATCAGAGTTTCCGAAAGCTGTCGATAATGCGCTGGAGTGCCTTCGCCTCTTCGGCATTGAGATGCGGCCGGATGCGACCAAACAGGAAGTCGAGGTCGAGTACGAAAAGATTTGGCAAAATCTGGGTGATCATTCCATCGAAAGTCTCGTCGATCTGCCACTTATGGTCGATCCGGAGAAGCAGGCGGCAATGCGGGTGCTGGCGGCTCTCGTCGGGCCGGCGTTGGACAGCAAAGTCAACCTGCTCCATTTGCATCTCTTCCACATGGTGAACCTGAGCCTGAAGTACGGGACCACAGATGCTTCACCTCATGCTTATGCCTGGTTTGGGCTGATCCTTGGCCCCCTCGCAAAGCGGTACACCGATGGTTATCGTTTCGGAAAGGTTGCCTGCGATCTGATCGAGAAACATGGGTTCGTAGCCTACCAAGCGAAAACTTACTTCTGCATGGAACTGGGTTGCTGCTGGACACAGCCAATTAACATTGCGATAGACTTCGTCCAAGCCGCATTCCGCGCCGCGATTGAGACCGGTGATCTACCGATAGCCTGCTACAGCTGCAACCATCTTATTACAGACCTGCTTCTGCGAGGCGTTCACCTAGATGAAGTCTGGAGCGAATCGGAGAAATCCCTGGATTTTGACCGGAAGTCCAAGTCCCGTCTTTGCGCTGACATTGTTGTGAGCCAACAGAGGTTTATCGAAAACATGCGCGGAAATACGCTGACTTTCTCCTCGTTCACCGATTCCCAATTTGACGAGGAGGCATTCGAATCTCATTTAACCGAGGACAGAACGACCGCGGTGGTCTGCTGGTACTGGATTCTCAAGCTAGAGGCGCGGTTCATGTCAGGCGACTTCGACGAGGCCGCCGCCGCAGCTGAAAAGGCGAAGGCCGTCATCTCGGGTACGTACGGCCACATCCAATTGCTCGGCTACCACTATTATGCCGCGCTCGTTATCTCGGCTCTTTATCCGACCGCGCGCCCGGATAGACGGAGCGCCTTAGGCAGAGAGTTGAGAACGCATCTGAACCAGCTGCGAGAATGGACAGGGAGCTGTCCGGAGACATTCCTGGACAAATACAGCCTGGTCTCGGCTGAGCTTGCTCGCATCGAAGGCCGGGAGCTTAAAGCTATGAGGTTGTACGAAGAAGCAATCCGGGCAGCGCGCGAAAATGGGTTTATTCAGAACGAGGGGATTAGCAACGAACTTGCCGCGAGATTCTACTTGAATCGCAGACTCGAGAAAGTCGCCTATTCCTACCTCCGGGACGCCCGCTACTGCTATCTTCGCTGGGGTGCCCTCGGCAAGGTGCGGCAGATTGACCAGCAGTACCCTCCGCTGCATGAGGAACGAACTCCCGCTCCGTCCGCTACGATCGAAACACCCATTGAGCAGCTGGACTTGGGGACGGTGATTAGGGCGTCGCAGGCTGTCTCTGGCGAGATTGTGCTGGAGAAGTTGATCAAAATACTCATGACGATTGCCATCGAGCACGCTGGCGCCGAGCGCGGCCTGCTGATCCTGCCGCATGGCGGAGAGCATCGGATCGCTGCGGAAACCAGGACCGGCCGCGACGGGGTCGAGGTCCAGATGCAAGATGCGTTAGTGACGCCCTCCACCTTGCCCGACTCGCTGTTTCGCTACGTGGCCCGAACTCAGGAGAGCGTGATTCTGGATGACGCCACGGCACAGAATCTGTTCTCCGAGGACGAATATATTCGTCAGCAGCGCCCCAGATCGATTCTCTGCCTGCCTCTGGTAAAGCAGGCAAAACTGATGGGCGTGCTTTATCTAGAGAACAACTTGGCGCCCGGAGTGTTTACGACTAAACGGTTGGCCATGCTGGAACTGTTGGCCTCTCAGGCGGCTATCTCTTTGGATCATGCCCGACTCTATGCTGATCTGATCCAGGAAAACAACGATCGTAGGAAAGCCGAAGAAGCTCTGCGTGCGAGTGAGGAACGCTGGAGTATGCTGGCTGAGAATTCGTCAGCCGGCATTGCGCTGACCGCTCCGAGCGGCCGCTTCATCGCGGCAAATCTGGCTCTTCAGAAAATGCTCGGCTATAGTGAATCCGAACTCCAAGAGCGCACGATTTCTGACATCAGTTATGAAGAGGATCGTGCTGGCACAGTGGCTCGTCTAGCTGAAGCCGAGCAAGGGCAGCGACGAGTTTATCGTCTTGAGAAGCGCTACTTGCGCAAAGATGGCCGGGTCATCTGGGCGGACGTCAGCTCGGTGTTCGTTCCGGCCAGTGGAAGCGTTGCTGCGTTTTTCTCAGTGGTCATTGTAGACATCACCAAGCGCAGGCGGGCAGAAGAGGAGCTGCATCAAAAGGAAATCTCTTTGCGCGAAGCCCAGAACGAACTGGCTCACGTCAGTCGGGTAACAACGATGGGCGAATTGGCAGCGTCAATCGCCCACGAAGTCAATCAGCCGCTAACGGGCATGGTAACTAATGCCAACGCCAGCCTGCGTTGGCTGGCTGGCGATTCTCCGAATTTCGCCGAAGCCCGCGAAGCGCTTCGCCGCATCGTTCGCGATGGAATCCGGGCCGGCGATGTGATCTCACGCATGCGAGCGCTCTTTAAGAAAGCTTACGCGGCCAAGGAACGGTTGAATATAAACGAGGTCATCGAAGAAGTTGCCATGTTGACTCAGAGCGAAGTGCGGAGGAACAAGCTGGCACTGCGGTTAGAACTGGCCGCTGATCTGCCTTTTGTAATAGGCGACCGAGTGCAACTCCAGCAGGTGGTCGTGAACCTGATTCTGAACGCCATCGAAGCGATGAGCGCGGTGGAAGATCGTGAGCGAGATCTGGTCATCCGGACCCGACAGGACAATGGCGATGAGGTCCGGATTGCGGTGCAAGACTCAGGAGTCGGTTTTGATCCACAGAGCGCCGAACGGATGTTTGATGCTTTCCAGACCACCAAACCGGGCGGACTCGGCATGGGGCTATCGATCAGTCGTTCCATTGTTGAAAGTCACGGCGGACGCCTCTGGGCCCTATCGAACGACGGTCCCGGCGCAACCTTTCAATTCACACTTTTGAAATGTCAGGAGAACCACCTCAGCTGACTAGTACATCGTCTCACAAGTGGGAAACATACCGTGGCTGCAAAAGGGTCTGGATGCTAGTCAAGCCAACCCGGAGGGCCGATGGCGCTTTGGCCGATTTTCTGCGTTGCCCGCTCCTTACTCAGTATGCTCGTCGTTCGGCGCCTTGAAAATCGGCCAAAGCGCCGACGGCGGTATCTCTCCGCACATCTCGACCTCAATGGTGCGGTGCATCTCGGCACCGGTCTCCCGCTCTCGTCATACCAAGGTATAATAGAACTGAATCGTGGTTTCGAGCATGATCCCCGATGGAGTACTGATGAAGAGCCCTTCAAACATTTCCATCGTCGATGATGATGAGTCCGTTCGGGAGTCCCTGGAGAGCCTGCTGAAGTCGTTCGGCTTTCGGGTGTCGCTTTTTAGTGGCGCCGAGAATTTTCTGAAAGCGGGCGCGGCGGACGAGACGGACTGCCTTATTCTGGACGTGCGCCTTGGAGGCATGAGTGGACCCGAGCTTCAGCGAGCCCTTGCCGATTCACATGGCTCGCTGCCTATCATTTTCATCACAGCTCAAGGCACAGAGGCGCTGCGAGAGCGAGTTATGGCGGACGGAGCGGTGGACTGTCTGCTCAAACCTTTCAGTGAAGAAAAGCTGCTTAACGCGGTCGGCGCAGCCGTAGGGGAGTCCGAAGGTCGGCCAATACGATGACCGTGCAATTTTCAAAATCCAATGAACACCATGAACCCAACAGTTTGCGTAGTTGATGATGATGCTGGCGTAAGGGAAGCCATTGAGAGTCTCCTTCGATCCGAGGGTTTCGACGTCGAGTTGTTTGCTTCGGCCCAGCGATTTGTATTGCGGGCGAAGCTGGCTCCGCTGTCTTGCGTTATTTTGGATGTGGAACTGCCGGGCCTGAGCGGGCTAGAACTTCAGCGTGAACTGGCCGAGGCAGGGCTGGAGATTCCGATCATTTTCCTGACCGGGCATGGTAGCATCCCGATGTCCGTAAAGGCAATGAAAGCGGGTGCGGTCGAATTTCTGACGAAGCCTTTTGAGGCGGACGATCTACTCGATGCCATCCAGCAGGCGGTGTCTGGAAAGCACTCGGAGGAGCTGGAGACATCTAATGATTCCACTGACATGGTCGGCCAGAGTCGCGCGTTGAGGGCCGTCCTGAATCGCGTTCAGATGGTGGCGCCGACCGATTGTACGGTTTTGATTTTCGGCGAGACCGGGACGGGCAAGGAGGTTATCGCCAAGGAGATTCACCGCCGTAGCCGGAGGGCGGAAAAGCCGCTAATTCGGGTTAATTGTGCGTCCATTCCCAAGGAACTGTATGAGAGCGAGTTCTTCGGGCACGTGAAGGGAGCGTTTACGGGCGCTTTCAAGGATCGTATAGGTCGGTTCGAAGCGGCGGATGGGGGCACGTTGTTTCTGGACGAGATCGGGGAGATCCCGGTGGACCTGCAAAGCAAGCTGCTGCGTGCAATTCAGGAGAGGCAATACGAGCGGGTTGGCGATGATCGAACCAAGAAGGTCGATGTGAGAATTGTCGCGGCCACGAATCGCAATCTCCAAGCCGACGTGGCGGCGGGGCGTTTCCGCGAGGACCTGTATTACCGCCTCAATGTCTTCCCGCTCGAGGTTGCGCCGCTTCGGGACCGCGCGGATGATATTCCTCTCCTCGCGAAGCACTTCATGAGCCTGGTCGCGAAGGAGATGAACTGCCTCAAGGCGAGACTGACTCCGGCGGGAATGGCGGCGCTTCAGAACTACGACTGGCCTGGAAATATTCGCGAACTTCGCAATGTGATCGAGCGGGCGGTCATCGTCGCACGCGGTGGAGCAGTGGAATTTGATCTGCCGGTAACAGTTGGGACTTCTACGGTCGCGGCGGGGCAGTCCGTGCGGCCAAAGCCTGAGCCGGAGTTCTTGACCGAGCCCGAAATGCTCCGCCGGGAACGTGACAATCTGCTGATCGTTCTCGAGAAGGCGGACTGGAAAATCAAGGGGATGGATGGCGCCGCGGAATTACTCGGCGTGAAGCCGACCACGTTGCTATCGCGAATCAAAAAAATGGGCCTTCGACGAGACGCCATGGTCGAAAATGGAACTCGCGGAGATTGAGGAGGAGGCGATCTGGAATGCGGGCGAGCGCAGCCGCCATCGCGCGTCGAGGGCAATCCGCACCGGTACGGCGATCTCTTGTCATAGGCGTGCGCAACTTTCCGGAGACGACGCTGTCGGCGCTGGTGGTCGAGCTCGACCCAGGCGCTATGCGGGAGCTGCACTGGCATCCGGACGCCGATGAATGGCAGTACTACCTCGCAGGCGAAGCGCGGATGACCGTGAGGAGTAACTTCGGCAGGCGATTGTCCGGGTCACTTCTCCCATCGCCGTGAGCGGCTTTCGAAACAGCATGTCCCGCGAATTGACCCCAGCTGGCGTGTTATTCTCCCGCGTTGGTAAACAAGGCAAGCGCCAGAAGCATAAGGCAGGGGAGCAGCAGGGCTTTCACGCCGAAGGACGAAGAGGCCATTGTGGAAACCACTGCCCCGGTCAGAAATCCGCCCCATAAGCCCGCCATTAGAAAGGCGCGTCGGAGGTGCGTATCCCGCGGTCCTTGAGTGTCCGGAAGAGGTGCTGCCCGGAAGGCCAAGGCAAGGTGGCGTCCACACTTGTTGAGCGAACCTGTCACAAAGGTGAGATTCACGGGTTCGCCGCCCACATGGGACAGCGTGCCATTCATAGTGCCCATGCCCAAACTGAGCAATGCGATGCCGGCATAAGCGTCCATCGAGCCCAAATAGGTGATCCCAATAACCGCGGCCAGGATCACTGAAACCGCTCCGAGCAGGAGTCTTCGCGCATAACGTATTTTTGAACAGGCAAGCAAAGTCCCCGCGATGGACCCGGCCAGAAAGCACAGGATGGCGATTGCAGCTGGCAGAGCCGCCATAAACTTCCGCTGACCAATCATTAAGCCGGTTTGCGTGGTGTTTCCGCTCATGAAGGAAACATAAATTGCAAAGGCCCGAAGGCTGTAGGCATCCACATATCCGGCGATCAGGGCCATGCTGATGGCCGTCCGACTCTCGGTCCAGGCATTAGGTGATAGTAGCTTTAGCATAGTCTCAGTCCGTCAGCGGGTAGAGCGAGGACAGGTGTCGCTGTCCTTTTACGACACATTCGATACTAACAAGGCGAGCCTTTCTCCAGACTCAAAAGAACCTAACCCTACCTAACGCCAGTTTTCTATAACTCGGGAGCGAGTCGCCCCGGTGATCGTCGGACGCCCTTCCAACTTCATGGTCCCGCCGGCCATCGCGGCGTTGAATCCGCGCCAGTGCGGCGATCGAAGATTCGAACTCGAAGGGAAATAGCCCTCGTCGCTCTCGGCGGTCACGCAGATTCCAAGCGGCTCTTCGACGGAGATAGCATCGGTCTCGGGATGGTCTGAACCCTGCTGCGCCGCGGTCTTTCTCGGTCCGCCCGAGGTAGGGAAAGATGAGCGCATCGCGGCCGTGCACGAGATGGCTGCGGTTAAGCTTCGTGCTGACCTGGATCGTGAGGTCGCAGTTGGCAGTTTGTGGGCATTGTGAACCGCGGCTCCGAGCAAAATGCGCTTGTTTCCTTGACCGTGTTTGTCACCCCAAAACCGCTTTTGACCTGCAACGCTAAAAGACCGACCACGAGAACGAAGGACGACGACGAGGACGATTACGGAGAGCTCGAAGGCAGCGGTTCATCCAGCTCAAAGCGCTTCGGTACGGAAAGATCCTCTCATTCGCAAAGCTTGATTCCTTCCCCAATCCTCCTCGTCCTTATAGTCGTCGTCCTTCGTCCTCGACTCCTTTGGCTGTAAGCAAACGCATCCGCCTGCTTTCTTCGTTCCAGTGTTTTTTCTCTGCTCCAAACCCTTTAACCAGTAACGGTCGAGGACCGAGAACGCCGCCCAGGCCGACGAAGATCTTCACGTCGCCGCGAGCCATGGCTGGAATCACGCGAACACCGTGTCCAGACCTGCCATCGCAGGAAGCGAAGAACCGCTTCCAGATGGTTTTCCGGGGGTTTCTCGGCGTATTCGCACGGAAGGAGCACCCTCTCGCGCTATTTCTTGACGATTTGCAATGGCTGGATACAGCGACGCTCGACCTCCTCGAGCACCTGGTCACGCATTCGGAGGTGCGGGACCTGCTGCTCGTCGGAGCCTATAGAGACAACCAGGTCGGTCTCGCGCACCCGCTGATGCGGACGCTGGAGGCGATCGCAAGGCCGGAGCTCGGGTTCAGGAAATCGTGCTGGCGCCTCTCAGGCTCGACGATGTCGTCTGCCTCGTCGCCGATGCTCTGC
Organism: uncultured Verrucomicrobiae bacterium; assembly: GCA_963742335.1. Taxonomy (GTDB): domain Bacteria; phylum Verrucomicrobiota; class Verrucomicrobiia; order Chthoniobacterales; family JAFAMB01; genus JAFAMB01. Next base: position 112,332 of record CAVULL010000020.1, read on the forward strand.
ATTGCGTGCCGGAGCGCGCACTGCCCTTGGCGCAACTGGTGTACGAGAAGACCGGCGGAAACCCCTTCTTTGGGATCCAGTTCTTCACCGCCCTGGCCGAAGAGGGGCTGCTCGCGTTCGACCCAGTCGCGGCAGCTTGGCAATGGAATATCGATCGCATCCGCGCCAAGAGCTACACCGACAACGTGGTGGATCTGATGGCCGACAAGCTAAGGCGATTCTCCGCCACCACTCAGGAAGCGCTGAAACAGCTCGCCTGCCTGGGCAACGTCGCCCAGATCGCCACTCTCTCCCTGGTTCGCGGGGAAACAGAGGAGGCGATGCACGCGGCACTTTGGGATGCTGTCCGCGCTGGTCTCGTCTTCCGCCTGGACAACGCCTACAAATTCATGCACGACCGGATCCAGCAGGCGGCTTATACACTGATTCCCGAAGAATACCGTGCCGAAGTCCACCTTCGCATCGGCCGCGTGCTGCAGGCGAGCACAACGGCGGACGAACTCACCGAGCATCTGTTCGATATCGCGAACCAGTTCAATCGGGCCGACGCACAGCTGGTCGACCGCGACGAGAAAGCGCAGGTGGCTACGATCAATCTGCGTGCCGGGCGAAAGGCCAAGGCGTCGGCGGCCTATGCGTCGGCGTGCGTGTATTTTGCGGCCGGCATGGCCCTGCTCGACGAAAGGGACTGGGACAGCCAGTACGCATTAATGTTCAGCCTGTGGCTAGAACGCGCAGAGTGCGAGTTTCTGACCGCTAACTTCGACTTGGCCGAACAACTGATTACGGAGTTATTGCGGCGAGGGATCTCGAAAGTCGACGAGGCGGCCGCTTATCATCTCAAGGTCCAGTTGCATATCGTGAAGGGGGAATATCCGCAAGCGGTGGCCAGCGCGCTCACGTGCCTGCGTCTTTTCGGGATCGAAATCCCGGCTCATCCTACCCGTGAACAGGTTCAAACCGAGTACGAAAAGATTTGGCAAAGTCTCGGTGACCGCTCGATCGAAAGCCTCGATGAGCTGCCGCTCATGGCTGACCCAGAGATGCGGACGGCGATGGTGATCCTCTCAGTGCTCCCCGCGCCGGCATTTCATACTGATATTAACCTGCTTTACCTGGTCTTTTGCCATATGGTGAACGCCAGCCTGAAATACGGGACGACTGACGCTTCCGCGCATGGCTACGCCGAGTTCGCTTCGATCCTTGGCCCGGTCTTCCACCGTTACCTCGAGCGGATACCGCTTCGGCAAACTCGCTTGCAGCCTGATCGAGAAATACGGATTCGAGGCGTATAAGGCGAAAGTGTTCTTCTGTGCGGAGAGAGCGATGCTCTGGACCCAGCCAATCAGTTCGCGATCGACGTCGTTCGCCGCGCGATCGGGGCAGGAATTGCGACGCATGACTTGCTCGTACGCCTGCTTTCAGCTGCTGCCAGCTCGTCGCCGGCCTTCTCTTGCAAGGAGTCCACTCGACGAGGTGTGGAGCGAGTCGGAAGGATGCCTTGATTTCGTTCGGAGGGCCAGGTTCCGCGATTTGATCAGTGTCCTCGTCAGCCAGCAACGCTTCTTCTTAACATGCGCGGAGAAACGGCGACGTTCTCCAGTTTCAGCGATGCCCAGTTCAGAGGAAGCGGACATTTGAGGCCCAACTGGCGGCGGACCGGATACCCATTTGACCTGTCACTATTGGATACTCAAATTACAGGCGCGGTTCATCTCAGGCGATAATGACGCCGCGGTTCTCGCGGCGCCGAAAAGGCAAAGGCGCTGCTTTGGTCGGCGCAACAGCGAGATCCAATCGGTCGACTATTACTTATTACACCGCGCTGACGGTGGCCGCGCTCTATGAGAAGGGTTCTGCCTGACGCAGCAACGAGAGTGGCGCGATCTCCTGACGGCGCACCGGGACAAAACTGCGCGAGTGGGCCGAAAACTACCCGCCGACTTTCGCCGACAAGCACGCATTGGTGCTGGCCGAGATAGCCCGCCTCGAAGGCCGGGACCTTGATGCCATGCGGTTGTACGAGGAGGCGATCCGGGCGGCGCGCGAGAATGGGTTTGTCCAGAACGAGGGCCTCGCTAACGAGCTGGCAGCCCAGTTCTACCGAAAGCGTGGCATCGAAAAAGTGGCGCATTCCTACCTGCGGGAGTCGCGCTACTGTTATCTGCGTTGGGGCGCACTGGGCAAGGTGCAACAGCTCGACGAGCGCTATCCTGCGATCGAAGAGCAGGCCTCTCTGCGCCCTCCCACCACGATCGGCACGTCTGTTGAGCAGCTGGACTTGGGGACGGTAATGAAGGCGTCGCACGCGGTTGCTGGGGAGATTGTGCTGGAGAAGCTGATCGAAACTCTCATGGTGATTGCACTCGAACACGCTGGTGCCGAGCGAGGGCTTCTGATCCTGCCACATGGCGAAGAACTTCGGATCGCTGCGGAAGCCAGGACCGGCCGCGACGGGGTCGAGGTCCAACTGCAACGATGGGTTGGTGACGCCCTCCGACTTGCCCGACTCGCTGCTTCGCTATGTCATCCGAACTCAGGAGAGCGTGATTCTGGATGACGCCTCGGTCCAGAATCTGTTCTCCGAGGACGAATATGTTCGTCGGCAGCGCCCCAGATCGATTCTCTGCCTGCCTTTGGTAAAGCAGGCCAAGCTCATGGGCGTGCTCTATCTGGAGAATAAATTGGTGCCCCGCGTGTTCACGACCAAGCGGCTGGCGATGCTGGAACTGCTGGCCTCTCAGGCGGCGATCTCTTTGGACCACGCCCGACTCTATGGCGACCTCGGTCGACTGAACCTGAGTTGATGCAAGAAAACAGCGATCGTAGGAAGGCCGAAGAAGCTCTCCGAGCGAGTGAGGAACGCTGGCGCAAGCTGTCTGAGAACTCGTCAGCCGGCATTGCGTTGGTCACTCCGAACGGCCGCTACATCGCGGCAAATCTGGCTCTCCAGAAAATGCTCGGCTACACGGAATAGGAACTCCAAAGCTCACGATTTCGGACAGTCAGCCATGAAGAGGATCGTGCCGGCACCGAAGCAAGTCTAGCGAAGCCGAGCGAAGGGCAGCGACGAGTTTATCGGATCGAGAAACGCTACCGGCGCAAAGATGGCCGGGTCATCTGGGCGGACGTCAGCTCGGTACTCGTCCCGGCCACGTGGAAGCGTGCTGCGTTTTTCGCGACTGGTCATTGTAGACATCACCGAGCGCAAGCGGGCAGAAGAGGAGCTGCATCAAAGAGGAGATCTCCTTGCGCGAAGCCGCAGAACCGAACTGGCTCACGTCAGCCGGGTAACGACCATGGGCGAATTGGCAGCGTCCATCGCCCACGAAGTCAACCAGCCGCTAGCGGGCATCGTAACGAATGCCAACGCCAGCCTGCGTTGGCTGGGTGGCGAATTCGCCGAATTTCGCCGAAGCCCGCGAAGCGATTCGCCGAATCGTTCGCGATGGAAACCGGGCTGGCGATGTGATCTTACGGCATGCGAGCGCTCTTTAAGAAGGCTCACACGGCCAAGGAACGGTTGGATATAAACGAGGCCATCGAAGAAGTTGTCATGCTTACCCAGAGCGAAGTGCGAGAGGAACAAGCTGGCATTGCGGTTGGAACTGGCCGCTGACCTCCCTTCTGTGATGGGCGACCGAGTACAATTCCAGCAGGTGGTCGTGAACCTGATTCTGAACGCCATCGAAGCGATGAGCGCGGTGGAAGACCGTGAGCGAGATCTGGTAATCCGGACCCGACAGGACAATGGCGATGAGGTCCGGATTGCGGTGCAAGACTCGGGAATCGGTTTTGATCCACAGAGCGCCGAACGGATGTTTGATGCTTTCCAGACCACCAAACCGGGCGGACTCGGCATGGGGCTATCGATCAGTCGTTCCATTGTTGAAAGTCACGGCGGACGGCTCTGGGCCGTATCGAACGACGGTCCCGGCGCAACCTTTCAATTCACACTTTTGAAATGTCAGGAGAACCACCTCAGCTGTTAGATCGCCACCGCGATCGATTCCTCAAATGTTCGGCTTCGCTTCACGCCCTGACGGAGCATCCACGTTTCTGTGCTATTGCTGGCGCCTAGCGCACAGTTGTAGGAAATGAGGAAAAGCGAACGGCACACGTTCCTCTCGATTTCGTCACGTGGCGTGTAAACAACCATCACTCCGGGCGGCATCAAGCCAAAGCTTCCGGAGTAGTGCGGCTCCGCCCATCCTCGAACAATGGCCCAGCGGGCGCAGCTCAATGGCAAAGTAAGATGGATAGTTGGAGCGCCGAAAAGGACTTTCGCAAATTCGTTTTCGCTTATAAAGTTGGCCGAATCGCTGCTTGCCAGATCTTCGGCGATCCCGAGAGATACCAGATCTCCGCTACCATCAGGCAAAGGAGCCGCTTGAACGCCCGTCCACGCTGCAACCTCGTCAACGAGCTCGCCTAATAGCATCTCATTACTATTTTCGCTGCACTGGACGTGGAGGGGCCCCGCGGACTGTGATCGGTCGTTTGCCATTCCTGAGGGGAAGGCTAGCAAGGTGGGTGAGGGGATTTCCTGCGATTCTTAGATTCATATCTCTTGATGCTCCTGTTGTTCAGGCGAAAGACTTTGATAAAGGGACCGCTGGCCTTTCGGCCTTTCTTCTTTTCTTTAGGTCAGGTTTGGAGAGCCCTTAGAACAGATCCTGTGCCATCCGCTCCCGGCACGGGAAGTAGCTGGTGCCAAATGGGTTATCTACCTTGGACTGGAAGCAGCAATCGAGACGAAAACTTGGACGTCCAAATAATCATCCCAAGTTTGTGCGATGCCTCGTCTGTGTCCCAGCGCTACCGAACGCGCACAGATCGTTTTGACGACTTCGTTGCGAGGCGAGTCGCTTCTAGGTTGAAAGGGCCAAGGTGATCGCCTTCAACAGGGATTCTTCGGTGAAAGGCTTAAGCAGGCACTCCACGGCTCCGTCTGCCATCACCCGGGAGATCACATCCTCATCCCCATGGGCAGTGACGAAAATGGTCGGGATTTGGATCCCCTGACTTGCCAACTCCCGCTGCAGCTCCGGCCCGCTCATACCCGGCATCCGCACATCGAGGATCAGGCAATTGGTTTGCGCCAGAATTTTTGAACTTAGAAAGCTTTCGGCCGATGAAAAAACCTTCACGGGATAGCCCAAGGCTTTCAGCAACCCCTCGAGCGATTCACGGAGCGATTCGTCATCATCAACCACTGAGATCAGGGAAACATCGTTCATCGAAAATTCGGCAGTGGAAAATGACCCAGTGCCGGCGCGGAATCCATTATACCTTGGTATCATCCGAGACGAGCTCTCTTCCGGAGTATCCAGAACGCTCTAATTTTTTCGTTCGAGCCTCTGGGCCATTCGAACCAAATCGGCGAAATGATAAGAGCGAAGGCGTCATCGAAAGCCATGTTGGTGGACTTCATGAGCGCCCTGGATTGAGCTTCCAGGACCTTGTATTTATCCCGCGCCCGCTGCTCGATAAGTTTCGTTCGTCTTTGGGTTCACTTTCCGCAGACCGGATGCATTCATCCACGCGGCAAGGTTCGGGGCTTTCTTACAAGACGCAAAAGTGCTGCGATTATAATGTCGGTTTGGGATGACGCTGAATGAGCTTTTTCAAACAGCACTACAACAAGACCGATGCGACCGCCATCACAGCGCTCTTCACGGAGGATGGGGTGCTTGTCACACCGGCAGGAATCCTGTCGGGCGAGAGGGGGTCGAAAAGGCTTACCAGATATATTCAAGAACCACCCCGTGACCGACCAGGCGATAGCGACCGTTGAAGTGCACGGCGATGGCAATTTGGCGTGGGGACTCGGGCAATGGATAAACAATATGGAGCACGAAACTGGGGCGCCGTGGACAAGCGATCCGGTGATACGTGGAAGCATCCCCATGCTAACGTTCAATGTAACGCCACCGACTAACGACGCCTGACCGACGAACCAACGAATCCGACCGTAATGAAAAAGCCTTTACTGTTTATCCTCGCAGGGTTGGCAATCGGCTTCGCTGTGCCAGCCCTCGCCCAAGTGCAAAACGCGGTCGATCCAGAAAGTGAGTCAGCAGATTGAAGCTCTCGTTAATAAGCGGCCGATGCAGTCAACAAGAACGACCCGGCTGCGGTCGCCGCTCTATACACTCAGGACGCCGCTCAGATCCGCTCACGGGAGTCGGACGGTGGCTTGTGGTTTCCGGTCCGCAGGCTATCGAGAGCGGTTCGTAGTTGAGTTAGTATCTGGTCGCGAAATAACCCCATCTAATAGTTGCAGTGCAATTTTTCTCTCGACATCAAGATGTTGCCACAACTGTGCGCTAGTCAGACGAACCCTTGCCACTTCACGCGGTGCTGTTAGGATCGGGCGTGATACACTGAATCCGGGAACGAATTATGCAGGTCGCTCTATGTGCACCGTCTCCTAAATCCCTTGGCTCCGTTGCGTTGAAAATGGGTAGCCGCTTGGGTTTGCATCCACGCGGTACGCGCGATTTTCTTGATGCACTCGTGGTTCTTGGGTTCTGGCAACGCAGGAACGGCCAATATGCAAACAGTCTGGAAATCGATCTTTTGCTCGACAAGAAGAAGCCATCGTACGTGGGGGGCATCCTCGAGATGGCGAACCATCGGCTTTTCGGTTTGTGCCCAGACTGGTGGTCCCATCAATGTCCAATTGGCAGAACGTAGATGGGCCGAAGTATCATCGACTCATTGCATCTGTGGATGACTTGCAGCAGATTCTCGGACCATCCGTCGAAATGAATTAGAAAAGCCATCCCTGTCACAAATTCAGCATTATCTGTTAGAGCAAAATTTCGTGAATCTTGTGGCTGGATCTGAGCGTCAGGATATTTGTTCCCGCCTTTTTCGATTACAAACATGACAAGGAAGAGATTAAGCGGTGTTTTGCTGCATATTTCGTCGCTGCCCGGACGCTTTGGCATCGGAGATCTTGGACCTTCCGCCTATGAATTTGTCGACTTTCTGTGTGCAAGTGGGCAGTCTCTGTGGTCGCTTTTACCGCTGAATGATGTCGAGAAAGGAAGTTTCTGCCCATACAGTCCTATTTCCGCGTTCGCTTCTAATCCTTTGCTGATAAGTCCGGAAAAATTAGCGGAGCGGGGGTTTCTGGAGTCAAGCGATCTGGAGCAATATCCCAGACTTCCTGGCGAGGCAGTGGATTTTCCCGAGGTGCTAAGAGCTAAATGGAAGCTCCTGAGGCAGGCGTTCGAACGGTTCCGTATGAGAAACGACGCAGGTGAGAAGGAGGCGTTTCGGCGTTTTTGTGCCTCGAAGGAGTGGTTACCGGGATATGTTAGATATGTCACCCGGCGCCCTATTAATGGAAGCGTATGTGATGATGAGTGGCAGACGGGTAAAGATGTCACAAGATCGGACGCTTCTGATGAGTTAGATAAAGAGTTTATTAGCTTTGTTCAGTTCGTCTTCTTCGAGCAATGGAAGTGCCTCAAAAACTATGCCAACAACAAGGGAATTTATATAGTCGGAGACATCTCTTACAGCGTAGCCTTCGAAAGCTGTGACCTATGGGAGAGTCCGCGGCTTTTTGAGGTAGATCCCGTCACCGGAAAGACGAAACTCGAAGCGGGAGCGCCGCCCGACCAATTTGCACTCGAAGGGCAGTCTTGGGGAATGCCGACCTATGCATGGTCGTTTCACAAACAAGACGGATTTAAATGGTGGAGGATGCGAATAGCGGAGAGTGCGGCTCTTTACGATGCCATGCGGTTAGACCATTTCCGAGGGTTTGAGTCTTCTTGGTCGATTCCCGCGGGCTCAAAGAGTGCTATGGATGGGTATTTTGTCAGGGGCCCTGGCAAACCGTTGCTTGAAGCCATTCGCGAAGCTGCTAGCAGCGCGGAGGTATTTGTCGAAGATTTAGGATTTATTACGGCTGAAGTACACGCATTAAGGGAGTCGCTCGGGCTGCCAGGAATCAGTGTACTGCAATTCGCATTTGAAGGGGAAAGAGGACACCCGCATTTGCCATACAACTGCCGGCCCGACAGCGTGATTTATACCGAGACGCATGACCTGAAACCGGTGGTGGGATGGTTTAGGGATATTAGTGCAAGCGTGAGAAAAGACGTCGAGGAATATTTGAGAGTACCCCTAACGGAAAAAAACGTCCACTGGGAATTCATTCGCTTAGCACTGTCGTCGGTAGCGAAATGGGCGCTCATTCCTGTTCAGGACCTTCTTGGTCTAGGCAACGAAGCACGAATGAATATCTCAGGAGTAATATCAAAAGACAATTGGCGATGGAGACTGACAAGTATGAAGTCGTTAGACCCAATAGGGGAACGATTGTCTAATTTAACTCGTGTCTACGGAAGGCTACCGGCTGATCGTTAGTTTGTGTCATTTAATGCAAGCATCGTTAGCATTGATCATCAGGTATTTCTATCGTCATTGGTGGGCCAACCGCTCTCGGCGAAGCCGGCAACACGGCCCAGAGCATCGGCCGCTACATGTGCCGGATCATCGAATTTGATGCACGCTTCGCTCACCGATTCGGTCGCCGGATGGAAATGGCTCCCATCGGTGTGCGCCAACACTTCGTACTTGCGATAGCGTTCAGTTGCGACGACCTGCGCCATCGCCGACAGCTCCGCGGCTTCTTGAGGTCGCGAATCGACGAGTGACTTGAAACGCAACTCGGTAGCTTGGTATTCCTTGATAGGGACGGTCGGACGCGGCGAATCGAGTTGAAACGGGTTGAGCCCGGCGCGGCGCAGTCCGGGGTTGAAGCGCATCAGCGGCCAGTGACCGCTCGCGACGGCGAGCGCCTGTTGCTTCATGCCCTGCCGCATATCAATGCCGTGTGCGATGCAATGGCTGTAGGCAAGAATCAGCGACGGGCCGTCATAGGCCTCGGCTTCGCGAAATGTGTCGAGCGTCTGCTGTGCGTTGGCGCCCATCGCGACGGTTGCGACGTACACGTTGCCATACGAGATGGCCTGCATAGCAAGATCCTTGCGGGCCGTGCGTTTGCCGGCTTTTGCGAACAGCGCGACTGCGCCCAGGGGCGTCGCCTTTGACGCTTGCCCACCGGTGTTGGAGTACACCTCGGTGTCGAGGACGAGCACGTTGACGTTGCGCCCCGAGGCGAGCACGTGATCGAGGCCGCCGTAACCAATGTCATAAGCCCAGCCATCACCGCCAACGATCCAGACGCTACGGCGCACCAGATGGTCGATGACCGACAACAGGTCGCGCGCTTTCTCACTGTCGAGCTTGAGCAGTTTGACTTTTAGTTCGGCAACGCGAATCCGCTGCGCGCGAATCTCTGACTCTTTGATCTGCGGTGCTGCAATGATCTGTTCGACGAGGTCGGGACCAAGCTGCTCGGCGAGCTCGAGCAGCAGCCCGTGCGCCATCTCGACGTGTTGATCCGCGGCGAGCCGAAAACCGAGACCGAACTCTGCGTTATCCTCGAAGAGCGAGTTGGACCAGGCTGGACCGCGGCCCTCGGCGTCCTTCGTCCAAGGTGTTGTCGGTAAGTTCGCGCCGTAGATCGACGAGCAGCCCGTCGCGTTGGCGACTTGGAGCCGATCACCGAAGAGTTGCGACATCAGCTTGATGTACGGCGTCTCGCCGCAGCCCGCGCAAGCGCCGGGAAACTCGAAGAGCGGTTGCAGGAACTGCACGCCGCGCACGTTTTCGAAGTCGACGCGCGCCCGGTCGTTGAACGGCAAGCTCTCGAAGAACGTGATGTTGGTCCGCTCGGACTCGATAAGCGGTGCCTTCGGAGCCAGATTGATCGCCCGCCGCTCGAGATTGAACGGATCGACGGCGGGGCAGGCCTCGATGCACAGGCCGCAACTCGTGCAGTCCTCGGGATAGAACTGCAGGGTGAATTTGACTTCCGGAAATCCGCGCACGTTGATCGGAGCCGATTTGAACGTCTCCGGTGCGTTCGCTAGCTTTTTGTCGTTGTAGTATTTTGCCCTGATCACGCTGTGCGGGCAGACGAAACCGCACTGCCCGCACTGAATGCACAAGTCGGGCTCCCACACCGGAACGAAGTCACCGACGTTGCGCTTCTCGAACGCCGCGGTACCCGACGGAAACGTGCCGTCGATGGGCATCAAGCTTACCGGGATCTCATCGCCCAGTCCCGCCATCATTGTTGCCGTGAATTTTTGGACGAATGCTGGCGCGCTGGCCGGGACAAGCAGCGGCCGGTCGAACGCACTCGTCACGCTCGTGGGCACTTTCACCTCGAAGAGATTGACCAGCGTTCCGTCAACGGCGGCGAAGTTGAGCTCCACCACCTTTTCGCCCTTCTTCGCATAGGTCTTACGAATCGATTCCTTGATGTGGTGGATCGCCGCATCCCGCGGCAGCACGCCGGAAATCGCGAAGAAGCAGGTCTGCAAGATCGTGTTGGTGTGCGAGCCCATCCCGGCGTCACGGGCGACTTTCGAGGCGTCGATGACGTAGAAGCGCAGCTTCTTTTCGATGATGGTGCGCTGCACCGCACGCGGCAAGTGATCCCAAATGTCATCCGGCCCGTACGGGCTATTAAGCAGGAAGACGGCACCGGGCGCGGCGAGCCGCAGCACGTCCACTTTCTCGACGAAACTGAATTGATGGCACGCCACGAAGCTGGCCGATGCGATCAAATAGGGTGCGTGAATGGGCTCCGGGCCAAAACGAAGGTGCGAGACCGTCTGCGCGCCCGACTTGTGCGAGTCGTAGACGAAGTACCCCTGCGCGTAGAGTCCCGCGTCCTGCGCGATGATCTTCACGCTATTTTTATTCGCACCGACCGTGCCGTCCGCGCCCAATCCGTAGAAGACGCACCGGGTGACCGAGTCCTTCTCGATGGTAAAGCTCGTATCGACTTCGAGACTTCGGTGCGACACATCGTCGTTGATGCCGATCGAGAAACTATTCTTGGGCTGGGGCTTCGCAAGCTCGTCAAAAACGGTTTTGACCATAGCCGGCGTGAAGTCTTTGGATGAGATGCCGTACCGGCCGCCGATCACACGCGGCATCTGCGCACGCTCGCCGTTTGCCACGGCCTGCCCAAGCGTGCTCATCACGTCGAGATACAGCGGTTCGCCCGGTGCTCCTGGCTCTTTGGTTTCCTCGAGCACGGCAATTGAACGGACCGACGACGGCACCGCCGCGACGAAGTCCGCAGCCGAGAAGGGCCGATACAAACGAACTTGCAGCACGCCGACCTTGGCGCCCGCGGCACAGAGCACATGCGCTGTCGCGCGAGACGTCTCTGATCCTGAACCCATCGTGACGATGATGCGCTCGGCGTCGGCTGCGCCGTCATATTCGAACAAATGATATTGGCGGCCCGTCAACTGGACAAAGCGATCCATCGCTGCCTGAACGATCCCGGGTACCCGATCGTAAAAGACATTCGACGCTTCGCGCGCCTGAAAATAAGTGTCGGGATTGTGCGCCGTTCCGCGGATGAACGGATGCTCCGGACTCAGGGACCGCTCGCGATGCGCGCGCACGAAATCGTCGCTGATCATCGCACGAATCTGTTCGTCGGAGAGCAGGTCGAGGGTGTTGAGCTCGTGCGAAGTCCGGAAACCATCGAAGAAGTGCAGGAACGGAATGCGCGACTCCAGGGTCGCAGTTTGCGCGATCAGCGCCGTATCGTGCGCTTCCTGTACGTTACCGGATGAGATCAGTGCAAACCCCGTGTTGCGCACGGCCATCACATCGGAATGGTCGCCGAAGATCGAGAGCGCCGACGTCGCCAGCGCGCGAGCTGCAACATGGAACACCGCCGGCGTCAGCTCGCCGGCGATCTTATACATGTTGGGGATCATCAATAGCAGGCCTTGCGATGCCGTGAACGTCGTCGTGAGCGCACCCGATTGCAGCGCACCGTGCAACACGCCGGCCGCGCCGGCTTCGCTTTGCATCTCTTGAACGACGGGAACGCGGCCCCAGATATTCTTGACGCCTTTTGAGGACCATTCGTCGGCAAGTTCCGCCATCGTCGACGACGGCGTGATCGGGTAGATCGCAGCGGTTTCGTTGACGCGATACGCGACATGCGCGACGGCGGTGTTGCCGTCCATCATTACGCGTTTACTCGTCACGCCGTTGCTGGCAGAGCCATCGCTCTTTGTGCTCGTTATAATAGTGCTCATGCGACCGGCTCTCCAATCATTTCCATCGCATGACACGGACATTGAGCGACGCACACCCCGCAACCGGTGCAGCGCTCGAAATTAACATCGTACCCTTTGTCCGTGCCCAACTTGACAATCGCATCTTCCGGACACGCCGCCAAGCAGCTGTCGCATTCGTAACAGTCGCCGCACGAGAGGCAGCGCTTCGCTTCCCCGATTGCCGCCGGCTCGTCGAGACCGGCAACGACTTCCTCAAAAGACGCCGTTCGTTCTTCCACCAAGAGTTCGGGCTGCATATGCGCCAGCACGTCGCTGAAAATCGGCAAGTTGAGCATGCCGAAAGTGACGATCGGGTGTTTGGGCGGCGGTGCGTACACCGTCGAGCGGAGCCACGCATCGATGTTGCGCGCTGCCTTCTTGCCGCCGCCGACGGCAACGGTGACAGTGCGTTCGCACGGGATCAGGTCGCCGCCGGCAAAGATTCCCGGTCTGCCCGTCATCATGTTCGGTGCAACGATAACCGTGCCGTCGGGTCCGAACTCGATTTCCTTGATCTTGTGCAGGAAGCCGCTGTCCGAATCTTGGCCGAGTGCCAGAACGACGGCGTCGGCCTGAAGCGTCTCGAACTTGCCGGTCGGCCGGGCCTTGCCTTTGTCGTCGATCTCCATTACTTCGACCGTCAGGTCGGCCCCGTCGATTTCCTTGATCGTCCGCAGCCAGTGAATTTTGACCCCTTCGGTCATGGCTTCATCGGCTTCAAATTGATGCGCCGGCATGTGCTCCCGATCGCGCCGATACACGATGAGCGTCTCCATAGCGCCCAACCGTTTCGCGGTCCGGGCGGCGTCCATCGCGGTGTTGCCGCCACCGTAGATCACGACTCGGCGTCCCAGCACGGGCTTGCCGCCGGTTCCCACGTCGCGCAGTAGCGCTACCGCATCGAACACCTTGGTGGCGTCGCGCGCCGGTATGTCGACATGCTTTGCGAGATGCGCGCCGATCGCCACAAAAACGGCGTCGAACTTACCCGCCGCTTTGGCTTCCAACACATCTTCGACTTTACTATTAAGAACGATTTTGACTCCGAAGTCTTCGATGCGTTTGATCTCGGCCATGAGATCGGCGCGCGGAAGCCGGTACGCGGGGATGCCGAAATGCAGCATCCCGCCGGGCAGCGGACCAGCATCGTGGATTTCGACGTCGTGACCGAGGCGCTTGAGATGATACCCTGCGGACAGCCCCCCCGGGCCGGCGCCGACAACCAGGACGCGCTTTCCTGACGGCTGTGCCGTAACAGGCACTTTCCAGCCGTTGCGCAATGCCAGGTCGCCGAGAAAACGCTCGACGGCGTGGATGCTTACCGCGCCGTCGAGTTCGCGCCGGTTGCAGCTTGTTTCGCACGGGTGGTAACACACGCGGCCGTGCACGGCCGGGAGCGGATTATCGCTGATTAGCTGCTCCCACGCTTCCTTCCAGCGTCCCGCCTGCGCTAAGGCCAGCCACGCTTGGATGTTCTCGCCGGCCGGGCACGCGTTGTTGCACGGCGGAAGCAGGTCGACATAGATGGGCCGCCGCGTGCGCTCCGCGCCGGTGCCTTTTTTACGCGTAAGGTCAACGACCGGCGTCATGTCCCGTCGATGATCGATCATGGTTTGCTCCTCATCCTGAAGTCGCGTCTGTTGAATCACGACCGGGCTCGATACTTACGAGCGAGCGATGCGGTCGGTGGACATCTTCGCCGGAAAACATCGCATTATTAAACTGTAATAACCCTTGAGCGAGGTCGCTCTCCCGCCCGTTTTTTTTTAGCTTACTATGGCAGCCAATTGCAAGCGAGTATATTGTTGGAGGGAGCGCGTTTTCCCCGCTTGCGGTCGTCGACCGGTATAAGCAGCCGAGCCAGCGCTCAAGAACTTGCCAGTTGAGTTTTGGATTAACCGGCCAAGCCACGACGGGACAGCCGCTCAGGGGGCGATGATCCTGACCCACGGCATTTATCGGTCCGGTCCAACAAGCCCCATGCCGGCACCAGCGTAACGAGGTCGCGAAGACTTCACGGATTCCGAGAAAGCATAGCGAGCTGCCCGGACTTTCCGGGCAGGGCACAGGTTGGAAGCCGTCACCCGATGCTTGTCCAGTAAGTACTGCACGCCGTGGACGCTGAGACGTTCACCCCTGGCGTTGGGGAACAGCACGTGTCCGTCACGACGCCGACGGAAAAATCAAACGCGGCCTACGGTCTGGCGTCGGCCAGACCGATGGCGTGGTGAAAAAGGCGACCTTGACTAGACATGCTCCGACCAGAACTCGTCTTCGGTTTGTTGATCGCCTTGGTACTGCCGGAATGAAGCGGCGTACCCATCCCGCATTGTCCAAACGTGAACCTGCGGCGACGACCAGGTGCGACTGCCGCGCTGGGCACTATCGGTGCATAGCACGACCACCACGTCGCCCTCCGCCAAGATGCGGTCTACCTGAAGTCGAAAAGTGCCAGAGGACAGCTCCATAAAATGCTGGAAAAACGCCTGCACCTCGGCGTGCCCGCGATAGTCACCCGACAGGGGCCCGCGTCCTGGGATATGCCACCGAATATCTTTATCAAAAACCGCGAATGCGCCCTCAATATCCCCACAGGAAAACGCGTCGTAGGCGCGCCTGATCAGGTTAGCATTGACTTGAGCCGTTGTCGCTTCTGCCATTTCGAACCTCGGAGGGTATTAAAGATTGACCCGGCCACCGATCGGTTGGCGGATCCTCACAATTACGCTGTCATAACGGACCGACGCTGGCAACGCCAAACAGTACCCCATCGCTTCCCACGCTGGCCGTTATAATTTCCTGGCCTAGAAATCAGGGCGGCGTAAAAACGTCCGACGGGTGCTGGTGTAAAAGTTGGTTTTTCGCGAAACTGCAAAAAAGAAGTGAACTGGCGTCGGCGCGACCCTGCATTTTCTGAGGCGCTGGAATTGGCGCGCATGGCCAGCGTTCGAAAACGATGGGAAATGAGCCAAAAAGCTGCTCGTGGTTCCAAGGATACCCCGGGGGATTGGCGGGCGGCCTGCTGGTCGCTTGAGCGAGTTTTCCCGCGAGAATCTTCTCGACCCGAATTTCAGCTTGCTAACTAAAAGCAGCCGCCAAGCATTAATGACTATGACCCTAGTGCACCGTCTCCTAAATCCCTTGGGCTCCGTTGCGTTCAAAATGGGTCGCCTGCGAGGCGGGAGGAAGGAACATATCTGGATCGATACGTGACTGACGAACAACGAAGCAGGCGACCCATTTTAAACGCAACCCTGTGGGCCGCGGCCGGTTGGCTGTTTTTCCTCCGCCGCGGCGGATCGACCGCTATGATCCAGATAGCGGCGCTTCGCTCGCGCCTTGAAAAACAGCCAACTGACCTGCGGCGGAGCCCAAGGGATTCAGGAGACGGTGCACTAGGTAGTTGATCAGCCCAACCAGGATGGGCCACTATCGAGCGACGTTCGGTTGTGGGCCATTCGTTCACTGATTTCCTATAGATGCCCCGGCATATTCACCGGCTCACTTGTACGGTTGCGGCACTTTGCTCGGCTCTGGTAGTTTCACCGGTGCAAATGAAAGGGTTCGGGTTCAGCTTTGATTTTGGCATAGATCGTTAGTTCCTTCGAACAACGAAGAGCTGCCATTAGAAAGAAGGATCGAAATTAATCTCCATTACGTCTGGGGTTTTCGGATTCAAAAAGATGGAGTCTGAATCCTTCGGGGAAAATTGAATCTGTTCTGCAAGGTGTTGTTCTGTTCCCTTTTTTGATTTGACGATAACCTTAAAATTTTCGTCATAAAAAGGGCGATCGCGGAAGGTCAGAATCAATCTTCCCTGCTTCGTCTTTATGCTGATCAGTTGATCAACCGGAATAAGGGCGTTTTCGCCCTTGCTGGAAGCCAAGACAAAAAACTTGTTCATCGCATTTAAAATACGCGGCCTGAGCTTAAGAGGCTTCAAGACAGCCCGAAATCGTTTTCGACGATCAGGTTAACTGTGCAGCCGCGACGACCATAGGCTTTGACCAAATCTCCCTCCCTAGAGATTCGCCATTCTCGGGCTCCCTGGTCTCATTCGGAACAACGGAAGGGCAATCTCGGTGGGTATCTGAAATTCGAGAAACGCCCGACTAAAAAACTTCTGGGCATCCAACCACACATCCTGTCTCTACTAACTGTTAAATCAGGAGTTTCAGCAAAACCTACAGCAAGGGCAATGATATTCGCATGGCAATGCAATATTTCATAATTGCGAAGTCATGATTCTTTGGACTTCCAGCCAGTGTTCGTGGAGTTAGCGACTAAGCTCACACGAGGCTGCATGCTTCTCACAGCATGGAAGGTCAGTGTTTACCTATTCAATTCGAAAAACCTGAAATATTCTGATTAGCAGCAATTTGAAATTTCATCATAATTTCCGTGATAGGAACGTTCTCCATCCGCTTCAACTCCTCGGGGAGCAGCGTGAATGAAGCGCATATGGAGAGGAAAACGAGTCATCTAGTCGCAGAAACCGCCCCAAGTGCTGCAGCCATGATGGCCGATCCCCTGGCACTGGTGTATTTCATCGAGAATGACCAGCAAATCCGGAATATCCGGTTCTCCTCCGAGAGTGTGTCCGAAGACGGATGTGAAATTGATCAGTCAAATCTCGTAGAGGTCCGGAGCTGGCTGGCGCCTGTTTAATTCCCTGTCAATCACATCCATCAGAATTCCAATTCGCGTCTCTCCGGCTGCGGTCAGTCGCGCTATACTCTCGGTTTCAGCTTTAACCCACGCCATCCTATCTTCAAGGGGTAACCAAGCCAATGTCTGCGGCTCCATCCTCGCCGCCTCGCGTCTCCTATTGCACTCGTCGATTTCGACTTTCTCGGCCAGCGCGTAACGCGTCCTCTCGTCGGGGGTCATATAAGATAACAATCGGCTTACCTTGCTTTGGAAAAGAGAGTTATCGACCATGTCAAAGGATTTTATATGCCATAATGGATGGAATCAATAAAAACGAGAGAGTGTTAGTAAGTAGGCGAATCGTCTCGATTTGCTCTGTGCCCTCGGGAACCTTCGACGCTTATCTTCGTGGCATTCTGGTCTGTCACCTTCACCCGAACGCCCTGTTTGATGTCCTTGTACAGCTCCCTGGTCAATACCACACCGAACCAGCCAGGATTGGAACCGGATCTGCATAATTGAATGGTTGGGTTAAGTTCTATCAACACTGCACTTCTGCCTAACTCGATAGCCACTTTGCCAGTGGCCGTCGGAGCAAACATTTTTTTTCTGGCCATGGCAACGCTGAAGCCGGTAATAATTCGGTGGCGATTCCAAGGAGGCGAAAATGTCAAGAATGACGCTGAAGTCGTTTGCAGCTTTTGCATTGCAAATTACTCTTATGGCCTTGACCGCCGTTCGATCGGGCGCTCAACTTTTGACTGCCCCCCCTGCGCCACCGCCAGGGTCAACAGGCAGCAGCTTAGTGATCGCCGGCAATGTCGACATCGATCATCTGACGCTGAATGTGAACTTTTTTCCCGGCAATGGAGTGGGAGTTACCACCAATTCGGGAACCGCCCGCCTGACGAACGCAACCATAAATTTGGGAAGTTCCGGCGGAGTAAAAGGGATAGTGGCGAACGGTCCGGGGGCAACGCTCACGCTGGGTGCCGGCTCATCCGTGAACGCGTCCGGGGGAGGCGGCGGTAATTTCGGGGTACAAGTCAACGGCGGAAAAATTATCCTGACGGACGGTGCGTTTGTGAATATGCCCGGTGGTGGTGGTTCTTCCCAGGTACAGGTCAGTGGCGGTGGAACCTTTGACATGACAGGCGGGTCTCTGCAGGTGAGTGGCGGTGGCGGTAATGGGATACGAGCAGGGGATGATGGAACGGCTGGGACTGTCAACTTGAACGGCGCTGCGGTGACGGTGCTTGGCTCCGGAGGGAATTCTTCCGGGGTATGGGCGAATATCTCAAGGTCGAACGCCACACTGGTCGACACCTTCGTGACGGTCAGCGGCCCGGGCGGCGGCAACTTTGGCGTAAGAGCCACCAACGGCTCAGGGGTTAACTTAACAGGCGGATCTGTATTGGTGAATGCCACCGGCGACAACAACATCGGGATACTAGCTGGAACATCTGGTTCGACTGCGATGCTGAATGGTACGTCTGTCACCGTGTCCGGCAGTAATTCCAGCATTGGCGTCCAGGCGGATGGTGTAAACTCGGTCCTCACTGGTACCGCTAGTACGATTGTTTTGACGGGCTTCAACGATATTGGAGCGCGAGCGCAGAACAGCGCTTCAATGATGCTCACTGACACAAGCGTGACTGTTAATGGCGCCAATGGAACTGGGGTGCAGTTGACTAATTCCGGGACGACTACCATGGTCGGTGGCAGCGTTGAGACAACTGGCGCCGGTGGCCAGGCTATCCTCGTTTCCGGCACTGGCGAGAACCACGGCACTTTCATCGTAACATCGGTCAAGAGCGATAGTGGCACCGGCATTCTTGCCCAAGGGAGCGCGGCTTCCACGCTCGACTTTTGGAACAGCGCCAGTCTGACAGCCGGAAACGGCCTGCTGCTCCTGGACCAGGCAAGCGGGACCGTCAGTTTAAACGGCACAAACCAGGTTAAATTTGTCGGCAACGTTGACGCCACCGGTGCAGCCGGGATAGCCAATGTAACATTGCGACAGAGCTCCAGCCTGACAGGCGCTATTAACCCGAATCAACTGACCGGCGCGATCGACATCGCTTCCGCCGAGGGAATCACTTTCGCCACGGGATTCGCGGGATTGCCAAAGCAGAACGTTAACCTCCTCGTCGATCCGAGTACATGGAACATGACCGCCAGCTCGACTCTTGATCAGTTGGAGGTATTCCCCGGAGCATTAGTTAACCTTGGTGGGTCAGCCAGCGGCCCCTTCAGGACCTTGGTCGCAAAAAGCCTGACGGGTTCTGGCGGCAGCTTTGCGATGAATGTCGATTTGCCAAACTTTCGTGGCGACCTCCTGGTGATTCAAACTCCAACGGCCGGCTTCAACCAGCACCAGTTGCAAATAACCAATCTGAATCAAGGCCAGGATCCTGCGGCTCATCGCGCCCTTTTGGTTGTAATAAGCAACCAGAGCAGCGGATTGGAATTTCCCAGCAATCAGGTAGACGCCGGAACCTTCAAGTATGAAAGCCAACGCGGAAACAATACGCCGATTACCCCTGATCTGCGTAATTGGTATTTGGTACGCGACGACGAGACACCGCAACCCACCCCAACGCCCGTTCCAACCCCAATACCGAGTCCAACCCCTGTGCCAACTCCTGGCCCAAGCCCGATACCAACTCCGACTCCCTTGCCGAACTCCTCACCAACTCCGATACCGACCCCAACCCCGACGCCTCATCCAACGCCAACACCTAATCCTACGCCTCCTGGCGGAGAAGGTCAGATCGATTATCCTAAGCCGCTTGACCCGATACAGGCCTTGACTAATACGGCCAACGCCGCCATCGGCACCTATTCATCAACGATTCCGCTCTATTACGCGGATATGCAGACTTTGGTTGAGCGGATGGGAGAACTGCGGCTTGGCATCCAGGCGGCGCCGGCTACAGCTTCCTTAGGTCCAGAACAATTGGCGGGAGGGAAAGGCACGGTGGAGTCAAAACAGGTTGCTCCGCTCCCGGTTGCACCGCCGAGCAGCCAATGGGCTATCTGGATCAGAGGCTTTGGCAGCGGTACGCGCATCAATAACGACGTCAGCCGGGTCTTCGACCAAAATGTAGGCGGGGTCCAGATCGGAGCCGACAAGCGTTTTGGATCGCTGTGGAGCGGTGATGTCTTTGTGGGTATGTTCGGTGGTTATATTTACGCTTCGCGTGATTTCCAGGACGGGGGTGATGGCACAACCAACGCATTCAGCTTTGGTGCTTATGTTGCGTGGATCCATCCGCAGGGCTGGTATGTGGACACGGTGTTCAAATACACCCAAATGTGGAACTCCTTTAGTACCCCGAACTTGGAAGGTTTCACGTCAACCGGTGACTACGACATCCCAGCACTTGGCGGTTCATTAGAAGTCGGCAGACGTTTCGGCTTGGCCGGCGGACGCTTTTTCATTGAGCCGCAAGCTCAACTGGCTGGGATCTGGGAAGGGGGGATGGATTACACGGCTAGTAACGGATTGCGTGTGCATGGCGACGATCAAACCTCTCTGCAGGGTCGTCTCGGCGGTAGGTTGGGAATGCATTTTGAACTCTCTCAAGGACGGGCGATTGAGCCTTACGCGAAAGCGGAAGTCATTGAAGAGTTTCTCACCGGCGACAGTGTTATAACTAATAGCACTCCCTTCGACAGCAGTCTGTCTGGAACGGTTGGCAGATTCGGAGGTGGTCTAACGGTCAGGCTGAGCCAATCGGTTTATCTTTACGGTGAGTACGATTACGCTACGGGCGACCACTTCCAGCAACCTTGGTCAGTAAGCGCAGGCCTGAGGTGGCAATGGTGAAACCGCAATTCCTGACTGGATACTGGTGGCGGGCGACGTGCGACGCTCAATGGAAAGCCCTTACGAGCTTCATGAACGTTTGGCTGGCTTGTTCTCCATTGAAGAGTTGCCTCCTTGTGCGCATGCGCTTAAGACAACCGCGCAGAGAATTAAGACGGGAGACTTCATTGTGGAGTGGAGTTGATATGTTTGTAACGTTTAGCCGCAGACGTCTTTTTCTGAGTTTCGTTCGCGGAATCCTTGTTATCGGACCAGGTGGCCAACACGAAGGTCCAAATGAAGGATCATTCCGCTGTAGTATCCTTCCGAACTCCTTATCTCTTCGCCCCTACTTATAGGCGAGTGCATCGGATTTGACCCATCCCACCGTTCCTGCCTTGGTCCCATCTATGACCACGATTTTGCTCCATTTTCCGCGGGTCTCAGAAGCCGGCTCCTCCATGACCGCCACATGCGTGTCACGGGCGAGGGGGCCCAGGTTCTTGCCTTTTTCCGGCTGATCCAGCAGCGCCGACGCTGGTGATGTGGTGTAAGCGTCTCGAAACTCCGTTAGCGGAATATCTTGTTCAGGTTTGCCTCCGGCAGCAGCCTCGCCATCAGTATGGATGCGCACGCGACTGAAATCGAAATCGAAACGGTGATCAAAAAACTCCCGGGTGAGTCGATCCAGGGGGCGGCCGGAGGACAAAGGCAAGCTGCCCGGAACTGGGCAGGCTTCTGCGCGAATGCGTGGGCACGCATATCGCCGCCGACTCGGGGCGAACCGATCGGAAATCGCTTTTGGCCCTCCGGGGCGCTGGCCAGGGGTCGAATGGCGCGAAGATAAGGAAAGTTCAGGGCAAGCGGCTCCTCCGAAAGTAGGCGAATCGTCTCGATTTGCTCTGTCCCCTCGGGAACCTTCGACGCTTATCTTCGCGCCATTCGGCCAGGGGTCTGAAGCCGAAAGCGTGCGTTTCCATGGCTTCAGAGTGACAAAAGTGGGCTCGGAAGTCAAACTGCCGCCGGGAGGGCTGGGGGCCGCTGAACAAGGGGTGAGAGAGGCGCACTCGACGCTGCCGGACGCTTCAAGTGGCGGAGAACGCGGTGGATGGAGATTTGTTGGTGCCGTTCGGCCACGCGATGAGTGAACACGATCAATGCCAACGGTCTGTCCAATCCTTCCGCCAGTCATAGATGCGGACTTTGTGCCATAAGCCAGTCTCGGATTTCTCTGCGGACTATTGACGCCGTCGTCCTCATGCCTTCATGGCGTTCGCGAAAAGCCAGGAGTGAGCCGACCTTTACGCCGTGCGTCAGATTGCTCGCCATGAGGAAATGTACGCGGGCGCGAATGGAGAGGGGCGCTCTTTTCACTTAGCAGACTTCCAAAAGCTCGCCGTGAGGGCCGATCACCTGTGCAGTGATACCAAAATGGCCGGCATCTAGTTCGAGTTCGTGAACTTGGCCTCGGAACGATTCCGGCAAGCGCCCGGCGAATTGGATCGTGACGATTTGTGCGACTCGAGTCAGCGCACGTTCCGCGGTCTCGCGATCCGGATAATCAATCGAACCGAGAAACCGCTCGAGAATTCCGCTGCGGGCGTCGGCGAACCAATCGAGCGAGTCGGCCAATAGATGGTTTGCCAGTTCGTCCGGCGTCCAGCCAATCAATTCGCAGTGTGCGGCGAGGCGATTCGAGTTTTCAGGGGTCAGGGTGATGCTCATACTGGGTTGCGTCACGGTATGACCGACGGGGCCGAGGGGCAATCGGGAAGTGTGGTAACGAGCGATAACGGCTCTATTCTTACTCTATTCTTACTACGAGCCCTTCGGTGAGGCTTGATCGGCTGCCGATTGCTTGAATCCGAAGGCCAGGCTCCTGCCACGATCAATTTTACTGTAAAACGCGTGCTCAAGGAGGCAATCTCCAACAAGCGCTTACCAGCGCCTTCTCCCTCCTTCGTCGAGGTTCTCAGCACTAGAGGAGCTGGCTGGAGGCACGGCGGAAGGATTGCTCCGCACATTGGAGGTAATGGACTAGGAATTCACGAGGGGATTGTCGAACATCTGCCTCAACGCGCGGTTTGCAACAGAACCGTGCGCGAAGTCACCTTGACGTGCGAAAGTAGAATGATCATACCGGCTCTTGATGCCCGTATCCGGAGCGCTGCGGGCACTCCAGTCATGATGGACACGTTTGCCGATGAATGTCATCTCTCCAGAGAAGGGATTAACTCGAGCAATCGTACTGCGCCGTCCAGGAGACGATATGCCCGGCGGGGACCATTTGCTGGATGCGCGACAGCAGGGGCGCCACGACTTCGGGATCGTCGTAGAACTCCAGCACTAGCGGCAGGTGTACGACCATGCGCAGCAGGTCCTCGGCGTGCACTTCCCCACGGCTGCCGAACCCGGCCACGCCGCGGAATACGGTGACGCCGTGCACCTTGTGCTGGTCGTGCAGCAGCTTGAAGATTTCCTGCATCAGATTGTGATTTTCGATCTTGTCACCTTCCTTGATGTAGATACGCGCGATGGTGACTATCTTCATGCGAAGACTCCGAGGTTGCGTGACAGGTATGCGCCGAAGATCGCCGCCGCGATCGACAGCACGACCGAGCCGCCGACATAAAGCCCGGCCTTGACCATCTCGCCGTTCTCCAAAAGGTTGAGCGTCTCCAGCGAGAAGGTGGAAAACGTGGTGTAGGCGCCCAGCCCGCCGGTCAGGATGCCAGTGCGTAGTGCGGGGCTGATGGTGATGCGCTCCAGGGTTGCGAAAAACAGAAAGCCCATGAGGAAGGAACCGAGCACGTTGATCGACAGCGTGCCGAAGGGGAAGGCGCGGCCCATCACGTTTTGCACCACAATGGTTTGGCCGTAGCGGGCGAAGGCGCCGATAATGGCGAAGATGGCCAAATAAACAAAGGTCATGTCGAGTGGTCCTTAATATCGGGCTCTGTGAATTTCAAATGAGCTTCCGGGCACAAGGGTTGATTGCATGGCTAACCGGTTGGCAGCCAAGACGCCGGTTAGAGGGGAGACGACCGCAGGACGCTTCAGAAGGTCCGCTGGCACGTCACCCCATCCCCGACACATAGAGCGGCATGATCATTTTCCTGCGAAGCCAACCGGCAAAATGAAACCGAGCGCCCTATTTGAGCAAACCGTTGAGCAGCAAGTAGCCCGGAAGCCAGCCGGTAAAAATCCCCTCGATGACCGCGAGGGCCCCGACGTACTTGGCAATTGGTTTCTGCATCACGAGAAGAACGAAAAACAGGAACCACAAGATCCCCCACGCAATCCAACATAGGCCGAGCCAGTAGCCCCAGGTCGTCGTTGCGCCTTGCAGCGTCTGAAGGGCCACCGGAACACAGGTGATGGCGACGAACAAGCAGAACCAGCCCAATCCGCGACCGTCAGCGCCGTTGTATCGATTCAACGCAACCCAGAAGTAGGTGAATGTGAACAGAAGCAAAAACGCACACCCCTTGACCGACGCCAAGTCAGCACCCGGACCGAATGCGAGATTAAGGGCCACCAGCAGCGTGATTCCGCCAACAAAAATGTCGATGACCGCGATCTCTTTATCACCGATCCGACCAAGCACCCAGAGACCGTTTAAACACAACACGGCGCCAACATAAAACAAGGCCAGTCCTGCTAACACAGCGTGTTCTCCTTAGTTCGACGACTTCGGCACTTGAAGGCCCTGCTTCACTTGGTGCGGCTTCCCGCTCGTAGACGGGCGAACGTCGAAGTCGAAGATCGCTCTGGGGATGTAGATCGTTGCGCACGAGTTCGGGATGTCCACCACACCGGAGAACCGTCCCTCTACTGGCGCTGACCCCAGGATCATGTACGCCTGGATGTCCGTGTAGCCGAATTTCATGAGGTAGTCGATGGCGTGGTTGCAGGCGCGCGCGTAAGACAACTGCGAGTCCAGATAGTGCTGCTTGCCAGCGAGATCTACCGAGACACCCGAGAATGCAATCCACTCCGAGTATTGCGGGTCGCGGATGCCGGGCATGAAGATAGCATTCTCACCGACGCCATACGCGGCCATGCCACCCTTGATGAGATCGACGTGCAGGTCCATGAACCCGCCCATCTCGATCGCGCCGCAGAACGTAATCTCGCCATCGCCCTGGGAGAAGTGCAGGTCACCAAACGACAGCTTTGCCCCAGGAACAAAGACAGGATAGAAGATCCGGCTTCCCGCGGTCAGGTTCTTGATGTCCTGGTTCCCGCCGTTCTCACGAGGTGGAGCCGTCCGGGCTGCCTCGCGAGCGACCCGATCGAACTCAGCGCCCTTGAGCGACCCCAGAATGGCGCTGTCAGGGAGCGGGGGCAGAGCCAGCGGCGGCACACGATGGGGGTCGGTCGCAATCAGGTCGGTTTCGCGCTTCGTCCACTTTGCGAGCAGCTCGGCCGACGGCGCGGTACCCATCAGCCCCGGGTGATGGATGCCCACGTAAGAGACTTCCGGAATGTGACGCGATGTGGCGACGTCGCCCGTGAAGTCCCAGATCACCTTGTAGGCATCGGGGAACCGTTCCGTGAGGAAGCCGCCGCCGTTCTTCGTGGCGAACACGCCGGTATAGCCCCAACCCATGCCCGAGAAGGGGCCTGAGTCCTCTTGATCGCAGGCGTCGATCTCGAGGATGTCGACGATCAGCAGGTCGCCAGGCTCGGCGCCCTCGACGTGGAACGGCCCAGTGAGAACGTGCACCCCTGCAAGCGGGGCATTCCGAACGTCATCTGCGGAGTCATCGTTGTGAATGGCGCCGTCGAACCACTCGCGGGAATCCGCGCGGAAGACTTCGCCCGGCTTGATGTTCACGGCCGCAGGAATGTCTGGGTGCCATCTATTGTGCCCAACAATTTTCTGCTCTTTGAACTTCTTGGTGTTATCCATCGGGAACAGATTCTTCGGCATATATCAAGACCTCTCATTCGTTAGTTGTTTACAATTACGAAAATCATATACATGTGCCCATTGATTCCCCGGTACGCTCTTCATTCGTGAACCAGATCGATACCCGCTGTAGCGGTTGGCAGCCAGAACTCCGTACGCCAGACTCGTATCGACCTTGGAAGGTTTCAGCCTGATTGAGACCACGCATCGCCCGCGATTAGCGCGCGACGCTAATGATGGTATTTGCACGTCATCCGAAGATTTCATACAAAGCTCTTCCTTGAAGTTTTAGCGAACACCTTCCATGCCGATCTGGCCCAGGCCCGGTTTGCGCCCTTACTTGCTTGCGGGGGGTCTTCCAGGAAAGCAAACGCCGAACCTTGACGTCCTTGAAAGAAATTGTCAACCGATGATTTTTCAAAACGTCGTGTTTGACGAGAAATTCGAGGAAAGGAAGATTGCCTTTCGACTAGTGATTGGCAGAAGAGGACAAGGAGGTTAGCCTTTCTCCGCCCTTTGCCATTAAACTATGCAGGGGGGCTTGTTCTCGGCCGAGGACCCAAGGGCCTTCGTTTTCACCGCCAGAAGGAAATGACTTAGAGGCCGATCCCGGACTTCGAATCGCGATCGCGACCTCAGCAGTCTCCGTCATGGCCTCGGGAGGCGGCGGAGGGTGGGGGTTAGCGGGAGCACAGGCGTTCGCCTACTTGCGCCGGCCGAAGGCACCGAGGTGACCACGTCCGGCTCATGGCGGCTCTTCTCCGCGTGATCCATTGCAGCAAACAAGGAACTACGTGACCCGCTCCTAACCGCGGCTACCGAGAAGACTCGCCTCGCCTCGCTGCCACACACCAAACATGTGACCGACTTCGGTGCCATACCGAGCGGTCGAGTTATCTCGGACACCCCATGTTGATCACACCGATATTCATATATAGGCATCGCGCTCGCTCCTTCTCAGTCAACAACGTCACATTCTCAAGAAAAGCCTTGGCAGGCACTGCGAAACCGTACACCCCGGATGTTGTGCTGCCATGGCTAACTCACCGCAGAAATAGCACACGTTTGGGACGACTTGCAAGAGCAATCAAGCGGCGGACGTGAGTCCTTGCAACACGATCCGCAACCGGAATACTCGGGCTGCTTACGCGCGGGCTTCCTGGCGGTTTTTTGATTGGTGCGAGTTGTGTGCGTCAAGTTCCCCAAAAAGGAAGCCGCAGGGGAAGAAAGCTACCGGTGCTATACATGTCGCTTACCAACAACCACCGCAGAAAACATATAGTCGTTAGAACGTATCTACCCGACGAATTTCGTTGCTACCAAAACTATTAGTGTGGTTGGTGGGAAAGAATGAAGAGTATATTCGAACGAGCGAGCGAGGTGCCATCAGAGATTCCTGAGAGTCATCTATCGAATCCCGAACATACGATCGCGGCCACTGATGCCGTTTATGGATCGGCTATGGAGTGAGCTGACGAATTTTTGGCAAATGGTTTGGTCGCCGGCTTGTCTCTTTCCGAGGCATCCAAGCTTTTCCCCAACGATTCGAGTACGCCGGTCACTGCAGTCAGAGCGCGGCGGCCGTCTCGGCTGCTCAACTTTTTCAGCAGATTCCACAGCCCGAGTGGTTCCGGCATTTTTGCCTGTGCCATGCCTTCCGGCACCGCCTGCGCAAGAGCTTCGAGCAGTTCCGGTTCGAGGGTGTCGAAGATCCTCGTCAGGATCATGAAATTGCGGATTCCGCGAATCGCCTCAGGCGTATTCACCGCATCCACGAGGATTTGCAGCACTTTGTCGCGCGATCCGAGCGCGCCCCGCAACATCTCGAGCACACCCCGGTCCTGGAGCCCTTGCAGCACTTCATACGCGGCCAGCAAAGCCTCGGCGTGTTCGAGGGGCGCGTTTTCCAGCCGATGGTAAAGTGCTTCGCGCAGATCGCGTGGCGCTAGTTTTAAAGCAATCGGTTCGGCCATAGGTTTCTCCCTAGCTGTATTTTAGCTCAGTCCGGCCAAGCTCACCTCCCGGAATTCGATAATCCGGTCGTTTCCATTTGCGTTCAACCTCGACGCCGCGTTGAGGCGTTGGATGGCCGAAGCGCGAATTCACGCGCGGCAGCGGGCTTTCGCCGATTTCCGGCAACACGCGCATCCGAACCGAGGTTTCCTTATAAGCAGGGGTGTGCGTTACACGGTCGGTGTGGCTGCTGGTGAGAAGATTCACGGGGCTCTCTGCTGAGTTCATCGGCATGTACAGTTCCTTTCCTCTCACCCTGTCGGTCACCAGAGCGCGGATGCGAACCTGACCGTAACGCGAGATGAGCTGCACCCAGGTTCCGCTTTGGACGCCGCGCTCTTCCGCGGTTTCGGGCGAGACCTCGACGAAGGTATCCGGGACCTTCTCACGGATTCCGTCGACGCGATAAGTAAGGTTGCCCTCGTGAAAATGCTCGAGCATACGCCCATTATTCAAATGCAGGTCGAATTCCGCATCAGTTGGATCTGTTGGTTTGGACAGGGAGATTTGGAAGAGCCTCGCCTTCCCGTCGGGGAAGGCGAACTGTTTAGTGTAAAGCAGCGGCTGATCGGTACCATCGGGAGCAACCGGCCACTGCAAGGATTTGTATCCTTCCAGCCGCTCGTAGCTCACGCCCGCGAACAGAGGTGTCAGTGAAGCAATTTCGCGATAAATCTCTGACGGATGCCGGAAATCCCAGTTCGCTCCCAAACGATTCGCGATGTCCTGGATGATTTGCCAATCGGGCCGGCTTCCCTGCATAGGTTCGAGCACCTGATAAAGTCTTTGGATGCGCCGCTCGGTGCTCGTGAAAGTGCCTTCCTTTTCCAGGCTCGGACTGGCGGGCAGTACCACATCGGCAAACCGGCACGTATCGCTGAAGAAGATATCTTGCGCGACGAAAAATTCGAGTTTAGAGAGCCCATCCCGGACGAAGTTTGAGTTCGAGTCGACAAGGCTGATCTCTTCTCCGAACAAGTACATGGCCTTGAGTTTGCCTACATGGATCGCATCGATCATTTCGTGGTTATCAAGGCCCTTGGTGGACGGGAGCTTCACCTTCCAACCGTTTTCAAAACGCGCGCGTACTTCGGGATCATCTATCGACTGGTAGCCCGGAAGAAAATTTGGCATGGCCCCGTGATCGCTCGCGCCCTGGACATTGTTGTGGCCACGCAGAGGGTAGGCACCTGTTCCCGTCCGCATGTAATTTCCAGTGACGAGCAGCAGATTGGAAATCGCCGTTGAAGCGTCCGAACCCATACTGTGCTGCGTGACGCCCATTGCCCAAAGGATGCAGACACCATCGGCTTCCGCGATCATGTGCGCGATTTGTTTCATGGTTTCGACGGACAGCCCGCTCGTTTGCGCGGCAAACTCCATGGTGAATGGCTCCAGGCTTCGCTGATAATCCTCAAGTCCATTCACCCATTGGTTCAAGAACTCCGTCTTGGCCAGACCGGTTTCCAGTATATAACGGGTGACGGCGGAGAGCCAAACCAAGTCGGTTGCAGGTTTCGGGCGCACGAAAAGGTCGGCGCGTTCCGCCATTTCATGTTTGCGCAAATCGGAGACGATGAGCTTTTGACCGCGCAACTTGTGGGCCTGTTTTACGCGGGTGGCCAGGACCGGGTGGCTCTCCGCCGTATTGCTGCCAATGATAATTACAAGACCGGCGTTCTCAATGTCCCTGATGGACCCAGAATCGCCACCGTAACCGACCGTGCGAAAGAGGCCCTGAGTTGCCGGCGATTGGCAGTAGCGGGAGCAATTATCCATATTGTTCGTGCCGACGACTGCACGCGCAAGCTTCTGCATGAGGTAGCTTTCTTCATTGGTGCATTTGGAGGAAGAGATGAATGCGAGCGAGTCCGGCCCGGTCCTCTCCTTGATCTCCACGAATCGCCGCGCCACCAGATCAAGGGCTTCCTCCCAACTGGCCGCGCGAAATTTGCCTCCCTCACGAATCAGCGGCGTGGTCAGCCGGTCGGGACTGTTCACAAAGTCCCAGCCAAACTTGCCTTTGATGCAGGTAGAGATGCCATTCGTTGGACCTTCAGAAGGCTCTACCTTCAGGATGTCCCGGTCCTTGGACCAAATATCGAAGCTGCAGCCGACACCGCAATAAGTGCAGACGGTCTTGGTTCGGCGGATTCGCGATTCACGCATGGCCGATTCCGCCTCCGAAACCCTCAGGATTGCTCCATAGCCGGAGTCAGGCTCAATGCCCTTGATGACATCGATCATGCCGTCCATCGCAGTCTTCGGCAAAGCGGTCAAGAAACCGGCGTGCCCGATCATGGATGTTTCCATGAGCGCATTGCAGGGGCAGACTGTCACGCAATGGCCGCACGACACGCAGCTTGATTCGCCGATCGTCGTTCCGCCGTCCCACAACACGCGCGGGTGGGCGTCTTCCCAGCGAATGGACAGCGTTTCATTCACCTCAACGTTCTGGCAAGCCTCGACGCAGCGGCCGCAAAGAATGCATTGATCCGGATCGTATCGGTAGAAAGGGTTCGTCCAATCCGCTTCGTACGGCTTGGTCTTAAACGGAATTTTCTGATGCTCCACTGCGAGCATTTTTGTCGTGTTGTGGACCGTGCAATTCCCGTTGTTATTGTCGCAGACCGTGCAGTAGAGCATGTGGTTGCCGAGAATCCGGTCGAACGCCTCCCGCTGTGCGGCGTCGGCCCTTGAGGACTTGGTGGCAACATCCATGCCTGGCGAAACAGTGGTCGCGCATGCTCTTACGAGCTGCCCGTTGACCTCGACCATGCAGGTGTCACACGTTTGAATCGGGCCGAGCTGGGTATGATAGCAAACGTGAGGAACTTTGGAGCCAGTTCGCAGAAGGAGATCAATGAGACGTTCGTCCGCCTTCATTTCAACGGCCAGACCATCAAGTGTCATTCTGGTCATCATAAACAATCTCCTGCCAATTGAGTTGCATCACTCTTTTTCATCGTTTTGTTCTCCTCTTGCTTTTAAGCCTGACCGGACTTCTTTTTTGGGACACCGTCGACACCTTTCTACTGTTGCTCCTCAATATGATCAAACATCAACCGGTAACGGAGGGCTTCATTTCGGTGCTAGAAAACATGCATGAAACCTTAGAGCGAAGGTTGACGTAAAGCTGGCCGTCAATGTCGGCGATGCCAAAGGGCGCGAAATTGGCCGGTAAATTGGGATCCTTGAACGCGGTGGCGGGGAGGGTGGTCACAAGGTGGAGACTGCTGTCGAACACGTCCACCGTTCCGTTGTGAAAAATGGTGGCGTAAAGGGTAGGGCCACCAGAGAGCCTGCCATAATCAGTGCTTCTCCCCCACCGCCGCGGCGGCGATCCCGTCCAACTCTGCCAAGGTTTGCGGCGACAGCATCAACTGACCGGCGGCCAGGTTCTCGCGAAGGTGGGCGACCGACGACGTGCCGGGAATTAAGAGGATGTTGGGCGACCGGTGCAGCAGCCACGCCAGCGCGACCTGCATCGGCGTGACCCCGAGTCGGCCCGCGACGTCCGACAGGGTGGACGACTTTAGCGGCGTGAACCCGCCGAGCGGGAAGAACGGCACGAACGCGATGTCCTGTCGGGCCAAATCGTTGATCAAGGTTTCGTCGTGGCGGTGGGCGAGGTTGTAGTTGTTCTGCACGCACACGACGTCAGTGATTGCCTGCGCCTCGGCCACCTGGGCGGCGGTGACGTTGCTCAGGCCGATGTGGCGGATCAGCCCCTTGCGCCGGAGGTCAGCCAGCACCATCACCTGCTCGGCGATGGACCCCTCCTCGGGGCCGTGGCCCGACCCCATCACGCGGTAGTTGACAATATCGAGCGCGTCCAGGCCCAGGTTGCGGAGGTTGTCTTGGACGCCGGCGGTTAGGTCTTCGGGCGAGATGGCCGGCTGCCACGATTTATCGGGAGGGCGGCGGCCCCCGAGCTTGGTGACGATCACCAGCCCCATCGGGTACGGGTGCAGGGCCTGCCGAATGATCTGGTTGGTGACGTGTGGGCCGTAGAAGTCGGCTGTGTCGATATGGTTCACGCCGGCCGCGACGACCTCGCGGAGGACGGCGACGGCACCGTCCCGGTCCTTGGGCGGCCCCCACACGCCGGGGCCGGCCAGCTGCATCGCGCCATAGCCTATCCGTTGGACCGTCAATGACGTGCCGGGGAACGTGAACCGGCCGCCGAGCGTGGCTTCACTCATTGTGTTGCTTCTTTCCTGTACTGACATGAGCAAGCCGTATGCGGTTTGTTACAAAACTTAAATAAACAATATTGAAATCCGTAGCACGGGAACGACAGCAGGCGTGGGCGCTTCGGCAAACTGTTTTGCATTGTGTCGCAAGGCCGACCGCCGAGCGCATTCGTGGTCTTGGCTGGCAACGAGTGTTGGGGAACGGACGAAAGTGCTCGCTCAGCCCGATTCACTGGAGGAGCGCACGTCAAATGTGGCACAAAAACAACAGTGACCGACTAAAAATCGTTGGAAACGATGTGTGCTTTTTTTGTGTGAAAAGACCGCTTTGAGGCCTATTCAACGGCCCGTAGATCAAGTCTAGGAGCGGATTGAGAGCGGGTGAAGGGAATCGAACCCTCGTGTTGAGCTTGGGAAGCTCACGTTCTACCATTGAACTACACCCGCATCGGCAATCTCCCCAAAATAGCGCCTGTCCGACTGGAGCAGTGGCGAGATGGGTCGGCAACGATTGTAGCGCATCTGCCTGGCGCTGCAACTCAGAACAATGGACTTACTGTCGGAACACCCTTAGAGTCCTTGCTTCAGGACGCATGGGTGCCCCCAAAAAAAAATCAGCCGAACAACGGTTGCTCGAACTTCTCGGATCGACGCGATATCAACCACTCAATAAGTCTGAGCTCAGTAAGAGCCTGCAGATTCCAGTCAACGAGCGTTCTAAATTTGGCCGGGTCCTGAGCGAACTGGAAACGCTTGGGAAAATCACCAGGATCCGCAAGGATCGCTACGTCTTGCCTCAAGAGGCGGATTTAATGGTCGGCGTGCTGCAGGTGAATCCGGACGGTTTCGGATATCTCTTGAATGAAACCGGGGATGGTCTCGGAGATCTTTATATCTCAGCGGAGAACCAGGGAACGGCGATGCATAAGGATCGAGTGGTGGCCAGGATCATTCGAGATCGCGCCCTCCCGGATCGCGGACGCCGGGGTCGAGCGAATCGAGAAGGCCGCGTGATTAAAATTCTGGAGCGAGCGAATCGGACCATTGTGGGAACGCTGCAGCGCTCGAAAAATTTCTACTACGTGGTGCCGGATGAACCGGCGCTGGTTCACGATATTTATGTGACCGTGCATCCCGGTCCCGTCCCGCGCATGCCGGAGGTGAACGACAAGGTAGTGGTTCGCCTGGAGCCTTGGGAACATCGTCACCTTAATCCGGAAGGAGATATCGTGGAGGTTCTCGGTTCTGCCAAGCAGCCGGGCGTTGATATCCTCTCGATTATCCGGAAACATGATCTTCCAGTCGCTTTTCCAGGCGCGGTCCTTGAGGAGGCGGATCGAATTCCGCTCGAGATTCCGGAAAAGGAACTCGCCGGACGGGAAGACTTGCGGTCGATGCCTGTGTTCACCATCGATCCGGACAACGCCCGAGATTTTGATGATGCCGTGCATGTGTCGGATTCGGATGGCGGATGGAGTGTCGGAATTCATATCGCCGATGTCTCACATTACGTTAAGCCAGGCGCTGCGCTCGACCGCGAAGCGATGCGTCGGGGCAATAGCGTCTATCTTCCCGACCGCGTGCTGCCGATGTTGCCGGAGCGATTGTCGAACATGATCTGCAGCTTGAGGCCGAACGAGGATCACTTGACCAAGTCGGTTTTTGTGGAGTTTGATCGAAGCGGGCGAATGAAATCATATCGCTTTGCCGCGACGGTCATCCGAAGTGTAGCGCGGTTCACCTATCGTGAAGCGTTGGCCATTCTGCAGCGGGGACCGCAAACAGGGATTGAAGGTGATCTTCACCGGGCCTGGCGAATTGCCTCAATCCTGCGAGAACGCCGTTTCAAGCAGGGTGCTCTGGAACTGGACATGCCTGAAGTCCGGGTTGTCCTGGACGGCGAAGGGAGAGCGGTCGGTCTGGTCCGGGAGGAGAACGATATATCGCATCAACTCATCGAAGAGTTCATGCTCCTGGCCAATGAACTGGTCGCACGGCAGACCAGAGAACGATTAGTTCCCTCTGTTTACCGGATCCATGAAGAGCCTGACGTGCAAAGGCTTTTGGATTATCGGGATCAGATTCGATCGTATGGGATCGAGGTAGGCGATCTTTCGCAACGGCGCGAAATGCAGCGGTTTTTGAAAATCCTCGTTGGAAGGCATGAGGAGAGTGCATTGAAAATTGGCCTGTTGCGCAGTTTGCGCAGAGCCGCTTATTCGCCGGAAGCGCTCGGTCATTATGGCCTCGCCAAAACGGATTATACTCATTTCACGAGCCCGATTCGCCGTTATGCGGATTTACTGGTGCATCGCGCGTTTGCGGCGATGCTGCCTAAGCGAAGAGGGAACCCTCTTCGGTCGATCGATCTGGCGTCGACTGCTGAACATATCTCGGTGACGGAACGCACGGCGGCGGACGCCGAGCGGGAAGCGGTTCGCCTGAAGAAAATGGAATATTTTTCCGCACTCGCTCGAAAGCCGCATCGTTTGCAGGGGACCATCCTGGACGTGAGAAATTACGGGTTATTGGTTGAATTGAAAGAAGCCCTGGTCGTTGGGATGATTCGGATTTCTTCGCTTGATCAGGACTTTTTTGTTTTCGATCCGGTACGTCAACGAATCACTGGACGTCGGAGCAAGATGAGCTTCGCGGTAGGAGATCGGGTAATCGTGCGGGTCGCTCGGGTCGACTCCTTCAGGCAGCGAATCGATTTTGGTTTCATTGCGAAAGAATGAAGAATTCCATTGAAGAGTCCACGGGCGAGAATTAATCAGTTTACCGGAAAGCGCTTTTGTGTCATTTACGAGAATCCATCCTTCAATCGCCGCTGGTAAAGCTATCGTATGGTTGTAAGTGGCATCCCTCCAAATCATCATGGATAACGTAATTATCACGAAAGAACTTCAAGTCGAACGTAAGCATTTCTACATTGAATTTAGAGAAAATGAACGGGGCCGTTTTATGCGGATCACTGAGGAAGCGCACGGTCGCCGCAACACGATCATTATACCGAGTACAGGCTTGGAAGAGTTTATGGCCATGGCCGGTGAAGTGATGCAGTGTGCTGACCGGGTTCCAGCTGCCCACTGACGATTTCGACTTTTTATTTTGTAGCGGGTGGGGAGTGGACTCATGTCACTGCAACGCGTTACAAAAGCGATTCAAATTTTTAATCTGCAGCAAAGGCGGGTGATCAATTCAGACTTCCCCCCGCGGAGCAGAAGCGTGGATGCTCAGGCCGCACTCCACGGTACAAACCGGTCAGTAGAACCTGAGAGCCAACCGGTATCGAGCGTTGACACTGGGAGACTCTGCGCTAGTGTCTATACTCCCGCGATTTGTGCATTTCGCTCTCTCCAATTTTTCGCTTTTCCAACCTCATTATATGGCAACAAATGTGAAGAAGGCTCTGAAGGCTGCTTCAAAAAAAGTATCCGCTAAGGCAAAACCAACCACCCGGAAACCGGTAGTCTCGACAAAAGTTCGCTACGTCTTCTACTTCGGGGACGGCAAAGCAGACGGTGATGGAAAGATGAAACCGCTTTTGGGCGGCAAGGGCGCCAACCTGCACGAAATGACCCGGATTGGCCTTCCGGTCCCTCCAGGGTTCACGATCAGCACGGAGGTCTGTACCTATTTTTCCGAGAATAAGAAAACCTATCCCGCGGACCTGGACAGTCAGGTCGAGGCGGCACTCGGCAAAGTGGAAAAATCGGCTGGCAAAAAGCTGGGTGACCGTAACGATCCGCTGCTGCTGTCCGTGCGGTCCGGTGCGCGCGATTCGATGCCGGGCATGATGGACACGATTCTCAATCTTGGAATGAACGACGAAGTCGTTGAGGTGATAGCTGAGAAAAGTGGGAACCCGCGGTTCGCCTGGGATTCGTATCGCCGATTTCTACAGATGTACGGGGATGTTGTCATGGGCGTCCAGAAACGGGAACATGAGGACCATGATCCGTTTGAGATCCTTATTGAGTCAGTGAAAAAGGATGCCGGCGTCCACGACGATCTGGAATTGACGGCCGAAAATTTCAAAATTCTTGTCGAGAAGTTCAAGCAACTCATCAAGGAGCGGACCGGAAAAAACTTTCCGCAGGATCCCCGTCAGCAGCTCTGGGGCTCTATTGGCGCGGTATTTGGTTCATGGAACAACGATCGAGCAATTGTCTATCGGCGGAAGTACAACATTCCTCATGAGTGGGGCACAGCGGTTAACGTGCAGACGATGGTTTTTGGGAATAGAGGGGATGACAGCGCGACCGGAGTGGCTTTCACCCGTGACCCGGCGACTGGAGAGAAGGTGTTCTACGGTGAATATCTGATCAACGCCCAAGGTGAAGATGTGGTGGCCGGAGTCCGTACGCCGAAGCCGGTGTCTGCATTAGCGAAGGAAATGCCGGCGGCTCACAAAGAATTGCTCAAGGTCCGCGATCTGCTCGAACAGCATTTTCACGACATGCAGGACCTCGAATTCACCGTCGAGGACAACCGCCTTTATATCCTTCAGACCCGCAATGGCAAACGGACCGGTCTGGCCGCGGTTCGTATTGCGGTGGCCATGGTGAAAGAAAAACTGATTACCCGGGAAGACGCCATCAAACGGATACCGGCCGATTCGCTCTCGCATTTACTGGCTCCGGTGTTCGATCGGCAAAGCGTGAAGAAGGCTAAAAAGATCGCCACAGGGTTGGCCGCCGGTCCTGGGGCGGCGAGTGGTCAGATTGTCTTCAACGCCAAGGATGCTGTCGAATTGGCAAGCAAGGGGCAGCCGGTGATCCTGGTCCGGATCGAGACTTCCCCCGAAGATCTGCGAGGAATGATCGCCGCTGAGGCCATTCTTACGGCGCGAGGAGGCGTTTCTTCTCATGCTGCCCTGGTGGCGCGACAAATGGGAAAAGTTTGTGTTTGCGGCGCTTCGACGCTGCAGATCGATTACGTGAACAAGACCCTGACGGCAGGGGACGTAACCTTGAACTATCGGGATTTTATCTCCGTCGACGGCACCGTTGGTGAAGTTTATGCCGGCGAAGTCAAAACGACCCACTCCGAAGTGGTGCAGGTATTGGTGGAAAAGAACCTGGATCCCAAAAAGAGTCAAACTTACCAGGAGTTTGCTGCACTGTTGGGTTGGGCGGATAAAGTCCGCAAGCTAGAGATTCGTACCAATGCGGATAGCCCTGAACAGGCGGCCACCGCGATCGCCTTTGGAGCCAAAGGAATCGGTTTGACCCGGACCGAGCATATGTTTTTTGCGGGCGACCGGATCGATGCGATGAGAGAAATGATTCTCGCTTCCACGTTGGAAGAACGCAAAGCGGCCTTAGCAAAATTGTTACCGTTCCA
Organism: uncultured Verrucomicrobiae bacterium; assembly: GCA_963742335.1. Classification (GTDB taxonomy): domain Bacteria; phylum Verrucomicrobiota; class Verrucomicrobiia; order Chthoniobacterales; family JAFAMB01; genus JAFAMB01. The sequence goes on from CAVULL010000020.1 coordinate 149,451, forward strand.
GCGCGAGGATTTTGTTGGAATCTTCACAGCGCTTAAGGGCCTTCCCGCGACAATCCGGACCTTGGATCCTCCTTTGCACGAGTTTCTGCCTAACGCGGAATCGCAGCAAGCCGATCTTGCCAAAAAGCTTGGAATACCTGCTGAGAGGATTCATCGCCGAGTAGAGGAGCTACATGAATTCAACCCGATGCTAGGTCATCGCGGGTGTCGTTTGGGGATTACTTTTCCGGAAGTGACCGAGATGCAGGCCAGAGCGATATTCGAGGCAGCGGCAGAAGTGCAGAAGAAGGGTATAAAAGTGAAGGCTGAAGTGATGATTCCGTTGGTCGGTTTTCCGAAGGAACTCAAACTGCAGATCGATATTGTTCACCAGGTGGCTGAAGCTGTGGCCAAAGAAAGGAAGACTCGCTTCAATTATATGGTCGGTACGATGATCGAGATTCCGCGGGGGGCGCTGGTCGCTGACGAGATTGCCGAAGATGCCCAATTCTTCAGTTTCGGCACGAACGATCTGACGCAAACCACCCTGGGCATGAGCCGCGATGATTCTGGAAGTTTTCTGCCACAGTACCAGGAATTGGAGATCATCAAAAACAACCCGTTTGCGACGATCGATCAAGCCGGGGTTGGAAAGCTAATGGAAATTGCCCGTGACAACGGCCGAAAAACCCGGCCAGATATCAAACTTGGCATTTGCGGTGAACATGGCGGGGACCCGGAGAGCGTGAAATTCTGCCACCGCATTGGGCTTTCCTATGTGAGTTGCAGTCCGTTCAGGGTACCGGTGGCGCGGCTGGCGGCGGCCCAGGCAGCCTTGGAATAAAGACAAAGCCTCGACGTGTGGGCGTATCACGGTTACACCGGAGAGCTCAGGCTCTCAGATACGCCGACACGCTCCTATCCCCGCACGGCGTCACCCTTTCCGCGATCCGTCCTGATCGCCTTTCACGGCAAATTTGATTTGGCGGCCGAGTAACCAGCGAACGCCAAACATGTCGATCGTGGCACGGAGAGCGCGATTTCCGAAATTGTATTTGCTGAAGCCATGCTGACGCGCTCGATGGTTTACCGGAATCTCGGTGATCTTGTACCCGAGGCCTTTGACCAGGGCGGGGATGAAGCGGTGCATCCCATGGAACGGGATCAAGGCTTCTCGGCACTCCCGCCGCATGGCTTTTAGTGTGCACCCCGTGTCGCGTACGCCGTCCCTGGTGAATCGGCTGCGGATCCGGTTTGCGATCAGACTTTGGGTACGCTTGAACCAGGTGTCGCGGCGCTTCAATCGGTAACCGCAGACCAGATCAGCGCCGTTGTCGATTTCCGCTAACAGCCGGGGTATGTCGCTGGGATCGTTTTGCAGATCGCCATCGATGAGGACCAGAATCTTTCCTTTCGCGGCAGCCAAGCCGGCATAGATAGCCGCACTTTGGCCGGTATTTTTTTCAAATTCAAGGATACGCACACCGGGGTTTCGGGTGATCTGTTCGACGGTCCGATCCTCTGATCCGTCGTTCACAAAAAGGAGTTCATGCGAAATATGAATCAACGCCGATTCCAATTCCGTCTGCAACTGTGCGACGTTGCCTTCCTCGTTGCAGACCGGGATAATGACGGAAACGAGGGGGGTAGTCACAGCGGCAAAGTTTGGTATTGGTAACACGCAAAGATACGAATCTGGCGAAGTGTCCGGTCGCTCCGCTCCAATTCGTATACGGCAACGAGTTCCCATCGGGTAAAGGCGCTCTGAAGATTTTGGGGCGGAACAGATTCGGGCAGATCAGTCACGTAGAGTGCGGTCCGATCGATAAATGGATTCACTCCTGCTTCTTCTGTAAAGGTGGTGTCGCGTTTTGAAGAGGGATCGGCTTCGATAAACTCGTCATATCGCGGCCAGAAAGAGAACTCGTTCTGGATGTCCTGGGATTCCGGGATGTAGACTGGGGGGTGCCCTGGTCCTTCGGGGCGTTTATCTTTCAGGTAAAAGGATAACATCGAGGAGGTTTTATATTCGTTGCCGATCAGGAAAACTTTAGACCCCACCTTGTTTTCGAATTCCGGGCGAAATTTGTCGATAGCTTCTGCGATCGATTTCCATCCGCGCAATCCTGAGCCTGCATCGGAATCGTAGGGGTTCAACATTCCGAAGGTGCGCCCAAAGTTGCTCTTCATCGCCAGGGAGGACTGAATCCCGCTCAATATAAGCGCGGTCAGACAAACGCCGCCGATCAGCGCTTTCTGGTGAGCGGCCTGAAGCCAATAGTGGGTCGACAGAATTCCGAGCCCGACGAAAGCGAGAGCAGTCCAGCCGGGGTCGCTACCCTGGTGCAAAGCAAGGATCAGGTATAGCAAGAGGACCGGCCAGCTAAAGGTTAGCAGAAAACATATTTTGCTGTTCTTGAACCCTTTTCTGATGGAACCGAACATCGCGATCAGCATACCGAGGAGCAACAGAGGCGAGTAGAGTGATAGCTGCGCTGCGAATGATTCGCTCAAGCGCGAAACTCGGACCGTAAATAGCGCATGGAGTATTGCCTGGTTGGTGAATCGATCCAGGCCAAGCCAGTCGTGCTGCAAATTCCAAAGGAGAAGCGGCGCGAGGAAGGGAGCGAAGCAGAGGAGAAGGATATAGAAATTTGCGCGTCTCAATTCCCCCCGGTACCTCGGCACAACCAACAGAAACAAGACGATCGAAAGCAGCTGTACCGCATTCTCGTACTTGCAGAGGAAACCCAGGCCAACCACCACCCCGGTGATCGGCCAAAAAATGGAGAAGCTCGGGCTCCGTTCGATTGCAAGCCAAAAGAGGTAAAAAGCCGCCGCCCAGAAGAAGATGGACAACGAATCGACGGTCATGAGCACCGATATCAGGTTAAAAAAAGGTAGCAAATTCAGCCCCACCACCGACCAGAAAGCAACTTTTTCCCGAGATAACCTGCGAGCGAGCAGGTAAACGAGGATCGAAGTGCCGAAACTGAGCAGGGGGCTTAGAAAACGGACGCCGAATTCGTTCGAGCCGAACATGGAAGTCCCCGCCAGAATCGCAAAAGCGATCCCAGGTCCATTTTCGTAATAGGAGACATCGGGATGCTTTGCCCAGAGGTGGTGGTAACTCTCCTCTGGCGAAAGTTCCCAGTTTGCGCCGATCCACCAACGAATCCCGGTTAAAAGGAGCAAGAAACCGATAAGGAGAAAAAGGCGAGCCCTCATGCGCATGGTGTGCCAAAGAGCGAGCGTTGGTTCCGAAAAAGCATTGGAAACCACTTTGATGCTAGCCGTTGGTAAATCGAGTTGGCGACACTGGCAAGTAACAGGCTGAAGCCGATTCCCAGGACAATCGAAACAATCACGTCGCTGGGCCAGTGCGAGCCGCAATAGATTCTGGAGTAAGCAACAACTCCCGCAGGGATGATGTAAAGAGCGCCGAACCGCCCAAAGAAAAGAATAGCCATGGTGGCAATCACCGTGTTGTTGATGGCATGACCCGACGGGAACGATCTCCCAATGACCGGACCTTCTGGCGGTTTGGAAAGTGAAACATGAACCGGCTGCCAAATACCGAGAAATGCAGGCTTCGTTTTCTCCAGGCTGACTTCACGAACCTCGGCCAGCGCCTGATCCGGGCGCGGTCGATTGACAAGTTTTTTCATGAATTGAGTAAAGACGCCGTCCGTAAAGGCGATTGATAAAAGGGTCACCACGACAAAGCTTCGAACTCGAAAATTGCCACGCCATAACATGACCAGGGCGACAATGGCCAAAACAGGCATCCAGACATCGAAGCTGGTGAAGCTCGCCATCAGCCGGTCCATAAACGGATTTGTCCATTCCCGATTAATGAAGAGCAGCAGAGTTTTATCCATGCCAGGGCCGACGAGCGTGCGTAAGCTAAGAACACCTGATAGATGAAACAAGCAAAGAAATTAATCGACATCGCACTCCTGGTCTGTTCACTCCTCCCGTGTCTGGCCTCCGCGCAAGAAGACGCAAACGCGATTCTGGATCAAATCCGCTCCGCACAGGCGCAGATTAACCGGCCGCTCTCAGGCAGATTGCGTCCAGAAAATGGAGATCCGATCCCTTTCCAGCTTCAGCTCAAGGGCTCGGAGTTCGACTACAAATTTACCAATCCGACTGAGACCATCAAATTACAGTTAACCGATATTGGCTCTGTTTTGACCGACGAAAAAGCCGGCGGTCAACAGGTCCTGGCGGGTTCGAGATTGAGCGAATCGGTGCGCGGCACCGACATTGCTTATGAAGATCTGTCGTTGCGTTTTCTCTATTGGAAGAACGCTAAATTCGAAGGGGAACAGACCGTGCGGACGATTACTTGTTCCATTGTTCTGGTGCAACCCTCAGGCCATACGACGGAGTATGGATCTGTCCGTCTTTGGATTGCCAAGGATCGCGGAGCGTTGATCAAAGCTGAGGCATACAATTGGCAGGGCAAAGCGATAAAACGCTTCGAGGTAATTTCCGGCCAGCAGATCGAGGGGAAAACGATTTTCAAACAAATCCGCATTGAGCGGCTTGATCCGCAGAGCGGCAAGGTGATTTCGCGGACCTACCTCGAGCTCGAGCCGACGGCGGGGTGAGCGGGGGGAGCGCTGGCGGCAATTGGCTTTGTTGCCCAAAACGCTCCTTTTGGCCTCTCGAAATCTGCCAAAATACAGTTTGGAAACCTGCTTCGGCTAACCGACTCCTGATCCCTGATTTCCATGAAATTCCCGTGACTCTGCTCCTCTCTTCTCACTTCTGATATCTTGGCCTAAATTAATGCATCTGATGGCGGAATATTGCGCCTCTTCGACTTATTTCTGACGTTGACGGGTAATCTCCATCAGATTTGCGGCATTTCTGCCGTTGACAGGTAGCCCAAGGTCTTCTAATTTTTTGGGCTTTTATGACAGGGAAAGGGGTGTACTTAACTTTTATAGTGTGCGGCTTGGTCTCGGTATGGGGAGGCACTCTTTTCGCACAGACCATGACTGAAAATGCGGCCCGGTTCACCGACAACGCGATGAAACTCCGGGAGAGCATCCTTTTCAAAGTTCAACCTGTGAGTCTCGATGCCAATCCATTGCAGACAGCGGGGGAGAAATACCCGTGGCATGCGGAGATTGTAACCACCGTCTTTTGGATCGGAGAAACCCCGTCCGGGAATAATCCAGTGCCGAATCGTTCCAGTGCCTGGGACTCGAATTGGGCCAGAAATTTTGGCGGATCGGATAGCCCTGAGCCAGGTGCACGAAAGGGGTTCATTCCGGCGACGTTCGTTCCCCGGCAAAATCCGTTTTATCTGGCGCTCCCTTTCAATGACGTCAGTGGAGGCCGCACGAAAGCTGAGTCTTATAAAATCATCCCCTGGTTCCGGGAATCATTTGAAAAATCCGGTCAGAGCGTTTTAAAAGGTCGGTGGGTAGCGGTTCGCAAAGGAAACCGGACCTGTTACGCCCAATGGGAAGACGTAGGTCCGTTTCGCAGTGATCATTCGGAGTATGTTTTTGGAAGTGCCCGGCCGCGACCCAATTTGAATCGGGGAGCGGGATTGGATGTTTCGCCGGCGGTACGAGACTATTTGAAGTTGGGAACTACCGATGTGACCGATTGGCGTTTTGTCGACTTTCAGGAAGTTCCGCCTGGTCCCTGGGCGTTATATGGCGACAACAACACCTTTGTCGTCGAACGCCGCAAACGCGAAGAGGCCTTCGCGAAGATGCAGTAGGGGTTCCCTGCTGGAGTTGGGCTTTGTTTTTTGCGGGACAAAGTCCAATCCGGGAAAGTATACTCCGATCCGCCATGGGAAATGCTTCAGCCATCAAAAAATATCTCTCTGCCGTCGTTAGTCTTGGTCTGCTAGTGGGAGGCTCCGGGGTTTTCGCGGCGGATGATTTATCCGGGACGCTTAAAAAGATCAAGGATGCAGGCTCGATTTCTGTCGGCCATCGCGAATCGTCGATCCCGTTTTCCTACTACGACGACAAGAACGCCGTGGTCGGTTACTCGCAAGACCTGGTGATGATGGTGGTCGACGCCATCAAAAAGAAGCTGAACATGCCTAATCTTCAGGTCAAACTGATCCCGGTTACTTCACAAAATAGAATTCCATTGGTTCAGAACGGAACGATCGACATCGAATCCGGATCGACGACCAACAATCTAGAGCGGCAGCAACAAGTCGCCTTCTCGGACACGATGTTTATCATCGGAACACGATTGCTAGTCAAAAAGGATTCTGGCATTCAGGATTTTCCAGATTTAAAAGGCAAAAATGTGGTCGTGACTGCAGGGACCACCTCAGAACGTTTAATCCGTGAGATGAATGAGAAAGCGGGGATGAAAATGAATATCATCAGCGCCAAAGATCACGGCGAATCTTTCCTCACTTTACAGAGTGGTCGTGCCTCGGCATTCATGCTGGATGATGCACTCTTGGCGGGAGAGCGTGCGAAAGCGAGGAAACCGGCCGATTGGGTGATCGTGGGAACTCCACAGTCCAAGGAGGCTTATGGCATGATGATGCGTAAAGGAGATGGCCAATTCAAGGCGATCGTCGACGAAATCGTGGCAAAAGCCCAGACTTCCGGTGAGACCGCAAAGCTGTATCAAAAATGGTTTCAATCACCCATTCCGCCCAAAAACCTGAATCTGGATCTTCCTTTGAGCGACGACATGAAAGAGCTCTTCAAGAGCCCGAACGACAAAGCCTTGCAGTAGCAAAGGGAGTCTGGGATTGGATTGGAGCATCTTTTTCAAGCCGGCTTTTGACGGTAGCGGCACCTATCTTCGTTTCCTGCTGATCGGGTTTGAATGGACTTTGATCCTGTCAATCCTAGCTTGGGTTCTGGCGTTCCTGTTGGGCTCAATCATTGGGGTGCTTCGAACCCTTCCTGGAAAGTTTCTTCCGGGCCTTGGCACTGCTTACGTCGAGATCTTCCGAAACATCCCGCTGCTGGTTCAGCTTTTTCTCTGGTATTTTGTCTTTCCCGAAATAATTCCTGGATTGGGGGCGTGGTTCAAACAGGGTTTAAGTCCATTTCTCCAGCAACTGATTACCGGGGTGTTATGCCTTGGTTTTTTCACGGCGGCTCGCGTAGCGGAACAAGTGCGCTCCGGCATCAATGCTCTCGGAAGCGGACAGCGCGGAGCTGGTTTAGCATTAGGGCTGAGTCTGGCCCAAGTTTATCGGTTGATCTTGTTGCCGGTGGCCTACCGAATCATCGTGCCGACATTGACCTCCGAGTTCTTGAATACGATCAAAAACTCAGCTGTCGCGTCGACGATCGGGTTGGCAGAATTGTCGCGTCAGAGCCAGCAACTAGGCGAATTCACGGCCCACTGGTACGAAGCATTCATCGCCGTAACGCTGCTTTATGGCGTTATTAATATCACAGTGATGATCGCGTCACGCTTCCTCGAGCGAGCAATTCGATTGCCTGGATATGTTGGAGGGCAAAATTGAGTTCAGGAGTCAGAGTGGTTGTGCCTTGTCAATGATCGAAATTTTTCCATTCGCATTCAATTCAAGCGGTGAATCATTGTTTTGGAGTCGCGGTCCTGCAACTCCTGAACTTCGGCTGGAAGCCAGCTATTTTCGGGACGAAAAGCCATATGTACGAGTTTGACTGGAGTTCAATCCCGGGCGCGCTTCCGTATCTTTGGCAGGGAATGGCGCGAACCCTGGAGATCACTGCGGTGGCCATTGTCGTCGGGATCGTTCTTGGCACGGTGATTGCCCTTTTGCGTTTGTCCAAAAACCGGGTCTTTTCGAATTTGGCGGCATTCTACGTCAACGGCTTCCGATCCGTTCCACTGGTCATGGTTTTGCTTTGGTTCTACCTGCTGGTACCCCAATTTATCAGCGCCTTGATTGGGCGACCCGCGATGGACATCCGGCTACTTTCAGCTTTTGTGGCCTTCGCGCTTTTTGAAGCATCCTACTATGCCGAGATCATACGTGCTGGGATTCAGAGCGTGTCCAGAGGACAGGTTTCGGCAGGGCTGGCGCTTGGGATGACGAATGGTCAAACGATGCGTTTGATCATTTTACCGCAGGCTTTTCGACGCATGATTCCTTTGCTCCTGACTCAGGCAATCATTCTTTTCCAGGACACCTCCCTGGTTTATGTCATCGGGTTAGCGGAATTTTTCGGTGTGGCCTACAACACCGGAAATCGAGACGGTACTCTGGTCGAAATGCTTTTATTTGCCGGAGCTGTGTACTTCGTTCTCTCTTTTAGCGCTTCGATGCTCGTGCGGATTCTTCAGGCGAAACTTGCATCATGATTTCGATCAATAAAGTCTCCAAATGGTACGGTGAATTCCATGTGCTCAAGCAGTGCAGCACAGGGGTGAGCCGAGGCGAAGTCATCGTGGTCTGCGGGCCTTCGGGTTCAGGCAAGTCCACTCTGATCAAATGCGTTAACGGATTAGAGGCCTTTCAAGAAGGCGAAATTCTGGTTGATGGTGTTTCGGTTGGAGGCCGCAACACGAATCTTTCCAAGCTTCGTTCGCGGGTGGGGATGGTATTCCAGCATTTCGAACTTTTCCCGCATCTTAAAGTGATCCAGAACCTCACCATCGCGCAGTGCAAGGTGCTGGGGCGTGGGAATCAGGAGGCCGCTGAGAAAGCGACAAAACTTTTAGAAATGGTGGATCTATCGGGGCACGCGCAAAAGTTTCCCTCGCAATTGTCAGGTGGACAACAGCAAAGGGTGGCGATCGCACGAGCGTTAGCGATGGATCCAGTTGCCATGCTCTTTGACGAGCCGACTTCGGCACTCGATCCGGAGATGATCAAAGAAGTGCTCGACGTAATGGTGAAACTGGCCCAGGAGGGTATGACAATGATGGTGGTCACCCACGAGATGGGTTTTGCCCGAGAGGTAGCCGATCGTGTGATTTTCATGGACCACGGCGAGATCGTGGAGGACAGGCCCAAGACGGAGTTTTTCAAGTCACCCGGTACCGATCGCGCCCAGCAGTTCTTGTCCAAAATTCTCTCCCACAGCGGGTAACGGAACACCTTTCCTAATACCCCGCCCGCACGCCGATAAGCCGCCCAAGCCCCACGTTCTGCCGCCACGTCCCCACGCCGATACGTTCTGCCGGTAGGCGTCAAAGACCAATTGTTGATGGTTTATCTTGACCTCGATACCCAATTCCCATATGCGAGATGCGGTGGTTTTCCTGGTGACACTTAAGCTAGCTCCGGGAGCTGACGTTTTTCGTGCCGACAGGCTCGCTTCGTTTGCCGCAATCGCCATCTTTCCCCCTTGAACCGTATGTCCACTCCAGCTATCTCCGCTTCCGTCACGACCACCGGCAAACTGCAAGCCAAGCAGCGCCTGGTGATCGTCGCCTCTTCCCTGGGTACCATCTTCGAATGGTATGATTTTTACATCTACGGGACATTGGCCGCCTTTTTTGCCGGCCTCTTTTTTCCGCCGGGCAACCCGGTCACAGCCCTGTTGACCAGCCTGCTGACATTCGGCGTGGGGTTCGTTGTTCGACCTTTTGGAGCACTGTTCTTTGGGCGGATCGGGGATTTGGTCGGCCGAAAATACACTTTTTTAATCACCATCACTGTGATGGGTCTGTCCACGGCTTTGGTCGGCGTGCTGCCAACATTTGCTACGATAGGCTGGTTCGCGCCGATTATCCTTTTTTTGCTCCGAGTCACCCAGGGCCTGGCACTGGGCGGCGAATATGGAGGAGCGGCGACCTACGTTGCTGAGCACGCCCCTCACGGCAAACGCGGTCTCTATACGAGCTGGATTCAGACGACGGCTACGCTGGGCCTTTTCCTTTCCCTTGCTATTATCATGACTTGCCGGCTCTCGCTTTCGGCTGACGCTTTCAAGAGCTGGGGGTGGCGAATCCCGTTTCTGCTTTCTGTCGTCTTGCTGGCGATCTCCATCTACATTCGATTGAAACTTCGAGAATCGCCTGTCTTCCTGGAAATGAAGGCGCTTGGCAAAGGGTCGACCGCCCCGCTCAGGGACAGTTTCCTGACCTATCCAAATGCCAAGTATGTCTGGCTGGCACTCTTTGGTGCGACTGCCGGCCAAGGCGTCGTCTGGTATACCGGGCAGTTCCATGCCCTTTTCTTTCTTCAGAACGCCCTTAGCCTAAAGGATTTCACCACGGCCTACACACTCATCGCCGTCGCACTGCTGATCGGTACTCCGTTCTTTATCTTTTTCGGCTGGCTTTCGGATCGGATCGGACGGAAAGGCATTATCATGGCCGGTTGCCTCCTGGCGGCCCTTACCTATTTCCCGCTTTTTCATCAGCTCGCCAGATGTGTGAATCCGGCTCTGACCGAGGCGTTGAAGACCGCGCCGATCGTGATTTCGGCGGCGGATGGTCCCGATCTGGAGAAGATCAAGCAGGACCTTAACACGCGCGGGTTCTCTTTTGCGGTTCGACCTCCGGAAGGAGGTTCCGGGTTCACGGTGGCAATTGGGTCCAATCAGCTTCAAGGATACGACGCCAAGGCCTTGGCTGCAGCCTTAGCCGCCGCTGGCTATCCGAAGGTGGCGGACCCGGCAAAAATCAATTTTCCTGGGGCAATTCTGGTGCTGGTAATCCTGGTTCTTTACGTCACGATGGTTTACGGACCGATCGCCGCCTTCCTCGTGGAGTTGTTCCCGACTCAGATTCGCTACACCTCGATGTCTTTCCCGTACCATATCGGCAATGGCATATTTGGTGGGTTACTGCCGTTTATTGCGGCCGCGGTGAGCGTGGCAACGGGGAATATCTATGCGGGTCTTTGGTATCCTATCATTGTCGCGTTGGTGACCTTTGTCATTGGTATGCTGTTCGTTCCCGAGACCAAAGACCGCGATATCCGGGCTTGAACGGGGACACGGGAAGAACTGCAAAACTTCGGGTGGCGAATTGGGCTGAACTACTTTATGAGTTCATCTCGTATGAAGATTTTGGCCTACTCGAAATGGGATGTTATACCGACCCTCTGCGGGATCCTGCATTTTGGATACGTCCTTACGTTGTTCGCGCTCTTTCCGATTGCTCCCTGGTGGGTGTTGCTTTGCCTGGGAATCATTTACTCGATTAGCGTTTCCTGGAACATCAATGGGATTTCGCACAACTTCATACACAATCCGTATTTCAGTTGGCGTCTGCTAAATCGAATGTTCGCTGTGATGGAGTCGGTCACCTTGGGATTCTCCCAGACGTTCTACAAATACGTGCATCACCGACATCACATGGGGAACAGCGACAGGCCCGATGATGAGGGCGAAACTGTTGATTGGTTGTCGATCTACCGTCACGGACACGACGGGGAGGCGGAGAACGTTTGGAGCTATATCTTTCTGAGTTATCTGCGAGACGATCCCAAAGCGATCTTCAAGGAAATCAAACGCAAGAGCCGAGCGGACGCTTACTGGGGCGTTTTCGAAATTGCTGCGTTTATCAGCTTCTTTGTTCTGATGGGCATTCTGAATTGGAAATTTATCCTGTTCTTCCTGCCCTTCTACTACCTCGGGCATTGTCTGTCGTACTTGAATGGCTACTACCTGCACTTCGGCGGGAACCCGGATAAACCGATTGCCTGGGGTGTCAGCTCGTACGAAAAGATCTACAATTCGCTCTGGTTCAACAACGGGTACCACGCGGAGCACCATTTCCGTCCTAAACTGCACTGGACGAAAATGAAGCGGCTCCACCAACAGATTGCGGAACAACAGCTCCGAGAAGGGACTCGAGTCATCAAGCCTCCACACGCACTGGCGTTCCTTGATCCAACTCTTCCCGCCAAGAGCAGACCGCTGATTGTGGAAGAGGTTCAGAGGTCCTAAGTGGCGCTCCGATTTTGCCTCGGGGGAGGCAAGCGGGACGCTTTGCTGACGGTGGCCGACGCTAAAATATAGCGACCAAAGTAATCCCCAGCGCGATTAAGAAGGAGGCAAACCATGCCTGCATGGTGATCTTTTCTTCCAGGAAAAGCGCCGAGGCGCAGGCGACAAGGAGCGGGCTGGCTCCTTCAAATGCGAACAATCGATTCAATTCGAAGAAACGCATCAGGTGCAGCCAAATAAAGAACCAGATCGCCATGGAGGCTATCCCGACGCTGTACCAACCTGCTCGCACCGGTCCGAGGGCAATCGGCTCGTGGTCCGAGCCGGAAGCGTGTTTCAAAAAGACTTCTCCCGCCGCCAATGCCAATTGGGAGAGTGCGACCAAAGCAAAAGTCGATAGAGTGATCATCGCGCGACAGCTACTCGTGTGAAAATCCGAGCAGCAAGGTGCCGGCCAAAATGAGCAGCATGCCCAGAAATCGGCCCATTGGTATCATCTCATGGAGGACCAGCCAACAAGCGAAGGGAACCAGGAGATGGACGGTCGACGACAAGCCGTAAGCCAAATGAAGGGGAAGGCGGGCCAGCGCCACCAGCCACAAGAACAAACTTCCGATATAAGCAACGATGCCCACGATCACCCAGAAGCTAAAGATGGTGGAGACAAACGTGATGGGCGCAGGGAGCACCAACCCCGGGGGCTGAGTCGCCCCAATTTTTAACATCACTTCGGCTGCAGTTGAGAGAAAGGCATTCAGAAGAACCAGTCCGACCGGAAACCACTGGCTCTCCATGAAATGTGCCCCCTCGTCCATGGGGCGAAGCCTTGGCCGGAGAATAATATCAGGGTCGGATTTGATGGTCTTAGCCATTATTCGGGTTGCGTCCCCAGGGATGCCGCTCTATGAGTCACCGTTTTTAGACGCCGGCTTACCGGAGACCAATTCATTTTTACGTCATGGATCTTTCAGCTTCCTCCACTCCGGAGTCAAAAACGCAAGCCGGACAGATTCTCGATCCTACCGACGCGTCTTCGGTCCGATTCAGCATTAAAACCTCTTTTGGATCGGCCCAGGTGGCCGATGTAATTCCACCGGGAGACTATGAAGTCTGGGTTGCCGGTTTTGAAGAGTATTCAGTCGATCATCGATATTACGAGGTTGTTTACGAATCACTAAAAGATCAATTTGCTCATCATTATCTCTTGCTGAAGGATGCCGACGGTGTGACGCGGGCAATACAGCCATTTCTGATTGCAAGTCAAGACTTGGCGACTGGAACTCCGGCGCCGATTCGAAATCTCCTGGCCCGTATCAGGCGACTTTTTCCGGGGTTCTTGAAGCTGCGGATGTTGATGGTTGGATGCTCAGCAGGGGAAGGAGATATCGTTCTTGAGAAGCAGAGTCGGGACATCGCGTGGACGGTTGAGGCGTTAAGGGAGAGCCTGACTCCGGTCGCACGGCGACTAAAGGCGATGCTGATCGTCTTTAAGGATTTCCCGAAGTTTTACCGCAAATCGCTGGATCAATTGCGCCGGTTCGGATTTACGCGTGTGCCGAGCATGCCGGCAACCAGACTGGACCTGAATTTTGCGGATTTCGAGGCATATCTGAAAACGCGCATCGGTTACACGATGCGCAAAAATCTGCGCCGGAAATTTCGCAAGACGGAAGGCCGTTCGATCGAATGCCAAGTCGTAACGGACCTGACGCCGTATGTGGACGAAGTTTATCCACTCTATCAGCAGACGCTGAGCAGATCGGAACTCAAATTCGAAGAATTGAACAAATCTTATTTGTGTGAGCTCGGCCGCCGGATGAATGACCGCGCGAGATTTTTCATCTGGCGACTGGAGGGCCGGATCATCGCGTTCGCTTCGACGATCGTTCACAAGGGTGTGCTTCGGGATAATTATATCGGACTCGATTATTCAGTGGCCTTGAATTATCACCTCTATTTCGTGACCTGGAGAGACACCATCGTCTGGGCTGTCGAAAATGGGATGCATACCTATCACAGTGCGCCGCTGAACTATGATCCCAAGTATCATTTTCGAATGGAGCTCGAACCGCTCGATCTTTACGTGCGCTCGCCAAATGGCTTGTTAAACGCGGTCTTCAAACGAATTCTCCCCTTGCTGGAGCCAACCAGATACGACCCGGTTATTCACAAGTTCGCGAACGCCAAGGAGCTATGGTAGGTGATGATCTGAATCTAAGCCAGGGAGCGGACGACACGGTCTGGCTGGCCTTCGACGACTCCTGGAGCTGCGAATCTTTTTCATCGTTCAAGGTTCCTCCGCGAGTGGATGCCTTGGCAGTGGGACCGTCGCTCCGTTTTATAACGAAGGAACGAACGGTAGAGTCATTTTTTGCAAAGTTCAGGCAACATTTTCGGCCGTTCATCCTTTCAGGTTCCGGCGATTTTCATCATTTGACGGCCGTTTTTGCCCGCCAGATTAAAGAATCCTTTGCCATTCTTTCGTTCGATAACCACCCGGACTGGGACATTCGTCCGCCTCAGTGGTCTTGTGGCGCGTGGGTCAATCGGGCCTTGGAAAATCCCCTGGTTCAACAGGTCGCGGTTTGGGGCTGCGGGAGCTTTGAATGCGGTTGGCCATGGCGATTGCTCGGAAATCGGTCCGCCTGCCGTGCGGGTCGACTTTGGGTGGCCCCCTGGCAATCTGAAGGGAAGAGTTATCCGTTCTGGCTGCATCCGATATCGTCTTCAAACTGGCGTCAGGCTTTTACACAATTTGTTGAGTCGATGAAGGCCGCTTCTCTTTATGTCACTGTGGATCTGGATTGCCTCGGAGGGAATGAGGCGGTCACCAATTGGGAGAATGGCCGATTCTCATTGTCAGACCTCGCCTGGGCCATCACGCTCCTACGACAAAGAGTGCGGATAGTTGGGGGAGATTTGTGCGGGGCGTTTTCGCAGGCCCGATACGGCTCACGGTTTCAAGCACTTGCCGGACGATTCGATCATCCCCGCCAACGCGATGTCATCGGCAGCGAACGACGCTCTATCAATCAGCGCGCACTCGAGACGATTTGGCCTCTTTTGGCGGGCCGGTAGTTCGGCGAACGATTGGGGAGAATCGAAGAAGGAGAGTTTATTATTTGGGGAATAACAGGAGCATGACTGCATCTACTTATATGCCGACGCGCGCACAACTAGGAGACGGGAAGTTTGATTGTCTTCTTTGTACAGCAGTGCTGTAGCGAAGGCGACCAGACACCAACCTACAAACTAGATAGAAAGAGTTGACAGATGATTAGACCATCCAAAGCAGTGATCGCAGGTGCGGCCGTCGCCGGCCTATTGACAGGATCCTTCGCAGTTCGTGCCTACGCCGCGAGTACCACGGGTACGCATGCCGGTGTCGCGTTGCAAACAATGGCGGATGCCGAAAAAGGCAAACACGGATGCAAAGGTCAGAATGAGTGTAAAGGACAAGGTGGCTGTAAGACCGGTGACAATGGCTGCAAGGGCAAAAACTCCTGCAAAGGCAAGGGAGGCTGCGCTAGTAAAGGAAAGTAGTCCGGGATCGTCCGCCTGAAAACTTTGGTTGCTCGGTTTGCCGGGCGACCAGAAACAACGTGGGGGAGGGACGGCTTCTATGTCGCCGCCAAAATTCCGGAAGCGGAATAGAATCGTCCCCCCTCAGCGGCCGGCCGGCAGTCGGTTGAAGCCCTCTTAAAGTTTATGCCAGCAAATGCTTTTAACGGATATACGGAATACGGCATCGGCATCGGCCTGCGCGTCCCGCATTATCGGCACATTCTCGCCAAGAAACCGGTCGTCGATTGGTTCGAAATCATCTCGGAAAATTTCATGGTCGATGGCGGTCGCCCGCTCGAAGTTCTCGACTCTATTCTCGAACAGTACCGGGTGGTTCAGCACGGTGTGGCGATCTATTTCGGATCAGCCGACAAATTTAACCGGGAACATCTCAAACGTCTCAAAAGGCTGGTTAAGTACACCAATACTCCCTGGCTTTCGGATCACCTCTGCTGGGGAAGCGTCGATGGCCGCTACACGCATGATCTGTTGCCGATGCCTTACACGTTTGCGGTGGCGCGTCACACCGCCGAGAAGATCAAAGCGGCACGCGATTATCTGGAAGTGCCGATCTGCGTTGAGAACGTGAGCAGCTATGCGGAATATCACGCCTCTGAAATGACAGAGTGGGAATTCTTGAGCGAAGTGGTCGAGCAAGCCGATTGCGGGATCCTGCTGGACGTCAACAATATCTATGTTTCCTCGCAAAATCATAATTTCGATCCTTACGATTATCTAAACAACGTTCCGCATCACCGTGTTGGCCAAATCCACATCGCGGGCCATTCGAAATTCGAAAAATATATCCTCGACACCCACGATCATCCGGTGCTCGACCCGGTTTGGAAGATGTATGCGCATGCTGCCCGACTGGTTGGCAACACCGCTACGCTCCTGGAATGGGATGACCGTATTCCTTCTTTCGACGAAGTTCATAATGAAGCGCTTAAGGCCAACAATTTCCGAGACCAGCTCACCGCGACCGCCTCCTAAGATCAACTCGCGTGCTCAACTGCGGCAGTTGCAGCGAGTGATGACGAGCGCCCTTTTTCGTCCCCTGACTTCGCAATGGGGAATGCAAAAACGTTGGACCGATGGCGCTCCGATGGAATCGATGGCTTCGGAGTTTATCAAACCGAATGATCGACTGAGCTCCTTTGAGCGATTGGAAATTTATAATCGGCAATATTGGTTTCGGGTACTCGATTGTCTCTATGACGATTATCCGGGCCTTCGCGCGGTGGTCGGGGAGCGGAAATTCATGAAACTGGCGACCGCTTATCTGTCGCGATACACGTCAGATTCCTACACCCTTCGCGATCTCGGAAATCGGCTCGAACCGTTCCTGCGAGAGGAATCGCATTGGAGCGCTCCACGACAGGAGTTGGCCCTGGATATGGTTCGTTTTGAATGGGCTCAAGTGGTTGCCTTCGATGGCCCCGCCAAACCGCCGATCACCCCTGACGACATCCTGGACACACCGCCGGAGAAATTGGTTCTCGGTTTGCAGCCTTATCTGTCGTTGCTCGAATTGAATTTTGCGGTCGACGATTTTTTGATTGCGGTCAAGAAGGGCGAATCCGATGTGTTACGCGGCGAAGCGAGTAACGCGATGAATGCCGCACCAAAAACGACCGCACACCAAAAACGGGTTCGCTTTCCAAAGCGAGAGAAAGTCCATCTGGCCGTTCATCGGCACGATAACCTGCTCTACTACAAACGCCTGGAGGAAGAAGCGTTTGAGATCCTACGGCTTCTTCATGGGGGTGCCACGGTCGAAGATGCGTGTGTCGAAGCGGTCACAGCAAGCAAGAGAACGGACGTCGACTGGTCGGCTCAAATCAAGGAATGGTTTGACGGGTGGTCCGCGCTTGGTTGGTTTTGCCGCAGATCATGAGCGGGATTTTGCATTTTATTCGACGCGGTTACGAATTGCTGGTGACCGCTGCCAATCTGCTCCAGTCGCCTTTGTTATTGGTGCTGCGCGTCTACTTCTTTTGGCAGCTCTTTCTGACGGGGAAAGGTAAGCTCTCAAATATCGGGAAAGTTATTGAATTTTTCACGAGTCTAGGTATCCCGGCACCTGCCGCAAATGCCTATTTTGTCAGTTGCCTGGAATGTTTCGGCGGCCTTCTACTGATTATCGGCCTGGCGTCCCGCCCAATAGCACTCATGGTGGCGATTTCGTTGTTTGTCGCGTATTTGACCGCTGACCTTGAAGCGCTGACGAGCTTCTTTACTGATCCGGATAAGTTTGTTAAAGCAGATCCTTTCCCCTATCTCTTGACGGCTTTGATCGTCCTTGCCTTTGGACCCGGTTTGCTTTCAATCGACGCCCTCTTAAAACGAGTCATTGGGCAGATGGATTTCTCGCGTCCCCGTCGTTCGACCGGCATCGCTTCTCGACGGAGAGACAAAAAATAGCCTATGGGCGATAGCCTGTCGATTCTGATCGCTTTGGTGCTGCTGCCTTTGACCAGCGGGTTGGCAAAGGAAGACGGCATCGCCTGGCAACCATGGTCTGAATCCGTTTTTGCTCAGGCCAAGGGCGAGGGGCGTTTCGTCTTGCTTGATCTCGGTACCGGCTGGTGTCACTGGTGCCACGTCATGGAAGACGTGACCTACCGAGATCCGGCGGTCGTTGAGCTCATCGGTAGACGCTATCTAGCGGTCCGGGTTGATGCGGACGCGCGGCCCGATCTTTCGAATCGATACGAGGATTACGGGTGGCCTGCGACGATAGTGTTTAACAGCGACGGCAGCGAAATCGTGAAAAGAAGAGGCTATCTGCCTCCCGGCCAGATGGCTTCGATGTTGCAAGCGATCATCGACGACCCGTCGCCAGGTCCTTCGGTGGTTGCCGATGCGCCATTGATTGCGGGTGGCGAGCCCGCATTGGCTCCCAATCGACAAAAAGAGTTGCGCCAGACTCTGATAGACGATTACGACCACACCAACCTCGGCTGGGGCACGTCTCAAAAATTTCTCGACTGGGATACGATCGAGTATTGCCTGACCCAGACGGAGCATGGTGACCGGACCTTTGAGTTGATGGCGCGTGAAACGCTGGCAGCCCAGCTCAATCTCCTCGATCAGCCTTGGGGTGGAGTTTACCAGTATTCGACCGATGGAGACTGGCAGCATCCGCACTTTGAAAAGATCATGCAGATGCAAGCCGAAGACTTGCGCATTTATGCGCTTGCTTACGCATTTTGGCATGACTCCGGGTATCTTCAGACGGCAGAACGGATTCGAGCGTACCTGAAAAATTTTTTGACGTCGCCTGACGGTTCGTTTTATGCGAGTCAGGATGCGGATCTAATCGACGGCCAGCACGGAGGTGAGTACTTCCAACTCGGTGACACCGACCGACGGAAGCAAGGTCTGCCACGGATCGATACCCACCTCTATGCCCGCGAGAACGGTTGGGCGATCAACGCATTAGCGGTGCTCTACAGCGTGTCAGGGGAGCGGGCATGCCTTGATGACGCGATTCGAGCTGCTGATTGGATTTGTTTGCATCGAGGGCTGTCCAATGGCGGTTTTCGACACGACGCCACCGACGCCTCGGGACCCTATCTTGGAGATACGCTCGCGATGGGTCGCGCGTTTTTGACGTTGTACGGGTGCACAGGCAATCGCGCATGGCTCGAGAAGGCGAAGCGAGCCGTTGCCTTCATCTCAGAGAATTTCGGGAGTGACGCCGGATATCTTACCAGCTCTTACCATGGTGCGCTAAAATCGCAGCCGCAACTGGACGAGAATATCGGGATTGCCAGGCTGGCGAATCTCTTGTGGCATTATACCGGGAACCTGGAATATCGGACGGTGGCTGAGCGTGCGATGTCTTTCGTTGCGGCTCCGGCTGCCACAGATCACCGGGGGTATCTGGTGGCGGGTCTCCTGCTCGCCGATGCGGAGATCAGGTCAGCGCCGCTGCATATTACTGTGGTGGGCCGCAAGGATGATGTGAAGGCTCAGGAACTTTTTCTAGCTGTGATTCGGCAACCGAGGACGTATAAACGGATTGAATGGCTCGACGAGCGCGAAGGTGCATTACCAAACCCAGATGTTGGGTACCCGACCTTGAGTAAAGCGGCCGCGTTCCTTTGCACGGATCAAGCTTGCTCCGCCCCTGTCTTCGCGGTCGGCGATTTGCTGGCCAGGATTTCCAAGCAGTAAAAACATTTCCCTGCGCGGATGTCTTCGCTCATTGGTCAGCGCGCAATCTTTTGGCTATGATGGTCAGCATGAGCGAAGAGTCCGATTTCAAAGCATATGAAGAGCGTGCGTGGCAATATTTTCTTCAGCTACAACCGAGCATCGCGGATGTGAACGCTGCGGCCGAGTTGGCTTTCCGAGCAGTAGAGGCATTCGAAAAAGGGCTTAAGCGGAGAAAAGAATAAGCCACAAAGCGCCTTTGCCTGGGTTCTCACGGAGCCTGAGCCAATTGACCTCTCGGCAATGCTTTGATGTCTTCGGCTCGAAGGGCCAGGAAAGCAAAGCCCAAGGTTTACCTTGGGCAGTTGCCGGGGTCGTGGAATGGCGCATGGTACCGCTTCATCAAAGCGGCGGAAATCCCGCTTTAGCCATTCTCGTTTAATGTGGACCGGAACCGATGTTCAAATGCCTTTTAGTTCGCAAGGGCTACGGTACCTGCCGGGGCGCCCCCTTGAAATTCAAAGGCGTTATGCCTGAGGGTGCTGCCAACTCTTGTAGACCGCCTCGAGGCTGTAGCCGTCGGGATCGAAAACATTGGCTGCGTAATAGCGGGGATCATAATACAAACGCGCGCCGGGCTTGCCGTTATCAATCGCGCCAGCTTCCATCGCGGCGTCGTAGAACGCATTCACCTCGGCCTCGCCCTTGGCGACAAAGCCGATATGTGCAGACCCGGCGTCCGCATTGCCCTGTCTCAGCCAGAAGAAAACGCGACCGTCTCGTCCAAAGCCCTTGAGGTCGGGATGTCCTTCGGGGCCATCCTTACCGTCGTAATCGGCGACATGCACGATACCGAGCGGCTTGAGAGCCGTCTCGTAAAAAGCGATCGATCGATCGAGATCTTTGACGGTTACGAAGACGTGGTCCAGCAAGATGCACCTCAATCGTTAGTGATATCAGATCCAGGTAATCTAGGCATGTCTCCATTCAAATCGCGGCGCTTAAAGCGTCCGCCAATGGGCGGCGACTCCCGCATGACACTCAAATGGTCTCCGTCCTTTGTCAAATCGACGTGACCGTTGCTGTACGCCGGTTATCCGAGACGAGATCAAAAGTGTCCTTTCCCCGGCAGACGACCGTCTTGACCAGGAGAGCCTCGCCAAATTTGAGCGAATATATTCCGTCCCCGAGCACGTTATCGGGCACCAGAATCTGATGACGTCGCGGCGCCATGAGATCACCATGAGCACCGCATGACTTTAGCGCCACTCTCGCGCCACTTTCAGGGCGCCCGGCTAGGCCGGGGGTCACCCAGGGTGAACACGAAGTTCACCCTGGGCTAAGCTCTCGTGCCCCTTTGGGGCGCGGATCCTGCCTCATAGCTTCATAGTGCGTTGACGTTGAATAACTTACCAACCTCGCCGAGCTCCGGCAGCGAACGCGGGAAATGGCTCCTGAGGTAGGATTCGAACCTACGATCCGCCGCGGCGGATTAACAGCCGAGCTGCGGGAGGGACT
The DNA here is from genome assembly GCA_963742335.1 of uncultured Verrucomicrobiae bacterium. GTDB lineage: Bacteria > Verrucomicrobiota > Verrucomicrobiia > Chthoniobacterales > JAFAMB01 > JAFAMB01. Next base: position 170,522 of record CAVULL010000020.1, read on the forward strand.
TCAGATGGTCGCGTCCACGGCCGGTTTTCAACCATCGTTCTCGGCGGAATGCTTCACCTCGAGTCATATAGACTTCTTTGTGAACTAACGACCATGGACCCGGAACGCGCTTTGTGAACTTGGAAGAAAAACAAGCCGGATCGTTGTGCTCGCTTAAGCGCTTTTCAAGATCTCCCGTGTGACCGATGTAGGTCCTGCCAGTACTTTCAGAGCGAATGACGTATACGAAATACATGACCAGAAAAATCGGTTTCTGAGATAGGACTCGAACCTACGATGCCCGGGCTGCGGCAACGAACGGGAAAATGGCTCCTGAGGTAGGATTCGAACCCACGATCCGCCGCGGCGGATTAAAGAGTTTTTCTCTTGAATCGATCGAGGTCGCGATTAGTGTCTTTGCCCACCACACTCCTGAGTAGCTCAGTGGTAGAGCGGTCGGCTGTTAACCGATTGGTCGTAGGTTCGAATCCTACCTCAGGAGCCATTTCCCGCGTTCGCTGCCGGAGCTCGGCTTCATTAGAGCATCCCTGGTGGCAACCCGAGCCCGGAGGTCAGTCGTCCCATTTCGCTTTGAGCTAAACTCTTGCCCTTTTCGATCGCTTGTTTTACGCCGCTCAGAATCAAGTCTTCCAGCATTTCCGTGTCTTCAGGGTCGACGACTTCTTTGGCAATCTTGATCGAGATGATATCGCCGAGGCCGTTGGCTACGACGGTGACTTTTTCGCCGCCGACGCTTACCGCGACAGTTTTCTCTACAAGTGCATCGTTCAATTGCTCCTGCATCTTCGCAGCCTGCTTCATCATTTTCTGGATGTTCATCGTCTAGGGCTCAGACTGGATCTCCGCTTTGAATATTTCCAGAGCTTTTTGAATCTTCGGATCGTTCTTAAAGGGTCCCATTGAGTCGACGGGCTCCACCGACACCGTTTTTGCCCGAGACGGGGAGGGATCCTCCTGGAGTTCGAAATCGAGTTTCCAATCGCCGCCGAGGATTTCCCCGGCGACATCCTCTAAAATCTTCCGGTTATTCGGACGAGATAACGATTCAACAGCCAGGAATTGATCCTTCGGAAAAGCCAGTCTCAGGGTTCCGCGCTCAGGATAAAGCGGAGTCGCAGGTTCGAGCCAGGAAACGATTAGCGGTCTGCGGCTGCGGATGGCATCCAAGATCTTAGGCCAGGCTGATTCTTCCGGCTCGATCGTCTCATTCGGCTCCGCTTTGACCTCAGCGATTTGAGGGAGATTCTTTGAAGGCGCCGCTTCAACCGCCGTAGTGGCTTCGACCTTCTCGACCGCCTTGATCCCCCGAGACGCCTCCTTGGAAGGCGGCGAGGTCGATCCTGTTCGCAGACTTTCGAGGGCGTCGATGACATTATCCAGGCTCACTTCGCCAAGCGTCTGAATTGCGCGGATCAGAGCGATTTCCAAGTGAAGCTTCTTGTTCGAAGCCCATTTGATGGTGGCTTCCACCTCAGAAGTTCCTTCGATCAAACGGAGAAGGCGTTTCGTGTCGACGTTTACAGCAAGCTCCTCCAGCACAGCTCGTGCATGATCACTTATTTCCTCACGCAAGCTTTGTGGGTCGATTTTGAAAATCAATAAATTTCGAAAGAAGGCCAGTAAATCACCGAGCAGTTTGCTCAAATCCTTGCCCGCCTCCGCTTGTTGATGAACGATCGCGAGCGCTTCGGCGGCCGTTTCTCTTAGAATAGCGCGGGTCAGGTTGGCGACGATATGTTCTGCTGTCAGGCCAAAAACCTCGAGAACTTGATTTTCCCCGATAGTATCGCCGCAAAATGCGACCAGTTGGTCTAGCATTGACTCCGCATCTCGCAGGCCTCCCTCAGCGGCGACGGCGATCGCGTCGGCGGCATCCTGGTCCAGGTGGACTCCCTCTTTCCCTGCGATGTATTCGAGGTGTTTAGCGATCGTCTGGGCTGGGATTCGTCGTAAATCGAACCGTTGGCAACGGCTCAGGATGGTTGGCAGAACTTTGTGCGGCTCGGTGGTCGCGAAAATAAAAATAACGTGGGCCGGCGGTTCCTCCAGGGTTTTTAGAAGCGCGTTGAACGCCTGTTGCGTCAACATATGGACCTCGTCAATGATGTAGATTTTGTATTTGCCGCGAGGTGCAAATCGCACGTTTTCGCGAAGTTCGCGAATCTGATCCACGCTGTTGTTGCTCGCGCCGTCGATCTCGAGCACGTCGAGGCTGATCCCTTGAGATATCTCCCGGCAAGAGTCGCAGACTCCGCACGGGTTGACGGTTGGGCCCTGGATGCAGTTCACTGCCTTGGCCAAAATACGCGCTGTCGAAGTTTTGCCTGTACCGCGGGGACCGACGAAGAGGTAAGCGTGAGCCAGACGTTGTTGCTGAATCGCGTTTTTTAACGTCCGAACGACGTGATCCTGGCCGAGAACGTCGTCGAAAACCTGGGGCCGATATTTTCGCGCAAAGACTTGGTAGCTCACATGGATACTCTAGTGTTCTGCCCTTGAAATAGCATGCCTTTCGTTGCAATCAAAATGGACGGTGAACGAACAAGCTTTGGACCAAGCTCTCTTGCCCCTTGAGGGCGGAGACCCTAATATCGGCGAGTGCGCTATTTTCGGTTGGTGCTCTGGCTGCCTTTTTTTGCGATTGCCACGTTTTGCTGGGTCGTTCTCATCGAGCATGGACCCGACAATTTCATCGAGGGCATGAAGATTGAAATCGAAAACCTGGGATGGTTTACCTCCCGTTTTTTGCAGTAGCTGGCTCGGGCAGGCACCCTTCCGCTGCTCTCATTCAAAGAGGCAAAGCGGGACGCTTCGCATACCACGCAGATAAGTACTGCGGTGCGCCGAACGCGATTTCGATTCGAAAGCTCCGAGTGGTTTTGCTTGACGGGCCGGGTTTCGTTCTGGTAACGGTTCGAAAACAAACGCAACCTCGAAGTTCCCCTGTGACGCCTGTTCTGTCGAACGTCACACTCCTCCAGGAAGGTCATTCAATGAATAGATTTAGTCGTTTAACAACCGGACAAGCTGTTGTTCGATTCATGGCACGCCAATTCGTCGAACGAGATGGCCGCGAAAGCCGATTTATCGAAGGGATCTGGGCCATTTTTGGCCACGGAAACGTTGCTGGTCTTGGCCAAGGCATTGTGGAGTTTAGCCAGGCTGAAGGCCTGAAATTCTTTCGACCCCAGCATGAGCAGGCAATGGTTCATACCGCCGCTGCCTTTGCAAAACATCGTAACCGATTGGCCACTTTTGCCTGCACGACCTCGATCGGACCGGGTTCGGCCAACATGGTGACCGGCGCCGCGGGCGCCACCGTGAACCGTATTCCAGTTCTCCTTTTGCCGAGCGATTATTTTGCAAACCGGGTTCCGGATCCGGTCTTGCAACAGCTCGAGCATCCGCTCGAACGGGACGTCAGCGTCAATGATGCCTTCCGACCAGTCTCGCGATTTTTTGATCGAATTTCGCGACCGGAGCAATTGTTGGCTAGCCTGCCTGAGGCGTTTCGCGTCCTGACGGATCCAGCTGAGACAGGCGCAGTGACAATCTCACTACCTGAGGACGTCCAGACTGAAGCGCACGACTGGCCGAATGAATTTTTTGAGAAGAGGATTTGGCATGTCCGCCGGCCAGTGCCTGAACCGGAGCTGCTAGGCGAGGTAATCAAATTACTCAAAGCCGCGAAACGCCCGGTCATTATTTCGGGTGGGGGCACTATTTATTCCGAAGCATCCGAAGAATTGAGGCTTTTGGTCGAAGAATTCGGAATTCCGATCACTGAAACTCAAGCTGGCAAAGGGGTGCTGAATTGGAACCATCCGATGAACGCAGGGCCAATCGGGTCAAATGGGGCGACCTCAGCGAATAAACTGGCGCGAGAAGCCGACCTGGTCATCGCGATCGGGACGCGGTTAAGTGATTTTACGACTGCCTCGAAATCGGCTTTCCAGAATCCGTCGGTGCATTTTGTGGGGATAAATGTCGCGGCGATGGATGCGAATAAGCTTTCGGCGCGGGCGATTGTCGCCGATGCAAAACGGACCTTGAGTGCGCTGCGGAACGACCTCAAAAAAGCAGGCTATGAGGGGACCAAGACAGAATATCGAACCGAAATAACAAATCTGAAGGAAGTTTGGGACGCGAAAGTCACGGAATTGCGGACGCCGGAGCGAGATGCCGAAACCCTTGCGGAACTGGCGGTCATTGGATTGGTGAACGAAACAGTGGGCGGAAAGGCAACCCTGGTTTGCGCGGCGGGCGGTATGCCAGGCGAACTATTGCGGCTGTGGCGTCCCGAAGATCCGAAAGCCTATCACATGGAATATGGTTTTTCCTGCATGGGTTATGAGATTCCAGGAGGGATTGGGGTCAAACTGGCAGAGCCGGATCGCGAAGTAGTGGTGATGGTGGGGGATGGCTCTTACCTGATGATGAATTCCGAGATTGTTACTGCTGTGGGCGAGGGTTTGCGATTGACGATCGTCCTGGTAGACAACCATGGCTACCAATGTATTCTCGGGTTGCAACGAGCCGTCGGCGTTTCCGATTTCGGTAATGAACTTAGATTCCGTGACGCTAAAACAAAACAGCTGACCGGCAAATACATCCCGGTCGATTTTCAGAAGCATGCAGAATCGATGGGCGCCCATTCAATATTCGCTCGTACTGCGGACGAGCTCAAAAAGGCACTGGGCGAGGCGAGGAAAGCTGATCGAGTGACGGTCATTGTGGTTCCGGTGGATCCGGAGAAAAGGATGCCGGGATTGGGGACTTGGTGGGATGTCCCTGTAGCGGAAGTCAGCAGCCAGGAAAAGACCCGGCAAACGCGAGAGATCTATGAGAAGGCGACTGAAAACCAACGTCCGGTATTCGCATGAAGCTAGCGACCGCACCCGTCAACTGGAATAACAACGACGCTCCTGATTATCGCGAATGGACTCCTTACCCCAAGCTCATCGAGGAGATGGTGGCGGCTGGTTACTTGGCCACCGAGTGGGGCATGAACATGCCAAAAGATCCGGGGAAGATGAATGCCGATTTGCAAAGTTACGGCCTGCAGATGCTGGGAGGGTTTGTCGGGTTGGAATTGCGAAACGAAACGCGTCAGAAAGAGGAGGTCGGGCGAGGGCTGCAGATCGGACGTTTCTTCAAATCGATCGGAGGTAGCTATCTGATCGCGGCTGACAGCGGGGATCGAAAGAGGCTCAGTCAGGCGGGGCACGTCGATCCGGATGGGGGTTTGACCAGCGAACAGTGGAAGACTCTCGGAGAGGGGCTGAATGAGCTGGCAAGATTACTCCGGGAAGAGGGTCTCGAGTTGGTGTTTCACAATCACGTTGGCACTTACGTGGAGACTGAAGATGAAACGGCGAAGCTGCTGGAGGTGACGGATCCGAGCTATGTCGGGTGGTGCCTTGACTGCGGCCACCTCGCGTATGGCGGCGGAGACACTCTCAAGATGCTCAAAGCCCACGGCGACCGGGTGAGATACGTTCACATTAAGGATGTTGACGAGAAAGTTTTGCAGCGATCGCGAGAAGAGGGCTGGAGTTTTCCGGAGGCTCTGAAGGGTTACATTTTTGCTCCGTTGGGCGAAGGGATAGCCCGGATCCCGGACGTGATCCGGGCTTTGGAAGATCATAACTATGACGGATGGTTAGTCGTTGAGCAGGACACAACGCCCTCGGACCCGACCGAGGTGGCACGACAAAACCGGATTTACCTCGAACGGTTAGTAAACAAAAAGAAAATATGAGTGTTAAGACAGACTACTGCGAGCTGGAGAAATTAGCTCAGCGAGGACGTTGGCTGGTGATCAGCACAGTCGCTGCAAGCGGCGCAGGACATGTAGGTGGTCCTTTCTCAGCGATGGATCTGATGATCGCGCTGTACTTTCGCGTAATGAAACTCAGGCCTCAAGAGCCTCAATGGCCCGAGCGAGATCGTTTCATTCTTTCGAAGGGGCACTCTGCCATCGGGCAGTACACAGTGATGGCACTGCGAGGCTATCTTCCGGTCGAGGAATTAAAGACTTTTGACAAAGGGCAATCGCGATTGCAAGGGCATCCAGACGTAACCAAACTTCCGGGTCTGGAGACTTCGACAGGGTCGCTCGGTCAGGGATTATCTGTCGGACTTGGCTTCGCTCTCGGCAGCCGTTTGAGGGGACAAAAATTTCACACTTTTGTCATGATCGGCGACGGCGAATTGCAGGAAGGAATGATTTGGGAGGCCTTGCATGTTGCTCCCAGATACAAACTCGGGAATCTAACGGCGATTCTCGACTGGAACGGGTTGCAACAATTTGGCTGGCTGCTTGGTCCAGGCGAAAAGCACCGAGGCGATCGGCGCGATCCATGGGCCGGAGTCGATCTCAAGACGATCTTTGAAAAACTCGGCTGGCGCGTGCTGGAAATCGATGGACACGATTTTGCAGAGATCGTTCCCGCACTGGAGTCGGCCAAAAACTTCGGAGATTCGGATCAACCGACCATGATCCTGGCTCACACAATCAAAGGCAAAGGTGTGCAAGTCACAGAAGGCAAATATGAATGGCACTCCAAGGTCGCAACGAAACAAGAACTGAGCGTAGTCGCTGCCGAGCTTGGTATTGAGGAGGTGGTCGCGTGAAAGCATTAAGAGATGTTTTCGGAGATACGCTGGTGGCCTTGGGAAACACCAATCCGAACGTCCTCGTCTTGGACGCCGATCTGGCGAATTCAACTAAGGCCGACAAATTTGCGGCAGCGCATCCGGACAAATTTCTGGAGATGGGGATTGCAGAGCAAAACTTCGTAGGCGTTGCGGTCGGATTGGCCTCACTCGGATTTGTCCCGTGGCTCTCTTCGTTCACGATCTTTTTTACTCATCGAGCTGTTGATCCAATACGAATGTTGGTTGCACAGACTCACGCGAACGTGAAAATCGGGGCGGCATATTCCGGTTTATTGACCGGTCTTACCGGTAAAACGCATCAGGATGTTGAAGACTTGGCAATAATGCGAGCGATGCCAGGGATGACAGTTTTAGCCCCCGGTGACGAATTTGAGTGTGAGGCCATGATCCGGTGGGCGACCGAATATACCGGCCCCGTTTACTTGCGCCTGGCGCGAGATGCATGCCCGGCGGTTTTCAAGTCAGATTATGCCTTCACCCCAGGGAAGACATACCGGCTACGGGACGGTAAAGATCTACTGCTGATTTCCACAGGTCCCCAAAGCGTACGCTGCGTCGAAGCGGCTGAACACCTGGGTAAACAGGGTATTTCTGCAGGCGTCCTTCATGTGCCCTCGATAAAGCCGCTGAAAGAGGATGAGATTGTCAAGGCTTGTGAATCTGTGCCGATCATTTTCACGGTCGAGGAGCACACGGTGTTTGGCGGCCTTGGAGGTCTTGTGGCAGAGATCTTGTCGGAGCATCTCCCGAAACGGGTCATTCGGTTCGGCATTGAAGATCGATGGGGCGAATCTGCGCCGAATGAGTTTCTTTTGGACAAATTTCAACTTTCCGGGCCCCGGTTAAGTGAGAGGATCGTGAATCGTCTAAAGGCCGTGAAGCAATGAAAGAAAAGATAACAGTCGCTCTGATCGGAGCGGGTCGCATCGGATTGGAGCACGCCAGGAACCTGGCTTCGCTTCCGGAAGTTCAAGTTGCCTTGGTTTGCGATCCGCTGGTCGAAGCCGCCCGAAGGGTCAGTCCGCTGGCGCGGGCCGCAGGAATCACAGATTCCCCAGAAGAAGTGTTCGCTCGAAACGATATAGAAGCAGTTGTCATATGCACGCCAACGAATACGCACGCCGAAATGATCGAGCGAGCGGCAACCTCGAAGAAAGCGGTATTCTGCGAAAAGCCGGTGGCGCTTGATCTGAAACGCACCCGAGAGGCTCTGGAAGTCGTCCGGGCGAATGGGGTGCCATTTCAGATCGGCTTTCAAAGACGCTTTGACAGCGGGTACGCCGAAGCTAAACGGAGGCTGGACGCGGGGGCGTTGGGGCGAATCGACCAAATTCGGGCGGTCGGACGCGATCCTGGGCCACCTCCGAGAGAGTATCTTGCCAGGAGCGGCGGACTATTCATCGATCAAGCGATTCATGAATTCGACCTTGCCCGTTTTTTAGGTGGAGAAGTGGAGGAAGTTTACGCCTGGGGATCGGTGCGATTCAGCGAGGATGCCGCAGCCATTGGGGACGTTGATACCGCCACAACTCTGTTGCGATTCAAAAGCGGGGCGTTCGGCGTCGTCGAGAATTCGCGAAGAGCGTCGTACGGGTACGACATCGTGACCGAGGTTTTTGGGATGAATGGCAAGATAGTCATTCAAGCCGAACCGAAGACACCGATTCGGCATTATTCGGAATCCGGCTACCAAATGGATCATTTCCATTTTTTTATGGATCGGTTTGGCCCCGCCTTCCGCACTGAACTCGAGGCGTTTTTCCGGTGCGTGATGGACGGGACCGAGCCCTCCCCAGGACCTGTCGACGCGCTGGAATCTCTCAAGATCAGCGTCGCAGCAACCAGGAGCTGGAAGGAAAGGCGGCCGGTGAAGATCAGCGAGACTGTTGATTGATCCGAAGAGATAAGGAGTCGGGAGGCGGCGATTGTTAATTCATGAATAGCAAGTCATCCATCGGAGTCGCTTTTCTCGGTGTTGGGAGAATGGGCGAGACCCACCTGCGCAATCTGAGCGGGATATCCCAAGTGAAAGTTGTCGTGGTGGCCGACCCAAGGCTCGAAGCGGCAGAGCGCGGAAAGGCGATTTCCGGCGCTGAGGTAGCGCTAACAGATGTCGAGCAGGCGATTGCTCATCCTGCCGTGGATGCTCTGGTGATTGTCACTCCAACCGACACCCATGCCCGCTTGCTCGAATTGGCGGCTCACGCCGGCAAGGCTGTCTTTAGCGAAAAGCCAATTGCGCTGAATCTCGCCGAGACGACGCGGATTGTCCATCTGATCCAGGAACGCGGTATTCCAGTTCAGTTAGGGTTTATGCGTCGATTCGATCCCGGTTATGCACGTGCCAAACAGAAAATTGAGGCGGGCGAGCTCGGTCGAATTGAATTGTTTCGCGCACTTAGTCGTGACACCTACCCACCGAGCCTGGAATTTCTGCTGGGGAGCGGAGGAATATTTCTGGATATGGCGGTGCACGATCTGGATCTTGCTCGTTTCCTGGTTGGCGAAGTCGAGGAGGTACAGTCCTGGGGCACAGTTTTAGTGGATGAAAAGTTTACCAAGGCGAACGACGCGGATACGGCAGTGACGATGCTGAAGTTTGCCAATGGCGCTTTGGGTGTCGTGGAGACCGCTCGTCACTCCAATTGGGGATACGATATTCGGACCGAGGTTGCCGGCGCCATTGGTAAAGTCGTCGTCGAAGCGCCCCAGAAAACGCCTCTCCTCTTTGCCAAGGATTTCGGTTCGAGTTTCGATCATTTTGAAAACTTCCCGGACCGCTTTGCGGCGGCGTACCGATTGGAATTGGAGGCCTTTTTTGCCGCGCTGGTGGAAGGTAAGCAACCTTCGCCGGGACCACAGGATGCCTTGGAAACCCTCCGCCTGGCATTGGCGGCGGCGAAAAGCTGGCGGGAAAAACGGCCTGTGAAAATATCGGAGATTCAACCGTGAAGCGGCATTATAAATCTCGTCTTGGTGCTCTTTATCTGCACGATATTCGCCCTGAGACCGCGGGTTGGAGATATCTTTCCTTCAAGGTGGTCGCGATCGCTGCCGGCCAGAAGTTCGAAGGTAATTCGGGCGACGAGGAAATCGTTGTCGTTCCCCTGGTGGGGAGCGCCAAAATGACGTTCAACAAGGAAACTCACGAACTGGCGAGAAAGGATTTATTTCGAGAGTTAGCGGATATCGTCTACCTGCCGCCTCGCACCGCCTATCTTCTAACCAGCCACGACGGCTTGGAAGTGGCTATTGGCGGGGCACCGGCGACCGGGAGGTTCCCTGCTCGGGTAATTCGCCGGGAGGAGATTGCATCTTCTGTCCGAGGCGAAGCCAACGTGAAACGAGGGGTCAGTGCCTTGCTGGATTCTGACGACTTGAGCGAACGACTGACTGTCTACGAAATACGTACTCCTAGCGGCAACTGGTCGAGTTTTCCGCCTCATCGGCATGACACGCGGGATAACTCCTCCTACCATGAAGAAACCTATTACTATCGACTCTTACCTGCGGATGGGTTTGCCATGCAACGGATCTATACCAGAGACACCGATCTTGATGTTGCCATCACGCTGCATGATGGGGATCTGGTTTTGGTTCACGAGGGCTACCACCCGGTGGTTAAAGCGCCGGGAACGAATGCCTACTATCTGAATTTTTTGGCGGGCGATGTCAGAAAAATTAATGCGGTGAATGACCCGCACTATGATTGGATAACCAAACAGTGGGACGGCAATCCATTGGAGATTCCAGTCAGAACGGAATAACAAAACAGAAACTTGCGAAGGGTCATCACGTGATTGCTGTAGGGCGCCGCCGCAGAATTGTCCAACTCCTCGAGAAGGACGGGAACGTCAAAGTAGACGAACTCGCTGGGCTGTTCGACGTCAGCCAGGTAACGATCCGGAAAGATCTCTCCGAACTCGAAGGACAGGGGGTCCTCCAGCGCACCTATGGCGGGGCGGTCTTTTCGCATCGCAGCAGGTTCAACGTCTCGTTTTTTCAGAGACTGAATATGCATTCTTCGCCTAAGAATGCGATCGCGCGGGCGGCGTTGCTTTATATCCATGAAGGCGACACGATTATCATCGACGGGGGGAGCACGACGCTAGCCTTGGCCCAGGCTCTTCCCGGTCGATTTCGATCGCTTTATATCATAACGAGTTCGATGCCAGCGGCCTTGGAGTTATCCCAAGCCGGGTACGAAATCCTGTTGGTAGGCGGTCAGGTGCGTAACCATAGCCTGGCTCTGATCGGACCGACTGCGATCAAGACCTTAGAAACATTCCATGCCGATAAAGCCTTCCTTGGGAGTTCAGGTATCACGTTGACGCACGGCCACAGCACACCAAATCCTCTCGACGCGGAAGTAAAGCAGGCGATGATGCGGTCCGCGGATGAGACCTATGTGCTGACCGACGCGACGAAATTCGGACATGCTTGTCTGACGACTTTCGCGAGTCTTTCAGAGATTCAGTTGACCATTACAGATTTCGGAATGCCGGCGGAATTTGCTGATGCTTTCGCAAAGCGCGGCATTCGTTTTCAACTTGCTAACCTAGATTCAGCGAGGGAGGACCGCGAATTCCTGGCCGAAGCGATCTGACCAGGATTTCACTCCACTTAAAGGACCATCACTGTCTTGAAGTGGTTGCGGACCAGGGAATGGAGACAGGCTGGAATGGCGCGAAGATGGGAAAGTTCAGGGCAAGCGGCTCCTCCGAAAGTAGGCGAATCGTCTCGATTTGCTCTGTCCCCTCGGGAAGCTTCGACGCTTATCTTCGCGCCATTCGAGACAGGCTGGAAGCGACGCTTTTTGCTCGGCTAAGTGCGAGGCCGTCCCGGGAGAAGTCTAACTAACTGGCGAATCGGAGATACTAAACAGCGGCTGGCGCGGTGCAATGTAACGGGACGAAGACAGGGTCGGCAAAAAGTTCGCCGATGCATTGCCTTCCCCGGGGATCTACTCAGCTTTCGACCCTGGCGGTGGAGTGACCGAGGATCTTAACTGTCTGGTTTAACTGCTCGATCTTGAGCGGCTTCTTGAGAACTGTCACCGGGCTGATTTGCAGGATTCTATCCAACACCTCACTATCGGGGTAGCCGGTGATCACGATCACGTTCAAATCAGGATCGATGTGCTTGGCCGTCTTGTACACCTGGTCTCCAGGCGCATCGGGTAGCTGCAAGTCCAAAAACATCAGATCAAACTTTTGCTTGCGCAGGCTGCTGATGGCGTCTTTCGCCGTTCCAACAACGACCCGGCTAAATCCGATCTTTTTCAAAAAGGCCTTAAATAGTTCTTGCAGATCAGGATCATCATCGACGACCAACACAGTTGGTTGACCTTGTTTGTCCTGCCGGAGAATGTCTCGATCCAGTGAAGATTTCTTGATTCTCCACCGTCCGCCAATTTGAATTGCCGGTATCTGTCCCCTTTGGACGAGATAATAAACTGTCGGGAGCGGGATCCGTAAATACTCGGCGGTCTCTTTTACGGTGAGAAGATTATGATTGGGAGTTTCACTCACAGATGAATTTGTTCAAGAAGGGTTGATTGCAATAGTAGGCCTGTTATGAAAATAAGTCCAGCGTGTCAAGCTGCCCATTACATAACGGGCAAAAACATGAATTTCCTTCGCGCGGCGGCACTCTGGAACGTCCGGTTCGGAGAAGACAAAGAATCGACTTTCAATTTTCGAAAGGCGGGCGGATCAATGAAGAATCCGAACTATGCAAAAAACACGCACCGAAAAAGATTCCATGGGCACTATGGAGGTGCCTGCCGAGGCGCTGTATGGCGCGACCACTCAGCGCGCAGTCCTCAATTTCCCAATTAGCGAGTATCGGTTCGGTCGGCCATTTATTCGCGCACTGGGACTCGTCAAATGGGCCGCTGCCCAGTCAAATCGAGACCTCGAAAAACTCGACGAAGAGCGGACCCGACTAATCGTTGAGGCCGCGGAGGAGGTCATAGACGGGAAGTTGGACGGCCACTTTCCGATCGATATCTTCCAGACCGGTTCAGGCACCAGCACGAATATGAACGCGAACGAAGTGATCGCCAACCGGGTGAGTCAAATAGTGGGGAAGCCGATCGGGCTGAAGGAACCTGTCCACCCGAATGATCATGTAAATATGGGCCAATCCAGTAACGACGTCATTCCAACGGCGATTCATATCGCCGTGGGTGAATCGATTCGCAATGATCTGATGCCCGCTCTGGAACATTTGCAGCATGGTCTCGAGGCGAAGACGCAGGAGTTTTGGGACATTATTAAAATCGGGCGGACGCACTTGATGGACGCCACCCCGATCCGGCTTGGACAAGAGTTCAGCGCTTATGCCAAGCAGGTCGAACACGGTAAGCTCCGAGCGGGTAATGCAATCGCCGCGGTTGAGGAACTGGCTCTGGGCGGCACGGCGGTCGGAACGGGATTAAATTGCCACCCGGAGTTTCCGGGCCGCGTGATGGGATATCTCTGGAATAGGACCGGAGTGGCCTTTCGCGAAGCCCGCAACCATTTCGAGGCGCAGGGCGCGAAGGACGGATTGGTGGAGGCGAGCGGCGAAATCCGAACCGTCGCGGTCAGTCTCTTCAAAATCGCCAATGATCTTCGCTGGCTGAGCAGCGGCCCGCGTTGCGGGATCGGTGAGATCCAATTGCCTGCGACTCAGCCTGGAAGTTCAATCATGCCGGGCAAAGTCAACCCGGTGCTTTGTGAATCGGTAATGCAGGTTTGTGCCCAGGTGATCGGCAACGACACCGCCGTTTGCTGGGGGGGAGCTAACGGGAATTTGGAATTGAACGTCATGATGCCGATGATGGCGCATAACGTACTCGAGAACATTCGGCTGCTGGCCAATGTGGTTCGGGCGTTCCAGGACAAATGCGTAAGCGGGATTACTGCAAATCGCGAGCGGTGCGGGGAATTAGTCGAATACAGCATGGCTATGGTTACGAGCCTGGCTCCCATTATCGGATACGATCGCGCCGCTGAGATTGCGAAGGAGAGTGCTAAAACAGGAAAAACCGTCCGCGAAATCTGCCGGGAGAAAAAAGTCCTCCCGGAAGCAGAGCTCAACCGGGCATTGGATCCTGTCGAGATGACCAAACCCGGCGGAGAAGGTTCCGCAGGTGGATAGCTCGATCTTCCCGCTCAGAGAAAACTCAGTTCGATGGCCCTTTGAATCATTGCGACGTGAGCTTGAATCCTTGGGCCAAGGTCGTATTCGGAAGGGGTTTCCGCCGTGATTGTGCGATCGCTGTGGTTCAGGGCCAGGTAAATAGCCTCTGCGACGAGCGGAAATTTCTTTAAGTTGATTTTTCGGGCAATCCAACCTTGTTCGGCTCGACGGCCCTCGATGGTTAGGCGCGCGTCGATCGGTACATAGTATCCGGCGGCAGCCAGGAGTTCGCGTCCAAAGGTAGTCAGCTTTTTGCGTATCTCATAAAGGTAAACTCCTTGAGCGTCGTAATCCTCATGGAGGCACATAGCCAGCTTGAATTTTTTGTCTTGCAGCAGCTCTTTTTGAGCTTTGATCCGCTGGATGGTATCCAAGTGAAAGCAGCGGTTTAAATCGCGGTTCTCGGAATCTGTTCTCCGGTTGTGCACTAAACCCCAAGGATTAAGGCAAGGGAAGATCATCACTGGGATGTCCCGGAGAATCGAGCGATGGAGTTCCGCCCAATGGTAAAGCCCTTCGGTCGACGCTGGTTCGTCGCCGTGAATTCCAGCCGACAAGTAGATTCCACTCGCATTTTCGAGGGCGGGGGAAACGAAACAGAACAGCTCGAATTCGTCCGCGGTGCAATAGCCGAGGCGTTTCAAGCCGGCCTTCCGGGCGAGGTCTTGCCAACGTTTGCTCAAATAGCGGTAATCGTGGACCCGGTGCCCTTGAAACTCGAAATTCATGCGGTTGCTAACTCTGTCAATAAGCGCTGGTGAATTCCTTCGAAACCGCCGTTGCTGAAGACTACGATGACATCCCCGGGTTTGACCAGCGGTTTCACCCGCTGCACAATGCCGTCTACGTGGGGTTCGTAGAACGCGGGGATCCCACCGGCTTGGATAGATTGCACCACTCGTTCCGGATCCAGGCGATCGTCCGGTGGCAACTGATCCAATCTCGCGACCTGGGCCAATATCACCCCGTCCGCAATTTTCAGAGCCTCAGGAAGTGCCGTCTGAAAGATGGCGCGTCGAGTCGTGTTTGATCTCGGCTCGAAGATCGCCCATATTTTTTGCCCTGGATATCGGTGCCTCAAAGCAAAAAGCGTTTCGCGAATAGCCGTGGGATGATGGCCAAAGTCGTCGATCACCCTGATTCCGTTGACCTCTCCAAGTAGTTCCTGCCGACGCGCCACTCCAGTAAAGCGTGCCAGTGCGCTCTGGATTACTTCAACCGGTAGCTGGTAGGCCAGCGCAACCGCAACCGCCATCGCCGCATTGCGAACATTGAATTCCCCGATCAGGGAAGACCGAAATCGATGACCGGCCAACACGAACTCTGATCCGGAGCTGTCGTATCGGACATCAGTAATCCGGTGTGTTGCTTCTTCCTTGAAACCGACAGTGAAAACGTGGCTGAACGACTTTGTCACGACCTCCGCGCAGTTCGGATCATCCGCATTGATGAAAATATATCCTTGCCCCGGTACAATATTCACGAGACGGCGAAAACTTAGTTTGATCTCGGCAAGGTTTGAAAAGATATCGGCGTGGTCGAACTCGATGTTGTTGATGACGACAGTTTCTGGAAGGTAATGAAGAAACTTGGAGCGCTTGTCGAAAAAGGCGGTGTCGTATTCGTCTCCCTCAAGGATGAAGTACTTCGAATTTCCGAAGGCCGCACCCTGGGTCAGATCTCTGGCAATTCCGCCGATAAAAAAACCAGGATCGCAGGCAGCTTCGCGAAAGATCCAGGTAATCAGTGAGGTGGTCGTTGTCTTTCCATGGGTTCCCGTGACCACGATATTGGTTTTGCCTTGCAGGAAGAAATCTTTGAGCGTCTCCGGAAGAGAGCGATAAGGGATTTTTCGATTCAGGAGAGCCTCAAGCTCGGGGTTGCCGCGGCAAAGGGCATTGCCGACCACCACCAAATCTACCTCCGACGGTATGTTTTCCGGCCTGTATCCGGTCGAAATTTTGATGCCCTTCGTTTTGAGAAACGTGGACATGGGGGGATAGACGCTGTCGTCTGATCCCGTAACGGCAAAACCCAACTCTCCGAAGGCAGCAGCCACAGCGCCCATAGCCGTCCCGCAAATTCCTAGAAAATGAATACGGTGGACTGACTTTTGCATAAGGAAATACTTTCGGATGGTTGGATTGGCTTCCTTTCAAATACCAAGGTGATCGGTTTCGCAAGAGAATGTTGTCGGCGGGCAGTGGTGGTGAGAGTTACCAGTGGCAGGGGAGAAGGGAAAAGCGGGAAGGTCGCCGGACCGATTCGTGGCAATGTGAGGTCCACAGAACCAGTTTGACGGGACGAATTCGTCCTGCGAAGCCTCCAAAGGTCTCTGAAGAGGTGAAATCATGCGGCGCGCAGGAGTGCCCTCCCTGCATCGTTTGACGTCAGCGCGAAGAAGATCTACCATCCGGTCAATTCGCGTCCGTAGCTCAACTGGATAGAGCGTCGGCCTCCGGAGCCGAAGGTTGTGGGTTCGAGCCCCGCCGGACGCAGTAAGCTTTGCCTTCATCGGCTCGACGAAGTCAGGCAAACGAAAGGAGAGGCGGAGTTTTGATTTCACTTCAGTGACGGAACCTCGGTTTGACGCTACAACTCAAGTTGTGGTTTATTGAATTCAGATGCGTGAAATTCTAGAGATTGAAGAACACGTTCCGATCCCGGCCATGATGTATTCCGATCCGTTTTACCGGATCACCTACCTTATCAAAGAAGAGATTCGGAAGTACAAATGGACCGAAGGTGAAAAAGGTCGCAAGCTTTCGTGGGAACAGGCTCGTCAAGAATGGACGGATGCCCATCAAGAGAAATACGAAAAATTCCTGATCGACACTCTATATTTTCCCGGCGCAAATTCGGAGAAGTAGCCGCCAGCGCCCGGAAAGAGCAGTCCGTAGCATAACAGTTGCGAATGGCTGCCTTCCGTCTCGGTCTTATTTGGCAATTTTCCTTTCATTCACTGCTCCGGCACCCCTTGCTCCTTAATCGCAAAAGTCACCGAAGTTACGCGCCGATGCTTTGACCTTTTCAAACTCGGAACCTCAACAACCACTTCGCGAGGGGGGAACTCCGGCGAAAATGCTGCCGGCCATCGCGTTCCGGTCAGACTTGCAAGCTCTCTTAAATTTCGCATTATTTTGGGATGCCTCCCGAAAATAATTATTACAACGAAGTCATTCTTAACGACCCCACGCTTACGGTAAACAATCCGGTCGAGGGTCATGAAATCCAAATCATCATCGGCAGCCCATCAAAAGTCGCAAAGGGTACCTTAATTGATTTTGCCAAGAAGCTGACGGAACACACACGGGTTAATCAGGGTTGGAGCGGCGTACACGCAATCGTGGAGTCCAGGGAGTTACGGGATTTGTCAACGCTTGGAGAGCCGACGCATACCGAAGGCGACCTAAACGCTTGGATTCTCTAATCAGAATCTACGTCGAAACCTTACGGTTGATCAGGATTGTAGCGAAGTAGGGCACGAACGGCGTCACCTTCAATGTGCGTCAGGAGAATGGGGTTGATCAGTATTATCAACTTGAAGTTCCTCCCAACCTGCCATCGGCAAAGCCCGACACTGGCAAGATCTCCCAGAATGAAGTGGCGATCATCGCAGTCGGATGGGCAGGAGGGTTGGAAACTACGGGTGGTCTTACGAATCTGGGAGCCAGTAAACCCGGTGGCTTTTATAATGCAAGCTATATAAAGGTGGACTCGGTCCAATATCAAACGAGTCCGATCCCATATTATCTCGTGCAAATGAACGGGAAGATAGGCCAAACTCGTCAGACATTTTATGCTGCCGTTCTTGAGGATGGACGAATTGTTAGGCCGACGGCGATTAGTAAACGTGTAGGTCCCGAGGATTAAGATTGCCCCAATTTGTCGGCCCTTCCCTTCGCTTGGAAATCGCACATTTGTTTCGCATCATCGAGTGAGTAGACACGCCGAATCGAGCCCCTCTATCCACGTTCAGCAGAGCGAGTTGATGATCGAAGCCGCCGGTAGTCCCGTGACCTTGCATTTCTTGAGCCACTTGAGGAGGGCTGGGAAGTCCTGCCAACTCGATTCGGACATCTGAAAGTGGTCAGTCACACCAGCGCTCGTCTCGTAGATCTCGTTCAGGATGAAGCAAGAGTTGCCGGTCGGGGCAGAGTTGAGATCTGCGGGGAATGCCGCGAAGATAAGCGTCGAAGGTTCCCCAGGGGACAGAGCAAATCGAGACGATTCGCCTGCTTTCGGAGAGCCGCTTGCCCTGAACTTTCCTTATCTTCGCGCCATTCAGATCTGCGGGGTTGGAAAGCTCCGGCGCTTTGGACACGTTGTAACTCAGAACGATGCCGCTGCCGTGGCGGAGAACTTCACGGAAAACGGGATTCTAGTGACCCCGGACGGGCCTATTTTCGGTCGGGAAGCCATCGAAAAGTATTATGTAGGCGTGTTCAAGCAAGTCCAATTGAGCGACAACCTCGCCCCGGTCGATGACGATTCTCAACCTCACATTATAGGCACGGCTGGGAACGAGATGTGGGCAACCGGTAAATATAGTTGCACTGTCAAAGGCCAAAATTTCGGTCCGGTAGCGGCCACGGGCTACTGGTCAGTGATTCGTGAGGGCGACGATTGGAAAATCCGGATGCTGACCTTCAACGCCACCCCGGCACCCGCGAAGTAAACTTGAATCAAAAGCGGCGTGCGCGGCTATTTTGGGTGCATTCGATCTTAGCGTGTGACCATTTTGGGTGGTATAAGTCTGCATTACATCTTTGCCAGCCCCCGAACTTAAACGCTGCATCACGTTTGATAGGAGATAATTTCACAACGCCGAAGTTCGACCCGTCAAGTGTAGATCCGTACTTTACAATTGTGTCACGTGAAACATCACTAATGCGGTGATGACACAATAGCCCGACAATCACCCAGGAACTAGATCAACAGAAAAGCAGCATTGCAAATTCATCTCATCGACACGAGGCGAGAATGTTTCTCATTGACTCCGAGTAAGGTGGAGGCGTCTAATGAATCGTCGTTCAGCGATCTTTCCCCAAAAACGTTGATCCTTCCGCCCTCCCGGCTGTTGACGGTGACGCTAGAATTTTCGCCGGAGGTTGTTAAGATCGTTCAGGCGACGCACAACCTAACAGACGGAGGAAACAATGAAGATCCGCTCAGTAGTCGCCCTTGTAGGCTTGGCAATTAGCTTTGCTTTGCTGACCTTTGCCCAACAGAAAGACGCGGTCGACCCACGAATAGCTCAACAGCGTGATCTCATTGGGAATGCCAAGGCCCTCGATGAGTTCGGGGTTCTCGCTACGAAGCAGAGCGAGGCATTCACGGACAAAGACGCAGCCGCAGTGGCCGCACTTTTCACGGAGGACGGGGTTTTGGTGGCCCCGGACGGGATGTTTTCCGGTAGGCAGGACATCGAGAAGAGGTATGAAGGCACATTCCAGCGGTGGCCTTTCACGTTTTTTAACGACCTCCGCGACTGTCACCTCAAAGCAATCGATAACGCGGTCTGGTCTTTTGGAGAATGGGGGGGTACTCTTCAAGGCCAGACTGGTCTCGAGTTTGTCAATGGCTACTTTTCAGCGATTTACGTTCGTGAGGGTGATGTTTGGAAGATCCGCATGTTGACCCTCAGTGAGCGCCCCCGAGCGGTCGCAACTGCTGAGACGAAGTAGATCTTCAATCAAAACCCGCGTGCGCCCATATTCTGGCACGGTTTTAACGATTGGAGATTGCATCAGAATGCCTCAGTGGAGGCGTCGTTCAGTCGCTTTTTTCCAAGTCTTCCGGGGTCATCCCGTAGAGGGGCTGCTTTCGTCGATCGCGTGCCGGTGAGTCAGCGCGACCGGAAAGTTGGCCACCCGCAGCCTCTTCACTTTGCTAGCGGCGCGCTATCGTTTGCTCCGTCAGTGAATATTAGTTGAAAAGGTAGAGTCGGCAGACCACTAATCGCGGTTACGTCATAACTTCTATAAAATTGATAGGAATCAGATTAAATTGCCAATAGGCCTTAAAAAGTAACTCCTTCGTTGCCTTATATTAGTCTGCTGTTCCATATTATCTTCATAAGATCGGCGTGCTACGGATTCAAGCTCGATCGGTGCTATTCACCCCTGGCGTTGACGGTCTTGTACGTAATGCTCCAACCGCTGTTCACCGGATCGAACGGCTGTGCTTTCGGGTCGATTACCGTATTGTGACCATGCATTGATCTGCTTCAACCATCCTTTGTCATAGCCAAAGGCAACGCTAACCCGTGGAGAAAAACGTAAAGAAAAGTATAGGAGGAGCGCAATTAACGGGACTAGGCTGGTCAGATTTCAGGCGACGCAAATGACCCTAATTCCCGCTAAAGTTCTTAACGTCGGCAAGCTAGGTGACCAATATCTAGTAACCGTTCAGGTCGGGCGCGAAAAATATCGAGGGACGTTCGATAGACTCAATTTCGGAGAAAATAAGCCGGACCTCGGCTCGTATCGCAATGGTTGGCTTGATCTTGCCTATCAGCAAAATCCTAAGCTGAAAACAGGGCAGTCGTTCCCGTTGTGGAAGAATCGGTAAACCAAGCAACGCTATAGACCGATTGTTGTTTTCCAGGTCTACCACACATTGTAGGTAAAACGAATCGGAACGTACCATCGCGCACCACAAGCTTCCCCCCCGCATGGAGAACAAAACCGGCGTGCGCCACTAGTGTCATCGCGCACGCTGGTACTTCCGGGGTTACGGATATTGGTCCGAACCCCTTGCGTAGCTTGCTCGAACAATTATAGCTCTTGATCTGCTCTCTCAGAGTTCATCGCTCTCCTCGGCGATCTTGGCACTCTCTGTCTTCTCATCACACCACAGCAAAAACTGCCGGATGCTCGGAAATGATAAAATGGGCCAGTCGAGACCTGCTTTCGCGCTTTCGATAGAGATCGGTTCATGCTCACACGATATCTGACAGAAGCAGCGCCGAAGCGCTGCCGGCCTGACAAGAGGATTTCGCGTCTATGGGTGTCTGATCAGAATGGCACGAAGATAAGCGTTCGAAGGTTCCCGAGGGAGAGAGCAAATCGAGACGATTCGCCTACTTTCGGAGGAGCCGCTTGCCCTTGAACTTACCTTATCTTCGCGCCCTTCGTGTCTGATCAAACGTTGTGGGTTCGCTCGACCAGATGACAGATCGCAAAACCGGGCAAAAATCTACCTAAAGTTATCGACTATATACCGAAAATATGGTAAATATGGTAGGGATGGGTGAAAGATGAAAGCGAAAGAGAGTTGTCCCTTATCGATGAGCCCAAAGCTAATCAACGGTAAGGTTTGGATATACGTAGGGTCCGCTTTCGGTGGCGGCTATCAAAAACTTCCGGAGGATGATCCACAGTATAAGGAAACCTTACTTTGGATCGATAATCAGAGGTTTGTTGAACTTTTGGACTGGGTCTACAACCGACGAACCACGAAGAAAATTGTTTCTCCAAAGACATAGAATCAAGGAGCTTTGCTTTCACCGCCTCGACGAAATCAGGCGAACGAATGGAAGTGGCGTCTGATTTTCACAATTCAGTCAGCGCTTACTACTTAAACGCGAAACTCAACGAAGTTACCCGCCGACGGCTGGAGCCTGATTCGATTGATATCTGGATTATGAAGCGGCGTCGGACCGCTCGACCTTGCTGCGCCTCAGTGGCGCCGCACTCTCCTTCGCGCCCATGTCCAGCTCGATCCAGGTTGGAGCGTGGTCGCTTGCGTGAGGCCGATCGCGGACCCAACGATCGACGCCGGCATTGCGGAGGCGTGGCGCCAGTTCGGCGCTGAGCAACAGATGATCGATGCGCAATCCCGAATCCTTCTGCCAATGCTGACGGAAATAATCCCAGAAAGTGTAGATGCGTTCTTCTGGATAGTGAACGCGCAGCGAATCGGTCCATCCTTGAGCAAGCAGGCGCTGATAGCACTCGCGGGTTGCAGGTTGCAGGAGCGCATCTTTCAACCAAGAACGTGGGTTGTAAATATCCCGATCGGTCGGTACGACGTTGTAGTCGCCAGCAAGCACAACCGGACGACCACCGTCGTAAAGGCCGGCGGCGTACTCGATCAGCCGTTCGAACCAAGCCAATTTGTAGTCGAATTTTGGGCCGGGCTGCGGATTTCCATTCGGTAGATAAAGGCAGCCGACGATCACGCCATGTGCGGCAGCTTCGAGATATCGGCTGTGCGTGTCTCCTTCGCCGCCCGGAAGCCCACGCCGTCTTTCGACCGGGTCCAGGCCTTTGGCGAGAATGGCTACTCCATTCCACGACGTCTGCCCGTGCCAGATAGCTCCGTAACCGGCCGCATGAAGGTCTTTTATCGGAAATGCCGAATCCGGGGCCTTCAGTTCCTGTAAGCAAACCAACTCCGGTCCTTCCCTTTCTAGCCATTCGAGCAGGGCCGGCAATCGGGCGCGGATGCCATTCATATTAAAAGTGGCAACTTTGAGCAAATCTCCGAGAAGAGTTTCGTTATGAAAGGATGCCGACATCGATGTCATTCTGCACTGCTCCGAGGGCCATCGCTACACCGTAGGTGGTCGGCCGGTCCGTGGCGAACCGAGCGCTGTCAATTTTTTGAGAAAGGTTAACATCTTATCTCGCTTCTGTCGATATAGTAAATATGGCAAGTCGTGTTTGTAGCTAGCTAGTTCAACAGCAACCGGGCCGACATGTCTTTGAGTTGCCCGTGATTGCTTCAACGAAATCCGCACCCGGTTCGAGGTTATCGACATCAATAAAGATCTGGTTTTGAAGAAAAGGCGCTGAAAGACGATCATAAAGGCGTCCCGCCGGATACGAGGCGTCATCCCGACGGTAACTGATGAAGATTTGTCCGCTCATTTTCGCCGCGAACCGTTTGCTGCCGAGAACGTCGAGAGCATCGGGACAGAAACCATTTTAGATGGGAAGATCGGCGATGGCGAGTTTGAAATCTCTAGCGGCATTTTCTGCCCAGTTCCCATCTTCATGGACCGGGACATTACTTACCTGCGAAACACAATTCGTTTCACAAGTGGGTGCGGGATATTGTGTGCTCGACGCAGCGAGCCGAATGAGTTAGCAAAGCGGCAATCGGAACCCGTGTCCCGAGAGTACGCCCGCTTTTTGGCTACGATATTCCGCGTAGGTTGCTTCCGCGCGTTTCTCTAGTGAGATCGACTTCTGCTCCCGTGCGGTTCTGACGGCTTCGCCGAACGAAGCCTCAATTTGGGTTTCGTCAGCACCCATAGTCGTGAGAAACACGCCAAGAAGCCGATGAAGTTCGGCACGCCACCAACGCTCGCCAGATGTTTCGGCCAGTGCTTGCGCCTCCCTTATAGCCGTAAGCGCTTCGGGGATACGATCCGCGAGGTGTAAAGCTTCCGCCTTGAGTGCCAGCCAATACGGTACGACGAGCATCGATCCGGTTGCCCGCCAGTCTGCTATTCCCTCCTCGATCCGCGCGATACCTTCTGCGGTACTGCCGAAAATGCTTTGCGCCCAGCCGCGATAAACCTCTCCTGCAGCCTTCCAAAAGTCGAAATGGTGACGCGTTGACAGTTCAATTAAATCCGATGCCAAGCGTTCCACTTTGGCAGGATCACGCTCAAAGTGGCCAGCAAACCCGGCATGAAACAGTGCCACGGCTAATGCGGACCTGTCATTCAGCTCTTTCGCCAGTGAGATCGCTTCCGTCATGGTTGTTCGGCAAGAGGCGATTTCTCCGAAATGCCACCCGCAGAGCGCCTCAAAGCTCAGACAAACGACGACGGGCGAGTTGCCTCTTCGAACGGAGATTGTATGCCGCCCTCGCGCCAGAGTTGAACGCCACGCCTCGCGTTTTGCCGCGCGGCCTCAAAATCGCCCGAAAAATAGAATGTGACCGCCAAAATCCGGTCAATGATTTTAACAGCCACAGCGCCCCCTTCCTCCAAGCTCACCATGATGTTGCTCGGTTTGATGTCTCGGTGAACGAGTTTTTGCTTGTGCACCGCAGCCAAACCGGCGGCAACCTGCGTCGAAATTTCGAGTGCCAACTTTACTTCTAGCCGCCCGGAGCGTTTGATCAGATTTTCCAGCGTTTCCCCCTCGACAAACTCCATCGCGTAGAAGTAACTGCTCCCAGTTCTGCCCAGGTGCAACACCGAGGCAACGTTTGCATGTCGCAGCCTCGCCGCCGCACGGGCTTCCCGCAAAAAACGAAGTCGCGCCGACTCATCACCGAGATATCGCTCGCTGATGACTTTCAGTGTCACGGGGCAGTGCAGATCGACGTCGAACGCCTTGTAAGTGATCCCCATCGCACCGCGGCCCAACTCGATCGGCTTCCCGTCTTTGCCCGTCACCAGTTCATAATGCTCAAATCGTTGCCCCATCCGTTCCGGCGTTGGATCGACCATATCTTCGGAAGTGGAAGACTCTCCGGACTCAACCCCGCCAGCGAGAGCTTTGCGAAGCGTACAGACCGGGCAGAATTCCATCGCTCCGGAAAACTCGTCACCGCAACTCGGGCAGATGCGTTGGCCCATCTTCATAGGCCAATCCGACCTTCGGACGAAAACATCATGGTCCATCGGCCCGAGCCGTCCACCGGCAAACTATAGTCGTGCTGCACGAGAAATTGAGGGTTTCATGGATATTAGCGGATAAAGTCAAATTTCGGAATAAAATTCCCCCGCGACAGTGTCCTTCGACGTCCGCGAGCTGCCAGGTGCGCTAACTTCTATGCACTCCGCGTACGCTACGGCCTGCTCAACAGGATGAAATTGTCACGATGGTGTCGAAGGGCACGACGTTCCGCCCGGAAACCCACGCCGGCTTTCGAGCGGTTCCATCCCTTTGGCGAGAATGGCTACTCCATCCCGCGCTAACCATTCGAGCAGGGCCGGCAACCGGGCACGGATGCCATTCATATTAAAAGTGGCAACTTTGAGATTATCTCCAGCTTTGAATAAACCTTCCCAAGATGTTTACCAAGCGAGGCGGGATAAATATGAAAGGCGCCCAAGGCGATGCGCGGTGGCAGCGGGATGTGCATGGAATTTGCCCAGGGTAGACGCTAGCTAGTACATCGTCTCATAAGTGGGAGACATACCGTTGGCTTCAAAAGGGTCTGGATGCTAGGCGCGAGTGAGGAGCGTATCCGCTGCGATCCGTGACGAGCGAGCAACGACGCAGACGGACCCTTTTCAAGCCAACCCGGAGGGCCGATGGCGCTTTGGCCGATTTTCTGCGTTGCTCGCTCCTTACGTACGGATCTCAGTATGCTCGTCGCTCGGTGCCTTGAAAATCGGCCAAATCGCCGACGGCGGTATGTCTCCCACTTATGAGACGATGTACTAGTTGGCAGTTAGTAGTGTCAGTGCCTCAATTATCAGTGGGGGTGGTTAGTTATCATTCATCCGTGTGAATTGGCTCCGAACTTTGCTTTATGCGAAGAGGGAAACTGGCAAGTAGGAAGTTGCTAAAATAGGTCACCCGCTTAGGGGAGTGTCCGTGGGGAGGTTCGCTAAATTCCGGCCCGAAGGGCCATGCCCCGAAGGGGCTGGAGGGCTCAGCCCAGGGTTTCAACCGGTTTCAACCCTGGGAACCGTCCCCCAGAGCAGCCCGCCCTGAAGGGGCGGCAGATCGAACATACTAACAATGCGGCAGTAAAGTCCAATTGTAGCACCTCTCAATTGCGCACTCTATTTTGCGCAACGATAGGTGCGAGATTGATCTGCTAGCCTCTCGCCCCTTCAGCTTCAGAGCGAATCGTTTGTTTTCAAATTCCCGGGGTTGAAACCCTGGGCTGAGTCCTGCAGGCCCCTTCGGCTTCGGGGCATAAATCATACCCCAACTGAACGAGGGCAAGTCCCGCGGGATCTTCAAGCAGTGACCTCCTCAATGTGGCCCGAAGGGCCGCGAGTCCATCGCCCAGCTGCAACCGATGTGCCACTGACACTGCTAACTGCCAACTACCATGACATCAGCGCGCGATCAAAAGGCCTTGGCATACCTGGAATCACCGGGTTGAATGATCGGAATTGCTCGCCGGAGACGGGTTACCATTCTGGCGCTTCCGATCACTTTGACGGGTGTGCCGACCTGCACTCTGGAGAAAAATTTAGCAGCAAGGTCTCTGGGCATCCTGACACAACCGTGCGATGCCGGGTAGCCAGGCAGATAACCCGCGTGCATCCCGACGTATTTGCGGAATTCTATGAAGTACGGCATCGGCGCAGGCATGTAGTGGCACCCCGGGGGGACGTAAGAGCCCGGTGTCGCGTTTGGATTGACTATTCTGCCGTAAGAGTCGCTGACCAAACCGAAGTTTCCGGACTGATGATTCAAATCTTTCCTGGTCACCCTGAAGCTCCCGGTGGGGGTTCCCCAACCCTCTTTGCCCGAAGCAATCGGCGAAACGAATGCGAGCTTGCCATCCTCCAGTAAGTAAGCCGACTGTTCAGTAAGATTAATAATTACCGACGCCTGCTGAGCGCTTAGTTTTGCACATAGCGTAATTGTTAATAGCGCGATGGCTAATTTAGCCGGAACTTTCATAGATGCCTCGCTTGATTATTCGTTAGACAACACTCTAGTGGATGTCGTTGAAGATAAATCGGATTGGACTACCCGAAATGGTCCAAAAGGAGTAGAAATCGGTTCAAGTAAGAAAAAGGAGATTATTGCCCCCCGGGGGGCCGTATTTTTTTCTTTGTTTCTCTTTCCGGCCGCTTGGCGACCCGACAACCAACCGATGGTCGATCGCTCGCAAACGCCGGGCTAGCTAGCTAGTGCATCGTTTCATCAGTGGGAGGCACACCGCCGTCGGCGATTTGCCGATTTTCGAGACGAGCGACGATCATACTAGTGCGACGGGACTTCACGTCAACTTTTCGAAAGCGGATGGTACAATTGATCGGGGGCGCGGCGCGACAATCCGACAATCAACGTTGGCCGGCGCGGTTCGCGCGCGAAACTCGTCGTCCAGTGAGGCCCTGCCCTGTTCCCGCTTTCGCGTTGAACTTTAATCTCACCGGCTTCAGTGGGCCGCCAATCAGACGGCACGTTCAGTCTGTAGCGGAACCCTTCTGCCTATGGGCTGATTTCTTAACCCGGTTTTCATTCTGGACGGATGCCACGCTTTAAATGGTTGGGCAGCTCCTTCCCCCGGTAAATGCCCTGGCTGTGGTGCCTTCGCACGATTTCCGAGACGCTTTAAGACAGAAATGGTCGGCATAACGGGTATCCAATGTGTGGGTCTGATCCTTAGATCGGAGCGGATCGCTGTAACTTAAGGAATTTCTTATAATTTAATTTGGACAACACTTTATCGGTCGAAACCTGCCTGCGATCGTTCGGACGAGGGTCGATTTTTAGCTGGGTCGGCGCTTTCGATGCCGAAGGCCTTCCGAATGGATCCAGGTATCAGCTAGTACGGATCACCCGAGGGCCAATCAAATTGCCAGCCTTATGCGCAAGCCTTTCGTTTCTAAGAGATTAGAAACGTATATCCGTTACAGACGGGAAAAGGCCTCCAAGCTGGCGATGCAGTTTGCATCCCCAACGACGAATTTTTCCCGTTGAACTGGGCGCCGTCGTCATTAGAGATGACGACTGACATACTAACCCTTGAGTCTAGTTCACTCCTGTACTACCACGGGGACCTTATCTCCCGGTTTCAGCTTTGGGAGGCCGCTTGTCGTCACCACCACATTTCCCCATTCGCCGGAGGGGGGGAATCCCCCGATTTGATGGGGTTGATCAACGAGTTCGTTCAAATCCAACCTGAATTTTTCAAGGGTCACTGGAACGATGATTTCGATGTCGATCCGGTAGTTATTTCCGGCTTCTTTCTCGACGTTTGTCGCTATTGCGAACGGAGTATCCATGGTCTTAATCCTGATTTGCGAAACAGACGTCGCCGATCTCGCGGTCTACTTCTCGAATTCGGCTTTTGGGGTTAATCGGGTGTCGGCACTACTGAACGAGTATCAATGCGAATCAGGATCGACGCCATGCCTGAAAATGGAAATTTTCAGGATGCTTCTTTCCTCGGGGAATTTCTTTACCGAGAAAATAGACGGAGGCCCGAATTTTCGGATGAAGGAGCGCCACCTTTTTGCGGTAAAAGAGGGAGTGGCATCCCAGCGACTGGTGAAATCCTTCATAGCGGTCCAGGATCTCCCATACCCTTTCACTAAGGACACGATAAACTTCGACTCTTACGAGTCCGGGTTGTTCGAGGACGGCCGGATATCCATTCTGGGCGAATAAAAGACCTCTCAATATACCGTGTCCGTAGAACCGGAGGTTTCGCAAAACAAAGTAACCTTGTTTCGCCAGGCTGCGCCGGCGGAGCGAACCGTAGACAGCCAAAAAGTTGAGGTCCGAGGTTGGCATCGACTTTTCATTAGACGATTAAGGAAGGCCAGGCGACGGGAAAAGAGACGGATTGGCGGAACGGCATGACGGCATATCGGCGCAGGGAGAGAGGGCTATCGCTAAGCCTCCACGCCCACACACCCCTCTCTCATGCCCGAAGGCCACCTTGAGGCGATGGTGTTCGATAGCGGTAACAATCCATTGGCCGGGCGTTCCTCGTTTGCTGGTTTTTCCTTAGATGAACCAATTTCTGGTCTGACGCGGTATGTTCGGTCGGTGACTTAGCCAGGCAATCGGCGGCGAGCTGAAGAAATGGTGCGATCGCAGGCGAGCCGGTGGTGGCAATGAACCGAAGACCTTTTAACAGATGATTCAGCCGCTGCCGATCGGCACAGCCGTCATTGGCAACGAGTTGTGCGTCCGTCGGGCCTTGGCTGTTACGACGGCTGCCACGCCCGATGGCTTGGATGAATTGATCGGCGCTCGCAGTCGGCGTCAGGATCATCGAGACCTCTGGCGCCTGAGGGAAACGCTGATTCAGTTCGGGCCAACCCGCTACCTGCAGGTAAGGTATTAGAATGACCTTGGTCTGACTTGGTGCGTAGACCGGTTGATTGTCCCGGCCTCGAAGCTCGAGCCGCTGGCCGGCTTCGTTTGTCCGGTAGGCGCCATCGACAAACCTCGCCATTTCCGCAAAATTTCTAATCTCGACTCCGGCTCGCTCCCCAGAGAGGGCGGGTATGGCATCGCTATTCTGTGGAAAGGCCCGGATGAAGGAGCATTCGATACCTTGGGCTGCTAGACCAAGGCGCAGGGCTGAGAGGAAACCGGGTGTTTCCCTGGGTAACCCATCTGGTTCTTTCAGGATTCGAGAAGCCACTGGCAGGTCATCGCCCACCACGATGATTTTCCTGTTCTGAGAAAGCAACGCAAGCGTCCGTTGGAGGATCGCGTCGACCTTAGTGATATCTGACGCGGTGTTTAACTCGACGGTGAGATCTTCTTTGAGCTTTTGTCGCTGGGGCAAATTGCGATTCTCGAGCAACCGAGCATACCCAAGAACCAACTGGATTTCCGTGGCGTGGGATTCGGTACTGAGCGGTAAAAGCTCGGCCGGCGCTACCGTTCCGTAGAAAGGGAATTCACGATGGATCATTCCTCCCGTTGCGGTGATTTGCTTGAGTTGACCGGCAACGGCGAGATTGAAATCTTCTGCTGAATTGATTTCGTTCTTGATCACGCGGTTTGGTCTGCCGGTAAGTTTCGAAGAGAAATAACAATACTCATCTATGTTATGAAATGGTGTGGCGCTAAAAAAAAGTTGTTTGCTGGCCGGAACTCTTTCCAGGAATTTGCGAACTTCCGGAACCCGGCAATCCTGAGCTTCATCGACAATGGCAACCGAGAATCGTTGCTTCTGCTTCTGCGCCTCTCTGAGAAATGCTCCCAACCGTTCGATCGGAACAAAAGCGATTCGGGAATCATCCAGGCCCAGCCGGTCGAGATCACGCCTGAGCGCAGGGATAAGATCGGCTCTGGTCGTGACCAGCGCCGGTTCACCCGTCTCATGGGCGATCGCCTTCGCGGCGAGGATCGCTTGAAAAGATTTGCCCGTTCCGGTGCCGTCATGGACCAGGAAAGATGTTTTTCCTAAGGAGTCTTTGGGAGCTTCCGGATCGAATAACCGGTTCAAGGCGAGATTCACGCCGTCGCGGATCGTAGGATCTTCGCCGGTGCGCAGGCTGTCGAGGAGCCGTCCTTTGTCGGCGGTGGTGGCCGAGATAGTTGCCAGATAATCTTTTTTCCAGTTTGGAATCCCGCCATCCACGAGAGTTGCGCTGACATTGATCGGCGGCCGATCGAAAGGGCTTTCCATAGGATTTTAACGAGTTTCGATCAAAGTTCTGGATGGATCTTCAGTATCTCGCGGTTCACCGCCGCCTCCCAGGTGAGAATCTGTGGCGCCCTCGCATCCTCTAAAAATCTCAAGGCAAAGATTCTTAGGCGATTCTGTGGGTAGAACCCCGGTGAATCCTGCCAAAGCATAATCTGTCGTCCGCGTGCGTCGTGCTGGTGGTGCGAAGACCATGTGAGTAGAGACTCAGCTAACTCCTGACAGAGAAGGCGCCATCCCAGGATCGAAGCGGCGATCTCGTGACCCCCATTCCGTTGCGCCCAGAGATAGAGCTTTTCCTGGCGGTCGATCCAGGATGGTGAGCCGGATTGGTTCTGGCGTTGCAGAAACAACGCGATTGGGGCTGCTTTCGGATGCCCGTGGTTGTTCCGCAACCAAAGATCGAGCAACTCGAACTCGTTTTTGAGGGTGAGGTAAAGATAATGATCAACTCTCAGATCGGTCGTGTATTGCTGTTGTTCCAGGGAAAGATTGGCGTTGGCTTCGCAATCTGCGAAGACATCGAAATCATCGATTGCTTCTTGCCAGATATCCCTTCCCAGGAGCGGGGTTGACTGCAGAATCGGTCCGGTCAATTCATCGGATTTGACCAGGTCCGGGCCTTTTAATAGCTCGTCGAGCGTATCCATACTTTCCCCAGGGTTGCTAATTTTTGAAATCAGACACTAGTTCTGCGAAAAATGAAACCCTGCAGAGTGGTCGTCCGGTTCATCCTTCAGATCCTCGGTTTCGTCGCCAAAATCGCCCAATGCTTGCTGCATCATGTCATTGACCAGTTCTTCCATACTGGAAAAACGATGCGCCTCTTTCAGGGTTGATTTATGGAGGGCAACTGGCTGCCCGGTGACTAATTCGATCGCGAAATGCCAGAGATCTGCATCTCCAACGAACAGGTATCTTTGGATCGTTTCGGGAAAACTGGACCAGTTAACAAGATTCTCAGCCAGCAGACCGGGTCCGGAATCGAACTGGTCGTCTCGCAACTCGGCGTCAACGCCATAAAGAGAGACTCCATTTTCAGCAAAACCATCCACTTGCCGAAGAATAGCCCTGAAAGCTGCTGGCAACTGGATATGAAGTTTCTCGCTGATCGCCTCCGACAGTTTCTGAAGGTCCGTCTCCTCGGCACCCGGAAGGAGCGGATAGAGTCCTTCCGCGGCATCGGTGGCGAGGCGGTCATCGACATCGCGCTGTTTATTTTTGGGGAGCTCTCGATAGTAATCTGACCGTTTGAGGTCTTCCACGAAGAGGTCACTTAACTCTTTTAAATATTGGGTATTAAGGGGCATAGATCTAGACCATCTGTTGATTTGGATGCGGTTGCAGAGTTGGATTCTGAAGTCGCCGTTTGGTTGAGCGGGATTTTCGCCGCGCCGGAGGGCGAACGACCGTTTCCGGTTTGTTTTGAGATTCTATCAACGGGAGCGATTTCCTGGGTCGGTGATCCGGCGGCAACTGTTTGCCGTTCACATAGGCGCCGGCCGGCAGAAATTCAGCGGCCAATCGCGCTCCTTGTTCTGCGAGGCTGGAACGCATTTGTTTGTTCAGCGCCGGATCCTTGTTTTGCGCTTTGTAAAGATCGCCGAACATCCGGGTGATCTCATGAAATTCTTTCGGGACAGCGTAGGACTGGTGTTTGGTGGCCTTCGAAAACTCCAAAATCCTCTTTTCCCAGACCTCCGGTAGTTGAGGTGCACCCAGGGCCGCCAGCTTGTTCCGGAGTTCTTCGACATTGCGGAAACCTTGGGTAATCGGAGGATAGAATGGAAAGAGAGGCCGGACAACGTAGATGGGAATTGGTTCCGCCGGTGCGTTGTGGGTTTGAGGATGGAGAAAGAGGCTGTGCCACAAATGATGTGGATTTTCTGATTGATCGAGACCACGGCGGGTCGTTTTGGCAACCACGAAATTGGTGGGGTGATTGATTGAAACTGCGGCAGATTGCGGGTGAACGCTTTTCGGGACAATGTGGTGGCAATTATAAGATTCACGCCGTCCGCGGACAGCTTTGCCGCGACTAGAACGGATATCTGCGACAAACGCCGGGGGCCGCCCCGCCTCCATCAATTCGACCCCCGTCGAACCGACGGCCAAAGCGGCCAGCGCCCTGCCAACTGGGTGGGAGGCCAGCGCTTTGAAATAATGAGCTCTCAAGGCCTGGTAATCCCGATTGACCTTGGCATATTCAGGTCCGTCGCGATCGAGACAGGTTGCGTAAACTTTGTCGAGAACGACGCCTGGCAGGTCGGGACACTGCCCGATGATGGACGGATCGGTCGAAATCTGCTCCAGATTGCGGAGCATTTCAGCAACGGCGTTGACCATATCGGGTCCCGGCGGGGAAGATGTTGAGTAACGGCTCATGCGAACAGAATAAAACAATACAAAATATTGATATTTAGTGTTCGCTCGGGAAGAGAAATAACACAAGAAAAAACTGTAAGTAAATGAAACGCTGTCCCGCCAGCATCTCCAGACCGGCGGCGGTGGGTTTTGCGAAGGGAACCTCGAAGAAGGTTAAGCGAAACGCTTTACTTACTGCATTGATTCGTCGCCTCCGTAAGTAAAGCGTCCCGCTTTACCTCCTGGCTTTGAAAACGCCGGTGTGAAGTTCTCTTGGCCACCATGTTCACACAGTTGGCGAGCACCTCCTTAAGGATAACCCCGATCCCAGCAGCATGCGCTTCCAAAAGGGCAGGACCCGCGGACCGTTCGAGCAGATTCCACGTTGCCTGAACGTTTTTGACGGCTGGCCTGAAGGGCACGAAGATAAGCGTCGAAGGTTCCCGAGGAACAGAGCAAATCGAGACGATTCGCCTACTTTCGGAGGAGCTGCTTGCCCTGAACTTACCTTATCTTCGACTGAGCCATACCTTTTTCCGTTTCGTGCGGTCAGTAACGGCTGTCTGTACTAGATCACCTAGAAGTATTATCCAAAGTTGAAGATTTAATGTTTTTTGATATTTTCCTAAACTTCGTCGGGAAACGAGCAAGAGAAAATCGGATAGTTGTTGGCAAGGCTGCTATATTGACACACAGATCAAGTTGCCATTAGTGAGTCAATGCGAGCACCATGTTCAGTAACTCATTGTTCGTTGCATTCTTCATAACATCAGCACCTGTTTTCGCTGATTCGTTGGCAGTTGGCACGGTGTACTTTGATTCGGCCCAGACCTTACAGGAAGTCATCAGATTGTCAGCACAAGCTGACAATGCGAGTATTGCTAAATTAATCGATACTGGGCACATCAGCAGTCCGACCGAGGCTGAGATGGATATTGTAGTATTAACAAGTGGGTCGACACCAGAAAGTCCCGCTGAATTTCGTTTTTTGAACGGACCGACAACTTATTGGACGTTGACACACAATGTCACACATATTGCCAAGATTGTACCAACCCCAATACCTGTATCGACTCCAGCAGCAGCTCCCACTACATCACTCACGCTTGCCTATAAACATCGTCAACGGCAACATAAGCGAAATGCCTCTTTTGATGACGACAACGGCCAGCACACTCGGCATCAGGTAGACGGTAGATCGACACCGTACTCTGCTCCCGACGACGGTCCTGCGAAGTCACACGATGAATCGACTGATCTGCAGCGTTTTGCCTCGGACTTTGTCCGGACCGACCAGACCGGCAGCGTCTCGGATCAGCACCGGTTCTACGCAGATTCAGTCCATTTCTATGGCGAAGGAAATTTGAGCTGGGCGGGGGTGGCGGCGGCGATCCGGAGATATCACCAGGAAAAGCAGAATACGCGATATGAAACGGCAGCGCCCGCGGTTGTTAAAGGTCCGGTGGATGGAGGCTTTTATGTTATCGATCAACCAATTCTCTGGAGTCGAACGGACGGATCGGGTTTAACGCGCGGACGATCTATGCTTCACCTTCGGGTGGTCATGGCCGGTCGAGGCACTTGGAAGATCACGTCAATCGAAGAGCGACAAGAACATAAGAACAACTCTGGCTCCGCATTTTAATCGGATCTGCAAGGGACCTGGTAAGTTCTCAAGGTAAACCGTGAGCGGGCCGGGCCGTCTCTTGCCTTTATTTCCCGGAGGGTTGCCGCGCTTGGGGACCCATTTCGCCGCTGATACGACTGGGGACCTCAGTCTCCAAGCGAAGCTCTTGACATCGGCGTGCTCGTCCGGCAAATAACTGAAGAACATATATGTAGATTGTTATGAGTGGTGGCTTGGGGTTTGCGTCTCCCGCAATCCGTTCGAGCGCGCGTTGCCGGATGGCTTGTTTATCGATTTTGCCGGAATGGCCGAGTGGGAGATTCTCGAGAATGAACACGTGCTTCGGGCATTGATTACCCGGCCAGGAATTACCGGCACCAGGCACCGATCTCCTGCACCGAGACAGGCTCGCTCAGCTCCAGACACGCTTAGCCGACCTCGCCCCAGCGTGCATTCGGGACACCGATCACCGCGGCCGGCGCGAGGGACGGATGCCGTTGCAACATTTTTCGACTTGGGCTGGATAGACGTTTTCGCCGCCGCTGACGAACATTTCTTTCTTGCGCCCGACCACGTAGTGATAGCCCTCCGCGTCGCGCCGGAACAGATCGCCTGTGCGCACCCAGCCTTCGGCAAGCGTCTCGCGAGCCGCCTCCGGGTTGTGCCAATAACCGGAAAAGAGATGAGGGCCGCGCATGAGAGAGATCGAGAAACTCGAGCCGGTTCATTGAGAGACAGGCGACCCGATTGCCCCGAGAAATCCCGGCCTCGCGGTGTAACCAGGAGGCGAGTGCGCAAGCACGCCGGTTCATTTCCTGATAGCCGACACGCCTTGAGGAAACCAGATCTACGACTGCGATCTGGTCTGTGGGTAAGCGAAGCGTCCCGCTTTGCCTCTCCGAGTTGAGAGCGCCATTCTTGACTGCTCCTTCTAGGCTTGTGAGGAAGCCATTTTTCCTGGTCCATTGGGCCAAGGAAATGTCTGGAAAGCCGATCATGTCGGTCACCCCGTTTGATTGTCAGGTCCAAATCCCCCCAATTCGCACCGCGTCCGGAAAAAGAGGATTTGGTCGCTTCTAAATCGCCAACAGCTTGGCCGGAATTATACCTTGATATAATAGCGGAGAAGCTCTGCTCTGGTGTAGAGAAGCCGAAAGTAAATACCAGAAACATTAATCAGGTGAAGCCGGACAAGAAATTGGGTGAACCAGATGGGCGTCCCATTGTTTTTGTGGTGGACGACGACCCAGCGGTGTGCGAGGCGCTGAGCAGTCTGATTCGTTCGGTCGGCTTGAGGGTTAAAACTTTTGCCTCGGCGGCCGAGTTTCTTCGACAGAGACCGCCGGACGAACCCTCGTGTTTGGTGCTCGATGTGGGTTTGCCCGGCCTAAGCGGAATGGATCTCCAACGCGAACTAGCCGCTGCCAATCGCCACTTCCCTATCATTTTTGTTACCGGCCAAGGCGACATTCCTACCACGGTTCGAGCAATGAAAGCGGGAGCAGTGGAGTTTTTGACCAAGCCGTTCCGCGAGGAGGAACTGCTTGATTCGATTAGGCAAGCGCTAATGCGAGACCGGCAAGCCCTTGTCCTGCGGACAGAATCGATCGAACTCCGTGACCGCTTCGAAACGTTAACTCCACGTGAACGCGAAGTGATGGCGTTAGTCGTACGGGGAATGATGAACAAGCAAGTGGCAGCGGAACTGGGCACGCGGGAGATTACGGTGAAAACTCAGCGTGGCCGAGTAATGCGCAAGATGCACGCGGAGTCATTCGCCGATTTGGTTCGAATGGCCCAGAAGCTCGAAGGAGAAAAGATAAAGCGGTGACGGAAACTCAGGAAGAGAACTCAGTCCGAATGACCCCGTATTGGAGCGGGAACCGCAAATCATCGCCCCCTGAAACGTCTCCCAGCATTCCGCCGATTCCGGCGCGTAACGCCGCTCGGCGCCCGCGCGCTACGATTCTCAGGAGAAGGCAATTTGCTCTGAGCAGAAGGACGATTCTTTCTTCGTTCCGGAGAGGCCGCAGGGACCGCCTGATAATCAAAATCGTCAGCCCGTTTTCGCACGACGCCGCGTCCGATGAATCGTTCCAAAGAACGAAGAGAATCTCGATCTTCCGGCGTCACAAAGCTAATGGCATCCCCGATCGCTTGTGCCCGTCCAGTCCGCCCGATGCGGTGAACATAGTCTTCGGGGTGCATTGGAAAATCAAAATTCACGACGTGTGAAATGCCGTCCACGTCAATCCCTCTCGCCGCAATATCGGTCGCGACGAGCACGCGGACCTTTCCCGATTTGAAGTTTTTCAAGGCATTCAAACGCTGGTTCTGCGAACGATTCGAATGGAGGGTCGCCGTCGTGATCTGCGCTTGTCCCAGACGCTTCGCGATTCGGTCAGCTCCATGTTTTGTCCGTGTGAAAACGAGCACTGAATCGAAGGCCGGATCGCGCAACAGGTGAATCAGAAGTGCGGGCTTCAGACCTGCGGGCACTTCATAAACCAGTTGCGTCACTGTTTCAGCCGGGTTCGACCGGCGTCCAATTTGCACCATCTTCGGTCTATAGAGGAACTCCTGCGCGAGTACCTCGATCTCTTTGGAAAGCGTCGCTGAAAACAATAATGTTTGCCGTTTTGATGGAAGGAACTTCATAATGCGTCGGATCTGGGGAATAAAGCCCATGTCCAGCATCCGATCCGCCTCGTCCAGGACCAGGAACTGGAGCGCTGAAAAATCTCCATGCCGTTGCCCAACCAAATCCAGGAGCCGCCCTGGTGTGGCAACGACAAGATCGACTCCGGAGCGAAGCGCTTCGATCTGAGGACGTTCGCTCACACCGCCAAACACCGTGGCGATCCGCGCTGGCAAATATTTGGCATAAATCCGCGCATTTTCCTCGATCTGAACAACCAGCTCCCGTGTCGGCGCAACGATCAACCAACGAATTCCGCGTGCCTGGCACGAACCCCCAACCTTAAAAAGTTGCGAGAGGATCGGCAAAACGAACGCGGCGGTTTTGCCGGTTCCGGTCTGGGCGATTCCGATCAAGTCATGCCCAGCCATTATTTTGGGGATCGCTTCCACTTGGATCGGCGTCGGTTCCGTGTACCCGGCTTCCTCGACCGCTTTGACTAAATTGTCCCCCAAGTTGAACGCGCGAAACGGCATAGGGCCAGAGTGTATCAGGGGAGATCGAGCACAAGTTTATTGTTCGCTCCTGGCTTTGAAACGCCGGTGTGAGGGCGGGCCGCCCGGCAGTGGCCGTCCCCCAGCGTTTGAAACGCCGGGCTGAACCCTAAGCGCTTTCGCTTTCGGGGCAAACATCTGAAATCGCCCTTGACTTCCCGCCATTCATCACTGACCCCTTCGATCCAGTCTTTACAATACGTATTGTAATCGTGAATAATATTTTTATTTCCCAGCTTTAGGTGTAAGTTCATCCCGCTGATACTTTCTCATTTGATTGCCATTCCACGGCGGCTATTCGGACCAGCCTCTCGCGGCTTGGAGTCCAGACCGCATGATCGTGAGAACTTCGGGTGATACTCAATGGCAATTATAGACAAATTGACGATTGGAAAGCGACTTATCTTCGGATTTGCGGGGGTCATCCTAATAACTCTTTGTCTGAGTGTTTACGCATTTACCCGTTTAGAGGCGATCCAAAATCAGGCCTCATCTTTGGCCAAGGATAGTCTTCCCGGCGCCGTTTTGATGGGACAGATTGCGGCTCTTAGTGAATCAGAAGTGGCGTTGGTACTAGAGCACATCAACGCCAGCAATGCCCAGCAGGTGCAGAGATTGGACGAGGAATTGCGAGATAACCACGAAAAGTTAAGCAGCCGCTTCAAGGCCTACGAGGCTACGATCTTTGGCCCGGAAGAGGCCGAGCGTTTTCAGAGGTTGAATACTACCTATGCAGCTTACCTTACTCCACTCGAGGAAGTTCTGAAGCTTAGCCGGGCACAGAAAGACAGAGAAGCCTACGAGCTTTACGATCAAGAGCTCCAGCCATTGTTTAGAAAGTTTTTGGAGGGGGTTAACGATGACGTCGCCTACAACAAAAAAATTGCCGAGACCTCGGTCAGGAAATTGAACTCTGCGGCGGCGGAGTCAAAAGTCGTCCTGATCGTCGGAATAATCCTCAGTTTCGTTTTTGCGGTGCTGATATGTTATTCCGTCGTGCGAGCGATCAAGCAACCGTTGGCTAAAATGATCGATTTAATGGCCGATATCAGAATCGGAAATTTCACCCGTCGACTGGCCTTACGACGTAATGATGAACTCGGCGAGCTGGCGGATGGATTCGATCGGATGAGCGACGACCTGACCAATCTAGTGGGCCAAGTGCAACGCTCAGCCTTGCAAGTCGCCTCCTCGGTTACCGAGATCGCGGCGACTGCCAAAGAACATCAAGCCACCAGCTCAGAGACGGCGTCTGCCACCAGCGAAATCGGTGCCACTTCAAAGGAGATCGCGGCTACTTCCAAGGTATTGCTGAAGACAATTAATGATGTGACGGAAGGTGCGGAGCAAACGGCTAATCTGGCCGGGACAGGTCAGACCGGGTTAGCTCGCATGGAAGCCACCATGCGGCAACTGATGGAGGCGGGGAGAGCAGTGAATGCCAAGCTGGGGGTCTTGAGCGAGAAAGCCAGTAACATCAACCAGGTGGTGACAACCATCACGAAAGTTGCAGACCAAACCAATCTGCTCTCGCTCAATGCAGCCATTGAAGCGGAAAAGGCAGGCGAACATGGCCGCGGGTTCGCTGTTGTCGCTACTGAGATTCGGCGTCTGGCGGACCAGACCGCTATAGCAAGTTACGACATCGAACAGCTGGTCAAGGAGATGCAATCGGCGGTTTCTGCCGGGGTAATGGGTATGGACAAGTTTTCCGAAGAGGTGCGCCGGGGCGTGCAAGAAGTCGGCCAGGTGAGCGAACAATTGGCGCAAATCATCGGACAAGTACAGGCATTAACGCCGCAGTTCGAAACCGTCAATGAAGGGATGCAGTCGCAGTCTACCGGTGCACAACAGATTAGCGAAGCGCTGGCGCAGTTGACCGAATCGGCGCAGCAAACCGTCGATTCGCTTCATCAATCAAGCATTGTAATGGACCAATTGAATTCCACCGCGAACGACCTGCGCACCAGCACGTCGCGGTTCAAACTGAACGGCGCCTAACCGTACGAACCCTTTTTCACCTGCATGCTTTTTATTTTATTCCAAATTGGTCGGGATCGTTACGCGCTGGCCGCCAGCAGTATCATTGAGGTCCTCCCGCTAATGAACTTGAAAAGAGTTCCCTGCGCGCCGGTCGGGGTGGCCGGGGTGCTAAATTATCGTGGAACTCCGGTGCCGGTCATCGATCTGAACGAAATGACGATGGGAGAACCTGCAGCGCGGCGCTTGAGCACGCGCATCATCCTGGTGATGTATCCGCTCGATGCTCAGCATCCGCGTGCGCTCGGACTGATCGCTGAGCAGGCAACGAATATGATCCAGCGATCTATCCAAGATTTTATTGAAACGGGCGTGGAATCTGACGATGCATGTTACCTTGGCAGAGTGGCCAACGACGCTGGGGGCTTGATCCAGTGGATCGCAGTCGAACGATTACTGACACCTGAAGTCCGTGATGTGCTGTTTCGTGAACTTCTGCGAAGCTAATGTCGCTCCCACATATCATCGCACTGCTCCGTGAGACCCTCGGTCTCGATGTTGCTTCCGTGGGGGTCAGCTTGATCGAACGTGCTGTCAAACGGCGTGTCAACGCGAACGGCCTTCGAGATATCTCGCGCTATGCCGAACTATTACAGCGCTCTGGACCGGAAATGCAAAGCCTATACGAAGCGGTCGTGATTCCAGAGACCTTTTTCTTTCGATATCCTGAATCATTCGCCGCCCTACGACAGATCGTTGGAGAACGATTTTTCTTCGGAACCCAAAGGATACGCGCGCTGAGCATTCCTTGCTCGACTGGTGAGGAGCCTTATTCCATCGCCATGACCTTGCTCGACGCGGGATTGTCTTTGGAAAGATTTCAAATCGATGCAATCGACATCAGCACGCATTTTCTGGATAGCGCAAGGGTCGGCCTGTTCGGAAGCAATTCATTCCGAGGAAGTGAACTTCAATTTCGCAATCAATATTTCCGTAAAATAGGTGCTGGTTTTCAATTATGCGATCGCGTGCGTCAATGCGTGAAGTTTGAGCAAGGAAACGTTCTCCAAGAACGTTTTCGATTTGGCGATGAACCGTACGATTTTATCTTCTGCCGCAACCTGCTGATCTATTTGTATATCGGAGCACAGGGTCAGGCGCTCGAAAACTTAAGACAGCTTTTAACTGCAGACGGACTATTGTTTGTCGGATCAGCCGAAACGAGCCTGGTGATACAACAGAGGTTTTCCTCCGTGAAATTACCGATGGCGTTCGCTTTTCGCAAGAGCGAGTCGGTTACTTCCGATCCGTTGCCAAAGCCGAACCAACCGAAAGTTGGGTCGCCTGCGAGAGCGCGCCGAACCGAAGCGTACCGCAAACCGAATTTGGCGATTCCCGAGAAGGCGACGGCTGAAACGGTGAAGGACAAAAATAGCTTGTTGCCTGATTTGGGTTTGGCCGAACAACTGGCCGATAAAGGGCAGGTAGAAGAAGCGGCAGAGATCTGCGCAACCTTTTTACGCGAGCAGGGGCCTTCGGCACGCGCCTTTCATTTGCTGGGCTTGATCCGCGATTGTCTGGGAGATCAAAACCAGGCGAGTGAGCTTTATCGCAAGGCGCTTTATCTTGAGCCTGATCGTTATGATGTGCTGATACACCTGGCGCTACTAAAGGATAAAAGCGGCGAGAGCGCTGCGGCAAAGACTTTGCTAAACCGTGCCCGCCGTGTTCTGGAGCGAACGAAATGAGAGCGGAGCTGGCCAAACACGATTTGGGATCCATCAGTTCTATCAAGCTTAACGATTGTTGGAACAAGATCGGTGTCTGGGGCAATCGCGAATGTGGCGAACTGAAGAAGGTGATCCATTGTCGGAACTGCATTGTCTATTCATCGGCAGCTGCACGGCTCCTCGGCTCAGAACTACCACAAGACTATCTGGAACGCTGGACCACACATTTTGCCATCGAGCAAAAAGTCGAGAGCCGGCAGAGGCAAGCTGCCATGATTTTTCGAATCGGTGGCGAGTGGTTGGCCTTCTCGCCAACCAATTTGCAGGAGATTGCGGAAGTTCGCCCGATTTACTCGGTGCCGCCAGGACGAAGCAGCATTCTTTCGGGCTTGGTCAATATTCGTGGGGAATTGCTAGTTTGCGTGGCACTCGATCGAGTGCTGGATTTAGAGAAAGGAAAGCCAGAAAAGCCGGGCTCCAAAGAAGCGTTTTATCGCCGCATGGTCGTGGCTAGTCGAGAAGGTTCGCGATTTGTTTTCCCCGTAGAGGAAGTGCACGGCGTCCACTGGTTTCACCCGAGTGAGTTGAAGGTGATTCCTTCCACAGTAGCAAAGGCACAAGCAACCTACATCAAAGGCATCCTTCTTTGGCAGAACAGAAGCGTTGGCTGTCTCGATGATCAATTGCTCTTCGACATGCTAGATGGAAGTCTAACATGAGCGCGAAAGATCCGAACGATCTGAGTGAATTTTCCATGATCGAGCTTTTCCGGCTCGAAGTGGAAAATCAGAGTGTTGTCTTTACCGAAAATTTGCTAGCGCTGGAGCAGAATCCAACGGATGCCTTGCCCCTGGGGCCACTGATGCGCGCGGCGCACTCACTGAAAGGTGCCGCACGGATGGTTAACCTCGATGCGGCGGTCTCTGTGGCGCATGAGTTGGAGGACGTATTCGTCGCAGCGCAAAAAGGATCCCTGGTGTTGTTGCCCGAACATGTCGACGTCCTGTTGCACGGCGTAGATTTATTACACCGAATTGCCCACGCGCCGGACGGTAAAATCGAAACAGAGGAAT
Organism: uncultured Verrucomicrobiae bacterium; assembly: GCA_963742335.1. Lineage (GTDB taxonomy): Bacteria > Verrucomicrobiota > Verrucomicrobiia > Chthoniobacterales > JAFAMB01 > JAFAMB01. The sequence continues at coordinate 212,632 of CAVULL010000020.1, forward strand.
CTGGGCACCCTGACGGGGTCCTACAGTTTGTTCGAGATCTAGCCAAAATGCGAGTGGACGATCCGGCTGCGGTGGCAAAAAGAATTGTCGAATCGTCGCCATCGGAGGACACAGACATTTTTCATTCTGCGGAGAGCAGCTTTGAGGCTGAGCCAGGGACCACGACTCCTTCGAAGGATGTTAACGATGCGAAGCAAAAACATCGGCGATTTTTGCGCGTTACGCCGGAAAATCTGAATCGACTTCTTGCGCTCACCGGGGAATCGCTGGTGGAATCCCGTCGGTTGGTTCCTTTTGCCAAGTCTTTGCTGCGTCTCAAGCGTGAGCATAACGAGTTAGCTCAAACACTGGATCGAATACGTGAGTCGGTTAGCCGCGAAAAATTTAACGAACACGCAGAAGCTCAAGTTGCTCAAGCGCGGGTTCAACTGGTGCGGTGTCGTGAGGATTTGTCAAAACGGCTACTGGAGTTGGAAGAATTCCATCGGCGTTCGGCCAATCTCTCGCATCGCCTCTATGACGAGGCTTTGGCCTGTCGGATGAGACCATTTGGGGACGGCATGCACGGTTTTCCGCGAATGGTGCGTGATTTGGCGCGCGACCTTGGAAAACAGATAAGGCTTGAAATACAAGGCCCGGGTACCTACGTCGATCGCGATATTCTGGAAAAGCTTGAGCCGCCGTTAACGCATCTTTTGCGTAACGCTGTAGATCACGGGATTGAGCTACCCGAGGTGCGCCGCGCGGCAGGTAAATCTGTTGAAGGTACTATTCGGTTGGAGGCGCTTCACAGAGCAGGCGATCTTTTGATTACTGTTTCAGACGATGGCCGTGGCATCGATCTGGCGGATTTGCGAAAGGCGATCGCGCAAAAGAAGCTCACGGTCCCTGAGGCGGCCGAACAGATGAGTGAAAGCGAAGTGTTAGAATTCCTTCTTCTGCCCGGCTTCACGACGAAACAGAAAGTGACGGAGATTTCCGGACGCGGCGTCGGCTTGGACGCAGTTCGGGCGATCGTGAGGGAAGTACGAGGTGAAATCAGAATCTGGACGGAATTGAATTGCGGAACAACCTTCCAAATGCGGCTCCCCTTGACGCTTTCCCTGGTGAGGGCGTTGCTCGTTGAGATTGGGAGCCAGCCGTACGCGTTTCCACTGGTGCACATTAACCGAGCATTGAAAGTGCCGAGAAAAGATATCCAGGTTGTGGCAGGGCGGCAGCATTTTCGCTTCGAAGATCGGCAAGTCGGACTTATCGCGGCTAGCCAGATATTCGGAGGTTCGGAAGGCAATCAATCAGGCGAGCAGGTTTCAGTTGTGGTCATTGGCAACAAAGCAAATTGTTACGGAATCGTCACCGAAAAATTTCTGGGTGAGTGCGAGCTCGTTATAAAGCCATTGGACCCGCGGCTGGGAAAGATCAAAGATATCAGTTCAGGGGCGCTTTTGGATGATGGTTCACCGGTTTTGATCGTTGATGTAGAGGATCTGATTCGCTCTGTCGCAAAATCGATCGAAGCCGGATTATTGGCTGGAGGGCAAAGTCGGGCCGGCAGAGAAACGTTAAAAAAACCCAGGTGTGTATTGGTGGTGGACGATTCGCTGACAGTGCGGGAATTGGAGAAAAAGCTTTTGCAGGCTCGAGGTTACGGAGTCGAGATTGCTGTTGACGGAATGGACGCTTGGAACGCTGCCCGGACAGATCACTTTGACTTAGTGATAACTGATATTGATATGCCGCGCATGGATGGAATCGAATTCGTCAAGCTGATGAAAAAGGATTCGAACCTGAAATCGGTCCCAGTAATGATTGTTTCCTACAAAGATCGCGCCGAAGACCGACGTCGCGGATTGGAAGCCGGAGCAGACTATTATCTGGCAAAGGCAAGTTTCCATGATGAGGCGTTACTCCAAGCGGTGGTAAATTTAATCGGCGAGGCTACAGAGTGAAGATTGGAATCGTGAACGATTCTCCAGTTGCAGCTGAATTGCTCCGCCGGCTCATCCGCAGATCTGAGGCGCATCAAATTGCTTGGATTGCCCGGGACGGCGAGGAGGCCGTCAAGCTGTGTGAAAGAGATTTGCCGGAACTCGTCCTGATGGATCTGATCATGCCATACATGGACGGCGCGGAGGCCACTCGTCGAATCATGAGTCGTACGCCTTGCCCGATATTGATTGTCACGGCGACCGTTGGAGGAAATGCGGCGAAAGTATTTGAAGCTTTGGGTGCGGGTGCGGTGGACGCGATAGACACTCCGACTGTCACCGGATCAGAAAACGCCGGTCGGGCATTACTCCTTAAGATCCAGGGCCTCGAGCGCAAGACCCTTTGGAAGGGGCGCTTGGCGAACGATATAGTATCAAAAGTTGAAAGCACGGCTACCAAGTTAGTTCTAATCGGCGCTTCAGCGGGCGGCCCGGCGGCTTTGGTCGAAGTTTTGTCCGCTCTTCCAAAAGATTTTTCTCCGGCCATCGTCATTGTTCAGCATATTGACCAGCTCTTTGCCCCAGGATTGGTGGAATGGTTAAATGGGTATTCGAAGTTACCCGTTCGATTGGTTTGTGAGGGCGATTCAGTAAGTTCTGGCAACGTTTTGGTTGCCGGGAGCGACGACCATCTTGTCTTCAAGAATTCACATGAACTTGGCTACACCGCCGAGCCGGATGAAAATCCATATCGCCCTTCCATCGATGTATTCTTCGAGAGTGCAGCCCGTTTCTTTCGAGGACCGATGACAGCTGTCCTTTTGACCGGGATGGGGCGAGACGGAGCGCGAGGTTTAAAAATATTGCGCGATGCGGGCTATCATACGTTTGCGCAGGATAAAAGCACCAGCGCGGTGTACGGCATGCCGAAAGCTGCCGCTGCGTTGAACGCGGCGACTGAAATTGTGCCGCTGCAGAAGATTGGACCACGGCTCGGGGAGCTTTTTGGTTCCGCAACCAAAGCGACAGATTTCCAGAGAAAATGTAATCGGTGACCGGGGGACAAATGAGTTCGGTGTTCAAAGATATCGAAAGCGAGACAGAGAAGATTTTCGTGTTGTTAGTAGACGACCAGGCAATGGTAGCCGAAGGCGTTCGACGCATGCTAGCGACCGATCCGGGGATTGCTTTCCATTATGTCAGCGATCCCGCACAAGCGGTCGAATCGGCTATCAAGGTTAGCCCGACCGTGATCTTGCAGGACCTGGTGATGCCCGGAGTAAACGGACTTGACCTGTTGAAAGAATACCGCAACAACCCGTTCACTCGCGCGGTTCCGGTGATTGTCCTTTCCGGCAAAGAGGAGCCTCTGATCAAACAGATGGCGTTTGAATCAGGAGCCAATGATTATATGGTCAAATTGCCTCACCCGATCGAGTTGCTCGCGCGGGTTCGTTTGCATTCCCTAGCCTACATCCACGAGTTGCAACGGCAGCGGGCGTATCGGGCCCTGGAAGCCAGTCAGCGGGAACTGACAGAGAAAAACTGCGAGTTGAAGATTCTGAACGAAAAACAACAAGAGGCAACGCGTTTCAAGTCAGTATTCTTCGCGAATGTTAGCCATGAGGTACGCACGCCATTGATCGGGGTCCTTGGCATGGCGGAGATCCTTTCTGACACGAATCTCGACATTCACCAGCGTGAGCTAGTGGATGTCATTCGAACAAGCGGAGAAAATCTTTTAAAAATTATCAACGATATCCTGGATCTATCCAAATTCGAATCCGGCAAACTCGAATTGGAGTCGGTTCCCTTTGTGCTCCGCGACGTGGTCGATCAGGTAATGAATCTTTTGGCGCCTATGGCGTTTGGCAAAGGGCTTGAAATCAGTGCCTGGATCGACCCACGAATAGCCTCTACCGTGGTCGGCGACATTGCCAGGCTAAGGCAAGTCCTGCTCAATCTTTTGAACAACGCGATCAAGTTCACCTCAAGTGGCGAAATCTACTTGCAGGTAGAACCTTCAACCGAAGTGGATAACATGATCATTTTTTGCGTGGAAGATACCGGCGGAGGTATCCCGCCAGAAAAACTCGATCGACTTTTTCTATCTTTCAGCCAAGTGGACGCGTCGACGAATCGCCGCTTCGGCGGCACTGGGTTGGGTCTGTCCATCTGTCATAATTTAACAGCGCTGATGGGAGGTCGGATATGGGTGGAAAGCAGCGTCGGGAAAGGCAGCCGATTTAATTTTGTCATCTCGCTTCCGGCCGCAGAGATGGGGGAGATCAGTCACAAAGGGCAGAATTTGCGCGGCAAGCGGATGGTTGCCCGGGTCCGCAATGCCAGACTCATCCGCCTGCTTGCCGATTGGGCGGAAGAACTTGCCTTGGAATTAATAGTCCGATCCGACCAATCGGAAAAACTCGATGACGCTCAATTGGACTATTTGATCATCGACGCCGATCAGTACGAGGTTCAGATTCCGCACTCCAATACGATAAAGGTTCTGCTTTTGACTCGTTCCAAGAACATCTCCGAATTGGTAAACCGCTGTCCGAGTGCGACCGTGCTATCTCTTCCGCTAAAAAAGCGCCGCTTCCTCCGGGCCATGGGAGCGTTGGCCGATGCCGATGCCCTAAGCCGCTTGCCTGAAACAGTTGCAAAAGCAGAACCGGTGATTTCCGGGCTCAACATTTTAGTAGTGGATGATAACATCGTGAACCGTCGTGTCTGCGTTGCGCAACTGCAAAAGCTTGGGGTTTGGAGTATCTCCGAAGCCGAAGATGGACGCCAGGCAATCGCTGCCGCGCAAAGCCAGGCGTTTGACCTCATTTTGATGGATGTACAGATGCCGGAAATTGATGGTTTAGAGGCCGCTCGGCAGATTCGCCTCTCATTGTCGAATTCAAGACAACCGCGAATCGTCGGTCTCACGGCAAATTCGCTCGACGAGGAACGGGAAAGATGTCTCGGAGCAGGCATGAATGATAAGCTGACCAAGCCGGTGCGCATAAATGAGTTGCGAGAAGTGCTGGAGGGCACCAGCAAAATAGGATCATCCGATCAATCTTCGCCCCGAGCGGTTTCCGATTTACCTTTGTGCGACGAGCGTCAATTGAACAAACTTCTGGAGTTTGATGGGCCTGGAGAATTCATTAACGTTGCTGTCCAACTTTTTATTGAGCAAGCCGAACAGTTGGCCAACCGATTGCCCGAGTTGGCGGACAATCCTGACGTCCTTGCTGCGGAGGCTCACAAACTGAAGGGCGCCGCCGGATGTGTTGGCGCGACGCGTGCGGCCTATTTCTGCGGCATCGTGGAAAACAATTCGAAATCGTCGGACTCCCAACTTGAACAGCGGGCTGTTGCTGATCTAAAAGAATCACTAACTGTTTCGGTTGATGACTATCGGAAGCGATTAAGGCAAAAATGATTTCCGTTGGTTAGCGAAAAAGAGTCTCCAGAACCAAGGTTTTGAGGCGAAAAGACGAAACGGATTTAGCTCGATACATTAAGACCGAGGACGGCGGCGGGAATCGGCGTAACGGTGTGGGAACGTGGCGGCGTAGGCGAAGCGTCCCGCTTTGCTCTTCGCCTTTTCGAGCGGAGCAAAGCGGGACGCTCCGCATACAACTTACTTAGGTCGTTAGAGTCCGTAGGTAGCAACGCAGGCACCCGGGAGGAAAAAAAAGAACATGTCGTCAGAGCTGAATGCGCTCTTGTTTGCGCCGCCTGGAGGAATAGCTAGTGCCATCATTTTTTGACGATTTGCGGCGGTGGCGATTTTGCTGAAGCTAGTCCGACGGAGGAGTGACCCCGATGTTGTCGCTTACCGCTGTAAAATGGCAACCAACGGTGGCCGGAGCCGGCCACTCAACCTCTCGGTTAAGGTCTCGCAAGGAAGCCGCTCCCACTAAAGCCAAGGCGAGACGTAATTCCTCGATCAGCAGCGAAAGGCATCTCGCGACTCCGTCCGCTCCGCCTACCGCCAAAGCGTACAGGTACGGTCGCCCGATCAGCACCGCGTTCGCGCCCCGGAGGAGGGCTTTCAGCGCATCGGTACCGCGCCGAATGCTGCCGTCAAGTAACAGAGGAACCCGGCCGGCAACCTGTTGCGCGATGTCAGGCAAAGCCTCGATGGGCGGGATAATCGTGTCGAGATTGCGCCCGCCATGGTTCGAAACCATGATGCCGTCAACCCCCGCCTGAATGGCCAATTCCGCGTCGGCTGGGTGCAGGATGCCCTTGAGCAGCAGCTTGCTTTTCACCACCGAGCGCAACCAGTCCACGTCGCGCCACGTCACCGCGCTGTGCATTCCGGGATCCGATGCGGCTCGCACGCGTCTGGCGTGGGGTAGGGGGACATCATCCGGAATACTGAATTCTGCCCGCAGTTGGCGGGGACGCAACCCGAGCACTGGCGTATCGACCGTCACGCACACCGCTTCGCAGCCAGCCGCTTCGACCCGCGCGATCGAGTCGCGTGTGAATCCGCGGTCGCCTTGGACATAGAGCTGGAACCAGCACCGAGCTCCGGCCACCGCTGTGATCTCCTCGATCGAAACCGTCCCGTTTGAGCTGAGGACAAAAGGCACGCCGTGGCGGACTGCACCCTGGATCGAGCCAAGCTCGCCCTCGGGGTGCATAAGCCGCTGGTAGGCGGCCGGAGCGAGCAGGACGGGCGCAGGTAAAGGCCTGCCAAACAGTTCCTGCCCCAAGTCCATCGGTGCGACTGTGCGCAGTACGCGCGGTCGCAGAAAGATCCTCCTGTAGCTTTCCTCGTTAGCGCGTATGGAATGCTCGTCGCCGGCGCCGCCCGCTACATATTCGTACACCGCGTGCGGCAACCGCTCGCGGGCTTCAAGCTCGAATTCATGCAAAGCGAGAAACCGTTCAAGGTTCCCATGCGCCTCGGGTATGACCGGCTTGTTCACATTTCGCGCGCCCAATCGGGCCGTTGCCGCAGGTGATACAACATTTCCCCAGCTTTCGGTACCAGCAGGACGCCTTCCTCTTCGCGGTTTGCAAACGCTTTTGAGTTAATTGTTGCCGGATCGCGGTACCCGAGGTTGATCTCAGTGCAGATCTCTTTGGAAATCCCGGTTGCAAGTGTCACCTGGACTCGGCAGCGCTCTATTCCGTCCTCGTAGGTGCCAATGCCACGAACGTGTGTGGAATGGGCCAGCACCCCCCAAGGGACGTCCTTATACTTGTCCCATTGTTTCAGAAAGTAGTCCCGGCAATGGTAACCGATTCTCTGAATGAGGGCGCCGTGGGTGACCGAGATCTCGTGGATGTGAGGTGCATAAATGATGAGTTCACCCCCATCGGCCACGACCGGTTCGAGTTTGTACATGCATTTGCCGCCCACCCAAAGTTCATCGTACATCAGCGGCGCGCACGAGAGCACGGTGTGAAACGGGCGCTCCTTGTAAGTAATGTGAAGCGTCCGTGACAGGTCGCTTGCTTCATCCCAAGCGTTCTCCGGGGAGCCGACGAAAAGGCCGGCCAGTTGTCCATGATCGACCACCATGCAGAAAGCCAATTTTGGCACAGTCACCATCGAACCTGCACGATCCACGACTTTGCGCACCGGCGTATACTTATTTCCGATGATCATGGGGTTAGTGACCACCGCCCCAAGCCAATGGAAGAAGTTCAACACTTCCGGCCCGCTCACGCCCGGAAACAGGTATTTGTTGCCTCCGGAAAACCCGACCACTTCGTGTGGGAATACCGGTCCGGCAATGATGATCTGGTCATAGTCAAAGATCCTCCGATTGACATTGACGGGCACGTCCATCGCAAACAAACCGCCGCTGAGATTTTTGATCTCTGCTGCGGAAATGGTGCCGATGTTTTTCAAGGCCAAGGGGTTATCCCACTCGTGATTGTAAAGCCGCACCGATCTGTATTTCGCCCGGCGCTCCTCCGCCGAAATCTCCAGCCGGTCGCAGATGGCCTCCTCGCTCATCGGCTGATGTGTGCCGAGCGCAATCATGACGTCGAGCGCCGATGCGCGGGCGCCGATCCGAGCGAATATGCCTTTGAAGAGCATTCCCAAAGGACACGTTCGTGTTCCGTCGGGGACGATCAGCAGCACTTTTTTCCCGGCATATTCCGAAACCGGGCAAGCCTTGCCAATCACCTGGAGCACCTGCTCGTTGCTAAGGTAGGAACCCGGCGGACTGCATTGGGAGATGGAGGGGGATGACATAGATGCCTTTGACGATGTGGACTGCGGTCCAGGGACGAGCCAAACTCGGCGCAAAAGAAACAAAAATTGGCCTTACCACTTGACGAATAGAAGGGTTTTCAAACTTTGTCAACGGCGCTTTTGCATGGCGAGCAGGCAAACGACCCTCCGGAACCGTCGTTCGACAGAATGAATGGGTCAAACGCCATCACCGTCGATTAAGAGTCGCCGTGAACCACCCTCAAATCCGGTGGTGCCGTCGCGGCCTGGTTCTATGGCCCAACGATCGTGCGCTTTTTTCAAATGGTTGCGCATCGCTTGGCGGGCCTGCTTAGGGTTGCGCACCGCCAGTGCTTCCACAATTTTACGATGTTCGGTAAAAACCGCAGCCCAGGTTTTTTCATTATCAAAATGGATCGCGAACTGTCGGGCCCAAGGCCTGTTGGCCTGCTCGAGCAATCCGGTCAGCAATCTCAGGAGTACCTTGTTGTCGAGTTTGGCCGCGATGTAGTGGTGAAACTGCCGATCGGCTTCCAGGCGGGCCGAAGCTGTCGTCTGTGCTTCCATCTCAAGAAGGATGTTTTCCAGGGCCGCTATGTCGCTCTGCTCGATGCTTGGGGCAACTTCCGCTGCAATCGCTCCCTCAATGAGGCTTCGAACCCGCAGGATTTCCAGCGGTCCCTCGTCTTCAGAAATGTCTGGCACCTCGCTTTTGGGTGTCGTGACCATGATTCCCGAGCCTTGACGCACGTCGACGTAGCCTTCTACCTCCAAAGCAATCAGCGCTTCCCGCATGGATGGTCGTGAGACGCCGAATCGCTTGGCCAGTTCTCGTTCGGCGGGAAGTCGAATCCCGGGCGGAAACTCTCCGGCAGTAATCAGTGACCGAATCTGATCGGCGATCTGCAAGTAAAGACGGCGCGGCTCGATGACCTGTATAGGCATAAAGGGTTAGCATATCATCGTTGACGTTAATTTAAAAGGCCTGACCACTTGACCGACGTCACCTGTCGGTCTTATTCAAGGAGTGAAACCCTTGAACAGGCACTCTCATGGACAAATCCTTTCTACCCGAAAATTATCTGCTCTCGACCCGCACGAGCGAGAAACTCTACTTCGAGTTTGCTCAAACAATGCCCCTTTTCGATTACCACTGTCATATCCCTCAGGCGGACATTGCTCAAAACCGGCGCTTCGAAAATCTGACTCAGATCTGGCTTGCTGATGGTCACTACGGAGACCATTACAAATGGCGAGCGATGCGCGCAAATGGAACTCCCGAACAATTTATTACCGGCGACGCCGGCGACTACGATAAGTTCCTCGCTTTTGCTCGAACGGTTCCAGCCACCCTTCGCAACCCGCTCTACCATTGGACCCACTTGGAGTTACGGCGCTATTTTGGGATCACTGAACTCTTAAACGAAGAGTCAGCACCACGGATCTGGGCCCAGGCCAATGAACAACTCCAACATCTCACGGTGCACCGAATCCTGGAAAAATTCAGGGTCTCGGTCATTTGTACCACGGATGATCCGACCGACGACCTTGCGGCTCATCAAGCGATTCGAGCCAGCGGCTTGCCAACCCGCGTTTATCCGGCGTTCCGTCCGGACAAGGTATTTGCGATCGATCAAGGCGAAGCTTTCGAGATATGGGTTGCACGCCTGGAGAAGGGCAGCGGCCGCAGCTGTGCGGAGCTGTCGGGCCTGCTCGAAGCCCTCCGGGCTCGGCACGGTTTTTTTGGATCGCTCGGAGCGAAACTATCGGATCACGGCATCCCTTTTACCTATTCCGAGCCGTGCGATGAAGCCGAGGCGAGCGCGATCTATACGCGGGCCCGCACGGGCGTGGTGCCCAGCGACGCGCAGGCCATCCAGTTTCGCAGTTTCATGCTGCGCTTTCTTAGTGAATTGGATGCGGACGCGGGGTGGACCAAGCAGTTGCACTTGGGCGCCTTGCGCAATACCAACCGTCGCCGGCTGGCCGAGTTTGGCCCCGACACCGGGTACGACTCCATCGGCGACTATCCGCAAGCCGAACCTTTGGTGCGATACCTTGATCAATTAGAAACGGCCGGGAAACTGCCCAAGATGATCCTCTATAGCGTCAATCCCGCCGACAACTACGTGTTGGGAACGATGATTGGCAACTTCCAGGACGGCTCGATTGTCGGGAAGCTGCAGTTTGGAAGCGGTTGGTGGTTTTTGGACCAGAAGGAAGGCATGGAATGGCAGTTGAATGCGCTTTCGAACGTGGGGCTACTGAGCCGCTTCGTGGGAATGTTGACCGACTCACGCAGCTTTATGTCTTACCCCCGTCACGAATATTTCCGCCGCATTCTCTGTAATTTGTTGGGCGTGGAAGTGGAGCGGGGCGAGATCCCGAATGACGAGGGGCTTCTTGGCAGCCTGGTTCGGGGCATCTGCTTCGAAAATGCCAAGGCGTACTTCGGCTTGGAATGCGGCGCGGTATGACCGGTCAAAGCAGGGCAGTCCCGCTTGCCGGGAACCCTGCCGGCGGGATTGGCGAATCCCGCCGATATGCCCTGTTAGTTGCGTCCGCACGGGAGCTCTGCCCTCCCGTCGGTCAAATGGTTTGAGACAGGAACCCGCCGTCAACCCGAAGATCGATGCCAGTAACGAAACCGCTGGCTTTTTCGCTCGCGAGGAAGACCGCGGCACCGGCAAGTTCGGAGGGATTTCCGAAGCGCCCCATCGACGTATGGCCCAGAATCACCTGGCCGCGGGGTGTGGGGTTTCCATCCTCATTGAACAGCAAACGGCGGTTCTGCTCTCCGGGGAAAAAGCCGGGGGTAATCGAGTTAACGCGGACGTTGCAGGGCGCCCACTCACGGGCAAGGAATTGGGTGAGATTCATCACCGCCGCCTTGGCAGCCGAATAGGCCACGACACGCGAGAGGGGAAGATGGGCGGAGACGCTGGCAATGTTGATGATGCTGCCTTTGCGCTGCTCTTTCATTGCGGGACCAAACACCTGGCAGGGGAGCACCGCGCCAGCCACGAGATTCATATCAAAACTTTCCCGCCAATCCGCGGCGCTAATCCCTTCAAATGGATTTTCAGGGGTAACGGTCACACGTGGGTCATTGCCACCGGCGGCATTCACCAGAATGGTGTGAGCGCCCAAGCGGCTTAACAATGCCTCGGATGCGGCTTTTAACGAATTTTGGTCGAGAGCATCGGCAAAAAAAAATCCAGCGTCTCCTCCCTGTTTTTGAATTGAGCGAACCCTCTCTGCACCTCGTTTAGTGTTGCGGCCCAGCACTGCCACCTTGGCGCCGCTGGCTGCTAATCCTTCCGCGATCGCGCCACCCAGCACACCGGTGGCGCCCAAGACGACGGCGACCTCTCCTGACAGGTCAAATAAGCTCATTTTGGCTACCTCTTAATTTTGCGTTAAAGCCACGATTTCGCATTGCGACGATCCGGCTGAGGCATGGTTGCATTCCGAATGCACTGCTAAAGCCGTGAGGGTTCTTTTGATTCATGCTTGACAAGCTCTCCAGAGTTGCCTAATGGTCAAGTGGTAAGACCTTTTTTTCTGCCTCTCCTGAGCCACCCCCCTGACTAACCGTGAAAATCGAAAAATACACCTTAGGCATCGGTGACCGTTTCGCGCACCAAGGCCGGGCCCAACTCCAAGCCCTCTTAAAAGCGCGTGACGCGGGCATCGACGTTCACCCGGTTTGGAACAAATCCAATCGCGAGCACATGATCATCAAGAGCAACCCCGACGACGTCAGGGTGGAAGCCGATACCGCCGTGGCCGCGCTAGGCTGGAGGGGAGCTTACCATGTCGATGCGGACCATATCGGCTTGAAAACAGTCGATGGATTCATCTCGGGAAGCGACTTTTTTACTCTCGACGTGGCGGATTTCACCGGCAAAGCAGCCGAAGACGACGCGGTCTACGCTTTCTTGAAGGGGGTGCGCCGTTACAGTGGCTCTCTCGCCATTCCGGGCATCGACCGGCCCTTTGATCTCAACGAGGAAAACATGCGCGGGGCCGCCCGCAAATTCTTGCTCGCCGTGCAAGAGGCGGGTCGCATTTACCGCCATATCGAGGAAAGGAAAGGGCGCGAGAGCTTTATCACCGAAGTCTCAGTGGACGAGACCGACGCGCCGCAAAACCCAGTGGAGCTATTCCTCATCCTGGCGATGATCTCGGGGGAAGGCATCCCGGTCCAAACCATCGCCCCAAAATTTACCGGCCGATTTAACAAAGGGGTCGATTACGCAGGGGACCTCACGCAGTTCGAGAAAGAGTTCGATGAAGACCTCAGCGTCATCGCCTTCGCCATCCGCGAATTCGGCCTGGCTGACACCCTCAAGCTCAGCGTGCATTCGGGTAGCGACAAATTTTCCATTTACTCCATCATCAACCGGTTGATCAAAAAACATGAATGCGGGTTGCACGTCAAAACTGCGGGCACCACCTGGCTTGAAGAGGTGATCGGCCTGGCTGAGTCGGGCGGCGAAGGGTTGGCTCTCGTTAAAGAAGTGTACGCCCAGGCGCGCGAACATTTTGCGGAATTGGCAGCCCCTTATAGTACGGTGATCGACATTGATCCGGACAGACTGCCAGATCCCAAATCTGTCATGGGCTGGAGCTCCACTCAATACGCCGACGCGTTGCGTCACGTGGAGTCGTCTCCGCATTATAATCCCCACTTCCGGCAGTTATTGCATGTCGGTTTTAAAGTCGCTGCCGGGATGGGCAAGCGGTTCACTGACGCTTTGGAAGCCAACGAAGAGATCGTCGGCAGGAACGTCACGGAAAATCTTTTTGACCGCCATTTGCGACCCATCTTTGGGTGAACCGGGTGGGGGGAAGGCCGCTTTTTCGCACCCGTCTTCACCATATTGAAAAGCAAGTCACGGTGTCCTCACGGGAACTGTCGGTCTTAGAAAAAGGAAGAAATGTTACAAGAGCTGAAATCTAAACCCGAACCTTCCCGAACAACCAGCGGGCGCTATCGATGGGTCATCTGTGGGCTGTTGTTCTTCGCGACGACCGTCAACTACATGGACCGGCAGATTCTGTCCCTGCTTAAGCCGATCCTCGATGGTCAACTACACTGGAGCAACGAGCAGTTCGGCGGAGTGAATTCCGCCTTCCAGGGTGCGTACGCCATTGGCGGACTAATCTTCGGATATCTGGTGGATCGACTAGGAACCAAAATCGGCTACGCCATTTCGATTACGGGTTGGAGTCTCGCGGCGATGGGACATGCCCTCGTTACCAGCATAGGTGGATTTTTTGTTGCTAGAATGTGTTTGGGAATAAGCGAAGCCGGTAATTTTCCGTCGTCGATCAAAACGGTGGCGCTCTGGTTTCCCAAGAAAGAGCGGACTTTTGCGACAAGCTTATTTAATTCGGGCTCAAACTTCGGTCCGATCATTGCCCCGATCGTTATTCCCTGGATCGCTCTTACTTGGGGTTGGCAGATGGCGTTCATCGTGGCAGGCCTCGCCGGATTGATCTGGTTGGCGTTCTGGATTCCGCTTTACCAGGTGCCGGAGCGCCAGAAACGTCTCAGTGCGGACGAACTAGCTTACATTCAGAGTGACCGCGATGAAACGCACGATGAGGGTGCCGGGAAAATCCCTTGGCTGAGGCTATTCAGATTCCGACAAGCGTGGTCGATCATCGTTGCAAGATTCATGACCGACCCCGTTTGGTGGTTCTTTCTCATCTGGTTACCCGATTATTTTAAGAAGACGCGTAACCTCGACATTGCGCATAGTTGGATGCATCTGGCGACCATCTACTTGATTATCACAGTGCTAAGTAATATTGGCGGATGGTTACCAGGGTATTTGATGAAGCTCGGTTGGAGCGTCACTCGCGCTCGCAAGACTGCCATGTTCATTTTCGCGCTCTGTGTGGTCCCAATCTTATTTGTCACACATGTCAGCGATTGGGCGGCAGTCTTCTTGATTGGGCTGGCAGGATCCGCGCACCAGGCGTGGTCAGCGAACCTTTACTCAACGGCATCCGACATGTTCCCAAAGCGCGCGGTCGGCTCCCTTATTGGACTAGGCAGCGCGGCGGGTTCAACTGCGGGGATGATTTTCCCAATTTTCTGTGGTCTGATTTTGGACAAGTTCACCGCCGCCGGCAATGTTACCGGAGGCTACAACGTTTTATTTGTCATATGTGCATTTGCCTATTTGGTAGCGTTCGGTCTCAATCATTTGTGTGCGCCCAAATTTGAGGAGATGTCGGCCGCCCAGCTCGAGGCCTGATGATCGTGTTTGGCTACCGAACCGTGGCTGTCAACTTGGCCAAGCGACTGGATTGGTTTGTGGACTCCGATGATTTTCATCCCGGTGCGGATGTTGAGAAGATGAGCAATGGGATGCCGCTTAGGGCCCGTCATGAAATAAGTGTATCAAATATCTCATGTATTTGGACGAATTGTATAGTTCCATTCTCCGTGGAACGAGTCGGGACGAATATTTATTTCTTCAATCTGTTTTTTTGATACCCTGGCTCCTGGCGGGTAGGAGTTGGTGTCGAGTTCGGCCCGCACCTTTAAACCAGTCTGAGTCGTTGTCGCTGAAATCAAATTGACAATCACCTCGTGGCTCACCAAGGGTTTGCCGCGCCAGTTCTGACTGATGAAGGAAAACAATCGGTGCTCGATCTTGTTCCACTTGCTGGTGCCCGGAGGTAAATGACACACCGAGATGTGCAAGGCGGTCTCATCGGCCAGCTTCTGCAACTCCAGCTTCCAGAGCCTGACCCGTGAGCCGTTGCTGCCGCCCGAGTCGGCAGTAATCAGCAAGCGCTGAGCTTGGCGGTAGACCGGATTGCCCATCGAACGCCACCATCGTCGGATGCTCTCCACGGCGAAGGTGGCTGTGTCGTGGTCAATACCCACGCTCACCCAGCCTCGATTCTTGCCCACATCGTAGACCCCATAGGGAGTGACCCGTCCCAACTCGGGAATGACGAAGTCATGTACCCGCATCTATGTTTTAGTATTTGTGTTTTTAATAAATTTTTTTTTATAAATATTATTAAAATTGTATATGTTAAATAATTATAATAAATTAATTTTTTGTATATAAAATTGTAAATAAAATTAAGTAAAATTTATTTGAGTTTAAGTAAAATTAATATATAAATTAAATTAAGTGGTTTTATTGTTTGGTTAATTTAATAATGAAAATATTGTAATTGAATGAGTAATGGGTAATGTAAGAAAAAATAAATAATTAATATAATTTAAATAAATGTATATTAAAAAATTAAAAGTTATGTTTATAAATTACTAGATATTCTGAAGAAATATTGATACACTTATTTTGTAACACTCCCTTAACGACGCAGACCGGATGCTTCGAGTAGGAGTTGAGACGGCCAAAGAGGTCTGAAGCCGTCGTTTCCTTTAGCTTTAGCTTGAGCTTAGCTGACAGGACGCCACGCAAAAGAAGCGACTTAGTGGAGCTGGTAAGTCGCTATCAAATCGCGATCCGAACAGCCTCCCGCGTACTGGAACAGTCTTGTTCCCGGTCTCCCGAGATCACGGATGCGACCGGGGAAGGCCGGGCAAATGGAAGAAGCAGGTATGTGACGGTCAGAGGAAGCAAACTGGACAAAAGAATGGTGACGGAACTTTGCCAGCGAGAATGGCAGAAAGCTGGAGGCGGGTTCATAAGGATGTGACCATGGCGATCGGTCTCGATGCGATTCGGGAGCTTGTCAGGGCTGAATCCGTCAAGATTTCGGCCCAAAGCTCGAGATTGAACTTCGTCTGAGTAGCGCGCTCCGGGAGTTCAATGGTGATAGGTGGCACGACAGAAAGGTACTCCAGGAAAAAGAAAAAAGTGAAGAACAGGAAATGATGGACTGGGTGACTAGCCTCACGCTTGTCGTCCACGTTGTCCGACGTTCAACTTCCTACCCATCGCTGGGGCGACAAATGGTACATCTACTTCGCTGCCGATGCCGGTGACAATGCTTCTCATCGCATCTACGTCGTCGAGAACGACAACGAGGATCCCGTCGAAGGTACTTGGACGTTCAAGGGAAAGATCAGCGACTCAAGCGATAAATGGGCTATCGACCCAACCACGTTCGAACCTCTCGATGCGAAGAGCTGGACCAAGATCAACCACCCATTCCTTAGTACCGATCCGAGTTCCGATGCCTTTGGCCCAGGGCACGGCCCAGGGCACAACGGCTTCTTCAAGTCTCCCGACGGTCAGGAAGACTGGATTATCTATCACGCCAATCCGGAGCCGGGAGAGGGCTGCAACAATTTTCGTTCACCGCGTATCCAGCGCTTCACCTGGAATCCCGACGGCACGCCAAACTTTGGTCGGCCGGTACCTTTGGGTCAGCCGCTGGAGAAACCGCCACGGTAAATGCCGTGTCTCTTGCTATATTGAGTCAGGACCATAAAGCCCTATCTCCAAACGCGCGAAATTGAAATCGGCCGACGGACCTGCTGAGTCCGAAGCGCTCGAACGCCGGCTATCGAAGCGACAAAAAGCGGTCGACCGCGCGGTTCAAAAATATATTATTGAAGACAAA
Source organism: uncultured Verrucomicrobiae bacterium (assembly GCA_963742335.1). Lineage (GTDB taxonomy): Bacteria > Verrucomicrobiota > Verrucomicrobiia > Chthoniobacterales > JAFAMB01 > JAFAMB01. The sequence continues at coordinate 229,327 of CAVULL010000020.1, forward strand.
GGCGGCGGCCAGGTCGTGCACCTTCGTAGTTGGATGAAAGCCGTCCCAAAAGACGTAATTGTTCGGGTTGTCCTCGACAAGGAGGGGACCGTTGGGCGGCTGGTAAGCGAACTTACTGCTGTCCGTAAAGCCAAACCTGGCCGGTTGATAAACCACCGGGACAAAAATCTCGTTAATATTCACGGCTGCTGCTTGAGAAACTTTCTATTTCAGCACTTCCACGGCGGTTCTTTCGATAGGAAGTCCCTCTCTGTAACGTTCCATGAAGGCCATAAAGCCATTAACATCCCGCTGATCGGGAGCTATCGTCGTGCTATTATCCCCTGTAAAGACTTTATTGGAGAGATAGGCTTCCAGGGGTTCTTTCTCCTTCTTATGGAGCATATAGGAGGCAAGCAATGCGATTCCCCATGCGCCCCCTTCGCCTGCGGTCTCCATCACGGAAACGGGAACATTCATCGCCGCTGCCATCATTTTCTGACCCACTTCCTCTGTTTTGAAGAAGCCACCGTGACCAAGAACCCTGTCGATCTTCACTTGCTCCTGTTCAAAGAGGATGTCCAATCCGATCTTCAACGTACCGAGTGCCGAGAAGAGGTGCGTACGCATGAAGTTCGAAAGTGAGAAGCGGCTTTCGGGCGTACGGACGAACAGTGGACGCCCCTCTTCCAGGTGTGTGATGGGCTCGCCCGAAAAATAATTGTAGGCAAGAAGCCCGCCGCCATCCGCATCACCCGCGAGGGCCTTTTTGTACAACATTTCAAACAGCTTGGATTGACTGATCTCCACACCAAGCGCATCCACGAATTCTCGGAACAGATCGATCCATGCATTAAGATCGGATGTGCAGTTGTTGCTATGTGCCATAGCCACTGGCTTGCCGCTGGGCGTCGTCACCATATCGATCTCTGGGTGTAATTTCGAGAGCTCCTTCTCCAAAACGATCATGGCAAAGACGGACGTTCCCGCGGAAACGTTGCCCGTTCGTTCTGCAACGCTGTTAGTCGCCACCATGCCGGTACCAGCGTCGCCCTCGGGCGGACAGAGTGGAATTGCCGTTTGTAGTTGTGCGGTGGGGTCGAGCAGCTTGGCTCCTTGTTCGGTAAGCACCCCTGCGGCATCTCCTGCCGTAAGAACTTTGGGAAGAATATCCTGGAGCTTCCACGCGATGTTTTCCGCTTCGAGCCGTTCGTTGAAGAGCTTGATCTTGCTTGCATCGTAGTCGTTGGTCTTGCTGTCGATGGGGAACATGCCCGATACGTCGCCAACGCCCAACACCTTCTGCCCCGTCAGCTTCCAATGCACGTAGCCTGCTAGCGTCGTCTGATAGCTGATATTCTTGATATGGGGTTCCTTGTTCAATATCGCCTGGTAGAGGTGGGCAATGCTCCAACGATGGGGAACGTTAAATTGGAACAGTTTAGAGAGTTCCTTTGCTGCCTGCGCGGTCGTGGTGTTTCGCCATGTACGAAATGGGACGAGCAGATTTCCGTCCTTATCGAATGCCATATAACCGTGCATCATGGCGCTGAAGCCGATGGCACCAATGGTCTGCAGCGGGGTGTTGTAATTCTCAAAAACCTCCTTGCTCAGCTTCCGATAACTCTCCTGTAAGCCTGTCCAAACATCTTCGAGACGATACGACCAGATGCCATTTTCGTATCGGTTTTCCCAATCATAGCTGCCAGAGGCGATCGGTGTATGATCCTCGGCGATCAGCACCGCCTTGATGCGAGTTGAGCCGAGCTCAATGCCAAGAACGGTCTTTCCGCTCTCAATTGCTTTTTGGGTATCGTTTTGATTCATAGGAAAAAGCTCAAGGAAACCCATGTCTTTAGGCATGGGAGGAATTGAAGTTTAGATGCCGGCGCCCCCATTTTTGGAACTGGTATGCCCAAATTTCGTATCCGGCGAGGGCGTCTTGCTGGTACTTCTGCGGACTCCCCTCGGACAAGTTGAGTACCGGCAGTGGGTTCTTGCGAACCGCACGCACCAAACCCGTTTCGTTCCGACCCATGCGGAATGTCTGCAGCTTGGTTTTGCAGAGCCTGGGATTGAGGAAGCGTTCCAGGATGGGTCTTTTTACCTGTACTTAACATCGTTTTACAATTACCAAAATATGCCAAGTGTGTAGGTGCCTTTGCATAAGCGACTTACGTTACGTGAATTGCGGCCACTCGTTTAGAAATGCAGATTTGAATCTCATTTTGATCAAAATCTGGGCGATGAGTTTACATTTTCGAGATTGCCGAGTGCGGTCGGCAAAAAACCTTTGTCATTCCGCAATTCTCCTTCCCAATCAGTTCGGCTTCAATCAAACATGCTGAGGACCGAGGGCCGCGGAGTCAACGCACGAAGCTTGCAGACGAGAATTTGGTCTATAAGTGCCATCCGTCTTCAAACAGCGGATCAACGCTCAGTACCCGACTCTGAGGAACTTACGCGATCTGAACGGCAATCCTTCGCGCCATGGGATTACCGGCGGCGGGTATTTACCTTTGTGCTTTTGCGCTATCAGTCGCCCGTCTTTTGGCCATCTCAACTGTGATGCCTCCAGAAGCAAAGTTTACCGATGCGGGCTACGAATAGTCCCGCCCGAACCTCGAAACGGCGCCGCTCCTCATATTTGCGTCCCCACAAATAAGGATTCCGCCGGATTGCGTCCTGTTTGGACCGGCGAAAGATCGCGTCGAATGCATCGAGCAACCCATCGGTGCTGAGGTCCCGCAGAGGCCTGCTGTCCCTAAAGAAGGGCCGATTGACGTATTCGAGATAGGAGTCGTCGTCGCGATGGAGCGCGAGCATGGGGCACAGTGAAGTTCGGGGAGGTCCGTCCGCAGAAGCATCTGCGTTTTTCAGTTTTTTCGAACTGTCACTGCCTTGACTTGGCGCACCCAGCGCGCCGGGCGTTTCTCGCCGGGAACGATGATGCGGAAAGGCCCCTCGCGGGGCGGCAGCGGTTGGCCATCCTTGGTGTCGGCCAAGAGTATGACGCGGTCGATCAATCCCGGGTCAAGCTCAGCTAACGAGAACACTGCTCGGTAGCCGTCGGTCGCTTCAACGAGAACAATCATTGTCACGGTTTCACGGATACTCGCCATGTCGGAATCGAGCAGGAGGCCACCAGCCTTGAGCACTTCCACCAACGGGGTGCCGGAATAGATGATCTCTTTGCCCGGATCATGCGGATCGGCGGTCCGCGCTTCCGCCCGCGGCAATTTATGCAACTCGGACGCGTCGATTCGCCGGGGATTGGGCAGGTCCCCTCGCAAGTCCAGCAAGTCTTCCGCTTGAGCGTTAGCACCGACGGCATCGCCGGCCTTAACTTGCGCCCACCCGCTGTCGATTGACTGTAGACAAAGCATCCACATCAGGCTCAGAAAGGTGCAAGAGGTAAAACGGTTCCACCGGATCGTCATTTTCATATGGTGTTCTACTCCGCCGGCCGTTGCAGATCAAAGATGCAGATGACAGGTAAGCCCTGAGTTGCGCAATCCATGGCGGAAGAGGACGATGACGTTATGGAACAATCGATTCGCAATGAAATACCCGGCACCGTGAAGGAGATAATCTCGGACAAGGTGTTGAGTGAGATCATCGTAGAGACCGCCATCGGCGACGTGGCCGCCATCATCACCACACGCTCGGTGCAAGACATGGGGCTTAAGGTAGGCGACAAGGTCGTGGCCCTGGTCAAGGCCACTAACGTCTCCATCCGTCGCCAGGGTTAACGGTAGTTTCGCGCACGCTCTCACTCATTCTCTTAGCCCTGCTCGCCGCCGTCCACCACAGGCCGCCGATGAAAACCACGTAAATCGAGTACGATGCGGCTACTTGGCCGGTGACCCTGAAATGATATCGATACATTCCATTTTTGTTGGTCGACCTGAGAGGATCACTGACGAAGCCGGCGTCTGGGAATCCTCGATTTTCCGGCAAGCTGTCTTTGCCCCGGTTGAACTGGACTCACAGGGTATCGTCGGTGATCAAGTCGCAGACAGCGTGCATCATGGCCGCCCTTCTCAGGCAGTCTGCGTTCATCCAATCGAGCATTACGAGTATTGGAACGAGCAATTTAGACTGGAGACCGCGAGTCAACAGCTGGGCCCAGGAAGCGTCGGCGAAAATTGGACGATCGAAGGCGGGAACGAACGCACGGTTTGTGTCGGAGACACTTACTCAATCGGCTCGAGCGAGGTACAGGTGAGCGGTCCGCGGGGTCCATGTTGGAAGCAGGAGCGGAAGCTAAAGTTGCCAGGGTTTCTGAAACGAACGATCGAGTCGTTGCGGACTGGATTCTACGTACAGGTTTTGCAATGCGGCACCGTGCAGGCTGGCGACATATGGCGCCTGAAATCTCGGCCAAACCCATGGCTTACGCTGCACGCCGTGAATGTTTGCTACTATCAGATACCGGTGCCAGAAATGGTGGAGCGAATTTTGGCGACGCCAGCACTGGCGGAGGGTTGGAAGAGGATGTTTGGCGAAAAGCTAAGTTTGGAATCGATGCGTTGAGTCAGGTACTCGAGGTGAGAAGGTGTGTAAGATTAGGTCAGCGAAGCGGGCCAGAATAGAAACTAAAGGAGTTGATCAATTATGGACGCGAATACCGAAATTAGTCGTGTTGCGATTGTCGGTACAGGGCTCATCGGCGGAAGTTGGGCGGCCTGTTTTCTAGCTCACGGTTTGGATGTAGTGGCTACCGATCCAGCACCAGGCACGGAAGACAAAATGCGCCAATACGTCGAGGCAGCGTGGGTCGCGCTGACAAAGATCGGACTGGCGCCGGGAGCGTCGACCTCGCGTCTCCGATTCAAATCTGATCTTAAAGAAGCCGTTGCAGGCGCAGACCTGGTACAGGAAAACGCCCCCGAACGCGAGCCTCTGAAGATCAGATTATTCGCGGACATGGATTCGATCCTTCCGCCGCCTGCCATCCTGGCGTCGAGTACTTCCGGTATCCCTATGAGCCGAATCCAATCCGAGTGCAAGTACCCGGAGCGTTGCGTAACCGGACATCCCTTCAATCCGCCGCACTTAATTCCCCTGGTCGAGGTGGTCGGAGGAGCGAAGACGTCTGCCGAGACTATCGAACGCGTGATGCGTTTCTATACCGCCATGGGAAAGCGTGCGATGCATATTCGCAAGGAGGTAATGGGACACGTGGCAAACCGCCTTCAGGCAGCCCTCTACCGGGAAGTAGCCTATCTGATCGATCAGGATGTGGTCAGTGTGGCGGACGCCGATGCCGCAGTGTGTATGGGTCCGGGCCTGCGCTGGGCTCTGATGGGACCGAACCTGATTTACCACCTGGGAGGTGGACCGGGTGGTATGCATCACTTCCTCAAGCAATTAACGAGTCCGATGATGGCGTACTGGGCCGATCTCGGCTCTCCCGACCTAGCGAGTCCCGAACTGCAGAAAAAGATTGTCGACGGCGTGCTGGAGGAGGTCGATGGCCGCTCATTCGAGGAGCTATCGCAGGAGCGGGACACGTTGATTATGGGACTGCTGGAGTTGCTATCGCATCGCGGTAAGAGGAAACCGGTAGCAGCGTCTGGACAGACGGCTTTCCCAATAAATTCTAAACGAGCGAAGTAGGTTTAATTGTGGCCGATCGGTCCTGCGCAAGAGGGACGGCGCACCGGTTCAAGTGCAAACGCTTCGATGATTTTCCTAAGCTTCTGTCGCCTTGGATGCGATTGAAACTGTTGAACCGATTCACGGCTACCTTTCCATGTTCTTCAAGGCATCCTTGAGGGCGACTTCTGGGGTGACTCCGCCGTTTGTGGCGATCTCGAAAGCTGCCCTCATCGAAGTCCAGAATCTGCCCATTTGAGGAATGTTCGGCATCACAACCCCATTTTCAGCGTTCTCGTAAGTTACTTTGATTAGGTGGTTCTTGGCGGCCATCTCGTCACAGAGGGTTTTAAGTGCGGGAACGCCAAGGGGTGCGTCTGCGTCCATCGCCTTCAGACCGGCCGAAGTGAGGGCGTGTTCTTCCAGGAAGTGCTCCGCAAGATCGAGGTTCGGGCTTGAACGATTGATCAGTGCGGTAAATACGCCGACGAACGGGCGCCCAGGATTGCCACCAACTCCTGGAATCGGTGCAAGGTCGAAATCGATGCCGGCTTTGCGAAGATTAGCCCAATCCCACGGTCCGCTCACCATGAGCGCCAACTGACCCGAGGCCATTTTTTCACCCATTATGCTTTGCGTTGATCCTTTCGGCAAGATGCCCGTATTGATGAGTTCCACGATTGCCTTCAGACCCTCGAGTGCGCCTGCGTTGGCCACTCCGATGTCTCGGACATCATAGCCCTCCGCCGTCTTCTTGAACGGGTATCCTCCGGCACTGGCGAGAAACGGCCAGCTGAAATAGGGCGTCTTGTAGTCCCACATGATCACGATCGCGTTGGGATTTTGGGCCTGAAGTTCCTTGCCAAATGCAGGCAGTTCTGACAGCTGGGTAGGCACTTTTCCCGTGACGAGTTTCTTATTGTAGATGAGTGACACTGCCTCAAGGGCAACCGGATATCCCCAAACCCGCTGTTTGTGTGTCACGGCATCCCAAGACATCGGCAGGTACTTCGCCTTGAATTCTTCTTTGATATCCAGGGGTTTTAGCAAACCTGAATCGGCCCATTCTCCGATCCGATCATTCGCCCAGAAGAATATATCCGGGCCTTTGCCGCTCTGGGCGGCAGCCTGAAAATTGTCGATGATTTTCTCCTGGGTTTCTACTTTGACCGGAGCTCCGACCTCTTTTTCAAAGGTTCTGCCGATGTCGCTTAGTGCATGAAAAGGTCGATTACTACTTATCCAGATAAGGAGTTCTCCATTGGTCCAGGCAAATGCCTGAGCAGCAGAGAAAAGTACGAAGATAAGACAGAGAGACTTTGTATTCATAAGATGGGAACGAGTTTACTAACAATCCATCCATTGGATCATTTTTTGACGAAAGTGGAACACGACTTTGTTCCTGCCAGCATGCAAGGGTACACCCACCGTCTCAGGCAACAAACGCGCTCTTTCGGCCGCCTCCTGCGCCGAGAGCAAAGCGAATTCCTGCACGCAGTGTTGTAGCCGTTCTGCTTCAGCAAACAATATTGATCGTTGCAGAGCATAGGAGCAAAATGCGGAGCTCCGCATTTCGTCCATTTGCTGCTCAACCCCCCATCTCAAGAGACAGGCTGCTCGACTTGAAGCTGGCGCCCAAGCAGCGTATCGCAGTATGCGAATGGATTCTCACGCAACGCTTGGTAGAAACGTGAGGCAAGTTTTCGGGTGAAACTGCCGCCGTGCATAGGATGGATCCACTCCGGGTCGAGCCTTGCAATGCGGTTGACGACTTTCCGCACCGGTTCCTCGTGGGCAAAGATGCCGACCCCGCGATATAGTCCAAGCATTTCTCCGGTCAGATCTTCATTGACGATCGGCGGCTGCTCGCCTGGCTGGATGAAGAGGTCGGCCGGAAACAGGCTTTTCGTCGTCTCCTCAAGGATCATCATTGAGTCCCAGTGGTGAACATGAGGTGTCTCCAGAAAACGCAATCGATGTCGGCCGAGCTCGAGCAGATCGCCGTCACGCATCCCCTTTACAACGCCGTGGTAGCCCCAATGGTTGAGATTCAGTCGAGCGCCGAGCTCGCTCGCGACGAGCACGGACGCAGGTGCCTCAGCAAGGAAGCGGTCCATCCCGCCGCACTCGTCTGACTCGAAGTGCCCGACCACGACGTAGGCAAGCCGCTTTGGGTCCAGCACCTCCGCCACCGCGGCCCGAACCGCGTCGTATGACTCATAGAATCCGGTGTGGATCAGCGTCGGCTGTTCGTCGTCGAGCAAGAACTGATTGAAGCCGATCGGGTATCGGCCCGGCGGTAAAGAGCAAATGCGGTAGACGCCATTAACGATTTCATCGACTTGGGGCATAGGGACGTCCTCAGTTCATTCTATAGCCTAGATCTGTATCTTTATTGACCGTTGACAGGCATGTCAATCGTCGCTGCTCGGTCAACTGGTTTGGGGTAACCTCACGATTTGGTTGCGATCGTCCAAAAAGCGACCGCCTTGCACTAGTGTCCTGTCCCCGAAATACGAGGTATTTTGCCGGAGGTCAGTTGGCTGTTTTTCAAGGCGCGAGCGAAGCGCCCATATCTGAGTCATACGGGTCGATCCGCCGCGGCGGAGGAAAAACAGCCAACTGGCCCCGGCCCAGAGGGTTGCGATGAAAATGGGCCGGCGGCTGCGTTGCTCGTCGGTCACGTATCGATTCAGATATGCTCCCTCCTCACGCCTTGCCGGCGGCCCATTTTGATCGCAACAAAATACCTCGTATTTCGGGGACAGGACACTAGCTTCCGACTGCGTTGCGTCAAATAATCTACGTTTTCGCGCGGGGAAAGTCCTCGACGTGAGACTCGCCTTTGCGGCCGAAGTAGATGACCTTTCTGCCGGTAAGAAAAGCCCAGTAGGCGATCACGCCCGCCGCGGCCGAGCGCTTCATGAACTCCGGATAGCGAATCTGGTCTGCCTGGGCTCCGCGAATCGCAGCTATCACGTCGGATGACGAAAACTCCTCAGCGACGGGCGAAAGTGGAAGAATCATCTTTTCTACATGGGTCTTGCCATTGGACAAGTAGAAAGTGTCTGCTTCTGCGGCGAGATCGCAGAAGTACGATTCAACGCCAACTTCGAGCAGCCTGCGTACCACTTCAGGGAAGATCAGCTTGCCCGCCTGCGTCTCCGCCAAAACCTCGTGTATTACGTTTGTATTCACGCATTTCTCCTTTACTCAGTTGGATCTTCTGCAGGCCGTGCGCCTGCCCAAGTTTTCTCAGGGTTGTGAGCGGTGCCCTCACGCCAATGCAATCGGTCTATTCTCAATCAATGTGGTTTAGAAACGCAGCTGTTTTGGTCAAAACCGCCTATGTTCCCAGTCCGCTGCAACTTAGGGTAGCGCTGCCGGTTACCAAAGCGCGTAGCAGCTGGTCGCGCTAGAAGAATTCGCTGAGGAACGCCGCCGCTTCATCCGAGATGGCGACGATCTTGTTCGTTGCCTGACGATAGAATTTGAAAGTGAGCTCGGTCCCGGGTTGGCCGTCATTCCAGTCGGTGAAATGTTTGAGCTCGCTCCGCCCCAGCGGCCGCTTCGCGAGCGCGGTGCGTCTGATGGTGAGGCTCACACGCGGTGTTTGCCGGGCGATGCCGCGCTTCTTCGCGATCGCTTCGGCGGAAGTGACAACGCCGCGCGCGATGAGGCCTTGCCCGCCCTCGTTCTCGCTCGCGAACACGAAAACCGTGTCGCCTTTGGCGATATGCTTACCGCCATACATCGTCTTTTGCGCGGTGAACGCGAACATCGTCGCCCGCGGATCGCAAACCTCGGCTTTGATCGCGAACGCCATCCTTGTCCTCTCCCGCCCCAAATGAGTACCACTATGATCCCCGGCCGCCCACCTCCGCTAAAGCTACGGCGGTCAGGTGCGTAAATCACCGCCTCTCAACGAAACACAACCGACTCGCCAAACGCAACAAGTTCCTGCTGCGGATCGTACTCCAAAACGCCGTTCGCCCCTGCGACTTCCTATTAGATGTAGCGACTAATTCTACTGAATATAACCCTAACGGGTTATTGTGGCCAGATCTATCACACCCTAGTTTGGAAGCCGGGCGAGAGGAGATAACCTGAGGCGGGTTATAAGTCCCTGGAAGGCAAGTTCCGAAACCCCACCTACCGCACGAAACTGAGGATGCGACGAACTATGAGCGCTATAACCGACGCGTTGCCAACGGAAACCCCCGCCAGCTTGCAACCGCCTTGCTCCGCAACAATCCAACTAAGCTCGTTTGACGAAGATTCCTGGGGTGATCTATTAAACCAAATCGAAGAGGGTCAAGTCCTGCCGATCGTCGGGGCCGAGTTGCTCAATGTTGACATTGGCACCGATAGGCCGGTTTCACTTTACCGCTGGGCAGCTGAAGCCCTGGCTGCGGGATTCAAAATTCCGGCTGCGGAACTTCCAGAGCTATGCACGCTTAATGACGTCGTCTGTTCTCTGACGGACCAGGGTAAACGCCATTCCGCCTACTCAAGATTGACCACCATCGTGCGGGAAGCAAAGATTCCGGTTCCTCGTGTCCTGGAGCAATTGGCTGAAATAAACAATTTTAAGCTTTTCATTTCTACTACCTTTGACGGGCTCTTAGCTGAGGCGTTGAACCGTACCCGGTTCGGAGGTGCCGAGGGCACGGAAGTGATCAGCTTTCAAACCACCGGCGCACCGAAGGATTTGCCGGTAGAGGGAGACATGTCTCGGGAAATTGTCTATCAGCTCTTCGGAAAACTGTCTGCGGTAGCCTATTCCTGCGTGATCTGCGATGACGATCTACTCGAGTTTGTGTTCGCTTTGGGAGAAAGGAAGCAGCACCTCGGTCGGCTGTTCAACGAACTAACCAATAAAAACTTGCTTATTTTGGGAATTAATCTCTCCGATTGGATGGCTCGAGTTTTCCTTCGCATCGCAAAAGGGACTCGCGTTTCCCAGAACCGTCCCGTGCAGGAGATTGTTGCCGATGCGGAGGCTCAAAGGGATCAGCCGTTCGTTCTTTTTCTTCGCCATTACAGCCGAACGACTCAGATTTACCCGGCCGGTGACGCACTTCATTTCGTCAATGAGCTGCATCGCCGGTGGATGGAACGTCACGGAAGTCCGAAATCGGGAAGGCCTGTGACTGTGCGAATTCCGCCTCCGACGGTGATGCCACCGGGGTCGGTATTCATCAGTTACCCCAGTGAAGACGTCGACGCGGCGTGGAATCTAAAAACCGGTTTAGAAGGGGATGGCATGGCGGTCTGGTTCGACATGACAGATCTTAAGGAGAAAGCCGGGGTCGAGTACGCGCGAAACATTGGGGAAGGCATTCAAGGTTGCTCCTTTTTCATCTTGTTGATCTCAAAGCACACCTACGATCCCAAAGATCGGTTTTTCCGCCAGGAGTGGCACTATGCCGCGCCAAGGGCCTTGCGAAGAAATCCGGGACGACCTTTCGTATTGCCCGTCTTGGTCGACGATTCGCCCATTAACGAGGGTCAACTTCCAGACTACGTTAGTGGGTTGCAGTTCATGAAGCTGCCACAGGGTGTGGTGACCGCGGAATTTCGTAATTATGTGCGGAAACTCGCTGGAATCGATGAATGAAAAAAATAGCAGTGTTGATCTGAAGACGGCTGCGCTTGATGTTGAACGGCCCTGGCCAGGGCTGCTAGCGTTCACCGAAAAGGGGAGCCCCTTTTTCTTCGGGCGCAATCAGGAAATCGCGGAACTACACCGGCGGGTAAAAAATCAAACCCTGACGATCCTGTTTGGTCAATCAGGTTACGGTAAAACTTCGCTAGTGCTGGCCGGTCTATTTCCGAAGCTCAGAGCCGAGAGGTTTAAACCGATCCGCATCAGGCCCGATTACGAGTCGGAGCTGAGCGTTGTGGACCAGATAAAACAGCAGGTCGCCCGAGATTGCGACGGTTTGGCAGATATAAAGGTCAGCTTATGGGAATACTTTCACCGGATCGAAAAACCTCTGTGCTCCAGACGAGATGGGCAAACGCCTTGTCTGGTATTTGATCAGTTCGAGGAAATTTTTACCATCGGGTACAAGTCAAGCACTTCGCGACAGCAAGTGGATGCTTTTCTGCAGGAATTATCATGCTTGGTTGAGAACACGGTTCCGCCGGGAATTGAGATGGAGATGGAGCGCAGCCCTGAATTCGCAGAAGGATTCGATTATTCGCGCCAAGGCTACCGAATAATTATCGTTCTTCGCGAGGATTACCTGGCAGACTTTGAAGGGTTAAAAAGGCGCATGCCGGCGATTATGCAAAACCGGATGCGGTTGGGTCGTCTGACCCGGCCGCAGGCACTGGAGGCCATACGCGGGCCGGCGTCCCGCGCGGCGCAGCCACTGATCAGCATGGAGGTGGCCCGGAGAATCGTCGATTTCGTCATGGGTCAGCCGGTGCCTGAAAAAGGCTCATCGAACACTCAGTGCGTCGAACTAGTCCCGGCAATTGATCCGGCGTTGCTCAACCTTTTGTGCCGCGAACTGAACGAGAAGCGGTTAGAGACGGGCGAAAATGAAATCACCGAAGCTCTGGTGAAATCAGGTCAGCAAACAGCCATCTTGACTGACTTCTACGAGCGCCAACTTAGCAAAGAACCGAAGGCGGTTCGCCAGCTGGTTGAGGATGAGCTGGTGACCGAATTGGGGCATCGGGAAAGTATGAGCCTCGAGATGGCCACCTCCAAGCTGGAAAGAGCGAAGGTCGGGCCTGATTCTCTGGAGAGGCTGGTCCGCGGCCGTTTGTTGCGCATCGAAGAGCGGCTCGACAACAAGCGAATTGAGGTTGCGCACGATATTCTGACTGCGGTGATCCGGAAAAGCCGTCAAACACGGGAACTTGAGGCAGCAAAGCGGCGCGCTGAAACGGAAAGAAAACGGGCGGAAAAACAGCAGAGGCTCGCGGTCATTCGCAGACGCCGCACGGCGGTATTTTTCCTTGGTGGCTTCCTCGTCTCGGCGTACTTTTGCTACTCCTTCTACAGCCAGGCAGAAATGCAAAAAGCCTTAGCGGTCGAAGAAAAGGAAAAGCTGGCAGTGGAGCGTCAACAATCGGAGCAGGCGAGAAATCGAGGCTTAGCGCTTTTGCGGGTCGCGGAAAAACACCTGGCGTTAGAAAACGATTCGAAGAAGGACGTGCTCGCGTTGTATTATCTCTCGCGAGCATTGCGCGTCGATCGCGCGAACAGCGAGGTGACGAGTCTAACTTGCCAGCTGCTCTCTCAACGTGCGTGGTGTCCGGCCTTAAGTCCCGTTCTGCAGGTTAATTCTGATAGTGCACTCCTTTGCGCCAACTGGGACCCAAACGGAAATCTGATCGTGGTCTCAAGAGATGGGCAATTTCTGAGGTGGAATGGGACGGGTCATGAACTAGTTGCTGCCGGTCCCGACCTTTCGCCGCCTAAGCTTGCAAATTCGGCTGGTGGGGCACCGTCTCTGGCGTCCGCGGAAGCAGCTAAATTTTCTTCCGGGTTTTTCAGTTGCGACGGTCAACAACTGCTTCTCTTCTCGAGTTCAGCTCCGTCCAAAACGACGGTGCAAATTCGCGGGTGGTCCCAATTAACCCGATCTTACGGCTCAATTTTACAGACGATCGAAATCAAAGATTCCTTTCCGTTCCGCAAAGTTGCGTGGAGTCACGACGGGAAAACGCTGACGATTGTCTCGGGAGGGTTGGATCACAGCTCCTGTCAGCTATTTCGTTATGACGGCAAGCTTTATCAAGAGATCGCCAATCCGTTCGGAAATGCGAAAGTGGCGGCCGCGTGTTTCAGCGAGGATGATAAATGGTTAGCCACCGAGTCGACCGAGGGTGCCGTGCAGTTTTGGGATCCCGCCGCTTTAACGTCTGAGGCACAATCGGCTCAGCTACGAGGCTCGTTCCGCCTGCCTACTGATGCACATCCTCGTTTCCTGGCCTTCGGCCCGGGAAAGGAGGAAATGGTGACCATTCTCCTTGATGGCTCGGTGATTATTTTAGACCTCCATAGCGGCTCAACGCGATCGGGTTACGCGCGAGACAAACAAGTCATGTGCATTGCTTTCAATCCCCAACAGGCAAAAAGGCGTCTGGCAGCCGCGGTCTTGCGTGGCAGCATCGTAATCTCAAGCCTTGGTAACTTAGATCAACCGATTGCGGAGCCGATCTGTTTGCAGGGCGCGTTCTGCTCGGCGCGATTCAGCGGCGACGGAACGAAGTTAGTTACCGTATCGGGACCTTTTTGGGATGCGTTAGATACGGTTCGTGTTTGGGATGTAAGGTTGCAGGAACCGTTAGGAGCTGCGGTTATTCAATCGGCCGACACAAAACTGGTTCCCCCCTGGTTAGGAGAGTTGGGAGAAGTGGTAAGCGCCCAATGGCGGAATTTGGATGACGAAGACGTACCGGCATGCCTTGACGCGCTGGCGCTAAAGTATTCCCCGAAAGACATAGACGGACCGTACGCAGCCATTTGGAAACGCTTTATTTCTTCCCCAAATCTATCGTCGTCCCCACCGCCGCCGGTTGCACCAAAGGCGAAGGATATACCCCGGGATATACCCATAGGAGTTACAAATTAAGGGAACTTGGCGGAGCTAAAACTTCCTCTTCTCAGCAGGCGCCGGCCACGGGGAAAGAGGGTCTGCCGGTCCGCGAACGCAATGGATGGGCATGGCGTAACTCTGCTTCACAGTAGGACGCGCTCTTGGCGGGCGGCTTGACCTGTTCTAGGCCAAAAGCAACCGCAACCCATCGAGAAGAGTATGGGTGCGAGCGATTCAGTTGAGCGATACTGGAGCGTGAGTAACCGAGTACCGGCGAACCAGTACCCATATCATGGTCCACTTGGCGGGATCTCCCGTAGCGGACGGTGCTTCTTCGCATGGAAGGAAGGGTTCCTCATCGGAACTTATCGGACGTTCGATGAGGCTAGGGAGTCACTTGTTTGGAGAGCCAGGCTGCGGCCGCGATGCGAGATGATCAGACCTTCTCAGCCCCTTTAATAAAACCTTCGGAGCGTTGATATGTTGATTCTAATTCTCATTTTGATCCTCGTTTTCGGTGGCGGTTTCGGCTACCACCGTTACGGTTACAGCCGGTACGGCAACCGAGGGTATGGCCTTATCGGTCTCCTCCTTTTAATCCTGATTTTGTACTGGTTATTCGGTGCGGGCGGTCTGGGCGGGTTTCATAATTCCCGACTCTAGCCCGCACCTGGTAGCCTGGTTGGAAGGAAAGCTCTTTGTCGCCATGTTAATCGAAGCCTTATTGGCTCAGGCAGAGTCTTTTTTCCCTGGGGCTATCCGCTCGGCAAAACGCCCACGGTGTGAATGGCGGGAACAAAGCTTACGGCTTCATCTTGTGCAGCAAAGCGTCAACCGCAAGGTCCTTTGTCCGGTCGTAAAAATTAGTGCGGCGAAGAGGCTGCCCCCTCCATGGAAAGGGTCACTCATTGCTTGAAGCGCTCCCCTCTCGATTGGTCGTGGTGTCTGCGTGGTCGTGGTCTATATCCGGATCTTTAATGCGAAGAGACTTCAAATCGAAAGACTTGAACTCGGGATCTGATATAACCCTAGTATTAGTGAAGAGTTCCCCAAGAGCCTTGGCTGGAAAATTTGGGTTTCCCGGGGATTCGCAGTAAAAACAAGTGTTAAAAAATAGTCCCGCCCTTTCCTCATGTTTGCCGCCGAGAAGCTCTTTATCGACGGAGATAAAATGCTTTACGACAGGACCATCCGGGCGGATATCCAAACTCCACGCGCGCTCGAGGTTGCGTTGTTCTTCTTTCGTTATGCGCTCATCTTGAACAAGGTGTTCAGACCACGAAGCAACAAGCATTTCGACTCGAAAGGCGTGGCACTCCGACAAATCCTCATTCAGGCGCCAACTAAACGCGCCGTTACGCAAATGCATGAGCCGGACTTCGCGCATTAAATCGATAAACCGCGCCCTGTTGACGGGATCGATATGAAAACCAAAGGTGATTGTCACCGGCCCATCGTCCGGTTGAGACGGATGCAACATTGCATGGTGCGCAGTTCGAGGGACGGCCGGCTCGAAATTCAAGCTGCCGGTAAAGTCGATTGAGAGTGGAAACGCCAGTGCCAAACAAGGGCTCCGACGGCTGGTCCTATGATTCCGCAAACGTTGAGCAGCAAACCGCCCAGCGTAACCGCGGAAGCCAATTCCTCTTTGCTAACAACCTCTGGAACAACAGAACTCCAGGCGGGTGCGGTGAAGGCAAAGCCGATTCCCATCATGAACACCGACACCAGAATCACCAATGGATTGAGGAGGCCGAAAAATCCAAGGAGCGCCAGACAGGCCGCAGAGCCTGCCAGCCATCCATTCATTGTTAAGAGAAGTTTTTTCCGATCGACCATGTCGGCGAGCGCTCCGGCGGGGAGCGTAAATAAGAAAAAGGGAAGCGCTGCTACGGTCGACATCACCGAAATCAGGAACATCGACGGAGTTAGCGTGTTCATGACCCAGGTAGCAACGGTGTCGTGAGCCGAAACGCAAACACCCGACACGATGCTCGCAATCCAAAGTCTGCGGAATACAGGGTTTCTCAGCGAAGTCCAAAGAGACGTGTTGCTCATAAATTCCACTGCGTTTTGCAGAACCTGAAAAACCTGCATAAGACATCGGAATGGGCATTATTCTAATCTTAGTTTATTGTTCACACAAAGGCCGATCCGAACCACCGAAAGCTGTCAGCAAACGTAAGCGAACCGTCTCGGTTTGCTCTACTCGGAGAGGCAAAGCGGGACGCTTCGCTTACCCCGCCAGATCGAAGGGTGCCGGCGCCATTTTACAAATGGCTGTGTCACCGTCGTGGGCTCGACGATTTTCAGGATAATATTTTGGGAGGCCAATTCTTAGGCGAATGTGGGACCGGCTTCTGTTCTTAGACACATAACCGAAAGTTGTGGATGAGGAGCTGAGAAAAGGTGCATCCTCTCAGCGATCAAAAAACCCTTCGGCAGTCTCGCCCGAGGATGCCGGATTTCAAGACCAACAAGATGCAAAAGGACCATAAAGCATGAAGACCATGAATCAGCGTGGTACGCTCCCCTTCGCCGCTATGGCACTGCTGTTTCTGAGCTTTGCCGTACCGGCGGACGCCCAGAGCGCCAAAGACCAACTGGTAGGAACTTGGATGCTCGTATCAATCTACGACGAGCACCAGGATGGCAGCAAGTTCAACCCGTTTGGTGCCAATCCGACAGGCATCCTGATGTTCGATGGCAATGGCCACTTTGCTGCACAGCTCATAGGCTCCGGCCTTCCTAAATTCGCGTCCAACAATCGTCTCGAAGGTACCCCGGAGGAGAACAAAGCTATTGTGCAGGGAAGTATCTGCTACTTTGGCACGTACTCAGTCAGCGAGGCAGATCAAACGCTCAATTATCACATTGAGAGCAGTTCGTTCCCGAACTTTAGCGGGGCGGATCAAAAGAGATCTTTGACTCTTGCAGGGGATGAATTGAAGTACACTGGCCCTACCTCAACCGGCGGGACCGCTCATGTGGTGTGGAAGCGAGCCAAGTAAGCGCACCTTGGCACTCAATGCGCCAATCCCGGCGTGGCGAAGTGGTTTGAGAGACTTAAGGTGCTCCAAGAAATCTATAAGCTTTTGGATCACCCTTTCTTTTTCATTGTTAGCAACATACAGATCCAATCTTTCATCGATGCTCGTCGTAAATCCTGTTTGCGCCTGGCTTGGCAATGGCTAACGCTAACTGTTGGATGTAGAACTTACCTCGGGTCAGAACTGCTGACCCGTACGGGCCGCTTCGGTTACTTGTTCGTGGAGTCGACGGGGATCTCGGGGCCTCTGCCGGCCGCGGAACCTCGCCTGGGTCGGCGGACGGTTCTCACCTTCCCGCTGCTTCCGCCTCCGCAGAAGAACTGATCGCCGCCATCGGATTCGAGGCCCGACACACCTACTCCAGGCGGCATCTCGAGGCTCTCCAAGACCTCTCCCGTTCGAGGATCGATGCGCCTCAAATCGCTCTCGTCACCTTCCCAGGTGCCGTGCCAGAGCTCTCCGTCGATCCAGGTGACCCCGGTGACGAAACGGCTGGACTCGATGGTGCGAAGAACCACCCCTGTTTGGGGATCGACTTGGTGGATCTTCCGGTCCTCATACTGCCCCACCCAGAGCGACCCTTCGGCCCATGCGAGCCCCGAGTTACCGCCGCCGTCGGGCGCCGGAATCGTGGCGAGCACACGGCCGGTCTTCGGATCGATCTTCTGGATGCGACCCTCGGCGATCTGAAACAGGTGCTGGCCGTCGAAGGCCGTTCCTGCCTGCGAGGCGACATCAATCGAGTGCAGCGTCTTTCCGCTCGCCGGATCGAAAGCGTTCAGCTTATCTCCGGAAGCAAACCAGACTTGCTGACCGTCATACGTGACCCCATTCACGCGGTCGACACCCGGAAAGGGTCCATACTCACGAACAATTTCAGCCGCTGATCGATTCATGCTTCCAATCTAGTCACTCGGCAGTGGGGCGGGAAGTAACAAGATCGTCGTGAATCCAGGCACGGGCGGGGTCATCCAACGACGAGCTCTCCCGCGACCAAACGACTGCACCTTGGCTTCTGCCGCAAGCGAGTCAAGTGCCCGCTGCACGGTGCGCTGGCTGGCTCCAAGCGCAAGCGCCAGGGCCGAGCTCGACCACGACTCACCGTCGGCGAGGAAGGCGAGTACCGCCGCATGCTCCTCTTCGACGGGTCGCGCCAGCACGACGACCTCGCGTGCGCGGCGCGGCACCAGCGCAAACCCTCGCTGCGTCGCGCTCACGCTGGCCAACGTTCGAAGCACCTTGCGAAGCCGCCCGACTTCGACTCGCAAGCGCGCGCGATGCGATTCATCGACGCGCTTCGCTTCAAATGCCCTCGCGACGAGCGTGGCCCTCGGCACGTCTCCGGGCCACGCTTCGCCCAGCGCGCGTGCGAGCGCGAACAACACCGGACGCCTTGCGAGCGAGACCACCGTGTGTGTTTCACGCACGACATAACGGCACGCGTCTACGACGAGCGCCCTCGACGCCAGTAACGCTTCAACCTCCTCGAGCAGAAGGAGTCGCTCCTTGCCCCGCGCAATCAGGCGCGCCGCGGGCGTGCTCAGGACGAGGGATGCGCTTTCGATCTCCGCCGTCAGCGCAGGAATACCTGCGTGGTGCGCAGCGCGCTCGGCCCGAGCGAGCGCAGCGCGCGCCGTCTTCGTTCGGAGGCGTCGCATCGCGATCCCCGCAACGACCAGCTCCTTAGCGGCCCTCGACGCGGGTGGGAAGGGGGAGGGGGAGGGGAGGGGTCGAACTCGGCGAGCATACGCTCGGCCTCGTCGAGGTGCCCGACAAGGAGGAGGCGCCGGACCTCGAGATACCGCGCATGCGCGGCGTTGACCCGGTCGCCGTGCTCTTCGAGCGTCGCCCGCGCTGCGTCAAGCGACTTCGCAGGCCAGCTCAGGTCACGCGAGACAAGCGCGATCTCGGCTTCGGCGACCACACACCTCGCCCGGGCCACGGCCTCTTTCGGACCGAAGGCGTGGGTCGCTCTTCGCAAGAGAACCTTCGCTCGAACGAGATCGCCGAGCCGCGCCATCGCGATGCCTCGAAGCGCGAGGGCAGGCGCGTCGTCGCGCAAGGCGACCCGGTTCAGTGCGCCGAGGGGATCACCCGCCGCGAGCGCACGCGCCGCGGCCGTGATCAGCGGGTCCATTTGAATCCCGCCACACTTGTCACTCCCACTGTTCAATGCCTGATACTAATCTGTCTGATGACCAGCAACCAGTACGTATCACGAAACAGCGCACAGGATCTCGAAAGCAGAGAATACGAGAGTAAAAGCGGCAACACCAGGAGAGTAGAACGATGACGAGGCACATGACCGGAACACGTGAAGAGTGGCTGGCAGCGCGGCTCGAGCTGCTCGAGGCGGAGAAAGAACTGACGCGGCGCAGCGACGAACTGGCGCGGCGACGTCAGGAGCTGCCGTGGGTCCGGGTGGACCAGGAGTACCGATTCCAGACCGAGGAAGGGAACGCCTCGCTGGTCGACCTCTTCAGAGGGCGTTCGCAGCTCCTCGTCTACCACTTCATGTTCGGGCCCGACTACGCGGCGGGTTGTCCGTCCTGCTCGACGATCGCGGACGGGTTTGACGGCTTCGTCGTCCACCTGGCGAACCACGACGTCACGCTTTCGGCGGTGTCGCGGGCGCCGCTCGCGAAGCTGCAGGCGTACAAGCGGCGGATGGGATGGACGTTTCCCTGGGCGTCCTCGCTCGGTAGCGACTTCAACTTCGACTTCAACGTTTCTTGCACCGAGGAGCAACAGCGCGAGGGGGTCGTCGAATACAACTACGAGCGCGGCGGCCACGCGATGGACGCGACACCGGTCCCCGAGCCCGTCGTCCAGTTCGCAGCCACCTGCGGAACCGACGCGGCCACGTACTCGCGCGATAGGCCGGGCATGAGCGCGTTCGTCCTCGAGGACGACGTCGTCTACCATACCTATTCCACTTATGCGCGCGGACTGGACGGCCTCTGGGGTATGTACCAGTGGATCGATCGCGCCCCCAAAGGGCGCAACGAGACGGGCATCTGGTGGCGACGCCGCGACGAGTATGACAAGCACTGAGCCAATCGTGGGTGTCGTTGGGGCAACCGGGCGAGGGGAGGTCTCACGACGTATGGTTTCTGAGCGAGCTTCCGAACGAGCCTTCTTCGGCGTCTCGGCGCTGCTCTTCGCCGCCAGCGCGGCGGTGACGATCGTCTGGTGCGCGTCCATGTCGGCGATGGGCGAGATGCCGATGCCCGGCGACTGGACGATGTCGATGGCGTGGATGCTGATGCCCGGACAGAGTTGGCCCGGCGCCGCGGCGTCGTTCCTCGGCATGTGGGTCGTGATGATGGTAGCAATGATGCTGCCATCCTTGGCGCCAATGCTGTGGCGCTACCGCCAGGCCGTCGGCAGGACAGGCGAGACGCGCCTGGGTCGGCTGACCGCGCTGGTAGGCGTGGGGTACTTCTTCGTGTGGACTGCGTTCGGAATGGCTGCCTTTCCGCTGTGCGTCGCGCTGGCGGCGGTCGAAATGCAGCTCCCGGCACTGGCGCGCGCCGTTCCGATCGCGGTCGGTGTGGTAGTCCTGATCGCCGGCGCGCTCCAGTTCACCGCGTGGAAGGCACATCACCTTGCCTGCTGCCGGGAGGCACCGAGGCGCAGCCGTACATTGGCAGCGGACGCCGGCACGGCCTGGCGATACGGCCTGCGCCTCGGCCTCCACTGCAACTACTGCTGCGCCGGCCTGACAGCGATCCTGCTCGTCATCGGGGTCATGGACCTGCGCGCGATGGCCATCGTGACGGCAGCCATCACCGTCGAACGTCTCGCACCGGCCGGTGAGCGCGTCGCGCGAGCCATCGGAGCCGTCGTCGTCGGGGCAGGGTTGTTCCTGATCGCGCAAGCAGCCGGGCTGGGATAACGCATCCCGCATGTGACGCCTGAGCTTCGCCCAGCCAACTCCCTCCGGACCAGTTGCAAAAGCTGGACATTGTGTCGCGCGCCAGGCGGAAGCGCGACGGCGCACCAGGGATAGCGCACGGCCCGAGGCTGTCCGATAAAGTTAATCTTTTGAATAGTTGGAAGCGAGTCAGCCGCCGGTGTTCGCATTGCGCCTGGCCAATCTTGCGGCCGGTCGTTCGGAATAGCGGATCTTTAGTTTTAGTATGAGCAGCGATCTCGGCAGCGGCGAGATACTCATGGAGGTTTTTCTCCAGCGTGTAGTGGCAGGGAACCTCGTGCTCCTTGCCGCCCTTCTCACGCAGGTGCACCCCCGTCGACGAGCCCATCTGCTCTAGAAGCATGAGCTCGGATCAGTAATGCCTGAAAGAAATCCCCAATTCGCTGTTGATCGCGTTCACTTCCGCCGATATCGCGACCGGTACTAATGAAGGATTTGTCGTTTACGATAAAGATTTGTTTGCAACCTTCCGTGTTTCAATCGGCATGACGACCGTGAACGTACTGCCTCTTCCAAACTCGCTCTCTACGCCGATTGTGCCGCATTGCAATTCCACGATCTTCCGGGTCAACGCCAAGCCCAGTCCCGTACCTTCATGACGGCGTGTAGTGCCGGAATCGAGCTGTGCGAACTCCTTGAAAAGCTTACCAAGATCCTCCGCTTTGATACCTATACCATTGTCATTAACCACTAACTCGACGTGTTCGGTGTCGTGCAGTTTGGCACTGACTTCCACTTTGCCGCCATCGTGGTTAAATTTGATCGCGTTCGAAAGCAGGTTGTCCAGGATCTGCTTGAACTTTTTCCGGTCAAGCATCGCGTCGCCAGTCTCAAGAGCGATGTCCACATCGATGTGGACGCCTTTTTTTTGTGCCATAGGGTCGCATGCGGCGCAGGTTTCCTCGATGACTGTGCGAAGTGAGAATCTCTCCGGGTGCAACTCCATTTTGCCGGCACTCACTTTGGTCAGATCGAATATGTCGCTGATAAGCTCAAGCAAGTGTTTGCCGCTATTCAAAATATCTTCGAGATATTCCTTCTGCTTGGGATTAACCGGGCCGGGCTTACCGTCGACGAGAAACTCGGCAAAGCCGATGATGCCGTTGAGCGGTGTTCGCAGTTCGTGCGACATGTTGGCGAGGAACTCGCTTTTGATATGGTTTGCTTCTTCCAGCAGGCGACTCCTTTCTTCGAGCCGCACGTTTTCCAACCGGAGATGCTCAGCCAGTCTGTGCTCGGTGACGTCCCTCAAAATCACGGTGAACAGTTTCGCTCCGCTGTCCTTGGTCTGGGAAATCGAAGCTTCGATGGGAAACTCCTCACCACTGGCGCGCACCCCGAAGACGGTGCCAAGGGCGTCCGCCCTTCGGTGCGTCACGTGCGTCTGTTCAAATTTTCGGATGTGCCCCGCGTGTGCGGCGCGAAACCGCTCCGGGATCAGCCGATCCAGCGGTTGGCCGAGCATTTCAGAAGCGCTATAGCCGAACATCTCCTCCGCTGCAGCGTTGAAGACCACGATGCGCTGCTCCTCGTCCACGGCAATAATGCCGTCCATCGCGGAGCCGATAATGCCGGCGAGCCACTCGTTGCTTTGAAGCAAAGCTTCCTTCATGATGGTTTTTATTATTAATTATTGTTTTTTCTCAAATGAACGTCAAGGTCTATGGAGTGACTGGAGCCGAGCAGGGCTCTTTCGAGTTCCTTCGGGTACTGGGACATTTTGCGGGTTTATATCGGCAGCGTAGAGGCCGAAAGCTTTCCCGCAATGCAACTCTCGATCGGCAGACCCGGTGACATTAGTGCCGGCTTCGCGGCACCGAGACGGGGTGAAGTGTCGGTTTCATGGTGGGCGGTTTTTCCGCCGATGAGGCGGAGGAGACGCAGAAACCTTTAGGACGAGCCTTCGGTCACAAACCAGGGCAAGACCGTTAATAAAGTGATTGTCTCAGCACCCGTTGTCGTTGGGCCGACGGCGAACAAATGCAAGTCGGCCCGCAGTGTTATTCTACGGCTTCCTGGCCAACCGGTACCGAGAGCAGAAACTGGCGCACGGTTCAAACCTTGGCAACTGAGGCCTGGTAGATTTCATCGATCGATTTTGATAACGAGGCATCAAACTCGGTGTCGCTCATCGAATAACGGAGATCTTCCATCAATGCCCGCGAAAAACTCGCGATCATTCCATGATTGGCGGCGAGGCGGTGGCAGGCGTCTTTCCGGGAATAGCCGCCGGAGAGCGCCACGACCCTGGCGACTCGGCTGTGCTCGATCAAAGTAGAATAATAGTCCGGAACGTCCGGGATCGTCAGTTTTAACATCACGCTGCGTCCGACCGGCAATTCATCCAGTCCTCTCGCGAGTTCTTCGCGAAGGATCGCTTCCGCGCCCGGTTTGTCGGGGCTCTTGATCAAAACTTCCGGTTCCAGGATTGGCATCAGTCCATGGTGCGCGATTTGCGAGGCAAACGCGAACTGTTGGGCCACGATGGCCGCGATACCGGTCTTGGAGGGCAAGTGGATCGTCGAGCGCATTTTCGTGCCGTAGACCCCGAGTTTCGCGGCGCGTTGAAGAAGCGGGTCTAATCCCGGAATCGGCTTCATCAGACTGACCCCGTCCTTTTCCGCTTCCAATCCTTTATCGACTTTCAGGAACGGGACGACAGCGCGGTCTTCCCAGAGGAATGCAGGTACAGGTTTCCCTTTAGCCTGTCCATCCATTGTGCCTTCAAACAGAATCGCTCCGATGACTTTGTCGCCCGTGAAGGCGGGCGAACTCATCATGCGTACGCGCATCTGGTGCATCAGCTTAAACATCTCGGCCTCTCCGCTATACGCGCTGTCAGGTATGCCGTAGTAACGCAAAGCGCCGGGCGTCGAACCACCACTTTGATCAAGCGCGGCGATAAAGCCTTGCTTGGTGGACATCTGCGAGTTCATTTCGTTGCTGGTCATTTTCTTTTCCTTGGACGGCCAGTTACTCGTGAAGTTTTCGGGCCCAAAGTGTCCAGAAGGGGGTAACTCTTCAGCCGATCCTGGGCGCTTCTCCTCAAGCGATCCGTCTCTTTTGTCGCGCTAGGGGATAGGCACGGCGGTCTAAACCTCTGCTGCTCGAATCAAATGTCAATAGGTCAATTGCCGGTCAATGCCCGATCGTACAAGTACTTGCCGTCGGGCGTCATGGTGGAAGCCAGAGGGTTATGTTCGGTAACCTTCAGCGGTCGTACGGTAGGACGAAGCTTTAAATCAGGTAGATATCGGCACCCAATTCTGTTGAGGGACCCTTACGACGAGCTTCCGGTACTGCGCCGGGTCGACGTCGAACGCTGCGATACCTTGGGCGTCCACTTGGGCAGAACCGATGCTCTTGCCGTCGCCCAACAACTCAATCGGGACCCCACCCCCTAGAGGAGTCCCGTCTGGCTCCAAGAACTTGATACGGTATGGCATAACACTTCTCTTTCAAAGAAAGTCGATTTTACAGGGCAATCGTTCAATCCAGGAGTTTGTAATTTAGCTTGAGAAACGCCACTGTGGTCAACCCATCGGAGCACCAGTCGTAGTGATTATCCTTTAGGTTGTTCACGTTTTGGCGTCTTTGCAGCCCGGCGGAGTCAAAGAAGAACAGCACCCGGTGGTCCGCATTAGTGCTCCAATCCCGAGCCTTCGCCAAATCGGGAGCTAGTTTGAGCGCCCCAAAAACGGGAGAGCCATTCTTAGTTTGGTAAGCTTGATAGATCTCCTGAATCGAGAGTTGTACCGCCGCCTCGCAAAGCTCGCGATTCCGTTTATTTTCCGGATCCCCGTAGCGCTCATCGCCATAGCAGCGCCAACGCTCGCCTTTCTCGTTCTGGACGTTGAGACCGAAATGGGAGTCCTCATCGTGCAAGAACTTCGCCAGGTAGTCGCCGCACATAATATCGGTGGTAGGAACGCGCAACGTCGACCAAGTGTGGAGCCTCAACCGGTCGGCACGCAGGTGGCCGGCCGAGAACAGGTCAGAAAGAAAGTGGTCTGCGAAGGCGTTCATTACGTACGCATTTTCTAGTTTCCATGGCCGCCCCGGATACGCGGAAGACGCGCCTTTCCCAGCCAGTTCTGCCGTATTTAACGCGCAAGCGTGGCCGGCCTTGTAAGCGGCGAGTGCTCCATCGCCGAAATGATCGAAGTTGTTCGCGGCAAGGTTTAAATACCGGCCTTCGGTGATCGTGTTGAATAACAGCTCCCGGGCGATGCCAAAGCGCGGATCCTTATAAACGTCGGATGGCTTGCCCCCACTAGTAATCGCCTTGTTCAGAGCCTCGAGTTCCTCATTAATTAATCGCAAGATAGCAGCAGTCTGTTGCGGGTTGGTGTACAGGCCATTAAAAGATTGGCGAAAACGCGCTTGGCGCTCTTCCTCCTTTGCGCTCCCGCAGATCGGCGCCCCTGGGTCGCCAATAAAGTCGCCGGCCAGCGCCACCACCTCCCCGTAGCTCACCACGTTCCCGGCCCCTAAGTCGAACTTGGTTCCTTTGGCAACGCCAGGCAAGGTGCAGTGATTTCCGACCAGCACATGTTCACCGGAGGCCCATAACGTCGTCCGGGGCCGCTGGCGGGGCCCCGCCAGCACCGAGGGGTGATCAAACTCTGAAAAGACGACGACCGTCGGATCTATGGTTAGCGGGAGCTCCACCCCTTCTTCGCTAGTGAGCGCTTTGGCCGAGGCCAAGGTAAAGGTATCCTTAGGGTGGGACGCAAGAAATTGCGGATCTACGAATAAATCGCAGGCATCAATACTGGTGAGCGTCGAAGTAGTTTCGCTCATTTGCTTCTCTTCTCTTGTTAACTGTTTAATTTCGCGAGGTAAGCCTCTTCCCCGCTCCACTCTCCCCTAGGGGCTAAAGAACTTCCCGATCGATCTGAGGACCTCGACCAGGGTTCTATCGGCTTCTCTGTGCAATACCGCCCAAACCTGATTGAAAAATGATTGGGCGTAGAGGGCCGTAAAATCAGAAACCAAGCTTGCCGCCTCACCGGTCACCAGATTTGGATCATTATTGCCTTGTCGCGCCTTCTTGTATCTGGCGACCAGGCCAAGGTTGCCGTTCGTAACGGCCGCTAATTGGGCCCGCCTGGTCGGATCCCGGCGAGGCTGATAAGTCTTCGGCTGATCAAACTTAAAGACCACCGCCGATCCAATGGGATTATACCCATATTTCAAATCGACCAGTGCGTTGCGAAATGCCATGGACATTGCCTGGTCAGCGAAGCGGATCTCGACCTCCATGGAGAGATCATCCGGGTTGGAAAGTTCACCCCACTTAAAACCGGTCAGCCACCAATGTTTCTCCGGCCCTCTGGAGAAAAGCTTTTGGCCCTTGCGCTTGAGCGTAAATGACATCTCTAAGAGTTCACTATCGCTAGCGCACTCAAAGAACAGGTTGTGAGACGGAGTGGAATCTTCTGCTCGTTTGCCGAGGTAACGGTCTAACGAGTCATAGGCTGGCGAGTGAATGGGAGCCCGGTTATACACTCCGATTTCGCATCCGGTCATTACGCCGTACTGGCCTTTCCATAGCTCGATCATCCAGGTTTTCCCGGCGAAGGAAAAAAAGATCGGCTCGCAGTCGATCACGGCGTTAATCAGGAAGATAGAGTCATCATATCCATAGGCGTATCCAAACTTTCGTTGGAGAGCGTCCATTCGCGAAAAAACGATGTCCTGCTGAGGATCATACCAAAATCCGGCGGCAACCACTGAGTGAGCGAGCGGGCTAGCGGGAGACCATTGGGCCATTCCAGATTCCTCCGTTTTCTTTAGTTACGGCCCTTTGAACGGCCGTGTTTTCTTTGTTTCCTCACAACGCTTCGACGCCAAGCGCTGGGTGAGAGCGCCCCCGTCATTGAACCCCTGCTACCGCTCGTGGGGAGAAGGAAGTCGGACAAAGAAGGTTTGTAAGTAGCGAAGCGCATCATGCGCTTTTGCACTTAAATGGCAACACGAAACTAAAGATTACCTGGCTTCGCATCACGATCGCCATCTCAATTGCCATAAATTCATCATCGCAACGCAGCAGTACGGGAACTTGAAAGCCCGGGAGTGTGTCAACCCGTTTCTAGATTAGGCGTTCAGACATCGTTTTCTCCCGCAGGTAAGCGACCGAATCGCGATGCAGTTTCACCGCTCTTCGACCGGGATCAGCCTTGCTTTCCGTTGTTTGCGCTGCAATTCTATTGCCCAGATCAGAAGTCTCGAAAGAAGGCGCCGAGCCGCCGGGCTATCGAAGCTAAATTGCGTGCCCAACCTGAGCCCCCACTTGAAAAGCCGGCTGTAGATGTGCTTCGTTTAGTCCCCAGAGTAATCCACGATTTAAGTGCAATTCGTCGACCCGGGGTCCGGCTTGTGGACCCTCTGAAGATACTATAAGACAAGGAATCCTATGAAAGCACTTCGTCAGACAGTCGATCTCTCCACCTACCCCGACCTGGTGGTCGTCTATCTGGGCATGCGGGTGAACGTGCTCACGGGCATTAAAACGCTATTTGGCTTCGGACCCAAGATTGAGGGCTCTGTTGCCGCTCGACCCGATGGCTTGCTTCTTCACGAAAATCTTTTCTACTCGTTGTTTCCGCCGCACTTCGGGATGCGCCAGTATTGGCGCGATTTTGATTCCCTTGAACGCTGGACACGGACAGAACCCCATCGGGAATGGTGGAAGCAGTTCTTGCGAGACACTGGGGGGACTGGCTTTTGGCACGAACTGTATTCTGTCCGGGGCGGTTTTGAAGCGATGTATGTCGACGTGCAACGACCAACGGGCTTTCTCCGTTTTGCTAATCCGGTACCAGCAAAAGGCAGCCTCTTTTCCGCTCGCGAGCGATTACACCGAGGCGGAGTGGCGGACACCCCCGCGCCGTATACCGAAACGGAGTTGTAATCGAACAGTGTCGGGTTTCTTGCTCAAGCGAAAAGGATAGTTTGAGGTCCGATCGGCAAAAGGGCTGGCCATCAGGACAGGCTGCTCGGTATCATTTCAACTTCGTCATCCACACTGCGCCAGTTGAGGATGAATTGGAGGCATATTTTCTTTGGCACGTGGAAATCACCCCGCGCCTAACGACGCCGGCCGGTTTCGAACTAGGATCGGGAATCCAGGTTGATCCGTGCGTGCCGGAAGAAGCTGCAGAGTTCTTGCGCGATACTTGCTGTGTTAGGAAGCCATTGTTGAATGGACCTTAGCGCTGACGAATACTGCGGATGTTGACTTAGTGTCAAAAGCTAGGCCGGTAGTTCCAAATGAAATCTCAAGACGGCGAAAACAATCAGGAATCATCAGTGACTATTCCGAAGCCCCTGAATCTCCTGGAGGATTTCGACGACGATGGCACGGACCAGAATCTTTCCCTTTTGCCGTGTTGCCAGTGTGGCATCACCATAGATTCCGGAAGCCGAATAACTGCCGTCCCCTTCGGGATCACGCGTAAGTCCTCCCTTTGCTGCGGGATGATAATCCTTAGTCGCCTTGGTCATGTCGACAGTCGAAGGCGCAATGAACAACATCATAGATGTCTCAATCTCGTCGGCGTGCGTTCCACCCTCCTGCTTTTTCACTTTCGATTCAAGCGGTTCAATTAGCTTGAGGAAATCAGTGTATCGGAACTCGATTCCCTCTTTGGCGAGGATCTTTGCGCTCTGTCTCAATGGTTTCAAGGTCGAGAGGCCGGTATTCAAAGCATAAAATTTCCGCGGGCCGTAACGACCCAGGCTTCTGCAAACGTCGACCATCAGATCGCGGGCCGTCTTCAGACGGAGCGAGATAGAACCGGGATATCCAATGAACGCGGGATAATATTGATAATTGACAGTTGGCGCGATCACGACGTCGACGCTCTTCAGGATTTCGCGCTTCAAGTACTCGGCCAACAGCCAGTCGTTCTTAAGCTTGAGATGTGGCCCATGCTCTTTGATGCGGCACCGATTGGAATAACGACGATTGCATCGGGACGCAGGACCCTCTCGGCCTCTTGCCATGTCAGGTCTTCAAGTAGAACACCCTTGTCCCTGGACGCCGCATTTTTACGAGATGGCATTGGCGCGAGCGACGCTTGTTCGACGAGTGCCGGAGGGGTGGAAATGACCAGGGCGGGGGAGATGGGGAGGACCTTAAAAGCCGTAAACTAAGCCCTCGAAGCCGTAGCTCCAGATCAGCTTCTCCCGCTGAGCACGCTTCGTCTAGGTCGGAGGAGCCATAAACTCGGGACCGACTGGGTCTTTAATGGTTTGATGAAGAATTTCATCAACCGCAGCGTAATCTTCCGGCGCGAGTTTCCAACCGAATGCTTCCTTCACTGGATCCAATTGCCTGGAGTTGCGCGCTCCCCATAGAGCGGTCATCCTTTCTCCTCGATCGAGAATCCATCGCACCGCGAACGCGAGGACGCTTTTACCGTAATTTTTTTGGGCGTGCTTAGCCAGGAGATCAACGGCAGCCAGGTATTGCGGAAACCGAGTTTCGTGGAATTTCGGGTCTTTCAGTCTCAAATCATCGCCTTCGAACTTGCGGGCAAGACTCATTTTGCCCGAAAGCAAGCCTCGGCAGATTGCCCCGTAGGAGAGCACGATGAGCTTGTGCTTTAAGGCGTAAGGCAGAACGTTGGATTCGATCTCACGTTCGAAAATATTGTACGGAGGTTGTGCGCTGTGAAGCGGAGCAAGGCGGCGCCAGGCATCCATCTGCTCCGGCGAAAAATTACTAACACCGAGTGCCAGTATTTTACCTTCACGCTGGAGCGCCAACATCGCTTCGGCTGTTTCTTCGATTGGCACAACTGTGTCCGGCCAATGGATCTGGTAAATATCGATCCGGTCTGTTCGCAGCCGAAGCAGAGAATCTTCAATCTCTTTGCGGATACGCGCCGGAGAGGAATTGCGGGTGACATTGCCGTTCGTCCATTCCAAGCCCACTTTGGTGGCCAGCACCGCTTTATCGCGGCGTCCATCTTCAGCCAGAGCTTTGCCGACAACCTCTTCGGAGTGACCAAAGCCGTAGACCGGCGCGGTGTCGATCAAATTGATGCCTTCGTCGATTGAATGCTGGATCGTCTTGATCGACTCCAGGTCATTGCTACCACCCCACAACACGCCGCCGATGGCCCAAGTGCCCAAGCCGATCCGCGAGAACGGAATTGGAATTTCGGCGCAGGTGATCGTTTCTGTACTCATAGGCAAGAAGAAATAATTGAGGATCGCGTTATAAATTGAACCTTCGGCAGAACAATGAGCGCTTTCTCATTTGGAAAGCAAGTCAGAGGTTACTTGAGATCCCCAGAGGGTCGGTGCCAGCGCCAACCGAAAACGGGGGAACAGGGCACGGCGTTTGCCGACAGTGCAGCGAGTTTGCCTGGGCGACACCGATCTCATGGAGATAAATCCGGACAAATTGCCGGGCTTGGTCGAATTTGGGAGATGTCCATTGAATTGATGGAAAACTTTTATCGCTAGCTGCCACCATTTCTCTTTAAATTTTCTGGCTCGATGAAATCTCCCGTTCCTTTACCCCCCGGAACCAGACTTTTGCGGCTGGCGCATTTTCAGGAGTCTGAACTTTTGCGCCTTTTATGAACCCGAAACACTACATTGCCTGCGATCTCGGCGCGGAAAGCGGCCGAGTGATGCTGGGCCGTCTGGAGGATGGCCGGCTGGAAATTGAGGAATTGCATCGTTTTCCCAGCGCCGCGGTCCGCGTGCTTGGCTCGCTCCGCTGGGACGTTTTGCGGATCTTTGAGGAACTGAAAACCGGCTTGCGCGCGTTGGCTCAGCGGAACCTGGTCATCGACAGCCTGAGTGTTGATTCCTGGGGTGTGGATTACGTGCTGATCAATTCGGTCCACCCGATGCTCTGGCCTCCATTTCACTATCGAGATTCCCGGACCGAAGAGATGTATGAAAAAGTGTGCGCAAACGTGGGCGCGGAACTTATTTTTGCCGAAACGGGCATTCAATTCATGTCCATCAATACGCTTTATCACTTGGCTTCCGACCTTGAGAAAAGCCGTCCGCTCCTGGAATTGGCAGCTTGCTTTCTAACCATTGGGGATTATTTCAACTATCTCTTCTCCGGTGTCCCGCGGGTCGATGAAAGCAATGCCAGTACGACGCAACTATACAACCCGCGCACTCATACCTGGT
This sequence comes from uncultured Verrucomicrobiae bacterium, assembly GCA_963742335.1. Lineage (GTDB taxonomy): Bacteria > Verrucomicrobiota > Verrucomicrobiia > Chthoniobacterales > JAFAMB01 > JAFAMB01. The sequence goes on from CAVULL010000020.1 coordinate 260,622, forward strand.
CGAGCGTATTGATCGAGCGGTGCGGTTTTCCAAAAAACATCTTTCCAAAACTGGTTACCCCGGGAACGATTCTCGGGCCGTTGTCTTCCGAAGTGCGTGCCGAAACCGGCCTCGGAGAACTGCAAGTGGTGGCCACTTGTTCACACGACACCGGAGCTGCCGTGGCCGCGGTTCCTGCGGACGATCAAGAAGACTGGGCTTACCTTTCATCGGGCACCTGGTCGTTGCTCGGTCTGGAACTGTCCGCTCCGCTGATCAACGAAAAAGTTCGCGAACTCAATTTCACGAATGAAGCCGGTTACGGCGGCAGCACGCGTTTTCTGAAAAATATTGTCGGTCTTTGGCTGTTGCAGGAGTGTCGTCGCGAATGGCAGAAACAGGGCCGCAATCTCGAATATTCCACCCTGATCGAAGAGGCCGAACGAGCTGAACCGTTTCGTTCGCTGATTGATCCAAGAGCCGTACGTTTTATAAAGCCCGGGAACATGCCGGAAAGAATCGCCCAGTATTGTGCTGAAACCGGCCAGCCTGCGCCAGAAACGCCAGGACAATTTGTCCGGTGTATTTTGGAAAGCCTGGCCCTCCTTTATCGCGTCACTCTTGAGGAAATTGAGAAACTCACCGGTCGCACCGTTCGGAAATTACACATCGTTGGTGGAGGAAGCCGGAATCTTCTGCTGAATAAATTCGCGGCCAATGCCACCAGGCGCCAAATCATTGCTGGGCCGGTGGAAGCGACCGCCATCGGCAATGTTCTTATTCAGGCGATCGCTTTGGGACACATCAAGTCGCTGACCGCCCTGCGTCGGATTGTGGGCGATTCTTTTGCCCTGCAAACCTTCGAACCCGACGCTGCCGAGGAGTGGCAGGCAGCTTACCCGCGATTCCTTGGACTCAAGATTGTGCCATGAAACATCAATACGTGAACCAGCAAAAGCTGATTGACATGCAAAAACTCTACGCCGGCCAATCGGAGAGAGGAGCAAAAACACCTGCTGAAGACAGGATGGTTGGTATGTATACCCACGCGACATTCGATCTCAATCCCAGGGCCAGTTCCATCGATACCCCCCTTCATTCTTTCATCCCCTTTAAACACGTCGATCATATGCATCCAAACGCCGCACAACGATACGAAGCAAAGGGAGGCGATGCGGCGGCCTTTGGCGGCCCAAAATATCAGGCGCTGGATCGGGCGGATTATGCGGATTACTACGACCGTTGTCAGCGTCCAGGATCTCCGGCGATGCGCGATCCAAATCCAACGGTTACGCTGATTCCGGGCTTGGGGATGGTAGCCTGGGGCAAAGATAAATCGGAATCGCGGGTAACAGCCGAATTTTACAACTGCGCGGTTGAAGTCATGCGCGGATCCGAAGCAATCGATGAATATATAACTAATCGCTTGAGCAAGACGACTGGGCAGGTAATCACGGTCGATGGCGGTCTTATTGAGGCTTTTCTACGTTGAAAATCAACCTGCTCGTACCCTGCTTCGTCGATCAGTTGTTTCCCTCCGTGGGCATCAGCGCGGTTCGTATTTTTGAGAAACTCGGACACACGGTCACTTTCAAAGAAAGCATCTTTTGTTGCGGCCAACCGGCATTCAACGCAGGATTCTGGGACGAAAGCCGTGCCATTGCTCATCGGGTCCTTCAGGCTTTGAGCGGTGACGATCCGGTGGTGGTTCCGTCCGGATCCTGCGCGGCGATGGTGAAAAACTTTTACCCTCAGCTATTTCGAGCCACAGCTCAGGCGGAGACTGCGGAACATTTAAGCAGAAGGACATTCGAATTCTCCTCCTTTCTGGTGGATCAGCTTGGCGTAACCGATCTCGGGAGCCGGTTTCCTGCCAAGGTAACTTTCCATGATGGTTGCCATGGATTGCGTGAGTTGCAGGTCAAGCGTCAACCTCGACTGTTATTGGAACGTGTGAAGGATCTTACGCTCATCGAGATGGAGGACCAAACTAGCTGCTGCGGATTTGGAGGGACGTTCGCCGTGAAGTTCCCGATGATTTCTACCGCAATGGGCGAAACGAAGTCGGCTTCGGCGCTGGAGACCGGCGCCGAGTACCTCATTTCCAACGATTCCAGTTGTCTGATGCACCTGCAAGGCCTGCTAAGCCGCCAAAAGCAAGCGCTTAAAACAATTCATCTCGCCGAGGTTCTGGCCAGCCGCTAGGCTGATTTGGTTTTCTGCCGTCTTCTGCATTGACACAAATCACCGGAAAGGACACTAGGAGGTTGGCATGCGGGCGCGTACCATCACCATTCCGCTCAGTCTGGATGGAGTCAGCGCGTTACCTGCTCTTGTCGTCGAACCTGACTCTGACCAAGCCATTGCTTCGATTCTCCTGTTTCTGCACGGCAAGGGTGAAGCTGGTTCCTCACTTGGCACACTACCCTTGGTATGTATACATCAAACGGCTCCGTTTCAGGCTCTGCTTGGGCGTCTTCCTGATACCCTCGTTATCGCACCCCAGGCACCGCCAATTCCGAGCATTGACGACTGGAACTGGCGCCAATACGCCAAGGCACTCGCTGAATTCCTGGCCGATCGATATGCCAAACAGCGCGTAGTGGCAACGGGTTTTAGTCGCGGAGGACTCGGCGTCCTCCAGTTGATATCGGCCTACCCGGATCTGATCCAGGCGTGGGCAGTCGTCGACCCGCCACCGGCGCGCGACCGAGAGGAGACCAACGCCATCCTCCCATCTCCAGCAGTAACTGAGCGAGGATGGCTTCGATACGGTTCCTTTCGTAACCGGGACGACACGTGGAAAACCTTCAGCTCTCTGCTCTTCGACCGTTTTCCTGAAGAAAACCGTGGCCTGACCGAACTGCCGCACGCCGAAATGGCAGTGGAAGCCTACGGCGGTTCCCCATTGAGCGTCGGTACCGGCAAAAAGAATTTGTACGGCTTTCTCGGTCTGGAATTTGCCCCCTGACTTCTTGCTCAGAGTGAAAATCTCGCAGTCAAAGCACTGGTGAGTTTTGCAGCGTGAATCGGTCTTTCCAAGCAGAATGGTTAGTCCATTGGTGAATCATTGCACCGTTGCCCCGTCCGCCTTACTGACTCTATAATCTTGGCCGAAGTTATTATCCCAAAACACTTCCCCGGTCGCTAAATTCTGATAAAATATGGCAAATCTGATTTCGTTCGAACTTTCGTCAAGGTTCAGTTCTGGAGTTTTAAATTTCCACACCTCCACTCCGGTGCCGCCGATGGAGTTGCTCTCAGTCGCAGGTCAGAATGTCTGTCCATTTACAGAATAGCGGATGGCGCATTCGTCGATTTGCTCCTGAACTTGATGGGCGAATACATCGTGATCCCCGAAGTTTGCCGACCAGGCCATCGGATCTTCGCTCCAAGCCCCCCCCTTTGCTGTAGAGAACAGCGACGTCTTTGGCAAAGGCAATATTTTTTACCTTGGTTGAGACAGCTGTAAACGATCCGGAAATTCCGCCGGCGACAAAAAATTGTGCCGAGGCGTACCTTAGTCTGACAGGTAGATCATCCATAATGCCTTCCCCAAAAAGGCTGAGTTTTGTCGTTGGGCGATAAAGAGGGAAGCGATTTTTCTGCCAGGAAGCGCTGCAACCAGCGCCGGTATCAGAATACATAGCCGCAGGAATCAAAGTGTCGTTTTTCGCCATCGACGGGTAGTCCGTTACCCGAACGGGGTATAGCTCCGTTCTAAACCGTGGATTGTCTTCGTCGATCTCTTTTCGCAAAAGCCGATGGGTCCGGGAACCACGGTTCCCCCGTAAGCCCGTTAGAAAGAGATAAAACCGAAGGAAGCGCCGGAGGAAACGATGAGCCAAACTGATAAAGTTCAAAAAGAGCGACCTGGAACTCCAGTCTCGGAGACCTACAAGCCCCCAGCCTCGACTGAGTATATCGTCACAGACAACGACAGTTGGGTTAAGATCGCCCAGCGCTTGAAAATGGATGCTTGGGATCTCATTGACTTCAATTTCCCGGGTATGAAATCGATTTGGAAGATCGATTCCCAACTAGCTTCCCGACAGGTGAACTGGTATCTCTTGGAATATGTTGGTTGTGAAAAGTCGACCGACAGGGACAACTGCGCATTTTCCTCCGGCCTGACCCAAGGGCGAGGAGTCCACAAAGGGGGGAAGATCTTCCTTCCTAAGTCGGCGCCACCACCCGTCGCGACTTCCACTTGCCGGGAGATCGAGATTAAGGACGATAGCAAGTTTCCAGTACTGGCCGTCGTGCTCAACCAAGTCGGTGGAAGGATGCCCACCAAAGCTCGGTGTCTCGCGATGGCTGAGTTATCTATCGCCAAACCGATCTACCAGGATAGCCTGGCTTACGACGACATTTATGTGAGCGACGCCCTGGGAGCTGGCGGAAACCCATTTACGATTGCCCTTCCTTTGAATGACCGTTGGATCGTCATCCTCAACCTGGGCCCAGCGGCGTTCAACGATCCAAATAACTCCAGAAAATCCGTCCTGATCCACGAGTTAGCCCATGCCTGGCAGTCGCAACATCACCCTAGTCCTTGGCAGTTCATGGTCAACTGCACAGAGAGCAACGCAGCCGCCGCTGTAGCGACCAAAGCGGATGCCGTAAGCAGCAACCGATGGGTGAACAGGCTCACAGGGATTCCGGCCATCGGCACGGGCGAGGCGTCCGCTTATGCCTATATTCCAGGTCTGCCGTTTGGAGACTACGCGGGCGAGCAAATCGCTGAGCAGATCGAGGATTTTTTCTATCGGCCCGGCGAGCTCAAACCGCAAATTCGGGGCCTCGTCTCGACAATCTGGGCGCACATTGTCTCGGTCCCGACGAGGAAAATCGATCCCGCGAACTTTCAGAGTTTGAGCAAGATTCGCTTCGAATTCAAGAACACAACGGGCGTGATATGGAGCGACGGCTACTAGTACTAGTACTAGTAAGTGGCTCTCCCGCCGGTGAGATCGAACGTAAAACCTGTGGTGTAACTGCAGTTCGGTGAAACGATGAATTCGACCATGGCCACTACTTCATCCAAGGTGCCGCAACGACCCATTGGGATTTTGTCGGTCATATATTTGATTTGCTGCTGAGGAAGCGCGTGCACCATCGGCGTCTGGATGACTGCGGGAGCAAGCGCGTTGACCGTAACGCCAGTGCCTGCCACTTCTTTGCCCTGAACCTTCGTCATTCCGATGACAGCAGCCTTCGAGGCAGAATAAGCAATCATTCCCGCATTTCCCTCTTTGCCGGCGATCGAGGCGATGTGGAGCACTCGACCATATCCTCGCCTCACCATCTGAGGCAAGACCGCCTTAGAAGTGTGGTAAGATCCGAAAAAATTGATTCGAAATACTTGTTCCACCTCTGCGGGATCCGTTTCATCACTTTTGATATTGGTCTTCCCCGTAATTCCCGCGCAATTCACGAGAACATCGATAGAGGGAAACTGTTGGAAGAGATTGGCCACTTCATTCCAATTTGCCACATTGCATACCATCGGAATAAAGTTCTTCCCGAGGGACGATTGCGTCTCCGTCAATTGAGCCTCATTGATGTCGAGGCCTCGCACGCTGGCTCCGAGATCGGCAAAACGCGCGCAAACAGCGCGACCTAATCCCGATGCGGCTCCTGTCACAATGATATTTTGCGTCTTCCAGTTCTGGTGCATCAATTTAAGACATGTTTTTTGCAACGTATTGCACGGAAAAGCGACGAATCAATGTAGTAAGTAAAGCGTCTCGCTTCACCTTTCTTCGATGTTCCCTCCGCGAAAAACAAGCGAATGCCCGCCGGTCTTGGCCTTGCTCGAAACTCGTTTTAATTTCGTTCCTGCGGCGATGCACCAGGCTCTTTTCCCTGCAGAGCATGTCATAAGTAAACGACTGACCCCGAAACTACTCCAGCAGTTCGGGAAAGTCTTCCTCTCGAAATTCATGCAGAGGTCGGGTGCCGGCCTGGACATTCGCTGCTTCGTGGTGGCGCAGTTCCACCCGGCGAATTTTACCCGAGATTGTTTTTGGTAGATCGGAAAACTCGATTCGCCGAACGCGATAGAAAGGTGGCAAGACCTTTCGGATATGCTCAAAAATCGACAGGGCGATCTCGCGGGAAGGTTTGGCGCCTGGACGAAGAATGATGAACGCTTTCGGCACCGCCGAGCGGATCGGGTCGGGCGAGGGAACTACCCCGCATTCGACAACGTCGAAGTGTTCAATCAGGGCGCTCTCAAGTTCAAAAGGGCTGATGCGATAGTCGGAAGCCTTGAAGACGTCATCCGACCGGCCGACAAACGTAAGATAGCCATCGGCATCCACTGACATGAGGTCGCCTGTCCGGTGCATCTTCCCTTCGAACTGAGAGATAGAACCGTCGTCTGCCTGGTACCCAGGCATCAGTCCGGTGGGCCGCGGATCAAGCTCGACACAGAGTTCTCCTTCATTGGTCTCTTGCCCATGGGTGTCTAACAGGACCAGCTTGAAACCAGGCAACGGTCTGCCAAGAGATGCCGGCTTAAGCCGCTGCCCGGGAGAATTGCCGGCCACAGCCGTGCTTTCAGTTTGGCCGTACCCGTCGCGAATTGTAAGGCCCCACACCGCCTGCACCTGGTTGATGATTTCAGGGTTAAGCGGCTCACCGGCACTCACGACTTCGCGTAGTTTCGTTTTGTAGTTCTCAAGTGGCAGTGTAACCAGCATCCGCCATACGGTGGGCGGAGCGCAAAGGGTGGTCACGTTGGCACGGGCAATTGCCTCAAGCATTGCCTTCGCGTTAAAACGGGATTGATTCGGGACGAAGACCGTGGCTTCGGCGTTCCAGGGGCCGAAGAAGGAGCTCCAGGCATGCTTCGCCCATCCGGGGGATGAAATATTGCAATGTACGTCACCAGGCCGCAGCCCGATCCAATACATGGTCGAAAGATGCCCAACGGGGTACGTAACGTGGGTGTGGATCACTAGCTTAGGCTTCGCCGTGGTACCCGAAGTGAAGTAGAGCTGCATTGGGTCGTTGGCCTTTGTTTCTCCGTCCGGCTTAAATTCCGCTGAAGCCGCGTACCCATCTTCATGCGCGTGCCATTCGGGCACCGGCCCACCGACGACGATGCGGCCGCAATCTCTGCCGGCGTGGCCGAATCTTGAAACGCAATCCGCGCCGCAGACGATGTGCCGGATCCGTCCTCTTTCGATGCGTTCGGCGAGCTCGTTCTCGCCCAGAAGAGTTGCCGTGGGCACAATCACGGCGCCAAGTTTAATCAGGGCGAGAACTGTGATCCAAAGGGGAGCTACATTTCCAAGCATGACCATTACGCGGTCGCCGCGCTGAATCCCCAACGCGCGATAGTAGTTCGCTATCTGCGAAGACCGATCAGAGAGTTCACGGAAAGATATCTTGGTTTCTGTCCCGTCGTCGAAAACGACCCAGAGCGCCGGTTGATCTCGCCTTTCGCCCGCGCCAATTGAGTCAAACCAATCCAGGGCCCAATTGAATCGTTCCAGCTTTGGCCATCGAAAGTTATTGTAGGCAACAGGGTAATCGGTGCGGTTTGAGAGGAGAAAGTCCCGCGCTGCTCTGAATGAATCCGACATTTCTTGACCGTGCGGCCTCCGTTTGCTCACCGGCAGAATGAAGGTCTTACCGGTCAGTCGACCCAGTCTCGGTTCCCCGACGATGGATTACAACACTTTCGTCGCTCAGACTTCCGAATCACTGGTCCAGTGCCGTGCCGTGATGCTTCGGTGTCGACAGCAAAGAGACAAATGGCGAATTCTGGCGAAGGCGAACGGCTCGTTCACTGGAATCTTCCAGCAGTCTTATGACTTGCAGGGGGGACCAGAGAGTAAGGATGATATACCACTCCCGTTCCATGTCATTGACGGCCGCTGCAGACCGAGCCGTGGCCATTCTAATTCGTAATCGCTCAGCCAGGTCCTGGATGAGTCCCGGTTCCTTCCTCAGGAGCAAGGCGATCCTTCGATGCAAATCCATCCTGCGTGAATCGCCATTTTCTTGATCCATAAAGAACTCCAACGGTCAGACAATCATCCTCCCGCTGGTCGATGGAAAGTTACAATGCCGCCATATTTGGCACATTCGGCATTCAACTTTCGGCGGAGACAGGCGAAACGCCTTTTCGGACGGGGCAAACCTGGACGCTTCGTTGCGCAGAAACTCTAATCCAATTACGCCGACAGACCGAAGCGACCACTCGCCGATTCGTCTATCCCGCCGTCGGGTTCTTCCAGTTCAATGCGGAGCCTGGCATTGAGAGCTGAGATGGTTACTAGCAATCCTAGCAATAGTCCGACGCCGGATAGGCCAGCCAAGGGATTCGTTTGCTGGTACGATGAGGCCGCGCAGGCCCAGGTCAGCGCTAAAATGACACAGATGGCTGTGTTGAATTGAACGATCTTTGTGAGGACGTTTTTCGCGCTCTTACTATTTCTCTCTGTTATCTCGTGTTCCATAAGGATTTCACCCGTCATTTGCTATCTTTGAAGAAAGCGTTCCGGGTGGAATCCTCATCAGTTACCGAAGTCGTTCGTTGGAAAAAGCGGGTTCTGGGAGGAAGCCGGATGATGCGAATGGCCCATGGCTTTGGCAATCAGGAGACCGCTTGAGCCAGAGGCGAGTCTTTGCGACTAGCCGATCGGCGGGTGGATCGACCGGTCGCCAGGTAGACATGGCGCAGCGCTTGCAAATCCCACGTTTGAAACGGTTCTACCTCGGGAAGAGGTGTCTCTCGCTTGTATAAATGTCGTACCGCGATAAGGGCAAATAGAATAGATTCCATAGATGTCTTTCTTTTTTAGTGTTTAAGGCAGCGAGGATAGGCATTCAGGTCAGCTGCCCGTGCGTCAGATCTGGCCGGACTAGTTAAGCCGCCTTGCGAGCGCGTGATAAGCCGAGATGATTCTCGGAGCGAGTGCCGTCACGATAAATACGGCCACAAATGCCAGATCGCGAATGTCTTTGACGACTTCCATACTATCTCTTTTCCTCAATTTAAGGTTAGTCCTTGAGAGGCAAAGGAAGACATTCCCCTTCTGCGGGATTTTCTTTCTTCTTTCTCTCAGCATTCTGGATCGGCAGGTCCTAATCGGACCGCTTTCCGGAATGCCCAGAGAAATTCACTACAATGACCAACATGACAGCCTGACCAAAGAAGTCTAATAAAATCTGAGACAGATTAACAAAAATAAGCGATAAACATCATATAAGACCTTGAACATCAACGTTGTAACATGCTATAACAGGTTTATCGATGTCCTTCTCAAAAGCCACCGTAGAACTTCCCAAATATCAGCAAGTCGTTGAGACGATTAAGAACGAAATTCTCTTCGGGCGGTATCAATCGGGACAGAAATTGCCGAGCGAAGCAGCGTTAGGGAAACGTTTCGAGGCCTCCCGAATCACGGTCGGTCGCGCCCTGCGCGAACTGCGGGAGGCTGGTTTGATTCAAAGTCGAGCGGGCTCTGGAAGCTATGTGGCACCTGCGTCCGGAGAGGAGGGTTTGTTATTTGGTCTGCTGATTCCGAACCTCGAGGACACGGAGATTTTTGGGCCTATTTGCCAGGGGATGTCACAGGCTCCGCAGGCGCGGAAGAATGCGCTCCTTTGGGGAAATATCGCTGCGGGTGCAGAGATGAAGGACAAGCAGACCTGGGAGCTTTGCCAGCAGTATATCGGAAAAAAGGTCGCCGGTGTCTTCTTTGCTCCACTAGAGCGAACAGCTGCGAGTGATCAAACGAACCATCGCGTCATCTCGGCCCTCGAACGAGCAGATATCCCGGTCGTCTTATTGGATCGCTGCGTTCTGCCCTATCCAAGACGGAGCAGGCACGATTTGATTGGAATCGACCACCGCCGCGCTGGATATATGATCACCGAACACCTTCTCAAGCTGGGCTGCCGGCGGATTGCCTTTATTGGTTACGCCAATTCGGCAGCGACTGTGACTGCGCGAATCGGGGGCTATCGAGATGCATTGTTCAATGCCGGATTGTCGGTTCCGCCTGAGCTGGTGCGAAACCTTGATTCTGATCAGATGAGCGAAGTCAGGATGGTCATGGAAAAGCTGAAGCCAGAGGGGATCGTCTGTGCGAACGACCGAACGGCGGGCCATCTGATGCAGAACCTGATCCAGATGAACTATCGAATCCCTCAGGACATCCGCATTGTCGGGATCGATGACGTGGAATATGCAAGTCTTCTCCCTGTGCCGCTAACGACTGTTCACCAACCGTGCAAGGAGATTGGCGTAGCCGCTGTCGCTGCCATGCTGGAACGAGTAGCCGCTCCTGATATGCCCATTCGAGATATTTTGTTGGATTGTGATCTGGTGGTTCGCGATTCCTGCGGAATGTACCTCACGGCTTGAGCGTTTGACGTTCCGCGTTCGGCGTTTGGCGTTCCACGTTCCACGCTCGGCGTTCCACGTTCGGCGGGCGCAGTCAGGACCGATCGGCGTGCGGACGTTCATCTTCAACTAATTAAAGCCCTCAGCGTTCTAAATAAACACGCCGTCACGATGCCTCCTACGCCGCCACGTTGCCTCCGGCTTACGGTCCGTTCGGCGCATTGCCCAGGTAGTGGAAGAGCAGATCGTGCCAGGCGGGTTCATGGATCTTGCGCAAGAGGACTCGATTGATCGATTCGCGGAGCGGATTCCCTTCGCGCAGAGCAAAGGCGTAAAGTTGTGGATCGACACTCAACGGGACGACGTCGAATTCCCCCGCGTATTGGGTACGGATCACATAGCGCAGAAAAGGTTCGTCATAGACAATTGCCTGGATTTTACCCTGACGAAGCGCATTGAAGAGATCGACCCGGGACATTGTTAAGTAGTCGATGTGGCTCGCCTCGAGATATTGAGCGGTAGAACTGTCGGCGAAAGTGCCGACGTGAATGCTACGAAGGTCTCCTAGCGCATGGATAGGGGTGCCTTGGCCAAGTCGAGCAGTGGTTAGAATCGAAGCCATGGTGGCGGTGAATGTGGACACCAGCACCAAACTGATGAACATCCAGAATACAGCAATGACACGTCCCCTGAACGTTTGCGGGGAGATATCACCGTAACCGACGGTGGTCATGGTAACGGCCGACCACCATAAGGCCGCACCGAACCCTCGGGCGGGGCGACCGCCACCGCCGAAATTTGCCGGGTTTGCCCGGCGTTCGCAAAGCCAGATCAGCGCGGCCACAAAGGCCATCACCGCAATTAAACCGATCGCGATCCGGAGAATGGCCCACCAGAGGCCCAAGTTGAAGAACGCAAGAAGAAATCTGAAGCTGTTCGGCAACCGGCTGACCGGTACCGCGACAGCCATATTCGAAGAAAAATAAGAATGCGTGAAGTCGCACACTTCCTCTCGCCGCTCTGTTATCGTCAAGGGTCCGACCGCGACGTCGAGCCATCCCTGGGCGAGTCCGTCAAAATTCCCTTTCAGGTTGGTCTCGAGATATTCGAACTCGATGCCGAGGTCAGCGGCAATTTCCCGCCACAATTCAACACTGATGCCGGTCCAGGTGCCGTCGGGATTGTGGATATTGAAGGGTGGACCGGGAGCGAGGCCGACGATGTATTTCTGTTTGGATAGGGCAGGAGTTGGAATCGGAGAGGGCAGACCTTTATCGCCGGAATCAATTCCTTTCACCGACAGCGCAAAACAGCACAGAATCGCAGCGCAGCCCGCGCCGAAAAAGCTTCCTTTCATGCCGAACGTCTGGACGCCTTACTCTAACGAGAGCTCGACGTTCTCTTCCGCTCTCGGCGTGAGCTGATTTCCCATAATAACACGAGCACAGGTGTTCCAATGCAGTAAGGCATCGTCATTTTTCGCCGGTCGCACGGCCTCTGCTTTTTCGTACCAGACCATTGCTTCGCGCAGCAATTCGTAGGCATCGTGGCCGGAGCCCGGATGGCCTTGACTCAGTCGCGCTTTTGCTCGGCGCTCACAGATGATGCCGGTGTAATAAGCTCGCTCGTACTCATCCTGCAAATGAGACAAGACCTCCTGAGCCTGGGTCACTCCGACCGCATAGCCCTCGCCAAAGCGGTCTGTCAGCGCCAGGAGGAGGTTTACCAAGGCCTGCTGATTCTCCGGATCGATGCGCAGGATGTCATGACAGATGCTTTCCGCTTCAGCGGGATCGTTAAGTAGTCGATAGCGCAGCGCCTTTTCGAGCGCTGTCGGAATCGCCTCTGCTGAAAGCTGCTTAAGCTCAAACATAATTTATCTCCTTCAGGTTTTTGGGCGGAAAAGCTTCAGAAGCTTTCCCAACGGATCATAGAACTCATCCACGACCCGCTCCTTGAGCGGAATGATTGCATTGTCAGTGATCGTGATATTTTCTGGGCAGACCTTTGTGCAGCACTTCGTGATGTTGCAATAACCGATTCCTCCGGCCTGCTTAAGTTCTCCGAGGCGGTCTTCGGTGTCGAGGGGATGCATCTCGAGCGCCGCGGCAAACACCAGAAAGCGCGGCCCAATGAATTCCTCGTGCTTATGATGATCTCGCAGAACGTGGCAGACGTCCTGGCAAAGGAAGCATTCAATGCATTTGCGAAATTCTTGAACACGATCAATGTCCGCCTGGGCGATACGCCACGTGCCATCCGGCGCATCGGGAGGGCGCGGCTTGAATTTCTTGATCTTTTTCTTAACGCGAAAATTCCACGACACGTCGGTGACCAGATCACGGATACAGGAGAATGCCCGCATAGGTTCGATAGTGACCGGTTTGTCGAGCGGGATGGCATCCAGTCGCGTCATGCACATCAGTTTCGGCATGCCGTTGATTTCAGCCGAGCAAGAACCGCACTTGCCTGCTTTGCAATTCCAACGGCAGGCCAGGTCATTGGCCTGTGTAGCTTGAATATCATGAATCGCATCGAGCACTACCATCCCCTCGGAAACTTCGGTGGTAAACTCCGAAAACTCGCCGCCGTCAGCGTCACCTCGCCAAATTTTGAAAATTGCGGTACTCATTTCATCTCTTCGATGATTTGCTTCAGATGTTCCGGCATTTCGGGAATTCGCTCGCGCCGGACTTGCATCGAGCCATCAGCTTCTTTGCGGAGAACGATATTCACAGCACCTTCTGCGGGATCTTTGGCTGGAAAATCATCATGATAATGTCCGCCACGGCTCTCTTTTCGCTGGATCGCAGCGCGAGTGATGGCTTCGGAGACGGTAAGCAGATGTTTCAGATCAATTGCGGTATGCCAGCCGGGGTTATACTCTCGGTGACCGTAGACGGCGACGTTTTGAGCGCGCTCCCAAAGTTTAGCTAAACCATCCAGCGCCAGAACCATCTCCTGCTCGCGCCGCACAATGCCGACCAGTTTTTGCATCATCTCCTGCAGGTCGTGTTGCACCTGATAGGGGTTTTCACCGTTTCCCTGGCCTTTGGCGGCTCTTGCGAAGGGTTCCAGAGCCTGGCGAGCGGCTTCTTCCACCTCGGCCTCACTGACCTGGCCGGCGGCCGATTCTTTGCTGAATTTCGCGGCAAATTCCCCGGCGCGTTTGCCGAAGACCAGGAGATCCGAGAGCGAGTTCCCGCCCAGCCGGTTGGAACCGTGCAATCCCGCCGCGACTTCGCCGGCTGCAAAAAGCCCGGGCACATTGGACATCTGTGTCTCAGCGTTCACCCGAACGCCACCCATAATGTAGTGGGTGGTAGGCCCGACCTCCATCGGTTCCTGAGTGATATCCAGGTTGGCGAGCTGCATAAATTGGTGATACATGCTCGGCAGCTTTTTCTTAATATGTTCCGCGGCGCTTGGAATCTTTTCTTTGATCCAGGCGATGTCGAGAAACACTCCGCCGTGTGGACTGCCGCGACCAGCTTTAACTTCGTCAATGATGCAGCGGGCGACGTGATCGCGGGTCAGAAGTTCGGGCGGCCGCCGGGCATTTTTGTCACCCTGTGTGTAACGCCATCCCTCTTCCGGATTATCGGCGGTCTGTGATTTATAGGCATCTGGAATGCCGGCAAACATGAACCGCTTTCCTTCACTGTTAAGGAGGACCCCTCCTTCGCCTCGCACGCCTTCGGTCACCAGAATCCCCATCACGCTTGGCGGCCAGATCATCCCGGTCGGATGAAACTGGACAAATTCCATGTCGATCAGTTCGGCCCCGGCATGATAGGCGAGGGATTGTCCGTCTCCTGTGTATTCCCAGGAGTTACTGGTCACTTTGTAAGCGCGGCCAATTCCGCCGGTAGCAAGGATGATCGCCTTTGCTTTAAAGACTTTAAATCGTCCGCGCTCCCGGTCGTAGCCAAATGCACCAACGACCCGGTCACCATCCTTGAGCAAAGTAACAACCGTATGCTCCATGTGAACCTCGATGCCCTGGTGGATGCCGTGGTCCTGAAGAGTGCGGATCAATTCCAGACCAGTGCGATCGCCCACGTGAGCGAGTCGTGGATAACGGTGACCTCCGAAATTGCGCTGTAATATTTTACCGTCGGCGGTCCGGTCGAATACTGCTCCCCAGGCCTCAAGTTCGCGGACCCGCTCGGGGGCCTCTTTGGCGTGCAATTCCACCATCCGCCAATTATTGATGTACTGGCCGCCGCGCATCGTATCAGCAAAGTGGACTCTCCAATTGTCGCGGTCATCGACATTGGCCAGCGCCGCAGCCATACCGCCTTCTGCCATCACCGTATGCGCTTTTCCGAGAAGCGATTTGCAGATTAATCCAACGCGGACGCCGGCCGCTGAAGCTTCTATGGCTGCACGCAATCCCGCCCCGCCAGCGCCGACGACGAGTACATCATATTCAAGAGTTGTGTAGTTGCTCACTTGGTTCGGCCGGAGCTTCAGAATATTGGGGTTGATGCGGCGGAGCAGTTTAACATCACATGGTTCGGTGATTCAACGCCTAGAGAATTCTCCAATCGTGCCAGAGACCCGTGGAACACAAACGGACATACAGGTCACTGAAGGCGACCCAGAACAAGCTCATCCATGCCCAAAGCATGTGGCGGCGATTCAGACAACTCACGCAGGCGTAGCCTTTGGCGCAAACGGGTACCTTGGATATCTCGTCCAGGAACCCGCCTATCAAGTGGCGAAGAGAATGACAGCCAAACGTGTAGCCGCCCAACAAGAAAACATTGAGCGTCAGGACGATCGTTCCCACGCCAATCCCGAAATGTTGCGAACCCGAACCATCACTAAACCACATTGCTCTCCACGCGTCATGCGCAAGGACAAGGATGAATAACAACGCGATGTAAAGGAAGTATCGGTGGATGTTCTGCATGATCAGCGGAAAGGCGGTCTCGCCCGGGTAACCTTTCCGGGGTTCGCCGACGGAGCATGCCGGCGGATCAGCCCAAAACGCTTTGTAGTAAGCGCCGCGGTAATAGTAACAGGTGAGGCGAAAACCCGCCGGAGCCCATAAAACCAGGAGAGCCGGGGAAAATAACAACCACGCGGGCCACCATCCAGGTTTCGCCCCGAAAATTGCGTGCGGCGAACTGCCAAAAATTTCGGGCGAATAAAACGGCGAAAGATAGTCGGAGCCGTTTTGATCGAGCCAGTAATGAACTCCTTGGAACGCTGCCCAGGTCGAATAGACAAGAAAGCTCCCGAGCCCGAGAAATACCAATAGCGGCTGCGTCCACCATGCATCACGCCGCATGGTTTCGCCGGCCGCTCGTTGTTTTAGTGAGACGTTCGCGTACGACATATGGAATGCACTGAACCCAGTGACCGGGGGACTCGTAGCTCTACATATCGGGGAGGATGCATCTTTTCAAGCTGATTCCGGAAGGGAAAACGTATCGGCGACCTGGCTGAGGGAAAGTATCGGCGACCTGGGGAACAGTATCGGCGTGGGGACGTAGCGGCGTAGGGGCGGGATCCGGTCGTTGCCTGGAGCTTGGGGTGAACGGCAGAGGAGTATCGAGGAAATCGCCCTTTGCCGGAAAGGGCGCATCAAGAAGGCTCGCCTGACTGCGCCTTACGCCTGCATCCGGCTTCTCCACGCGATGTGCAATCCTTTGCCGACCGTCACTGTTGTCGTGACAAATTCCGGCAGATGCTCAAATTCTTTGAGGTAACCCGAAATCTCTTCCGGATGTGACAAGACGTTGTCCGCCAGTAAAAGGACATCGCGCTCCAGCTTAGGTAGAAGAATCCGCAACTGTTCAGGTGCGCTCAGGCGGTCGGCATCAAAAAATACACAGTCGAAAGGACCGGGGAGAGCTGCCACGATCTCTGTTGCCGAACCCTCGTGGACAACAATCGTCTCGCTGAGACCGGCGCTCGCGATGTTCAATCGGGCCTGCTGCACCTTGTCGGCGGCGCGCTCAATAGTTACCAAGCGTTCAGCCCCTGCGATCCCTCGCAGCGTGGCACCCAACCAGATGGCGCTATAACCGTTGGAAGTTCCTATCTCGAGAATCCGCTTACGACCGCTGCTGAGGACCAGGATTTGAATCAATTCCGCAGTGTTCCGCTCAAGATTCAGCATCCGTCGAGTTCGATCTGATTCTCGTGCATCGTTAGAGTGGCCAAATGACTCGACATCCCGCAGAACGTTCAGAATTTTTGCATCGATCGTCATAAAAATTGATGGAGGGTTGCGGAAAGAATGAATTTAGTTGGCACTTTGGTCAAATCGGAGTCTCAAAGGTGTGTCGGCGTAAGCGCAGCGTCTCGCTTTGCCTCTTCCTTCCAGATTTGACCTGGCTCCTCTTCCCCTTTATTCCGTAGTTCTTATGACAATCAAAGACGATGAAGTGATTGATCTCCAAACACCGGCCGGGCCGATGAGGACGTATGTTTTACGACCGGTCGCCGAAGGCCGTTACCCAGGGCTGATTCTTTTTTCTGAAATCTTCCAGGTAACCGGCCCGATCCGACGGACCGCTTCGATGTTGGCCGGACATGGATTTATCGTGGCGGTACCCGAGGTCTTTCACGAGCTTGAGTTGCCGGGTACAGTGCTGCCATATGATCAGGCTGGCGCCGATCGAGGGAATGCGGATAAAATCGCCAAGGAACTGTCGAGCTATGACAATGATGCAAAGGCTGCGCTCAACTATTTAAAGACTCACCCAAAGTGTAGCGGCAAACTGGGTGTCATCGGTTTTTGTATTGGTGGCCATCTGGCGTTTCGGGCCGCGATGAATACCGAGGTCCTGGCCGCGACCTGCTGTTATCCGACCGACATCCACAAGAGAAGCCTTGGCAAAGGACTCAATGACAATTCGCTTGATCGAATTTCCGAGATAAATGGGGAGCTTCTGATCGTTTTTGGCCGCCAGGATCCGCATATCCCTCGCGAGGGAAGAGCCGTCATCTACAATGCCTTGGCCGACGCGAACCGCATTTTCAGCTGGCATGAATTCAACGGCGCGCACGCATTTATGCGTGATGAAGGGGCTCGGTACGATGCCGCTGCGGCTCGGATCGTCTACGGAATGGCGCTCGAAATGTTTAAGCGGAATCTCGGCGAGGGCAACGTCGTGGCATCCGCGAAGTCTGACAGCAACGTTTCGCACTAGTCGCCTGGGTAACTGTTCCCAATGCCGGTTGCCACTCGACACTCGTCCGCTATCGCAGTGCTGGTCGCCGGAGCATTTTTCATGGAGAATCTCGATGGGACAGTGATCGCGACTGCTTTGCCGCAGATGGCCCAATCTTTTCATGTGGGGCCGGTCAGCCTTAACGTCGGAATGACCGCTTACATGCTGACGCTGGCAGTTTTTATACCGATCAGTGGATGGATCGCTGATCGATTCGGAGCGCGAACAGTATTTGGGGGCGCCATAGCCGTCTTCACTCTCTCCTCGATTTTCTGCGCCTTGAGCGATGGGCTGGGGGAGTTCGTCATCGCTCGGATCGTCCAAGGTATCGGAGGCGCTATGATGGTGCCGGTGGGCAGGTTAGTGGTCTTGCGCAGTGCGGAAAAGGAGCATCTGCTACGGGCTGTTTCCTTTATCACCTGGCCCGGTCTGGTGGCACCGGTGCTTGGCCCGCCGATCGGCGGTTTTATCACCACCTACGCATCCTGGCGCTGGATCTTTTTTCTCAATTTCCCACTTGGATTGATCGGTATCGTCCTGTCGATATTGTGGATCGGAAACAGTCGAGAAGATGCCGATCGACCGTTTGACTGGACTGGCTTTATTTCATCCGCCGTGGCCTGCACGACGCTGATGTACGGACTGGAGCTAGTGGGGCAACAACCCACGCCGTGGCTGACGATAGTCCTTTTGCTTGTGGTCAGCGTTCTGACGGGGATGCTGATGGTCTGGCATTCAAACCGACATACCGCCCCTCTGATCAATCTTTCCTCGCTGAGTATTCAAACCTTTGCCGTGACAATCCGAGGCGGTTCCCTCTTTCGCATCGCGATCAGCGTGATTCCTTTTCTTTTGCCGCTTCTGTTCCAGATCGGTTTTGGGCTGACCGCCTTCAGATCCGGGCTGCTGGTACTTGCGGTCTTTGCGGGCAATCTCGGTATGAAGACCGTCACGACGCCCGTCATTCGCCGCTTCGGATTCCGGAGAGTGTTGATTGGTAACGGATTACTGACCGCGCTTTCGTTATTTGCCTGCGCTTTTTTATCCCCGACAATGCCGACCCCGGTTATTGCCGCGATCCTCTTCTTTGGGGGACTCTGCCGGTCGATGCAGTTCACAAGTCTTAATACGCTTGGCTTTGCCGATGTTCCGGCCGACCAGATGAGCGCGGCGACGACATTTTCCACCATGGTGCAGCAAATGACGATGGGGATGGGAGTCGCCGCGGGAGCAATTGCTCTCCGCGTTGCAGCGCTATTGCGCCATGATTCGGCAAGCAACCCGACAATCCCGGATTTCCACCTCGCCTTCGTCTTGGTTGGCCTGATCGCTCTGGTTTCAGTCTTTGATTTCCTGAAGTTAGACGCAGCCGCCGGAGCCGTGGTGAGCGGGCATCAGCATTCGCTAAAGAGGGGGTGAATCACGAAGGAGGAGTTCAGGAGTTGCAGGAGTTCAGGAGTTACAGAAGACAGCAACAGTCACTTTGCGCGGGGAAGTTATGGAAATGGCTTGATTTGCGACGCTCTGTTCTCCGAATGGATAACAAATAAGATACTGCCCTCCTGCAACTCCTGAACTCCTGAACTCCTGAACTCCTGAACTCCTGAACTCCTGAACTCCTGAACTCCTGAACTCCTGAACTCCTGAACTCCTGAACTCCTGAACTCCTGAACTCCTGCATCACAAATCGATGCTGATATCCAGCTTAAAATAGGGCGCACTTTTGGCTATGTCATCGGGCCCCGCACGGAAGTAATCGAATCGGCGCTCGATACTCCAGCCTGCGGTCATCTCGAACGAGAGACCTTTCTGTGGGTTGTAATTGACACCGCCTGCGGCGCGATATTCTGAATAATCCAAGAGGGCGTTATTGGTACGCTGATCGCTCGTAGGGCCATTTCGATATCCGCCGCCGACCAAGTCGGCGGCGATGAAGAATTCCAGCGTTTTGCTCGGCGTGTAGCTAAAGCGCGGTTGCGGAAAGACTGCTCGAAAGTTGTACTGATCGTTGATCTTCCAGTTAAATCCGCAGACTGGAATAAACCACTCTTGTTCGAATGGGTCGACATCTACTCCAAGGACAACATGAAAATTCTCCCGCATCTTGAACCCGGCCACCGCCCGTATTGGAACATCGAAAGAATTGGATGCGATATGATCTCGAGTGTAGTAAAGGCCCGGCACCAATTTGAGAACTGAGTATAAATCTTCGCCGGTCCAGTAGGAAAGACTAACTTCTGCCGCGACGCTGGAGATGGAATATGGATAAAGGCTGTTGGAGCGGGAGAAATCGAATCGCTCAGAGTCAATTCCCAATTGCAAGTAGTATCTGTCGAACAAATGGAAGTTGCGAAGAGCTTCAATCTCGTAGCGGTAGACTGCTTGCGAACCGAAGTCCGAGGATTTCATGATTTTACTGCCCATGGTGAAATCAGAATTCAGGTCAACAGACCAGAGTGGCGCTTGATCTTGTTGGTTCCGAGGAGTCAACTGAATCACATTCTTCTCACCACCAGGCGCCAGCTCTGCGAAAAATGCCAGACCGGCAAGCAGGAGGGCGAGTTTCACGCATTCACTCCCGCTCTTGTTTGCGCGGTGGGACCCGGATTCATCAGAAGACGTCGGAAACAAGGGTGGTTACCATTCGGGGTGATCTGCACAAGAGCCTTTTGCGATAAAGAGTTCCTCCTGTAAAGGATTGAAACCGGAGGAATTGCGTCCCTGAGCACGGCGCCCATTTGGACCAGGAGGAGCGAAAGCCGGTGATCGAGTCCAGTAAGCCCAGCCGGCGATCAGAAAGACTGCCCCGGCCAAAACGCTGATGAAACTTCCGATGACACAACAGTCGTTTTCGGCAACCGGAGCTCCTGTCAAATCGATGTGCCGTCGGTTAAGGAAAGCTAGTAAACCTAGCAAAGTGAACCCGATAGCTAGTGCCGACAGACTGAGCCCGGTTGACCAGTACTCGAGGCCACTCGGGTTTGTCATTTGCCGCAATCGCCGAGCGACAGGTGAATGGATGAACGGTGAGCTGCCGTGCCGACAAATCGACCGTACGGAGCTTGAAAAAGTGGTCATGCGTAGTCCTTTCCTGGTTAATCTTCAAGAGCGTTTGCGTTACCGAACAGACGCTATTCATCGAAAACCGGAAGCAGGTTAAGCCTGGGTCATGACAACCCTATGTCAGCAGAGTTTCATCGCCTTCATTGAGAATTCTCCACGCGTTCGCCTTCACTTTTGGACCAGGATGAGCAGCGACGATGGCAGGCCTGTAACCATGGGGCGATCCTTTGTTACAGCCTTGCAAAGATGGAGAACCGGGGAATCAGTGAAAACATGACAGACCGATCTGAGGATCTATCCGTGACCGTGAACATCCAGGCCGGCCGGGCCGGCACCGACCACGACCGGGAGGTGCCGGAGATTGACCTGCTGAGCCCCTTGACAATCCGGGGTGTCACTTTTCGCAGCCGCATCGCCATGTCGCCAATGTGCCAGTATTCCGCTCAGGATGGGTTCGCCAATGATTGGCACTTGGTCCATCTCGGCAGTCGGGCAGCCGGCGGGGCCGCTCTGATCATGGTCGAGGCGACAGCGGTAAGCGCCGGTGGGCGCATTTCACCGGGCGATCTTGGAATCTGGAAAGACGAGCACATCGAACCGTTGGCGCGTATCGCTCGTTTCGTTCACGGCCAAGGTGCCGTGGCCGGTATCCAATTAGCGCACGCTGGTCGTAAAGCAAGTTGCGATTTGCCGTGGAGAGGAGGGGGGAGCCTGAAGACGGCCGAGCAGGGTGGTTGGCCAGTCGTCGGTCCGAGCCCGATCCCTTTTTCTGAAGCTTCGCCCATACCAACGCCCCTGGATGAGGCTGCCATCGGGGGGGTCATCCAGGCCTTCGAGGCTGGTGCTCGGCGTGCCCTTGCAGCTGGGTTTAGAGTCATTGAGATCCACGCTGCGCACGGTTACCTTCTGCACGAATTTCTCTCGCCGATCAGCAACCGTCGCGATGACCAATACGGCGGCAGCCTGGAAAACCGAATGCGTTTGCTATTGCGAATCGCTGAGCGGCTGCGTGGGCTGATTCCCGATGAGATGCCGCTGTTCGTGCGGATCTCGGCGACCGATTGGGTGGAGGGGGGCTGGGACGTTGAGCAGTCAGTGGAGTTGGCCAGGCAGCTCAAGAATGCAGGGGTCGATCTCATCGACGTTTCGTCTGCCGGAACTGTCCCTTACGCCCGCATTCCGGTGGCAAAAGGTTACCAAGTGCCTTTTGCCCGTCGTATTCGAGAAGGGGCTAACATCCGGACCGGCGCTGTCGGGCTGATTACAGATGCCCACGACGCCGACGAGATCGTGACGGGCGGAAACGCCAACTTGGTTTTCATTGCGCGGGAGATGCTCCGTGAACCGTATTGGGCTTTAAAAGCTCAGCAGGCATTGGGCAAGGAGTCAGCTTGGCCGACCCAGTACGGCTATGCAGTCAAGCGCCGGGCGAAATAGCGGATCGCTTGGCGTGATTTTCGACCTAACCTTTTGGCTCTCCAATCACACCAAGAAAAAGGATTGTACCGCTCTTTCCATCCACGATTGCCGTGACAAACGGGCGATCGAAAACCAATTTAAACTCTTCCTGGGGTCGCATCATAGCGGTTGATCTCATCTGGATTCCGGTCACCGCGGCCGCAGTGCTCCCCTCTTCGTCGACGTCCAAGAATGTCTTGTGGAGGACGCCACCGATATAAAGTTTGTTTGGCCCGTCCAACATCCGGTCAAATTGGGCTCGACCAGCGTCAAATACAATTCCCAACCCAAGGCTCTTGAGCGCCCGGTCCAGTCCGGCACTGAACTCGACCTTGAATTTTGGCAGGGCCACTGATCCTTCCGCAGGATGAAGGGTATTTGTGAGATCTGACCAAGAAGATTTCTTCAGTTTTTCCACGAGCCCATCCACACTTTTTTCTGGAAGAAAGCAGTACATCGCGAAACGGTTCTCGACGTAGGGTAAGGCGACGACCTCGTATCCCTGGTCTTTGGCGTAACGGAAAAGGCCTTTCTGCTGCATCATCTTGACCGTGAGACTTGAACCATCGCCAGGATAAAATGGTTGTTCTTGGGTCGATTGTTTTGGAAAAGGTGAACTCCATGAAGCGTGGAAATAGACGGCGTTGGCCAGAAACATCGGCGGACTTGGGGGATTATCGAGCAGGCGACTTATCTTACCTTCTGTGGCGTTGGACACCCACTCGTTGATTCGCGAGATCGTTGACGAATCATTGAAACTGACAGCTTCCATTTTCGTTTTGAAGATCTCGGCCAGCTCGGCAACAAATTTGCCGTTGAGGTGGATGGAGTTATCGATCCATGCTGCGTTGGCGGCTTTCAGGGTGACGCCTTTTCCGGGGTTCTCGAGCGCTGCACCAAGGCTCGAGAATTCATTGAGAGCGGCTTCTCTAGACGCACTTCCGATGCCTAATACCCGGCTCATCACTTTGGCAGTCTCCCCGGTCGCACCCGCGTAAACCATCCCGAGAGCGATCTCGATGCTGACTGGCGAAATCAGGAGGTTGTGCTGACCTGGAGTTTCGAGCTTCTCGGCCAGACTAAAGCCAAACGCATTCAATCGATCGGGAAAGTTACTCATCTCGGTAGCCTGGACTTGAAAAATGGGCAGGAAAGCGATCAAGGGAAGAATCGAGAGCCAACTGTAACGCATATGAAGTGAATTTGACATGCGGACTTCGGCGCACGTTCAAGCGGTACTCAACGGATGGTTCGATTGCGTTGACCATGAGTGAAACAGGCTGACACCGGTCATTCGTTGGAAAGTTCAGGATCTCAACGATATCGTGGACCATGCGTAATTTGGCGAAGCATCTCCCTGAATCGTCCGGAATTGATCTGAAACAACTGTTGGTCGAGCCGGGCAGGACAATCTCACTCAGAAAAGACTTTGACCCTCAATATACTGGGAAGCTCAAAGGCAAAGAGGCGGCTTTGGCGGAGCTCAAACTGAACGTCGACCGGCTGGCGAGCGAACAAGATATCTTTTACGCTGGACAGACCTACGCCCTCTTGCTGGTCTTTCAAGCCCTGGACGCTGCGGGAAAGGACGGAACGATCAAGCACGTAATGTCAGGTGTGAACCCGCAAGGGTGCGAAGTTACCAGTTTCAAGGCGCCATCCCACGAAGAGCTGGATCACGATTACCTCTGGCGGTCTGCCGGGCGGCTCCCGCAGCGGGGGCGGATTGGTATCTTTAATCGGTCATACTATGAGGAGGTCTTGGTGGTCCGGGTTCATCCCGACTTGCTGGCTCAACAGCATCTGCCCGCTCTTGGCAAAGATGAATCGATTTGGAAACGCCGATTCGAAGAGATCAACTCTTTCGAGCGATATCTGGTGAGCAACGGGATTATTGTCGTGAAGTTTTTCTTGAATGTTTCCAAGTCGGAACAGAGATCCCGTTTTCTCCAACGGATCGAACAGAATGAGAAAAACTGGAAGTTTTCCGCCGCTGATATTCGGGAGCGACGCTTCTGGGATGACTACATGAAGGCCTACGAGGACATGTTCAATCAAACGAGCACAGATTGGGCGCCTTGGTTCATCATCCCGGCTGATCACAAGTGGTTTATGCGCCTTTGTGTTTCTCATATCGTCATTGCGACGCTAAAATCCCTCGGCTTGCAATATCCGAAACTGAGCGTTGAACAACTCGCCGAGCTGCAAAAAGCAAAAGAGGAATTGCTGAAAGAAAAATAAAGAGCCACTTGGACAGAGGCTGAAAATGGCTGGCTGAAGCCTGCGCTGGCGGATAACATAGGATAGGCTGCGCAGGGCTAATGACTCTTTTGAGCCATAGATTATCTCTGGTAGAAGGTAAACTGGCTGGTCCAAGGCAAGATCGTTCCTCAGAACAGGCCGGTGCGCGTAATCAACTGCAAGTCCAGCCGGCCTCTTATCGTTGTCTTGTCGATTAAGAACGCTTTAAAGTAATCTGAAATGAGCCCTTCTACTGAACTTCTTCCAGCTCGCCTGCAGAAAGATGACTATGAGCATTTCGGTTTGCAAAAGCTCAGTGCGGAAGAAATCGCTGCGTTGAGCCGCTTCGGACGAAATCGGACGCTTCCGGATGGCGAAAACCTGTTCTGCACGGGAGACCGGGATCTAAGCGTCTTCGTGGTGCTGCGCGGCAAAACTGAAGTTTATTTCGTTCGCGGAGGAAAAGAGCGAAAACTCCTGCTGCTTGGCGAAGGCAATTTTATTGGCGACATCTCGATGCTCACTCGGATGGCAGCAGTTGTTAGCGTGAGGGCGCATGGAGAACTGGAAGTGTTGGAGATCCCGGCCAAAGAATTTCGGTTTGCCTTGTCGGATCTTCCAACCATTTCAGAGAAGATTATCAACGCTTTTGTGGCGCGGCGACAGTGGTTAGAATCATTGGATGATTTTGCGGGGGTACTGCAAATCATCGGTCGACGGATGGATCCTGAAGCATTTCAGATTCATGACTTTCTCGAAAAGAACCATATCCCGCATGCTTTTATTGACGCGGAAGGAGAGGAAGGCGGCGCGATATTGGAGCGTTTCGATCTTTCAAAAGACGGACCCGGGGATCTCCCTGCAGTGATCATCGGAGCCGATAATCGCTTGTTGCGCCGCCCAAGCTTACGCGAAGTGGGCTCTGCCACAGGTCTTCGCCGCTGTCTCGACGTGGCAGGTCACACCTTCGATCTGATAATCATCGGTGGGGGTCCGGCCGGCCTTTCCGCCGCCGTGGGCGCAAGCTCGGAAGGGTTGGATACCGCGATTGTGGAACGTTATGCCGCCGGTGGCCAAGCTGGAACCAGCTCAAAAATTGAAAATTATGCTGGCTTTCCCTCTGGCATCTCCGGCGCCGAATTGACAAATCGCATATTCATTCAGGCCAACCGCTTTGGAGCTGGCTTTACCGCCGCCTCGCCAGTCATTGGTATGCGCAACGAACATTCGGACGGTCACAATGCCTGGGCGCTGGAACTGGAAGGCAGTGAGAAACTGCGGGCTCGCTGCGTGCTGATTGCCACCGGAGCGGAATATCGCCGCCTCGATGCGGAAGGCCGCGAACGTTTTGAGGGGGCAGGTGTGTACTATGCGGCCGCCACGGTGGATTCGCAGCTGTATGAAAATTCGACGGTAGTCGTGGTGGGCGCTGGAAATTCGGCTGGGCAGGCGATCATGTATCTGGCCCAGCGCGCCGAAAAGGTGTTGGTGGTGATCCGAGGGGAAAATCTCAATAAGAGTATGTCCGCTTATCTGGTGCACCGGATCGAACAAACGCCCAATGTCGAGGTGTTAAAGCATGCGCGCGTTCGACGATGTGAGGGGGGCGCCTCGCTCGCCGCGGTGGAAATTGAGGATTTGAATGCCAACTCCAGGCATTTGGTGGAAACGCCCGCGCTGTTCTCTTTTATCGGGGCTCTGCCACGTACCCGCTGGCTGCCGGCCGCACTCGACCGCGACGAAAAAGGATTTATTAAAACCGGCCGCATGGTCTCGGAATCACCGAATTGGCCGTTGCACGATCGCAAACCATTGTTGATGGAGACCAGCCTTCCTGGGGTCTTCGCTGCCGGCGACGTCCGAGCAGGATCAACCAAACGCTGTTCAACTGCGGTCGGTGAAGGGGGGCAGGCTATTGAATGTATCCACGACTTCCTTGGGACCTATAGATAAAAGCGAGCTCCCAAGTCAGTAAACTGAGTCGTTCCGCTTCACCTAACCGAGAAGAAGCAAAGGGGGACGCTTCGGATTCGCCTTCGACGGCAGCAAAGCCGGCCCTTCCGGACGTTGCACTTTAAATTGGAATCCGTAAGCTGTGAACTGCGACCGCCAACCTCGCTGCCGATTTCTTGCCAACCTGTACCGTATAAACGCTGCCTGTTTGTTTTATGCTTCCCATCCTGATTGCCAAAGGCGCCACCGATATTTTATTTCTCCCCCAAATGGCGAACCGGCATGGGTTGATTGCCGGCGCCACAGGAACCGGCAAAACAGTGACTCTCCAGGTTCTAGCGGAAAATTTCAGTGCTTTAGGCGTGCCGGTATTCATGGCGGATATCAAAGGCGATCTAACTGGGATCAGCCAGCCAGGCGGGCAAAATCCGAAAGTCGCCGCACGCATCCAGGAATTGCAATTGGATGCGTATGAATTTCAGGGCTGCCCAGTGACGCTCTGGGACGTATTCGGCGAGCAAGGCCACCCTATCCGAGCAACTGCGTCGGAAATGGGGCCACTTCTCTTTGCGCGCCTCTTGCAGTTAAATGACATCCAGAGCGGGGTATTAAGTCTGATCTTCAAGATCGCCGATGAACGGGGACTTCTCTTGCTCGATCTTAAGGATTTGCGAGCCACCGTCCAGTATGTGGGAGATCATGCCTCCGAGTTCACAACGCAATACGGAAATGTTTCGACTGCCAGCATCGGAGCAATTCAACGTGGTTTGCTGGCTTTGGAATCAGAAGGAGGGGATAAGCTTTTCGGCGAACCCGCGCTGAATATGGACGACTTGATTCAGACCGACGGGAACGGCCGTGGGGTCGTCAATATCCTCGCTGCCGACAAGCTAATGGGCGCACCGAAAGTTTACGCGACCCTGTTATTGTGGCTTCTTTCCGAGCTTTACGAACGCTTACCTGAAGTTGGAGATCTGCCTAAACCCAAATTCATTTTATTTTTCGACGAGGCCCATCTTCTTTTCAGTAATATTGAGCAAACGCTCCTGGACAAGGTAGAACAAGTCGTACGCCTCGTCCGTTCCAAAGGGGTCGGAGTCTATTTTGTAACCCAAAATCCGCGCGACATTCCGGACAACGTCCTCGGTCAACTCGGGAACAGAGTTCAGCATGCTTTACGCGCCTTCACGCCGCGCGACCAGAAGTCTGTTAAAGCCGCCGCCGAGACCTTCCGTGCAAATCCTGAAATTCAAACGGCAACGGTGTTGACCGAGCTTGGGGTAGGAGAAGCGCTCGTCTCACTGCTCGATGAAAAAGGTCAACCTACCGTCGTCGAGCGGGCATTTATTGTGCCGCCGCGAAGCCAGATCGGGCCAATCTCTGCACAGCAGCGACAAGGGCTGATCGAGCACTCCATGGTAGCTGGAGTTTACGAACAATGCATTGATCGGGAATCCGCCTATGAGCATCTGAGCGCCGCCGCCAAGATGGCGCCGGGTCAACGGAATGCCCCACCTGCTTCGGGTGGAGGAATTCTTGGAGAGATCATCAGCGGGGCGGTCGGTGGCATCACCGGGGCTAGAGCACGACAGAGCGATACGGTAGTCCAAGCGCTCAGTAAGAATTTTACACGAACGATTGCCAACACGGCTGGACGCGAAATCATGCGGGGCATTATGGGATCACTTTTCGGTGGCGCGAGGCGCGGACGATAGAACGGAGAAGGACCACCGTCAGATTAAGATTTTCGCTCGAGGCATCGAAAGTAAAGGGTGCCTCGCAAAATCGCCACTGGGCACTCTTGAAGAATGGCATTAGGCTTCGAGAACATTATGGGACATTACAAAGGTCGAGTAAATCTGCGGCAGCGAAAAAGGCGTTTTGCCAAAGACCAACGGATTAAGGCGGTCGCCGACAATAAAAAGGAAGTCATTTCCACCCAGGACGCAGCGAAACCCGGATAGCGCAAGGGCAGTCAGCCTGCTCTCGGAGTTTTTGCGGGATGCCGGCTCACATACCCACTACCTGGACGGAAACCTCCATTCGATCAAAAGCGTCCGCTTTCCCTTCCCAACTGCCTGAGAGTGGGGAGGCTTTTTCATGTTCGCGAGCCACAGCCACTGGCACATGCTCGGAGCCAACAGGTTTATTGTTCGTGGGATCGAAGCCGATCCAGCCCTTGCCGGGGACATAGATTTCGGTCCACGCATGCGTGGCGCCGTGCTGGCCTTCACCCATTTGAATATAGCCAGTGACAAATCGCGCCCCAAATCCCCAATGCCGCGCCGCCTCCATCATGAAGACCGCATAGTCCCGGCAGGATCCTGTCCCCAAAAGGAGTGTCTGGCAAGGTAGCTGGACTCCGGCTTCCTCGCGGCGGACATACTGAAAGGATTCGTAGATATGCGTGTTCAGCTTGCTCAGGAGTTCGGAGGTATCTATGAGTCGGCCTGGCTGGTAGATGCTGAGGAGCCACTTTTGCACGGCCGGGCCATCATGTGGATAGCTGGGGAGACGATATTGGATGATTTCCACCTGTTCGTCTGCTCCGTATTGAAACGGATAGCTGTTGGCAGTGGGGTCAATGAGGCATTTGACCGGATCGTCATCGTAAAGGTCTACATCGATCTCACTCAAGAGACTCAGCTTCGGTCCGGGCTCCGCAAAAGTGAGAATGGCGATGGAATTTCCGTCGATGTCACGCAACCAGCGCACATTTGCTTTGGGCTCGATCTCAAGATGTGAACTCGCAATATGGACATCGCATACCAGGCAGGGGAGCGTTAACGGTGGGGGATGCGAACCGTCTCGGTTTGCTCCGGCTCAAAGAGGCAAAGCGGGACGCTTCGCATACCAGGGCAGGGGAGCGTTAACGGTGGGGGGTAAGCGAACCGTCCGGTTTGCTACGGCTCAAAGAGGCAAAGCGGGACGTTTCGCATACCCAGCGCAGGGGAGCGTAACGGTGGGGGGTAAGCGAACCGTCCCGGTTTACTCCGGCTCAAAGAGGCAAAGCGGGAAGCTTCGCATACCAGGGCCGGGGAGCGTTAACGGTGGGGGTAAGCGAACCGTCGCGGTTTGCTCCGGCTGAAAGAGGCAAAGCGGGACGCTTCGCATACCAGGGCCGGGGAGCGTTAACGGTGGGGGGGTAAGCGAACCGTCCCGGTTTGCTCCGGCTCAAAGAGGCAAAGCGGGACGCTTCGCATACCAGGGCCGGGGAGCGTAACGGTGGGGGTAAGCGAACCGTCTCGGTTTGCTCCGTTTCAAAGAGGCAAAGCGGGACGCTTCGCATACCCACGCAGGGGAGCGTTAACGGTGGGGGTAAGCGGACCGTCCCGGTTTGCTCCGGCTCAAAGAGGCAAAGCGGGACGCTTCGCATACCAGGGCCGGGGAGCGTTAACGGTGGGGGGTAAGCGGACCGTCCCGGTTAGCTTCGGCTCAAAGAGGCAAAGCGGGACGCTTCGCATACCCACGCCGAGCTCTCACTCGAGAACGAAAAACTCGTCTTTGTGCCGATCGATAAACTCGCTCAGTGCGGCTCGGATTGCGTCGCTCAGGCGGGTTCCTCGACACCAGTCTTCCGGATGCCGAATGACCCATTCCGCCAAGGCACTTTTGAGGAGGTCAGGCTGATTCATGACCCCAGCCTGTCTTTGCAACCAACGAACCTGGTCTATCGAGAGCTGAGCATGAATCCAGGGAGCAACCTGGTCAGAGTCATTATTACCGCTCGATGTCATGCCGTCTGGATTCATTTTAGGGCTGGAAACGGGTCCGGGCATGCCGGCACGAATCTTAATTTCCCCTTACTTGAATCAATCGGGCGCATTTTCCAAAAATATCTCCTCTATATTCGCCGATAATGTCCTGAAACCCAAACCCAGCGGTGAGCCTTCCAACGCCATTGACCGCGCACCCAGACGACACGAGAGGGCGGCGGGGCAGGACGAAATTCTGTTCTCGGCGGTGGCGGGGTGCCGTGCTCTACCACGAGGGCCGGCGTTGTCGCCGGTTGTCCATGGACGACCGTTTCGGTACAGCTACTGAGTCCAAGCAGAGCCGGGAGGATTAATGCGAGCCAGACCAAAGAGTGAAACGAATTCATGAAGTTGCCAAGATGTCCTGGTAATTCTAACCGCTGACTTGGAAGTTCGTTGCAGTTTTGAGCGGATTTGGGAAGAAGTGTTCTTCTTGCGTTTTCAAGATTCGTACCTAAAGCTACGCCGGTTATGAGAAAGACCGAGCCTGACCATGAAACCGGTGAACCGTTGCGATCGGGGACAGTTTTGATAGTAACGATCTAACAGAAATCGAACGGCGTGTTTTACCTTCAAATCATTCTGCTCGGGCTCGTGCAAGGCGCCGCAGAGCTTCTTCCGGTATCAAGCTCGGCACACGTAATCGTTGTTGAGAAGCTCATGGGGCTGGATCCTTCCAGTCCGGAAATGACATTCGTCCTGGTGATGCTCCACACCGGAACGATGTTCGCCGTGATCGTCTATTTCTGGAAATCTTGGCGAGAGCACTATTTTTCGTCCGGTGCGGCATTTCAAAATGTTTTCATCAACGTGGTGATCGCTACGGCAATCACGGGAATCGTCGGCCTGGCACTCCAATGGCTGATCGAGAAAATTTTCTTGAAGGGAGGGCCAAAGGCAGAAGTAGAAAGTCTTTTTTCACAGCTCCCGCTGATCGGCGGGGCGCTTCTGGCCGTAGGAGTGCTGATCATTTATTCCGGGATGCGCAAAGAAAAGAACAAGCGCAACGGAGACGTGAACGCCTCGCGGGCCTGCTGGATTGGGGCAATTCAGGGGCTCTGCTTGCCATTTCGTGGTTTTTCCCGGTCCGGGGCGACTATCTCGACGGGCTTACTCTTGGGTGTCGGGCAGCGCCGGATGGAAGAATTCAGCTTCGCCCTGGCGGTGGTCTTGACTCCACCGGTTATCGGGAGAACCCTGTGGCGGCTGTTCAAGGCGCACTCT
Source organism: uncultured Verrucomicrobiae bacterium (assembly GCA_963742335.1). GTDB lineage: Bacteria > Verrucomicrobiota > Verrucomicrobiia > Chthoniobacterales > JAFAMB01 > JAFAMB01. The sequence continues at coordinate 291,851 of CAVULL010000020.1, forward strand.
GAGACCAGTCAACCTCCACATCTATTGAGCGTTGCCTTGCCGGGACTGTTTGGCCTGGTTTGCAGTTTTGTGGCCGGCTGGCTCGCACTCAGGTGGTTGTCACGCTGGTTAGAAGCGGGCCGTTGGAAGTTTTTTGGCTATTACTGCGTCTTTGCGGCAATCATCGTTTTTGGATTGGCTTTTGCCGGGTTTTGAGGTTGCCGAAACAATCTTTTTCTCGACACCGCGCTGAGTCAATCGAAAGTGCGAGAGCCATGGAATCGCCGGAGCCGTATCCCCCTGAGGGTGCCAAAACGCAGTCCCCGGAACAGGGACGTGAAATCAAAATTAGCCCAATGCATTCGGAACAGCTTGAGCCCCAGGACGCGCATTGGCTCCGGATGGATCCGGCCCTGACCAGAGCTGTATTGGCAAAAACCGAGGAAGAGCTCCTTGCTAGCCTGGCCGCCTTGATGCGGAATAAGGTAGAGCACGAGCAGGCAAGCCGGCGCTTCTCCCAGATGCAGATTGATACCGGGCAGGCGAAACACGAGCTCGAAATTGTAAGGGAACAGATTCGTCGCGCCGAGGAGGAAGTAGCGGCGCGCTTGAACGAACAAAGCCGGATCAACGAAGAGCTGGATGAACGAATCAAAGCGCGCGAAGCTCTGATTGCCGAGACCGGAATCCTTCACCAACAGATGTCCGATCTCGCGACGCGCAAAGAACAGCAGGCGGCGCAGCTTTCGGAGCTCAGAAACGGCGAAACTGAACTTCGACGCGAGATGGAAGAATTACGAAACGACCGGCAGTCTCTGCTATCCGAGACTGAGGATTTGCGGCGGGTCGTGGGACAACACCTGGCTGAGAAGGAAAAGCTGCAGACCGACATTGAGTTATTGGAGTCCCGCTTACGTGAATTGACAAAACAAGTCCGCGCCACCGAAGGTCTCCCGTTGCTTTTCGGAGCCGGAGCTCACAAAACTGCGGAGGAATGGGATTCCTACCCACTGGAAAGTGAATTTCACACTGATGAACGACTCGACGCCGGAAAAGTTGCCGAACTTGTTTCGCTGCTGCCAGGCTTGCAAGGCTGTCTGATCATCAAGAATCATGGCTCGGTTCTGGCGTCACGGATGCCAGAGCGGATATATGCTCGTTTGCAGGTTCCGAATCGAGATTACGAACTTCTTTTCGAGCGACTGGAAAAAAAGGTCGAGGAATACAGTCTGAAGAGTGCTCGTTTAGCGACCTTTGACCTTGGGGAGGAAGCGTTGACTGTTGCACGAGCGGGTCAGACCTTCCTGTTGGTAAACCACAAACAAGCCAAACTTCAAACAGGGATGCCTGGCAAACTAGCTTCCATCGTCTGCGAGATCGCGAAAATGTATCTCTAGTCCCCGAAATAGCAGGTCTACCTGCTAAATCCTTTTGAATATTACGCAGGAGTTGATCCCGCCGAAGCCGAAGGCGTTGCTCAAGACATACTCCAGATCGCCGTCGCGCGGTTCATTTGCGACAACATCCAGATCGCAGTCTGGATCGGGCGTTTGATAATTCAGGGTCGGCGGAATCACTCGGTCGCGAATTGCCAGGGCGCAGAGAACACCCTCAATAGCTGCACTCGCACCCAAGGGATGTCCGTAGTAGGCCTTGGTCCCGCTAACGGGAATCGAATTGGTCCGATGGCCGAATACTTTTCTGATGCAAAAGGCTTCATTTGAATCGTTCAGCTGGGTCGAACTTGCGTGAGCATTGATGTAATCGACTTCGTCCGAGTTCAATCGTGCGTAGTTCAGTGCGTCGCGAATCGCTCGCACACAGGACTCGCCGGTGGGCAAAGGCGTTGTCATGTGGTATGCGTCGTTATTGAGGCTGTACCCGATGACTTCCGCGTAGATGTTGGCATCACGCGCTTTTGCATGTTCATACTCTTCCAGGATCAGGCTTGCCGCACCTTCACCCATCACGAATCCATCCCGATCCTGGTCGAATGGACGACAGGCCACCGATGGATGAGAACGGCTCATTGTCCGAATGAAGGCGAAGGCCCCGTAAGTTAGTGGGCTTAAAGGGGCTTCCGCAGCGCCGGCAATCATGACGTCTGCCCAATCTTCGCGGATATACCGGAGCGCTTCCCCTATCGCCACGTTACCGCTGGCGCAACTATTGGAATTGGTGGTTCCGACGCCGCGAAGGCCAAACTCGATCGCCGTGTTGCAATGAGCGGATCCGCCAAAGACCTGGAGGGCAAGAGTTTGTCGGACAGATTTTGGGCCGCCATGGACAAACGCCTCGTGTTGATCTTCCGCATTGGCAACACCACCCAGCGCAGTTCCGAAGCTAACGCCGACCCGATCCTGAGGAAGATCCGGGGAATAGTTCAGGCCGCTATCTTCGAGTGCCAGCTTGACCGATGCCACTGAGAATTGGGCATAGCGATCCAGTCGTTTCAATCGACGTGGAGGGAAAATGGTTTCCGGGGACCAATTCAGGATCTCACCTGCGCTGGTCGCCTTGAAGATTGAGGCATCGAAGGTTGAAACAGGGCCAATACCCGATTTTTTGTTCTTGATCGCATCCCAGAAAGGCTTTTTTCCGATCCCGATTGCTGTGATTGGTCCGACTCCGGTGATGACAACTCGCCTCATTTTTTCTCCACGTGAGCCTTCATGTGCCGCAGCGTCTGGGTGGCAATATAATTAATAAAAAAACCGCCGATAATCGGCTCCGCGACGGGTGCAAGGGGCGGCACCCGGAAAGTGAGATCATGAATAATTTGCACTTCGACTCCCACGGTCAAGGGCCGGAACTTCCAGACGACCTTCATCCCTTTCGTCCAGGCTTTCAGGTGCTTGAAACGTATCTCCCGGTTCTCGCGGTCGATGACCTGCTCAGAAACCCATTCGACCGGGATGGCACCTCGGCGGGCGGCCATTTTAACAATGTTCCGTACCGGACCTTTCTCTAAATAATGGATAGAACGGTAATGGGGTAGGAAGGTGGGCCAGCGTTCGAGGTCGGCAGCCGTTTCGAAGATAGTCTCTTCGGCGGCATTCATGATAATCGCATTGGTGTGGTACATGAGAGTCGATCTGCAACGTAATGAAGGTAGCACTCATTGGCTTCAACTTTCATCGACTCAATTCGATAGACCCGGGAGGAGGGAAGAAATGCTCCGGGGATCCCAAGCATGCCTGGAGCGTCAGCTCCGCCTGACAGAATCGGGGCGATCGTGACAAAGAGCTCGTCGACAACGTCCAATTCGGCCAGAGCCTTGGCCAACCGCGGTCCACCCTCACACACGAGCGTCTGGACCTGGCGCGTCTCGTGCAGATCAACCAGGACCTCCGAAAGATTCACGTGATCATCAGTGCTAAGATGCAATTCGGCTTTGGCCAGAAGCTCGGTTTGATTCGTTGCCGGCATACGCGTAGTCGAATAGATCACAATCGGAGAAAACCGATGATTGAAAATGTTCAAATTCAGAGGCAGCTCACCTGAATTCGAAATGATGACGCGAATTGGGTATTCGTTTTGGCCTCGCTCGATCCGCTGTCGTCGAAGCGCTTCATCTGGCAGCCCCATCGACATCTTGTCGATCTGCAATGTGTTCCTCCCGACCATCAGGGCATCACCGAGCGAGCGGATCTCAAGCAGGCGGCGTTTGTCGAAGCCGGAGGTGAAACCCGAAGGGGTCTGTTTGGCAGTCGATACTTTGCCATCGACCGTCATCGCGAAGTTCAAGATGACTCGGGGCCGCATAAAATCTAAAGGAATCTCTCTCTCCAGTGTGTTAATGCGGCGACGATGTCGTCTTCGGATGCGCTGGAACTCAACTCCCAAACCATCGGGTGTCCGACCGGGAGAATGGGAACAAGTGTCGCAAAATCGATCATTCCGCTGAAAGGAACTCGATGATCGCGGGCAGGGAACTTTACATCATGGATATGGCAACCGACCAGTCGAGAGGACATCTCGGCCAGCCATTCGGCGTGATCAATGAATGTCAGGTTGTGGCGAACCTGGGCATGACCGAAATCGTGCCAATATCCGATGGTGCCCTCGGAAACTTCGCTGAACAGGCGGCGAAACTCTCGTTCGGAAGGAAACGTTTCAATTCCGATACGATTTTCGGTACCCAGGAGAACACCGGCGGCTTTGGCGTGCGCCAGGACAGGCTGCAACCACTCCGCGACCCGAAGAGAGGCATCCAAGCCCTCGCGTTTGCGAATGGCAGCCAGTTTGAGCCGGACGTAACGGCGATCGAGATATCGGCCTGCGAGAATTGAACGAATCAGTCGCTCTGTGTAGTCTGGAGCTGTCACAGAGCCCAAGTGCATCACCACGCGCTTTGCGCCAACCCGGTGTGCATAATCGATGGTTTGCATAGTGTAAAGCCGTGCGCGTTCGCGTTCAGCCGGGCGGTTCGAGGTGCACTGGAAACAGTCCGGCGCAGGTCCCAGAATTTCGGCGGGTAGTGGGCAAAAATTGTGAAGGCTAGTGACCGTCATCGGGTGATCGCCGAGAAACTTTTCAATCCCTTCCCATAGCGATAGCCGGATACCGTGACTGAGTTCGACACGATCGAAGCCGAGCGCAAAAATCTCCTTCAGCATTTCGTCGCCACGGGTATGACGACCGGAATTCCAACAGGTGGAGAAAGCTAACTGCATTTGCGGAGGAGTTGCAGGAGTTCAGGAGTTGCAGAATGATGCAAGGGCTGCTTTGGCGCTATAAAGAATTTGATCCGGCACTCCAATTGGCGCCCGATCATTGGGCGGCCATTTTCGACTCAATCAAAGGCTTCGGGCTTCGCGAGGCCTTCGCCGGAAGGTCGTCGATCTCACCTGGCTTCCTCCACTATCGGGTGACCGCACGAAATGGACATTAGAGTACGTTAAGGTTTTTTGTGAGCGATTGGACGAAAAGTAAACGCGCGAGAACTCGATTACAGCTTTTATTACGAGAAAACTGGCGCTGGTGACCCGCTGCTTTTGGGCGGACTTTTAGCGTTCCTCACGTCGTGCCTTCGCACTCCGTTCCTCGAGGAGACAGAGCTCCTTTACCGTACTTGAATTTCCGTTTTGTGGGCGGGAGCCTCCCTGATGAACATGCTTCGTGATATATATTTTGTTAATATGGTAAATATGGAAATGAAAGAACATCAGCAATGAGTGAACCGACACGACAGATCAATGACTTCATGATCGCTGAGGGTATCGGCGGCCAGCAACGAGACGGCAGCGGACTCCTGGATGGCTCGCTCCTCGTTGCCCTCTAATGAGGAAGAAGCACCGTTTCATGTCTTTGACCAAAAAACTCGTCCTTGCCTTTTTGCTGGTGACCATGGTCCCGCTGGGCACGATCATCGTGGTATTGCATCACACATTCGTGCAGCATGCCGAAGAGCAGGTCGGCACACGGCTTGAGGATAGCGTGATTCAGGTCGGCAAGAGCGTGAATGAGTTCATGTTTAGCTGCATTCGCGGCATGAAAGACCTCGCAGAAGACCCGGAGTTGACTTCCGAAGATCGAGACGTCACAGACAAACAATTATCCCGGTACATCCGCTCTTTCCCCTATTTCGGCAAAGCCATGCTCGTCGATGCCCACGGCATGGTGATCGCCTCCTCATCCCCACCGGAAGTGGGCACGTCGTTGTTCACCCGGTTCGACGACACGCGGAACGAGTTTGAGCACGCGCTCCATGGATCACCCGGCGCCGTCTACATTTCCGACCTGAGCGAGATCCCCGAATCCCTCCGTCGGGTGGTCGCCGCAGGCAAGCTCCTCGACGTAAACCTCGACATCCAGATGCTCACGGCGGTACAGGATGCCACAGGCCGCACCGTGAGCGTGCTCGTCGCCAACATCGTGACCAATCCTCTGCACGATTTGCTGAAAGACCTGAAAAGACACGCCCCAGGCGATGGGTCCGCTTGTTTGCTGGATAAAAAGGGCTTGGTCCTAATGACCACCGAGCCGCAGGCGCTTTTGTTCTTCCCGCATCCCGACGTGACTGGCAGCGCGTTGCCGGCGTCGTTTGACCAAAACGCGAGTGGTTACCTGGTGTACTGGAACGCGCACGGACGTCAACGGATGGCTGGTTACAGCCGGCTACAGGCCTACGGCGCCAACCAGGCTGGCAACTGGCGGCTGGTCACCTTCGCTTCCTACGACGCCATTCTGGCGCCGGTGACGCAATCGTTCAATCCGACGTTGGGCATCCTGTTGGCGACACTCCTGGGGGCGGTGGGCTTGGCTTTGTGGCTGGCGCGCCGCTTGGCCGACCCAATCCTCAAATTAACTGAAAGCGCAAAGACCATCGCCGCCGGTCGCTTCGACGCCCGCGTGGCGGTCACCACGCGCGATGAAATCGGAGCGCTGGCCCATGCCTTCAACCTCATGGCAGGTACGCTGCAAACGGAGATCACTCAACGGGCCCAAGCTCAGGAGTCGTTGCGCGTTGCCAACGACGAACTGGAGCAGCGCGTGGAAGAGCGCACGGCGCAACTGGCCGCGGAAATTGAAGAGCGCAAACACATCGAGCAGGAATTGTTGAACGCCAAGGCGAGCGCGGAAGCAGCCAGTCGGGTCGCCGAAGCAGCCAATCGCTCTAAAGGCGAATTTCTGGCCAACATGAGCCATGAGATCCGGACGCCCATGAACGGCGTCATCGGCATGACCGAGCTCCTGCTCCAGACCTCGCTGACGCCTGAGCAGCGCGACTTCGCCCAGACCGTTCACTCCAGCGGCGAGGCGTTGCTTACGGTGATCAATGACATCCTGGATTTCTCCAAGATGGAAGCAGGTAAGATGACCTTCGAACAACTCGACTTCAATCTGCATGATGTGCTCGATGCGACCCTCGGGTTGCTGGCCGAGAGGGTCCTAACGAAAAGAATCGACCTCGCCGGCTTCATCGAACCAGCGGTCCCAACGCGGCTTCGAGGCGATGCTGGCCGGATCCGGCAGGTGCTCACCAACCTGGTGGGGAACGCAATTAAGTTTACCAGCGCCGGCGAAGTGACCGTTCGCATTTCCTGCGACACGGAGGACGAGAGCCAGTGCGAGCTCCGTTTTCAAATCAGCGATACCGGAATAGGGATCGCGCCAGAGAATCAGAAAAGCCTTTTTGAAGCCTTCACCCAGGCCGACACATCGACGACCCGCAAATTTGGTGGTAGCGGTCTCGGGCTCGCGATTTCCAAGCAGTTAGTCGAAAAAATGGGCGGTCATATCGGCCTGAAAAGCACCGTAGGGAAAGGCTCGATCTTCTGGTTCACGGTGTGCCTGCATAAACAACCGGCGATTCCGGCCGTCTTGGAAGAAAATCACCGGCTCGTCAATATACGGGTGCTTATTGTTAATGATAACGCGATCACCGGCCAATTTCTCCACGAGCAGATCGTCGCCTGGAAAATTCGCAACGGCATCGCCGCCACCGGAACCGACGCGCTCGATCGCCTGCGTAGCGCCGCGCGAGAAGGAGATTCCTATCTCCTGGCAATCATCGACACGGAGATGCCGGACATGGACGGCCTGGCGCTCGCACGGAAGATCAAGGCCGATTCGAAGATCGCCGGCACCCGGCTCATCCTGCTTACCGGCTTCGACAAGCGGATCAGTCCGGAGGAATTGCGAGCCGGGGGGATTGAGAACTGCTGCTTCAAGCCAGTTCGGCAATCCGCTCTATTTGATTGCCTCGCAAATGCTATGCTCGGAACCTCGGCTACATCGCAGTCGTCGGCCGGGTTTCCGGTCGCCCCGGGCCCCCAATGGCAGAGGGCGCGGGTGCTTATTCGCATTTTCTTTTTCGTTCGCTTTGTAACCGGCTGGTTAAGAGAATCTTAAACAGATTTCAGATTTCAGGAATATGGCTACAAGCGCACTTTGAGATAATCGAGGATCGTTTGCTGGTCGGGTTCAGGTGTGGTGACTTTCTCGAACTCCAGGTCGCCCATCACGATCTTGTCACGCCGGATCGCCGCTAGGCGCTCGATCACGTTGCGCACTGTCCATTGTCGATCTTTGTGGGTGCCGTCGGCGGCGAATAAAGGTTCAAGCCGCTGCTTGAGATGCCATTGTAAGTAGTAGGCCAGCGTGCAGAGGAAGACGTGACTTCTGATTCGATCATCGGTCTTGTGGTAGACGGGCCGGACTTCGAGTTGCACGGTCTTGAGACTGCGGAACGCTTCCTCGACTAAGCCTAGCTTTTTATAGGAAGCGACTACTTCGCTAGCAGCCATCTTCTCTTTGGGCACCTCACCACTGACGATGTAACAGCCATCGAAGAGTTTTTCGGCCACGATCTTGTCCTGATCAAAGCTCCAGGAGAGCCGTCCATCGATCACGTCCCAGCGGACGAATTTGCCCATCTTGGAACGCTCCAGTACCCGGCCCACGCGTGCTCCGAGCGTCTTGGCACTGGCCCGACGTTTTGAGGCGGCGATCTTGGCAAGTTCTGCGCGGGTGCGCTCCAGAAGCCGCTCACGCGTCTGGCCTTCGCGCCCGGCGGTCAGCGGGTTGCGGCACAGACAATAACGCCGCTTGGGCTCTTCGGGGTCAAAGACCTCAACGATCTTTTCCTCATCAAAAAGCTCCGGGGTGATGACCTTGCGTTCCAGCAGTTCGACAATCTGGCGATCTCGTCAATGCCGAGATGGTGTGCAGACCTTCGGTCCCCTTGATCTTGTCAGCCACCGCTTTGGTAATCATGCCCCGGTCACCGACAAAGATAATTTCTTTTAATCCGTATTGGCGCTGCAATTGGGCGATCTTCTCAGGCACCGTGGAGGCGTCCTGAGTGTTCCCGGCAAAAACTTCGACTCCGACCGGACAACCCTCCGCGCTGCAGAGTAAAGCGATCACGATCTGTTCGTGACCTCGCTTGCCATCGCGATTATAGCCGAAGGTGACGATGTCGCTCTGGGTGTAGGCTCCTTCAAAGTAGCTGCTGGTAATGTCGTAGAGCACCAGGTGACCATCCTGGAGATGACGAGCTGCCAAAGTACGCTGGATCGCGCTCTGGCGCTCCAGGAGCCGATCCATTGGGAGATAACAATGGAGGTCAACATCGACTTTGCCTTCCACGCCCGACAGTTCCCACAGAGCGGTGTTTTTCCACTGGTTGGAGAGCGCCAGTTTGCTGCCGGCATAGACGATGCGTCCGACGATCATCGCCAGGCAATCCTGGACCCAGGCTTCTTTGCGCGAGTAAAGAGCCCGGTCCAGTCCAAATTCCTTGGCCAGTTCCAGCAGTGCATAGCTGGCCCCATACTCCTTGGAGGCAAGGATCTGGAAATCCTCTGCGGAGCCCTTAGGGACGACATCGCCGCGGAAGGCAGCCTGCAACAATTTGAGTTGCTCTAGAGTCAGGCCGGTGAGGCGGCCGTGGGTGGAATGTTTGACTTTGCCGTTCTCGCGATAGGAAGAGCGGATCAGGCCGACCGGATTACCGCGGTGGCGCTGAATTTCGAGATGAAGAGGAAGAGGTTTACGATTAATGGCCACCAAAGAAGCACATTAACCCACTTATATCAAGCACAACATGCGATATGTATGGCTACAAATGAAATCGAAAAAGGCTGCGGATCAAGTACTGAAGCGGTTCTAGCGTCAAATCAGAAAAGAAGACGCGCTTATTGCGGAAGACAACGCCGTGAACCAAAAGGTTGCCCTGGAGCAGTTGAAACGACTCGGCTACCGCGCAGAGGCCGTACCCAATGGGCTCGCGGTCCTTGAGGCGCTTGGCCGCAATTACTACGAGATCATTTTGATGGATTGCCAAATGCCGGAAGTGGATGGCTACGAAGCCACTCGACGCATCCGCGCGCGCAGCGGCAACTTTCGTCAGCCTTATATCATCGCGATGACCGCTCACGCGATGCAGGGCGACAGCGAGAAGTGCCTCGGGGCCGGCATGGACGACTACGTCAGCAAGCCAGTACAGTTGGAGGCGTTGGCGGCCGCGCTCGCCCGTGGTCTGGCAGCAACAGTAGAAACCACTGTATGGTGATGGTCGGGTGCCGATCTCTCCCGAGAAGTCGCCTCCTCGGGAGTGGCTCTTAACTCTCGTCAACTCAACAGTGCTACCAACGATGCCAATAACGGTGGTGATGGTAGTAGTGATGCCGATGTTGCCAATACGGGTAGTAATAACATTGGTAACCAGGATAGTAGCCGTCGTAATACGGCCTGTAGTAGGTTGGAACACCAAGTCCAAAAGTACCTGCACTCCAGCTTTGGCTTGATTCGGTACCCAGGCAACCAGACCGAGCGCCACGAGAGGTAGTAACAGATACTTTTCATATTTTAACACCTCACCTGAGCTCAAAGCACCTCTTGTGCCACGCGTCTTCTGCCCAGGGGCCTTGACGTTTTGTCGCCCGGCGCCGCGATTACAAAAGTCGCAACCTGCAGACTTGCTCGAAGAGCTCGGCCTGAATGTCGCCCGGCTTGACTTCTACTGTATCACTCCTATTTTTCTGGAAAATACTGTAAACCCGTAAATATGTGGTCAATTCAATTTCGCAAAACTCCATTTATGACACCTCATCCAGCTTTGACATGTCAGTTGTTGAAGCGCCATCGTCACGCGATTGGAGTTCGCAGTTGGAATGCTGCAGAGATTTCGATTCGCAATCGAACCACGGCCAGGAAACGCAAACTTGTCGGACTGATTTTGCCGTTTACGCTCCTGGCAAACCAGGCGGTGGCAGCCACTTACCCGGTCATAAACCTCAACGACGCCGGTCCTGGATCCCTTCGTGAAGCCATTCTGTCCGCGAACGCCAGCAAAGGGAACACCGTCGCCTTCAAAACGCGCGGAACGATCATTCTTTCCACACCTCTGCCTGAGATCACCAATCAGATGACCATAGATGGAACGACGGCTCTTGGTTTTTCCGTAACACCCGTGGTCACCGTCAATTTTAACTCCAATCCGGGGCTCACCTTTGGCCCCGGTGCCGTTTCTTCCATCATCAAATCGCTTTCTCTCGTGCGTGCTCTCAACGCCGCTATTACGCTGCAGGCCTCGAATATCGCCGTCCAGGGGAATTACATAGGCGTGTTAGCCACTGGTGCTGCAGCAGGCAACCTCGGTGACGGTGTGAGGATCGTTGCACCCTCGGGAAACAACCTCATTGGCAACTCCGATCCTGTCTCGAGTATTCGTCTATATGAACACCACCGTCCCTCCCGATTCCTTCACGCTCCCTGTGACCGCATGGCAGGGGATCCGGAACAATGGCACCGTCGCTGGACAGTATTTAATCTGCGGAAGTACTAACACCACGACTGGCCTGCTCTATATAGGCCCGATCGCCGGCGGGGGCACCAGCTATACCGTTCAATACCCGGGCGCGATAGGCACCAGTGTCTATGGTCCTAATAATCTGTCGAATGGCATGCTGCAGCTGGTTGGGAGCTATCGCGTTAGCTCACCGAACGTCTTCAACTACGGATTTGTCTGGGTAGGCACCCCGAGCCAACTGCCATCCGAGGGAAAATTCACCCAGATTGCCTACCCCGGCGCAACCTACCAGTTTACGCACAGTTGTATGGGCAATCTGGCAGTCGGTAACGCGGATGGGCCCCAACAGGCCGGAAATTTAACGCTCCCAATTGGCCCCGGCATCGCCTACATCTACGATTTGACCACCAACACCTTCGTGACTAACATCGTCTTCCCCGGATCCAAAAGCAATTCGGCCTACGGCATCTGGCAGAATGGAGATGGATCGACCAGCTACACCATCTGCGGCGGGTACAGTCCTTTGGCCACTAATAACCTGACAGACCAAAGCCTGCCATTGACCCAAGGTAAAGGCTACCTGGTCGATTACAACTCCAGTACCAACACGTTCTCTAATTGGACCTCCTTCGACTATCCGAATGGGCCTGCCGGCATTAATTTTATCACCCACTTTGAGAGTATCAGCAGCACGCAGCCCGGGGTCTACACCCTTTGTGCCTGACTCCGCTCAGACCGGATCCGCCAATCCCGTCCAGGGATCCTGGGTCTCTGTCAGCCGCAACACAGACGGAACATTCGGCGCGGGGACATGGGTTGATCTGAATTATTCTCCAGCTGTCCCCGGTACCGTCGTGACCAGCAGCAATTCGGTCTATGGTAACCAGGTCGTTGGGCTTGTGGCTGGTGCTACATCCTTTTCCTTTCCAAGCGACACTAAACATCGGCTTCCAGCTATCCAATGTGATCAGCTGCAACAGCGGCAATGGGATCAACATCTCCAGTTCCAACGGCAATGTGATTGCTATGAACTACATCGGCACAGATCCCGCCGGCACAAGTCCCACCTTCGGTAACAGAACGAACGGTATTTTGGTTACCGGGACATCTTCAGGGAATCTGATCGGCGGTCAGGCGATCGGGACCAATAATCCGACGGGCAGTAAGAACACCACCACGGCCGTTTTCCAGCGGCCTCCGCAAGGCAACCTGATCTCCGGCAATCTGGCCTCCGGGGTATTGATCAACGGAGCTTCGACAGGCAATGTGCTGAGCGGTAACTTCATCGGCACGGATACGCTCGGCAGCAGCCCCTTGGGCAATGGACAGGATGGCGTCAGCATCGCTAACGCGAACAACAACTCGCTCATCGGGTGCACTTTCTTTCAGAACCCCTTTGCTTACTACAATGTGATCGCCGGCAACGGGGGCAACGGTGTGAGCGTAACCAGTGCTAACAACGCGACCGTGCAGGCCAATTTTCTTGGGATCGGCGCGAACAACTTGACGATGGTTCCCAACCACGGCAACGGCCTCCTGGTTGCCGGAACTTCGCAGAATACGCAGGTTGGCGGTGTCATACCGCTCGGGAATGTCATCTCGGGCAATACACTTAATGGGATCCTGGTTCGCGACCAGGCCAGCGGTTTCGTCTCATTCAACACCTTTGCAGGACTCGCCGCATTCAAGACCAGTGCTTCTCCGAACGGGCTGGACGGGATCCTCATTACCTCGACGGGCGGCAACAACACGGTCCGAACCTGTATTATTTCCGGCAATAATGGCAATGGCATTGAGATTGGCGGAAATGCCTCGGGGGTACAGATCACTGAAACATCCGTGGGAACGGACTCCAATATCAGCGGAGCAATTGCCAATCAGGGAAGCGGTATCGTGATTAGAGGCGAAGCACACCACAACGCAATCGGCGGCTTTCAGCCCTCCGTTGAACCGCAAACTTTTGTCTCCGGCAATAAAAGGTTTGGCATCGCCGTAATGGATCGGGCTTACGACAACTTTATTTTTCATTCAACTATTGGCTCGGGTGCTCTCACCCTGGCAATTCCGAATCAAAACGGCGGCATCCTGCTCGGCAGCGGTACTAGAGCCACGACGATCGGCGGGCCGGCAGTCCCCTTTCACAATGCGATCCAATCCAATAAAGATGCGGGATTGTTCATCTATAGTTCGAATCAAAACATCGTGAACAGTAATGTCATTAATCACAACGCCGTGGTGGGTGTTTACGCTGTGGGTATGTGCACCGGTACTGTGGTCAGCGACAACGTAGTTGTGAACAACCCTCCTACCGGTGCGACTAACAATGTCGATATTTCCCAGGCGACCGGGATTACATACGTGCCCTTGCCCTGACGGGGGAAGACGTATCGGCGCGCGGGCGCCTGGGCGTATCGGAGTGAGCGACGTCCCCAGCCGTTGCCTCCGTACCGCGCCATGCAGCGCAAAGGCTGGCGCATTCGTTTAGTCGCGTCTTCCTTGGACGGGAATCGTGCCCCGGACATTCCGACGCCTTTCCTGTCTTACCGAACAGCACCGCCGTGAACCTGAGTGTCACGACCGCCGGAGGTTTGCACGGGAGGTTACTCTAGCTCGCCCTGAGGCGAATCACGCGGCGGGGAGCCCGATCGGATTTGCGGCGCGTGGGGCCCCGAATCGGGTTCGAGCTTAAGCTTTAAAAACCGTAAAAAGAGTGTTTACCGTAAAAATCTTGTTTTTTCTATTTTCTATATATAAAACGGATACAAATGTGGCGGTCCTCTTGCGTGCCGGCTTTTGCCGATGTCTCTCGGCGCTCTCTGAAAAGCGTAGCAACCGATTTAACTAGGGCGCCCAGCCCCGCAGTTGCTTTTCCATCAATTGCCTTCCCTATTCTTTCGAAGCAAGCACTCAAGCGAGTTGTCCTTGTCTGCTTTTTTTTTAGCCTTTGGCTGATTCCACAAGCGGTGCAAGGCGATGACGGTACTATCCAGTACTGGGATATTCCCAGTGGCGGTCCGAGTGGACCATGGGATTCGACGAGCCCATTTTGGTCTTTAAACCAGGGCGGCGGGGCGCAGACTCATTGGGTGAACGGGTTAAATGCCGTTTTCTCTGCGCTCGGTCTCGGCGCGACAGGGAATTATACCGTGACGCTGGCTGCGAATGTGATGGTGGGAGATCTTACCTACACGGGTGGAAATCTCGGAAGCGCACTACAAATAGCTGTGGGCCTTGGAAATGCAATCACGGTAGCAGCCTCGCCGATGAACGTGACAATCGATACGTTCACCACATTAACCATCGCTCCTGCAATTATCGGCGTCGGTAGTCTGGTTCTCCAAAACGGTACTTTGGTCCTGACCGGTGCGAACACCTACCTCGGCGGCACAACCATCTCGGCGGGCACTCTGCAGCTGGGCAACGACAGCGCGACAGGTTCAATCGTCGGCCCTGTGGTCAACAACGACACCTTCAACATCTTCAATGCAAACATTGCCGGGATCACGACGATCACTAACAGCTTCGGAACCACGAATTTCTTCAGTGCGAGCACGGCCGGCAACACTACCATTGCCAACAATGGCGGGTTCACGACATTCTTCAACACGAGCTCGGCTGGCGCGGCAGCCATCACCAACAACGGCGGGTTCACGGAATTCTTTGACGCGAGCGCGGCCAGGAACGCCACCATTATCACGAACGATGGGGGGTTCACGGAATTCTTTGACGCGAGCACCGCCGGCAACGCCACCCTGACCATCAATTCAGGCGGGGAAACGGAATTTAACAACACCAGCACAGCCGGTACCGCCATCATCATCAACAATAGTAACGGATTCACGAATTTCAACGACTCGAGCACCGCCGGCAATGCGGCCATTACCAACAATGGGGGGGGCACGAACTTCACTAATACGAGCACGGCCAACAACGCTGCTATTACCAACAATGGCGGGTTCACGAATTTCAATAACGCGAGCACGGCCGGCGATGCCACCATCGCGAATAATCTCGGCGGGGAGACAGAGTTCTTTAATATGAGTACGGCCGCCCACTCCACCATCACCAATAGCTCCGGCGGGGCCACAATTTTCGAAGACGCGAGCACGGCCGGCAACGCCGTTATCACAAATAACGCCACCGGGGAAACGGAATTCTTTGACACGAGCACCGCCGGCAACGCCACCCTGACCATCAAATCAGGCGGGCAGACGGAATTTAACAACACGAGCACAGGCGGTGCCGCCACCATCGTCAACAACAGTAACGGATTCACGAATTTTAATGATTCGAGCAGCGCCGGCAACGCGGCCATTACCAACAACGGCGGGGACACGAACTTCACTAATACCAGCACGGCCGGCGATGCCACTATCGCAAATAACTCCGGCGGGGAAACAGAGTTTTTTAACATGAGCACGGCTGCCCACTCCACCATCACCAATAGCTCCGCCGGGGTCACAATTTTCGAAGAGGCGAGCACGGCCGGCAACGCCGTTATCACAAATAACGCCACCGGGGAAACGGAATTCTTCAAGACGAGCACCGCCCTCGTGGCAGCCATTGCCAACAACGGCGGGTTCACGGAATTCTTTGACACGAGCACCGCCGGCAACGCGGCCATCACCAACAATGGCGGGCTCACGAATTTCAATAACGCGAGCACGGCCGGCAACGCCGTTATCATGAATAACGGTAACGGGAAAACGGAATTCTTTAACACGAGCACGGCCGGCAATGCCACCATCACCACCAACTCCGGGGGCCTCACGCTATTCTTCGATACGAGTACGGGCGGGAACGCCCGATTTGTTACTAACGCCGGCGGCATCTTCGATATGTCGAATCTGACTTCAGGCGGGATGACGGCCGGCTCAATTGAGGGCGCAGGCACCTACCAACTCGGCTCCAAGGCGCTCATCGTTGGCCTGAACAATCTCAGCACCGTCGTCGGCGGAACCATCGTCGACGGCGGGTTTAACGGTGGTGCGGGTGGTTCATTGATCAAGGTCGGCACGGGAACGCTCACGCTGACGGGGCCCAATACTTACAGTGGGGGAACGAGTTTCAACGGAGGCACCGTTGCTGTGAACAGCGACGCCAACTTGGGGACCGGAGGACTCAGCTTTAACGGAGGCACCCTGCAAGCCCTTGCGGCCGGCGGCGGGATTACTTCAAGCAAAACGGTCACGGTAAATGGCGGTGGCGGCACATTTTTGGCCGATGCCGGCACCACCTCTACCTTCTCAGGCAACGTGATCGGCCTGGGAGCATTCAATAAAGCGGGCGCAGGAGCT
This sequence comes from uncultured Verrucomicrobiae bacterium, assembly GCA_963742335.1. Classification (GTDB taxonomy): domain Bacteria; phylum Verrucomicrobiota; class Verrucomicrobiia; order Chthoniobacterales; family JAFAMB01; genus JAFAMB01. The sequence goes on from CAVULL010000020.1 coordinate 308,387, forward strand.
CTGACGCTGACCGGCACTAATACTTTTACCGGGGGAACGAGCTTCAACGGGGGCATCGTTGCGGTGAACAGCGACGCCAACCTGGGGACCGGAGGGCTTACCTTCAACGGAGGCACTGTTCAGGCGCTGGCTGCCGGCGGCGGGATCATTTCGAGCAAAGCGATCGACGCTCAATGCGCTGGGCGGCACATTTTTGGCCGATGCCGGCACTGCATCGAAATTGAGCGGGGTGATCAGCGGCGCGGGTTCTTTGACCAAGGATGGTGTTGGGACATTGGCCCTGACTGGCGCGAACACCTACACGGGCGGTACGGTACTGAACGCCGGAACACTGACGGTAAATGGCGCTCAGGCCTTGGGTCTTGGCAGCGTCGTGGTCAACGGAGGAACTCTGAATGCTGACCCGCAGCCGATCAATGTAACGGGTAATTACACCCAGACCGCCGGAGGAACCTTGCAGTTGCAGGTGGCTGGCGCCAAGCCGGGCCAATACGACTCCTTAAACGTCGGCGGGAACGCCGCTCTGGGTGGCACGTTGCAACTGATCTCCCTTGGGTTTCAGCCGAAGGCCGGTGACCAGTTGACACTGGTAACCACCGGCGGAGTGGTCTCTGGCCGCTTTGCGCAGTTTGATGGATCCGTTTCCCCCCGGCCCGGGATTTACCCTCGTCGGTCTGGTCTACGGGCGGAACTCGGTTCTACTGGAGTTTCGCAACCTGGCCTCATTCGCGCTCACTCCTAATGAGCTGGCGGCGGCGAACCTGATCGATGCGGTGCATCTGGATCCAAGGGCGGCGAATCTCGTTTCCTTCCTCAGTCAGGAGCCGTTTCGCCAATCTGCCAGAGGACTTCGGGAAAATCTCACCCGATGGTCTGACGACGTTTTACGAGATCAGCTTTTCTAACGCGAACATTCAAAGATTGAACCTGGAAGGCCGGCTGGACGATGTCCGCAACGGATCTAACGGGTTCACTTCCAACATGAAGGTCAACGGAGCCACGGTGAATCTGGAGGACAAAGCCGGCGCAGACGGAAAATCCTCAAAAGGAGTCGTGGAACCGATTCTTCAGCCCGGCCCTGAAAACCGCTGGGGGGTGTGGGTCACTGGATTCGGTGACTTTGTCAATGTGGACGGCGATGGGAATGCGCAGGGTTACGACTTCACTACCGGCGGGGTAAGCCTGGGCATTGACTACCGTATCACCGACCAATTCGCGATCGGAGTGATGGGGGACTACTCACATACCTGGACCTCTCTTAATCCGAGTGGTCATATCGATGTCGATAGTGGACGAGGCGGGTTGTATGCGACCTGGTACAACCAAGGGATTTATCTTAATGGAGCCATTTATGGCGGCCACAACAACTATGATTCGAGCCGCTCCGGCCTTGGAGGACTAGCGACCGGTGGCACTGAGGGAGCGGAGTGGAGCACGTTTATCACCGGTGGGTACGATTTCCACTTTGGTCCTCTGACTGCAGGTCCAATTGCAGCGCTTCAATACACCTACGTGAATATTGATGGATTCAGTGAGAATGGCTCCCTGGCGCCCCTGGCGATCCATTCGGGTTCCGCCGAGTCGCTCCGGAGCGACGTAGGTTTCAGAGCCTTTTATCAATGGCACCTTGGGAAGATCGCTCTCGAGCCATCCCTCAAAGCGGCATGGGAACATGAGTACAGGTATTCCGCACTTCCGATCACGGCTGGTTTTGCGGGGATTCCCGGCCCAACGGCGACCTTCTTCGGCCCCAACGAAGGTCACGATAGCGCGGTGGTGAGTGCCGGTGTCTCTGTTCGATTGACACCTGCAATCACTGTGTATGTCAACTACGACGGCCAGCTTGGGCGTGGGAACTACGATTCAAACGCCGTGACCGGCGGAGTCAGAATGACCTTTTGAGGAAATTTTCAGCGGCACAACAGAGAGCACCGCACAGAAGCACCTTCTGCCCACGGCGGTCGTAGAGCTTCGTTGTGCGGCTGCGCTGCGCCACCTCCAGAGTTCCTCCATTCTCCAGGTATTTCGTGATACCGGTAGCCCGGTGAACAAGCTTCTGTTTGTGCACCGCTACCAGACCGGCGGCGACCTGCGACGCAATTTCCAGCGCCAGCTTTACCTCGAGCTGGTCTGAGCGTTCGATAAGGCTCTCCAGCGTTTCCCCCCTCTACAAACCATCGCGTAAAAGTAATTCTGACCGGTTCTGTCTAAGTGGAAGACCGAGGCTAAATCGGGTGACGAACGCTCGCCGCCGCGCGGGCTTCGCGTAAAAAACGAGGCCGCGCCGATTCATCGCCAAGATATCGCTCGCTGATGACTTTCAGTGTCACGGGGCAGTGCAGATCGATGTCGACCGCCTTGTAGGTGACTCCCATCGCACGCGAACCAACTCGATCGGTTTCCCATCTTCGCCCATCACCAGCTCATAATGCTCAAATCGTCGTGTTGCCCGTTCCGGTCCGAGCTTGACCGTATCCTTAGCAAAGACCCGCCGGACTCAATCCCGTCGGCGAGGACCTTGCGAAGCATGCATACTGGACAGAACTCCATGGCTCCAGAAAACTCGTTACCACAGATCGAGCGATCAAATGACTTCATTCCTGGGAGTGGATCTCAAGCCTTGGGCCATTGTCTCGCCCAATCATCGCTCGGAGTTGGAGTCGGCGCGGGATTCGGCGCGGGATTCGGCTCGGGCTCTGGCCTAAAAGCAGACTCAACAGCGGTAATATCCAGGCATAATAAATTAGACTGATAATGCTGAACTGATGTCTTTGAAGTGTTTGAATCCAGATTGCTTCCCGCCATTAGCAGGCCGCCCGCAGCCGTCAGCGTTAGTACGCAGCGTCGATAACAAGTCTTCATCAGATTTAGAAATTCCCTGGATATCAAAGAAGTTTCAAGGCGAAGTATCTGCCGATGTCTTGGGATGCCGTGACACACAAACAGCGGGTTTTGGGATATCCGGTTGCCTTTGAGGCGGTGTCACTCATCTACGATAAGAAGCTCGATAGTTGACTCTGACTTCTGCAATTCCTGACTCCTGAACTCCCGTTCGGTTATCTGGCCCAGGTAATTAATCGCAGTTCGTGGTCCTGAATCAGATGCGGATGAGTCGGAATGACCCGGACGCTGAATCCATAACTTCCACTTTCTGAGGCGGGAATCATTCCACTGAAGAGATAAATTCCGTTGTCCCCTCCTTTCTTTACGTTCGCAAGATCGACTGCGTAAGGGTTCCGAAGGGTCCCATTGTCAGATTCGCCCACATAAGCCTGAACTCGAACATGCGTCGGGCCGACAGGTCCCAGGAAGACTCGAGCGACGACCTCCAGTTTGTCCCCCACAAACATGGAGGCTCGACCGGCCTGAGAAGTTTCGACCGATTCAATCCAGACGAGCGGCCAGTCGACACGGGTCGCATGTTTCCACTTGGCAAGCTCCACCGCCGCCCGGCAATTGTTTGAGCTCAGGGCTTTGAACCCTTGTGCTGCCGGTTCATACAATCGCTCGCTGTATTCCTTCACCATTCGATGGGTGTTAAAGACCGGGGTAACGCTTCGCATCGATTCCCGCATCAACTGGATCCAGGCGATCGGAATACGGCCGTCAGGTTTAGCGTAGTAGAGCGGAATGATTTGATTTTCCAAAAGGTTAAACAGGCTGTCGGCGTCGACTTCATTTTGGAAATCCGGGCTCCCATCGGTAATTTCCGCTCCAATGGCCCAACCATTTTTGCTGTTGTATCCTTCGCACCACCAACCGTCCAGAACGCTGAGATTGAGCCCGCCGTTCGGCGGCAGCTTCATCCCGCTGGTTCCGCTTGCTTCAAGCGGACGTAGCGGGTTGTTGAGCCAGAGATCGACTCCCTGATATAACCGACGTCCGATGTAGGTGTCGTAGTCTTCGATAAAGACCACGGCATGATCGAGTCCCGGTTCACGCGATTTATTGTAAACCTCCTGAATAAATCGTACTCCAGGTTCATCCTTGGGGTGAGACTTGCCTGCGAAGATGAATTGAACGGGGCGCTCCGTGTTTTGCACCAGGCGGAGCAACCGCTCTTTCTGGCTGAAGAGCAAAGTGCCCCGTTTATAGGTCGCAAAACGTCGAGCAAATCCGATCGTCAAAACGTCCGGGTTAAGAACACTGTTAATCTGTCGAAGCTGTTGAGGCGATTCGCCGAGCCGGATTCGTTGGCTGCGCAACCTGTCGCGAATAAAATCAATCAGGCGAGCCTTCAGCAGCTGATGAGTTTCCCACAAAACGTCGTCGGGAATATCCATCACTCTGCGCCAATATTCTACGTCGGTCAGATGCTCTTCCCAATCGGGGCCCAGATATTTTGCGTAGATCCGGTGAAATTCCGGGGCCGTCCATGTTTTTGTGTGGATTCCGTTTGTAATGCTGGTGATGGGTACTTCCTGGATTGGGACGCCTGCCCAGACATCCGCCCAGAGCCCTTGACTCACTTCGCCGTGGAGCCTGCTCACCCCGTTGGCATGGCGGCTGACTCGTAGCGCGAGAATAGTCATGCTGAACGTGTTGACCGGATGCACTGTCGGTTCTCCGAGTCGGAAAAAATCGTCAAAACTGATTCGGAAATCTTCCGGATACTGGGAGAAGTAGCGGACCATCATCTCGCGAGGGAAAGCGTCATTGCCGGCCGGCACGGGAGTATGGGTCGTAAAGACATTCGAAGACGCTACGACTTGAAGGGCCGTATAATATTCCAGTCCTTTATTCTGTACATATTGGCGGATTCTTTCCAGGGCCAGAAACGCGGAATGCCCCTCGTTCATGTGATAAACCTCCGGATGGATACCGAGGGCATCCAGGGCCCTGACTCCCCCTATCCCAAGAACGATCTCCTGCCGGATTCGCATCTCCAGATCACCCCCATAAAGCTGTGCCGTGATGGGTCGATCTTCGGAGGAGTTCTGTTGGATATCTGTATCGAGAAGGTAGAGCTTGATTCGGCCGATCTGGAGTTCCCAGACTTTGGCGGTGACGTCTCTCCCTAGAATCGAGACCGAAACGTAAAGCGGTTGGTCATCAATTTTGACCTCTATCAACGGCAAATGATTGAAATTCTGGTTGAGGCTCACGGCTTCCTGCCAACCCTCCTTATTGATCTGCTGCTTGAAGTAACCGTGTCGGTAAAGCAACGTCACCGCGCAGAAATTCAGGTCAAGGTCACTCGCCGATTTGCAATGGTCTCCCGAAAGAATGCCCAGGCCGCCCGAATAGTTAGGCACTGATTCGTGAAACCCAAATTCCGCAGAGAAATAAGCGATTCGAGGCGCGGTTGGTCGAAGTTTTCCGTACGTGTCGGTTCGCGCCATGTAAGCTTTGAATTTTTGGCAGACTGCCCCCATTTCACGGATGTACTCGTCATCGGCGGCGAGTTCGAACAAACGGGCTTGACGCGAGAGCTGTAACATCCGGATGGGGTTATGATTTGTTCTGTCCCAGAGTTGAATATCCAGATGCCGAAAGAGCCTTCGTGCATCGGGCTCCCAGGTCCACCACAGATTATGAGCAAGTTCACGGAGGGGTTCTAGATTCTCCGGCAATCGGGGTGATACGTTAAACGTTTGTACAGGGTGCATTGTGTTTGTCCTCAGATTCTCCCGTCAAGTCCTCCTATTCGGTCGAAGGAACCTCCACAAGCACAACTTGTACTCGACCGAATTGCAAGCCTTTCGCGAGGAAGCCGGAGCTCAATTGGAGGTCGGAAAGAAGGCGGCCCGCCGTGTTAATCTCACTGACGACGCTCGTTGACCTTCGGTTTTTCTGGCAGGATACTGGACGACGCACAATGAAATATCGCACTTATCGAAATACCGATCTCCGGGTAAGCGAAGTTGGATTTGGTATGTGGACGGTGTCTACAGGATGGTGGGGCAGCTTTACCGAGCAAGAGTCCGTCAACCTTCTTCGGAAAGCTTTCGATCTGGGTGTTACGCTTTTCGATGCAGCCGACACTTACGGGAACGGACTGAGCGAAGAATTGATCGCAAAGGCTTTTTCCGAGCAACGTGATCAAATTGTGATAGCAACAAAGGTCGGCTACGATTTTGTCCATCACGGCGATGAACGACGCGGGCAACGAGAAATTCCTCAGGATTTTTCACCAGAAGCAATCGTTCGGGCCACTGAATCCGCCTTAAAACGGCTGAAAACAAATCGGATCGATCTTTTACAGCTCCACAACATCCGAATGGACCAAGTGGCCGACGACGCGGTTTGGGAGACTCTCGAGTTACTGCGCGAAAGAGGTCTCATCCGATATTATGGCATCGCGCTTGGGCCTGCCATCGGCTGGAAATACGAAGGAATCAATTGCCTGCAAGAGCGCTCCGTCACCAGTGTCCAGCACATCTATAATCTGCTTGAGCAGCAGCCGGGTGCGGCCATTCAGAAAGCCGCGGATGAACATGAAAAAGAGACGATGTTTCTGATCAGGGTGCCGCATTCCTCCGGTATGTTGGAGGGGCACTATACTGCGGAGACCAGATTTCCGCCAAACGATCACCGGAACCATCGTCCACGGAGCTGGCTTCTTAACGGAGTGAAGAAAGTGGAACAGCTTCGGTTCTTGGAACGTGCGGACCGGACCTTGGGGCAAGCCGCCCTACTCTGGTTACTGAAAGATGCGCGCGTCGCTTCCACACTTCCGAACATCTATGATGAAAAGCAGCTCAAGGAATTCGCGACGGTTTCGGAATGTCCGGATCTGACGGATGAAGAGATGGAAAAGGTTGACTTATTGCACGGCTCAAACTTCGGGATTGCCGAAGACGATCCGCCGAAGTTCAAAGGCACCATGGAGCTCGCCTCGTTGACAAACCTCTAGGGATTTGGGAGACGGTGCAATAGTTACTCTCTCTTTTTGGTGTCAACGCAGATCGTTACCGGACCGTCATTCACGAGTTCGATTTTCATCTGTGCGCCGAAGATTCCGCGGTGGACCGGCTTGTCGATCTCCAATTGAAGTTGCCGGCAGAATTCTTCATAGAGCTGGTTCGCCTGCCCTGGAACCGCTGCCCGAATGAAGGAGGGCCGGTTTCCTTTTCGGGTGCTGGCAAACAAAGTAAACTGGCTGACCACCAGAAGGTCGCCTGCAATGTCCTGCACCGAGAGATTCATCGGCCCATTCTGATCTGCAAAAACACGCAACCGAGCGATCTTGCCGGCCAGCCAAAGGACGTCCTCCCGAGAATCGGCAGGTTCGACCCCGAGGAGAACCAGCAGTCCGCGCCCGACCTGACTGATGATCTCTTCATTTACCTCCACCGAGGCGCGGGAGACGCGTTGGATAACCGCTCGCATCAGGAGAAAGTTGGCAGTTTGGAAGAGAGTGACAGTTTGCAGTGTCAGTTATCAGGGGAGGGGAAGAGAGTTGGCAGTTTTTTGGTCAACATGGACGCACCCGAGGCCCCCAAGAGCACTCTTCGCCCCTCTGACAACTGACACTGAACTCTGACACTGGCAACAACTGGCAACTGACAGTTCGACCGACAACTGCTAAAGTCATCCGCACTGACTCATGGATTTCATTATTGTTATGATTCTCGCTTTGCTGGTCGGGGTCAGTGGCTCGATTTATTTTCGGATCTTCAGGTTTGTTTATCTCCAGAATGGCGGAAAGGTCATCGCCAACCAGTTCACGCACGCGGACGGCTACCTGGTGCTTGGCTGCTTGACAATCTTTGCCCTGCAAGGCTTTCAAAATCTGCAAGTGCAGGGCCGGGTCATCCCAGCGACGATTGATACAAATCTATTGGTTGTTGTACAGCTTGGCTTTTGGGTGTTCTTGATTGGGACGATCGTCTTTTCTTTCCTGGTCCGTCGAATGCGTCCCGCCGATCTTTTCGGCTTCGATCGCCTTAGCTTTGTGAAAGTCTTTTTCTGGGGGGCAGGTCTTCTGATTGCCGCGCTCCCTTTAATCTTCGCGAGCAATGCGGTCGTTTCGAGTCTGATGCATGCTAATTCGCAGAGGGATTCACAGCCGATTATGCAATTGTTTGAGCGCGTCGCAGATCCGGCCAGGAAGATCCCGATTATTCTCCTGGCGGTAGTCATCGCGCCACTCGCCGAAGAATTCTTCTTTCGAGGTTTTTTGTATGGGGTCCTGAAGCGTTACGCCGGAGCCTTGCCTGCTTTGGTCTTTACCGGCGTCGCGTTCGCTTTGATCCACCTCCATGTTCCTTCTTTGTTGCCCTTGTTTCTCCTGGCTTGTGCCTTGACTCTGGCCTATGAACTTTCCGGCTCGTTGCTTGTGCCGATGGCCATGCACGCGCTCTTCAACGCGATTACTCTTGTTGGGGTTCTTTTCGCGAGCAAATGAAGCTGAGCGACCTTGGAGAAGACGTAGTCGTCGACCGATTGACAAAATCGCTGAGTGTCGACAAGCGGGTGAAACTAGGAGCGGGCGACGATTGCGCGGTAGTTGAACCAGCCGAAGGTCTTCAGCTATTGAAATCGGATTGCCTGATCGAAGGAATTCATTTTTTGTCTGATGCGGATCCAAGAGCGATTGGGTGGAAAGCGATGTGCCGGCCAATCAGCGACATTGCGGCGATGGGTGGAACGCCATTGGACGCACTAGTGACAGTGGCAATTTGTCCCGAAACGGAGTTTACCTGGCTTAAACGGGTCTACGCCGGTCTGGAGAAGGCCGCGAAGTTGTATCACGTCAACCTGGTAGGTGGCGAGACCTCAAAGTCGCCCGGCCCTTTCTTTCTCTCGGTGGCGCTGACTGGAACGGTAGATCGCGGCAGGTACGTTCGACGGAGCGGTGGGCAAATCGGAGACTTACTGTATGTCACTGGCAGATTAGGAGGTTCGATCGGCGGCAGGCACCTGCGATTTCGACCGCGGGTCGCTGAAGCTTACTGGCTGGCGAATCAATTTCCGGTGCATGCGATGATGGATCTGAGCGACGGTCTGGCAAGCGACCTTCCTCGGCTGGCTGCCGCCAGCGGCCTCGGCTTCGAGGTGAATTTGGCGAGTCTTCCACTTCACCCGGGATCCAGCCCTGAAAACGGGTTACGAGATGGGGAGGATTATGAACTGCTCTTCGCTGTGCCGGCGACCGCGAAAAAACGATTGGAAACCGAGTGGCGATCGAAATTCCCAAAATTGCCTTTAACGGCAATCGGCAGACTTGTCGAAAACGGTAGAGCTCGGTTTTCGGCAAAGGGGTATGATCATTTCGCGCGATGAAGTTATCTTCGCGGATGCATCGCGTCTCCAACAGCCCTGAAGAGACCCGGACAATCGGATCGGAACTGGCCAGGAACGCGCAGGCTGGCGCCGTCTTAAGTCTGATTGGTGATCTCGGCGCTGGCAAAACCGAGTTTGTCAAAGGGCTCGCACTCGGGCTCGGGATCGACGGCGCGATCACCAGTCCCACTTTCACTATTCTCCATGAGTATAGAGGAGGTCGACTGCCACTTTTCCATATGGATTTTTATCGTTTAGGTTTCGAAAAGGAACTGGATGAGATCGGATTTGACGAATATTTGAAAGCGGGCGGGGTTTGCGCAATCGAGTGGGGCGACAAATTTCCAGATTGTTTGCCGCCTGACTCGATGAAAGTTTTCTTTTCAATTTGCGCCGATGACCGGAGGGAAATCGTCTGGTGAAAAGTTTGCTCATCGAAAACTCAACCTCACTCGGGACAGCTGTAGTCGTCGGCGACGGGGAAGTCCTGGTGCGCCGGGAGTTTTCCAAGGCTGGAGACTTGGCCCTTGCCCTCCAGGAGATCCTTTCGAAGCTTGGCGGCCCGGATGAAATTATTGTCGGCATCGGGCCCGGCTCTTATACGGGGTTACGGGTGGCAGCGGCGATGGCGATCGGGCTTCAATTGGCGCTGGGCTGCCCTGCCTTTGGCTGTCCATCGGTTTTTGGTTATCAGAACGTTTCTTACCATGTCGTCGGCGACGCCCGCCTTGGCGCGGTTTTTTTGGCCAGCGTCCAAAACAAACGGTTGACCCGCGGTCCGGAATTGCTGCCGGCCGCAGAATTTCCAGCTCTCCGATCGACGCTGGATGACGCCCCAATCTTCGCTATCGGCCCGATTCCAGGTTGCCCTGATCTTCCGGTCGTCCGACCTGACGCGGAATATCTAATCCGCTGCAGGGAGAGTTTTGTTCCGGCTCTTGAGCCGCTTTATCTGAAAGAACCGCACATTACGATGAAGCGGAGAGGGTAGGGTGTTGTTCGGCTCCCTGTCATCCACAAAGCGTAGCTGCGTCGTCGGGCGCGATAGACAAGCTGCCCTCTTCGATCGTTCCGAGCTCCCGTGCTACGACCGGCTCCTTTCCTTTCTCACTTCTCTGAAACAGCGAGGTCCGCCGAGCGCAGTTGCTTCTCAAATCTTCACGTGCCTTGCCCGTGGGGTGCTTCTCTGAAACTTGACGTTGGGCCGCCGAGCGCAGTTGCTTCTCAAATCTTCACGTGCCTTGCCCGTGGGGTGCTTCTCTGAAACTTGACATGGGGCCGCCGAGCAAGAGTTTCTTCTCAAATCCTCGCGCGCACTTGCCCGCGGGGTGCTCCTGACTCCTGAACTCCTGCAACTCCTAACTCCTGCTTCGTGCCTCCACGCGACACTCGACGAAATCGGATTGGGCGTGTATTGGTGCAGGCGCCATGAAAATCGTCGTCGCCTATTCCGGAGGATTAGACACGTCTGTGATCCTGAAATGGATAAAGGATACCTACGCTGCTGAAGTCATTGCCTTCTGCGCAGATATTGGTCAGGAAGAGGAGCTTGAAGGACTTGAAGAAAAAGCTCTCCGAACCGGAGCGTCCAAATGTTACGTGGACGATTTACGAGAAGAGTTTGCGCGGGACTTTATTTTTCCAATGTTCCAGGCTTCGGCGCTTTATGAGAACCAATATTTCCTCGGAACGAGTATCGCCCGGCCACTGATTGCAAAAAGAATGGTGGAGATTGCTCGAGCCGAAAATGCGGAAGCGGTCGCTCACGGTGCCACCGGCAAAGGTAATGATCAGGTTCGATTTGAGTTAACGGTCGCTTCGTTAGCGCCCGAGGTAGAGGTTCTTGCTCCCTGGCGACTCGAGGCTTTCCGCGAACAATTTCCCGGTCGCGCCGAGATGATCCAATACGCGGAAAAACAGGGTATTCCGGTGGCCGCCAGCGCCAAAAAACCTTACTCGATGGATCGCAACCTTCTTCATATCAGTTTCGAAAGCGGCGTACTGGAAGACCCCTGGGTTGATGCCACCGGTCCCGAGTTGCGCGATATGTACAAGTTAAGCGTCGCTCCGGAGGATGCTCCGGACGCTTCCGAATACTTGGACCTGGAATTTGACCGAGGGCGATGTGTCGCTTTGGGTCATAAAAATATGGAGGGCTTGCTTGGGGAGCTTGGATTCAAAGGCAACCTTGAAAAATCAGACGAAGGCCGTATTCGGCTATCTCCATTGTGGGTCATGAAGGCGTTGAATATTCTTGGGGGTCGAAACGCCGTTGGACGGGTGGATATGGTTGAGAATCGCTTTGTCGGAATGAAAAGCCGAGGAGTGTATGAAACCCCGGGGGGCGCTATTTTGTTTTTCGCACATCGGCAGATCGAGTCTTTGACCATGGATCGCGAAGTGATGCATCTGCGCGATACGCTGGGACCGAAATATGCAGAGCTGATCTATAACGGATTTTGGTTCGCGCCTGAGCGGGAAGCACTTCAGGCGCTGGTCACCGAGACCCAGAAGAACGTTGCCGGAGTTGTTCGCGTGAAGCTTTACAAAGGCAACATTGCCGTAGCCGGGCGCAAGAGTTCTGTTAGCTTGTACAGCCCGGATATCGCAACCATGGAGGCGGATCCGACGAAGGCTTATAACCAGTCAGACGCGACCGGCTTTATCGCGTTGAATGCGCTTCGTTTGAAGGTTGCTGCGAAGATCCAGAGACCCTAGCTTTTTTGCTTCTGGAGTCTGCTACGCAACGATCTTGACTGGAAGAGAATGAACTGACAAGAGTCAGGGATGCCGCGGCAGGTCCGAGGCATGGGGTTAGCTCGGAATTTCAACAAATCGCCTGGCCGACGTTGAACGTGAACATTTAGAGCTGACCCTTCAACCCGGTTTCCCCTATGACTATATTCGAGACCCTGCCGCGGTGGTGGATTACGGCTGCTGCTCTCTTTGTTTCGGCGATCCTGTTGTCTCCGTTCTACTGGGTGTTGGTGGGTAGTTTCATGACCCCGGCAGAGCTCTTCGGCGGCCACATGTCGCTTTGGCCGAAACACTTTGCGGTGGAGAACTGGTCCGTCGCCTGGAGCCGGTTGTGGCCACATATTCAAAATAGCCTCCTGGTCAGCGCGGTGGCGTCCATCGGGACGCTTCTGATCACCGCACCGGCCGCCTACGGACTGGTGTGGCTGAAGCCACGGGGCCGCCAAACGCTTTCTGCGTTCATGCTAATGACTCAGATGTTGCCGGCGATCGTCTTCGTCATCCCGCTGTTCATTGTGTTCACCAAGATCAACCTCGTGAATACGCTGGCGGGACTGATTCTGGCCGACATGACCTTCACGATTCCCTTCGCCTTGATAATGCTGTCGGCATACATGAAGGACCTGCCGTATGAGCTGGTCGAAGCTGCTTTGGTGGACGGGGCTGGTCAGTTGCGAGCGTTCCTCATGATCGTCCTACCCATGACACTTCCCGGCCTCATCACCGTCGGCGTATTCAGTTTTCTGATTCCCTGGGGGGACCTCATTTTTGCGTTGAGTCTGATCACAGAGGGCAGCCTGCAACCCCTAACGCTCGAGCTTTACAAAGCCTTCGGCCAGTACGGAGTTGATTGGGGGTTCCTGTTGCCGGGAAGCGTTCTGACAGCCATTCCGGCTGTAATCTTCGTCATCCTGGCCAGTCGATTCATCGTGGCGGGTGTGACCCGCGGCGCTATCAAATGATTCCGAAACCGAGATGAGTGCCAACCCGAAAACGTCTACCAGGAAGGAGAAGGAACCCGTGGTCGCGGAGCCGTCCCGGCCGATGGCAAGGAAAGCCCGTTTCGATACCTCTCCATATCTCTTCATTCTGCCCTTTGTCATTTTTTGCCTGGTGCTTCTGCTTTACCCGGTGGTGTACAGTTTGACGTTGAGCTTTCGGCAGGCCACGGTCGAAACCTTTGTCAGTGGAGACATGCCGTTCAACGGGCTAACACAGTACCAGGCCGCCGTGGCCGACCCGGTTTTCTGGAGAGCGGTCGTCAATACCCTCCTTTTTGCGTTTTTCAGCATTTTGTTCCAATTCACGATCGGATTTCTGTTGGCGCTCTTTTTCCAGGTTAATTTCCCGCTCAAAAACCTTTGCCTCGCACTACTGCTGATCCCTTGGGTCTCGCCGGTGTTGACCGCCGCGAATATTTTCAAAGGACTATTCAATGAAATTGGTCCGATAAATCAGATATCTCATCTGATTGGTTTGGGCCCATTCCCCTGGCTGGCAGATCCCGCCTATGCGTTTCCGGCCACGATTGTGGCGAACATCTGGATCGGCTTTCCTTTCAATTTCATTCTCTTGTACGCCGGTATGCGAAGCATCCCAGTCGAGGTCTACGAGGCCGCGAAAATTGATGGCGCACGTTTCTGGAAACGGGTGGCCTACATCACCTTGCCGATGCTGAAACCGGTCTCCGTAGCGGTTTTAACGCTTGGAACCATCTACACTGTTAAAGTCTTTGACTTGGTCTGGATCATGACCGGCGGCGGTCCCGCGAACGGAACCCACCTTTTGTCCACTTACGCGTACCAGGTGGGATTTTCGGTTTTGAACTTCGGAGAGGCCGCCGCGATCGCGACCCTGATGGTCCTGCTGGTGCTTTTGCTTAACCTTGTGCAACTGCTCCTCCAGCGAAGGTGAGCCTGAAGGTCGTTGTTATCTTGTTGTTTGGTTCACCAGCAAGACCAAGGACCTAAAGACCTAGAGACCTGAAGACTAATCAGGAGCTCGTTGGCTCACTGCAGGATAGTACTAGTCTATAAGTTCGAGCTCGAGTTGGTGATGGCCATCAGCGGGCTGAATGATCGTCCCGAGCGGATCGAGCGTGACACGCGCGCTATTCTGCACCCTAACCGTTTTCGCTCCGGCTACCTGGAGCTGCCAGCGGGTCGAGATATCGTCGGAAACCTCGGCGATTACGTGTTGGCCATTGCGCCGCACGTTGAGTCGCGCCGCTTTGGCACGTTGCGGCGTTGTTACGGCGCAAGCGAGTTCACCACCGTCGACGAGTTCGTAAACTCGAAACGTAACGCCATTAACATAATCGTAGTCCGGTCGGTCATCTACCGCTCCGAGCGGCAGGATGGTGCCCGGACGTACCATCAGCGGCAGACTGAAGAAGTCATGACGGTCGCGACGCCATCCGGGGCCGGCATACGCCTGGCCGGTCAGCAAGTTCGTCCAACGTCCAGCCGGCAAGTAGTACTCCACGCTGCCGTCCTCCGTAAAGACGGGTGCCACGAGGAGCGCCTCTCCGAGCATGTATTGGCGGTCCAGCGTGTCACACGCTGAATCGTTTGGGAATTCGAGCAACATGGGGCGCATCACGGGCACGCCTTCACGGCTCGCTTCGAGGGCTGCTCGCCAGAGATACGGCATCAGGCGGCACTTCAGTTTCGTAAACAGGCGGAGCACGTCGCACGCTTCTTCGTCGTAGGCCCAAGGAACGCGATAGCTCGAGCTGCCGTGCAGACGGCTGTGCGAGGAGAGCAGGCCGAAGGCGGCCCAGCGTTTGTAGACATGAGCGGGCGCGGTGCCCTCAAATCCCCCGATATCGTGACTCCAAAAGCCAAACCCACATAAACTGAGCGATAAGCCGCCGCGCAGCGATTCAGCCATGGATTCAAAGGTAGACCAGCAGTCGCCGCCCCAATGCACGGGAAACCGTTGACCGGAGGCGTAGGATGAGCGGGCAAAGAGAACGACCTCGCCCTGACCACGCTGCGCTTCGATCGCGCGGAAGACGGTCTCGTTGTACACGATCGGGTAAAAGTTATGCATCTTCACCGGATCGGAGCCATCATGATAAACGATCTCCTCCGTCGGGATACGCTCGCCAAAGTCGGTCTTGATCGCGTCGACGCCCATCTCGAGCAGTTGATGGATATGACTTGCAAACCATTCGCGAGCGGCTGGGTTGGTGAAATCGACAATCGCCATGCCCGGCTGCCAAAGATCGGTCTGCCACACCGAGCCATCGGTGCGCTTGATGAAATATCCCTTGGCCGCACCCTCCGCAAAAAGCCGCGAGCGCTGCGCGATGTAGGAGTTTATCCAGACGCAGATCTTGAGACCAAGCGCGTGGAGGCGTTGCAGCATTCCCTCCGGATCAGGGAACACACGTGGATCCCACTCAAAATTTGTCCACTCAAACTCACGCATCCAGAAGCAGTCGAAGTGAAAAACACGCAACGGTAAATCCCGCTGCTTCATCCCCTCGATAAAACTGGTAACCGTATCCTC
Source organism: uncultured Verrucomicrobiae bacterium (assembly GCA_963742335.1). Classification (GTDB taxonomy): domain Bacteria; phylum Verrucomicrobiota; class Verrucomicrobiia; order Chthoniobacterales; family JAFAMB01; genus JAFAMB01. The sequence continues at coordinate 323,888 of CAVULL010000020.1, forward strand.
GTCGTAGCTCGTCGTGAACGAGGTAGAGAGCCACAGGCCGAATGACCATGCGGGCGGCAGGGCAGGTCGACCGGTAAGGGCGGTAAGCTTACGCAGGATCTCCTTCGGGGTGGGTCCATGGATGAGAAAGTATTCGAGACTTTCGCCTTCGATCGAAAACTGAACGCGGGCCACTTTTTCGGAGGCGATTTCGAAGGAAACCGGGCCTGTTTCGTTGACCAGTACGCCGTATCCGCGGTTGGTCAGGTAGAAGGGAATGTTCTTGTAGGCCTGCTCGCTGGCCGTTCCGCCATCCTTGTTGGTGCTTTCCACCACCTGGCCGTTTTTCACGAAAGCCGTAAAGCGCTCGCCCAGACCGTAAACGCACTCGCCCACTCCGAGCGAGAGTTGTTCGACGACATGGTTGCCCCAGTCAAAGGTCTGCATATAGGCCATGGCGCGCCATCCGCTCGCGGTGAGCACGCGCCCGCCGGCCTCGAACGTGATGGACCATTTATTTTTATTGACCCGGGCCGTCAGTTCCCCGGCAGTGAAGGTGGCAGACCCGGGACCGTCGCAAATATCCACCGCCAGATCAGCGGTCGAGAGAACTGGAATCTCCGGGCCCCGCGTGAGTCCTCCCGTAAAATGTTCGATCCGGACTCTCACGATGTCAGGGAGCGGCGCGCTCAGGGTGATTGTCAGCAAGGGGCCCTGAAGGGTGTCCCCCCGTTCCTTGATCGGACGCACCGGCGCGTAAACAACCAGTTTTTTGTCGTCCGCAGAGGCGATCGAATAGGCCTCACCGGCGTAATGGGCAATCACACCGGGCTGGAGCAACCATTGGCCGTCGGTAAATTTCATGCAGGCCAGCCTTCGGCTGGCCTGCATCTCCTACAAATCGTTGGAGATTCGTAGATGATGCAGGCTGTGGCAGCCTATTTACTGGGGAGAATTGTCTTAATCTTTGCCGCGGCGTCTTTCAATGCCTCTTCAACACTGGCCTGACCCGTAAGCGCACGCTGAATTGCCGTTCGAGCTGCCAAAGAGATCTCGGGGTATTTCGCCCCACCGTCTTGCGACCTCGCTCGAGCCGTAGCCATTTGATCTACGAAAGGCTGCAAATCGGGATTAGCTTCGCCCTGTTGCTTGGCGACGCTCTGGATCGACGAAATGTAGTTAAACGTATCGCAAATCTTGCGCAGACGGTCCGGCTCCTGCGTGAATTGAACGAACTTGACCGCTGCCTGTTCGACCTTGGGGTCCCCCTTCAGGACGCACCAGACCTCGCCGCCCAATGGCACGACCGGCTTCGAGCCCTCTTTAGGTACCGGAATTGTGACGATGCCGAAATCGACGCCGCTCTTCTTCACGTTCGCAAGCTGCCAGGGTCCCATCACCATGGTGGCGGCGCGCCCGCTGATAAACTCGTTGGGAACGTCGCCTTGGTTCCAATTAACCACGTCCTTAGAGGCATACCCCTTCTTGACCCAGTCCACCCAAAGCTCCAGTGCAACCTGTGCGTTCTTGGACGTAAGATCGCTTAAGCTGCCGCCGTTACTCCAAAGGAATGGTTCCCACTGCCAGGTGGCTTCCTCGGTATTCACCGCCGAGAAGGCAATCCCGTAAACCGGGCTTTTGGTCGTCTTAGAGGCGGTCTCGGTGAGCTGGTCCCAAGTCTGTGGCGGTGCAGAGACGCCACCATCGGTAAGCAGCTTTTTGTTGTAATAAAGAGCCAGGCTGTTGCTGCCGATCGGCACACCGTAGACCTTGCTGCCGTCGGTCACCGCCGCCCTGGGCCCCGGATATATGTCACTCCAGACCTGGATCTTGCTGACATCGGCGGAGATATCCTTGAGGATGCCGGCTTTCGCAACTCGCAGCACGTCGGGATTATCGATGGCGGAAATGGCCGGCGGTTTGTGGACTGCCGCCATTTGCAGCGTGCGGCTGACCAGTTCTCCGAATGGAACATAGGTAAAGTGAAGTTTGACGCCGGGGTTGGCGGCTTCAAAGTCCGTCTGCAGTTGCTTCAAGGCATCGATCTGGCCTTGTACGTTGAAGTAATGCACGATCTCGACGGTTGTCTCTTCGGCAGGCGCAGAGAGCAGCCCGAGACCTGCGATTGCGGAACCGAGCAGGATCAACCAGCGGAACCGTAGTTTTAGCTTTGTTTGGCTTTTCATGGGATTTGGCTTGGGGTTGTTAGGGGGGAAGGTCTGCAGATGAGGTTGCACCTCATATTTGCATTGTTAGCGCGACTCACGTCGTAACCAAACTAACATTTCGCCGGGACTGCGATTGTCCCAGGCGTAATATGGAATCATTTTGATCTGGCAAGGTTTTGTTGCCGGGGTAGAGAGGGAGTAGAGCGATTTTTCGTCCGGTTCCTCTTGCAGGCCGGGGACGGAAACCGAAACGATTTCGCCGAGATCGCCCTCCTCTCGCCTAACCTCAGCCTCCTTTTCCAGGTTAACGGTCAGCCGGTCGAGACGACCGCCATTGTCGACTTCTTCCGCGCAGTAGATCAGCGGGCCGCGACTGATCGACACTCGGCCCCGATTGCCGATGACTTCATAGTTGGAAAATTGAGCTTGTACCGGCATTTGGAATCGGGCGGTTAACAAGTCCCTTGAATTCCAGGTGCGTGAGATCACTGCATAGCCGGCTTTAACTTCTGGCGAGACCTCTTTCCCGTTCACGGCGAACTGGTAGCTCCCTGCCCAGCCGGGCACCCGGAGCAGAACTGCAAACGGAGTGCCGGGAACGCTCTCAAATTGAATCGAAGCAGCACCTTCAAACGGAAAATCCGAGGCAGCGACCAGGCGCGCTTCCTGACCACCAACGGTAAAACTCGCTTCGCTGGAAACGTAATGATGTATCGCGATATCGTCAGCATTCGAGGAGTAGAGATAACCGGAAAATGACAGTACCAGGCGCGCCAGGTTTGCTGGACAGCAGGGACACCACCACGGCCAACTCACACGGTGTTGGGTGCCGTCGCTGGCTAACGGATTATGATAAAAGAAGGATTTGCCATCGATCCCGAGTCCGGCCAGAACGCCATTGTAAAGAGTTCTCTCCATCGTATCGGTGTAGCGGCTGTCGAGATCGATGTGAACCATGCGGTGAGCCCATTGCAAGAAGCCAATCGCTGCGCAGGTCTCGGCGTAGCTTTCGAGATTCGGCAGATCGTAATCTTTCGTGAATCCCTCATTTTCCGCGTCTGAGCCGATGCCTCCGGTGACATACAACTTGCTCCGGCAAAGGTCGTCCCAGAAGTTCTGGCAGATTTTCACGAGCTCTTCATCTCTCAATTCTGAAGCAAGATCAGTTACCGCGCTGTAGAGGTACATCGCGCGTACGGCATGCCCGACAACTTCCCGTTGATCCCGGATGGGCACGTGCGCCTGCATGTAGGCATAGGGAGAGATCGGATGATTTGGGCGAAAGGGTACCGAATCTAATCTCTCGACTGCTTCCTGGTCAAAATAATGAGGTTTGGTTCCTCGCTGTTCGACGAAATATCGACTTAGATCCAGGTAGCGCTGCTCACGCGTCAGACGATAAAGGCGTATCAGCGCGAGCTCAATTTCGGGATGACCGCAATAACCCGGCAGTTGATGCGGTCCGGCACCGAATACTGTCACCAGGTGATCTGCCAGACGAATGGCAATATTGAGCAGACTCTCCTTGCCGGTCGCCTGCCGATGGACAACTGCTGCTTCAATCAGATGTCCCGCACAATAGAGTTCGTGCAGGTCGCGAAGATTTTTGAATCGGTGACGGGGCCGCCAGGTCAGGATATGGCTATTCAGGTAGCCGTCCGATTGCTGGGCGCCGGCCAGCAATTCGATGGTTCCTTCCACCAGCGCTTCGAGTCTCGAATCCTTGCGATGCAGCAAACAGGCGCTGGCTGCCTCAAGCCACTTGGCAACGTCCGAGTCCCAGAAGATACTGCCTCCCCAATACCACGAGCTGGATTCCTGCCGCCCCCGATGCATCCGCTGATCGAGCCGAAGAGCGTCCAAATGACCCTGATGCCGCATTTCATTGTAAATGTGGCCGAGAGTGACTTGTCCTACCTGCTGCTGCAGCTTCTCCCAGAAGCCGCCGGTTAGAGAAACCCGCGTTTGGTCAAGAGGTTGCCAGGGGGATAGCATGTTTAGAGGTGTAGTCTGGAACCGGGCGTCAGCGCAACGGGAGCATGCGGTAGAATACCCGTCCAATTCCGACACTTTAGCTGCAGAACGTGTCGGCGTTCCGCGTTCGGCGGGCGCGTTCGACGTTCCGCGTTCGGCGGCGCAACGTTCCGCGCTCGACGTTCCGCGTTCGACGTTCCGCGCTCGACGTTCCGCGTTCGACGTTCCGCGCTCGACGTTCCGCGCTCGACGTTCCGCGTTCGACGTTCCGCGTTCAACGTTCCGCGGAAGGGCGCTCGATAGTGCTACCCCTGCGCCGCCGAACGCGGAACGCCGAACGTCGAAACGAGCTTCGGGTACCTCACCATCGGTGCAGTCCCAGACCGTTGAACGATCTGAGATTGCCTGGATGGCAAGGTTTCGGTCCACGCGAATGAAAGCCGTCTAGATCCAGGCTTTGGCGCGGTCGAGCGCTTTATTCCAGCCGGCCCGGAGTTTTTGCCGCTCATCGCTCCCGATCTTGGGCTCAAACGTGCGATCGGAGGCCCACTGCGAGGAGATTTCGTCCGTCGATTTATAAAAGCCGACAGCCAATCCCGCTAAGTAAGCCGCACCCATCGCGGTGGTTTCCGCATTCGCCGCGCGCACCACCGGTACGCCCAGCAGATCTGCCTGAGTTTGCATCAGCAGATTGTTGGCGCATGCGCCCCCGTCGACTCGCAGTTCGGCAAGCTTAATCGACGAATCAGACTCCATCGCGGTCAACAGATCAGCCACCTGGAAAGCGATGCCCTCCAAAGCAGCTCGAGCGATGTGAGCGGAAGTACTCCCCCGGGTGAGCCCCAGGATAGCGCCCCGGGCGTAAGCATCCCAATGGGGAGCCCCGAGCCCGACAAAAGCAGGGACCAGATAGACGCCGCCATTGTTCTCGACGCTGGCAGCCAAAGCTTCAACTTCGGGAGCCGTCTTGATAATTCCGAGGCCGTCGCGCAGCCACTGAACAACCGCTCCAGCAATGAAGACACTCCCTTCGAGGGCATACTCCGTGATATTGTTTTTTCTCCACGCGATAGTGGTCAGGAGATTATTTTTGGACGGGACGGCTTCCGTGCCGGTGTTCATCAACATGAAGCATCCGGTCCCGTAAGTATTTTTTGCCATACCCGGTTTACTGCACATTTGGCCGAACAGAGCCGCCTGCTGGTCACCGGCAATCCCGGCGATGGGGAGTCCTTCGAGGGTCCCGACTGCGGTCTCTGCATAGACCTCGCTGGAACTCTTGGCGGTTGGCAGCATCGAACGAGGCACATGCAAGACGCTCAGCAGCTCGTCGTCCCAGTCCCGAGTGTGAATGTTAAAGAGCATGGTCCGTGACGCATTGGTCTCGTCCGTCACGTGCACCTGGCCTTTGGTCAATTTCCAGATCAGCCAGGAATCGATCGTACCGAAGGCCAGTTCGCCTCGATCCGCTCTTTCCCGGGCGCCAGGGACGTTCTCAAGGATCCAACGCACTTTGGTTCCGGAAAAATAGGCATCGATGACCAAACCCGTTTTTTTCTGGACGAGCGGCACCAGCCCGTCTGCTCGCATCTGATCGCAGATCGGAGCGGTCCGGCGGTCTTGCCAAACAATGGCGTGTCCGACCGGTTCACCTGTCTTACGGTCCCAAACGACAGCGGTTTCCCGCTGGTTGGTGATGCCAATGGCGGAAATATCTTTGTGGCTGATGGCCGCACGACCAATAGCGTCTGCGGCCACACCAATCTGACTTGCCCATATTTCGTTCGCATCGTGCTCGACCCATCCTGGCTGAGGGAAAAACTGCGTAAATTCTTTTTGGGCAACGGCGATTACTTTACCTGAATAATCGATCACCAGTGCTCTGGAACTTGTTGTTCCCTGGTCCAACGCTAAGAGATACTTTGACATAGAGATAGTCTATTTGGGGGTTTGAAAGCCGATATCAAGGTTTGCGCTGGGAAGGTTCGTGATGAGTAGGATCTTCGCCGCTCGGGCGCTCAGATGCGACGACCGCATGGGCCTGGATCAAGGCTTTGCCGATAAACAGATCATAGGCAAATCCTCCCAGGATTCCGCCGACGATCGGTCCCAGAACTGGCGGCAACCAGACACTCGGCCCGTCGGTCAAGCCGTTATTCTTAAATCCGGCCACCACGGCGAAGATACGTGGACCCAGATCGCGCGCGGGATTGATTGCATATCCATTCATGCCACCAAAGGCAATACCGATGGCCAGAACGATCAGACCAATGATCAAGGGAGCCATGTTCGCTCCCGGTTGGGCATTGAATTTGTCGACTACGGCAAAAATCAACCCGACCAGCAAGGCTGTCCCGACGACCTGGTCAAAAAAACCTGGCCAGAATCCCGGCACCGCTGGAAAGGTCGAGAAAATTCCGGTCGTATGATCCAGTTGAGGATCCACGAGAATCCATTTGGCGTGATAAGTCACAAAGAGCAGGAGCGCTCCGGCAAACGCGCCGGCGAACTGGGCCAGGATAAAATGGGCAGCTTTTGCCCAGGGGAACCGTTTGGTGGCGGCCAGGGCGAGGGTGACGGCCGGATTAAGATGAGCACCACTGATCGTCCCGGCAATATAGATGCCAAATGTGACTCCCAAGCCCCACCCGAGAACAACATTCGTATAGCCGCCTTTGACGACTTCGCCAGCGATTGGAGGATTGCTGCCGAATAGATTAACCATGGCGCCTGAACCGCAACCGAACAGGACCAGGACCATTGTTCCGAAGAACTCTGCTGAGAACTCTTGACCTTTAGTGAATTTCATTGTGTGAATTGCTCTTTGGATCGCTTGCTTCAAGCGATTAAATAATTGGCTTATTCAAGGGAAGGGCGAGGCCGCTTTGGGAATTAGCGACATCGTGCCGATGAGTTCGCCGATGAATGAATCATTCGTGGTTTAGGTTGATAGGGGGGGTAACAACCAGCTTTACGCTCTGAATTCTTACCAACAACCGTTTGTAAGAACCATAATGTTCTAAATATCACCTCGTGCGGAGGCAAGATAGATTTGCCAATCGTTACGCGACTACTCTTTAGGAAATAACCTGCCTGTCAATGCATTTCGACTGCTGCCGTCAAAGAGGTCAGGTTAACAATTCGCTGGTTTATTATTCTACGCTAATAATTGACAGAGTGGCTGTTGCGGTGGTTTTTTCCAAAATTAGTCGCAGAAGTTCGGCATCACTCGAGGAGGTTCCTGGAGAACTTTCGGATGTCCGATGGTCCAGCGAAAGAAAGGCGGCGGGAGGAAAATCGGGTGGCTATCCCGGAGACACTCAGTTTCCGGATCAAGGCCTTGGTCGCCGGAATGGCTGATGCCGCTACACTGAGCTCGAGTGGCCCGAGAGCGAGAAAGATTGGAATTGCTTCAGGATCCGAAGCGATCTCCCCGCAGATCGACGCTTTGACCCCTCTTTTCTGAGCCGCTTGGAGGATCTCTTCGCAAATTCGCAAAACCGCCGGATGCAAAGAATCAGAGAACGCTGGGGAGAAGGTGCTGCCACGTTCGGAGCAGAGAACGTATTGAGTAAGGTCATTGGTGCCAATGCTGACGAAGTCAAGGTGCGGCAAGAGCTGATCAATCAAAATTCCGGCAGCCGGTGTCTCGATCATCGCGCCAACCGGGATCGGCCACTGATGAGGCAGGTTTGCTTGGGTCAGCTCGTCAGCGACTTCGGCAAGGATTTTTCTGGTAGCGAGAATCTCCGACAGGTCAGTAACCATTGGAATGAGTAGATGAATGCTGAATAAATCTGCCAGACGCAAAATCGCTCGCAGATGGGCGCGAAAAAAACGCCGATTCGCCATTAGTAGTCTGATTCCGCGGACTCCGAGAAAAGGATTCGCCTCCTTTGCCTGAGGCAAAAATTTGAGCGGCTTATCGCCTCCGACATCCAGCAGGCGGACGGTAATCGGGAATGCGCTCTCGCAGGGCGCAAGGGCTTTGCGATAGGCCGCAAGCTGTTGCTCCTCATCTGGTTCCTGTTCGAAATCTTGAAAAAGGAATTCGGAGCGGAAAAGACCGACAAATTCGGCACCATTGGTTCGCGCGCTCAAAACATCCTTGGCAGAGCCGACATTCCCTCCGATAAGGATTGAAATCCCATCTTTGGTGACGGCAGGTTCTTGACTTTCTAACATCGCTCGCTGGTTTTCAGACCGCTCAAGCTGTTGCCGGTCCTTCAACTCAAGCAGAAGATCTGAGGAGGGATCTATCCAGAGAGAGCCTTCGGAACCGCTGATGGCGACCCGTTGAGCTGTTCGAAGCCGCTCAAGATTTGTTCTGGCCCCACCGACGGCGGGAAGACCGAGCGCTCGGGCTAGAATCGCTCCATGGGAGGTGGGACCACCTCCGAGTTGGATCACTCCAGCAGTAGAGAGTCGTTGAAATTGCTCGGCAAGTGTCGGCGTGAGTTCCTCACAAACCAGGATCGTCTCATCGGCGAACGGCTGCTCAGGCAACGTAGTCCCCCTTTTCTCGTCGACCAGATGGGCCAAAACAGTTCGCTCAACCTCGCGGAAGTCCGCCGCCCGAGCCCGAAGGTAAGGATCGTCCGCATTTTCCTGATCGGCTGCGTAACGGGAAAGGGTCTGATGCCATGCAGCTGCTGCGTTGTGGTGCAGTTCCCGGATTTTTGTCTGGACCTCCGTAAAAATAGTAGGGTCCGAGAAGATCATTCGTTGAGCATCGAAAATCTCCAACTCGCTCCGATGCAGCGAAGCTCTCAGGCGGGCGATCCGGTCGTCAAACTCCGCCGTGGCGGCGGTGATCGCCGAGTTAAGTCTCTCAATTTCTCGCTTAACTTCCGCGGCGGACTGGACCGCGTAAGTCGGAATCGCGGCCACAACGGTGTCCAGGAGCAGTGGGCGACCAATCGCGATTCCGGGCGATACGCCAAAGGAGTGGGAGACGTCTGGCGTCCCGCCGGTCTCACTGGAAGGAGCCGGCTGAGTGGTCTCGCCGAAATGGCTCTCGACCAGGGACCGGATGGCATGAATCACCTGCTCGGGCTCCTCTGACGAAATTGAGAACCGGACCGAATCACCCTGGCGAATTTGCAGCCGTGTCACATCAACCAGGCTCTTTGCGAGGATCGGGCCGCGACCTGCTGTCCGATTTTCGATGAACACCTGAGCCGCAAAACCGGCCAATGTTTTGACCAGCAGAGCGGCTGGGCGCAGATGCAGTCCGTGCGGATTCTGGATCGTAACGTCCAGAACTTCATTTGAGGAAACATCTGCTTCGGGTGAGATCGCGGGAATACTCGCATCTTGAACCTGGTCCTGTTTGGGTAACAGGCTCTGCACTGCCGCCTTCGCTACTTCATCAAGAGAAGCTCCAAGTTGAGCTTGGACTGCGGCGGCGATCGCCCCTTCCACGAGAGGTGCAGACGTCAGGCGCACCTTTTCATGTTGCTCGGGACCCAGGAATTCTTTCGCGGTTTCGGCGCTCAGGATAGCGCTTCCCATGTCCATCAGCACGAGCACTCCATCTTCGGAATAGACGGCATTGATCGCCTCCTGAATTTCCACGGCGTTGGTACCCAGCTCAGCTCGATCGTCGCCCATTCCGCCAGCACAGGCCAGTGGCAGATCTCCGCTGACTGTCTTGCGGACCAGATTACTAACCGCTTCGGCCACAGGTCGACTGTGAGACACTAGAACGAGGCCTACCATGGAACTGAGTTTATTTTGCCGTCATTGCGACTCCGTGAGGGCAGGGAAAGTAGCTTCCTGGCCTAGGGAAGATCGCCGTCCGCAGGAATTGGCATGGGAACTCGCTGGGGTAAATTAGCCAAGAGCCTCAGTTGCCGAACGGAAAAGGATCAAGGTGGAAGTGGCTCCAGGGTCGGGATGACCGGCGCTCCTTTCTCCCAGGTAGCTCGCCCGACCTTTACGAGCAACCAGCGGAATGGTCGATTTCAGCCCTTCTTCGGCCGCACTAACCGCCTTGGAGAGCGCCTGCTCGAGGGTCTCACCGGATTCGATCGAATGCTTGTACGCCTTGGTTGCAGGTTGCAAGGCGTCAATCATAGTCTTGTCACCGACGGCGGCTTTACCTCGTAAGACAATTCCGGCCAGTCCTTTTTCCAATAGGGATCCGAACTCGCTCGGCGAGAGCTCGGTGCGACCGCCCGCCAAAGTGCTTGCCTGCAGGAAGAATGTTCCATATAAGGCTCCGCTGGCCCCGCCGACCGTGGAGATCAACGTCATAGCGACCCCTTTGAGAAGGGCCCCAATATCTGCGCCGGCCAGATCGGGCTTTTTGGCCAATACCGCCTGAAGACCACGGTTCATGTTGACGCCGTGGTCAGCATCGCCAATCGCGGCATCAAGTTCGGTCAGGTAGTCTTTCTGTTCAGCGATATGCGCGGCGTACCGCTCGATCCAGGCGAAAATCTGATTTGAAGAGATATTTGACATAGATTCCTCGATCCGCCGTGAAGCCGGCCCAAGCTGCTGACCTTTGCTTTCTCAAACGCCCCAACGAAGCCCCGGAGTCAATACCGGCGCGTCCCAAAGCTTGGTCATTTCAGCATCCAGTTTCAAGAGGGTAATCGATGCGCCGGCCATCTCGAGGCTGGTGATGTAGGGTCCAACCAGACTTCTGGTCACCTTGATTCCGGCCTTCGCGAGGATTTCGCGTGCCTTTCCATAAACGATAAACAGCTCCAGTAGTGGCGTACCGCCCATGCTATTGACGAACAACAAAACTTCGTCGCCCGATTTGAATGGCAAATCCTCAACGATCGGCGCAAGCAGCATTTCAGTAATCTCGTCGGCGCTCTTCAGTTTCGTCCGAATCCGTCCTGGCTCACCGTGAATGCCAATACCGATTTCCATTTCATCCTCCGGCAGGTTGAAGGTGGGCTTGCCAACGTGAGGCACGGTGCAAGAGGTCAAAGCCATACCCATGCTTCGGCCATTGGCGTTCACGTTATGGCAAAGAACAGCTATTTCTTTGAGCGATTGCCCAGCTTCGGCAGCCGCGCCGCAAATCTTTTCTGCGAGCACGGTGGTTCCGACCCCGCGCCGCCCGGCGGTCCAAAGGCTGTCTTTCACGGCCACGTCATCATCAATAACGACCGCCTCGACCTCGATGCCTTCTGCGATGGCCAGGTCCGCCGCCATCTCGAAGTTCAATACATCACCGGTATAATTCTTTACGATGTGAAGAACACCTTTGCCGCCATTAACAGCCTTGGTCGCCTCGAACATCTGGTCAGGCGTCGGACTGGTGAACACGGCGCCGGGACACGCTGCGTCGAGCATTCCTCGACCGACGAAGCCACCATGCATCGGTTCATGGCCGCTACCGCCTCCTGAAACCAAGGCGACCTTGTTTTTTACAGGAGCGTCTGCTCGAGTGATGTAATTCGGATTGGTGTGGACTTTGATCAGGTCGCTAAATGCGGCCCCAAGGCCGTTGATGGATTCGAGAACGACGTTCTCGGGCGAGTTAATGAGTTTTTTCATGTTTTGGGGGTCGGAGCTACCGGGAACAAGTTATCAGGAATTTAGTGATTGAGGGAAAAAAGAAAGGATTGACCCTGTTTATTCAAGGCTGCCTGACCGGAAAATGAGCGCTTGTTGATTGGGTAACCAGCCAGCCGGTACACTGCGAGACCAAAATCCTCGGCAATTCAGTTAGAAACCATTTATTGCCTGCCTTCGTCTTTGATTCGGCATTTTGCGAGGTAGCTCGGATCGGTGGGTAAGATCTTGAAATCGCTCTCAACTCTTACGGACGCGTATGGTCAAGCTCTTCCACCAGTTGCAGCATGCGCTGGGTCACTTTACGAATCTGACTGGGTGTCAGGAAGGTGAGGTTGAGCAGCTCCATGAATAAAAGTCCTTGCGAAGCGAGAAAAAGAATTGCGATATCTTCGGTTCGCAAGGTGATCTCCTTGGAAAGATCCTGAAATTCTTTCCGGATCGACTCTCGCATTGGTTCGACCAGCTTTGGATCGTTGGCAATTGCCGCGATAACGGCAGTTAAAACTGGCCGTTGGCCCTCCAAGTGCCGGAGGGTTCCAATAATATTCGCTTTCAGTTTTCCGTTCCGTTCGCCAGTAAGCGATTCTGCATATTTCAGATGTTCGCTTTCCAAGAGCTGCATGGAACGGCGGATCATCGCTTCGAGCAGGGCTTCTTTGGATCGGAAATGATAAAACAGACCACCTTTACTAACCTTCGCCTCGTTGGCCGCCGTTTCGAGCGTCAGATGGGCGGGGCCCCGCTTGGCCACTATTTCTTCGGCCGCCTGGAGGATCAATTCCCGGGAATCTCGTTTGCGTCTGACAGGCAGCGACGCGGAGCTGGGGGAGCGGCTCATGCCAAATCGTACGAGAAACCGGCCGGATAGTATACTAAAATACGGGCCTCCGGTTGAGAAATCGCCCAGCAATCTTGCATTCTCTTGCGATTATTCGCTTAAACGATTAAATGGAGGCGCGAAAAGAAAGAGCAAAACATGTTCAGTCTACTTGGCACATTGATAATTGGACTGGTCGTCGGAGCGATCGCGAAGCTGATTGTTCGGGGCGAGGAACCAGGTGGATGCCTTATCACCATGGCGATCGGCGTTGCCGGTTCGTTTGTCGCCTTTTATCTCGGGAGGATTCTTGGATGGACTTCCGGACATCCGGACAGTCTGCGGCCAGTCGGCTTTATCCCGTCTCTGATCGGCGCGGTTGTCCTTTTGCTGATCTACCACATGATCCGGCGGCGGAGGAAATAAACCCTTTCAGCGGCTCAGTCAACGATCTGGACCGGGGTCCCCAAATCGACGTTGTTAAAGAATGTTTCCGCCATTTTGCCGGGCATCCGGATACATCCGTGCGAGGCAGGGTACCCGGGCAAATAACCTTCGTGCATTCCAACTCCTCCGGTGATGCGCATGAAAAACGGCATCGGAGCTCCTTTAAAGGTTGCTCCCGGCGGTTTGGGATCTTTGCCCGCTTCAACGTCCTTCTGAACGACATTTCCAGCAGCATCAACATAATCCCCGTAGAGGGAGGAGGCGTGATCCTTGTCTTTTTGAATGATTTTGTAGCTGCCGACGGGTGTGTTGTGCCCTTCCCGCCCTGCTGAAACTTGGGATTCGCCAACGAGCACGTCGGCTTTGTAAAAATAGGCTCGTTGTTCCTTGAGATATATTTTGACGGACGGATTGCCCTGCACGCCGTCCCCGTCCCAATAAGAGATCGGATCGTAATTTGAGCTCGGCTGTCCAGAGTTCGCTTCCAAACCCCCCGCCGCTGGAATATACGCGGTATTCGGATTGGCCAGGCGCGATTTTTCACTCTCGCCACACGCGGCGAGAAGCAAAGCTGCCAGAATTATTGGAAACTGCCGCATACTCATAAGCCGCAAGTCAGCTCGGAATAAACTCGAATCTGAGAATCGTCAAGTAAGCTGCTCAACGATTGCCGGGACCATAAGGATGCACGCGCCGTTTGCCCGAGGCAGCAGCCTCTGCTATATCGTGAGCGTCACCTATGCCCACCTACGAATATCACTGCGAAAAGTGCAATCAGACATTTGAAACTTTCCAGTCCATGAAGGACGAGGCGTATGTCGTTTGCCCGAAGAAATTGTGCCGCCTGGAGGTTTGGGGCGAAGGAAAGGTGAAACGTCTGATCGGAAGGGGCGCTGGATTGATATTCAAGGGGTCCGGATTCTATACTACCGACTATCGCAGCTCCAATTACAAAGAGAGCGCCAAGAAAGAAAGCGGGTCACCCAAAAGCGACGAAGCCAAAGGTGGTTCGGAAAAGCCCAAAGGCGATTCGGAAAAACCTAAAGAAAGCGGATCGTCCAAGGTGGAAGGCGCGAAGAGTGGCCCGGAGAAAACACCCGGATCTCCGGGTTCAACACCAGCGGCGAGCAGTTGAGGAGAGACGTTGCGACGCGTCGGCCAGATGACAAAGCACTTCAATGGCATATAGTTGTTGAATGTTCAGGTTGACTCGGGGTGAGCAGCTGCTGGTAGTCGCGCTTGGCTTGGCCCTGTTTCTGGGAGCTGTCGTAAAGCACGCTCGGTCAACCTTCGTCCAGCATCAGCAGGTTGAGTCCAGGTAAAAAAAATGCAGAGATCTTTTAACGAAGTTGTTGAACAAATACTCGAAAGGGATCCGCGGTACGGGAAAGAAGCCTACATCTTCCTGAAAGAGGCCCTTGAATTCACCATCAAACAAAAAAAACGTGGAAAGACCGAATCCGGATCGCATGTGAATGCCGGTGAGTTGCTCGACGGGTTTCGCCAACTCGCGTTGAAAGAATTCGGGCCGATGGTGATTACCGTGCTGGAATACTGGGGTGTCCGAACTTCGTACGATGTTGGTCAGCTGGTTTTTAATTTAATCGATGCGGGTGTTTTCGGAAAGACAGAATCCGATTCAGTCGACGATTTTGAACAAGCTTTGAATTTCCACGCGGCGTTTATTGCACCTTTTGAGCCTCGGAGTTCAAATCCGGCAAACTCCTGAGCCTTGAAATGATTTCAATGGGGATTCCGGAGGTTCACTCAACGCTTTTCGAACTCTCGAATGGTCTGACTGTTATTGTCGCTGAGCAGCACTCAGCACCGGTTGCCAGTGTGCAAGCCTGGTGCCAGACCGGCAGCATTCATGAAGGGGAATGGCTCGGGGCCGGGCTCACTCATCTGCTGGAGCACGTGCTTTTCAATGGGACCGAGCGTCGTAGTTCAAAGCAGATCAGCGATGAGATTCACGGTAGTGGCGGCTATGTCAATGCTTACACCTCCTTCGATCGCACGGTCTTCTGGGTCGATTGCCCGGCTGCTGCGGTCCGCCAATCCATTGACATTTTAGGCGACATGTTATTTCGATCGCTTGTCGAATCCGGGCCTCTTGAAAAGGAGATGGATATTATCCGTCGCGAATTCGACATGGGCCTGGATGACCCGGAGCGCATTCTAAGTTACCTCATTTTCGGAACGGCGTTTCAGGTGCACCCTTGCCGCTATCCGGTGATCGGCATTCGGGGAGTATTTGATCAATTAGCTCACGCCGACGTTCTCCGATACTATCGGAGGCGATATCTCCCGAATAATCTGTTTCTTGTGGTGGTGGGGGACGTCGATCCTGACCGGATTCGGTCCGATGCGGAAGAATTGTTGGGATTTGCCAAACGCGGTCCGCTTGAACCGGTTATTCTGCCGGAAGAACCTCCCCAATTGGGCCGGCGCGAAACAACGCAAAAGTTCGAAGCTGAACTCGCCTATTTCAATCTTGGCTGGCATGTGCCTGGTGTTTCGCACGATGACATGGCCGCGTTGGACGCCGCCTCGGTGGTCCTGGGCGGCGGCGCGAGTTCGCGCCTTTATCAACAGCTGCGAGAAAAGGAGGGGTTGGTATACGGTGTCGGGGCGTATGCGTACACTCCCAGTTTTCCCGGTCTTCTGACAGTTTCCGGCCAATGCCCGAAAGAGGTCGCTGACCTGGTTCCCAATCGGATTGTCGAATGTGTCAACGATCGCCGGCGACGCCAGTTCTCGGATGAGGAGATAGGAAAGGCCAAGCGGATCATCACGGTCAACGCGATCGAGCAGTTCCAGACCGTCAAAGGTCTGGCTTCCGATCTTGGCTTGAACTGGTTGTACGCCAGGAACCTCGATTTCAGCCGCCACTATTTGGAACGCCTGCAAACGGTGACTGCGGCAGAGGTCGAACAGGTGGTTTCTCGCTATCTGGTAGATTCGAACCTGACCGTTGCGGTGCTGCGGCCCGAAAATGGGAGCTCGCGGACCCCGGCGGCAAAAAAGAAAACCGAAGAGCCGCAGCTTCGAGTGCTGCGCAACGGAGCCAGCGTGGTCCTGATTCCGGATCGACGTCTCCCGATGACCTACGCTTCGGCGGTCTTTCGAGGGGGTTCTCTGTATGAGGCGCCTGGTAACAACGGAATCCATCGGTTACTGACTCAGGCCATGCCAAAGGGGACCAAAACCAGGTCGGCCGAACAGATTGCTGAGGAGATAGAAGGAATCGGAGGTATGCTATTTGTCGAGTCGGGGTTCAGCACGATGCGGGCAGCCGTCAGTTCGCTTTCAGCCGACTTCAGCGATGCGTTTGGAACGATGATGGACGTGGTTACCAACCCCGTATTTCCGATCGAATCGACCGAACGCGAACGGGAGAGTCAGATCGCGGCTATTCGGTCAGAAAAAGCGCAACCGCATGTTATCGCGCGGAATTTATTAAGAGCAGAGATTTACGGCGATCATCCATATGGGTTGAATCCGCTCGGTCGCGAGGAAACGGTGCTCCAAATCCGCCACGCCGATCTGATCCAGAGACATCAGGCCTGTTTTACCTGGCCACGCGCGGTCTTTGGATTTTGCGGCGATTTCGAGACTGATCGAATCCTCGAAATGCTCGAACAAGGGACGGAAGGTGCCTTGGAGGAAAGTGCTCTGAGCCGGCCGGCGACAACAGTTAAAGGCGATGCTAAGAGCCGTTTGGTCATTTCTCACGAAGGAAGGCACCAGGCCGTCATTTATGTCGGTTATCTTGCCTGTACAATCGGCAGTCCGGATCGCATCAGCCTTGAAATCCTGGATGAGGCAGCCGGTGATTCGAGCTCACGATTTTTTATCAAAATCCGCGAGGAACTGGGCTTGGCGTATTCTGTCGGGAGTTCGTTGTTCCTGGGCGTCGCGCCGGGAGTTTTCAGCCTCCACGCGGCGACTGCTCCTGAGAAAGTAGAACGGGTCCGGCAAATTTTGATGAGCGAACTGGAGGCCCTCTGCAAACACGGGCTCGAACCGGAGGAGTTTGAACGAGCGAAGACAAGGACATTGTCGCAGCTCGCATTTCAACTCCAAAATATGGATGCCTATGCGCACAGCGTAGCGCTCAATGAGTTATATGGTTTAGGGTACGACTATGTCCACCGCCGGAGAAAGCAGATCGAGAGTTTGACGATCGATTCTGTCATTGACGCCGCCAGGAAATATTTGATGGATAAACCAGCGATAACGGTCATTGTTAGGCCTTAAGCGAAACGGAATATCCGATATGGCAGAATACCAGAATACAACTGTTTCTTCAGGCGAGATGGCGCAGCGGTTTATTGAGTTCGTGATGATGCAGGCCCAGAATGCGGCCTTCATGTTGGGTCAGATACCGCATCCTCAAACAGGGAAAGCGGAAGTGAACCTGGAAGTGGCCCAAATGTTGATTGATCAACTCGGAATGATTCAGGAAAAAACGAAAGGTAACCTGAATTCAGATGAGTCGCGAATACTGGCCGGGGCCATTTCGAATTTGCAGTTGGCTTATGTTGAGGCTGTCCGAGGTGAACCGTCGAGCAAGGCGGAAATACGGCCTGAAGTGTCTCCGCAGGTTGAACAAAAACCCCAGGAAGAAGCGGCGCCGGAACCATCTGACGCGGACGGCAAAAGAAAGTTTGTTAAAAGCTACGGCGCTTGACAGGTCTTGTTTGGCGCTCGCGGAAATTTTTCCGAATATTGGGTTGGCCGTTTTCCAGGCCAGGCTTTGAATTGTGAAAAAATTCGACATTCGGGGCGTGGAAATTGGGGGAGGGAAACCAGTTTATATCCTCGGGCCGTGCGTGATCGAGTCCGAGAAATTCGTTTTCTCGATCGCTGAAGACATAAAGAGGATCTGTGATCCGATGGGTGTTTCTTGGATCTTTAAAGCTTCCTATGACAAAGCGAATCGAACATCAGTCAAATCGTTTCGCGGCCTGGGAGTGAATGACGGTTGTCGACTACTGCGCAAAGTTGGGGACGAACTAGGGGTGCCAGTCACCACGGATATTCATTCGCCAGGGGAGGCTCAGAGCGCTGGTCCGCTGATCGATCTTTTGCAAATCCCGGCTTTTCTCAGTCGCCAGACCGATCTCATTCGAGCCGCAGCAGAAACGGGGAAGGCAGTAAACGTGAAAAAGGGGCAGTTTCTGGCTCCATGGGACGTTCGAAATATCGCAGAAAAATTGGAAACCTACGGATGCTCATCTTACGTCTTCACCGAAAGAGGCGTTAGTTTTGGCTATAATAACCTCGTTGCCGATATGCGTTCGCTCTATTGGATCCGGGAGCTCGGTTACCCGGTCATCTTTGATGCCACGCATTCCGTTCAACGTCCGGGCGGCGCAGGGGATCGCACCGGAGGTGATGGCGCGCTGGCGCCGGTGCTGGCAAGGGCTGCGGCGGCTGCGGGATGTGACGGAATATTTATTGAGACCCATTATGATCCTTCTCAGGCACTTTCGGACGGGCCGAACCAAGTCCCCCTTCGGGATCTTTCGGCCCTTTTGGGAAAGCTCAAACGAATTCATGAGATTAGCCTTTAAAGGTGTCGCCGCGATCTGGGTGTTCGTAAGTGCGACAGCGACGCTGCTGGCCGACGACAATGGGCCGAGTCGCCGAATCGATCTGCCGGTTCCGATCGGTCACGATGTCAAAGGGTTGCGTCTTCCGATCCGCAATGATCAAGGAAAGGTAGAGATGCAATTCGATATGGAGTCCGCCAGACGGTTGGACGACCAGAATATCGAAATGCACACGGTGACGATCCAAACTTACAATCAGCAGACGTTAAAGCCGGACGCCAAGATCAATTTGGAAGCGTCGACGATGAACCTGGATACTGAGATCATCTCGACCAAAGAACCAGTTCGGATCACGCGTGATGATTTTTTTCTTACGGCAGATGCCGGACAATTCAATTCGAAAACTCGGCAAGGAACGGTGTTCGGA
Organism: uncultured Verrucomicrobiae bacterium; assembly: GCA_963742335.1. GTDB lineage: Bacteria > Verrucomicrobiota > Verrucomicrobiia > Chthoniobacterales > JAFAMB01 > JAFAMB01. The sequence continues at coordinate 342,800 of CAVULL010000020.1, forward strand.
AACGTCCACCTGGTAATTTATAATCGGAATGAATTTCAAACGAAGCCCGACGCCGGGGGTCAACAACCATTAAATCAGTGAACAAATTAGTCATTCTGCTCGGAGCGATGGTCTGTTTTTGTACAGCCCGCGGCGTAGCGCAGCAAAGGTCCGCTCCAGCGGCAAAACCGTCACCTGCGCAGGCGGCAAAATCCGCCGCGTCGAAACCCTCTTCCGCGGGCGCCAAGCAGGCCCCTGGCGGTTCTGCGACGAGCCCGCAATCGGGCGATTTAATCGGCGGTGACAGTGGCAGCGATCGTCCAAAAGGTCCCACCGAGATTACGGCCAGCCAGGAGGCGCAATTCGACGTCAAGACCCGAACCGGGATTTTTATCGGCAACGTGAAGGTCGTTGATCCGCAATTCACGCTGACATCTGATCGATTGACGGTGCACCTGAACAAAGACGAAGAAGGGGGTGGCCTCCATGAAGCTGACGCGCAAGGAAACGTGGTGATTGTTCACGTGAATCAACCCAAGACCCAGGCACAGCCCGCTCAGACCGCCGCTGCGACAAAGCCGGGCTCACGCACCGCAACGGCCGCTCCTGCCCAGGCTCAACAGCCGACGACATCGATTGGAAAGGCGGACAATGCGCTTTATGAGGGGAAGGATGGGTCGATTACATTAACTGGCTGGCCGCAGGTGACACAGGGTGGCAATACCCATGTCGCGACTTCGCCTGGGGTAAAAATGATACTTTATAGAGACGGACGAATGCAAACCTATGGCAGCACGAGGACGTTGATCGAGGATCGAACCGCTACCAACAATCCAAATGCAAATGGCCCCCAGTAGACTAGAAATTGAATCTCCTCTCTTGGAAACAAGGCGACGAATCGAAAAGCCGATTCTGCGCACAGATAAGCTGGTCAAGATTTATGGCGGCCGTTCGGTGGTGAACGGAATCGATATCCATGTTAACGAAGGTGAAATCGTCGGTTTGCTGGGGCCAAATGGTGCTGGTAAAACGACCACGTTCTATCTTATAGTAGGATTGGTTCGGCCCAACGGCGGCCGAGTTTATTTTCAGGACCGTGATGTGACAGGGTTTGCGATGCATCGGAGAGCCCGAATGGGCATGGGATATCTTCCTCAGGAAGAGTCCATCTTCCGAAAACTCACTGTCGAACAAAATATTTTGGCGATCCTGGAGACGCTTCGGATCTCTCGCAGGGAACGGCGCCGGCGATGCGACGAATTGCTCCGGCAGTTTGGCATCGACAACCTCGCCAAAAATCAAGCCCTCACGCTGAGCGGCGGCGAGAAACGGCGTTTGACGATCGCCAGGTCTCTGGTCACCAACCCGAAACTGATGATGCTGGATGAGCCGTTCAGCGGCGTTGATCCAATCGCTGTCTCGGAGATCCAGCAACACATCTCGAATCTCAGGAATGCGGGTCTGGCAATTTTAATCACGGATCACAATGTCCGCGAAACCCTGGAGATCGTGGACCGGGCTTATCTTGTTTTTGACGGTAGAGTCGAAAGCCAGGGCACCAGAGAATTTCTGATCAACGACCCGATAAGTCGGCAACTTTATCTTGGTGAACGTTTCCGCATGTAACCCCAGAACCATGTTACTTGTCTCTTGTTTCAGCAGCTCAGGCCGGAAGTTCTCCCTCTTGGCCATGCGGGTACGTTTTATGCTTTATCTTGCTGAGAACGGATCACTTAGAGATCATTAACCCAAACAGAAAGCGCCTAAATATGCAGGTACGGAATGCAAATCCACCAATCCAGGTGACCGGGAGGCATGTCAGCGTCACGGAGGCGATGAAAGAGTATTGCCGCCGCAGGCTGGCATGTCTTCACCTTGATTATCCAAAAATTATCGAAGTACAGATAATTCTGGATGTTCAGAAATACCGTCACACCGCAGAGGTGGTTTTGCACTGTAGCAACCACATTACGCTCGAGGCCAGCGCTGAGAGCCAGGATATGTACGTCTCTATCGACGAAGTCGTTGACAAAATCGCCCGACAGATGCGCAAATACAAAACCCGCCTCATGCGGCATCACCGGCCTCGAAAACATACCGTCCGGCACCTTGAAGAAACAGTGCTCCGCTGGGAATGGGTGGAGGGGTTGGAGGAAACGCCTGAAGCGGCCAATGGTATCGGGATCACGCCGGAAACCGAAAAGAATCTTTCGGAACCGTCAGTCATCCAAAGCGAGAAATACCCTGTTAAACCGATGTTCATCGATGAGGCTGTCCTGCAGATCGAGATGTCGGCAAAACAGTTTCTGGTTTTCCTGAATGCGAAAACGGAGAGAGTGAACGTTCTTTATCGGCGCAAGAACGGGGACTTTGGGCTAATCGAACCGACGTTTAATTAGGTCGAGCCGCATCATTGAATCTGTGCCCGGGGGACGCGGCATGCTGAACGCGCTAACCCGGGCACTTTTTGTGTGCTGCCAGTGAGACAATTGATGGTTATTACGACAATTTGAAATGGATGCTCCAAAGAACTTTGCTACTATCTTGCCGAGGAATGCTGCCAACCAGAATGAGGAATTGAAGGATCGAGTGGGTCAAACCCCGCGCGCCAAATTGCCATGCCGCTAGAATGAGACGAGGGAAGCTACCATTTATCCCGGTCGGCGAATTTTACACGCGGCACGCGGACGCGCTGCAGCTTAAATTAGTCGGACCGGCCTTGGGCTTCGAGCGGAAAATACGCGAGCCAACGATCAATCGTCCCGGCCTGGCTCTTTCAGGTTTTTTTACCTATTTCGCGGGCAAACGTATTCAAGTCTTTGGAAACGCCGAGTCCAGCTATTTGAAGAGCTTGTCAGAATCTGAACAGAAAGATCGATGTCTTCAACTCTGCGAGCAGCATATCCCCTGTATCGTCGTCTCCAGACATTTGCCGGTCCAAAAAGCGCTGGCCGACGCCGCCGCCCACTTGGAGATCGCAATCTTTCGAACTCCGATGGTCACGATGCGGTTTATCAACGCGGCGACGATCGGGCTGGAAATGGATTTCGCGCCGGCAACCACCGAGCATGGAAGCATGGTCGACATTATGGGAGTAGGGACGCTGGTACGCGGCTCGAGCGGCGTGGGGAAGAGCGAGTGCGTCCTGGGCTTGATCGAGCGTGGCTACAGTCTGGTCAGTGATGACGTAACCCGGTTCCGTGTTCTTGACGGGCGCGAGCTGGTCGGGACCGCTCCCGACTTGACTCGTTATCACATGGAAGTTCGCGGGCTGGGCATCATTAATGTCGCCTCAATCTTCGGGGTTGGTAGTATCCGGATAGAAAAACGGCTTGATCTGGTCGTCACGCTCCGGGATTGGCAGGAACTTGAAGAGGTTGACAGGATTGGACTTGAGCAAGAATTTTACGAAATAATCGGGATTCGCATTCCGCACATCACCATTCCGGTTCGGACAGGACGCGATCTGGCGCGGTTGGTGGAGGTAGCGGCGCTTGATCAGAAGCTGAAAAGCCTTGGTCAAAATAGTGCGGTGGAATTTAATCAACGGTTGTTGAATTTAATGCAAACGAGCAAGGAAATGTGATGGGATTGTTGGGCAAGCGAGCTGCATCCGGAAAGATTCAAAAGGAAGTCATTATTTTGAACAAGCTGGGCTTACACGCCCGCCCGGCGGCCATGTTTGTCCGCGCGGCCAATAAGCACCGGGCCGAAATCTGGGTGGAGAAAGATGGAGAACAGGTGAACGGCAAAAGCATCATGGGCTTGATGATGCTGGCCGCGGGTCAAGGAACAAAACTTCTTCTGATGGCCGAAGGAGTCGATGCCGAGAAGGCGATTCAGGAACTTGAGCTACTGATCGATAAACGGTTCGATGAGGAATAGACCTGAATGAGCGATCAGGAAGTCATTTTCCATGGAATCGGTGTCGCCCCAGGGATTGCTCGGGGGGTTGTCTTTCTGCATCACCCTGACGATGAAGATCCGCCCAAAATTAGGATCGATGATTTGGACGTTGCCAAAGAGATCGTCCGGTTCGAATCGGCCCTGATCGCAACTCGCGCCCAGATTCTTGAGATGCAACAACGGATCGCCGAGGCGATCGGGGCTAAAGACGCTAGCATTTTTGACGCCCATCTGCTCGTTGTGGAGGACAGGACTTTGATCGACGAGGTACTCCGCAACCTTGAGCGGGAAAAGTACAACGTCGAATTTATTTTCGCGGAAGTCGCCAATCGGTACGCCCGCACTCTCAGCGAAATTGATGATCCCTATCTGAGAGAACGGGCCTTTGACATCCATGACGTCACCCGGCGGGTTATTCGCAATCTACTCGGGCGGTCGGCCAAAACACTAGGCACTATCGATCTGCCGCAGGTGGTTGTTGCTCACAACATTACCCCTTCCGATACCGCGACGCTCAATCGGCAGCTGGTTCTTGGATTTGCCACCGACGTCGGTAGCCGGACTTCACACACCGCGATCATGGCAAGGTCGCTGAATATTCCCGCGGTGGTGGGCTTGAAAGACATCTCCCAACGCTTGAATCCTGGCGACCACGTCCTGCTGGACGGGGCGACCGGAGTTGTCATTCTAAATCCGACCGATCAAACCCTTTGGGAATACGGCGAAATCGAAATTAAGCAGGAACAGGTCGAGGAGGTCTTGACTGGTCTGCGCGACACTGTCAGCACCACGGCGGACGGCCAGCACGTCATCCTCTCCGCCAATATTGAGCTTCCCGAAGATGTCCCGCTGGTCATCGAAGCTGGTGCGGAAGGTATTGGTTTGTACAGAACTGAGTTTTTCTTTTTGAACAAAAGCGATCTGCCGAGCGAAGAAGAACAATATACTGCCTACCGAGCTGTGGCGGAGGCTATTATGCCGCAGTCGGTCATCATTCGTACGCTCGACCTGGGCGGAGACAAATTTCTCAGTCATTCGCATCTTCCTACGGAGATCAACCCGTTTCTGGGATGCCGCGCAATCAGGTTCTGTCTTGAGCGGCCCGATATCTTCAAGGCGCAGCTGCGAGCAATTCTCCGGGTGAGTATCCTCGGAAATGTTCGAGTCATGTTTCCGATGATTTCCGGGCTATCTGAATTACGGCAGGCAAAAGAGGTTTTGGAAGCCTCCAAGGCGGAACTTCGCGAAGAGGGTATACCGTTCAAGGAAGACATTGAATTGGGCATCATGATCGAGGTGCCGAGTGCGGCGCTGGTTGCCGAAGCCCTGGCTCGCGAAGTGGCTTTTTTCAGCATCGGGACCAATGACTTGATCCAGTATACGATTGCGGTGGATCGGGTGAACGAGCGGATTGCGCATCTGTACGAACCGACACACCCTGCCATCCTGCGGCTCATCGAAATGACCGTCGCCGCGGCGCACGCCCAGGGCATCTGGGTCGGTGTCTGTGGTGAGATGGCAGGAGAAATCACATTGACGCCGCTCCTTCTGGCGCTCGGAGTGGATGAATTGAGTGTCAGCGTGGGCTTGGTTCCACGAGTAAAAAAAGCTGTCCAGACTTTGGATACCAAGGAGTGCAGCGTGCTGCTGGAAGAAACTCGGGAATTAGCTTCAGCGACCGATATTCTAGCCCGCTGCGAGGAAGTAGCCCGCAAGCATTATCCCGAGCTGCTGAGTTAGCCGGTGGCTGCCTGCACAGCCTTATAAAAATTGGTTACGCGCGCGAGACAAAGGATCCGATTTGATTCCTGGTGTGAAATTTCTACGTTGTGCACAACCAGTTGCGTGGAGCGGCGGAGGATGTTCGCTTTCGCCAGGATATGGCCGTCGGAAGCGGATCGGATATGACTCCCATTGATCTCGATCCCCACTGGAATAAAGCGAGACAATTCGAGTTCCCAGCAGGCATGCAGACTGGCAGCGGTTTCCGCGAGAACCATGCTGATCCCGCCATGCAGCAATCCGAGAGGTTGGCGAGCGCGATCGGACATCGCCATGCGGAGAAGAAGTCCTTCCGAGTCAGCCGAGACTACCTCCACACCAAGAGCCTCCGGCGCGGTTTTGGGAAGTAAAGCGCGAAGTTGTTCAACACAAGTAATCCGGGTAGAGATAGAAGACATAAGAGACAAGAAGGAAGTCAGCGGCATAATTTCTGCAGCTGCCAGGCAAGCGCAACTCCTGAATTCCTAACCGACGCCCTCCCATAGAAGCCGAACCGGTTCGCCAACCTTAATTTTCAGCTGGGCAGCCGCGGAGATGGACTGCACTGAGATCTCGAGAAAACCCGCGCTGCCGCAAATCAGGAACGGAGTACCAGGTTCTGACCCGCCTTCGCTGTAGGATCGCGCGAGTTTGCGTATTTCAAATTCCTTTACCCGCAGATAGAAAGGCGCCGCGGGCCGAGGCACCAAGCCGGCCCACGGCACATTCGTGACGCAATTCCCAAAATGATCGATGTGCACGATCCTGCCGATCAGTCCGCCATCGACCGTCGACTCGCAAGGCAAGGTCTTAAATCGGATCGGATCTTGAATCGTCGGACCGAGATTCTCCGGTAATACCCCCTCCGCCAATGCGGCCGCCACCGGGGCGAAAATATCCCTCCCGTGAAAAGTTGAGCTGGGATTTGGCAGGAAATAGGCGGCATTTGTCAGGTGTCGGATTCGGGCTGTCGGGATCTGGTCCAGAACGAGGCTGAACAAACCGTTGTCCGGCCCTACAAAAAGGTGAGCTGCAGCCTCAATTAACACGGGCCGGCGGTCCGATCCCACTCCAGGATCGACAACTGCCAGATGGATGGAACCGGTGGGAAAATAGGAATACGCCGCGTTCAGCGTGAAGGCAGCAGTCTGGACGTCTTGTCGCGAAATCGCGTGAGTGATGTCGACCACAACAGCCTTTGGACTGCGTGACAGGATGACTCCCTTCATCGCTCCGACGAAATAATCTTCGGTTCCAAAGTCGCTCAGCAGCGTGATGATCGGGATGGCCACGTTGACGGACTTCCTACTGGTTCGCGGGCTGATTTTGCATCAGCCAGTTCAGAGTTTGTTCTGCGCTTTGGTCCGGCGGATAGACCGGATAAAAAACTTTTCTGATGATCCATCCCGATCGTCCTCTCCGTCATTTGAGCCAAATTGATCGAAGTACCGGCCGACGAGGTCAGGGAAACTCCCGGAATCCGGGTTCCAGACAGGTGTTCGCAGGCGCCGTCATCCTGCGGCTCCGGCAAACCTGCCGGAAAATCGAAAAGCGTCCGCATAAATTCAAGATACGAGTCCGCGCTTTCTTCGCAAAGATTGCGGCACCGGTTCCTCCTGACCCGACGTTCAATACCGCCAGGCTGCTCCTATAAACGTCAACAGATCGCTGGCGGGTTTTGTTACCCCTATGTTCACACCAGCATCCAACTGCCAGTTATTTACCGGCTGATAAACCAGAGCGGTATCGACGGTGCCGACCCAACTGGTGTGCGGAGCGGCGCTGATGTCGGTAGCGAGTTCGATATAAGTACTCAGTTTTTTGGTGATGGAACGCCCGAGACTGATGGAATTCGGATAGTCAAAATGAGAACCGCCACCCGGTTCGTGAATGGTCTGGATGATGCTCTCGATCGCCAGTTGAAAGTCTGCCGGCAGAGCAAATTGCACAGGCAATCCGACCCCGCCGGAAAGACCTCGCCCACCTAGGCCATCTGCGCCGGTTGGAAAGGTGACAGATGGTATTAGCCCGATCGCGAAAGGCCCGCCGTCATTTCCAAAAAAGTTGATCTTGGACCTCAACGTCAAATCGCTGAACCCGCTCTGTCGTGTGTGCGCGCCGGTACTTTTGTCCGTGGTCAGCAGAGAGTTGTAGGCCGTAAACAAGAGATCCAATTCTGCGGAGTTCGTGATCCCAAGTCGGACATTCGTATCGCCCGAGGCAAAGCCATCGAGCCGGAGGCGTTCGCTATTGTAACGATCGCGGGTGTACTCAAATAGTCCGATTTCCAGTAGCCAATGACCTGGGTCGACCGTGTAGGGGCCGTTCGTAATACTCGGGCGATCAGGCATGAAGTCCCGCATTTGGTCAGCGGGAGTAGGATTGAAGAGATTGTATCGGCTTCTATCGATCGTTTTAACGGCAGCTGCTTCCGGAACTTCGGCAGCTTCCGGCGACGCCGATTGTGCCGGACCAGCGGTCGGTAAGGCCGCCAGGAGGATGCTGAGGATGATACTCTTCATAAAGATCGCGGTTTTTCAGCAATTCCTCAAACTAACACGTCGCCTTGATCTTGAGAAATCATCAATTGGGATAGTGCCTCGGTGTTTGCGTCGGTTCTCTATCCGCACGGGAATGGCCTTGCCGAGCAGTTGCCGACTGAGACCTGCCAGCTGCCGACGCTCGAGCAAAGATAATTTAGCCCTTGCTATTGAATATAGCCTCCCCTAAATTCGCGAATGCGACCTACTGCCAATCCGATGTTGTCCTGCCCTCATGAATCCATCCGCTGATCCACCAGCCCAATCAATTCCCAGAGAAATCGGCTGGCGATTTCAACGAACGGATCCTTCTTTGCCGGAAGTGTTCCGTTCGGTTTCGATCCCGAAAAACGGTCGTGGTTGGCTGGGATTTATTCGGAAGCTCCTGGCTTTTTCCGGGCCAGGGTATCTGGTTGCAGTCGGGTATATGGACCCCGGCAATTGGGCCACCGACCTCGCCGGCGGTTCCAAATTTTATTATACGTTATTGTCCGTCGTTGTGATCTCCAGTCTGATGGCCATTTTATTGCAACATCTGGCTTTAAAGCTTGGCGTGGTGACTGGGCGCGACCTGGCACAAGCTTGCCGCGACCATTTTCATCCGGCCATCACCTTTGCACTTTGGATTGGTCAGGAAATCGCCATCGCCGCTTGCGACCTCGCCGAAGTGATCGGCTCGGCGATCGCCTTGAACCTGCTTTTTGGCCTTCCCCTGATTTGGGGTGTCTGCTTGACGGCTTGCGATGTGTTCGTTGTCCTTTACCTGCAGAATAGAGGCTTCCGGCTGATCGAAGCCTTGGTGATTGCACTGATTACCATCATTGGTATTACCTTCGGTATCCAGGTCTTTTTATCCAAGCCCGATTTCGGAGCGATGGCGCAGGGTTTAATTCCGTCGTCTGAGCTCCTGCATAACCGGGAAATGCTTTACGTCGCGATTGGTATCCTTGGAGCGACGGTTATGCCACACAACTTGTATTTGCACTCTTCGATTGCCCAAACGCGTCACTACGAACTCACTCCGGCTGGAAAACGTGAGGCGATTTTTTTTGGAACCATCGATTCTACCGTCGCGCTTTTCTTTGCGCTCTTCATCAATGCCGCGATTCTTATCGTGGCGGCGGCCACTTTCTATCGAAGCGGTCATCATGAGGTTGCCGAGATTCAGGATGCCTACAAGTTGCTTAGCCCGCTCTTGGGGGTGGGTGTCGCAAGCACCCTCTTCGCGGTGGCCCTCTTGGCCTCGGGCCAAAATTCGACGCTAACGGGAACCATCGCCGGGCAGATTATCATGGAAGGCTTTTTGCGGCTGCGATTGCCTCCCCTTTTGCGACGCTTGATCACCCGGTTACTCGCCATTGTGCCGGCGGTCATTGTTACAGCCATGCTGGGTCAGAATGGAACCGCCCAATTGTTAATTCTCAGCCAGGTCATTCTGAGCCTGATGCTTAGCTTTGCCGTTGTTCCCCTGATCATGTTTACTGGTGACAAATTGAAGATGGGCCAATTCGTAAATCCGAGCTGGATGAACGTCTCCGGATGGGTGTTAGCCTGCGTCATCGCGATGCTGAATGCGATTTTACTGTGGCAGACATTTGATGGTTAAGACTGAGGTGATCGGTGTGTCCAATTTCGGCGCATCCAGTATTCCAAGTAAACTGCAACAACGCGACGGCCAGAGAGAAGGCCAGGTACAGCTTCTAGAAAAATTAAACGTTCGTTGCGCGCATGACAAAAGCGTTTAATGATTGGAGCGAACGATGGATGTAGGCTCATTTTTGCGAGGATTGCCCGGTGGGCAAGCGTTAAGCAGCGTTAAAGATCGGCTGCTGGCGCAGGGTGCTATGGCGCACTTCAACAAACTGATTGAACGATATGGAACTGTGGTTGACCTGCAGTTGAACACGGTGGATCGCTCGCTTTCCCTAACTCTCCGACTAAAGGGAGAGGAGTTTCCGGTCGATATTCATGTGCGCGAATACCATTTGGCGACCACTGCCGGGAAATCTGTCTTGGTGCTCGATGGTCACAAAATCGAGACTTCACGAGAGTGGCTGTCGGAACTCATCCGCGATCGAATTGGTCAGAAAGAGATCGTCGTGCCCGAAAACTTTGGTTGGGTCGTCCAACTCTTGAGCTAAGCGGCTGAGCCGTTACGCCCACGCGGTTCTGCTGCCGCGTCATTGCCGATTGACCTGATTTCGTTTACACGGCAAAATTGGTGATCCAAGCAAAGCAGCACGAGAGTTTCAGGTGAATCCGGAGCGTGTGTCGGTGACGGATCAGGCAGATTCGGTTTTTCAATGTCCGAAGTGCGGTACGAAAATGCCCGCTGCTCTTCCGGTCGACCGATGCCCGGTTTGCCGACTGCGTGAAGCTCTTGATGTGAGATCAGATCCGGACCTGCCAGATCCCTCGGTCCCGACGATTGATCTGCTTTCGAAATCGGAGCGGACGGGGGGGGCAGCCGGCAGATTCGATCACTATGAGCTGGCGACAAACGAAGACGGAACGCCGGTCGAACTGGGCCGCGGCGCGATGGGCGTCACGTACAAGGCCTTTGATACCAACCTTCGTTGTCCAGTGGCGTTAAAGGTCATCAACGCCCGGTACCTCGACAGTGAAGGGGCACGGCGGCGGTTCGTCCGTGAAGCACGTTCGGCCGCTCGAATACGGCATACCAACGTTGCCTCGGTTTTTCATCTCGGAACGACCGGTCCGGAATATTTCTACGCCATGGAGTTTGTGGAAGGCGAAACGCTTGAGCACTTCATCAAGCAACACGGACGGTTCAACGTGCTGCTTGCTCTCGACGTCGCGAGTCAGGTGGCCGCCGCCTTGGGCGCAGCGCAGAAAGAACAGATCGTTCACAGAGACATCAAGCCGACAAATCTAATGCTAAAATTTGCGGAAGAGCGCGATGTTCAGGTCAAAGTGATAGATTTTGGCCTCGCTAGATCAACAGCTGCTTCGCAGACTGACCCGGGAATTTCAGCACTCGGGACCTTCGCCGGGACAGCACTCTTTGCCAGCCCGGAGCAGTGCGCGGGGAGCGAAGTGGATACTCGCTCGGATATCTATTCTTTAGGCGTCACTCTCTGGGAGATGCTGACCGGCAATGTGCCGTTTACCGGGACCACCACCGAAGTGATTCGCCAGCATTTGTGCGCCCCGCTTCCGCTTGACCGACTGGAGCACGTACCGAAGCCGGTTGTCGCTTTGCTACAGTCCATGTTGGAAAAAGACCCCGCTCGGCGGCCGCAGACCCCATTGGCGCTGCAATCGGAATTAAATGTCGTAAAAAAGACTTTGCGATCTCCCGAAATGTTCGACTCGCTACATCTCACGGGCGCAGCCTTGACTCGACCAGCGCCTGGATCGGTTGGCTGGCGGCGAATATCGATCGCGGGCGGATTAGCAATTTTGGTGGCCGCCTTGGTGGCAGGCGTGCATTTCTTTAGATCGATCGCTCTGCCGATTTCCGCCGCGGCAAAGTCCGTTGCGGTGCTCCCTTTCGACAACGTCAGCGATAGTAAAGAGAATGCCTATTTCAGTGAGGGTCTGACATCCGAAGTTATTTATGAATTGTCCAAGGTTGGGGATCTGGTGGTGATCGCCCGGAGTTCTGTACTCCAATACGCTGACACAGCAGCGGTCCACCGAAAACCTTTGCCTCAAATTGGCGCTGAGCTTGGCGTGGGAGCGATTTTGGAGAGCACCGTTCAACGGTTCGAAAACCGCGTTAAGATTGTCACGATCCTCTACGACGCGCGAACGAGCAGGCGGCTTTGGGGAGCTTCGTACGACCGTGATATCAGCGATCTGTTCTCTATTCAAAGCGATCTGGCAATGCAGATCGCCACTGCCCTCCAGGCTAAACTTTCGACTGACGAACGCACTACTCTGCAACGTAGACCGACGGGCAATTTGTCTGCTTACGATCTCTATCTGCAAGGCCGGTCAAGCTGGGAGGCTCACCGGCAAGAGGACAATGACAAGGCTGTCGAACTCTTCAAGCAGTCGTTGGCAGAAGATCCAAAGTTTGCCCTCGCTTATGTGGGCCTGGCAGACTCTTACATCGATCGAGTCAAGCGGTTTCACGGCTCCGATTCCTGGCTGGATTCCGCGATTGACCTTTGTCAGCAGGCCATTGCGCTCGATCCCAGACAAGTCCGCGCCTATACGAGCCTTGCGGATGTATTCAATCTGAAAGGTTGGTTTGAGCGAATGGGCGAACCGGTGCGTCGTGCACTGGAACTCGCCCCAAACGATTGGGATGCGAACCGGATGGCAGCGGTCGAATCTACGGAGTTCAGGCGCGAGGGAGAGATGTATGCGTCGATCCGGAAATGTTTCATGACCAAACCTGATGATTCCTGGGCCCCTTACGAACTCGCTTTGATTTGCTGGACCGTTGACGAACAGAATCTGGCGGATCGATGGATGCAGCGTGCCATCAACCTTGAGTCCAATCCACAAAGACGCCGGTTGATGGAGTGTGAGCGATTAGTTTACCAGGAAGACTATGCGGCGGCGCTTTCTGGCGTACGGCAGCTACCTCCCGACTTGAAGACACACTACACGCCTGCGGGCGATCTGGCGCTTTTCTGTTCTATGAAAGTAGGAGATTGGCCTGCGGTGATTCGAATGGTGGGAAACAAACTCAATGCTGATAGTGATAATCCGACCGCTCTTCTTCGACTGGCGCTGGCTCAACAGGGATCCGGCCAGGAGGCGGAGTCACGGGCGACGTCCGAGCGGTCCATCTCAGCGGCCCAGAAGAAACTATCTACTTCCAAAACGCCTCGCTGGATGCGCTTTGATCTGGCTGTCGGGTATCGACACCTGAACAGACTACAGGACGCTTATCGGCACCTGCACGAACTCCTGGCGAATGGTGGCTTTCCCGATCCAGTACTGGGACCGAAAGACCCGGCCCTGGATCTTTTTAAGTCTGACAGCGAATTCCAGGATATTCAGGCAGACCTGACTCGGCAAAACGAAATCAAGCGGGCCCGCATTCTCGAGATCGAGAAGAGTCTTAGCAGGCAACCCGAAGGATAATGAATCAGAATTCAGAAGTCAGAATTCAGGAGTCAGAAGCGAGAGCCAGAAGTACCACAATGTCCATCTGGGCGACCTCCCGGATCAGAACCCCGGAAGGATGTGTCGGGTTTTTGTGTGTGGGTCGGTTTTCTTTTAGTTAATAACTGACTTGTTACCTCGATCCGAAACGAGCAACCAATTGGCGCCCAGAGTTATCCATAATCGCCCCCAGCCGGTGGGTTGCGAGAATGCCAGGGACAGTCACTGGGAAAATGGCCCCTGGCCTTGAGCACCTTGCGCAATTGCAGGTGCAAACTTTCGATCGCGTTGGTGGTGTAAATCATCTTTGGGATTTCCTTGGGGTCAGCGAAAAAGGGCGATCTTTCCAATTGCAAAAGGAGAGCGAATTACGAATTAGATGAACGATGCAGGTCTGGATCTCGCAGTCCGGATAAACCGCACTAATGGCCTCGGGAAAGCCCTTTAGACCATCGATCACTGCTGGATGTGACCTACACACAAATTTTCCGACAAGCTCGGAGAAAACCACATAACTACCAACTGCCCTCGCTTACCGACTCCTGAATTCTGACTCCTGACTCCTGAATTCTGCCTCCTAACTGCGAATTAAACGAGCTTATATCTATTCAACATCAGAATTTATCGTTTATATCTGACTGGACCCTCCCTGACGGTGCGATCCTTTCGCCAACTGAAAGGGTGTTAAAATAGAAAAGCATCACCGTCATGAAAGTCATTCTTGCACTCGACGCCGGGACCACCAACGTCAAAGCGATCCTGGTCGATCGGCAAGCCAATATCCTGGCCAGGCATTCTGTTCCTTTGTCCATTGAATTTCCCCAAAGCGGTTGGGTCGAACAGTCGGCTGAGGCCGTTTGGGACGCCGCCCGGCAAGTCCTCGAAGGTTGCCTGGCCCAGAAGGGGGGACATCAGGTAGTCGCGCTTGGAATTTCTAATCAGCGGGAAACCCTGGTGGCCTGGAATCGAAGCACCGGCAAGCCCGTGGTTCCGAGCATTGTCTGGCAGTGCCGGCGCAGCGCTGGGATCTGCCAGGCCCTTCGACAGAAAGGCTTGGAGGAGACAATTCGGGAGAAGACTGGTCTGCAGGTTGACCCGCTCTTCCCCGCGAGCAAGATTCAGTGGCTCTTCGAGAATCATCCTGATCTTCGCAAACTGGCGGAGAGAGGCGAACTCTGCCTTGGGACCGTGGACGCCTGGCTGGTGTGGAACCTGACTGCCGGCAAACGATTTGTGACAGATTTCAGCAACGCTTCTCGCACGGAGCTGTTTAATCTTTCCAGAGGCGCTTGGGATCCCGAGCTGTTGACGCTGTTTGGGGTGCCCCCGTCCGCACTCCCCGAAGTCGTTGCCTCAAATGCGCCGCTCGGCGACGCCATGTTGGGGGAAGGCAGGGCGATTCCGATTTGCGGCATTTTGGGAGATTCACATGCCGCGTTGTTGGGCCACGGCGTGCTCGAACGCGGCAAAGTAAAGGCCACTTACGGCACCGGTTCATCGCTGATGACTCTTTGCGAAGGCCCTCAAGGCGAGGAAAAGGGAATCTCCAGTACCATCGCTTGGAACCTTGGCAAAATTCAATATGCCTACGAAGGAAATATCACCGTGACCGGCTCCGGACTGTCATGGGCTCTGGCTTTCACCGGTCTTGAGAATCTGGAGCTGGCGGTAAAGAGGGCGATCGAGCTGGAGAGTAACGGCAACGTGTTTTTTGTGCCTGCCCTCGCCGGTTTGGGCGCTCCTCATTGGGATGAAAATGCGCGTGGGGCGCTCGTTGGTTTATCATTTGGTACGCGCAAGGAGCATCTGGTGCGCGCTGCCTTGGAGGCGATCGCTTTTCAAGTAAAGGACGTCTTTGACGCGATGCAGCGAGCAGCCGGTGCCCGGTTGGAGAGCCTCTTGGCTGATGGGGGAGCGAGTAAAAATGATTGGCTGATGCAGTTCCAAGCCGACGTGCTGGATCGGCCGGTTTTGCGTTGCCAGACGGCCGAACTCTCTGGGCTGGGGGCAGCGTTTGCTGCCGGGCTCGGCTGTGGGTTTTGGTCCTCGACCGCAGAGGTTGCCAAGGTGGTGGCTCCGCATGACGTGTTTCATCCACGCATCGAGGAAAGCGAGAGAAACCGACTGGTGCGCCGCTGGAAGGGCGCGGTGGATTCGGTCAAGGCCTACGCGCTAGCTCAATAAGGGTCCGGAGTTTCGGCAAATCGAGCAAATGCTAAACTGCATCGCTCAGAATCCTTTTGCGGTTGAGATTTCGGGTTAGGAAACAAAACAGACCCGTCCGATTCTCGTAACTAACTCAAGCAAATCCAATCAATTCAAAAAAATGAAACGGTTCGAGAATAAAAGCGTTCTAATTACGGGCGCCAGCCGCGGGTATCGGAAAAGGCATTGCCCAACGGTTCGCCGATGAAGGTGCTAGTTTAATTCTTGTTGCTAACGAGGCGAGTGTCCACGAACTGGCAGAGGCCTTCTAAGCTTCGGGGGTAAACGCAATTTCGGTTGTCTGCGATGTCGTGAAGAAGATCGAAGTTGAGGCACTTTACGATCGGGCGGAAGCAGAGTTCGGAAAAATCGATGTGTCGATTCAAAACGCCGGCGTCATCACTATCGCGCGCATTGAGGAGTTATCGGAGAACGATTGGGATCGGGTAATGGCCGTGAACACCAAGGGAGTCTTTCTCTGTTGCCAGGCGGCTGCCCTCCGGATGAGGCCGCGTCGGGTTGGTCGCATTATTAACACTGCTTCGGGTCAGGCACGCCAAGGATTTATCTACACACCCCACTACGCGGCGAGCAAATTCGGCGTCATCGGTATCACGCAAAGTCTCGCCAAAGAACTGGCCCCGGATAACATCACCGTCAATGCCTTTTGCCTAGGTATCATCGAAACTGACATGTGGGCTTATAACGACGCAGCATGGGGCAAATTGCTCGGCAACTACAAACCTGGGGAGCTGATGCAGGAATGGGTCAACAACATTCCGATGAAACGTGCGGGAAAGGCTGCCGACGATGGCCGGACTGGTGGCCTTTCTGGCCTCGGACGACGCGGCGTAAATCACCGGGCAGACTATCAACGTCGATGGCGGGTTGATCATGTCGTGAACGTTGCCTCAGCGTACTACAAACGACTTCCTCGATCGGACAACACTCATTAGTTCGCGGCACGAGGCGGGCCCGTTGGTCACGATTCCGCCATACTTATTAAGTATGGTAGTTGTGCAAATAAGTGTTGAGAAGCGCAACATTCCCAAAGAGGATCGGATGCTTGCCGGTGGATTCTTTTGCTGGACGATCGTGCTGCTTGGACATGGAAGTACATGGTCACGAGTTCCCACTTCAAGCGCTGAGAACACCCCCCGGAAATTAACATGCTAACTGAACACGATCTTCAGCTCAAATCGGTGCGATATCGTAAGGCCTTGCTGAAGCTCATCAAATCCGCCGGGTCCGGGCACACCGGTGGGGATCTATCCTGTCTGGACATCCTCAATGTCCTCTATAACCGGATCCTGAGAGTCAGTCCCGAGACATTTGGGGATCCGAATCGGGACTATTATATCCAAAGCAAAGGGCATTGTGCCGAGGCACTTTTTGTAGTGCTGGCCGACAGAGGGTTTTTCCCCGCAAAGGATCTGGAGACCCTGAACCGCTACCGGTCGCATTATATTGGCCACCCCACGCGAGAAGTCAATGGCGTGGAGCAAAACACCGGCGCGCTTGGCCACGGGCTGGCAGTAGCGGTCGGGATCGCTTTGGCCGGCAAAATGGACCGCAGGGATTACCGGGTTTTTATTCTTTTGGGCGATGGCGAATTAGCTGAAGGCTCCAATTGGGAAGCAGCAATGACGGCCGCCCATTATCGGTTGGATAACCTCACGGCTATTGTCGATCGCAACGGACTGCAGATTACCGGTTCGACAGAAGATGTCTGCCAATTGGCGCCGCTCGATGAGAAGTTCAAAGCGTTTGGCTTTGCGGTCCATCGGTGCGACGGCAATGATGTTGGGGAGTTGATGCGAGCCTTGGATACGGTGCCCTACCGACCTGGCAAACCAAGCTTGATATTGGCCAAAACCCGGAAGGGGAAGGGCATCAGTTTTATGGACAATGTCGCTAAGTGGCATCATGGAGTGCCCTCGGACGACGAATTCAATCGGGCCATGGCTGAGCTGGAGGCGGCGGAAGCAGCAATCGCTTAATGGAACTTGCACTCGCTAATCTGGAAACCTTTGCGGCAACGCTTTTGGAACTGGCTCGCCTGGATCCCGATCTTTTGGTGGTTACGAGCGATTCGCGGGGTTCAGCCAAGCTGGCCTCCTTCGCCAAAGCTGCGCCGGGCCAGATCGTCGAGGTGGGAATTGCCGAGCAGAACTTGGTGGGGGTGGCGGCGGGCTTAGCCGCGGCGGGCAAAAAAGTCTTTGCGGTTTCGCCTGCCTGTTTTTTGACGGCGCGGTCGCTGGAACAAATCAAGAACGACCTCTGCTATTCAGACCGGCCGGTTAAAATTGTCGGCATCAGCGCCGGAGTTAGCTACGGTTCCCTGGGGACTACCCATCATTCCTTGCACGATTATGCCGCGCTGCGAGCGATTCACAATATCACCATCGTGGCTCCGGCTGACAACTTTGAAACCCGGGAGGCAGTGTGCGCTGCCGCCCGGTTGCCGATGCCGGTTTACCTGCGCTTTGGCAAGAAAAGGATGCCTCTCCTGCCGAGGGCGGAGTCTGACTTCGCATTAGGCCAGGCGGCGCTCATCCGCGAGGGCACGGCTTTGAGCTTTCTGGCCTGCGGAGAGACGGTCGCCCCAGCCGTTCAAGCGGCGGAATTGCTGGACAAAGAAGGCGTTCACTGTCGGGTCTTAAGCATGCATACGATCAAACCCCTGGACCAGGCTGCGGTGCGCAGAGCCGCCACCGAAACCGGGGCGGTGATCACCGTGGAGGAGCACAGCGTGAACGGCGGCTTGGGCGAGGCTTGCGCTGGGTTATTGCTCCAGGAAGGTATACCGACTCGGTTCAAAATTGCGGGCTTTCCAGACGACCACACTGTGACGGGAAGCCAGGAAGAAATCTTCCGCCACTACGGCATCGACGGCCAGGGGCTTGCGGCGGCCGCTCGTCAGTTATTGGCAAAACATGGACGGTAGAAAATTCGATATGGCCACACCTCAAACAAACGAACGTGCCGCCAAAACCTCAACGGCTTCCGGCCCTGCCGCGCGGCGCGGGGCATCCTGGGCCGGGAAGCTGATCGGAGTGCAAGGCCCCCTCATCGGGTTGGTGGTGCTTTGCATTGCCTTTACTTTCGCCAGTCCGGTGTTCCTCTCGGTCCGCAACCTGCTTAACATTCTTGATCAAGGCACGGTCCTCGGCATTTTATCGATCGGGATGACCCTGGTGATTATCCTTGGCGGAATTGACCTGTCGGTTGGTTCTGTGCTCGCTTTTTCGATGATGATCCTCGGTTGGCTGAGTCACGACTGCAACCTGCCTCTGGTTGTAGCGATCGTAGCGGCCCTCCTGGTCGGTGCCCTTTGCGGCTGGATGAATGGTCTGCTCGTCACCCGCGCCAAGTTACCCGCTTTCATCGCCACCTTAAGCATGATGACAATCTCACGGGGATTGGCCAACATCATTACCGACGGACGGCAGATTGTGGGTTACCCGGCATGGTTTGATAGTTTTGCCACCGTCCGTTATTTCGGATTTCTCTCATTGACGGTCGCGCTGGCCGTCGTCTTGGTGGTCACCAGTTGGATTTTCCTGCGTTATCGCGCGGCGGGCCGAGGCCTTTATGCCATTGGCGGGAGTGCCGAGGTGGCGCGTTTGGCCGGAATACGCGTGCGACAGATGACCACATGGGTCTACGTGACCGCCGGCCTGCTTTCCGGCCTGGGGGGCATCGTGTTGGCAAGCCGACTGGATTCCTCCCAGCCAAGCGCCGGCCTCGGCTACGAGCTCGACGCTATCGCAGCGGTGGTCATCGGAGGCGCCAGCTTAAGCGGTGGTGTCGGCGGCATCGGTGGAACAGTGGTGGGCGTCCTGATCATTGGCGTGCTCCACAACGGCCTGAACCTGACAGGAGTTTCCCCGTTCATCCAGCAGGTAGTCATCGGCGTAGTCATCGCCTTGGCGGTTAGCTCCGATACACTGCGTCGGCGCAAAGCCTGATCACTATTGGCCCACTTCAACTCCTAACCTCCAGAAACAAACCCTCAACCTAACTGTCACTAACAATCCAAATCTATATGCTCCTCCGACAAATTTATTGTACGGCCGCCCTTACTGCCCTAAGTGCATTTCTCAATCCAACGCCCGGCGCGGCTGAAGACAAGAAAACGATCGGCTTAGCCGTCGCTAATCTGCAGGCTGACTTTTTCAATCAAATTAAGCAGTCGGTCACTGCGGAAGCCAAGGCCAAAGGGGTTGATCTTGTCGTCGCGGACGCCAAAAGCGATGCGGCCACCCAAGTAGATCAGATGCAAGATTTGATCACCCGCGGGGTCAAGGCGATCATTTACATTCCGGCTGGAGCCACCGCTGCCGGGGTCCCTGTCAAAGCGGCCAAGAAGGCGAATATTCCCGTCGTCAACGTCGATCGTAATGCCCCGGATGCACCTGGCGACACTTTCATTGCGACCGACAGCGTAGGCGCAGCCAAAACCCTGGGTGAGTACGTCTGCAAAGTAACCGGCGGCAAAGCCAACCTGGCCATTCTCCAGGGCCAAGAGGGTACCACACCTGAAATGGATCGCGACAAGGGCTTCAATGAAGCGATGGCTAACTGCCCCGGGATCAAGATAGTCGCCAAGCAGCCTAGCAAAGCCTGGATGCAGGATGAAGGCTTTGCGATCGCTCAGGATATGCTTCAGCGTTTCCCCAACATTAACGTTTTCTTCGGCCGCGCCGATGCCCTGGCCCTGGGGGCTGCACACGCTGTGAAAGTGGCCAACGTGGGTAACAAAGTATGGATTTTTGGGTTCGACGGAGACGTTGCCGGCCTCAAAGCGGTTCGCGACGGAACGCTGGACGCGACGATGACCCAAAAGACTCAGTATATGGGTAAATTGGCATTAGATTCAGCCCTGGACCTCGCAGACGGTAAGCAACTCCCGAAAGAACAGCTCCAAGAGGCGGTCTTAACCACCAAGGAAAACGTCGGCCCTTTCATCGATAGCCACCCTTAAACAGAGGCGAGGACGGCGGATGAGCTCGCGCGGCACCAAGACGACCCCCGACAGTTCAGGCAATTCCTCCGCAGTGAGGTTGCCGAGAATATCCCTGCGCGGAATCGCCAAGAGCTTCGATACCAACGTGGTTCTTTCCGGCATCGATCTGGACGTTTATGAGGGTGAAGTAGTCGCGCTGCTAGGCGAAAATGGGGCAGGCAAATCGACGATGTCATCGATTATCGCGGGTCTGTATCCCCCCTCCGCCGGAACGATGAGCTGGGAGGGCCGGCCGTATGCGCCTTCTCGGCCTGGAGAAGCGATCGAGTCGGGTATTGGCCTTATCCACCAGGAGATGCGACTCTTGCCCGACCTTTCGATCGCCGAAAATATGTTCGTTGGCCGTTTGCTCGTGAAAGGAGGAAAGATCGACCGCGAGGCGATGAATCAGCGCGCAGCAGAACAGCTTCAGCGCCTCGGGCTGAACGTTCCTCCCACGACTTTGGTTCGCACCTTAAGAGTGGCCGCGCAGCAGCAGGTGGAAATCGCCAAGGCACTCACGCTCAAAGCCAGGCTCTTGATTTTGGATGAGCCGACCGCTGCCTTGGGCGGCGACGAGACTGAACGGTTGTTCGCGCAAATCGACCAGCTGCGCAAACAAGGGGTAAGTTTTATCTACATCAGTCATCGGCTGGAAGAGATCGCGCGCATTGCTGATCGAATCATAGTCTTGCGCGACGGGCGGCTGGTGGCCACCCATCCGTCCGCGCAGGTGCCGGTGAGTGTCTTGCTCGAGAACATGGTCGGACGCAATGTGGACCGTATTTTCCCGAAAGTTCACAACCCCACCGGCAACGAGGTTTTGCGGGTGGCTGGGTTGACCGGAGCTCACGGTGCGTTTCGAGACATTAGCTTTTCGGTACAGGCCGGCGAGATCTTTGGCATCGCCGGTATCGTTGGCGCCGGGCGCACAGAATTGGTCCGGGCTATCGCCGGAGCCGATCCGTTGGCATCCGGTTCGGTCTTCATCGAAGGCAAACAGGTTCAGCTCAAATCCCCCGAGGATGCGATCAAAGCCGGCGTGGTGTTAGTCCCGGAAGACCGCAAGGCTCAAGGGGTCGTGCTCGACCATACGGTTGCCACTAACCTGGCGCTCGGCAATTTTGACCGGTTGGCCCCTCACGGCTGGCTAATGCCGGCGAACGTCAAGTCCTTTGCTACGAGCGCAATCAAACGCCTCGGGGTTAAAGGGCAAGCCGATCAGACGATGCGTTTTCTGTCTGGGGGCAACCAGCAGAAGGCGATCATCGCCCGCTGGATCTCCCGTTCGCCCAAAGTTTTTATGCTGGACGAACCAACTCGCGGGATCGATATGGGGGCGCGGGCCGCGATCTACGAGACGATAGCCGGGTTGGCCCGTGAGGGTATGGCCGTGGTCGTCGTCAGTTCAGACCTGGAAGAAGTTCTCGGCCTGTCCCATCGGGTGCTGGTGCTCGCCCGTGGCACCCAACAAGGGATCCTTTCCCGAGCCGAAGCAAGCAATGTCGCCATCATGGAACTAGCCACCGCTTAGTCTCCTGTCCCCAAATAGCATGTGTTTTGTTATTTCGAGGACAGGACAATAGGAGACTGCACGCACCTTTCAATATCCTCAAACCAATCATCTTCCTAAAATCGTGAACCTATTTAGCCTTGAAGGAAAAATCGCTTTTGTGACCGGTGCCGGAAGTGGCATCGGCCAACGCCTCGCTTTGGGCTTGGCGGAAGCGGGCGCCTCCGTCGGATGCTTCGACCTTGAATCGAGTAAAGGACTGGACGGCACTGTCGAACAGATCAAAAAAATTGACCGTCAGGCTCTCGCAGTCAGGGGCGACGTCACCCAGGCTGCCGACCTCCGTCAAGCTGTCGAAGCCGTGGAAAAAGGGCTGGGAGCGCTATCGGTAGCAGTGAATTGTGCGGGAATCGCCAATGCCGCGCCGGCTGAAGAAATGGCGTTGGAGCAATGGCAGCGAATGCTCGACGTGAACCTCACAGGCATTTTCATTTCGTGCCAGGCGGAGGCAAGGGCGATGCTTCCCCGGAAACAGGGTTCGATTGTGAACATCGCGTCAATGTCGGGCATCATCGTCAACCGGGGGCTTCTGCAGGCGCATTATAATAGTTCGAAAGCCGCGGTCATTCATCTGTCCAAAAGTTTGGCCATGGAATGGAGTGATCGAGGTTTGCGGGTGAATTCCATCAGTCCGGGTTATACGGCTACTCCGATGAATGTGCGCCCGGAAGTGGCGGAGCAAGTCAAGCAATTCGAGGCTGACACGCCGATGGGCCGGATGGCCGCGGTGGACGAGTTGGTCGGCCCGGCCATTTTTTTGTCGAGCCAAGCGGCTTCCTTCTGCACGGGAATCGATCTGGTCGTCGACGGCGGCTTCGTTTGCTGGTGATCCACTAGCCTGCAAAATCAAAGACTACGGGTTCGAAGTTTATGGCTCAGCTTCCAGCTTCTGCGTTTGGTGCCCGAGAATTTTGACTGTCTGATTGAGCTGCTGAATTTGCAGTGGCTTCCTCAGAACCGTGACCGGGCTAATTTGAAGAATCCGATCGAGGATTTCGCTATCCGGGTAACCTGTGATCACGATCACGTTGAGATCCGGATCAATCTGCTTAGCTGTTTTATAGACCTGATCACCAGGAGCGTCAGGCAGTTGCAAGTCCAGAAACATAATGTCGAATTTCTGCTTCCGGAGGGTTTTGATGGCCTCTTTAGCCGTACCGACCACCACTCGACTAAAGCCGATTTGCTTCAAAAATGTTCGAAAGAGATCCTGCAGGCCTGGATCATCGTCGACCACTAGCACGGTTGGTTGGCCTTGCTTGTCTTGACGCAGAATGTCACGGTCCAGCGCGGATTTCTTGATCCGCCAGCGGCCGCCAATCTGAATGGCCGGAATCTTTCCGCGTTGTACGAGATAGTAGACCGTCGGGAGAGGAATCCGCAGGTATTCGGCCGTCTCTTTTACGGTAAGTAGGTTATGAATTGGAGTTTCGCTCACAGCAGTAGGAGAAAGTTCAGTTATGTACCATTCCAGACATTCTAATGATTACAAGGATCGGTTTTTCTCAAGCCGACTTTAGGCACATTTGCTGAGATTCTAATTCTGTTTCCTACCGATTTGAGCGCCAAAAAACCGAATCGCTCCCCCAAACAGGGGCGGCGAATCAGATTTTTCGGCGGCGAAGGATCAATCAAGGTTAAACGCCGAAGATCTCTTCGAGCTTCCGGCGCATAACCTGAGGGTCAGGTTCAATCCCGACCCAGTGTCGGATGCCGATTACTCCCTGGTTGACCAGCATGCCGAGACCGTCAAGTACGAGGCATCCGCGCGTTTCCGCGTCGCGGATCAGTTGTGTTCGCGGTGGATTGGCAATCACGTCGGCCACGACGAGCCCGGGGTGCAGGCTGTCGAGGTCAAGATTAAGTCGACCTTCCAGATCAGGAAACAGCCCGATCGAAGTTGCATTGACGACGATATTGGTCGCCTTCGGGACGCGATAAGGGCGATCCCAGCCCACGAGTTCGGCCTTGGCCGCTGTCTTTTCGTTAAGAAGTGCGACTAACTCGGATCCACGGATCGGATCGCGATTCACGATGGTGATTGAGGCCGCCCCGGCAAGCGCGACTTCCACCGCTATGGCACGCGCGGCTCCCCCTGCGCCGAACAGCACAAACGCTTTACCGGCGGGATCGGCGATGGTGCGCAGCGCAGTTAGAAATCCCTGTCCGTCCGTGTTCTCGCCGATATACCGATTGTCGCGTCGTACGGCACAATTAACGGCGCCGATCAGCGCAGCGGAACTGCCAAGACCATCGAGATATTTAATTACCGCAACCTTGTGCGGCATGGAACAATTGAAACCGACCCAACCCATTGCCCGTGCGCCGCGTACGGCGTCGCCAAGTACTTCTGTGGCCACTTCACAATTGAGGTAGCGCGCATCGATATGATGGTGTTCGTAGGCAGCTTCGATCATCGCCACCGTTGGATTCTCGCCCGCGGGTGTGGAGAACGACCCGGTGATCAGGCTCAAGAAAGATCGCTGTTTAGACATTTCTCCTCCGTGAGGGACGTTTAGCGTTTTCAAAATTATTCACCATAAGAATACCAGAAACTCGTTTTTTTTGATCTACCAGCTGACTTGCTTGAATCGGCGGGCGACTTCTTGAGCATTTTCCCGTGAATTGAACGCCGAGACTCGAAAGTAACCTTCGCCTTCGGCACCAAAACCTGCTCCCGGCGTAACCACAACCTGGATATCCCGCAACATTTTGTCGAAGACCTGCCAACTACTGTAACCGGACGGCACCGCGACCCAAATGTATGGCGCATTTCGCCCCCCAAACACCTCAAGGCCGGTCGAGCGTAGGGATTGGGCAAGAATATCCGCATTGCCCAGGTAGTGACTTATCAAGGTTTGCACTTGTTCTTGACCTGGATCCGAATAGATGGCTGCGGCTCCTCGTTGCACGGGGTAACTAACACCGTTGGATTTTGTGCTGAACCTCCTGTTCCAAAGTGAGTGCAGCGCTTTCTTTTCGCCTTGGGATGTCAGCGCCGTCAGCGATTTTGGCAAAACGGTGAACCCGCAACGAACACCGGTAAATCCGCCGTTTTTTGAAAAGCTTCTGAATTCGATTGCGCAGTCCTGGGCTCCTGGGATCTGGTAAATCGAGTGGGGAATTTCTGGATCCGTGATGTACGCTTCATAGGCTGCATCGTAAAAGATAATCGCTCCAGCACTTAGAGCATAGTTAACCCAGCCTTCGAGTTGTTCCCTGGTGGCCACCGCGCCGGTTGGATTGTTCGGAAAACAAAGATAGATAAGATCAACGCGTTCGTTCGGGATATCCGGAACAAAAGCGTTGTTCTTTGTACAGGGCAGATAAATAAGCCCCTCGTACGCGCCCGATCCGCTGACCGGACCTGTGTGACCGACCATTACATTGGTGTCGACGTAAACCGGATAAACAGGATCAACGACCGCTATACGATTTTGACGCCCGAAGATATCCAGAATATTGCCGCAATCGCATTTGGAGCCGTCGGAGACAAAAATCTCGTCATCTCCGATATCCATGCCACGTTCTCGATAATCCTTTTGCGCAATGATGTGGCGGAGAAAATCGTACCCTTGTTCGGGCCCATAACCGCGAAACGTTTCTCGGTGCGCGAGTTCTTCAACTGCCCGATGCAGCGCTTCGATTGCCGCCATTGGAAGCGGTTCGGTAACATCCCCGATGCCACAGCGGATCAACGATTCGCCCAGATCCGGATTTTCCTCAACAAAGTGCCTGACTCTGCGAGCGATTTCCGGGAAAAGATACCCGGCTTTGAGTTTCAGATAGTTTTCGTTGATGTAGGCCATGGGCGTAAGGCGTTGGGCAACGGGTAAAGAAGCCATTCATCTCGCCAGTCCTCTGCGACCAAAAAGATCGTCTGTAACAAAGTGCGCAGTGGATCAACACTAGGGGGCGGCTTTCGCCGGATTGCCAAGCGGCCAGAATCTATGGACGGTCAACAAAAAGCTGGATTTGTCCAGCCCAGGCCTGGCAGTGGCGAAAGCGACTTCCCCGAAAGCTACTTCAAGGGGCGTTGAAAGTTCGGCTCTCCCCTAAACGGCCGCCTCGTAGTTTTTGCCTACGGCATCCCAGTTGATGACGGCCCAAATTGCTTTCAAATAATCCGGGCGTTTATTCTGGTACTTGAGGTAGTAAGCGTGTTCCCAGACGTCGACTCCCAGGACCGGCTTGAGTCCGTCGGAAATTGGGCTGTCTTGATTGGGCGTCGAGACTATTTCCAATTTGCCTGTCTTGTTGACCACTAGCCAAGCCCAGCCGCTGCCAAATCGGCTTGCGCCAGCCGCCTGAAGCTTTTCTTTGAACTGGTCAAAACCGCCGAAGGTCGAATCGATCGCTTCTGCCAGCTTGCCCTTCGGTGCCCCTCCGGCATTCGGACCAAGAATCTTCCAGAAGAACGAGTGATTCGCGTGTCCGCCGGCGTTATTTCGAACAGCACCTCGAATTGCTTCGGGTACGGCGTTCAAATTCGCAATTAATTCATCAACGGGTTTCGCAGCGAGGTCTGGGTAATCCTTCAACGCATTGTTGGCATTCGTAATGTAAGCCTGATGATGCTTGTCGTGATGGATTTCCATGGTCTTCGCATCGATATGAGGCTCCAACGCGTCGAATGGATAAGGTAGAGGAGGTAATTCGTAAGCCATAGGAATAACTGGGTTAAACGGTTTCATGCGAACCAACTACGACTTGCAGCGCTCGCATCGGTAAACCTAGAGCAGGTATTCACCGGACGTCAAACCCGGCCGTATCTTTGGACAGGATGGGTGGCTGGATCAAAAACGAATTCTCATCCGGCAAACAGGTCCATTTGTCCGGCAGTTAGTTTGTCCGGCTCGGCAATTTTTTCTGACGGAGCCGGCTCACTGTTTTCTGAATCTGCGCCGTTGCAAGCCGGTAAATCCTCCAGAGAACCAGGATGCAACTGTTCTTCCTGAGTCTGGCTGCCGAGTTGTGGAGCATCAAGCCCTCTCTCGATCAATTCGGCGGCACACGCATGCAAGGGTTTGCCAACCAGGTCACTGTAACGGCGTAGTGCCAACAGCATCTCCTGACTCAGGATAATCTGGAGAAAGCTTTTAGATTCATCCTTCAACCTGGCGCGCCGTCGGCGCTGCGCCTCGCGAAGTTGAACCCTGCGTTTTTTGCGCTTCTGGGGGGAGAGTTGCGCCATTTGGTTTTTATCATCATATCTTTCGTAAAACCCAAGTCTAGTGCATTCCATTGACAATCCATCGCGCAGGTTTTAAGGAGGAGTCCCGTGCTGCCCCTGGTATTCTCATCTTCTTTAAATTCAGATCGGCGCGACGAATTAGAGTCGCTGATGTTTTTTCACCCTGAACAGGGCCAGCACACATCCAGCATTAACGCTTCGATTCTCAGTTACGGTTTTCCCAAAGTGATCGAGGAGGGAGGCGCTCTCCGGATTGGCATTGAAGACCTCGAAGTACAGACTCTCTACGCCTTTGTGGATCGCGGCGCCGCCAAGGATCTCGCCGGAGTCTTGGTATATACCAGAATTCAAGAAGATACCTTAGTCCTTTTGCACATGGCCGTTCGCCCGGAATTTTGCTACTCGATCGGTTACAAGAACGAACTGGTGCTCGTTCGAATTCTTGCCCAACTCCGAGCGATTGCCAGGCGGATCAGGGGGATTAAAAAGCTTTCGATTTTGTACGCGGACAAAGAAATTCCGCGGGCCTTAATCTGATCGTCCGATGCTTCATTCAATTTGCAGTTTTTTGGATCAGTTCCTGAAAATTAAGGAGGTTGAGGATTATCCGGATGCCCTCAACGGACTCCATTTGGAAAACGATGGGAAAGTGACACGAATCGGCGCTGCAGTCGATGCCAGTGAAGCCATCATCGAGATGGCGATCAGCCGCCAGATCGATCTCCTGCTCGTCCATCATGGGTTGTTTTGGGGCGGGTTGACCCGCCTTGCGGGCCCCCGTTTTCGCAAGCTCAAGCGCGCGATCTCCGGCAACCTCGCAATTTACAGCGCGCATTTGCCTCTCGACCTGCATCCGGAAGTCGGCAACAACATCCTTTTAGCCCGTGCTCTCAGGATCGGGGAACCGGAGCCATTTTTTCTCCACAAAGGCCAAAAACTGGGATTTGCCATCTCGACCCGCATCAATCGCGCCGAACTTATCGAACGATTGCCTTGGAGCTTTTTGGATCACCCATCGGGACTTTGAACGCCTCCAATGTCCTCCGGAATTGATCGAACATTCTTCCAGACCGATCCGGTCACTTGTGCTCAATGTTTGATTGGATGCGAGCTGGTTTGGGGGAAAACGGCCGGGCGGATCGTCGAAACGGAGGCCTATGCAGAACATGATGATCAGGCAAGTCATACGTTTCTCCGACGCGGGACGCGAACATTCATCGAAATTCATCAAGCAGGGACATTGTACGTTTACCTGAACTATGGCGTTCACTGGTTGCTGAATTTTCTAGTCAAGGGAGGAAGTGCGAATGGCTTTGTCTTGGTGCGTGCCCTGGAACCGACACAGGGAGGGGACCTGATGGCGAAGAGGCGGGGCACAAGTGTGGATCGCGAGTTATGTTCTGGTCCGGGTAAACTCACGCAGGCCCTGGCCATCGATAGTTTGTTCCACGCTCAGGACTTTTTTGAAATCCGCAACGCTTCACTTCTTCAGCCGCGTAGAGCGGTGAACGTCGAGATCGATCGACGAATCGGGATCACCAAATCGGTTGAGTTGGATTGGCGCTTTTTTCTGGCCGATTCCAGGTTTGTCAGCGTTCCAAAGAAAAAAACCCGCCTCAGCGCCAACTGAGGCGGGTGTAAATCCTCCTAAGGTCGAGACCTTATTTGGAGTAACCAGTCGTTGGTGGCGGCGCGGGCGGCGGAGGAGTCTCCTTTTTAGCACAGGCAGTAACGCCTAGCGCCGCAGCAGTCAAAGCCACTAAAGTAAAATATCTTACAATGTTCATCAGTCTCGCCTCCTTTCTTAGCTAGCAGCACATCCGTATTAGGCTGAACCCTTCGTCGACACAAATGGATTTTCAGAAATTCGTTCGAACGATTGTTTTGTTCAGCTCCGTAAGTTCAATAACCCCTCACTCGGTAAGAGGTTGCAAATTTTATCCGACAATCTCGACAAGAGCCCCGACATCCACCAGGTCGAACAACTGAATGACGTCTGCATTACGCATCCGGATGCAACCGCTGCTGGCCGCTTGCCCGATCAGCTGTTCTTCATTTGTCCCATGGATGTAGATGTATCGCTCTCTGGTCTGCGCATTTTCTTCGTCCAAGCCATCTAACCACAGGATCCTTGAAGTGATGAGATCCCTATCAGTTGACCAATCAACAGGAATCGTCACCGGTTTCCGCCCTCTGAAGACAGTACCTGCCGGCATTTCGCCACCTATTTTCTGATGGACACGGAATGTGCCTGTCGGGGTTTTCCGACTGCCATTTTCAAACCCAAGACCAAAGCGGGATGTGGATACGGGCGCTGCGAAGACCAGATCGTTCTCTCGATAAAGACTCAGCGACTGGGTTCTGCTATCAATGACAATCTTGTGCACGATTATGATTCCAACTAAAGTAGCGCTGATTTCATGACTACTGGATTTCACGTGGCTATCGTTGGAGCAACCGGCGCCGTCGGCGCGGAACTCTTGCAACTTTTGGAACAACGAGAGTTTCCTCTCCGAGGACTCAAATTGCTGGCCTCAGCCAAGTCTGCGGGGAAAATGCTTAAATTCAAGGGCGAAGAGATACCGGTCGAAGTCCTTTCGAAGGAGTCCTTCAAGTCGGTCGACTTTGCATTGTTCAGTGCAGGAGCCGGCACATCTAAAGAATACGCCTCTTATGCGGTGAGCGCCGGGGCCATCGTCATCGACAATTCCTCGGCGTTCAGAATGGAACCGGATGTTCCTCTGGTGGTGCCTGAAATCAATCCGGCGGACATACCAAAGCATCGTGGCATCATCGCTAACCCCAATTGCACGACGATCATTGCGCTGATGGGTCTCTACCCGCTGCACAAGGCCTTTCGGGTGAAGCGAGTCATCGCCTGCAGCTACCAGGCCGTCTCCGGCGCAGGTGCCAAAGCTATCCGCGAGCTCGAACTTCAATCCAAATCATTTTTTTCGGGCGAACCGGTCGCTCCGGAGATTTTTCCGCACCCCATCGCCTTCAATGTGGTGCCTCAAGTGGATGTCTTCCTCGAAGGCGGGTACACCAAAGAAGAAGTTAAATTTGTTAACGAGAGCCGGAAGATCATGCATCATCCGACCTTGCGCGCTTCGATTACCTGCGTTCGGGTGCCGGTCTTCCGTGCCCATTCGATTGCGATGCACGCCGAGTTTGAACAACCGGTTTCGGTGGAGCGTGCGCGAGACGTATTCGCGAAATTTCAAGGCTTGGAGCTGGTGGATGACCCGAGCTCGAAGAAATATCCGATGCCGCTTCTGGTCGCTGGAAATTATAATTGTCAGGTAGGCCGAATTCGCGTGGATTCTGCCTTGGACAACGGACTGGCATTTTGGGTGTCCGGTGATCAGCTATTGAAAGGGGCCGCTTTGAACGCCCTCCAGATCGCCGAAGCGCTCGGAAAATAGAGCATTAAAGAGTCTGACGGCTTGCTGCCAGCCGAATGAGTTTCGCGCAAACTTCGCTCAAGATGGCCTGCCGTTCCGATTTCGTTTTTAGGTCTAACGGCCGCGTAACGTGGTGTGATGCCTGATCTTCTACGATTTCAAACC
Source organism: uncultured Verrucomicrobiae bacterium (assembly GCA_963742335.1). Lineage (GTDB taxonomy): Bacteria > Verrucomicrobiota > Verrucomicrobiia > Chthoniobacterales > JAFAMB01 > JAFAMB01. The sequence goes on from CAVULL010000020.1 coordinate 373,620, forward strand.
ATGAGAGACAGTAAAAAGTATTGGTCGATCCGACAATCCAATCCGGCTGCGCGAAAGCGGTCTGCCAGCTTTAACATTCTCTCCTGCGGATTATCGTTCGGATCGCTCGGACTATCCGGACGCCACGTATAGCTGATAAAGACTTTTGGCTTCGCGACCGTTTTCATTAACTGTGCCTTCTAACAAGAACTAAGCGCTAGGTCAAAGCTCGCCGGCTGGTCCTGATAGTTGTCGTTAACCGAGAACACAAATGAGGCCTCTGCTAGGAAGTCTCGGTGGCTAGCGCTTTAGAGCAGCGCGCAGAATGGCGCTTTCTTTTTGTCAATACCAATACTATAGCTGACCGGCGTTGGTTAGACGCTTATGGCTTCTCGCTACTTTACGGGAGCATAGCTTACGTTTGGGTCTGGGCCCGCGACAGGCCATAAATGACAGACCAAGTAAATGCTCCTTATAGCTCTTGGCCGATCAAGGAAAAATCCGCGCGGCGAAAAACCGAGCATCCGCGTCCACGTCCAAGAGGACTTCGCGTTAAGGATGATCGTTTCGCGACGATCCTCAGCTGTCAGATTGAGCGAGACGCTGCGCACGAGCCGAGCCGTAAGTTCGTCATCGCCCAGCGCGAGCTGCTGCTAACTAACCGATACGGGCGAATGAAAGCCGCGCGCGCAAGTCCTGCCAGCTGCTCCGGCGTCGCAAGCTCTAGTTGCTCGCCAGAATTGATAGTCGTTTGCGCTCCCTGCTCGCGCTCCACACCACGTTTCGCGCGATACTTGCCATAGGCCAGGGCGACTTTTCCGTGGCCAAGTTCCAGCAGGGTTTCCTCCACCAGATCTTGAATCTGTTCGATGTGGACGAAAAGCGGGCGTTCACGCCGCATTCGAAATTCAATTTCGGCCTGCACTTGGCGCCCGATGATTTCATCTTCGCCTTGGGCAACGCAGGCCGCGGCAACGGCGCGGGCGATTTTGCTGAAGAGCCGAGGGTTCTGTTTCTTGTTGCCAAGCCGGAGCGCCCTCAAGATTTGGGGTGATGGAGTTTCGAACGATGGTCGATAGATCAGCCAGTAAGGTTTGAAAGGAGTGAACCGGGGCGCCGTCGAGCGTTTTTTTGGTTCGGGCTTTTCGGGCCGCGCTTTGGGATGGTTTCTTCGGACTAACGACATCTTCGCGCGGCTCGCGTGAGGTCTCATCGCCAAAGAGCATCGGCGCTAGGGCTTTGCGCATGTGCCATTCGAGGTAGTAGGCGAGCATACACAAAAAGACGTGCGCACGGACCCGGCCCTCCAGACGGTGATGGACGGGACGCACCTTGAGGTCAACGGTCTTGAAGCAACGGAAGGCTTGCTCAACGGCGCCTAAGTCTTTGTAGCGCTCCACCGCACAAGAAGCACTCAATTTACTTTGATCCACGCTGGTGCGCACCACATACATCCCATCCAGAGCGGCTTCTTCTGCGATTTTTGTTTCATCGCGTTTCCAACCAAAGGAGTCTTCTTCTATTTCGAGTATGAAGTGTTTGGCCATCTTGAATTTCTCGATGAGCCGACCGACTCGCAGGGCAATTCTGGTTTTGCCGCGCAGGGCGCGTTTTTCCCGTTTGGTAGCGAAGGCGATCTTTTGGAGTTCCACTTCGGTGGCACTCAAAAGTGCCTCACGCTTGGCTCTGCGGTATTGGGCCAGGAACGGATTACGGCAAGCAATGAGACGCTCGTCTGGAAAATCCGGACTACTGATCTCGGCCAGATTTTTGTCATCAAAAAGCGATGGTGCAATTGCCCCTTGCTGGAGCAATCCGGCGATTTGGCTCGAACGCAGCGCTCCAATCCATCCAAGCCCTTCGATCCCGCGCAACTCTTGGTCGATCCGCGCTTGGGTGATCATCCCCCGGTCGCCCACGATCACCACCTGTTTGAGCCCAAAGCGCTCGCGCACCTTCTTTATCTGGCTGCCCAGGGTCATCGGATCAGCGGTGTCGCCTTCAAAAACTTCCACCGCTACCGGACAACCCTCCCGGTTACAGAGCAGTCCGTACTCAATCTGGAGTTTGCCCTTTTTGCCATCGCGATTGAATCCGAGGCGCGCCAACTCGCAGCATTTGCCTTCCAGGTAACTGGAGGTCAGGTCGTAGAGCACAAGGCAGCCTTCTTCCAGATGACGAGCGGCTAAAGCATTTTCAATCCGAGCCTGACGACTCACCAGCCAGTCTATCGCGGCGTAAAGCTCATTCTCGTGGATCGAGCCCTCCAGATGACACTCCTGGGCCAGGGTGCTGGAGAGCGTCCGGCAATCCAGCGAACGCGCCGTGGCAAGCTTCGAGCCCGGATCCAGGATCCGCGCCGTAATCATCGCCAAGGCCAGATTACGTTCTGGAGAGAGTTTGGAACCCAAGAGTCGATCCAGCCCAAGGGCGCGAACCACCCCAAGCACAGCCTGGACATGACCATGAGGCAAAGAACGGGTAATCCGAAAACTCTCTGAGCTCACAGTGCTCGAAGGCTGATGACCTTTGAGCAGCAGGCGCAAGCCCGCCACAATGGGTTTGGGCCAGTCGGTGAGATTGGCCAGTGTGCGGTGCTTCACCTTGCCCTCATGGCGGAAGGACTCGCGCAGGAGAATACACGGGGGCGAGTTACGGTTGGCAACCGTTTCGATGTACATGGCTATGAAATGAGCACAAATATGCTTTTATAGCAAGAAACAAATACATATTTACATGGCTACATATTTGCGCCAAACGTTTGCGCTCCCTGCTGGCGCTCCACACCACGTTTCGCGCGATACTTGCCATAGGCCAGGGCGACTTTTCCGTAGCCAAGTTCCAGCAGGGTTTCCTCCACCAGATCTTGAATCTGTTCGATGTGGACGAAAAGCGGGTGTTCACGCCGCATTCGAAATTCAATTTCGGTCTGCACTTGGCGCCCGATGACTGGCATGAGTTTTGGATATCTTTTTTTGCATTCGGCGCGCCGCTCGTTGGCGGCAAACTACACCTGCGGCACCGTGATGCCGCGCTGCCCTTGGTATTTCCCGCCTCGATTCGCATAACTGGTTTCGCACAGCTCCTTCGCGGCGAGAAAGATGACTTGAGCAAGTCCCTCGTTGGCGTAAATGCGCGCCGGCAGGGGTGTGGTATTGGAAATCTCCAGGGTTACATGACCTTCCCATTCGGGCTCCAAGGGTGTTACGTTCACAATGATGCCGCAGCGTGCGTAGGTGCTCTTGCCGACGCAGAGGGTGAGCACATCGCGCGGAATCCGGAAATACTCGATGCTCCGGGCGAGCGCAAAAGAGTTCGGTGGCACGAGACACGAAGAGCCGCGCATATCCACGAACGAGCGCGGGTCGAACGCTTTCGGATCAACCACGGCGTTGAAGACGTTGGTAAAAACCTTGAATTCATCGGCCACTCGTAAGTCGTAGCCGTAGCTCGACAAGCCGTAGCTGATGACCGGTCCGCCGCTGCTCTGGCGGGTAAGCCTTTCTTCGAACGGCTCGATCATCCGGTGTTCGCGCGCCATGCGCCGTATCCAGGAATCGGCATGTACTCCCATGTTTCGTTCCTAGATGAGATCTTCTTCGCTCGAATTTTTGACACTGCCGCTCATTTGATACTCAGTGACGCGGGTCTCGAAAAAAATCTTCCCTTTCCGCAGGAATATCACCTCATCCAACAGCGGCAGCACGTTCAACTCGACGCTGCGTTGGCCGTTAATCACGCGCTTAGCCGCAAGACGTCCCCGCGCTTTGGATTTATTGAGGCGGAAGGTTTTCGTGCCGAGTCGGTACACGACGAAGTCGCCCTCTTCGCGCGCTACGAGATCGGATTCTTGGAAAAATAGTGCATCGTCTTTTGCAATGACGTTGCTCGGTATCTCAGATGGCATTGTGTTCATTAGTTTCCATTTTTTTTCGCACGCTGCGCCAACAATGCGCGTTGCGGCGAGAGCAATGAAAGCACAGGAATGCCCTCGAAAACTCTCGGACGACAAGGAGGGTCCGATGTCCACAAGCCCGGTGCGATTTTCCGCGCGAAGCGGAAAGCCACACGAGCTGGAGGGTCGTCAAGCATCCTATCCGGTCTTTGGCGAGACCGCTTCATCCGCTTTCCCAGCGAACTGGTTAGGCAGATGATTTTGCGAGCGAAGGAGCAGGTCTTCTGACTTCGGACTTATTCTCCGGCCCCGCCTTCCCGTCCCTCGCGGGATAGTGGCATTTGTGGGCCTTTGCATTCCGTTACAGCGGCGCAACCATTCGGGATTTACACCCGGTTTCCTATTCTCCCGTGATCGTAAACCACAGGCACTCTTTCGCACATCATCCACAACATATTGTGGCTCTTTCAAAGAACTACCACAAAAGGTAGTGTATTACGACTTGCCTTGTCAACCAGTAACATTCGGGTGACGGATCGGCGTGGATCGGCGTAGTTCACAGGGGCGCTTTCAAAAACGGCGAACGGCGAACGGCGAACGGCGAACGCTTCAAAGAAGCAAAGCGAGACGCTTCGCTTACGCCCGGAAGGCGACAAGCAACCTCCAGCGTGCCTAGGAGTTCGTGGTCGTTGCCAGATATTTGGCCAGGAATTTCTCCATCGCTTCATAAAACGAAAAGCGATTCTCCTCGTTGTGGAAACCGTGGCCTTCGTCTTCTTTCACCATATACTCCACATCGACACCATGCTTTTTCAAAGCCTCCACGATCTGGTTCGACTCGTTGATATTGACTCGCGGATCTTTTGCTCCTTGCGCCACGAACAGCGGCACCTTGATCCGGTCGGCGTTGAGTGCCGGGGAATTTGCCTCGAAAAGCGATTTATCCTTCTCTGGATTTCCGACCATTTCATACATCATATCCAGGAAAGGTTTCCAATAGGGAGGCACGGTTTTCATGAAAGTGAAAAGGTTGGAGACACCAACATAATCGACACCCGCCGCGTATAAATCAGGGGTTTTGGTTAGACCCTCCAGCACGGCATACCCCCCGTAACTTCCACCGTAAATTGCGACCCTTTTTGGATCGGCGATACCCTGGTCGATCAACCACTTGACCCCGTCGGTGATATCGTCCTGCATGCTTTGTCCCCATTGCCGGAACCCCGCCTCCCAGAATTTGCGACCGTAGCCGGTCGAACCGCGAAAGTTCATTTGCAAGACGCCAAAGCCCCGGTTCGCTAGAAATTGCACCTCCGGGTTGAATCCCCAGTCATCTCGCGCCCACGGCCCCCCATGAGGATTCACAACAATCGGCAGATTTTTCGCTTCTTTGCCTTTCGGTAAAGTAAGATACCCATGGATCGTTAGTCCATCTCGCGAGGTATACTCGATCGGCTTCATTTCGGATAACTGATCTTCCTGCAGCCACGGATTACGGTCCGCGAGCTTCGTCAGATCGCCGGATTTCGAATCGTAAAGGTAAAATGAACCCAACGAGCGATCGGTAATCGTACGCACGATGAAGGTGTCCTCCTCTTTGTCAGCAGAGACGACATAGACATCGTAACCGGGAAGCTTTTCGTTGAGACTCTTGTAAAGCGCCTCAGATACTGGATCAAAAAATTTTCGCTCTTCTTTCCAAGTAGTGTAGGTCGCAGAGGTGATCACCTTTCGTTTTTTGGAATAATTCAAGCCGGAGACATCTACTTCCGGCTGCTGGAACAAAACTTTCGTTTCTTTTCCGGTTTCAGGATCAAACTCGACCACCGCGGTTTTGTCTCGGCCTACGTTGGAAACTCCGTAAAGCGCCTTGTTGTCAAAAGTAAAAAATTGAGGGGTAAAACTTTCCTTGAAGTTTGTCGTGATCACGGTCTTCCAGGGGTCGTTCTCGCTTTGGCGATAAAGCAAACTTGTGTTGACGCCATCGGTGGTCGTCGCAACTCGAATATTCCCGTCGTGATCGGTCGTCCAGGACGCTATGTTGCCTGGGTTTTCGGCAATCAACTTCAAGTCACCGCTCTCAACATTTAGCCGGTAAGCGTCAAAGACTTCTTTGTTCCGTTTGTTCAGACCGACAATCAAATCGGTTGGGTGATCTTCCAGATCATCGATCACGTCCGCTCGAACTCCTTCAAATGGCGTAAGATCTCGTGATCCGGTGCCGTCGCTCCTGGTCACATAAAGGTGAAAGTTTTCGTCCCCCCCATTGTCTTTCAGGTACAAAAGATATTGGTCGCCCTTCCAGAAAAAACCTCGGATATCCCGGTCTTTCACGTGAGTGATCTGTTTCGCCTCCCCGCCTGATTTCGGTTGGACGAAGATATTCAAGCGGCTCTCGACTGGCTTTAGAAACCCGATCAGCGCACCGCTGGGAGAGAGTTCATATCCGGTTGTTTGCGGATTGCGGAAAAAGTCCCGTAACGGAATGGTCGGCGGGACGCTGTCTTCGGCTGGAGAGGAGGAAAGGATCAACATAAAAAAGAGCAGGCTGACTGAAATATTCTTCATACGAATCTGCCACAACCTTTACCACTGGGAGGCAGGATGACAACTCTCTCCCAAATTCCTTCTTCCGCAATTGATGCAAATGACTTGCAAATACTTTTCCCTGGGTTTTGTTTCTCCATGCGATTCTGTTCTACCTTGGCCGCTTTGGCTCTCTGGCTGGTTCCGGGTCTCGACTGCCACGCCAGGATGGCAATCCTGACCACCTTCGCGCCTGTTCATTGCTTTGCCTCCAATGTTGCCGGGGACGCCGCCGATGTGTCTGTGCTGGTGCCCCCCAACGCCGGACCGCATGATTACTCTTTCTCACCCGCCGACATCCAGAAGATCGCGAAGGCAGATGTTTTAATCATCAACGGAGCAGGTCTTGAGAACTGGCTCCAGAGAGGATTGAGAAGTGCAGGCAGAAAGGATCTCTCGGTCGTCGATACCAGCGCCGGCATTCAGCTCATTACAGGTCTTGAGGTTCGGCCGCTCCCAGGTACTCACTCCCAACCCGTTCCGGATGCCGGGGGGATCAACCCGCATATCTGGCTTTCGCCGGCGAATGCGATCAGGCAGGTTGAAACCATCCGTGAGGCATTGGTCGCCAAGGATCCCGCGAACGCGGACACTTATCGGACCAATGCAGCCGGCTACCTTAAACGGTTAAATGCTTTGGATAAGCGAATCCGGGCGGCGACGGCTTTATTCCCCAACAGAAATCTGATCACCTTTCACGATACATTTCCCTATTTTGCTCGAGACTATGGTTTTCGCGTTGTCGCCACGTTCGAAGAATTTCCGGGACAAGAGCCTTCGCCGAGGATGATCGAGCAACTGCGAAAAATCATCGCCACCGGAGATGTAAGTGCCCTTTTTTCCGAGCCGCAATACTCGCCCAAAGCGATGGAGGTTATCGGGAAGGAATTGAATGTGCCGGTCGTCCAGCTCGATCCGATGGAAACCGGCGATGGATCGAAGGATTTCTATGAACGCGTGACACAAAAGAATTTGGATGCGTTAGTAGCAGCGTTTCATGGAGGCCGATAGCAAATCATTCCTCAGCGTGGAAGGTCTGAACGTGAGCTACAAACAAAACCACGTTCTCGAAGACATTACGTTTCAGATTCAACGCGGCCAATTTGTTTGTGTCATTGGTCCCAACGGAGGTGGCAAGTCGACATTGTTGAAGGCTCTTGTCGGGCTATTGCCGATCCGTTCCGGGATAATTCGCAAACAGGCCAGAAACATCGGGTATGTCCCTCAACAGCTGCGGATTGATCCGGCTGTGCCTTTGCGGGTAGACGAATTTTTATCGCTCAAGCTCTCGAAACGCAAGGTCTGGTTCGGACCGGGTCGAACCCGGACGGCGGCCAAGAAGAAGCTGGCCGAGATCGGGGCGGCGCACTTGATCGCCCGCCCGCTTAGTGAATTATCTGGCGGAGAATTTCAGCGGGTTCTGATTGCCTATGCTCTGCTCGATGATCCTGATCTTCTTCTCCTGGACGAACCGATGACCGGTTTGGACGTGCGAGGAGGAATGTCATTTGACGGTTTGCTCCATCATTTAAACGATCACGCCGGAATGACAATTCTAATGGTCTCGCATGATCTCCACCTGGTGGAACACGTCAGCGACCAGGTTCTGTGCATTAATCGAACCGTCCATTGCCACGGCTCGCCAGATCAAGTCTTGCAGCCAAATAACCTCTCCAAGGCATACGGACACTTGCCAGGACTGGTTTCTGGAAAGGGCTTCGAGGCGTTTATTCCTTTAGACAAATTGAAATAATTTGTCGCTTGGTCAGAGACATGTGGGAAATCCTTCAAACGCCGGAGCTTGAGAGGGCGCTTCTCATCGCGGTCATTGCCGGACCGATCATGGGATTGCTGGGCACGTTCATCACTTTGCGCGGAATGGCCTTTTTCAGCGATGCTATTTCGCACGCTGCGTTAACAGGAGTCGGGCTTGGCATCGCGTTGCACCTGGCCCACGATGTCTACGGACCGGGGATGCAGCTCGTGCTCGTCGTGTTCTGCTGTCTGGTTGGATTAATGATGGCCTGGCTCTTTGAACGGACCTCGTTACGGGCGGATACGGTCATCGCTTTTTCTTACTCGGGCGCAGTGGCCCTCGGAGTGATTTTAATCAGTCAGCTAAAAGGGTATCAAAGCCTCGAAGGCGTATTGTTTGGCGAAATACTTTTCGCATCCACCCAGGACGTCTGGATGATCCTGGCACTGAGTGTCTTGGTCCTCACTTTTCTTTTGCTTAACATGAAAGCCTTGCTCCTGTGCGTCGTGCACGAAGATCTTGCCAGAATTGCCGGCATTCATATACGCAAGCTCAATTATCTGTTCGTCTTGCTGATCGCTCTGGTGATCGGCTTTCTGCTTCAGCAGCTAGGGGCGCTGCTGGTCAGCGGGCTCATCGTAATTCCGGCCGCTGCCTCCCGGATGCTGGCGAACAGTTTCCTCCAGATGCTTCTCCTGAGCGCAGCATTTGGCCTGTTGGGGGGTGTGCTGGGAATCGTGGCCTCTGCCCAATTGAATTTGCCAACCGGGCCGACGATCGTTCTGGCCAACGTCGCCTTCCTCATCATTGCAATGGCGCTGGGCGCAGTCCTTGGACGAGCAAAGTTGATCAGACCGAGCACACGTCAGTTGGATCGAGTCTGAGCGCGAACTGATGAGCTGGTTCAATTTCACATGGCAAAACTTCTTTTATTCGTTTTTGGCCCTGGCCTTTGAAGGCTTGCCGTTTGTTCTTGTTGGGTCTCTCATCTCGGGCGCCATCGCGGCTTTCATTCCCTCCAAAATCATCACCGGCGTCCTGCCAAAAAATGGGTTTCTGGCCACCCTGGTCAGCGGCTTGCTTGGAATATGCTTTCCCGTTTGTGAATGCGGGATCGTGCCGATCGTCCGCCGTTTAATCAACAAGGGGTTGCCGGTTTCGTGCGGTGTGACCTTCATGCTGGCCTCTCCAATCGTGAATCCGATCGTGGCCATCAGCACCTTTGCCGCGTTCAGAGGTCAGAATCCCTGGCTGAATACGGCGGTCAGACTGATTCTGGGTTATCTGGTTGCTGTTTCAGCGGGTTTGATCGTAAGCCGGCTTGATCCGGCCTCGATCTTACGCACAGGCGCGGTGAAAATTCCAACCCGTAAGCGGCTGGCATTCACTGTCAGCCCGCTGCCCGATGCGGAGATCATCGGGGTCTCGTTTCAGGGAAAGCTGATCGCTGCTGTTCGAATGGCCTGTGACGACTTTATCGATACCGCCGTTTATTTCATGATCGGCGCGGCAGTGGCAGCTACCTTCAATACGGCGGTGGACCAACAGATCATTTTGCCGTTGTCGCTTCAGCCCGTGCTCTCCACCTTTTCGATGATGTTTATCGCTTTGGTCCTGACGCTCTGCAGCACCTCTGACGCCTTTATTGCCGCCACGTTCGTCAGCTTTCCGATCTTTGCCCGAATGGCGTTTTTGGTGTTCGGTCCGATGTTTGATTTGAAACTTGTTTTTCTTTATAGCGTCTTGTTCAAAAAGCGGTTTGTCATCGGATTGGGAATTGGACTTTTCCTGTTCATCGGGATAATCTGCAGCCGCTTTTTAATCTATTTATATGCGGGCCAAGTTTTGTAATCTGCTCAACGGGATCACTCTGATCGGGTTGGGCATGGTCCTGCTGGACTTTTTCTTTACCGGTCGATTGGATCGATACCTGCATCCGCAGTTTCGGCCCTGGACCCTGATTGGAGGTATCATTTTTTGCCTGTTCGGCGTGATCTACGCCGCTGCAAAAACGTCGGCGCAATGTTGCATCGAGGGTGAATGCGTCCACCAGAATGCGAATAGCCTGACACGAAGCTTGATCGCCTTTGCTGTCTTATTCCTGCCGCTCGCTGCGGGGGTGGCCCTTTCTAAGGACAGCTACGATCAGCAAGCTCTCCTTAACCGTGGATTCGTCGAGGATATCACTGGTTTGCCCGGCCGAGCAACCGCGCAAGCATCGAAAACATCAAATGTTCAGGTTATACCCCCGGAAGCACTGGGCGCCGACCAAGACGAGAGGGCATCTGAACCTTTGCCTCAGAATACGCCTGGCGTGCTAACCAACCAGGACGTGGTTTCCAAGATGGGAACAGATCAAGCCAATCCGGCTTCTCCATCCCCCGACGAAGCAAGCTCCCAATATCTGCCGAAAGCCGCGGACGGAAACGTGGCGCTTGAAGTGACCGACTTACTTTACGCTGAGTCAGAAGATAGCCTTCGAAAAATGTTTTCCGACAAGACCATTGAAGTGATTGGCCAGTATCTTCCCGGCTCTGATCCTAAACAATTCAAACTCGTGCGGATGTTCATCGTCTGCTGCGCAGCCGATGCCCGACCGCTCGCCGTCCCGGTCGCTATTTCTGGCCCGACCAGCGCCGCTGAGATGGGGTGGGTGAGGGTTGTCGGAAAAGCGACTTATGCGAAAAATGGGGATCGTGTGCATGTTTTGCTAAAAGCCGATACCGTCGAACCCACGGATCCTCCCGCCGAGGCTATGTTGTACTGAGGCGTTCGGCGTTTAGCGTTCCACGTTCGGCGTTCAACGGCACCGACCTCGGTTGAAAGAGGCGAAGTGGTATGCTTCCATACCACGCCTGTCACTTTGCGAATTTCCTTGACCGACAACGAACGCCCCTAACCGTTGGAACGCCGAACGCCGAACGCCGAACGCCGAACGCAGGAACGCCAACGCTGATCAAGGACCTGATGTGCACGTGGAGCGAAAGCGCCTGCGACATGTTGACAGATTGGAGAATGCGCTACTGCACGGTGTCCACAATGGCGAGGTGTGAGCGGCCACGCTCATTTGTCGCAATTCAATCATTCATTCTTTAGCGAAGTTAAAGATATTTACACGAGGACTGCCGTCCGACCTGCCGGTCCATGCCGTAAATCGAAGTGGGCGATCACTTGATATTGATATGGTTCATTAGCATGCGGATGATGGACTCAAAATCTAACCTTGATTCCCCCCAGACTCCCTTTTAATCCCGATCTGGCTGCCGGTGAATTCTTCGGAGATATCCTCCAAACGTCGGGAGAGGGTGGAGCAGGGGACAAAGGCAATATAGTCACCGTGTCCCGACGGCTTGGAAGAGCCGCCAAGATCGGAAGGTAAGGCCGGAAAACTTGTTTTAACCTCATCTGTGAGGTGATACGGCATGTTCCCCACGAGGAATTTTAAAGTCCTCCGCCTTTAGGCCGGACCGCTCCACCGCCGCTTTGCCGAGCTCGACTGCCGAGACATCGGCGAAAGCGGCGCAAAAGCAGCCGGACTGCGTCCTGGCGAGTTGGATTTCCTTGGCGTTGCTTCATCCCCAAGTGTCTCCTTATTGGCTCGAGTAGTTACTTCAGGGCCGGGCCGAAATGATCCACCAGTTCCTTCCACGAGGCTATCATTTTAGCGTTCGTGTTCAGAGCGCTGTCAATGTTGACCTGCAGGGCGCTCAGCGAGCTTTCGATTAGATCCTGCACGCGGCGCTGCGCCTCGGGCACCGAGGTCGCCTGGTAAACGCCCAGCGTTTTCTCGAACGACTCAATCGTCTGATTGCTGATGCGGTTGAACGTCTCGACAAACTCCTCTCCGCGCTTCTCATAACTGTTGATGGCCTCGTGAAAGAGCTCGTTCATGCTTTCCGCGGTTGCCTTTTTGGTATCTGTAGCACTCATATTTTTTCCTTACTTCTTTTCTTTGTGAAGACTCCGGATGATTCCTGAGCTTCTGAAGAGAACTTTGCATGGATTTCCGAAACGTACCAGAACTTTTTTGCAAACGCACAATTTTACAGTTCGATCATTCTGTAAAGCTTTACAAAGAACAATATGCCGTAAATAGTTGGATTTCTGCGATATTCTGCCCCTCCAATCTCTTTTACTTAAAAACCAGTTTTACGCATACGCACAAAATATGATGTATGTTACATATGTGAGGATGAAAGATGAACTTCATTGACACATTGGAACAAGACAAAGAAACAACGGCGCTAGACGCACTTGGCGAGCTCGCGCAAAAAGACAGCACTGAAGCTACGACCATCGAGGAAGACGCCACCGAAGCGTGGTGTGCCATGGAGCAAGCATTGGCGCTGGACGAATTACGATGCCCCTGAACCAAGAAATCATTACAAGGACACCGGCTGGCCGCTGGGTAGTCCCGACGACTCACTGGGTTGGAGATTTCCGATTCAAAGTCACTCGCAACGGAAAGACGATAATGACTGCATTCCTGACTGGATCGGGAAGCACCAGTCGATTCGTTCTAGTACCGCTCGTCAATCTTCCTGTAACTTAATGGGTCTAATGCCTGTGCGACCTTGAGCGACGCGCGATTGCCCCGTCGCCCGCATTTTCCGCCTTACCCTAAGTTCGTTGGAAACGGGTTCCGTTCGTTGAATCCTTTCTGATGCCAGTACGGATAAACTGTAGGGATGGCGCTTGCGGCGTCCAATCTGGACATTTGTTCGGGAGTGAGACTCCAACCGACCGCGCCTAGGTTCTGCTTAAGCTGTTCTTCGTTGCGCGCGCCAATGACAACGGTTGCAACGCTCGGTCGCTGAAGCAGCCAGTTCAATGCGATTTGCGGGACCGATTTTTTTGTCTCGGTCGCCACTTCATCCAGACCATCAATTACGCCAAAGAGGTATTCGTCACTCACCTGCGGACCGGCATCAGCGGCAATTTTCGTGTTCAGGCGGCTTTGTTCCGGTCTCGGTTGACCGCGCCGGATTTTGCCGGTCAATCGTCCCCAACCGAGCGGACTCCAGACCACAGCGCCGACCTTCTGGTCTAAGGCAAGCGGCAGGAGTTCCCATTCATAATCGCGGCCGATCAACGAATAGTATGTCTGATTTGCCACGTAGCGTGCGTAGCCGTACTTATCGGCGACGGCGAGGGACTTCATCAAATGCCAACCGGAAAAGTTTGAGACGCCGAGGTAGCGAATCTTTCCGCTTTGAACCATTTGGTTGAGTGTGCTGAGGGTTTCTTCGACCGGCGTTTGAGCATCAAATCCGTGTAACTGAAACAAGTCGATGTGATCTGTCTGAAGGCGGCGAAGACTTCCTTCGACAGCGTTGATCAAGTGAAAGCGCGAAGAACCGACGTCGTTCGGGCCGGGTCCCTGGCGAAACGTTGCTTTGGTCGAAATCAGGACGCTGTCTCGACGGCCTTTGATCGCTTTGCCCAGGACCTCTTCCGCAAGTCCGTCTGAATAAACGTCTGCTGAATCGAACATGGTCAATCCCGCATCAAGGCAGATGTCGACCAATTTGGTGGCCTCATCCACTCCGTTCGTGCCCCATGCTTTGAAAAATTCGTTTCCTCCGCCAAACGTTCCCGTTCCTAATGTAAGAACCGGCACCCTGAAGCCTGAACCGCCTAAAAACCTGTATTCCATCAGGGGGGATCTATCGATTTTTGCGCGGTCTGCAAGCGCGCGACAGACTGCGCCCGCCGAACGTTTCCTACATCGCCATCCCACCGTCGACGGTCAGTACCTGGCCTGTGATGTACTTGGCTTCCGCGCTGGCGATAAATGCGACGGCAGCGGCAATGTCCTCGCATTCCCCGAACCTGGCGAATGGAATCAGCGAAAGAACATGGGTCTTCAAGGCCTCAGGCAAATGATCCGTCATATCTGTTGAGATGAACCCAGGAGCTACCGCGTTTACCGTGATGTTTCTTCCAGCCAGTTCGCGTGCCAAAGCTTTCGTCAGCCCGATCAACCCCGCTTTGCTGGCAGAATAGTTCACTTGGCCGGCCTGACCAATCAGACCGCTCACCGAACTGATATTCACGATTCGCCCATAAGATTGTTTCATCATGGGACGTTCCAGGCCTTGGATAAAATGAAACGCCCCTTTAAGATTCGTGTCCAGCACAGTGTCCCAATCTTCTTCCGACATTCGCATGCTAAGCCGGTCACGGGTGATTCCAGCATTGTTGACCAGTACATGAATTTTTCCGAAATCCTTGACGATCCTGGAGCACAGATTCGCCACGGCCTCGCTTTCGACGACGTCGACTGCGTAAGCGCGCGCGCTTTCCGGCCTCAAGGCATTGATCTCACCGGCAGTTGATTGAGAATTCGATTCCGTGCGGCTCACCACCGCGACGCTGGCTCCTTCACTCGCGAGTCGCAGGGCAATCGCCTTTCCAATGCCCCTTCCAGCCCCCGTCACAACCGCCACCTGCTCCACAAATCGATTCATCAGAAGTGTCAGTTAGTTGTCACACTGCCTGTTCTTCTCCCAATTTCAGCTCGTTCAGCTTGTTGCGCAGGGTTCGGATGCTGATGCCCAGCATTTGGGCGGTGTGCGTTCGGTTTCCGTTCGCTTTGCGGAGAGCGTGCAGGATGTACTCTCGTTCGAGCTCTTCCAATGGCATGATGTTTTCCGGAAACACGATCCCAGAGTTCTGCACATCGCCCGGCTCGGGGGATTCTTCCTTCCAAGAGTGCTCCAGCAATCCGAACGGAAACATTGGCTCCAGAAACTGAGGAGTGATCTCCTGGCCCGGTTCGGTTAAAATCACCGCGCGTTCCATCACGTTCTGCAATTCCCGGACATTTCCCGGCCATTCGTAGGTCCGGAGAACCTCGAGCGAAGCCGGGGTGAGCACCGGAGGGTTAGCTCCGCTTCGTCTGGCGATCCGCGATAAAAAGCCTTGGGCCAATTCCCGGAGGTCATCCTTTCGTTTCCGAAGCGGCGGCACGATGATCGGAAAAACATTTAGTCGATAGTACAAATCCTGACGAAATTCCTGGTTTTCAACCGATTTCTGCAGATCCCGGTTCGTCGTGGCGAGAACTCGTACATTTACTTTGATGGTTCGATTTCCACCGACGCGTTCAAATTCACGCTCTTGCAATACCCGTAAAAGCTTCGCCTGCAACTTGAGCGAAATCTCGCTGATTTCGTCCAACAAGATTGTCCCGTTATTGGCAAGTTCAAAACGCCCCTCACGTTTTTCTGTCGCTCCAGTGAAGGCGCCGCGTTCATGGCCGAAAAACTCACTCTCGATCAAGGTCTCCGAGATTGCGGCGCAGTTCACTTTAATAAAGGGCAGTTGAGCCCGGGCACTCGATCGGAAAATCTCTGTCGCCACCAGTTCTTTGCCGGTTCCGTTTTCACCGCAGATGAGCACCGTGGCCTCGGTCGGAGCGACCTTCTGGATCATCTGGCGAAGTTGCTGGATTGGCCGGCTCTCGCCAACCAAGGGGGCTGCATCCAGCGATTCCTGAGCGAGAATCTGACTGATCCGAACCGCTTGATTAAAATTATCAGCTTTGCGTAGAATTACATCTATCTGACTGGCAGAGAAGGGCTTAATAATATAATCGAATGCACCGGAACGGATGCAGTTAACCGCCGATTCGATCGTTCCATAGCCGGTCATGACGACGATTAGCGGTTTCTCCGGGCGAGGGGCCAGCCGGTTCAAAAGATCCGTGCCGTCCCCGTCTGGAAGACGTACATCCACAAACATCAGGTCAAACGAATCTTTGGCGATGTATTTTTCAGCCTCTGCGATCGTCGAACAAAGCGCTACCGACAAGCGCTTTCCTCGAAGCTGCAACTCCAGCGATCGGCGGATGATGGGTTCATCGTCAATGACGATTACCTTTTCGATAGCCATGCGATAATTGGAAGCTTACAGATAAAAGGACTCCGAGTCCACCAGCTCGGGTTTCGCGAATGATTTCATCAAGCATAAGATCTAACACCGTTTGTCGCAATGCTTTTTAGGTTACTCCTCCTTCCGCGCTGCGTTTTCCGTTGTCCATCTGCAGAACCCTTTTGCTCTTTTCCGACTCTCTACTAAATTTTCTAAACTTACGGTCGATACTTACATAGGATTGGTTTTGGACCCGAAGAGTGAACCAGAAAATCGAGAGCAGAGAGACGCACCGGAGGTGCCGTCCCAAAGTTCGAGTCTGAGCCGACCTGATAGTCCAACGGATAAATCCATGGAAATTTCAGTAGAACGAAAAAAAGATCTGGTTTCGGACCCGAATTACCCCAGTTATGAAATTCTCCTTGATGTGGCTGGCAAGCTACTTGAGTCGTTTGAAAAACTCTGACCGACCTTGGGTCGATTGACTCCGGTGGTCGGGTACCTGTGGAATTGAACCAGCCAACACCCGAAGAGCGCTTAGGCCCCTTTCAGCGGGTCTACGTGGATTTCATTCTTCGCAGGGTGGTCCATGATCTGGGCAATTCTATTTCGGGCATCAACTCACTCAGCGATTACCATCTCCGTTCCGGCGTAGACGATCCCGGTCTCAAAGAGAGTCTCACTCTGATCCGAGAAAGTGCGGATCTTTCGCGGGAACTTTTGGTCACGGTCGGCGATCTCTTGCAGCCGGCCGAGGTTGAGGAAGAGATCGTGCACGTTCAGGCGCTGCTCGAAGAAGCCGGCAAACTTGTCAAAATACTGCTTCCTCGCTCGGTCAAATTTGAAACGAGCGGCTCGGAGCAAAAAGACGCGGTGATTTCAATTTTACGCGGTGATTTTCAGCGAAAGATCCTCGCGCTCGTTGCCATGGACGTTAATGAAATTCGAGTCCCCACCGGGACTATCGAGATGGGCTGGATCTCGGACCAGAAGAACGTGCGAATTCATTATCGTTCTACCCTGCGTTCTGGTTCTGTCTTGCGGGAACAGGCGCCTGACTTTTTAGCGAAACTAAGCCGGTCTGTCGAGATCAATGCTTGCGTCGACGCAGAAGGATTCGTTTTGACAATGACTTTCCCGCTCATCGAGCTCGTGGAAGAGTAGGAGCAACTCTCCTATCCAGAAATGGAATCGTTACCGGCTGTACTCATCGTGGACGATGACAGGGTCGTATTGCACACCATGCAAGACCAGTTGTCTCGCGAGAATTACCGCGTGGCGGCGATGGCAAATGTGACGGAAGCCCTCCAACGGCTCCGTATCGAACGCTTTGGCATTATCTTGGCCGATCAATTCATGCCCGAGATGCCTGGAGTCGAGTTTTTGCGGACGTGCCGCGAAACTCAACCGCTCAGTTCGAGGATGATCATCACTGGAATGGCCTCCATGCCGGGCATTGAAGAGGCGATTACTTCCGGCGACGCCTTTCGGATCTTACGAAAACCTTGGACCCGATTTGATTTAACGTTGGCCCTCACTGAGGCGGCGGACCGGTACCGGCTAATGGAACGACTTGAGGCGGCCACTCGGGAAACGCGCCGTCAACGGGGCGATCTTGCCGCCTTGGGCCGCCAGCTTGAAGTTTACCGGCAACAGCTCCGGGCGGTGCCTCAACCTCGCTTTGGGCCGTCGACGGTGGAGACAGAAGAAATCTTTCGCCAGATTGTTTCTCACTTGGATCAGGCGGTCTCTGTGAGCGACGCGGAGTCGCACCGGATTCTTTACCTCAGCCCAGTTCATGAACAAATCTGGGGGAGACCCCTGAAAGAACTGTACGAAAACAAAAGCTCCTGGGTCGAGGCGATCCATCCCGACGATCGAGAGCGAGTCCGGAAGGCGGTGTTGGATGGCCAGGATGCCGCAACTTACGACGAACAGTATCGAATTCGTCGGCCGGACAGTGAAATTCGCTGGATACGGGATAGAGCATTTCCGATCCTGGACGGGCAACAGAAACTCTCCAAAATTGCAGGGATCGCGGAAGACGTCACCGACCGGAAGATAGCCAGCGAGCAACTCGAGATGCGGGTGCGTGAGCGCACTGAAGAACTTGCTTGGGCGAATCTAGCCCTGGAATCCGAAATCTCTGAAAGACGCAGGGCAGAGATCCAGTTACGCGAGACCAATCAAAGGCTCCAGAAAACTCTGGAAGAATTGCATGCCACCCAGCAACAGGTGATCCAGCAGGAAAGGCTGCGGGCTTTAGGCAAGATGGCTGGCGGCGTCGCCCACGACTTTAACAATGCGCTCATACCGATCCTGGGGTACGCTGAACTTTTGATCGAACGTCCAGAGCTATTGGATGATCGACCGGTAACTTTGAAGTATCTCCGGTTAATGCGCACCGCCGCCAAGGATGCCACGGTCGTGGTTGGCCGGCTGCGTGAGTTTTATCGACAGCGCGATGAAACCGAGATTTTCGAGCCGGTTGATTTGTCGGAAGCCCTGACCGAAGCAATTTCGATGACTCAACCGCGATGGCGCGACGAAGCGTTAGCGCAAGGCCGACACGTGACGGTCGAGCAGGAATTCAAACCGGTGCCGATGATCGCATGCAACGGCGGCGAAATCCGTGAGGTGGTGACAAACCTGATCTTTAACGCAGTCGACGCTTTGCCGCAGGGTGGCAAAATCGTGGTTAGAGCTTATTCGCAGGAGCAAAGTGCAGTCTTCGAAGTTCAGGATGATGGAATCGGGATGACCGAGGAGGTCCGCGTCCGGTGCCTGGAACCGTTCGTAACAACTAAAGGGGAGCGTGGGACGGGACTTGGTCTCGCCATGGTGTATGGGATCGTGCAGCGGCATCATGGACAGATCGAAATCGAAAGCCAGCTCGGTGAAGGGTCACTGGTTCGAGTGCGTTTGCCTTTCTATCGAGGCGCAGAGATCACACCGGCAGCGGAAGGCTCTTCGAAAACGAGAAAACTAAGGATCCTGCTGGTTGACGACGAACAGGTGGTTCGAGATGTAATTTCCCTGTTTCTGCGGCACGAGGAACATGATGTCGAAGTCACACCCACCGCGATCGATGCGCTCAGATTGGTCCGGGAACAGATGTTCGATCTGGTGATCACTGACCATGCGATGCCGGGGATGACGGGCAGCAATTTTGTGGCCACCTTGCGAAGCGCCGGTTTTGAGGTCCCTATTTTGATGCTAACTGGCTTTGGCGAGCTGATGGCCACTTCGGAATCCATTCCGAAAGGTGTGACCAGGCTCGTGAACAAGCCGGTGACCATGGAAGATCTGCGAACTGCCATTGCTGCCATCTTCCCGGATTCAAAGGTGCTGTAGCTCCGGGATAGAGTAGGTCTTTTGCAAGCTGCCGCTATCCTCTTCCACTTGTTTCGCATCGAGATAGATCTCGTGCGGGTCTTCGGCGAACTCGATCTTGTGGTAACCTGCGATCGGATTTTTCGCCGCTTCCGCAAAATCATCCAGACTTAGAATTTCGCGGCCATTCAACTTTGTGACGACCAGATTGCTCAATTGTTCGTATCCGACCGTATCTTCCGTCGGCAAAATTTGGGTCAGGAAAACGATTTTCCGTTTGTCGGGAAAAAGATCCGATTGGAACCGATCATAATAGACCAACCGTTGCGGCGCATCCTTTAGCCAGTTCGCGCCCCATTCCCGAAGGTATTGCCGCGTTAGTTCCTGAAATACCAGCCCGCCCAGGATGAAGTAGCGTGGATGCTTCCCGATGGTGTAAGGCTCGATGGCATAATCCTCAACTGGCCTGCGGAATAACTCGATCGGCAACTGTTGGCGCTCCCCATGCCGAACGATTGTCATGGTGACCGATTGGCCCGAATACGCTTCGGTCGTGGTTAAGTGCGTAATCGAAAGCTTCCCATACATCGGATGGAGATAATTTCCGTCCGGATCGACCTGTTTGCCGTTAATGGCGATTAGAACGTCCCCTTCTTTAATGCCGGCTTTGGCGGCGGGTCCACTCTGATCGACCTGATTGACGTAAACGCCGCCATCGGAATCCGGCAGCTTGAGATAACGGCGAAGCTGAGGATCGCGGGTGGGGGAGAAGCCGAGACCGGCTCGCGGAAAACCTTTATACGGATGGTGCTGCGATTCGGTCAGGAAATGTTCGATCACCGGGCTTGAGATCGCATCGATCGTTTGCGATCTGCTGTCATACCGCATCAGGAACCCGGCCAGCTTATTCCCCTTGACGATTGGCAGTGTAAAACTGTTTTCCCGGAATTGCAGGGGGCAACTCATCCGAAACATCAGGTAGCCTGAATCTTCCAGCGCGTATTTTCCAACTTCCACCGTCGTCACCAACGCCTTCGTTGAGACTGGGGTGCCGTTGGATTCGAGTTGCAGGACAGACAGTTCGTCGCCTGTTTTCACGTCAGTTGTTATTTGCAGAGGTTGCATGCCTTCGAGGAACTTCGAGTCCGTCGATTGAAGCGTGGCAAGATTGGCTTCGTAGTCAATCACCCGGATCGTGGCGGTCGTTTTCTCTCCGCCGTCGGCGCGCTCCAATTCAATATAGTCGCTGTTCGCGACGAGCTCCGCTGATACCAGGATGTTGCCCCCTTCAATCAACACTCCCAAGCCGCGGCGGCTGAACGGTGCTTCTTTGCTCCAGGGACGAAAGAAATCATAAGCCTGGTTTGTCGAATTGACTCGAACCACCGATCCCTTCTGCTCAGCAGGAGCCGGGGCCTCTTTGGGCGTGGGTTCGGCAGCGCCAGACTCGATTTGAAAAATCCCAATGGCAATCAGAATAGCCAGAAACGCTCTCATCTCATCAGACCGCCTTCGACATATTGCTCTTTCTGCACGTTGTAGTTGCCGATGATTCGGTCTCTAGCCTGTTCGACCGCTGAACGTTCGAGAACAGCGGGGCGAGCACTGCCCACGAAGTGAACGACGTAATAGTCGGCCTTCTGGGCAAATGCGGCGGCCACGTCCTCGAGGCTGAGGATCTTCTTGTCGTTGATCGAGTCCACGATCTGAAACCGAAGATCCGAGAGATAGGCATTCACCGGGTCCGGAAGAATGTTCGAGAGCACGATCACTTCCGGATGAGTTTTGTAGATCTCATCCGTGACGAAGAAATTGTAGTAGTAACGGAGCCGCATGTCTTCGACTTGATAGGCGTCCATGAAGTTCTTTGACAACGGTTGAAAAACCAATCCGCCGAAAAGAACGAATCTGGGAGGCGAATCGTACCGATTGGCCTGAATGAGGTAAGGCCAGTTTCCAGCCAATTCTATTTCGACCGTCTGCTTCGTTTTATCTCGCCAGATGTCGAACTTCACTTTGTCGCCTTTGAACTTTCGTTCGACGATTTCGGGCATCTCAACGCGTTCACCATCAAGCTGTACGAAGCCGTCATTGGCGATCGGGAGATTATCGATCGTCAGCAAAACGTCGCCTTGCTGCAAGATTCCGAAACTGCTCCCCGCCGACGACACCGAGCTCACCATGACACCTTGCTCGCTGTTAGGCAGACCAAGGGCGACTCGTTCGGCGGGATTGACCAGTTTGAAATAGGTGAGCGACAAATCGACATATCCGTCGTATCGCCCGTTCGAAATATCCTTGAGGAACCGTCGAATCACCGGGGTGGGAATCATGTAGCCAACGTTTTGGGCCACATCGCCGCTGTACCCTTGGAACGCGACGCCGACCACCTTGCCTTCCTGCATCACCGGGCCGCCTGAGTTCCCAGGATTAATCGCAGCGTCGAGCTGGATGGCCAAATGAGAGTCTATCCCCGAATGGGTATAAGTTTGAAAATCGATTCGGGAAATGATCCCGCGCGTCACCGACAACCTTTCTCCGCCGATCGGATATCCATAGACGCTGACCGGCGACTCGATCGCCGGGATTCCTCCGGGACTGAGCGGGCGTGTGTTTTGGAAAAAGCCTTTATCGAGCACCCGAAGGACAGCCAGATCGCAATCGTGACCAATAAATTGGACCGTTGCTGGATAATGTTGTGGATCGTCCTCCTTCTCAACCACGATGAAACGCGCATTACTGACGACGTGCGCATTGGTCATGATTCGATCGCCATCGATAATAAACCCTGCTCCCACCCCGACCGACATTGATCCCGGATTCCACGGCACTTTGTAATCCGGTTCCTGAGAGGTCGCGGTGATACGAACAAGGCTTTTCCGGATTTCAACTCCTTTGGGAGCCTGGGCGACTGCGAACGCGGCTAAAAAAAAGGTGACGAAAACTACCCTGCAAATCATCGGCGTGAGGCGGGAAAGTGGCTCATGAGGACGCGTTCGTCAACGACGTCAACAACACTTGCTAAACATTGAACCTGAATTCCATGACATCGCCGTCTTTTACCAGATACTCTTTTCCTTCAATTCGCAGTTTTCCGGCCTCTCGGCTTTTCGCAAATGAACCAAGCTGAACGAGATCGTCAAAATGGGTGGTCTCCGCGGCAATGAAACCTCGTTCAAAATCAGAGTGGATAACGCCAGCCGCGGCAGGAGCTTTGTCGCCCGAGTGAATGGTCCAGGCACGGGTTTCTTTCTCCCCGGTCGTAAAATAAGTCCGCAGCCCCAGGAGATGATAAACCGCCCGAATCAAGATACCGACACCGCTTTCGCGTACCCCAAGCCCGGAAAGATATTCAGAAGCTTCTTCCGGTGA
The DNA here is from genome assembly GCA_963742335.1 of uncultured Verrucomicrobiae bacterium. Classification (GTDB taxonomy): domain Bacteria; phylum Verrucomicrobiota; class Verrucomicrobiia; order Chthoniobacterales; family JAFAMB01; genus JAFAMB01. The sequence continues at coordinate 396,416 of CAVULL010000020.1, forward strand.
AAGATCGACGAGTTCGCTTTCGATTTGCGCGCTGATGACCACCGCTTCGGTGGCCAGATGATTTCGCACATAACTGGAAACAGCCGCAACGTTCCTGCCCGCGGCCGTGGCGGTATCCCCAGCCGAAAACGCGCTGAGATCAGTTTCGGAAACGTTACAGGCAAAAATTGTCGGTTTGGCGGTAAGCAGAAAAAAAGATCGCATCAAGAGCTTTTCCTCCGGACCGACTTCCAGCGTGATCGCAGGTTTTCCGCTATTCAAGTGAGGTAGCAGAATCTCGAGCAGAGCCGACTCGGCTTTCGCCTGTTTGTCTCCCGTCCGCACCTGTTTTTGGAGACGGTCGAAACGCTTCTGGACCGATACGAGATCGGCCAGGATCAACTCCGTATTGATGATTTCGATGTCCCGGATCGCATCAACTGAGCCGCTCACGTGATGGATATCACCACTCTCGAAACAGCGAACCACTTGGACGATCGCATCCACCTCGCGAATGTGGCTGAGAAACTGGTTGCCAAGACCTTCCCCCTGGCTAGCACCCGCGACAAGCCCTGCGATATCGACGAATTCGACCGCGGCTGGCACTGTCCGGATTGATCTCGACATCTTGGCCAGCGCTTCAAGCCGCGGGTCAGGTACCGAAACGACTCCCTGGTTTGGCTCAATCGTACAAAAAGGATAGTTGGCTGCCTGAGCTTTGTGAGTGCGAGTCACGGCATTGAACAGCGTTGACTTTCCGACGTTCGGCAATCCCACAATTCCTGCGCTCAACATAGAGCGCGGAAGTTAGCGCCGCGGTCCGCCCTAAGCACGCGAAATCTTGACTTTCCCTTGCTGACTTCTAGGATCACGCCGAAGTTTCCCACTAAATTATGGCAGACGTTTTTCCACCTTCTCCGACCGGAAGTGATACCGGGTTGCCGTCGAATGTCGGAGCCGGACTTTGCGCGATTTTTCACCTCATTGGGGGGATCGTCTTTTATTTAATCGAAAAGAAGGATCTCTTCGTTCGTCATTGGGCTATTCAGGCCATTTATTTTGGTGGCGCCTGGATCGCAGCGTTTCTGGCCATCTCAATATTATCCGGAATCCTCGGTCATATTCCCGGGATCGGCTTCATCTTTGCCCTGCTGTTCGCCTTGGCCTGGTTTGTGGTCTGGCTTGGCGGCGTAATTCTCTGGATCGTTGGGATCATCAAGGCCTTTCAGGGCCAAAGGTGGGAATACCCGATCATTTCCAATCTAGGACGGAAATACTTTCCCAATCTGTCGTAGGAACAGAAGTCAGAAGTCAGGATCCTGGCACAGGCCTCCAACCTCCGCCCGGTTGGTCAAGTGCGCGTTCCTGTCTTTGCTTTCCAGTTGGCCCGTTCGCGTCCGCGCACGCTGTGGACCGTTGTGACGAAATCTAACGGTCAGCTGATTTCACGGCCCTGACTAACGGCCGAACAAACTCTTGGATCTGTCGGACCAGATTTACGTCCTGCCCAAATTCGCCGATTCGCCGAACAATCGCGCTCCCAACCACAACCGCGTCTGCCAACGAGGCCACCTGAGCGGCCTGAGCCGCATTTGAGATGCCAAATCCGACCGCGACAGGTAAATCGGTTTCTTGACGAATCATCGCGACATGTTCACCGATTGTTTGAGAGAGCGCTTCTCGCTCCCCGGTCACTCCCTCGCGGGAGACATAATATATAAATCCATCCGCTTTCGAGACGATCCGCTTAATGCGCGCTTCTGAGGTAGTTGGCGCCACCAGACGAATCCGATGAAGAAGTTTCCTTGCATTTTCAGGCAGCAGAGTCTCATCCGGTGGCAAATCCAGCAGTAATAAGCCGTCGACACCCACCGCCGCCGCGTCAGATTCGAACCGTTCAAATCCATATTGGAAAAGCGGATTGAGATAGCTGTAAAGAATGATCGGGAAGTCGACCGTTTTGCGGATCTCGACGATCGTCTTCAGCAATTTCGGGACTGTGGTGCCAGCCGCCAGTGCGCGTTGGGCGCCCAGTTGATTGGCTACTCCGTCTGCCAGCGGGTCAGAAAAGGGAATCCCGATTTCGAGAAAGTCGACCCCGGCATTCGAAAGAGCGATAGCGATATCCACTGTTTTTTCTGGCGTCGGATCGCCTCCGGTGATGTAAGCCATGAAACCGCTGGTGCCCTCCTTTCGCAATTGCGAGAACTTTAGATCGATCCGGTTGTGCATAAGTTGTCAGTGTCAGTGGTACCAGTTGCCAGTGCCAGTTGAAGAGAAATGGAAAATTGCTGTGCCCTGGTCGGGAGAAACAGATACAGGTCCGATTGGCACACGCTTTGACCATGGCGTTCTTCAACTGACACTGACCACTGGTAACAACTGGCACCGACACTGACAACTGGTAACAACCGACACTGATCCCCGTCTCATGCCATCGCCTTTCACAGCAGCTTTGCTCGCCGGAGGCAAGTCCCAGCGGATGGGGAAGGACAAGGCTTTTCTTCCGGTCGAATACGAAGGCGCTTCGATGCCGCTCTGGCAACGGCAATTGGCGGTTCTGCGCTCGGTCGATCCCGAGAAACTGGTCATCTCCGGTCCCCGTAAACGAGGATATCCCGCCTCTGTCCAGGTGTGGGCTGATCGGTGGGATGACGTGGGTCCGTTGGGAGGGATCGCGACTTGCCTGAGCCGGGCCCGGAGCGCCCTGCTTCTCGTCCTGGCCGTTGACCTCCCCAAAATCCAGCCCGGATTCTTGAACAGGCTCTTGGCTCTTTCTCAAGTTGGCTGCGGCGTGGTGCCTATTCATCAGAACCGTTTCGAACCGCTGATTGCCATTTATCCAAAAGCTGCCTTTGCCGCTGCAGTCGCCCAAATCAGAAAAGAGAACTATGCCCTCCAGCATTTCATCGGTGAATTGTGCGAGAATCGTCTAATGGATGGCTACGAAGTCGATGTGAACGAAGAGCATCAGCTGCAAAACTGGAATACGCCGAACGACGTAGAGTAAGCTTTTGGAAGCTCTTCAACTCTGCGTGGCGACGCCATAAACGTCCTCGGTTTGTACAGCGTCTCCTAGTCGGGAGGACTGTCGTCATTGTCGTTATCGTCGTTTTTTTCCTCCTGCAGGTTATCGACGCGGATCAACTTGCCGTTCCCGGCAATTTGCAATTCCAGTGCTGGTAATCCATCGACATCGATCTCAACCTTAAAGATGAGCGCGTCCCCCCAACCGAAGCTCTCCGCACTTTTCACCACACCATCGCCTTTTTCCATTTCGATGGTCTCTCGGACTGCCTGCGGCAGCGAGTCCAGTGGGACATCGTCGGCGAATGAGAGCAGCGGCAGCGCGGCAAGGAAAAAGAAAACGATCGAACGCATTTGAAAAAATACCGATCCTACAAATAAATCCTAGCTCTTAATCGGTGCGAATATCCCTGACAGTAGGGTTTTGCGGTGGACTGACGACCAAGTTGCAAACTCTCAATTGATGGCCGGCAGACGCACCAATCCCGCCTTGAAAGGTAATGCGGCTGTTGACCGATCACTGACAACTTGCCTTAGCACTGGCACTGGCAACCGTTCGTATCACCTCACCGGCTTCAACGCGTACGGTACGGCTGACAGTTTCTACATCAGGCGACGGCGAAAGTGAGACTATCACCGACTTGGATGTCGGGGTGTTACTTTTTTCTGCGACACTCCCGATTGGAACAAGAACGTTGGCTTCGGGAAAATAAGCTGCTACGCAGCTTCGCGGGATCGGGTAAGGAGCAACCAGGAAACGGTTCGCTCGACGCTCGAATCCTTCAAAGTGGCCGGTGATATCTACTGGTTGCCCTTGCACCAGGCCCGCCTCTTTCACGTCCTCAGGGTTCATGAAGATGACCCGGCGCCCATTGTAAATTCCGCGATAGCGATCGTCCAATCCATAGATCGTTGTATTGAACTGGTCATGGGATCGGATGGTCATCAGGACATATTGTCCAGCCTCCAACGGAAGGCGCTCGATCGAGTTGATTGTGAACCTGGCTTTGCCGTTCCGGGTAGGAAATCTCCTTTCGTCTCTCGGCGGATTCGGCAGGTAGAAAATGCCCCGTGAGATCCTGACGTTGAATTGGTCGAAACCGGGGATGACCTGTTCGATCTCGTCTCGGACTAGATCGTAGTCATTCGCCCACTGACTCCACGGCAAATTCGTTTTGTTACCGAGCACCGCTTCCGCCAGGCGCGTCACAATGGCCGGTTCACTGAGCAGGTGTTCTGAAGCGGGCGTAAACCGGCCCTGAGAGGGATTAATGATTCCCATGCTGTCTTCGACAGTGACGAACTGATGGCCGGTCCCGCGCTGATCGATTTCAGAACGGCCGAGACAAGGCAGGATTAAAGCTTGGCGACCAGTGACCAGATGAGCTCTGTTCAATTTCGTCGAGACATGTGCTGTTAGACGACAGCGGCTCAACGCCTCTGCCGTTAACTCGCTATCGGGTGTGGCTGATAAGAAATTGCCGCCCAGCGCAAAGAAAACTTTGATCCTGCCGCGATGCATCGCCCGGATGCAATTTACTGTGTCGCAACCATGCTCCGACGGCGGAGTAAATCCGTACCGTTGCCCCAATTTTGCAAGAAATATCGGACTCGGCATGTGCCAGATGCCCATTGTTCTGTCGCCCTGTACATTGCTGTGGCCGCGAACAGGACAAACGCCCGCCCCGGGGCGGCCGATGTTCCCGCGCAGCAGAAGGAAATTGACGACTTCGCGAATCGTAGCCACCGAATTCCGGTGCTGCGTCAGGCCCATCGCCCAACAGCAAATGATATTCGGGGATTCCAGCACGATATCGGTCGCTTTTCGGATCTGCTCTCGGGAGAGCCCGCTGCTGTCCAGTATCTCCTGCCACCCTGCAGCTTCCAGCGCAGCCGTCAATTCATCAAAACCGGTAGTGTATCGGGTGATGAATTCGTGATCGAAAATCTTCCCGGGAGTTTTGCCTTCTTCCACCAGGAGCTCTTTCATGATGCCCTTGAACAGAGCGAGGTCCCCGTTGATTTTAACCTGGAGCCAGAGATCCGAAAGTCTGAGCGCCCTCGCCAAAGAACGTTGCCGCGGTTTTTAACGGATTCTTGAAGTTCTGCGGATTGGGGTTTTTAAACCGGAAATTACCGACCTCAGGCAGAGGATTAACGCTGATTATTTTTGCACCGTTATCCTTGGCAAGTTCGAGGGAGGTCAGCATCCGTGGATGGTTTGTGCCTGGATTCTGGCCTACGATGAAAATTGCGTCTGCCTTCAGAAAATCGTCCAGTGTCACTGTCCCTTTGCCGATTCCAATCGTCTCTTTCAGCGCAGCGCCGCTTGATTCGTGGCACATGTTGGAACAATCAGGAAGATTGTTCGTGCCAAACACTCGGGCAAAGAGCTGATAAAGGTAGGCCGCTTCGTTGCTGGTGCGTCCTGACGTATAAAATGCCGCTTCATCCGGAGAACCGAGGGAGGTCAACTCGCCGGCCAGCAGGCCGAAAGCCTGATCCCAGCTGATCGGTTCGTAATGGTTGCTTCGTTCACGCAAAACCATCGGGTGAGTCAATCTGCCTTGCTCATTCAACCAGTAGTCGGAACGGCCTAGCAAGTCCTGTACGCTATATTCCTTGAAGAATTGCGGCGTCACTCGCCGGCGAGTTCCCTCGTCAGAAACCGCTTTGGCTCCGCTCTCGCAAAATTCGGCGACGTGTCGTCGCTCGTCCGGGCTTGGCCAGGCGCAGCTTTGACAGTCAAAACCATCCGTCTGGTTCACCTGGAGCAACGCTTGGGTCCCCCGCGTGACACCCATCCGACCCCAGACAAATCGCATGGTCTCGACAACGGCTGCTACACCGGCGGCGCTTTCCTGGGATCTGCGCTGTTTGATTCCCGCGATTTCAACGGGTGGCTGCGCCCCTGGAACTGTTCCTTCCGCATGAAGAGAGGCGTCGCCGGTTGCCGACGTTTGCGAATGGTTGGACGGCCCGGCTACTCGCCTTTGGCTTTCATAGTGATCGGATGACGATTCGTTCAATCCACTGGAAGCCATAAATTCTTTCTTTCGTTCATCGCCAGACCGCTAGCTTGTCCCGAACGCTGGAGATGCTTTGCCTGTCTCAACAACTCGGCTTGATCCTGAATATAGGTTAAATCGATTCTCACGCAAAAATCCAATGAGAGTGGAGTCATACTGCCTGGCAAGTTCAACCGACAGACTCGAGGGAGCCCCGACCGCGGCCATGAAGGAGATGCCGCTCATGATCGATTTTTGTATCAGCTCAAACCCAGCTCGACCGCTGACAAATAGCAAAAGGTCGGAGAAATCGGTGCGGCCGGCTATCAACTCTGCCCCGACCAGTTTGTCCACGGCATTGTGCCGGCCAATATCCTCACAGATTCGTAGGAGATTTTGCTCCGGATCGAAAAGGGCGGCAGCGTGAAGTCCTCCGGTGCGCTCGAACACCGCTTGCTTTTGACGGACAATCGTCGGGGTTTGAACAAGAAAGTCTACGGAATGCCTCGGCCGTGTGGGATCAAGGTGAATTTCTCGATTCATTTGCAAAGCCTGAAGCGAAGTTTTTCCGCATACGCCACAACTTGACGACGTATAAAAGTGACGTTCCAAGCGCCTTAAATCGAGATTACCTGCAACCGTCACCGTGATGGAAGAATCGGTACTCTCTTCTATTCCTTCAATGGCGTTTCGGTCATGAAGGATGCCTTCCGTGTGGAGAAAACCGACCGCTAGCTCCTGGTCTTGCCCAGGGGTCCGCATCGTGATGGAGATCGGTTTGCGGACAAGCACTTCCCGCCTGCGAAAACGGAGGACAATCTCGAGCGGTTCCTCCACAGCGAGATGGTCGATGTCATTTGCAGGTTCACCTTGGGAAACATGTCTGCGGACGCCAAAATCTCGAATGCTTGGGGATTCCATGGGATGATCGGATGGCATTCCATCCAACGCGCTCTGAATCTTATGCTCCTTCGCCGCGCGCCGCAAACAAGTTGGATTAGCCTCCGAGCGGGGTTGATTCGTTCGCCTTTACGAGGAAATAGGCTCGGACTATCCTCTCAATCGTGGTTTGCGTTGATTTTGAGATTCTTCATTTGTTCGTTTCCTCCGGACATAACTACTTCGGCCACCACCAAAGACCGCCTGGTCGCCACGTCGCCGTTGAAGTAAGAGAGCTGCAGTGCATTGCCGGGAAAGGAATCGCCGGGGACAGGTTCTTCGGCTACAAGAACGATTATAAAGGCCAAATCACTTTCTTCGAAGAAGAAACCTACCAGGATCTCTGTCTGCAATTTGGCGTTCGGGATCGCGGTCCGGAAGTCTTTCGCCGGAACGTAATCACTCGTGGCGGACGCTTGAAGGAGTTGATCGGAGTCGAGTTTGAGCTGCAGGGCATCCGCTTTTTTGGGAAAGAAGAATGTCGACCCTGCTATTGGATGGATTTCGCGTTCGCTTCCGGAACTGAAAACGCCATGAAAGGCCGGGGAGGGCTGAGGGCTGAGATCTGCAGCGACGGGTTTCTGAGGCCATCAGCAACGGTGGCAGCACGCTCTGGGAACCTTTAGTGCGATTCGTTGATTCTTTTGGAAAATGCATGCAGTGTCCGATCGGAACGCCAAACGGCGAACGACAAACCGCGAACGATGAACGGTGAACCGCGAACGGCGAACGCCAAACGGCGAACGACTTCCGTGCAAAACAAATCAGCAACGCTCACTATCAACGAGATCTATCGCTCGATCCAAGGGGAGAGCACCTGGGCGGGATTACCCTGCGTCTTTGTCCGGCTGACCTTCTGTGATCTGCGGTGCACCTATTGTGATACGGCTTACGCTTTTTACGCGGGCATTAAAATGACTTTGCCGGAGATTGTTCAGCGAGTTCTGACCTTTGATTGTTCGCTGGTTGAGATCACCGGAGGTGAGCCTCTCCTGCAGCGAAACGTGTTGACGCTCATGGCGGAGCTCTGTAACAGCGGTAAGACCGTTCTGATCGAGACCAGCGGAGCGCATGATATCTCTGGGATTGATCCACGGGTGCATCGCATTATGGATCTCAAGACACCCGGAAGCGGTGAATCGGAACGAAATCGATACGAGAATATTGCCCACCTCACAGCGCTCGATGAGGTGAAGTTTGTTATCGGTTCGCGGGAAGATTATCTCTGGTCCAAAGAAAAAGTTATCGGATTGGATCTCCCCAATCGTTGCGGAACCATCTTGTTTTCTCCGATCTTTGACCGGATCGATCCCCGCGAGATCGTCGAATGGATATTAGAGGACAATCTCAACGTCCGATTTCAGCTGCAAATGCATAAATTCATCTGGGCTCCGGAAACCAAGGGTGTATGAAGGCCACGCTTACCAAAGATTTCTATTTCGAATCTGCTCAAACTTTGCCGAAGGTGCCTCCCGGCCACAAATGCGGGAAGATGCATGGGCACAGCTTCCGAGTTGAAGTTTCGATAGAGGGAGAAGTCAACTCGGAGACCGGATGGATCTACGATCATGCTCAAATCGGCGAGGCGATGAAACCGTTAGTGGAACAATTGGATCACGCTTACCTCAATGACATCCCGGGATTGGAGAATCCGACGATCGAATTAATGGCGGCATGGTTTTGGCAAAAACTAAGCCCCCGGTGCACTGGCCTCAGCGAAATCGTCGTTCACGAAACCCCTTGGGCACGCTGCAGTTACCGAGGAGCTTAGAGTAGCAACAGGCTTCCAGCCTTTGTCCAGCAAGGCCACAATTTCATGCGGCGCCACCGAAACTAACGAAATCGTCGACATCAAGAAGATCAAACCAGGTCGCAACATCGTCTCGATCCGGGGCAATTTTTTGCAGCGTTTCAATAAAATATTGTCGGCTTTCGTTGTCGGTCGGGCCGCGCCGAAGATGATATTCAGACCAATAGAGGACGTCCCACTCGTTTTGTTTTGCGTGTTCCCGGATCCAGGCTAGCACTTCGCTGTCAGATTTGCCTTCTTTTAACAGACTCAAAATGTCATCGGAAGCTAGCCCTGTGAACGAGAGGAAACGCTGGTCCAGAGGACAAGCGAAATGGTATTCACCAGCTTTGCCCGACAATTCGGCCCGGCCTTTATCGAGCATCCTGGGCAAAATGACGTAGCCTCCCAGCTTTAACCGGGGACTCCTGGGGGGACGTTGGGTGAGATCGGTAATGTTCATAGCCCTCAATCTGAGGTTGGACGGGAAGAAGTCAAAGGAAGTTGGCAGTGTCAGCGGAATGCTTCGACGGCCTTGTCCTTTGCCATTCAAAAGAAGCTATCCAAGGTGGGTCTGTTTTCGATCGATTCGCAAAAATGCGACTCAGAGTTAACATCTTGGCTTCAACCGAAGTGGCAGCCTCCGCTTGATCGGCACTGCCAAAACAGTCAATTCCCCTTGACCCTGATCTGGCAATTTTCCTCCCCGATATTTTCTTGCCTGCAGCATCCCGTAGGTTTACAAAAAGCTCGGCCCATGAACCGCAGTCACATCAGGGTTGCTGTCGGAATTTTGTATCTTGGCGCCGTTGATTGTTGTCTTGCGGATTCGTTCACGTTTGACCTCAAAGCGACGGGTCGCCTGGAGTTCCCAGCCTGGATGCCAGATCGGCCCCTGGCCGTTCCCAAATCGCAGGCGGAACTTTCGTTTCCCGTCGTGCCCGGCGCGGACGATGACGATTTGGCGCTCACCGTTGTCTTCCAAGAAGAAGTGGGAGGCTTTCTCAGCGTCTATTGGGAGAGCGCACTTGGAAAACGTCAATTGCTGGCGCCGAATTTATTCGAAAATATCGGTCTGCTGAACCAGCGGACCTTGCTGATTAATCGCCCAACGATGGGTGGACCAGGGAAGGTTGTTTTGAAGTCAAGCCAGGCAGTGCTAAATGTCCTGCGTGTCCGATTGGATTGGGCGCGCCCGGGAGTGGTGCGTCTGGTCGACAACGTCCCAAATGGGGCTCTTGTCACAACCGGCGGAAAGATGTTCGCCCCCGAAGAGGTCGATGGCACCCCGCTCACCCCGATCGCGGACTCCTGGGAGGGCCGAATTCTGACCACCTCGGTAACCGACCAGGCAGAACGAATCGAGAAAGGCATCGAATACGCCGTTTCGATACCGGATAAGGTCTCCCGGGTTCGACTCGAAGTACTGGTCAACGGTCTCCGACTCGACCAGACACTCACTCTGTGGCTTAATGGGACCGCCGTCGGAACCTTGGCATTGGAAGTTCCAGATCTCACCGATCCGGGCTACGAAAGAGGAGAAGATGGAACGATGCACTTCACCGGCTGGCGCAAAGGGGTCTTGATTCTCAGAGGCGACCAGCTTCCGGTGGGCGATAATCGTTTTCAGTTCCAGACTCCGCCGGGCGCGGAGGTTGCCATTCGGGATTTCCTGCTGCAGCTCGAGTACGCCGCCAATTGACTTACCCGGCCCTTGATCTAGGTTTGGCCATCGATTTTTTTCCGTTATGAAGAAGCCCCTAGTATTTCGTTCAAGGGCGAGCGGCTACACTTTGATGGAGATCATGCTGGTCGTCGCCATCATCGCAGTGATCGCGGGCGGTGTCATCGTCAAGATGACCGGAGCCTTGGACGTAGCGAAAATTCAACGAACCGAACAGGATATCAACAATCTCTATAGCGCTCTAAAATTGTACGAAGCACGTAACTACCAAATGCCGGATCAAAACCAGGGTTTGGAGGCACTTATCAGTATGCCTACCACCGGGACAAAACCGGCCAACTGGACAAAGCTGATGGATAGCATGCCAGTCGATCCCTGGAATACGCCCTATCAATATCGCAATCCTGGAAAACGAGATCCATCAGGTATAGACGTTTTTTCATTTGGACCTGACCGCAAAGAGGGTCCCAATAACATATACCGACGGGTGAACTGATTTGCCCCCATGAGAAGCTCGGCCCACTGGTCGCTCAGCAGGTTTTGCTTATTTGGATGCGGCGGGGATCGGGTGAGGGGGTTCACCATGCTGGAAGTGTGCGTGGTCCTTTTTATTATCGCCGTGATGTTCACGGTGGCGGTGCCTACGGCTTCACATTTAATGGATGAAGAAAAGCTGCAGGGGCCCATTCGGGAATTGGAGACTTTTGCCAGGACTGCCAGGCGCGATGCGATGTTACAGGACCGACCCTACGTTGTGCTTTTGCTGAACGACTCTTATCTGCTTCGTCCCCTGGATGATAGCAAGGAATCCGGCCGGAAGCCGATTACTTATGATCTTCCGGAGGGCGTGACATTCGCCATTAAACGGTTAGGCGATAAGGAATTCTTAAAGAAAGCGGACGCCAGTTGGGTTTTTTCCCCCAACGGTCTTTGCGAACCGATAAAGTTCCTCTTTCAACGCAAGGGCGATTGGGTGCGCTTCCGGGTCGATCCGCTGACCGGAACAATGCAGAAAGAAGAATCATTTATCCAGTGAGTGAGTCTCAATTTTAATAATTCTCTTCGGGCTGCATCTTCCACCAAGAAGGAGCTGGCATTACAACAACTCCCATTATATTAACTAACACTATTTCAAAGCGTTCCCCAGGTTTTGTTCTTTGGGAAATTATGCTGGCGCTGACCATCTTTTGTTTAGTCGCCGTAGCCTTGACGACCGCGGTGCACCAGACTGTCGACGCCTCTATTCTCCTGCGCGATGAGTCTCAGGTCCGACTGGAATTGCAAAATTTGCTCACCGAAACCTCCGTGCAGAAAATGACGCCCGGTAAATCGGAAGTCCAGGTGGGCGATGGAAGAGTGCATTACGAAAAGATAATCCGCGCAATTCAGGCCAAGACTGCGGCAGGCGTGGTCTTGCCCAATCTATACGAAATCACCGTGCAAGCGTCTTGGAATGCCTCCGGTCAGAGCCGGTCGGATCGTGCGCAAATCTTTGTTTATCGACCATGAATCCCAGCCATTGCTCAGTGCATTTCAGGCCTTGCCTTGCTTCCCGTTCAGGTCACCATGAAGTCACCCGCGAGCGAATTTTCCGCCGGCCACAAATCGGTAAAGGTGTCACTCCGGACCAGCAAAGACGGTCAAGGAACGCAGCTTTCAGCTCCGGTTACTTGCTCCTGGAAGTGCTCTTGGCTCTCTCGGTCTTAAGCATCTCAGTAGTGATGATATTTCAGATTATTCAGACCACTCTGAAGGTGACCTCTGACATTAACTTCTTGCAGACTCAACAACGGAAAGTGGACGGCATCTCTGAGTTGCTTCGAATCAATTTCGATTCGATGCCGCGGACCTGCACTTTCCAGACTCGAAACGTAAAGGGTTCTCTGGAGTTGATCTTCCGCTCAGCCCCCTTCAATTTTTCCTTTGTCAATGCCGGGGCGAAGTTCGGTACTGTTGTCATCGCCAGTCGGCCACAAGCGGACGGCAGATTCGCGTTGAGCGTTCTGCAGGAGAGCGGGGATGCTCTGGATAGCTATGTCGATGGGGGGAGCGACAAAAGAGCGGAATGGTTCCCCTTGCTGAACGATGTCGAGCAACTTAGCTGGCGTTTCCTTGATCAAACGACTGGAAAGTGGTCGTCGGACTGGCCCGAAATCACGGTCAAACCGGTATTGGTAGAACTCACTTTTAAGCTTGCCGGACGCAATCATACAGAGCGTTGCGTCTTTAGATGGCCGGTCGCTCAATCTGGATCCTAGCCTTACTATTCGCGAACTGGAATGTCATTTGTTACGATCAAAATAGGCGGCTGGCCCGGCCACCAAAGCGGAGAAGTTCCGAACCGAATATTTTTCCGCCGCCGGCGCCGCGGATCCGCGCTTTTGTTGGTTTTGTTTGCGATCATTCTGCTGAGTGGATTAGTCACGGCCACCGTCGGATTCGTCAGCAACGACGTCGATGAGTACAGCGCGTTGAATAAGGAGTTTCGAGCGAGGCAACTGGCCGAGTCCGGTCTGGCTTTTGGAATTGACCCTCAGGTGCAAAACCAGGACAGGGCGTTGCTCGAACAGAAGATGCCGGACGGGGGACAATTCCACGTTTTTATTTCGAGTGAATCGACCAAACTGAATGTTAATTATATTTTGCAAAACGGGCGCGACGACTTGTTAGAAAACCTTTTTATCCGGTGGGGAGTCCTTCCTAAAGCGGCCGACGCCGCGGTCGAGGGATTGAAAAAATATCTCTCCACGTCAGGGAGCATACAATCAGCCGCACAACCAGCCGCGCAACCAGCCGCACAACCAGCCGCCACCAACCCCCAGGCTGTCGGTTTCACCGCGCAATTTAGCTCCGTTGCTGAAATGAGCGTGGTACCAGAATTCGGCCCCGTCATGAAAAAACAACCGGATTGGATGAACTTCTTCACTACATGGGGAGATGGCAAAATCGACATTAATCTTGCCGACGCCGACACAATAGCCCTGGTTACCGGAGTTTCTCCCGCGACGGCAAATCAAGTGGTCAAATATCGATTAGGTCCAGACGGCAAGCCTTTCACGACGGATGATCGCGTCTACAACAGCCTGGATGAAGTTCGCGCGGCGCTTGGAATGAGTCCCGAGCAGTTTCAATTGGTTCAGGATTTTCTCTCCCTGAACAGCGCGGTCGACCGGATCGAGAGCACCGGCATTATCGCTGGCCACCAGAAACAAATCATCGTAGTAACCAGCCGCAATACAGTTCCAATCACTTATTTGGCATGGCAGGAAAAATAGACAAATCGCACACTAATTTCTTGCGAGCTGTCGACGGCGAGGATTGGGAGCTCTGGACCTTCTCAGAAAAACGGCAAGCGCACTTTGTCCGGCGGCTTTCCGTTCCGTCAGAGGTATCTGGCGAAATGGTCGTTTCTCTACCGGCCGCATACACTTTCACTTTCCCGACTTGGTTAGCCACTAGCGATCGTGCTGTCATTCCGGATATGCTGCATCTGCAACTGGAGAAACGCGGATTGCTCAACAAAAACAGTGGAGATTCCATTGTGGACTATCGCGTGATCGAAACTCGCGAGAGCCAAACCTTAGCGATTGCCACTATTTTGCAGCCGGAATTTCCTCCGCAATTGGCTTTTGAACGGGTCAACCGATTCGAGCCTTCCGCCTACACCTTCGCTTTGCCGCAAGACCGGCTGGTCATTTGGCGTGAACAGGGACGCCTGACTGTCGCCGCAACGCGCGGACGGGACGCCGTAGCCGTGCAGGTTCTTAGTGACAGCGAGCTTTCCGAAACCGCCGCGCTGGAACTGAAATGTATCGCCTTCCAGCTTGAGTCGCAGGGTCTGTGCGAACGCTTTGCCGGGATAACCTTGTGGGGTGATTTCAAGGCCGAGGAGAGCCAGAGTCTTGAGCGCTCTCTAGGCCTGAAAGTAACCCGCGAAGCTATCCCGCCGCCTGACTTGCCCAAGGTCCGTTCAAAGCTTCTTCCGCCGGAGGTCTCTCAGCTTCACGAAAGAAGACGGCGACGGCACCGAATCCGCACTGGAATTGGCTGGCTCGCTGCCATTTATGTTCTCGGGGTACTCGGCCTCATTGGATTTATCTATTGGCAGGATCATGTGGCAGACCATCTCCGTCGCCACATCCGAGAGCAGACTCCCACCGTTACCGCGATTCAGGGTACAGCTGAGCGTTGGCGTCGCATTGAACGGGCAGTTAATCCAAAGCTGTATCCGGTCGAAATGCTATACCAGGTGGCAACTCTCTTACCGCACGACGGCTTGCGTCTCACGGCCATCGAAATCGAAAATGAAAAGGTCTTCATTCGGGGCGAGGCGAGCACCTCGCCGGCTGCGTTTAAGTTTGCCGAGGATATCAAGGCCAAGCCCGATCTGCAGATGTTTAACTGGCAAATGGCCAGCCCGATTTTGAGGCCGGATGGTCGGGCAGAGTTCACCATCGAAGGAGATCCGAAAAGTGCGAAAATTAACTAAGAGAGAGCAGCGGCTATCGATCATTTTGATTGTCGCCTTGTTTGCCATCGCGAACTTTTACGGCTTGAGCTATCTCTTGGACTTAACGTCGGACTCTTCGCGGAATGTTGCCGATCTTCGCGCCCAGGAGCATTCAAATGATGTCTGGCTCAAAGAAAAGGCCCTTTGGCTCGGTCGCAAAAAATGGATCGAGGCTACCCAGCCCGGAATCCGAGCAGATCAGGTGCCGCAGTCTGAGCTACTCGAATCCGTGACGACGAGCGCGAAAGCCAATCAATTAGAAATTCAGGAACAAAGCTTTGGAGAAAATCTATCGACAGCGAACTATCAAGCCGTTACGGTCCGGCTTAAGCTAAGCGGCGCCTTACAAAATGTAATTAAATGGCTGGTTCAGGTTCAGCAACCGGAGTTGTTCCAGGCCGTCACGAGTTTTTCTTTGAAAAGCGCGAACGACCCTCCTACTGTCTCCCTTGAGCTGGAGATTGCCCGTTGGTATGCTCCGAAATCGTAAATCAAATTCCGGTCTGGGCTGCCTCTTCGTTCTGGCCTCTCTGTCAGCGATTGGGGGTTGCCCTGCCACTGCTTCTGATGACCTTCCGGCCGGCTATAAGGCTGAGCGATATCAACAAATCTGGGAGCGGAACCCCTTCACCATCGTGACCCCGGTGGCAGCGGTCGCGCAACCCAAAGTGTTCGATAAACTTGTTCTGGTCAGTTGGCTTAACGATGGCGGCAAGGATGTGGTGTTTGTGCAGAATACAGAGACGAATGAAATGCAGAAGATTACTGCGGAACCCAATTCGAATAGTTTCCGCTTGATCGCGATACATAAAGCTGCGGATCCCAAAGACGCCGAGGTCGTGCTTTCGAACGGTACAGAAGAAGGCCCAGTAAAGTTCCGTTTGGAAACGGTGACCGCCGGCCCTCCTCAGCCTCAACCTCAAGCGGCGCAGCAAGCAGCACCGGCCGCGGCCGTTCAGAATGCGGTTCCGGGCGCTCCGGCCGCGGCTTTACCTGCAATGTCTCGCCAGGCGACGGCTGCACAGAACGGGCAGCCGGCGGCCCGGTTCGGCCCAAATCAGCCAGCAGTGCAAATGCCGCCGACGCCCGGATTACCTCCGCGAGCCTCCGAGATGCGGCGCAAACGAATCACGGCGCCTCCGGTAAACGAGCAACCAGTCCCAACCCCTGTCCAGAATATTCCCGGCCAACCCCAGACACAGTAATCCAATATCATGCGTTTCCGTCCTCTTGCGTTTTTCTTGCTCGGTTTGACCATCCAATTCTCGGTGGCGAGGGCGCAGCAGGCGGTCGACGCACCATCACCTAAATCTTCGAACCCAGCAGACGAAACCCTGAGTTCGTTCCAGGCTATCAATGCCAGTATCGACACGGTGTTGATGCAATACGAACAACTCACCGGTAAAGTGCTGATCAAAGATAGCAATCTCTCTGCCAACGCTTTGCCGATCACCATCTCCGTAATGCAACCGGTGCCGAAAAGCGAGCTGGTCCGACTGATCGAGGCATCCTTGCTCCTTAATAATATCGTTCTTGTTCCTGCCCAGGAACCCAACACGGTGAAGGTTATCAATATCAACACCGGCAAGAATCCGCGCAGTGAAGGTGTCCGCCTGTTTACGGGTCCCGAGTCGATCCCCGAAGGAGAGCAGGTCATCAGCTATTACATGCCGTTCAAATACATCACAGCCAACGAAGCTCTGACTGTTTTTCAAACCCATATTCTTCCGAGAGCGTATACCTCCTTCGTTCCCATCAATAGTGCGCAGGCGCTCCTCATCACTGAAAGCACCACCGTAATTCGACAATTGGTTGCTCTTCAGCAATTGATCGATCTTCCGCCGGCTAAGACGGTTTCCGAATTTATTCCACTTCTGCGCGCTGATGCTGAACGCGTGGCTGACACCATCAACAAGCTAATGGATTATCAGAGGAAAATGCGAACGGGAGGCGAACAAGCCGCTGCAGCGCCCGGCCAACCCGTCGCAGCACCGCAAGCCGCGCCCGCAGCCGGGGGGGGCTCAGATGCCGGCTTATTGAGCGGTCAGGCGCAAATCATCGCCGATACCCGGACGAATCGTATCCTGGTAATTGCTCGCCCGGAAACAATTCCTTATTTCAGAACTTTAATTGAACAATTCGACGCCGCCGTCAGCGCTTCCGAGCCGCTGGAATATCATCTTCGGTACATTGCGGCCGGCGAAGTTCTTCCGGTCCTTCAGGATCTGCTGGCCGAAGACCAGACGCAAAATGGTCAGGGGACGCAGCCGAATCAGCCGGCCCAGCAGCAGAATCGAGCCGCTAATCTGAGGAGCAACAACTCGGCGAACATGGCCGCGGGATACAGCTCTGGGAGCAATAGTGCGGGGTCGGTGGGAGCCGGAGAAGATCTGTTGCAGGAGCCGAACGAACAGTTAGGCCCGCAGGCCGTCATTGTCGGTCGTTCCAGAATTATATCGGATCCCAAAGATAACAAAATTCTGGTCATCGGACCACCAGAGGCTGTTCGCAAGGTGCAGACGATTCTCAATCGACTCGATCGCCGCCCGCAGCAGGTTTATCTCTCGACGGTGATCGGACAGTTACAGCTGAACAACGATTTTGAGTTCGGAGTCGACTGGGTGCAGACGTTCAAGAAGATTTCCGGCCAGAGCGGGATTGCTACCGGTAACATCAACAGCGGGATCAGTACCACCGGTTTCGTCAACGGTAGCAACCAGATCATCGGAAATCCACGCCGGCTTCTTTCGACCAACGGCACCGCCGGTCTCGCCTTCCCGGCTTTGTCCGGCTTGACCATCTACGGGGCGATCGGAGATGCCGTCTCCGTCTTTGTTAAAGCGCTTAATAGCCGGAGCGACTTTAAAGTCCTTGCCCGGCCGGCTATCTATACGGCCAACAACAAGCGAGCAGTCATCTCCAGCGGCCAACGTGTCCCGGTGCCGGAAAACACTCTTAGTAACTTAACTACCGGAACGACCGGCGGAATTATCAATAACTCTAATAGCACCGCAGTTGCCGCGACCATTAATTACCAGGATGTTGAGCTTCACCTTGAGGTCATCCCTTTGATCAATGCTAATAACGAAGTGACCCTCAAGATCGCCCAGATTAATGATACCCTCGGCGCTGAAAATAATATCTCGGGGACCCAGGCTCCCACCATTAATAGTCAGCGACTGACCACCACCGTGACGGTTCCAAGCGGCGCCACGGTCGTTCTCGGCGGACTGATCCAGGACAAGAATACAAAAGATGTCAGCGGCATTCCCTACCTGATGGACCTCCCCTACTTGGGGAGTTTCTTCAGATTTAAGAGTAACAGCCATGAACGAGACGAGTTGCTCGTTTTCATTCAACCAACCGTTGTCAATGATGATATCCAGACGCTTCGCGCCAGTCTTAAGGAAGAACACCGTGCCAAGATTGCCCCCGATACCTACGAATTGGCTCATCCTGCTGATGCCGGCGGAACAGCTCCTGCAAGTCCTCCTGTCAGGAAGAAAAAGGGGTTGTCGAAGGAGTATTAACGGTCTCAGTTCTGCGCTTGATGACCGGGCAGGGGAACAGAGCGCTGGAATTACAGTCGGATCTTACGCTTGATCCCCATGAATTGGGCAACCAGCTTATCGAGTATTCGCATCGGGATGAGTTGCGGGATAATCCAATTGGTCAGGCGATTGGGAACCACATCGTAGCGTACCTTGGGACTCTTCGAGGTCAGAGCATGATGGACGGTGGTGCCAACCACCATTGCTGGAAAGCCTGAGGCTCCTTCCTTGGCGGCATATTGCTCGAACCTTTCCAAGGCCTCTGCAAAGGGTGTCCCGGCGAAACGTTCTTTCAGTCCAGTGTCGGACTTTTGCCAAATCGGAGTGACAATCGCACCCGGCTGCACCACGATTACGTCGATGCCGAATAAGATCAATTCCCGCCGCAGGCTGTCCGAAAATCCTTCCAACCCGAATTTGGACGCTGCATAGGCACCGGTGAAGGGACCAGCAATGCGGCCACTTGTTGAACTAATATTCACAATCCGTCCAGGATTTCCTTTCCTGGCCGGATCCGTGCCGAGTAAAGGCAGGAATGCATTCGTGACCACAAAGGGGCCAACCAGATTAACCTCAAGCTGGTACCGGAATTGTTCTGTCGTCAGATGGGCCAGAGGTCCAGCGACCTCAATCCCTGCGTTGTTGACTAACCCATCTAGAATCTCGGCTCCTAGATAGTGGCTCACTCTAGCCGCTTCTGCCCGGACGGCGGACTCGTCCGTTACATCAAACAAAAGCGGAATCAGCCTCTCACCCAACTCCCGTTGCAAACGAGTGGCATCTTCATTATTTCGTACGCTTCCAAAAACGCGAAAGCCGTGATCCAGGAGGACCTTGGCAGTCGCATATCCTATTCCCGTGGAAACCCCGGTAATAACGACCTGTTTCATTCGCTTTGGCCAGGGAATAGGTTTTCGACGTTGAACATCGGGATTTCCTCGAGCTGGCTGATGACTATTTGGAATACGCCACACCTTCGATCCGCAAATCGCAGGTGTACATCCCCGGTATCGGCGATTCGCAAGGCTTCCCTTTTTGGAATTCACCCGGCGGTTCTTCGATAAACCGAATGGCGTCTGGTTTAAGCCTGAACAGCTTATGAATACGGTCGGTTTCCCGTTCAACCAAAACGATCGACAGCGGCGACTGGACCCCAATATGCGGATGAAGTGAGGGATACAACGCGGACTTCCGATACCGCAATCCTGCGATCGATTCTTTAGAGGAAAGGGTGCGAAATGGCAACTCGCGTCCATTTGCATACATGGCGTACTGATCATCGAAGCCGCTGGCTGCGGAAAACTCAAAACGTTCAATGGAGGTATCCACAAATCTGCTGGTACTTCCTCCGATGGTTGGCGTTTCGGCCAGCAACGGCCAGCCCTCCAAGGCCTTGCGGATCGTTAATCCTTCCGCATTCAGCAGAGCCGGAAAACGCCATTCCCAGATCTCGCGAAAAATGGCCGGATCAAATCCGAATCCGAATTCGACCAGCTCGCTGAGCACGTCCGTCAGATCCGCCCAGAGAGGAGTGGGAAGAAAATATTTATCGTGCAAATCGAAGTTGAAATCTTTCAACGCCTCGCGGAATGGTTGTTTAAGAAGGTAAGTCAGCAGGGCGCGCCAGAGCAACGCGACCGCTCCGGTCCAATCTACGTTCGGAAGACTTTCGATGGCTCGGAATTCAATGAGGCCGTACAGCCCGGTCGGTAAACTCCAGAATTTGTCAAAGCTTGTTTCACTTCGATGGGTGTTCCCGGAAACATCCGTATGCAGATGGCGGAGTAGTTCATTGATCTGCAGACGTGAATCACCTTTCGGCAGGCTTTCCAGCTGGCGATACGCCAACTCCAAATCCAGTAATGTGTTCCCACTCTCATCCGGTCGGGGCGCCTGCGAGGAAACCCCGACATAGCGCCCCGTGAAAAGATAGGAAAGGGATGGATGATGTTGCCAGTATCGCAGGATTGAGGCGAGCCAACCGGGCCTGGTAAAGAAAGGATTCTCTTCGACGGAGATTCCTCCAAACAGCAAATGTGCACCACCGCCCGTACCGGCCGGGAACGGTTCCGTCCGGACTGTTTGAAGTCCTGTTGTCTCAGCGAGTTTTCCCAAGGTAACCAGCCAGCGTTGGAATTCGAGCCAATCTCTGCACGGTGGCAGATTGACCTCCAGCACGCCAGGATCCGCCGTGAATCCGAGGCGGGTCCAGTTCGAGGGAAGATCAACCGGAAGATATCCTTGCCAATCGACCGCGCAACGATCCCCGATGGCCGCAGTGATAATCCGCACCAACCGTTCCCATTCTGCAGTGAGCAGAGGTGGCAGAAAAACGATCAGTCCTTTTTTGGCGGGTTGGAAGACCAGCGCCCGCTTGATGGCGTCTTCGGGCAGCAGATTTAGTGGCAAGCGAAGTCCAGCCGGTCCCTCCGTCTTCAATAGTTCTACGCGCCGTATGTTCCAGCGTTCCGTGATCCACTTTTCATCTTTGAAATCAAGCGGCAGCACCCAGACAGGCACGCGTGGAGAATGCGGATCTTTCGCTTGCAGCCAACGGTCTTCCAGTCCCAGTTCGCGCAGGAGTTGGTCACGGATTAACTTTAGCGTCTTTCCGTCCGGGCCCCCTTTTTTGCCGGCATCTGCGAACCCGAACGACTCCTTGGAATTTGGATGCAACACCTGGAGAACCCACCGCGGATTAACTTCTCCCGGATACAACTTCCCCGGGCTAAACAAAATCATCGCTCCAGGCGAAACAGTTTCTACGAGCTTTTCGGCAAAAGCGCGAGCGTAGATCAGTTTGCTCGGGCCGACTGCCGCAAAATGCCACTCTGGACCCTCCGGCTTGGTCGGTATGAACGTTGGCTCTCCGCCCATGGTGAGGACCACCCGCTCGCTGGCCAGTGTCTTCTCAACGTGTTGCGCGATCTTTGTCAGATCCTTTTCAATGAGCAGATTGAGATCGAGATGCGAATCAAACTCGCCGTGATGTTCACCGAAATACGAACCTTGGACTGGGGCAATATCTGTCATACGCGCACCGACGGCCGTCGGGATAAAACGATGGTCGCAAAATGTTCCGTTGGTAGGATCGATCCCGACCCATCCGGCACCGGGAAGAAAAACATCAATCCAGGCATGCAGACCACTCTCTGCTCGTCGATCCTCCACATCGACGTGAAACTCGCAAAGAAATCCGCTTACCACCCTGACTGCCAAGCCGATCTGTCGCAGGATCGTCGCGCAAAGCAGCGCGGTGTCTCGGCAGGCACCCGAGCGCAACTCGATGGTCCGCGATGGTAACCGCGCTTCTCCTTCTTCTCGCACCTCGTAGGCAATTGTTCTGTGCAACGTTTCGGCGAGGTCGACTAATGCATCGACTGTATTCGGGTTCCCGTTCAGTTGCCAGATTTCTCCAGTGGCTCCTTCTTCTTCCGGATTGACAATCCGGTAGGGCGCCAGAACGCGGTTTTCTTCCGGGGTATATTCAAACGGGAGCTGGAGAGCGCGGGGAGAAAGCAGGAAATGAAACGGATTCTTGGGCCAGAGTTCAACTTCGAGTGTGACCCGAATCTCCAAAACCTGTCCTGGCTGAGGTAAAAAACAATTCGCGACAATGTTATCAAACAAGTCTCGACGATATTGGATATCACTTTCGAGATTGATCGTGGTTTGCAGCTGGTGCGTGGTGATCGCTTGGTCCATTCGGGGATAAAGCCGAATTGCGTGCGTCGAGAAACTCACCGGTTCCTCGTAGGAGTAACGCATCCAGTTTTCAATCTTGACATGCATAAAAAGGAAAAAACCAAACAACGAAATTCAGGCCTGCACCCGCTCTGCCGAAACTTTATTTCTTTAATCTATTCACCTTGACCTGAACCTTCATCGTCTGTCGCCCTGTACCTTTGAATGTGCCGCGAATGGGAGAGGCTTCGCTGGCATCTCGTCCAAAGGAAACGGAAATATGTTGTTCTCCGCACCAGCGATTGTTCGTTGGGTCAAGAGCAACCCATTGTTGCCCAGGGACAAGAACTTCCACCCACGCGTGTGTGGCCACCGAACCGATCAACCGTTTGGATTGGCCGTTTTCCGTTCTGATTGGCGCAGTTTCTATATACCCGCAAACATAGCGAGCAGGTAATCCTGCCGTTCGCAGGACACTCAGCATGATGTGAGCAAAGTCCTGGCAAACCCCGATCCGATCACGCCAGATGGATCCAACATCGGTCGAAAAATTCGTGGCCCCTTTTCGGTATTGAAAGCTTTCGTGGATCGCTTTGTTGAGGGCTTCCAAACCCTCTCGCAACGTGGTTCGCCCATTAAGATAACGTTTTGCCCACTGTACCGATTCTCGGCCAATTTTAACCATGTCGGTCGGTTGCAGATAATCGAACACGATTGAAAGGGAGCCGGTTAGAATTTGGCGTGACTCCTGGATGGTCAGATTCAAATTCTCGGCGGGGAGGGCGCTGGAAAGAGTTTGCACGATTGCCTCGCTGCGGATTGTCAGTCGGCTATGCCGGTAAGGCAGAGATAAAAAAGAGACTTCATTTCCAAAGTAGTCGCGGTACTCCGAAGTGCGACTAGCCGGTTCGATCATCAAGCGATGCTCGCGGACGTTCTGCACTTCCCGATTCGGCGGCGTCAATCGCAGTTCGAGGTACGCTTCTGCGACCGGTTCTCCGTATCGATAGTCGGTGATGTGTGTGACGCGGAAAAGCATTACCCACCCTTTCGGCAGCACATTTACCCTCATTAAGGGCTTCAAGGCAAATAGTGTTGGTGGCCGACGGCACTTCACTGAGGTCCGTCTTTCCATGATCCGCCACCAGATGGCGCCATCCGCGCGCGTCGGCAAGCCCTCATAGAGAGGACCGCCAGCATCCGGTGCCCCGGCACGAGCCGCACGAGTCCAGGACGCACGGAATCGGCCATTGCGGCCATTGATCCATGGTGGCCGCACCCGCTCGTCCTTGGCGCCCTTTTCCTCGGCTACGCCCGTGAACTCCTGAACACCTGCAACTCCTGACTTCTGTCTCCCTCCTCCTCTCTTCCTCCTCAAAACAGTGTCGGCTCAGGATCCGAAATGATGCTCTGGTGGCTTAGAAAATTATCCGTGATCACATGATGCACCCCTTGTGTCTCCGAGAGCAAAACATCCAGGAGCGCAAGCAACTCTTCGCGACGAAGCAAACGGATATTAGTTTCGTCGTCACCGATGAAAAAATTGTACCAATCCAATCTTCTGATCGTTCTCAGTAATTCGTCTAGAAAAGATTGGGCTTTTTGCGCAGCGGACGAGCCGCTGGGAAGGGAGGCCTGAAGAATTTCGGCGCAACGCCGGAGCGAATATTTGACCGATCTCGGCATTTCCGCGTTTTGCCATAGAAATTCCAGGACCTGCGGAGGTTCGGCTCTCGTCTGGTAAATACGACGGTACGCATCGCGAGAACCAAGGAGACGAAGAAACGCTGACAACTCAATCTCGATCGAGTGGAGTGATTCCAACCGCCGAACGATCGACTGGGTGACGCTCCGAGTCGCATTGGCAGTCGTAATCGCCCTTTCGACAAATTGACCAAGTTCGCTAAATCGCCAGCCATCGTCGGCCAGCATGGAAAGTTGCGCGGTTGCGAAGAATTGCGGGATGACGGCAACCACCGTTTCTGAGAGTCGACGCGTCGTTTTTCGCGCCTCGTCGTCCGTGGCCGCCGGACGGAAACGGCTGCGAATGAAAAACGCCCGCAAGGCAGCCAAGGCCGACCATGCTTCCGGGCTGATGGCCTCACGGAGGGAATCTGCGTTGCGCATCGCTTTGCGGACGATGGAAACGACTGATCCCATTTCACTGGTGTCGAGCATTAGCCGGTAGCGTTCAATCGGACTCGCCATGCTTCGCCGGCCCTTCTTTATGGCATGTTCCAATGGCGGCAAGAGGCGGTTCCAGACCGGTCGGTAGAGCCTTCGCTCGGCGGACGTTAGTTCCTCCATTTCAATGGTTTCGATCACCTGGATCATTTTCGAAATGGTCATCGCCCGTTCCAGATAGCGTCCCAGCCAGTAAAAACCCTCTGCCACACGGCTTGTCACGGGCCTGGCCGGCAAGATCTTTGGTCGTCGAAACGGTTCGGCGGTCGAAATGGTGGTCGACACTTCCTGCAGTACCCAGGTGTCCTTCCCACCGCCGCCATGCTGCGATTCGGTCCGGCCCTGTTCAGTTGCAGAAATTCGTGTCAAAGCTCCGGAAAAAACTTCGAAGCGGTTTCCATCCCTGATGCCGTAAATGATATGATCCTGCAGCCGGGTGGTTTTCTTTCCTTGCGAGAAGCAGAGCGTCTCAGCGCAGTCTTCGACCGGCTGCGCGACGAACAGATGGGGCGCTCGCTTGACTTCCGCCCGGATCTCGTTCCAGGATTTTTCTTCGCCGGTAAATTTTAGAAATGATTCCCCGGTCAACGTCCGCAATTGAAACCGATCTGGTTGTTCGAAAACCATTTCCCGTTGATCCAGATCTCCCAACCAGTAGGTTTGTATTGCCGGCAAAATGGGTGACTCGCCAAGATAGAAACGGATCACCGCGTGGGAAAAGTGAAGCAGGCTTCGGTCGTCCGCCAGTTGCGCTCCGATGCTGTTGACGATTGACACTTTGCCTTTACGGATGCAATGGACCAGGCCTGGAATTCCCAGGTGGCTTTCCCGCTTGAAAACCAGCGGGTCGAGCCAGGCGTCGGCCAGACGCGAATAAATCATATCAACACGTTCAAGGCCGGAAACGGTTCTCAGAAAGAGCGAGTCGTCCAATACCACTAAATCTCCTCCTTCTACCAACGGTATACCCATTCTCCTGGCCAGAAATCCGTGTTCAGAATACACGGCACTCGCTACACCCGGAGTAAGCAGGACGACCGAAGGATCAGGCTGAGGCGCAATCGCGCGCAGCTTTAACAATATCTCAGTCGGAATATCGGCAATCGATTCCACCGGTTGACTTTGAAACAGCTCAGGCAAAACGCGCGCCAGCAGGCGCCGGTTCTGAATCATGTAGGAGAGACCTGACGCATGGCTGAGATAGTGATTCTTGACCACTAAACGGCCGGAACTATCCCTGCAGAGGCAGAGTCCGCTGAGATGCAAAAAATATCCTCCGCTGGCCCGCAGACCAGCAGCGCTCCTCTGGTAATTCGGGCTCCCAAGCACAGCGGGAATAGGTATCACTCCTTGCTTGAGAATTTCTCGCGGGCCGTAAACGTCTGCCAGAAACATGTCGAACGCACGAATCCGCTGTTCAAATCCGCGGACAATCTGGCTCCATTCGTCGCTCGTGAAAATCTGTGGTAACAGGTCACAAAACCAGGTGTTGTGGTGTTCGCCGAACGGAAGTTCGAATGTGACACCCAGTTCCCGGAGCGTCGCGTCCAGCCGCTCTTCGAGCTCCCGCAAGTTAGCGGTCGTCGCTCCTTCTAGTTGGCCAACCACGTCCAAGTAGGGCGTGCGAGGCTCTCCTCCACGCTCACTTAACACCTCGTGCCACCGTTTTCGGGGGCGATTTCCGTTCTTTTCTGCCATGCAGGTCAGCTTTCGGTTAACTGGAAAGCGGCCATCGCGCAAGGTTGGATATGAGATTTGTAGATGCGGGGCTCACCGGCGCCGCCGCAGACGCCCGAGAAGGGCGTCCGCTTCCGGGATTCGCCAGTATCGCGTCCCGCTCAGATAGAGCAATCCGTAACTGGGGAGAATGAGGAGGCCGGCGATGATCGGATGTCCGGTAGTTAGGAGCTTGAGCGGAAAGGCCAGAGCTGCCGAAAAAAAGGCGATGCTCCAAAGCCGGGCTAACAACACCACAGGAACAGAAAATGAGCCGACACGTGACTTCAATGCGTGTCGGAGCAACAAAAACTCAATCCAGCCCGCAACGCCTGCCGAGGCAGGCAGCCCTGCCAGTCCCCAACTCGGATCCAGGTGCAAAAGCTTGGGGATCGGGAATGCCGACAGATAGCCAAGAATGATCGTCAAAATCACCCGGATGATGGCAAAACGCAGAGGAGTGCGCGGATCGCGGAGGGCGTAAAACGCCGACGAACAGAGACGGCCGGACGTGGATGCGACTAAACCGACTCCCGAACCGATTAGGAGCGCCCAAACGTAAAGAGTGTCGACGCGCGTGAATCGCCCCGATTGGTAAAGCAATCCGGCAAGAGTATCCCCAAAAGCAAAGAAGCTCATCGCGGCGGGAATAACGAAGAACGCCATGCGTCGCATCGCCCCAGTCAAGCGCTTTGCCAGCTCAACCCGCACCGCCTTTTCGTCGCCGGCAACAGCGCGAGACATTGCCGGAAGTTCGGCCGCGGAAATCGACATTCCGAACAGGCTGATCGGAAGCAAACCGATCGTTTGAGCACAGTTCAGGAGCGCAACGGAACCCGATGGCAACAAGCTTGCCAAAACATTGTCAACGTAAGCACTGAGCTGAACGATGCCTCGGCTGAAAAATACCGGGACGAAGTTGATAAGAACGCTCCGCACATGCGTCGAAGCGGTATCGAGCGAAAAATGGAGGTGCCGAGTCAGCCGCAAAATCGTCGGTACTTGAACCAAAAGCTGGGCCAGGCTGCCAAGCACCGAACACCAGGCTGCCGTTACAACCAGGTCCGAAAGCGATTGTCTACCGCCAAAAAAGACCAGTCCCGCAATGATGAAAAGGTTCCACAGTACCGGAGCCGAGTACGAAAGAAGAAATCGGCCATGGCTGTTCAGGATGCCTAGACACCAGGCAGATAGCACTAAGGCGCCCACGCCAGGGAAGAGAATCTGAACCAGCCTGATGGTCAGTTGCCGCGTTTCGCCCGTGAATCCGGGCGCGATGACATCAATTAAAATGGGCGTGCCTAGAATTCCAAGAATAACCAGGAGCGAGGTGAGCAAAGCCAGTAAAGAGCCGACTACGCTCGCCACATGATCTGCCTCTCGGTCATCTGAATTTGCCAGAAGACGAGCATATATCGGGATAAAAGAGGCCGAGAGGACACCTTCTCCGAACAGGTTCTGCAGAAAATTCGGGATTCTTAAAGCCGCCCGAAACGCGTCCGCCGCAGGCAACACGCCAAGAAAATGCGCCAACGCGCGTTCCCGGATCAGCCCGGCGATTCGACTGAGCATGATCCCGCTCGCGACCAGGACGGCCGGGCGACCAGACAAACGGTTTGTCCTCGGTGGGGCGGTATTCGGTAGTTTCCGTGGCATCGTGGTGGGCGGAATCTTTAAACCATCCAGTTGCCCCGGCAAGATAGAATGCCGGGAAATTCGCTGCAGAACTCCGACAGAGGCGGTCAATGACCGTCGACCCTCAAGGCCGATAAAATATTGTTCTAGCGTCCGGAATTGATCCGCAGGAAGCTTTGACCACAGCCAACTTTATGGAACTTTCACCGAAGGTTCGTTGAACGCCAAAACCCGAACGCACTTTCCTTTATGCAGATTCAAACACCCGAGGCCCAAACACCCGAACTCGTGAAGCCCCCAGCACCACTCTGGTTCAAGGAATCCATCATCTATCAGCTGCACATCAAAACCTTTTGCGACGCGAATAATGACGGCATTGGGGATTTTCAAGGATTGCTGAGCAAGCTGGACTACCTCAAAAATCTTGGAATCACCGCCATCTGGCTTCTCCCATTTTATCCATCACCACTCAGGGACGATGGCTACGATATCGCCGACTATTTCACCGTAAACCCCTCCTACGGCACCTTGGAAGACTTCAAGCAATTCCTGGATGCCGCTCATGAGATTGGCTTGCGCGTGATTGCCGAGCTCGTGCTGAATCACACCAGCGATCAGCATCTCTGGTTCCAGAAATCTCGGCGCGCAGCTCCCGGAGATCCCTGGCGCGATTACTATGTCTGGTCCGACGATCCAACCAAATATGGAGAAGCGCGGATCATCTTCAAAGATTCTGAGGTCAGCAACTGGACCTACGATCCAATCGCCAAATCCTATTTCTGGCATCGCTTCTTTTTTCATCAGCCCGATTTGAACTACGACAATCCAGAGGTCAAAGCCGCGGCCTTCAAGGTGCTCGATTTCTGGTTGGACCTGGGTGTGGATGGGCTCCGGCTTGACGCGGTGCCCTATCTGATCGAACGGGAAGGAACGAGTTGCGAGAACCTTCCGGAAACCCATCGGATCTTGCAGGAATTGAGGGCGCGCATCGATGCGAAGTACACCGATCGTATGCTTTTGGCGGAGGCGAATCAATGGCCAGAGGACGCCGTTGCCTATTTTGGTACGGGTAACGAATGCCACATGTGTTTCCATTTCCCCCTGATGCCGCGAATGTTTATGTCGCTGCATATGGAGGATCGTTATCCGATCGTCGATATCCTTGAACAAACACCCGCCATCCCGGAAAACTGTCAGTGGGCTATCTTTCTTCGGAACCATGACGAACTAACGCTCGAAATGGTCACCGAAGAAGAGCGCGATTATATGTACCGCGTTTACGCCCGGGACTCTCGAGCGCGGATTAATCTCGGTATTCGCAGACGATTAGCGCCGCTCCTGGGAAATAACCGAAGGAAATTGGAATTAATCCACTCCTTGCTGTTTTCGTTGCCGGGAAGCCCGATTCTATATTACGGCGACGAGATCGGAATGGGAGATAACATCTATCTCGGCGACCGCAATGGCGTGCGTACCCCAATGCAGTGGAGCTCAGACAAAAACGCCGGATTTTCCCGTGCTAATCCTCACTCACTCTTTTTACCGGTCAACATCGATCCCGAGTTCCATTACGAGGCGATCAATGTAGAGGTACAGGAAACCAATTTATCCTCCTTCCTCTGGTGGATGCGCCGAGTGATCGCGATTCGCAAACGCTTCCCAGCTTTTGGACACGGCGACTTGCAGATGCTCACGCCTTCGAACAACAAAGTGCTCGCTTTTACTCGGACCTACGACACCCAGACGATTTTAGTCGTGGTCAATCTATCGAGATTTTCGCAATCGGTCGACCTGGACCTCGCGAATTGGATCGGCTTTGTGCCTGAGGATACTTTTGGGCACGGGCGGTTTCCGGTGATCCGGGATAGCAAGTATACAATAACCCTCGGTCCTCACACTTCGTTCTGGTTGTTGCTTACTCCCCCTCAGGTATCCGGGATTGCTGACGGTGAAAGAACTCTTCCCGTCACTCAATATAACGGCGACCCGGGATGGTGGTCTTCCTTGGCCGGATCCCGCTTTGTCGATCGAGAGTTGGCAACTTATATTAAAAACACCCGTTGGTTCCGAAGCAAAACACGGGCCGTTCTCAGCATCAGCGTGTTAGATCTCGTCAATTTTCCGGGCGAGGGTCTTGGCCAGCTCTTGATAATCGCTTTCAATTACGCGGAAGGCCCGCGGGATTTGTATGCTATACCAGTGCGCGTCGTCTCTGGAGAGGAAGCGAGAAATATCGAAGTGGAATTTCCAGCGACTGTCATCGCCCGAATTGGCCAGAATGGTGATTTACTGGTGGACGGAATCAGTTCTCACGCTGTTCAGCGAATCTTCCTCGATCTGATCTCCGAAGGGCGGAGCTTGGCCGGCAGATCGGGTAAATTGGTTTCCAACAAGTCCAATCATCTGGCCGAAACCTTGAAGGACGGCCCGCCGCAACAAAGCAGATTCTTAAAGGTGGAGCAGAGTAACAGCTCTATCATCTACGACGACAAGATTTACCTGAAGATGTTCCGGAAGCTCGAAGAAGGCATTAACCCAGATCTTGAATTAACGAAACAGCTGACCGAGAAATGCGGATTCCCGTACGTACCGACTTACCTTGGAGATATTCAATATATCGCCGCCGGCCAGGAAGCGGCTTCGCTGGTCATGGCTCAATCGTTTACGCCGAACGAACAGGACGGCTGGTCCCAGACGCTGGGAGCTGTCAGTCGATATTTCGATCGAGTGCTGGAGGATCCTCAACTTCCATCGGCGCCGTCAGTTGGTCTGTGGGAGGAAATTCCGCAACCGTTTCTCGGTCTCATTGAAGGCGTCCATCTGCAAACGGTTCACCTTTTAGGGCAACGAACAGCAGAGATGCACCTCGCTCTTGCTCAGGACACCGAGTCGCCCAATTTTGCTCCGGAACCATTTTCCCTCCAGCACCAGCGCTCCGTATTCCAATCCATTCGAAGCGAAACAAAGCAAACCTTCGCGCTGTTGACACGAACGCTCGGCAATCTGGAAGAGCATTCCAGAAATTTCGCAGAAAGCGTTCTTAAACATGCCGAACGATTAACAACTTGTCACGATTATCTTCTTCGCGATCCGATCGATACCGACAAAATCAGGATTCACGGGGACTATCATCTGGGTCAGATTTTATTCACCGGGAAGGATTTTATTATCCTCGATTTTGAAGGTGAACCCGGAAGGCCGATCGGTGAACGCCGGTTGAAGCGCTCTGCTCTGATCGATGTTGCGGGCATGCTGCGTTCGTTTAACTATGCGGCGCATCACGGGCTGCTGGAATCCAGGACCGTTCGCCCTGTCGACCAGCCGACCCTCGAAACCTACGCTGATATTTGGTCGATAGGGGCCAGCCAGGTTTTCTTAAAAGCTTATTTGGAAAAAGCTGCCAATGCTTCCTTTATCCCGAAAGACCAGGAGGATCTTCGGCTCTTGCTCCGCAGCTTTCTCATTCTTAAAGCCTTGTATGAACTTCGATATGAACTCAACAATCGTCCGAAATGGGTGGCCATTCCGTTGCGCGGTCTCTTGAGCCTTATAGATGCAGGTGTAGCGCCCACCCCAAAGTTATGAGCAGCGGGGTCACTCTTTGTCCGAGAATAAACAAACGGGTCAAGTCTGGACACCCTCGATCCTGGCCATGCCGATAAACGAGGCTGATTTTGTTGTCATTGGCAGCGGAGTAGCGGGTCTGAGTCTTTCCCTTAAACTTGCGAAGCATGGGTCTGTCGTGGTCGTGACCAAGCGTCAGGCCATCGATTCCAATACCGCTTGGGCGCAGGGCGGAGTCGCCTGCGTGACGAGTGGAGAGGATTCGTTCGATTTGCACATCGAGGATACCCTGATGGCAGGTGCCGGGCTTTGTGATCAAGAGGCCGTGCGAACGATCGTTACGGAAGGACCCGCTGCAGTTCGGGAACTAATGGCCATCGGGGTCCAATTCGATGAAAGAATCTTGGAGGACGGCCAACGGGAATTGGATCTGGGCAGAGAAGGAGGCCATTCCAAAAGACGCGTCCTCCACTATCACGATACCACCGGACGCGAAATAGAGCAGCGTTTGCTCGACGCAGTGCTCAAAGAATCCAATGTCCGGATTCTTGACAATCACATGGGTGTTGATTTGATCACCACGGGGAAGCTCGGATACACCACCGAGGATCGCGTCATCGGCGTTTACGTTCTCAATGAAGCTGTCGGAAATGTCGAAACCGTCCGCAGCGACCGAGTGATCCTGGCCACCGGCGGTTGCGGTAAGGTTTATCTCTATACGACAAATCCCGATATAGCGACCGGAGATGGTGTCGCGATGGCTTGGAGAGCCGGGGCGGCAGTCGCTAATATGGAGTTTATTCAGTTCCATCCAACCTGCCTTTTTAATCCGGAAAAAAAATCGTTCCTGATTAGCGAAGCGGTGAGGGGAGAAGGCGGCAAACTAGTCGATGCCTTCGGGCGTGAATTCATGTCGAAGTATCATAAGCTAGGCGCTTTAGCCCCACGCGACATCGTGGCCCGCGCCATTGACGCCGAGATGAAGCGGACGGGAGCAAAATGCATGTACATCGATATCACTCATAAGGCGGCGGAGTTCCTGAAAGAGCGATTCCCCAACATCTACGAAACATGTATGAGCCTGGGGATCGACATGACAAAACAGCCGATCCCGATCGTTCCAGCTGCCCATTACCAATGCGGCGGCGTAAAGACTGATCTTGAAGGTGCAACAACGCTGCGAGGGCTTTTTGCCGTGGGTGAGGTGGCATGCACCGGCTTGCATGGAGCAAACCGACTGGCCAGCAATTCGCTGCTCGAGGCCTTGGTGTTGGCTGGGCGGTGCGCAAAGGCGCTCTTGAAACCCAAATATTCCAAGTATCATCAGGTCTTCGATTTGCCCGAATGGCGCTCGGGACACGCCCAGGACGTCGATGAAGTGGTTGTTATTTATCACAACTGGGATGAACTTCGCCGACTGATGTGGGATTATGTTGGAATCGTTCGCACTAAGAAAAGATTGTTGCGAGCAAGTACTCGCCTGCGCAACCTTCAACGGGAGATTCAGGAATTTTATTGGGACTTCAGGGTCACCACTGATCTCTTGGAATTGCGTAGCCTCTGCACCGTCGCCAGCCTGATCGTCGACAGCGCGTTGGCTCGAAATGAAAGCCGGGGACTACACTTCAATCTCGATTATCCAACCGTCGATGACCCTGGTTTTCTCAAAGATACAATTCTGCGACGCTATTAAATCTGTCGCAAATTTTCTGGAGAATCGATGCCGAACCTCCTTTTTGTCTAAAAATCGTGTGTTTTGCTAATAAAAATGCAGAAAGCGCTTGCACTGCTAAGTCAATTGCCCGTAGAAAGGCAATCTAATTAACCATGAGGCTGTCACTCATTCTTTCGGTTTGTGTTGTTGCAGTCATCGGCGGAAGCGCTTTCGCGCAGTCTCAGTACGAGAGTAGTACTGATTTTGCAAAGTACGCGATGAAACTGCGGGAAAACGCTCTGCTGAAAATTGAACCCAAAGTGATCATGTCACCGACGAAGACTGTCTTCACCGGAGACGGACCTCGCTACGTGACTGGGCCTTCTTTGATGGGCCGAGGAGCGGGGCTGAGTGGGGGACCCGGCCGCTACTCCTGGAAGCTGGGGATCATCACTACCATCTTTTGGATCGGTGAGCGCCCGAGCGGCAACAACCCGGTTCCCAACGATCGTAGCTCCTGGGATAGGAATTGGTACTATAGCTATGGAGGGTATGACACCCCTGAGCCGGGCGCCCGCAGAAATTTTATTCCGGTCAACTTTGTTCCACGGCAGAACCCATTCTACGTCGCGCTTCCCTACAATGATGTCGAAGGCGGGCACACCAAACCAGAAGCGAGTCAAGTCATCCCATGGTTTAAGCAGGCCTTCATCCGGGAGGGCCAAACTGTTCTCAAAGGGAGATGGCTGGCCATTCGACACGGTAATAAAGTTTGTTATGCTCAATGGGAGGATTGCGGTCCTTTCCGCACCGATCATTGGCAATATGTTTTTGGCAACGAGCGTCCAAGACCAAATTTGAACCAGGGCGCCGGATTGGATGTATCGCCGGCGGTCCGGGATTACCTCGGCCTTGGGAACAAAGACGCATGTGATTGGAGATTCTCCGAATTTCGGGAAGTTCCGCCCGGTCCTTGGGCAATGTACGGCGACAATAACACCTTCGTCCTTCTGCGACGGCAGAGTAATGACCGGTTCGCCCGCCGTATGGTCCTCAAGACCGAGTCGAACGACTAAGCTCGTTCAATTGCACCAATCGCCGCAAACGGCTCTCAATGCCCCCAGGCGACGCATCTCTCGCTCCTCTGCAGCGCTGACGAACCGCTGAACTCAACCGTAGCACATACTTCCAGCCTGTGCCTGACCGCTCGGCCGATCCCTCTCCAACGCCGACGTCCCCGCGAAGTCGCTGGCTTTTACCTGTTTAGCGCTGCTCCTGGTGCCGACTGAGGCAAAAGCCTATCTACCCGTGGACAGGCTGGTATCGTGTGCTGCATCGGTGCTGTCTATAGGACAACCGGTTCCGATGGGATCGAGGTGTAGGCCTGTTAGAAGGACACAGGCCGGATCGGTCCCTATCAGCCCTGCCAAAGCCGGCCCATATCCTCGTGACAGGCACCAATGGCGCGAAGATAAGGAAAGCCCAGGGCAAGCGGCTGCTCCCGAAGTAAGCGAAGCGTCCCGGTTTGCCCTACTCAAAAGAGGCAAAGCGGGACGCTTCGCTTACCCTGCCAGATGCTGGACAACCAACAGCCAGCCAAGGCCGATAACGATAGGGGAAATCGCTCAAGCGATCGAAAAGGCTGATAAGGCTCCCCCCGGCAATTAAGCATCCCAAACATTCCTTAACTTCGCGCCATTCCTGGCAGACACCGTTACCCTAACTGCCTTCCGCCTGCCATCCCCACCAATTCAGTTCATCTAGCGGCCGAATCGATTGACCATTTTTTTTTGCTTAGATGCAAAATATACATGTATTCTTTAGAATCATGAATTACTTACATATAACAAAAAATGTCCTCTTCTGCTAAACATGAATTTCTCTCATAAACATGCGTGGCCGATGAAAGGAACACATGTTAAAATTAATGCTTAGACGATGAATCTCGAACGACGGCATTTGGATCTGGTGCGCACGGTGGTGGAGGAGGGGGGGCTGACACGCGCGGGAAAACGGCTTGGTCTCTCGCAATCTGCTCTTAGTCACCAACTGCGAGACGTCGAGGAACAGTTCGGCGTCTCCTTGTTCCATCGGATCGGAAGACGATTGGCGCTCGCCCCGGCCGGAGAACGAATTCTGCGAACAGCCCGGCTGGTCATTCCCATAATTGAAGGCACCGAGAAGGATCTGCGCCAGAAGTCCAGCGAGATGCTCGGGACAATTCGCCTCTCGGCCGAGTGCTACACCTGTTACCAATGGCTTCCGGGGATTGTTCGCGACTTTGGACGAAGACATCCGTCGGTGGAGGTGCGACTCGTAACAGAGGCAACTCCAGGATCAATCCAAGCCTTGCTGAAAAACGAACTGGATCTCGCGGTGGTCTCCCGGCCTACGCGGGACCGTCGACTCAAAATGATTAAAATTCTGGACGACGAACTTGTCGCGGTAACGGCAGTGGTTCACCCGCTCGCAGGTCGGGAATTCCTCCGTCCCAGGGATTTTAATAATGAGACGCTGATCTCCTACGGGTCGCTCTCGACAAATCCGTTGTTCTCAAAAATCGTGCAATCAGCCGGTGTCCGACCAAAAGCGGTCCTCGAGATACCGCTGACCGAAGCTATTCTGGAACTTGTCAAAGCCGGATTTGGGATTGCCGTGCTGGCCCGATGGGCCGTGCAACCCTGTCTGGGAAATGACGAATGCCGCGCTCTGCCAATTACCAGTCGCGGTCTGGGCCGAAGATGGTACGCCGCAATTCGAAACACCAGAAGTCCGCCCAGTTGCCTGACGACCTTCCTCCAGACCCTCCGCACAGAATCCGCGGCCGCAGTCTATCGACTCCGCGGTTCAACAGTTCACCGGTAAATCTCTCCGCCGGTCCTGAGAAACTCGTCAGCCTTTTCCTGTAGGCCGACCTCAATCGATTCCGATCCGTCGAATCCGTGCTCCTCAGCATATTTCCGCACATCTTCGGTAATCTTCATCGAGCAGAAATGCGGTCCGCACATGGAACAGAAATGTGCCGTTTTAGCACCTTCCTGGGGCAGCGTCTCGTCGTGAAATGACCGAGCCGTTTCCGGATCCAGGCTGAGATTAAATTGATCCTCCCATCGGAATTCGAATCGCGCTTTACTCAGCGCATCATCACGAACCTGGGCGCCAGGATGCCCTTTGGCAAGGTCAGCGGCGTGCGCGGCAATCTTATAAGCGATGACTCCCTCTTTGACGTCTTCCCGGTTGGGCAAACCAAGATGCTCTTTCGGCGTCACATAGCAAAGCATTGCTGTGCCGTACCATCCGATCATCGCGGCGCCGATCGCGCTCGTCAGGTGATCGTACCCGGGAGCGATATCCGTTGTTAAAGGCCCGAGCGTATAAAATGGGGCCTCGTGGCACCATTCCAGCTGTTTCTCCATGTTTTCCTGAATCAGATGCATCGGGACATGCCCTGGCCCTTCGTTCATAACTTGGACTCCCAGGGCCCACGCTCGTTTTGTCAGGTCACCCTGAGCCTTCAATTCGGCGAACTGCGCCTCATCATTCGCGTCCGCAATCGATCCTGGTCGTAATCCATCACCGATCGAAAAGCTGACATCATAGGCAGCCATAATCTCGCAAATCTCGTCCCAATGCGTGTAGAGGAAATTCTCCTGGTGATGCGCCAAACACCACTTGGCAAGGATTGATCCGCCTCTCGAAACGATTCCTGTTTTCCTCTTCGCGGTCAACGGAATGAAGCGCAAAAGGACCCCGGCATGAACCGTGAAATAGTCGACACCCTGTTCCGCCTGTTCGATTAACGTGTCCCGATAAATTTCCCAAGTCAGCTCTTCCGCGCGGCCTCCTACCTTCTCGAGCGCCTGGTAGATCGGCACCGTCCCGATCGGTACCGGGCTGTTGCGGATGATCCATTCCCGCGTGGCGTGAATATTTTTGCCAGTCGACAAATCCATGACTGTGTCCGCGCCCCACTTCGTCGCCCATCGCATTTTTTCGACCTCTTCCTCAATGCTCGATGCCACCGCCGAATTGCCAATGTTGGCGTTTATCTTTACCAGGAAACTGCGCCCGATAATCATCGGCTCCAATTCCGGGTGATTGACGTTGGCAGGAATGATCGCCCTCCCGCGCGCAACTTCCTCGCGTACAAACTCCGCCGTGATCTCTTTCGGGGCCCCAGCGCGATGATCGCCGTTAGTGCCGGCAGCCTCTCGTCGCTTTTCGGCCCCCAGATTTTCCCGGATCGCGATATATTCCATCTCCTGCGTAATAATGCCTTGTCTGGCGTACCAGAGCTGGGTGACCGGATGTCCTTCGCCGGCCCGTAGCGCGGGGCGCTTCAAACCGGGAAAAACCTCCAGTTGCCCGCGACGGCCGTTTCTCGTGGCGCTTTCGATATGGACATCACTTAGATAGCCGTCATCGATCGGAAGTGTTCGGCGCCCTTGGTACTCCCTAACATCTTCGCGACCGAGAATCCAAGCACCCCGCAGAGGCGGCAACCCTTCGCCGACGTCACCGCGAAAGGCGGGGTCGCCCCAGGGCCCGCTGGTATCGTAAACGTTGACGCGAGAGTTTTCCTCCGTCCGGCCGTCTGGCAAATGAGTGGGGGACTGGGAAATCTCCCGTAAACTCACGCGCAAATCAGGGTGGATCTTCCCGGGAACGTAAATCCGACGGCTGCTTGGATAGGATGAATCTGTTGTGGTCATGGCAATCTCTGCTCTGCAGGACCACTCTGGAGTTTGCTCCCTTCGACGGTATTAGCCGTTTCAGGTTCAAAGGGTCCTCCGAATCAATCCGGAGTTCTCAGCCAGAGGCTCCCCTGCGTTCCGACAGTAAACTACGAACTACCCTCCGCGTCAACGAGGAGACCGACCGGCAGAGCGCTGCGGCGTATCGGCGTGCTCCGTATCTGCGGTTCGTTTATCCGCCGAAATGTTGCCCTCCCGGCATGGTATGCGAAGCGTCCCGCTTTGCCTCTTTGAACCAAGGCGCCGGGCCGAGCGTATCGGCGTATTAGATGCTCAAATTCTCAGTTGCAGTGAACCGCCGATACGGAGTACGCCGATACGCCGCTACGCTCTGCCAGTTGGCCGCCGCGTTCTGCCGGCATTGCCTCCCGCTCCCTCTCGTTTTTCCGTTTGACAACCAACATAGTGTACATAACGTTATTTCAAGATGTTCTATGAAAATTGATTCCACCCCACAGTTTATGGGCGCTCTGCTCGATCTGATCGATGATCTTTGTTCGGAAATTCGAACCAGAATGATCGCTACCCAGCTCCTCCGGAGCGTCGCCGCCACGGCCACCAGATACCGCAACGCCCAACGCGCCAGGTTTCGCAGCCCGATCGCGTCCAAAATGTGTCTTGTCCTCGAGGAAACCGATCCAGCCAGCCTCTGGTTGGAGCGTGTTGAGCGTAAGCGGTTGTCACGCCGTCTCGAATCCGTCCGTCAGGCCATCCGGTTGGCCGACGAAATTATCGAGAAAACCTTTTACCCACGGAGAAGCCGCCAGCCACTCACGCTTGCGATCCTGGTGCCAAATGGAACGCCAGGACCTTCTACCCGAAAATCTCGCGAGCGCTTTGGCTCTTAAGGCTCCCTCTACCCGGTCGTTCGCAAGCCGCTCGCAATGGCATTAATGCAAACCAGGAGATCAACAAGGAGCCGGTCTGTTGAATTGTTGTCGTCAGCCGACGAAGCAGCTCGCCAATCCCGCAGAAGAGTGACCTGTTGTCTGTGTAACGCCATCAAGGCGTCCGCTCGGATCTGATGGGTCATCGTAAACCTCGGTCGTCTCGCCTTGGAATCACCGCCCAGCACTTCCTTTAACATCAATTGCGCCAACTGGTATTCTTCCATGATCCGATGAAAAACGGACGTAACTTGTTCATCTGACGGACACAGAGTAGCGTAGAGCTCCATAATGGTTCGCTCGGCGCTCGAAAGATTTGTCTCCGCATTGGTCAGCACGAAGCGCAGGAAAGGCGAAGTCTTGCGCAAACTCACCACCTGATCGAACCCTCCAGCATCGACCCCTTGAAGCTCTTTCAGAGCGCTGCCGATCCCGTACCAGCCGGGTAAATAGTAACGGGACTGGGTCCAGCTAAAGACCCACGGGATAGCTCGGAGATCTGACAGCGAACGTTGACCTGTGCGGCGGCTTGGCCGCGATCCTATGCTACTCAGTTCTAACGCATCAATCGGAGTGGCCGACCGGAAAAAGTCGATGAATCCTTCCATCTTGAGTAGCCCGCGATATCTCTCGCGGCTGAGCTCGGAGAGTCGACCCACCAGCGACGCCGCATCATCCACCGGTTCTCGAATATTTCGTTGGCGCAAGGTGATTCCTGTCACACCCGCTAAAAGAAGTTCAAGATTGTAGGTGGCGGTGATCCGGTTTGCATATTTTTGGGCGATCGTCTCTCCCTGTTCAGTCAGGCGGATATCCCCGCGGATTGTCTGGTGGGGAAGCGATTCCAGAAAACGATGGGTCGGTCCCGCGCCGCGGCTGATTGTTCCGCCACGACCATGAAAATAGCGGACTTCAACGCCTAACTTGTCCGCCACGCTGCTGATCGACTTCTGGGCACAATGAAGAGCCCACTGACTGGTCAGCATCCCTGAGTCTTTGTTGCTGTCGCTGTAGCCTAGCATTACCTGTTGGACCAGCCGCGAGCCGCTTCGTGCCTCTTTCTGGAGCGCCAAGCTTCTCCGAGTGAAGGTGTTAGAGAGATATTTCTGCACCACTTCCGGGGCGATTTCCAGGTCCTCAATCGTCTCGAATAAAGGCACCACGTGAAGTTGGCAGGCCGGACCATCCGGAACTTCGATCCAAAGTCCAACCTCGCGAGCAAACAAATACATGACTAGCAAGTCGGCCACTCCGCGAGTCATGCTGATAATCAGTGAGCCGATACCTCGGATTCCAAACTGATCTCGATATTCCTTGATCACCCGAAAACAATCCAGCACTGCATCTGCCTCTGGTCCAATCGAGGTGCCCGGAGCCAGGAAAGGTCGGCGGGAAAGAAGTTCAGACTCCAAAAAAGGAAGCCTTTGTTCCTGGTCCCAATTGGCGAAAGATCGCGACTCGGAAAGGCCGGCCCGGTCCAGAAGCTGAACTAAGGCGCGATCATGAAATGCGCTGTTCTGACGAATGTCCAGCACCGCGCCATGAAATCCCAAAACATCCACTAAACGGATGACTGGTAATATCTCGAAGCGGGTTATCCTGGAAGCTCCGATCTCGTTTAAGGAACGGGCCAGAATTGTGAGGTCCTTCCGTAGCTGGGAAGGGACTGTATAACCTTGATTATCAAGAGTTTTCGCTATTTTCTTTTCGATTAAATGGGAAAATTGTCGCCAGGGTTCTTCCGGCCGCGAACGGAGGATCAGATCGCCTGACAGTTCATCCACCAATCTGGCGATACTCTCCTGGAGCTCGGCGGAGGCCCTTTGCTCGTGACGTGTCATTGTAAGCTCAGCTGAGACGGCGCCGACCGCGTGATGGAGGTTTTGGAGAGCCGCGCGCCTTAATTCGCGGAAAGTGTCGCGCGTCACTTCCGCCG
This sequence comes from uncultured Verrucomicrobiae bacterium, assembly GCA_963742335.1. Lineage (GTDB taxonomy): Bacteria > Verrucomicrobiota > Verrucomicrobiia > Chthoniobacterales > JAFAMB01 > JAFAMB01. The sequence continues at coordinate 436,917 of CAVULL010000020.1, forward strand.
TCACCAGCGGGTGGCCATCTCTGTCTCCGCCTACCCAGGTGCCAAATCGAATTCTAGGCAGGGAGGCGGGGGAAACGAGCGTCTCGGCATGATAACCTGCGTCGGTCCACGCCTGTCTGAGGCGAGAGTCCACGTCCTTCAGGACGCTCGGGAAGACTTCTTGGAGATAATAGATCACATTCCGTCGTTCTTCAGCTACTCCGGGCTTCGTGCGGTGTACTTCGCCAGTTCGCCAGAGCCTTTCCAAGGTCACCTTGATTTCGTTTCGGATTGCTTCCTGTTCCTGTGGTGTCCACATCCGGTTCTCCCGCCGAACCATCAAGAGGTACAGGGCGCGATGCTGTTCCAGAACGGCGAGCCTCTTCGCCTCGGTTGGATGAGCGGTTAGTACCGGCTCGACTCTGATCTTATTCAGTTGCGCTGCGATTGCCGTCTCCGAAATCCCGGCCTGGCGGAGTTCGTGCAAATGATCCGCCCAGAGGCCTGGTTCGCCGGCGAGGCCGATTTCCGACTCCCGGGAGCGGCGGATCTGCGCGGCGACGTTTTCCTCGACCATGTTCAAGAGTTGGAAAGCAATTGAATAGGCCTGGCAGAGTCGCGGATTGGGCGCCAGATCGACTCTGACCTGATTAATCCAAGGCAGATTAGATGCCAGATGCTCCTCGCCAAGCTCCTCCAGAACCTCCCGGAAACACTGCATCAGAAAGGCAAGATCATCGTGAATTTTTTGAAAACCGCGTGCGATATAGTCTTCTTTCATCTGTCGTTCATCCCTTACTCAAAGCCTCGGGGGAATAACTATCCAAAAACCGGGCGCCTGGCAAAGAGGGATGAGCGGAAATTCACAAGTTACTCACAGGCGCGGAACCAGCGGCGGCTGAATCGAATATGTATAACATCATACAATAGATGTAATATAAAATAGAAAACACCAGATTACCGGTGGCGGAAGTTCAGAATCGTCCGAATTCTGAATTGCGCTTACTTCGATGCCTGAAATGCTTGCGAGCAGCTCCGCACAATAAAGCATCATGCGAACGATTCGGGATCCTGACTCGTCCGGCTGCCGTCCTCCCGAGCAACGCAAGCTCGTCATGACCGTATTCTCGGTAACTGGCACTTACCTCAGGGCCTTTGCCAAATAAGTCTCCAACTTAGTGGGATCAAGCGTCGCGCTGCGAGCGGCGAGATATTGATCCGGCCGGACCAGATACCAGCCTTCCTGATCCAAGCCGTAGCGCTTATGCGCCTCGGCATCGGGATCGAGGTAGAGTCCCTGCGGCGCATTTGCCGGGGCTTCGTCGCCCTGCCAGATAATGACAGTTTGTACGGAATCACTGGGCGCTTTCGCGGCGATTTCAGCGAGCCTGACGAGTGTCTCGGATTTCGGACTCTTCCCGGAGAAAAGAACCAGTGTGTGCTTTGGCAACAGGAACTGCCGCCAAAGCAAAACGGGTTCCTTCGTTTCGGCGTGCCGCAGGGTAACATCGCGAGGCTTCGATCCCGGTTTAAATCCATGACGGTTCGACCAAGAGCTGTCCGCCGAGACGAGTGGGCTTTCGGGATAGTTTATGTGCAACTCCGAGAGTTCGCCAGAAAGCTTCTCCTGCATGAAGTTCGCCTGGAACAGGTATTTAACCCCAGCATCTTTTACAAGGCGAATGAAAGGGCCATGGGCCATGCCGAAATGAAGCAGCTTGGTTGTCTTTTCGATGAGAGCTTTTGCAACGGGATGCCGCTCGGCATGGAAGCTTTCCGCAATCGCCTCTGCGTCGCCTTTTCCGCGCGTCAACAGCGCAAGTTTCCACCCGAGATTGAACGCATCCTGCATTCCGGTATTCATTCCTTGTCCGCCGGCCGGACTGTGGACGTGGGCCGCATCCCCAAGCAGGAAGACGCGACCGACGCGAGCCCGGGAGGCATACCGCTCATGCACGCCGAAGTAGCCGAGCCACTCCGCATCGTACAACCGCAATTGCCTAAGTCCGTTGGCACGCAGATATTCGTTGAATTCCTCCACCGTCGGCGTCGAGCGATCGGACTTATCTTGCCGTACGGCAAACAGCCGGAAGACGTCTTTCTTGATCGGGAAGAAAATCGATATCCCGATGGGTCCCCAGTTAATATAAAGATGATCTGAGGGCAGATCGCCCTCGACTTTGCAGTCGATAAGGATGAAAGACGACTCCTCTGCGACACCGTCGAACGTCACCGGTAAATGATGCCGCGCGAAACTATGCGCGCCGTCGCAGCCGGCGAGGTATTTCGCCCGAACGATTTCCTTAGTCCGGTCCGAATGCGTCAATTCGGCCTCCACGCCGGACGCTTCGTTCTTCAATCCAGTCATCTCGACGGAACGCTCAATCGTCACGCCCACCCTTTGCAAATGGGCGATGAGGATCTCCTCAGTCTCACATTGCGGCAAGATGATGGGTATCGGATACTCCGATTCCACTCCTTCATGCAGAGAGACGCGGTTAATGAACTTTCCCGTGTCATGAAACATGAGCCCGTGCCCCGGCATGGACCTCGCCAGAAATTCGTCAACCAAACCCATGGAAGACATGCACTCAAGGGTCCCGCTCCAGATTGCCAACGCCTTCGATCTTTCCGAATGCGCTGCATTCTTATCGATGATGCGGAACGAAACGCCGGACCGCCGGCATTCCGTCGCCAAAGTCAGGCCAACAGGTCCCGCGCCAACGATCAAGGCATCGACATCGCTCATGAGTTCGTCATATCGAATTTACCTAAAATAACAAGTCCGACTCATAGAGTCTTATCTTCTGAATAGTCAAGTTAGCTAGCTATTCGGACTATTTATACGCAAGCTGCGATTCCCTGACTTCGAAGTGCGAAATTCAGTCGGAGACTGCCCAGATATCTGCCGAAAAACGCGGTTGAAATGTGTCAGCGATTGGAAACCGACGTCATACGCGATTTCACTGATCCGTAGGTGAGGGTTAAGCAACAAAGTGTTGGCCGTCTCAATCCGTACCCGGCCGAGGTAATCCGTAAAGGTCAGGCCTGTCCCCTTCTTGAACATCTTGCAAAAATAGAACGTGCTGACGTGCAAAGCATGCGCGACATTATCCAAATCGATCGGATCCGCCTGGTGGCCAACGATGTACGCTCGCGCCCGGCGAACCAGTGGCGATTCAGTTTCATCCTCCTGAAGCACGATTTGGCTCGCAATAAGGGAAAGATGCTTTGCGAAAACCTCCAATAACTTGATAATCGCATTGTATTGACCAGCAGTCAGAACAAGAGAATGAAAATAGGCATCCTCGAGTTTGGGCAGATCGAGATCAACTCCCCACTCGTTTAGTTGTTTGGTGATTTTGTCAAATTGAGCCGCATTCGGCTCTTTCAATGATACCTGTCCTGTTTGCAGATAGCCGATAACTCGATCCCCGACGCGAACAGGAACAGCTGTTTCACAGAGACCGGCAAAACAGGTTATAGTAGTTGCTCCGGTCGCGCTTTGATTTGCAACTCTTTCCTGAACCTCTAAACATGCCCCACAGGTGCGGCTGCACTGAGCCATCAGTGCACAAAATGGATTTTCCCGCGACTTACCGGCCGTGGACAACTTCCAAGTCTCGAGGGGCCGGAGCGCGAGCGGCAACTTGGTTGTTTCACTGAAAGCTCGCTCGTAATCCTTAAACAGTTCTGAACGAGACAATCGTCGAACGATTTCGGCCAGACGACTCACACCGCGCTTTTCGCGAACAGCGACGGCTCTAGTGGCCTGAGGACTTTTTAAAAGCACCGTAGTCGCCATATTTTGCTCCAGGATGACCGTACAGAACGATCCACACTACGCCGCAGGAGATTAATCGTCTTCCACCGCAGCAAAGCCATTTGCTTCCTTAACGGATTACTCCCTACGCGACTTGCGTCGGCGAACGTGTGTCCGCATAAATTGCACGACGAACCTACCCCGAGTTCTGGGCTTCTCTTATACTCTTTTCGCAGTGTTCTGATTGCTTTTGGCTATAGCAAAGGCGGGGTCATAGGAGAATGGCGCGAAGATAAGGCGCGACGAAATACTCTTTTTTTCTCCGTGGGGTCATTAGAGGTTTGACCGCCGCCTGACGTCGTTGGGTCTTGGCGCAGGTCGAGCGCCTTTAAGAGCGCTTGATGTACTTGAGGGAAGTCGTCTCCTCGCGTCGGTCAAGCGTTAAAGGTCATCACAGCATCGTGCGTGCTCCAAATCACTCCGATAATATCCAGTAGAACCTTAACCGGCGGTTGCAGCGCATCAATATTAGTCACTAGGCCCGAGTAAAACTTCAAAACAGGCTTGGTCTCTTCCTCGTAGATGGCGAGTCGTTCCCGGATCACTTCTTCGTTGGCGTCATCGAGCCGGTTGTCTTTGATGGCGCGTTTTCGGAGACGACGGATCAACTCCTCGCACTTCGGGCAGGAGAGGTGGAACACCTGCTTTACATCAATCAGTTCTTCCATCAGTTTCGCTTGATTGACATTTCTGGGAATGCCATCAAGTACGAGAGCGTCAATATCGGGTTTGAATTCTCCCTCCAGGACCTGGGCTTGGATTTTTGTTCTCCAAAGCTCAACGGTCAGGTCGTCCGGTACTAGCAATCCTTTCGTGGAATAGTCGATGATTTTTTGTCCCAATGGCGTTCGCAATTCGAGCGAGCGAAAGACTTCGCCGCGAGCGCAATGGAAAAATCGGGGTACAGTTCCGAGGGCCTCGCCCTGGGTCCCTTTGCCGCTGCCAGGCGCGCCAATGAAGAGAAACGTGATATAGCGGTTCATACCGAAGGGGGCGTTGTTAGCGAATAGGTAGGAGCGGGTTCAGCGGTGTAAGCGTGCAGGTTCCATTCAAATACTACGACTGAAATTCGATCGCCATCGGCGTCTCAACAAGCGATTATTTCCGATCCTCCCAAATCTGGTTCATTTCTCGCACACTCGCATCAAATGATCATCAAAATGAGCCAGCCATGCATCAGCTATCGACACGGGTACTGATTCGGAAAGGATGCCTTGCTCACCAAGCACCGTTGCGATGAAAGGCACGCTTAACGCGGCTTTACCTAGACGACCCTGCGGATAATGGATGTCAGGCAATCGCGTATGCTGACGCACGTATCGTTCGGCGTGACCTTGATTTGCTTCGGCCATCGCGACACCTTGACCGTCGAGCCAGCGGCACAGACTGTCCGCTCCACGACTTTGAAAACCTTTCACGGTTGCACGTCGCCATTGGACGCAATAGTGAGGGCGCAATTCTTAGATAGTCTGCTTTGCCATCTGATCAGCAATGTAATCCCCTTGCCGAATTGCGAGCGCGAAAATCGTCAGCGTCGGATTTGCCGCCGCGCCGGTTGTGAACTGGCTGCCGTCCGAAATAAACAGGTTTTTGATGCCGTGAGACTGACCCCATTTGTTGCAAACCCCATCTTCATGCCGGGCGCTTGACGACAAGTCCCAAGATTATGCGCTGAAAGGCTTGGTGGGACTCGAATGATACGGGTCGCACCCACCGCATCGTAGACCATGGCACCACGCTTATAAGCGTGGTTACGCATCGCAATGCCCGGGATCGGTCCGATCAAGGTTCAGCGGCCGAGGTGACTTTGCTGAAGCATTAGCGGCGATCTTGGGCGAACGGGCCAGCGAATTAAGTGCCACCAATGTCGTGCGGCTTGTCTTCTGTTAAACGGAGGGGAGGTTTATCTGGGCCGAGATCCATGTCCGAATGGGAGGCTGTCTTCAAATCTGAATCAACTCATCCATCTGGCGGCGCAATGCGTTTTCGGCTTCTTGGGGTGTCGAATAGCCGAACACAACGATCTCCAGGGTCTGTTGGGCCAGATCACGCTCCCCTAACAATACAGACTCAAGTCCGACCAGGCGACTATCCCAATGATCCCGAATTCTGAGTTTTTGATTGGATTTTAAACTATCCTGCCAAATACAGAAAAAAACGTATGCTTGGCGCCCGTCGCACTCGAAATCCATGGCGTGGAAGGGAATCATCAAGTCTTTGGCTCGAACCGTGATGATGCCCCGGTCGGTTTGGAGCTTATACCCGGCGGCAGGGAGACAATTCTCCGGACGGTGAAGCCGGGCCAGAATCCGGGAGCGGGGCGGCCCCGCGGCCCATTTAAAAAAGAGCGCGGTCCAACGACTTCCGTCATTCTCAGTCCAGGAAGCCGCCCGTTGTTCGTCTCCAAGCAGATCAGGAAGAGACAAGGTTTGAAACTTCGGTTTTGAGATCGGCAATTGGAAAGACCACTGGAGCAGCTCCCCGTTCTCGTGCGCCCGGTACCAGGCTTCAGTGCCGAGAATAGTGAGCGCTAACCACACGCCTAGACTGATTGCCAGTTTCTGAGGGAAGGGTCTTGGGGCTTGGTCTGTGCCTGAAGAGGCTGGCGAAGGGTGCGGCAGCTTCAAAGAGCTTCGGCACATCAAATGCACGCATCCCCACAGGGTAAAGAAACAAATGCCCAATTCGATGAACCCGGCCCAATCATGCCACTTGGGGACGGATTCGATTCCTTGTGTGGATGCCGTCCAAGACAGAAAGAAAGTACGTCCCACGTTGCAAAAAAAGGCGATCAGAATCCCGGCCAAAAGGAAGATGGTCCTTCGCCGAAAGGTCGCTCGATAAAGTTCGCCTAAGAGAAGCGATACCATGACGCTGGCTTGAAGCGATCTGACCCCACTGCAGGCTTCATCGATTCCCAAGAGGCCGGTCTTCACCTCGATCAAGTTTCCATGCTGCAGCGCCGCAACATGAGAAATGTTTAGTAAACCCACCGTCACCCAGGCAACGACTTGCATCAGGCCTTGGATCAGGAATGTTTCCAAGCTTCCCGGCCACGGAAGCGTGGTCAAGATAAAGCAGATACTAAAGGCAAAGTGGCGCAGCCATGATCCTCCACCCACAAAATAGATCGCGCAAAGAGTTAGGGTGACAACTTCAAGCGCCAACACCCAGCTGAGCCCTCGCCAATCGGGATTGGGTTGCTCGACCAGCCAGGTGGGCAGAAACGCTAGGGCCGCAATCCAGAATACCCATTTGGCGGTTCCCCAAGAAACCGGTTCGGTGAACGGTCGGCTGAACCAACGGGTCAGAAAAAGGTAGGCGCAGAGCAGCGGCCCAAACCACCCGAAACTATATTGGGGGTCTGCGGCCCAATAGAGGGAAAGGTTTTTAATGAGCAAAAACCATAAGGCGCCAAAAACGAGCAAGGGCAGGATCGATGGCTGAAATTTTCTGAGCGGCGCGCGCATAAGACAGGCTAGCGCGGAGCAAGATTCATCGCTCTGCGCCGGGTAAGGAGCAAATTTGGCTAGCACCCGAAGGCTTTACCCTCGTGGCATTTGTCGTCAGACAGAAGCGTTCTTTTGCCGGCGCCAAAGATGCATGGAGCCAACCACCAGAACCGCACCGAGGAAAGGAATCAAGACGATCGCAGTGTTTGCCTCCGGAACGTTCGAAACCACGGGATCACCCTTGTCCTTTCCGTATTGATTTCCGTTATTCTGCCCGTCATTGCCTTTAATACCATTGTCCGTGCCGGCGTGGGCCAGCGCAGGGAGAATTAAAGTGGCTGCTACTAAAGCAAAGATCTTACGAAGGTAATGGAAGGAACTTGTATACGTCATGCGTTAAAAAGACGACCAAAGAAAGTTTATTCATCATTCTATTATCGAGTTTTATCTCATATGTTCAAAAAACCATAGAAAACAGGGATTGTGATGAATTTAAAATGGTTTGATCCGCGCTAGCGTCGCTGCGATGACTGCGGTTCACCCTCTCAATTTCCGTTTCGTGTGCGGACCCCCCGGACCCCTCTAGTCGGCGATTGGGGTAACTTTGATCGCGGGCTCCCCCCGGTACAATTAATTTGGCCTGTGGAGCTCAAACGAGCATGCGAGTAATCGCATCAAGGAGTTGAGATTCCTACAAGAGAACTTAAGAAGGTTGCGAAGTCGATGCGAGCAAGCACGCACCGTAAAAGACTGTGGAATTCTTCAATCGTTGGGAAGTCCCGGAAAGATCAATTGAAACCAGCGAATTTTGAGCACCGAAACAGTCGCTTGCATAAGACGCATAAATGATCGCGGGCAATTCCGCTACCTCTCAAGTTCACGCCCTGGAAATCCTCGGTCCAGGATGGCCAAACTAAAGAGGACATTTCAGCAAACGGTACGGTTGGCATTGTGCCGGGTATAATTGGGAGAGCTTGCACATCGGTCCGGAATGACGTAAAACAATCAAGCTTGCTTGTTCCATGCAGCGTTTCCTTACAATCGCTCTCCTGCTGCTGAGTTTGACCTTTCTGGGCCAAGCTCGAGTAGAACCTTTCTCTTGTGGTGAGGCGGTGGCCTATTCCAGCGCCAGCGATTCTGGCTGCCAAAAGGGCTGTTGCAATAGTTCGTCCTGCTGTAAGAGAGAGCGCACGAGAGAGGCCACGCCGTTGCACTACAACGGCGGCTTGATGGACAGTCTGGATTGGGTTGAAGGTAGTTTCTCGTTTAGCCGGATGCTGCTCATTCTGCCAATGCCGGCCGGGTCAGTGGAATTCAGCGATACGGGAGGATACGCTCCTCCGGTGCTGGCCACGAACTGTGTTCGATTGATCTGAGCGTCCTGAAGTGACAGGACCGGTCTGTCCTGGCATCGCTGTCCGTCGCGTAGCCTCTAGACACAGCAAATCCGTGATCCTTCGTCCGGATTTTCCCTCAGATCTATGAATCACCCGTTTTGCTTTCCTTCGTTTTTTCTTACAGCATTTGTGCAGGTAGCGTTTTTGGCTCCTCCAGGCTTATTGGCGGGGCAGAGCTCTCTTTCTCTTGAAGAGGTTACACAGAAAGCGCTGGCGAGAAATCCGGCTGTAGCGGCCGCTCGAGCGCGGTGGCGAATGGCTACGCAACGAATTCCACAAGAGGCTGCCTGGGAAGATCCGAAGTTAAATTTCCGATCGCTATTGGGCCGGTTTGTCCAAATTCCGGCGAACGGCTTCACGGATCAGACGGTGAGCATCGAACAGAGCATTCCACTTTCTGGCAAAAACCGGAGCCGTGAAAGAGCCGCTGCTGCTGAAGCTGTAGCCGCCTTTCAAGACCTGCGACGCCAAGAGCTAGAGCTGGTTTTCAAAACACGATCCGCTTTTCTCCAACTCTCCAACGACTATGAACTTCTAGAATTAAACCAAACGGAAGGAACCGCACTCTCCCAAACCGTCGACAGTAGTCGAACCAAATTTGAAGTTGGGGCGCAGCCAGAGTCAGATCTCCTCACAGCACAGATCAAGAAAACGCTCGGACGACGAGACCGCGCTGAAAGTCTTGATGAAGGTGGACGCGTTTGGGTCACTCGGGCGACCCGCGCTCCGAGAACTGCACGTCGCAAATCTGGATACGCGGGAACTTCGCTCGCAGATTCTCCTAATGCTGATCTCTACGAGAAGAGTCTTATTCCTAACGCCAAGCAGAATGTCTCGGCAAACCAGTCAGATTACGAAGCGGATAAAACGCTGTTGCAGAATTTACTTTCTTCCCAGCGCAATCTTTGGGAAATCGAGGCGGCCTACCATCAACACCTAACAGACTACCAGATTGCTCTTGCTGAGCTTGAGTCTTTGGTCGGATCGAATCTCCGATTCTTCGGCGGCGTGCCTGAAGTATCAAAATGAAAAACCGCGTCTTTGTTTCTCCTGTCCTGATTCTGGTTCTCATGCTGGTTGCCTGTTCGAAGCCCGGCCCGGCTGTTTCTGCCAAGAATGATGTCGATTACTACACCTGCACAATGCATCCGTGGGTGCATTCTAAAAAGCCAGGCACTTGTCCGGTCTGCGGGATGGACCTTGTGCCTGTTTACAAAAGCAAGTCTCAGGCCGACCAGGCTAGTCAAATGGGTAACGCGGGTGCGGTACCTAGCGCGAGTTCAAAGCCAATTGCACAACCTGAATCACACGACTTCGATGTTCCAGTTGAGCGTCAGCAACAGTTCGGTGTCACCTACGCTCAAGCGAAACGGCAACGACTCGTGCGCACCGTCCGCACAGTCGGTTTGGTGACTGCGGACAAGGGACGCCAATGGATGTACGTACCTCGTACCGACGGATACGTGCAAAAGCTTTACATCACCTCGCCAGGTCAGGTCGTTGAGAAGGGTCAGGATTTGTTGCAGGTCTACAGTCCGGATCTTGCAGCGTCCGAACAAGAGCTCATCAAACTTCTTGAAAATCGTGATCACGGCGCGGCCCGTGAGATCGACCAATTGATCCAATCTGCAAAACGGCGCCTGCGCCAATGGAATCTTACGGATCAGCAAATCGAAGAACTGGAAAAGAGCCGAATTTCTTCAGAATATTTGACATTGGTCTCCCCATTTAAGGGCGTTGTTGAGGATGTGCCGGCTGACCAGGGAGCAAGATTCTCGATGGGTCAGAAACTGATCAGCGTGGCTGACCTGTCGCTGGTGTGGGTTTGGGCGGAGTTTTACCAGAACGAGATCCCAATAATCAATGTGGGCCAAACGGTTTCGATCACCTTCGACTCGGACAAATCGTTTACAGGTGTGGTAGCGGTAGTTAATCCGTTCGTCTCACAGACGCAACGGACCACCAAAATTCGAATTGATCTCCCGAATCCCGATCTGCAGCTCCGGCCTGGGATGTACGTCAACGCTGATCTTTCGGTTGATCTCGGCGAAGGATTAACCGTTCCAATCAACGCGGTCGTACCGACCGGGAGCCGGAATATCGTCTTCCTGGATAAAGGGAATGGAAAACTACGACCAGCTATTGTTCAGCTAGGCAGCCAAGTAGGAGATGCTTACCAGGTTTTGAGCGGGTTGAAAGAGGGCGATCGCGTCGTTGCGAGCGCCAATTTTCTCATCGATGCGGAATCCCAAGTGCAGGGGGCATTACAGGGTTTTGAGAAGGAGACACCGTCGCCCTCTCCTGAGAAAACAGGAAATCAGCAGTCCCAGTTCAGGAAAGCCTGAAAGAGCTAGGTGCAGCCACCGAACCGGCGTTTCAGGCTAGTGACTTGGACACAGCGCGTATCCAGTTCGGCAAGATAAGCGCCGCCCTTATCAAGCTGCTCTCTGATTATCACCCTGCTCTAACTCAGGAGTGGAAGGTGATGATGTGTCCGATGTCGACAAAATCATCGGCTCGATGGCTCCAAACGGATCAAGAGCTTCACAATCCGTTCATAGGAACGGCGATGTCCACTTGCGGGCAAACAATCGGCTCGATCGGGACACTGAACTTAAAAGCTGTCCGATGATCCACTCAAACGACATCAAGCAAGAGACTCTGGTTGAGCGGGTCATAGGCGCTAGTGCGCGCAACAAATTTCTGATCGTCATATTCACCGTCTTTGCTGTGGCGGCGGGAGTTTATGGGCTATTGCACACATCGCTGGATGCTATCCCGGACCTCTCCGACGTTCAGGTAATTATTTACGCCGATTGGGAAGGTCGCTCGCCCGATCTTATTGAAGATCAGATTACCTATCCGATCTCGGCCCGTTTCATTTCTGCCCCGAAGGTCAAATTTGTCCGCGGGGAATCCATGTTTGGCAAATCTTTTGTCTACGTCATCTTTGAGGATGGCACGGACATCTATTGGGCTCGATCGAGAGTTCTCGAATACCTCAATTCCGCTCGAGGCTCATTGCCGGCAAACGTAAATCCTGTCATTGGTCCCGATGCTACCGGCGTTGGATGGGTTTACGAATACGCGCTGATTGATAAATCCGGGAAACACTCTCTGGCGGATATACGCTCGTTTCAGGATTGGACGCTGCGTTATGCCTTAGAGTCCGTAAAGGGTGTTTCGGAGGTTGCTTCCGTTGGCGGCTTCGTGAAGCAATACCAAGTCGATCTCGATCCCAACGCGCTGATTGCCTACAATCTCTCGGTTAAGGACATCGCGAGCGCGATTCAGGCGAGCAACAATGACGTGGGTGGCAAAACTTCAGAGGTTGCGACCACAGAATATTTCGTTCGAGGGCACGGCTATATTCAAGGGCCGGCGGACATCGAAGATGTCGTCCTCAAAGTCCAGAATGGAACACCAGTTTACGTCAAGAATATCGCAAGAGTGCACCTCGGAGGAGACCTTCGTAGAGGCGTAGCGGAACTCGACGGCAAAGGGGAAGTGGTGGGCGGCATTGTCGTCATGCGGTACGGCGAAAACGCTCTGAACGTCATTGCTGGCATTAAGAAAAAGCTGCAAGAACTCCAGTCGTCTTTGCCCGATGGGGTGCAGATCATTCCGACCTACGATCGCAGCGGGATCATCAAGAGAGCCATTGAAACGCTTCGGGAAAAGCTCATCGAAGAAAGCATCGTGGTGGCGCTGGTATGTATCGTTTTCCTCTGGCATGTGCGATCCGCGCTTGTCGCGATTATCACGCTGCCGATCGCGATCATTTTATCGTTTGTTCCGCTGTTTTTGCTCGGGCAGACCTCGAACATCATGTCTTTGGGAGGTATCGCGATCGCGATTGGCGCGATGATTGACGCGGCCATTATCATGGTCGAAAACGGTCACAAAGCGCTGGAGCATTTTCGGGAGAAGCACCATCGCGATCCGGATCCAGGTGAGCGCACGGAACTCCTGATAGGTGCTGCCAAAGCCGTGGGCCGGCCGCTCTTCTTCTCACTGCTGGTCATTACAGTGAGCTTCATTCCCGTTTTTTCGTTGACGGCTCAGGAGGGTCGCCTCTTCAGGCCTCTCGCGTTCACCAAGACGTTCGCGATGTTCTTCGCGTCTTTTCTCGGCATCACGTTGGTCCCTGTGCTCATGGTCTGGCTAATCCGTGGCAAGATCACGCCAGAGGCAAAAAATCCGGTCAATCGCTTTCTGATCTGGGCTTATCAACCCTGCGTCAACTTCGTCCTCCGGCACCGAAAGCTCACGCTCGCCTTTGCATTTGCTATTCTAGCCGCGACGGCCTTCCCGTTTTTACAGCTCGGCAAGGAATTCATGCCACCGTTAAATGAAGGGGATATCCTTTATATGCCGACCGCTGTGCCTGGCATGTCGGTGACCGAGGCGACTCAGACCTTACAAATTCAGGATCGCATGATCCGGAAGCTGCCTGAGGTGAAATCAGTATTCGGCAAAGCCGGGCAAGCAGAAAGCTCAACCGATCCTGCGCCGCTCTCCATGTTTGAGACAGTCGTGCAATTGAAGCCTTCCAACCAATGGCGTGCCGGCATGACCTGGGACAAGCTCATCGCCGAGATGAACGCCAACATCAAGACTCCGGGAATGGCTAATATCTTTTGGATGCCGATCCAAACGCGGACCGAGATGTTAACTACGGGCTTTAGATCCCAACTTGGCATCAAGGTTTTTGGAAAAGATTTGGGTCAAATCCAAAACGTCTCGATTCAGATTGAGCACACGCTGGCGGACTTGCCGGATACCCGCAGTGCATTCGCCGAACGGACGACGGGCGGCTATTTTCTGGATTTCACCGTCGATCGCAAAGCCGCTGCCCGGTATGGATTGCGAGTTGACGATATCAACGACGTGATCCAAACCGCTATCGGTGGACAAACGATCGCGACAACTGTTGAAGGCCGTGAGCGTTACCCGATCAGTGTTCGTTATGCTCGTGATTTTCGCGATGATCTTGACGCCTTGAAACGAGTACTTGTACCGGTGCCGGCGCTCGCAGAGACTTTGAGCCCGACTTCGGAAGTCTCCGGCGTTTCAAATCCTCCGATGGGCCTCTTGCCTCATATTCCGATCTCGTTGGTTGCAAAAATCGGAAACAAAATGGGTCCTCCTCTCATCCGCAGCGAAGATGGCCAGCTGGTAGGCTTCGTTTTTGTCGATATCACGAGCAGTGACATCGACGGCTATGTTCGAGCTGCTAGCCAGCGCATCAACGAACAGGTAAAATTTCCGCCGGGCTACTACATTCAGTGGGCAGGCCAATTTCAGTATCTTAAAGAGGCCGAACAGCGGCTGGCAGTGGTAATCCCGTTTACGCTGCTAATCATCTTTGTCTTGATTTATATCAACACGCGATCAGCCACCAAAACAATTATCGTCATGCTGGCCGTACCGTTTTCGTTGGTAGGTGCTTTTTGGATGTTGTACTTGCTGCATTACAATATGAGCGTTGCAGTCTGGGTCGGATTGATTGCGCTCGCCGGACTTGATGCAGAAACGGGCGTGGTCATGTTGCTCTACCTTGATCAGGCGTGGGAGAAGTTTGTCGCCGAAGAGCGAATGCGATCCCTCTCGGATTTATACGCAGCCGTCAAGGAGGGCGCAGTGCAGCGGATCCGGCCGAAGATCATGACCGTCAGCGCGATTCTCTTTGGTCTGCTTCCCATCATGTGGTCACCTGCCACCCAGGCGGGCGCGGATGTGATGAAGCGAATTGCTACGCCAATGATCGGCGGAGTGATGACTTCCGCAATTCTCGAGTTGTTAATTTATCCTGTGATCTACGTATTGTGGAGGAAGCGCTCGTTGGTTGGTTGATTAATGGTGTGGGTGACTTTCTTATTTTGTTCGAACTCCGTCACCGAGTCGGAGGCCAAGTTTTGGGAATACCGTGATACAAGCGTTTGCCCGTCACGGACTTACGCAACGAGTGGACTGCTCTCCCCTGCTCCACCCTCCTCTCTTAATGATGGCGATGACATCAACCTTTTCTCAGCGCATGGAGAGCATCAGACAAAATGCGTTGAGCTTCTAAAAACGCACAGCGTCTAGGGTGATATGAGAGAGGAGGCTTATAGATGTAAGGCATCTTGTTTAATTTAGGAGATACACATCTGCTCCCTAGCTGGGGCGAGTACATCCAGTCTGAATATCAACTCGACTCAAGTGTCCCGGGAGTATGCTTGCTCTTAACTAAAAACCATCAAATAGACGAAAGGAGTCATGAAAATAATTCTGACCATTATCGGGGTGGCTTTGGGGTTGATAGAGACTGTCGCATTCGCTGCCGAGGAGCCGGCCTGGTCCCTTGAGGGTAGGTCGATTACCGTGGACAGCTGCGGCGTCGATTGCCATTGCCTAATCGGCGGACCGCCTGACAACGGCTTATGCCAATTCTTTTTGATTGCCCAAATTGACAACGGCCAATACGCTGGAGTGAACTTGGACGGTGTGAAGTTTGCCCAGGCTGCTGAATTCGTTCAAAAGATGAAGGGCGAGCCGCCCAAGTTCACCTTCACTGCTTACTATATAGATTCTGGCGCGAACGCGGAACAGAGGGCGGCGCTGCGCAAGCTGTTCACCGGTTCCTCCCCACACGCAATGGGCCAACCGGCTGAGGTGAAGGAGATAGCGATAAGATTCGAGAACCTGGACGCCTTCGGCCAGGTCGGAAAAACGACCAGCGGCACCATGGGCCAGATTGCCAAAGTGGAGGTCACGCCAATTGCCGGGGTCACGGACCCAAACAAGCCGATGGTAGTTGAGAACGGGGCTGAGCCAGGCTCGAAGTGGAACGCCTTGGGCAAGAGTTCCAACAGCTTCTACCGCTCTGCCGGAAGGGACTACAAATTCGACGGCACCGGCGGCGAGAGCCAAAGATTTGCATGGAAAGGCGGAGGCGAGAAGTAAAGTGTCCGAACGAAAGAGTCGCTTCGCAAAGGCGCTGCGCGGATAGGAGCAAGTTTCCAAATAATAGGAGCTTGCCAACGTCGGCTTCATAGGAATTGAGAACAGACCGACGCCGATTTTCTGTTTTGAATCTTTTCCCTGAATGCGCCATACTTTTACTATGGCTCTCGGTGGCTTCCTCGGAACAATTTTGGCGCGAAAAGGCTCTGCGGTTTGGTCAATCTCTCCAGATGCAACGGTTTTTGAAGCGATCCAGCTGATGGCTGATAAGAACGTTGGCGCGCTCCCGGTCGTGGATAACTCGCGACTGATCGGAATTATCTCCGAGCGCGACTACACGCGAAAGGTTATCCTGAAAGGGTTGTCTTCAAAGGATATGCCAGTGAGGGATATCATGACGCGGGAGGTGTTGACGGCGAGTCCGAGCGACAGTACCGCGGACTGTATGCGGGTAATGACCGAAAAGCGGGTTCGCCATCTGCCGGTCCTGGAAGGGACGAAGGTGATCGGGATTGTCTCGATCCGTGACATAATGAAGTGGGTCATCTCGGCGCAAGCCGGGGAAATCGAGCGATATGTCACGGGCGATTATCTGGCCTGATCTTGCTTTACCAATTCGGCTATTAAATTCGAAGAGGGCGATCGGGATTTTTTGGGCTTTTGTCGGTGAGGCGCGACGTTGATTCCAGCAAAGCCGTTCAGGCGACATGCCTCCAGATCTCTTATTGTCTTTGGTCTACACTTGCGTGATCGATCAAAGAACCCTTTTGGACTCCAGGCTCAAATCCGTTGCCAACTGCGGGAAAATTCTTCACGCGAAAACCATCTGCTCGCCATCCATACCGATCAGCCGGCGAAGCCTGAATATATGAGCCGGGCGCGAATGCGGGTCAAGCATCACAAAATTGCGGCGGCCCCGCCAATCAAATTTTTCTCCTGTTAGGAGATCTTCCACCTGGAACGTGGCGCCATCGTTGATGGCAAAGCTCTCCAGAGGTACGTAGGCGAATCCACTCTGAATGTAGTACGGATCGAGGTTTACCAGAACAAGAATGATATTCTCCAAATCTTCCGTCGCCTTCGAATAGAAGATGATTTGTTCGTTCTCTACGGTTTGAAAACGCAGGTTCTCATACTCGTGCAGGGCACGATTTTGATGACGAATCCGGTTTAGCTTTGTTACGTAATCCTTAATATTGCCAGGAGCATCCCAGTCCCGTTCCTTGAACTGGTACTTCTCCGAATTCAAATACTCTTGCTCACCTGGGACAGGGACATTCTCACAAAGCTCGAATCCGCTGTAGATTCCGTAGGCCGGCGAAAGCGTCGCAGCAAGCACAGCCCGAATCATAAAGGCAGGACGCCCTCCGGTTTGCAGAAAAGTTGGCAAAATGTCAGGGGTAGTCGGAAAGAAATTCGGGCGGAAATAATACTTCATTTCCGTTTGAGTTAGCTCGTTAAGATATTCGGTAATCTCCCACTTGGTACTCCGCCAGGCAAAATAGGTGTAGGACTGGGTGAATCCCAGCTTAGCCAGAGACTTCATCAATTCCGGCCGGGTGAATGCTTCAGCCAGAAAGATGACATCCGGATAATCCTTCTGTATCTCCAAAATTACCCATTCCCAGAACTCGTTGGGTTTCGTGTGAGGATTATCTACGCGAAAGATACTGACTCCATGCTGCACCCAAAACAGGAGGACATCTTTCAGTTCCTCCCAAAGAATGCGCCAATCAGGATTCTGGAAATTCAAAGGATACACATCCTCGTATTTCTTAGGGGGATTTTCCGCACATTTAATCGTGCCGTCCGGGCGGTGAAAAAACCATTCGGGATGTTCTTTGACATAAGGATGATCCGGAGAACAGTTAATCGCAAAATCCAGTGCGAATTCCATCCCTCTGGTTTTGATTTCTCCCACCAGCCAGTCGAAATCGTCCAACGTACCCAGCTCCGGCTCAACTGCTTTATGGCCGCCGAATTTGTTTCCAACGGCGTACGGCACACCCGGATCCCCAGGCTCACTTGTAACAGAATTGTTTTTTCCTTTTCTTGCCGTGAATCCGATCGGGTGGATCGGCGGAAAGTAGATTACATCGAATCCCATGGCCTTTGCGTCTTCGATGCGCGGTATGCAGTCCCGAAATTTTGATCCCGAATTTGCTTTACCCTCTGCGGAACGCGGAAAGAATTCATACCAAGCCGCAAACAGCGCCTGGGGCCGATCGACAATCACTCGAAGATACGGCTGAAACTCAGTGCTCAGCGACAGATCGGGCCACGCAGCCATCAGGCTGGATAGCTCCGGATTCTTCGCCAACTGAGCCCCAAAATGCGCATCAGCGTTTTTCAGTTGCTTCGAAAAATTAAGCAGTCGCTCTTTGTCTTGTTTGAGCGTGGCTCGAGCCGCAGCCTTTTCGGCAAGAATAGAACCCTTGTCCAGTTCAGTCCTCAGGTCCAGGTTCCCAGCCCCATACTTTTTGGCGTATTCAACTTGCCACGACTTGAAAGCGTCTTCCCATGCCTCGACTGTGTATTCGTGCTGTGCGTTCTCAATGAAGTGACAAGCAGCCTCCCAGCGATCGTTTTCTGTCTGCGCCATCGGCGTCTGATGCCAATCGGGCTTTCCTATTTTGCGCCATTTCAGCACAACGCTGAGCTGATCATGGCCATTCTTGGAGACATCGGCCGATACTTTTAGTTCCTGTCCAACGATTCTTTTGACCGGAAAGCGACCGCCGTCAATACACGGCTCCATGTTTGCGATCACAACGGTCCGTTCCAGGGTAGATTCTTTCGTGCTCATGAATGCAAAATCTCAGATCTAAGTTCCGTTCGGGATCACGGCGCCTTTGGTCACCGCAACGACGCCGTCTCGGATGCAGTAGTTTTCAGCATCCATGTTCGCCGGTTTACCATTTGGCGTAATCGCGACTCCTTCCCCAATCCGAGCGCTTTTGTCGATAATGGCGCCCTCAACGTGGCAGTGGCGTCCGATGCCAAGTGGTGGAGCGTCCGGCTTCGGTTCCCAGGCTTCTGCCTGGCAAGAGCCTGCCCCCATCAGGACCGAGCTGCGGATCGTGGTCAGGATTAATCGCATCCGGAAGGAAAGGTCAAGTACGGAATCCGCGCACAGGTTTAGAAACAGCGCCAATTCATGAGAGCTGTCTAGGGTGGTTTAGAAACCATACGCGAAACCTTCCGATATTATAGTAACGTTTCATGGCACCAGGTCATGATCGCATCACGGGCAAAACCGCTCGCGTCCCCATTTTGCTTCGCGATTTAAATGTAAATTCCGCGATTTCGTTGCAAAATGACTTTGCATTTAATTCCGGAGCCCGAGGAGAAAGGCTCCGAACTGCTCCGCGATTTAGCTGCAAATGACAACGGTGCCAACAGGTGGCATTTGCACAAGGATTTGAAACAATCGAACAAATTCCGAATGGAAGTGGTGGTGCCTTCTTGGAAGCAGCACTTACTCCAACTCGAGCGGATGACAAAGAACGAAAAGGATATTCTCTTAAGCTTCTCAATCTGCGGATCGATCCAAATCCTCCGGAAGAACGGATCTCACTTTCTGTGGAAAAGGAAGTTCTCAACAGGAGAGTGAGAACTGGGGGACTGCCACCAGGTTACATCGATCAATAAGCTCCTTCTTGTTAGACAGACCTTTTGATCCCAATGTCCATCGGTGCAGCTTCCCGGTTAGCTAACCCGGCGAGTTGAAAAAGTAGGCCCTTAAGGCTGCCACCAAACAAATCACCGCCAAAAAAGCGAAACCATGGTAGCTAATATGAGCAAGCCGCGATATCCCTCACTTTATCAGATCAACACGCGCGTCTGGCTGACGCAGCTGGCGCGGGCGCTACGCCGACCGGCCACACTGGATGACATTCCGGAGGCCGAATTGGATCGCCTGGCCGAACTCGGCTTCGACTGGGTATGGCTCTTGAGCGTGTGGCAGACGGGGGCGGCTGGACAGCGGGTCTCGCGCAGTAACCCAGAATGGCGCAAGGAGTTTGAGCAGACGCTGCCGGACCTCTGTGCGGAGGATATTGCCGGTTCCGGATTTGCCGTTACCGGCTATTCTGTCCATCCCAACCTTGGAGGTGATGCATGCTTGGCGCGCCTTCGCGACCGCCTTCGGAAGCGCGGGCTGCGATTGCTGCTGGATTTTGTTCCCAATCACACTGGCTTGGATCACCCGTGGGTGGAGGAGCATCCCGAACATTACGTGCCCGAGACCGAGGCTGACTTGGCTCGGGCGCCACAGAATTATACCCGGCTTAGGCGGCCCGCGAGCGACTTGATTCTGGCGCACGGCCGGGACCCGTACTTCCCCGGCTGGCCGGACACGCTCCAACTCGACTACAGCAACCCGGCCACTCAGGAAGCCCTGATCGCAGAACTGCTAAAGATTGCGCAGCAATGTGACGGCCTGAGATGCGACATGGCCATGCTAGTCCTGCCGGAGGTGTTCGAACGGACCTGGGGCCGCAAAGCGCTGTTGTTCTGGCCGAGAGCAACCCAAGCCATTCGGGAGCGAGTGCCGGATTTCTGTTTCATTGCCGAGGCTTATTGGGACCTGGAATGGACGCTGCAGCAACAGGGGTTCGATTACGCTTACGACAAGCGGTTCTACGACCGCCTGCGCGGCGGGTCTGCCCAGGCGGTGCGCGAGCATTTACGAGCGGACCTCGACTACCAGAACAAGCTCGTCCGGTTCCTGGAAAACCATGACGAACCGCGGGCGGCAGCCACATTCTCCCGGGAAGTTCACGAGGCGGCGGCGGTCATTACCTATCTGTCGCCCGGTTTGCGGTTCTTTCACCAGGGGCAGTTCGAGGGATGCTGCAAGCGCATCTCTCCGCACCTGGTCCGTGCGCCGGTTGAGCCCACCGACGAAGCGCTGCAGCGGTTCTATAAGCGTCTCCTGGCGGTGATCCGGCAACCGACCGTTCGCGACGGCCAGTGGCGCTTGCTCGAATGTCGGCCGGCCTGGGACGGCAACTGGACTTGGGATTGCTTCCTGGCATTTGGGTGGGAAAGCGCCAGTGGAGACCGGCTGTTGGTGACGGTCAACTATTCTCCCAACCAGAGCCAGTGTTACGTCACGCTACCATTTCCTGAACTCGCTGGCCGGGGCGTCCAGCTCAAGGACCTGCTGAGTTCAGCAACCTACGATCGCGATGGGAACAACCTCCTCTCCCCGGGACTCTATCTCGACCTGCCTGCCTGGAACTACCACGTTTTTAGGCTGTCTGATTTCCGAAACCCGGTTCCTTAGCATAAGACTACGCGAATCTGCCGAGTACATTCTATAACCCCATCTTTGCAATACCCAAAAGCAAGCGGAAGACTTCCAAATAAATATAAGAGAAGCTCAGAACTCGGGTTTAGGTGTTAGTCTCAATTATGCGAATTCATCGGATTGGTATTCTGACGAGCGGCGGGGATTGTCCGGGACTGAATGCGGTGCTTCGGGGAGTCACTAAGGCTGCGGAAAAGCTCGGTTGGCAGGTGATCGGGTTCCTGGATGGCTTTGAAGGATTGTTGCCGCCGGCGCGGTATATTGTTCTCGATCGCTCAAGGACACACGGCATCATGCAACAGGGAGGCACAATTCTGGGGACAACCAGCAAGGGCCATTTCGTTGCCAAAGTGGGCGCGGGTGAAA
Organism: uncultured Verrucomicrobiae bacterium; assembly: GCA_963742335.1. Classification (GTDB taxonomy): domain Bacteria; phylum Verrucomicrobiota; class Verrucomicrobiia; order Chthoniobacterales; family JAFAMB01; genus JAFAMB01. The sequence goes on from CAVULL010000020.1 coordinate 458,196, forward strand.
AGATGCAAGTTCCGGCCGAAATCATTGAGAAAGTGCGACAGACCATGGCGGACCTGGAGATCGACGGCCTTATCGTGGTCGGTGGAGATGGCTCGTTGACAACCGCCCTGCAGCTTCAAGACGCAGGATTTTCCGTCATCGGTGTTCCGAAAACCATCGATAACGATCTCGAAGCAACGTCGATGACGTTCGGCTTCGATTCCGCGGTAGCTTGCGTGGCAGACGCATTGGATCGCTTGCATTCTACGGCGGTGAGTCATAGCCGCGTAATGGTGCTTGAGGTCATGGGTCGTCACGCCGGATGGATCGCGCTTTTCGGAGGCATCGCCGGGGGGGCTGATATCATCCTTTTGCCGGAAATCGCGTTCGAATGGGAGAAGGTCGCGCACGCGGTTCGCCACCGCGATGCGGTCGGATATAAATGCACTTTGATTGTCGTTGCGGAAGGGGCGAAGCCGAAGGACGGCGAACAATCCTACCATCATAACGCCGATGGCGAGCATCGGCTCGGCGGCATCGGAGAGAACGTAACAGCGGAGGTGGCCGGACGAACCGGCAAGGAAAGCCGGTGTTGTGTCCTGGGCCATCTTCAGCGAGGCGGAGCTCCGACGACACTCGACAGACTTTTGGGCACGCAATTCGGCCTCAAGGCGGTTCAACTGATGAACGAGGGCAAGTTTGGCACCATGGTGAGTTACCAGAATAATGAATTTCTAGAGGCGCCGATTGCTGACGCTGTTTATCGTCTGAAACTCGTCGAGCCGGATCATCAGCTCGTTAAGACCGCCCGCGAAATCGGTATCAGTTTCGGGGATTAGCGAGTTCTTGGTCCGCATTGTTTACACTAGCTCGCATCAGTCCACTCTATCTTCGCTTTGTCAGCCATTATCGTTCAGAGCTGCAGCAATCGAGGAAAGGCCTCAATCGTGAACTCATGCAGCGCGTTTTCGATGAAATGACAGACGCCTTCCCACCGGTCGTTCTCATTCGATCACAACGGTTGGCAACCGTTCCCAATTGGCTTTTTTTGTGCTCACGCGAGTCGAATCCTGGGTTTGGGTCTGTCCGGAAAACTGATTAAGAATTCTGCCAAGAAATTAAAGTCCTCTGCGTTGGTCTGAGGCGCGGGTTCGCCTGTAAGCGGACGCGTGCTTATATGGAAGTGCCGGCGGGAATGACGGCACCTCTTGGGATCACGACGACCCCGTCTCGAATGTAATAGTTGTCGCCGTCTACATTGCGAGGTTTGCCTTTGGGCGTTACCACAACACCGTCTCCGATACGGACGTTTTTATCTATGATGGCCTCTTCAATAACACAATGTCGTCCTATGCCCAGCGGGGGAAGGTCCGGCTTGGGTTGCGGATCCTCGTCTTGGTAAAAATCCGCGCCCATCAGAACTGAATTGCGGATTGTAGACCCAGTTGCGATCACGCTCCGAGGACCGATGACCGCCCGCTCGATATTCGCGTCGGTAATAATACAGCCGTCGGCAATGATTGCGCTGTGAACCTGCGTCCTGTTTATTTTATTGACCGGCAGCATTAGCGGGCGCGTGTAGATCGGATTGAGGTGGTCAGAGAAGTTGTAGGCTGGAACCGTATCCGTCAGGGCCAGGTGCGCTTCGAAAAAGGCCCGAACCGTTCCAATGTCTTCCCAGTATCCCTGGAAGATATAGGCAAAGACCTTGTACTTCTTCAGCGAGGCTGGGATTATGTGCTTGCCGAAGTCGTCGTATCTATTGTCCAGCGCGTCGATTAAAGTCTGGCGGTTGAAGACGTAGATACCCATCGAGCCCTGATAAAGCTCGGCATCGGCCGGACGACCCAACGCATTCAGCAGATCGGGTGGAATGCGCAGTTCGTCCAGCAGCTTCGGGTCCTTGGGCTTTTCCTCAAAGCGGAAAATGCGCCGCTTGGCGTCGCTCTGCATGATACCGAAGTTCAAAGCCGCCTCGCGATTGACCGGCGTAGTGCCCAGGGTTATCTCGGCGCCGCTCCTGACGTGTTCTTGCAGCAGATCGCGGTAATCCATGCGATATAGCTGATCGCCGCTTAAGATGAGGTAATGCTCATAAGGGCGCGCCAGAAAGTAGCGGAGATTTTGGCGCACAGCGTCAGCGGTTCCCTGGTACCAGCGGTCGTCCTCCGGCGTTTGCTCGGCCGCTAATATTTCCACGAAACTGTTTGTAAAGTTGTCGAATTTGTAGCTGGCGTTGATGTGACGATGCAGCGACTCGGTGTTAAATTGGGTCAGCACATACATCTGCCGAAAACCGTTATTGAGGCAATTGCTAATCGGAATGTCTACCAAGCGGTATTTGCCGGCCAGCGGCACCGCTGGTTTAGCTCGTTCTTTGGTTAAGGGAAACAGTCGGGTGCCGGCGCCGCCGCCCATGATGATGGCAAGGGTATCTTCCGTTGGGGTCTTTAGGTTCATAACTTGCTTTGGAGGCCGCGCCTCATACTGGTTAAATTAAGGCTCTTGTCTCAGTGAGAGAACATTATTCGACTTTGAGTGGTCGCTAAAGCCGATTCTCTGGAATTTAGCTGGCGCACAAGGATTATCATCAGCAAAACGCGCCAGTACCAGGACAGCGCTTCCATTCGCGTCCCCGGGCGCTGCAGAGGCCTTTCACGAAACCGGTGCGCCCGTTTTGCCGGCCGCTACCCCGGTGACAAACTTTCGTGATCGCACTTGATCCGGAAGTGTAGCGCCACAGCGTTTTGGCGTTTTTGTTACTTCCTCTTGCCGAGCCGGTTGCAATTTCCTGGCGTTTAAGATGGGCATGAGTTGCGGAAAGGGAATGCTGCTTATGCAATCGATGCATTCTCTGGCGATGACCGGCTGTGGCGTCTCGAATGGATCGGCGGCCATGACCTCAAAAAGGCGGCGGGCTGGTTCAATTGGCATTTAGGCTTCGCGGGCGATTACCCCTCAAAAAGCGCTCGACAAAATTCCAATATGGGCAAGTCAGTCTAGCAAGACGGCCAACGCTGAACTAATATTCCACCCGGATCAATCGATGGGGGCCGATAAGTGAGCAGTAAGCTCGAAGCAAAACAGCCGTCGCACGTAAAAGTTGCAATCGCCAGCCTGATCGGTACGGCGATCGAGTGGTACGACTTTTTTCTCTACGGAACGGCCGCCGCGCTGATTTTCAACAAGCTTTTCTTTCCGACCTTCGATCCGATGGTGGGTACGCTGCTCGCGTTCGCAACCTACGCGCTCGGCTTTGTGGCGAGACCTCTGGGCGGTTTGGTATTCGGCCATTACGGCGACAGGATTGGCCGTAAGAAGATGCTGTATCTGACCTTGCTGATCATGGGCGTTGCGACGACGGTGATTGGCATTCTGCCGACCTATGAGACGCTCGGCATATGGGCGGCGATCTTGTTGATCGCCTGTCGCCTGATCCAAGGCATCGGTCTCGGCGGCGAATGGGGCGGTGCTGTGCTGATGGCGGTTGAGCACGCGCCGGAAGACCGTCGCGGATTCTACGGCAGCTGGCCGCAACTCGGCGCGCCGCTCGGCCTAGTGCTCGGCACGCTGGTCTTCTCGATCGTGTCCTCGCTCATGACCGACGCCCAGCTCTACGCCTGGGGTTGGCGTCTCCCGTTCCTGTTCAGCATCGTTCTCGTGATCGTCGGTTTGTGGATTCGGTACACAATCGCGGAATCGCCCGAGTTCCAGAAGATCAAGGACTCGAACCAGGAAGTGAAAATGCCGATCGTCGACGCGATCCGCATGCATCCGAAGAACATCCTCCTAGCGATGGGCGCGCGCTTCGCGGAAAATGGCTTCTTCTACATCTACGCGACATTCACTCTGGCCTATGCCACGCAGGCGCTAGGCATGAAAAGGCAGGACATATTAAACGGCGTTCTGATCGCCGCGGCGATCGAAACCTTCACCATCCCGGCCTTCGGCGCACTTTCGGACCGTCTCGGGCGGCGACCGGTGTATATTTTCGGCGCTGTTTTCTCAGCCGCGATGTCGTTCCCGATGTTCATGCTGCTCGGAACCAAAGACCCGCGACTCGGCTGGATCGCGATCGTCTTGGGGCTGGCTGTCGGCCACGCCGCCATGTACGGCCCGCAGGCGAGCTTCTTCTCCGAACTGTTCGGGACGAAAGTGCGCTACAGCGCCGTGTCGCTTGGCTACAATCTTGCGTCGATCTTTGCCGGAGCGCTGTCGCCGCTCATCGCCATTGGGCTCATGACCGCCTACAAGCCAGAGACGTGGCCGATCTCCGTCTATATGATCGCCCTGGCGCTAATCACGATCGTTTCGGTCTATTTCGCGACGGAAACGCGGAGGAGCCCGTGATGGAGCATCTTGCCCTCCAGTTTCTTAAGCATACGAGGCAGAAAAGCGGGCTACGCGCTAATGCATGAAATGGCCGTGGCTGACGTTGATGGATTGGCCGGTCAGTGCGAGACTCGGAAAAGCTGCTAGGAAGACGGCGGTCTCTGCGAGATCCAGAACGGAAGTGAATTCCCCGTCAACGGTCGCTCTTAGCATCACATTTTTCACCACTTCTTCTTCGGTAATGCCGAGTTGCCGTGCCTGCTCAGGAATCTGTTTTTCGACCAACGCGGTGCGAACAAAGCCGGGAGCGATCATGTTTGCGCGAATCCGGTGCTTCGCTCCTTCTTTCGCCACTGACCTCGTGAGGCCAGCGAGGGCGTGCTTCGCCGCCACATAGGCGCTTTTGTTCAGAGCAGCAATGAAGGAGTGCGCCGAGCCCATATACAAAATGCATCCGCCCCGCCCGCTTGCGATCATCGATCGCATCGCCGCCCGAGTAGTCAGGAATGCGCCGTCGAGATGAATTGCGATAACCTTTTGCCAATCCGCGAATGGGAAATCGACGATGGGATGGATTATCTGGATTCCAGCGTTGCTCAGGAGGATATCGATCGGACCGAATTCTTTGATGACGCTTTCAAATGCAGACTCGACCGATTTTTCGCTGGAAACATCCATCTGCACCGGGAGCGCCGCTTCTTTTCGCGACTGAATTTCGCGAGCAACTGCTGCCGCTCCCTGCAAATTGACATCGGCGATCGCAACCCGCGCACCTTCTCTGGCAAATGCTTCCGCAATCGCTTTTCCGATGCCGGCCGCAGATCCCGTCACAACAGCTGATTTACCTTCTAGTCTCATGGTTTGATCTATGAAAGGCACTCTCACGCAAAGACGCAAAGTCACAAGGCTCAACTAGCCAGCAAATCTCGCACGCCGCAGTAGAACAAGGGATAGGAGATGCGACTGGAGAAGTTATTAAACAAGAGATCCAAAGCGCACAGCGGAGAAAAAGTTTATGAAGTTGTTTAACTTTCCGCTACTGCCTTGGCCTGGCAGCGGGGATCCAAGCCGCCCCGGCGGATGCTAGCTAGAGGTTCTCCGAAAAGGTAGGCCAGTTTTTCTTGCCGGGAGCTAAGTTATTCTGGTGCGGCGCCTCTAAATCTGTAACTCTCTAATCGTGAGCACGTTAACCCGATTCGGAAGACTTCCCTCTATCGTTCCTGACTTGGTCAATCAGCCTCGACAATTAGTCTTCCTTACTCCGGTCGACACCCAATTGAACGATTTTCTCAACGAAATTCACCAAATCGCCCTCTTGGAGCCCTCAATCGTCGAGTGCATCGACAAGGATTTAGACGTGCACGCCAAAAAGAAAAAGCTGCTGCGGCTGATCGACGCCCAGTTCCTGGCCGGCCAGACCCCTGATCTGCCCAAACTGCAGCTGCAATTGCGCGAGCTTAAATTGGATGGCATCGAATTGGAGGAAGGCCGGCCCCGCACCGAAGCCTATATCGTCTATCTTTTCCTGATGTTGCGGGGTTTGATCGGCGGCTGCAAAGATCAGCACGCCCGATTGTTGCAGGAGGAGTCCATCACGCTCACACTCTGGCTCAATCATCTGGGGCTGGAATTGCCGCCCGCCAGCACCCTCAGCGAGAACCTCAACGCGGTGAGCAACCAGACCCGCACCCTGATTCAACAGGCGCAATTGCGCTACATTCTCAACCAGGGCCTGGATAATTTTCAGAAGTGTTTCATCGACAGCACCGCGGTAGAAGCCAACACCGAGCGGCCCACTGACTCGAGCATCCTTGTTAGATTGATCGCTCGGGTGTGCACGGCTGGGGGTAACCTGCACCGATTGGATCTGCCCGACATGAATCAGATTGGACTCTTGGAGCAGCAGGAAGAGCTCCGGCGCCTGAGCCAGCAGATTCATTTTCTCAATGGCAAAGCCCGAGGAGCAGCCAAGCGCAAGAAAGTCTATTTTCACTTACTGCGCCGAGCGCGCAGACTGCGCAAACGGTTGCTGCGCGATCTGGATTTGGTTCGCCGGAACCTGGAGGGCCGCACCGATCTGCCACCGAGTCGGCGTCTGAAGGGCGAAGAAGCCCTGTGCATCATCGCTGAGGATCTGGCAGCTCTGGAACAAGCCGCCAACGTCTGCGAAAGACGAGTCATGGAGCAGGAAGAAGTGCCTATGGCAGAAAAGATCATCAGCCTGAGCGACTCGGATGCCGCTTTTATCGTTAAAGGCGGATGGAACACCGTGGTGGGTTACCGTCCGCAATTGGCACGCAGCGCAAGCGGCTTCGTCACCGCGCTGGTGTTGCCTCAGGGCAATGCCGCAGACAGCCCGCACCTTGTGGAGATGGTTAAGGAGCAAATCACCAACACCGGAGTCATTCCTGCCATGACCAGTGCCGATGATGGCTACAGCAGCAAGCAGGGGCTGGAGGAAGTACAGGGTCTTGGGGTCAAAGTGGTCAGCATCAGCGGAGCCAAAGGCAAGAAGCTCTTCGAGGCGCGGCAATGGAAGAGCAAGCCTTACCGTGAAGCGCGGGCTGAGCGAAGCGCGATCGAGTCCCTGGTCTTTACGTTGAAAGAAGGCTTTGAATTCGGACAGATGGCGCGGCGCACCCATGAGAACGTACATGCCGAGATGCTGGAAAAAGTGCTAGCCTATAACGTTTCTCAAATAATCCGGGTCAGGAAGAAGCTTTTAGAGCTGCAGTCGCAAGCAGCTGCTTAATTAATCACAATTTAATTAATTATTCAGTCCCTGATCGTGAAAGACAGCAGAACTATGCCAAACCGAGTCAAACAAACAGTGGCCATGCCAAGCTAAATCCAAATTTAGCGCCTTAAAGGCGCGGCGGCACGAAAAAAGCGAGCCCTCCGCGACCTGACGAGTCCACGATCGAAACCCCATTACCCCTTTTCGGAGAGCCTCTAGCTAGAAGTGATAGCCAGAATGTGAGTAGTCACTTGATCAGCTTTCACCTCGGCCAATTCCTGCACCAACACTAATAAAGCGATCCGAACACAACGACACCTACCAGGAAACTCATCACAGTGAAAGCCATGACCCCGGGAAGGCTGATTCCGGCTATGGCCAAAACTGGCAAGGCCCAGGATGGCTGGGTCATGTTGGCCACCTGCTCGCCCACGCTACCGCCATCGCCGTGGCTGCTTGCGACGCGTGCAAGTTGACCGCCGCGGGCACAGGAAACGGACCTTGGACCGCCCAATGGCCGCCGCCGCTCGGAATGAATAGGCTGATGAGCCTCCAATGCAGGAGCAGGCCAGTCAGCAAAAACAGGAAAATCGCAACAGGGGAACCAGGACGAGCAGGATCAGGATGGGCACGACATTGAACGGCTGCCCCAGTCCCAGACATAAGAAGTGTTGGTGTCAGTCGGGAGAGGTGTCAGCGAGGAGGAAGTGCCAGTGCCAGCTGGTGGCATCCGGTATACGAAATGACGATTAATTTTCCAAGTTCTTGTAGGGCGGCCGGCCTCAGCCGCCGGCACAGCCGGTACCCGTAATCGGGAAACTCGGCGCCTGACCCAGGCGCCCTACAAAGACGGCACCCCTATTCTGACACTGACACTTGCCCCCAACTGACACTTCCTCTTACAACCGCGCTGCCAGGTCCACGAAATACTGCAGGGAACCCGGATTGGCAACCGATTCGCGGCTAATGGTCTTAGCCAACGGCGTGCCTTCCAACAACCGTTTGACCGGCACTTCCAATTTCTTGCCATTCAAGGTGTGCGGTATTTCCGGGACGGCAAAAATCGCATCCGGTACATAACGTGGCGAGAGCTCTGCCCGTAAATGGGCACAAATGGTTTCGCGAAGCTCTTCGTTACAGTCGCGACCCGGAGAAAGCATGACGAAAAGCAGCAGCCGCCCAGGAACGGCGCTCTGCTGGAGTCTGGTTGTATCGATCACCAGCGCTTCAACGATCTCAGGTATTTTTTCTACCACGCGGTAGAACTCGGCGGTTCCCATGCGGACACCACCACGATTCAGAGTCGAGTCGGAGCGCCCATAGATCACGCATTGCCCATCGGTGGCCGAGATCTCGATCCAATCGCCATGCCTCCAGATACCGGGATAATGTTGGAAATAGCTCGCCCGCATCCGGCTTCCATCCGGATCATTCCAGAAACAAACCGGCATGCACGGCATCGGCGCGGTGAGGACTAGCTCCCCCACCTCGTTCCAGACGGGCTTGCCTTCTTCATTCCAGGCTTCGACAGGCGCGCCAAGGCCGCGGCACTGTAGTTTCCCCGGGTAAACGGGCAGCAGCGGATTCGAAAGGATGAGTGCCGTGCAAACATCGGTCCCACCGCTGATTGATCCCAGCCACACATTCGATTTAACTTCTTTATAAACCCAATGAAAACCCTCTGGCGGCAACGGCGCGCCGGTCGATCCGATTGCACGTAGTTCCTTAAGATCCGCGATTGTTCGGGGGCGAATATTTTCTTTCTCGCATGCCTGCAAGAATGGAGCGCTTGTGCCGAAGTAGTTTATACCTTCTTCGGCGGCCAACCGCCACAGCACGCCAAAATCCGGATATTTCGGACTGCCATCGTAAAGAACGATCGTCGTCTTCAACGCCAGCCCAGAAATAAGAAAATTCCACATCATCCAGCCGGCGGTTGTGAACCACAGGAATCGGTCTCCCTCGCGCAAATCGAGATGTAACGAGAGAGTCTTGAGATGCTCAAGCAGCATCCCCCCGTGCCCGTGCACAATCGGTTTTGGAACACCGGTCGTTCCTGACGAATAAAGGATCCAGAGAGGATGCTCAAATTCGACTGGCTCTAACTTCAGGCCTCCCCTTCCACTTCCCGCCTCGAACGGCGCCAGGAACTCGCACCAGTCAATTGTCAGCCCAGGAGGCAGCGAACAGTCCGATTTGGCATCCGGTTGAGACACATGGACGATTTTTTGAAGCGTAGACAGGCCAGCGACAATCTCCGCCAGTGCCGAACTCCGATCATGCACTTTTCCGCCATAGCGATAGCCAGACACGGCGAAAAGCACCTTGGGTTCGATCTGGATTAACCTCTCGAGAACACCCTGGCTGGATAGCTCCGGCGGACAACTGGACCAGATGGCGCCCAGGCTGGCGGTGGCCAGAAAAGCAATCACGGTTTCCGGACAGTTCGACAGATACCCCGCAACGCGGTCTCCCTTCTTAATGCCGAGCTGCCGTAGAGCCGCCGCAGCCGAGGCAACGCGTTGGCCCAGGTCAGCGTAAGTAAGCACCATCCGCCTGGACTCTTCCCCCGGCTTGGGTTCAGTTCGAGCGACGATGGCAACTCGATCCGGGGTTTCCAATTGCCCGCGCAATAAATGCGCCGCGTAGTTCAAGGTCCCGCCTGGGAACCAGTGCGCGCCCAGCGGTTTCTCACCGACAAGACATCCCTCCGGTTGCCGTTGAAACTGCACAGCAAAATAATCCGCTATCGATTTCCAAAACGGCCCGATTTGCGTCACTGACCAATCGTACAGTTCATGATAGTTGCTGCACTGAATGCCATAATGTTCGCTCACCCAGTGTTGATACCGGGCCAGATTGCTCTCAGTGAAGGCCGAAGCAGGCGGATGCCACAAAGCTTCTGTGAGGGAAACGGGATCCATGGTCGACACACCTAATTAGCGGCAGGTTTACCCTATCAAGCCGGCAAGTTTTCGCAAGAGAACCGTCGCGGCTCAGCGAGAGCTGCGACAAATCTGGCTCGAATCTACCGCTTGCGCCGTTGGATCCCCACGAGTGAACATCTCTACGGCTCCGCAGGCTCCGGCCTTCATGGTTCGCGAAGCTGTCATTTTTTCAGTTCCCGCCGCTCAGGCGGCGCCAACCTCAACCTTGTCGCTGACCCCCAACTAGTTTACCAAATGATCGCTTCGGAAATCAATGATGCGATGCACTAGTAGTCAGCATGGGCCGCCTCGCTTACTCCGACGCGAAGCCGATCTTGCGCAAGACGTGCGAGTAGATCCGCGCCAACACCATCCCAAGCAGCGAACCGCTGAGGACATCGCCGGGATAATGCGCGCCCAGATAGATGCGCGAAAAGGCCACCAGCGATGCCACCCCGAAGAAGCCGCGCGCACTGCCGGGATATTCTCGTGCCAGCAAAAGCGCGCCAGCAAATGCCGCGGCGCTGTGGCCCGATGGAAAGGAATAGCTGCCCGGTTTGCGACCCACGATAATTGCCTCGACCAAGGAGACAAAGGGTCTGCGGCGGCGGAACCACTTTTTGATCGGATGCTCAACAGTCGCCGTGGCCAACCAAAGGGAAGGCGCCACGGCTCGCGTCGCTTTCCAGCCGCGCTGACAATCCACGAGCATTGCGAGCAGCAGGAACAGCAGCCATCCGGTGCCACCCGTCATCACCCAGCTTAGGCGAGTCAGGAAACGATCCGGCAGCCGCGTGTGTGGAAGCTGATTGATCGCCAGGAAAGCGAAGGCATCCACTGCCTGCAGCGGACCGAGCCGCTGAAACAGTTCGTGGCGCAAGTGGCGGCGGCCCTGACGCGTGTCCGACGGTGGCGCATCGGATTCCTCCCCTCCGCCGAACACCTGGGTGACGGCTTCATCGACAATCGGTTTCCCACCGGGTGCGGCATTCGCGGACTGGACAGCAGCGGTCGCGATCACGCTGGCCGGTTTCGCGGCCGCCGGGACGTCCCCGGCCTCCTCTATGGCCGCAGCCTGCTGCTCCGGCGAGGGGTCCGACGCTGGGCATACGACATCTTCTTCGCGCAAATCTCCTGCTGTCTTCTCAAGGGAATCCAGCGCACGCCTCGCTTGGCCGAGAGTTTTGATTTCTGCGACGCCACGTTCGAGAGCCGCGCGCACTCTCTCTTGCGCATGATCGTTATCGGATTTTTCGGTGCGGTCCTGCGAGTCAGGCATGTGTCTCCTCTTTCACGTCTTCGCCACGGGATGTTCCGACGCAAAGACCTGCAGAGCGCCGGTCAGGGCGCGCAGGATGTTACTTCTCGAGATCTTATTGCTTGGCAACAAGGAATTGATCTTTGCGAGGTGGTTTAATTTGAATCCAAACTTCTCCTGAACGGTCTCCGGGCCATCCTGACTATCGACCGCGAACACTGTTGCGCATCTCGCACTTTAACAAGCTTTCCACCGTTCCGAATGCTACCAAGCGTTTCCCGCCGTGAGCCGGCCTGAAAATGCTCCGCATTAGGTATCATTAATTTTTAGGCGAGACTAAATCTTCTTACTGTTAGTGTGACTTTGGGAACTCTTGTTCGATAGCATGGCGGATCTCCAGTGACCGGTCCACCCCTATCCTCGGACAGAAATCAGTTGCCATGTCGTAATCAGCCACCACGCCGTAATCGAGCCATTTGTAGAGTTCGATTCTTTCGCTCGACTTCAGGCTCCGAATCTCGTCTTTGATTTGTTCGAGGGTCATGATGACTTCTCCACTCGTTCAACCTCCGGGCGCTTCTAATAAGGCAGATTGGAAATCGGTTGTGGTGACATGGTCTGGGCGTCGCTTGTATTCACTCCATCGGCGTCGATCATCTTTGGCTGATCATAAGAGGCTGTCCGGCGGGTGCGATTTCAACTCGCTCAACAACTCTTCCAGGGGCACGGTCGCGAAGCTCGTGCACTGGTCGCTCATCGCGTAAGGCAGAATGAGCCGGCCGGCGTGAACCAGCGCTCCGCAGCTATATACGACGTTCGGCACGTAACCATCACGCTCCTCCGGAATTGGCTCGAGCAATGGCTCCGGTAGCCTTCCAATGACTCGGCCGGGATCATTGAGGTCCAACAGGACTGCACCGATTGCGTAACGCCGTATCGACCCAACGCCGTGCGTGAGTACGAGCCAGCCGGCGTCGGTCTCGATCGGCGAGCCGCAATTGCCTAGCTGCACAAACTCCCAAGGAAAAGTCGGCCGCAGCAGCAGTTGCTTATGATACCAGAAGTGCAGCATGTCCGAATACATCAGGTAAAGGTTCTCGTTGTCCTGCCGCGAGAGCATCGCATAGTGACCGCACACCTTTCGCGGAAAGAGCGCCATCCCCTTGTTTTGCACTTCCGGCCCGTTGAGCGTACTAATTTTGAAGCGCACGAAATCCTCCGTTTCGAGCAACTGGGGCAATGGGACTTGCCCGTCGAACGCGGTGTAGGTGGCGTAGTATGTCGATCGGCCCGCTTCGTCATGAAACCTCACAAAACGAGCGTCTTCGATCCCGCGCGCCTCTGCGGGTGCCAAAGGGAAGATCACGCGTTCTGAGTACCGCTCCGATGGCTCAAAGCTGATCTCGTAGTTCGCCCGCGCCACCGCTAGTAAATCCTCAGCAGTGCGTCGTACGCTGCCATCGAGCAGCCGAACACCCCGCGATCCCTCATCAGCGACCGCACTGAGCTGCTCGAAAGTAAATTGCTCGCCGAGCTGATCCATCAGGTGCTGCGCATCCCGGGAGAGCACGCCGAGTTCGCGGAGCTTTCGCTCAAAGAGCCGCTTATCGTAACTCGGATTCGGTTGCACCTCTGCCGCGGTGATGAAACGGGTCGGTGGATTGATCGAGATTTGACCGTTCTCATCGACTACTCCCGTGCGGAACACGATCGATGAGATATGTCCCTCGCCGGTCGCACGTAGACTCAGCACAAATCGCAACGTGCCCGGCGAAAGTCCTGATTGATCCGGATGCGGTACGATCGAGGGGTTGAAAAGCGCCGCTGCCTCGAGCGAATATTCAAGTGTAAAGTAAGCGCCGACTAGCAGCTTCTGCCAATCGTTGAGCGGTCGATCAGTGATGACGTGGTCGCGCACCTCCTCGAATCGCCTGAGAAGGAAGCCCTCAAGCTTCACGTGCCGCTCCATGAAGCGGTCGAGCATGATCCTGGCCTCTTGCTCCGCTTTACTGCGCTCCAAAGCCGTAACTCGCGCGACGATCCGCGTAATGCGCTCCTGACTAATTAAATTAAGTGGCCGGAAGAAAACACGCGAGGGATCGGGTCGGAGAACGATATTGGTCCGGGACGCACGGATGGACATAGCTGCAAAACTCCAGCGGAAAATACACTCTGGCGGATGTTTTCAAACAGTTATTTCACCAAGCGCGCGTTGCGGCGGCCGCGGCAACGGGCGTTCGGCGAACCGAGAATCACGTTCGATCAGAGAGACTGGTTTCCCGAGCAATCGCGGCGAGCGGTCTACCATCTTCAAGGTGAGCGCGTAACAGTTCAAAATGCTGAAACGCACGTTGGCGGGACGTCTCGGAGAAGCAAGCCAGTTATCCACCTTGAATCTTTTCTAGCGCGAACACGCAAAATAATTTCCCAAATCACACGAAGGACGATTGAGCCCACCCGTGGTCCTTCCGCAATGGCACATCGACAATGAATTTCGAAAGCTAGTTGCTTCCTGCGAAAAGATCATTCCGCTGATTGCTCCCAACACCCGTCTACGACGGAAAATGAAAAACAATGTAATTGACTCGGAGAACGACTCCGCTCAAGCCCCTAACAGCCAGGTTGGCCGTTATCTGAAGGTCTGCGGTTCCGCTGCCGCTGTCCTCGTTAGCGAAACCTGAAACGTTGGCCCCATCGACAGCCCATAGGGCATCGCTTACGGCACCATCATAGGCGAAACTGCAAGGCGAAATGGTGCAACTAGCTGTTGGACCGACACCTGTACCTAAGTTGACCCTTCCAACGTTGAAAGTCAGTGTGTCCCTTGTGATTTCTCCGGTAGCGGTGCCTTTGAATACGCATTCTACGACTCCACTGAGAATCCTCATACCACCCAAAGCGAGGCTTGGGGGAATTGCCTGGTTGGCGTTTATAGCGATCACCGAAATGGGCATCAGGTCCTCCGATCACTGATATTCTACCCAAGCGGGCGGTTTCCTCAAATGACGGTTACTCAGATCGACCGCCGCGCCCGCTCGACTTTCGACCTGTTCGCCATCGTCAAACGAATCGTGGATGCGGGCGCGCAGTTCCGCTCACTGGCCGAGCCATGGGCTGACACCGCCACGAGCACCGGCCCCTCATGATTGCCGTCACCCGCAACAGAGACAGGATCGAGATCGTCAGCGATCGAATACTTCATCAGCGGCTTCAGGTGCTGCCACGGCCGATGGATATCGAACGATTCCCGTGCTAGCACCGGGCGAGGTCGGTAGTCCGTGATCCGCGCGTCTCAAGGTATTCCAAAAACTCATCCATCGTCATCATCGCCGGTACCGTCGTAATTCCGTTTTCGCCGATTGCGTTAAAGATGCGGTGTGACCCTGAACCGACTCTTCTTTATAGCTCTGCTTAATCGCTTTGGTTTCTGTGGTCGCCAGGTGCTGCTGCAAATGGCGCACATGAGCGACAAAGGTTTTGTAGCTGCAGGAGATGTCTTTGTTTTCCTTTAAGGTCTGACAAAAGCTCGGACTAGTTTTTCCAAATGCAGCCCGACACGAGACAAGCCAGATCGTATCAATTTTTAGGGGCTTGAGAACACCGAATACTCCGAGATCATCCTCGTCCATAGGATGTTCATATTCCCCGTTTGGCTTCTTCAGGCCGCATATATATATGCTTCCAAAAGTGCCGTGAGAATTGATGATGACATTCACAATCGGGCATCCGCACCCGTCGAGTGCTGCTTGATGAACTGCCACGATCGCGCCAGCCAATTGTCGAGGGGTCATCCCCTTGGGTCCCACCATAGTCCTCCACATCTCGTAGTACGGCTCGCCAATGTCGCAAGAGTTAAAACAGAATGATGGCTGCCCCATTGCGATCATGGCGTGGTATCTCCAATTTCTGCAATTTTAGTTGGCTGGTGCTCTGCATTTACGCCCAAGCTTTCAGCATCTTCTAGCGCAACGGTGTTCCGACCGCCGATCGGGAACGACCATTCCCGGAACATACGGAATTTCATCGACGCCAGAGCACTAAACGTTTCAGAGAAGCGGCCATAGCAGCTCGTTCTCAGCAAAACGTTTGTTCGTTCATTTTCTTTGACCCCTATGGGGACGCCCTAGGTATTGGCAATCTTTGCCAATCATGATAATATGATCTTAATTGAGGAGCTTCAGCCATGCCAACTCGCAACGTCAATTTGACCGATGAGCTCGACCACTTCGTGGTGGCGAAGGTTGAAAGCGGGCGCTATGAGAACGCCAGTGAAGTTGTTCGTGCGGCGCTGCGAACCTTAGAACGTGAAGAACAGCAATACGAAGCCAAGCTTGCCGCGCTGCGGCTCGCCGTTGATGAAGGCGACGCCAGCGGTATCGCCGACAGCAACGTTTTCGAGCGCGTTCGGGAAAAACTCAATCTTCCTCTGACGCCACGATAGCGAGTGGCTACGTTCCGTTTTTCAGGACGTGCTGAAACCGATCTTTTCGAGATCGGCCTTTCTACACTTCGCACATGGGGCGAAACCCAGGCCTGGGCGTAGCCAGCATCACTCGGCCAGAACGCCTTTTTCGGTCAGCCAGGAAAACATCATTGACGGCTTCGGGACCGACTCAGCGATGATCGCTGGAAAATTCGAATGACTCGTGAAGGACCAATGCACGCTCTGACACTGGAGCCGGAGCCTATCGAAGGGCCAACACGACGACCGCTCCTTTGGAGGTAAGCCGTTCGTTCCTCTGCGGCTCGCGATACTGGAAGGATTAAGAGCGCCTTGTTTTGTAAAAATTTTAGGTCTCCAAAAGATCCCCTTCTCTAACATGATAAAACTCATTATCATGTTTAAAGAGGGGAAGAAGAATGGATCTGGTTCCACTTAAAAAACACAGCCTGACGCCCGCGCAATTCGAGCAGCTCGTCGAGCAGCGATTCAACGCGCGCTCACAGGTCAAGCCAGTGCGGAACAGGCACTAAAGGACGCTGCTGCAAAGATTAAGCCGCTTCTTTCCAAATGAAATAGGAGATTGATGTCGTGTTTCATCAGGAGAACAAATCGTTAGTACGCGAATATGCCGGTGAGAAGCTGGTTATCGAACCTTGTGGGAAAGACGGCTTGCGGGTGCGCAGCACCATGCGGGCGAACTTCGAAAGCGAAGACTGGGCCCTAATTCCCGGAACGTTCTCCGACCTCCCCGATATCTTTATCCCAGGTGACGGATCCGCTTCGATCACTCACGGCCGGATCACAGCTCGCGTCGATCCGAGAGGACAAATCACGTTCTTTAACCAAAAGGGCGACCTTTTGTTGCAGGAATTTATGCGCGTCAGGCTCGGCAACATGCAAACCGGCGACGAGCAGGTGGACCAAGCATCGATCACATACTTCAACAGTGCTCTATTCATCTACCCGCGAGAATTCAAACCTATATTGGGTGGGGATTACTCACTCACTGTCCGCTTTGAATCGCGTCCTGACGAAAAGCTCTTCGGGATGGGCCAGTATCAGCATGGCTTCCTGAATCATAAAAACTGTGTGCTTGAATTGGCGCAACGCAACTCGCAAGCCTCGGTTCCTTTTGCCTTATCGAGCCTCGGATACGGCTTCTTATGGAACAACCCAGCCATCGGTAAAGTCACGTTTGGAAAGAATTGCACTGAATGGACGGCCATATCCGCAAAGCAGATCGACTACTGGATCACCGCAGGTGACGAGCCCGCTGAAATCCTCTCGAACTACGCGCAGGTGACCGGGACGGTTCCGATGATGCCTGAATACGGAATGGGTCTCTGGCAGTGCAAGCTGCGCTACCAGACACAGGATGAACTTCTTACCGTGGCGCGCGAGTATAAGCGTCGTGGCTTGCCCCTCGACGTCATCGTAGTCGATTTCTTTCACTGGCCGATGCAGGGCGAATACCAATTCGATCCCGTTTACTGGCCCGACCCTCTCGCCATGATCGAGGAACTCGAATCGTTGAATATCAAACTGATGGTGTCGGTCTGGCCGACCATAGACCGCAATTCCTCCCAATTCGCTGAGATGCACGCGAAAGGGCTGCTGGTGAGGAGTGAGCGCGGTGTCGCGACGACGATGGAGTTCCTCGGGGACACGGTGTTCTTCGATGCCACTAACCCAAAGGCGCGGGAGCATGTATGGAAAGTCGTCAAGCGAAACTATTACGACAAGGGTGTCAGGATCTTCTGGCTCGATGAGGCGGAGCCCGAGTATGCAGTGTATGATTTTGACAACTACCGCTATCATCTCGGGTCGAACCTGCAAGTCGGCAACATCTATCCCATGAGTTACGCGCAAGGTTTTTATGAGGGGATGGCCGCCGAGAAGCAGGAAAACATCATCAATCTTGTTCGATGTGCATGGGCGGGTAGCCAGCGATACGGTGCTCTCATCTGGTCGGGGGATATCGATTCAAGCTTTGAATCGTTGCGCATCCAGCTCGCAGCGGGCCTTAACATGGGCCTGGCTGGGATTCCCTGGTGGACCACAGATATCGGTGGATTCCACGGTGGCGTGAACACCGATCCGTCCTTTCGGGAATGCCTGATCAGGTGGTTTCAATTTGCCACGTTTTCGCCTGTGCTTCGCTTGCACGGTGATCGTGAACCGCACACAAAGCCACTGTCAATGACCGGTGGCGGCAAATGCGCGAGTGGAGCGCCAAACGAGCTATGGAGCTTCGGCGAGGAGGCTTACGCCATCTTGGAAAAATACCTACGCCTGCGCGAGCGCCTGCGCCCCTATATTCGTGACTTAATGTCTGCTGCTCATACAAGAGGCTTTCCCGTCATCCGGCCGTTATTCTACGACTTTCCTACGGACGGCCAAGCCTGGGCTGTCGAGGATGCCTATATGTTCGGGCCGGATGTGCTCGTCGCACCTATTTTATTCGAGGGACAACGTTCCCGTGACGTATATCTGCCCAGCGGAACCCGTTGGGTCAGCCATGGGAGTGGAGGGATTTTTGAGGGCGGCCAAGTCGTCAACGAACCTGCCCCAATCGAACATTTGCCGGTCTTCCTCCGAGAGAACAGTTCTGTCCGGCTCTGACCTCAGATCTCGTCCTGGTCGAAGGTGGCAATGCGCTCCTCTGACGGGACGAAATCCGGCGAACCAACCGTGGTGGTTTTCGACACGAATTCGACGATTGCTTGTTTGGCGGGGCCGTCGTTCCACGATGGCAGTGGGTCCTGGGCTTTCGCGCTGGTGGCACCACCGACAACGAGCGCCACATGGCGAGGGTTGAGAAGAACAATTTCATTAGTTGAGTCTTCATATTGGATTTTCTTTCGGGCATAGCGCTGCCTCTCGGGAGCGCTTCAAATGGACCATCCGGAAGCTCTCGCCGCGCGTCCGCGGGTTCCGCCTCTTTACCTGACAGGCGTTCAGGGCTTGAATTCCCACTCCTTGAGTTTCTTCCGAGCCGTCCCGAAGTTGCCGAGTTGGTAGACGGATGCCCCCGCTGGCGAGAACGTGAACACATCAGAAGGTTCGGCGAGCATCTTCTTCAGGTAATCCTGGGACGCGATGCCGACGGTGACGTGCGGATTGAAATTCTTGCCAGTTGCTTTCGGGACGAAGGCCGCGATGTAGTCGATCGTCGGTTTGTTAACGTCGGGATCCTCGGGCGTGGTAACGAAAGCTGCAGCGGTCCCAGTTTCAGCCGTGAAAGGGGCAACTGCGTCGATTAATTTTTGTTGCAGCTTGAGCAAATCGTCTGTCGGCTCGACTACAATGCCCGCAAGGCCAATGTCCTTCCATGGGATGTAGTAATACTTGAACGCCTTCAGGCTCCAGCCGGCCGCCTTCTCGTCGGCCAGGACCTTGCCGACCGCGTCGTAGACTTTGTCGAGGTCCGCCGTATGAACGTAGCGCTGCAGGATCGAGACGTGTGGATGGTGGGTCGCGTCCAGAGCGAAGCCCTTCGGGAAGGCCTTGCGCAGGCGAGCATTGACGGCCTCCGCATGCTGGATCATCGTTGCGTCCGGCTCCAGCGCGATGTCAATGGCCGTAATCGGGTTTTGCTTCGCGCTAGACGTCTCTGCATAGTCGAGCTGCGATCCCAGGATCAGGATGCCGAGTGCGGCCAAGACCTTCATGTATCTAAGCAGCATACGATCCTCCTGTTGGTGGTGAAGACTGGAAGCCCCCCGCCTGCGCCGATGCGCGCGGCCGTCGCTGCCACTAATGGCAGACCGTAACCGACTGGATTTGGTTTATGTTTCATTAATTCTTGGGTTGTTAGTATTGAGGATTGTTTGCGTTAGAAGAGGCCGATTTTTTGGGGATCACATCATCCGGTGCCTACCTTGACTCGGAATCAATACATCGATTGGGCCTGTGATCGCACCCTCTAACGCCTGGTGAAGAAAGGCTGTCCCAAAAAACTTCATTTTTGATACAGCTCGCTTCATCAGCGAAAAGTCAGCGATTTCGACGTTTAAATTGTGCCAAAAGTCGTCTCTATTTCTATGATGCAGAAAGGCTGCTCCTTTTCGGATTTGCGACACGCGCATTGGCTCGCGTCTCGACCGACTATTCGGGCTGGCGACGGATCCCGCTCTATTCGCATTAATCTGGTCCAGAGCCAACATCTTCTTCCTAGCAAGAGAGCGCCGCTTTGTGCTGTTGCGTAACTGGTCGGTTTCGCAACAGATGACATAACGTGTTTCTCATATGTGTGGAGGCTTACTGTCCCTCGTGGGTTGCCAGTACTAACTGTTGACCCACGGATGCTCCTTCGTGGGTCGCTTCGCTCACGCTCAGCGTCCGTGTCTCACAATCGAACCGGCACGTTTAGTTGACAGGTCGACCGTGGACGGGTTGCATCATTGGAGCGGGCCGGGGAGCGCTTTGGTCGTGACATTTACGCCGCGCGTGGCGAGGGCCTGGGCGGTCATGGGTGAGACGACGCCGGTGAGGATTACGCTGTAGCCGGAAACCGGAGTGGTGAATTTCTGGGCCTTGAGCGCGGTGATGAAGCGCTCGGTCATCGGCGTCCAGGCGACGTAATCCCACTGGATTGGGACGACCACGGTGCCATTATTGGTCTGGCAGACGGTGAGCCCTTTGAGATGAGTGATGCGAGCGACCGGCGTGCTGTTGTTCAGATTGGCCATCAATTGGACGCTCTGCTGGTAAGCGATGGCGTCGTGTTCGTCCTGGCTGGTTGCGGCCTGACGGATGAATGCCGCCTGACCGGGGATGTTGCCGAGCTGCGCAAGGGCGGCGACGAGAATCGTCTGGGTAGTGGGCGAAATGGCGTTGTTGTTCAGGAAGGCGTCGGCAGTCGCGCGGGAGACGCCCATATTATTCGTGAGCAGGCCGAGATTCATCAGGCGCAGCTCCGTCGGACTCTTGTCGCGCAACGTATCGGTCAGCGTGTTGGTCCAATTGGCGGCGGAGAGTGCCACGCCTCCGACTGCGGCCATCCCGAGGTTCACGGTGAACTTTCCCAGGAACGCCGGCCAGGCGACCTTGTTCAGTTCACTTTGGAAGACTTCGTTCGTACTGTAGGGATCGACCCCGAGCTTGATGGCGAGGTCGCGCTTTGGTTTTGGAAAATCCGGTCATGTTCTCCACGGCGTTGCCTTCCGCCGCAGTGGATTGGCGGCCTTCCGCGGCTTCCTTCACGGCCTGTCCCGCTTGATTGAGGAAGCCCCAAATGCCTTTCGGAACGCTGGAGATCGTGGATACGGGATTGGTGACCAAATCCCGGGCGACATTGAGCGGGACTTCCGCCGCCTGCTTCGCGGCCTGCGCGAACTCCTTTGTCTGCGACATCGCCTGCAGCTTAGCGATCGCGTTGATTTCCGCGACGCGACGCATGAGCATCGCGTTGCCGTCGGCTTCAAAGATCCCGAAGTCGGAGTCGATCGTGTAGTGGTTAGAGCCGGAGTAAGTCGGCACGGGATTCCGCACGGTAAAGTTCGGCCCCTGGAAATACTGCGGCTGCAGAATCACGCTGGCGTTGAGCGTCGGCAACGGCTCGTAGACGACAGGCGCCGCGGTTGCGGCTGGGACGGCGACTCGCCCTGCGCGTGTAGCGGAACCGTGGTGGCGGGGATGATAACAGTGAGTAGGAGGATAAAGGTTGGCTTCATATCAGTTCTTTCGGGTTCGAGTACTTAAGGGCTTTGGGTTACCTGGCTGCCGCTTGAGAAAGAGCGGCACTCACTCAAGCTCAGCAGGGCACCGGGGAGCGTCGGAAACAGGAGCACAGACAACATCGTCGCACCGAACGAGGGCGTCGCGATGTCCCGACGCATGCGCTTGCATCCGCACGCCGATGTCACTGATCGCCCGCCACGAGCAGCAGCGCTGTGTTGTTTCAGGATGTCCCGTTAGCATCATGCGATCGCAATTTTCTCGCGGGCCAAGGCCTCGTTCACAGCAACTGAAAGATCACTTCGCAGCTGAGCCCAGTCCTCATGGCGATCCGTCCAAGCCCGGAGCTGAAAGGTAACCGCACCGGCGCTGAAGTTGGTGACGTAGACTTGCGGCGCTGGTTCTTTTGTTACACCAGGATGAGCAGCGGCCGTACCTTTCAATAATTCAACGACGCGTTGAGGATCGGTGCCTCCAACGACGTTGACGGAGACTTCGACCGCGCGTTGTCGATCCGAAAAGGTCCAGTTAGTCACCTGACTCGAGATAAGCGATCCATTGGGTATTATGATCTCCGAACCATCTGCGGTGCGAATGACGCTGGCCCGGATGCCGATGCGGCTGACCTCTCCCACATTGCCGCCTGCCTCGATGACGTCGCCGACTTTAATCGGACGTTCAAAAAGCAGAATCAGACCGGACACAAAATTATTGATTACGTTTTGTAATCCAAATCCGATTCCCACGGTGAATGCTCCGGCCAGGATTGTAACCTTTGTCAGGTCAATCCCGAGCGCGCCCAAGGCAATGAAGAGCCCTACGAGCAGGATGACATAGTGAAGCATCGTAGAGATCGCGTACGGAAGGCCGCGTGCCAGATGCAAATGATGATAGACATCTTCTTCCAGCAGAAAGCGCAAGAATTTCGAGACCAGAAAAGATGCCCAAACCGTGATCAGGAAGGCCAGGATATGGCCCGGAGTAATGCTGAAGGATCCGATTGCCAGGTTCGCATTCAGCGCCTCTCCAATCGACGCGATGAACGAATCTCGTAGGCCGAAAAAGCTCAGCAGCACATTCAACCATAACAAAAAGGCCAAAAACTCGAGTACGCGGCAGGTCCGGCGCTGAATCATCGGCCGATGCAAATGAATGACCCGCAACGAGCCAAGTGGTCGGACCTGCAGTGCAATAATGAGCAAGCCTTCAATAATGCGAATGGCGGTGTAGAGCATGGCCGCGATGTAAACGCTCCTGAGAAATATGATTCCCAAAATGTTCCCAAAGTTGACGTAGCCGAAAATATTTGCGAGCAACGCCGCCAGCAAAACAATAATCCCGATTTTGGCAATCGCCCGGATTGTTCGCCAGATCCGGCCGTGGGTTTCAGCGGCTTCCGCCGGTAGATGCCAGCGCCGAAGCACCCAGACAAGAAAGATTGCCGCGCCTAGCATTTGTCCGAGGAATATGAACCTGGACAACACCGGGAGAGACGCCGTGAGGATTCGGAGTTGACCAACGAAATACATGATGACGACCGCATTGAGGAGTGGATAGGAATGACGTTCCATTAACCGGCGAAGAATCACGACGGTTGGGATAAGGGTTACGGCCCCCATGATTGCATGAATCAAACGCGGAGCTTGCTCATAAATGGAGGGTACGAGCAGCATTGAAAGCGCGAGCGCCGTCGAAACGGGAAGATCGAGGATCGGCAGAGCGCGCTCCAGATCAGGTTTTTCCTCCGCTAACTTTCTTATTCTGCGACGCATCCAATGAAGCGCACTAGCCATCAGCGCAACGAAAAGAACGTGGATCAGGAAGGTAAAAGGAAGTCGTTTAGTGAACGCGATGGATGCTTTCAGCTCCGAAGAAAACGACTCGGTGCTCTGTTTGTGCCACTCTGTCCCTAGACTGGTCTGAAGGTTCCAGATCGGTGGGCTATCTTTGACAAAAATATCTCGCAACGCCCGGTTTTCTGCCTGCTCGATGGAAGACAGAGCTGTTCGTACCCGGGCTTCCTGCTCGGAAAGATGGCTCTGCAACGTCAAAACATGGTCTCGGCCAGCTTCGGCCGTCTGGCGCGTCCGATCGATAGAGTCGACGACACTCTGCACGCTCTGCAAGACTTGCGGGGGCGTTGCGGGCTGTTTCGCCGATTGGAGTGTTGCCTCCCAGGTCTTGTTCAACGGATCCACCCGCGTGAGTTGCTCTTCCAGGCTTGTAGCGTGCCGTGCCAATTCAGTATCTAATACCGCCAAACGGATAGCAAAATTTCGCCAGGCAATCTTGAGCCGGAAAAGCACCTCAAGGGAGGGACTAGACGTCAGGAGCCTCGTGTCGTCGGCGATTCTTGCATCGATTTCATTTGTCAGGGCGAAAAGTGTGCCGCCAATAGCGTCTGCGCTTGACTGAATTCCGGACACGTTCCCATCAATCTCTCGGAGAGAGACAAGCGCGGACTGCGCTTCCAAAGGTACTTTGGCTAGCGGGACAGGTGTAGGCGCCGGAGTCGGTTTGCCAGGTAAGGCAGAAGCTTGCACGGCCGACGCCGCGCCGGCGCTAGACAACAAAATCAGGATAAGCAGTAAAACGATTCTAAGCAGGGATTCCGGGAGTAATGGGATCGAGAACGACGCCAAAGGGTTCAGTTTAGTGGAGAGCGCCGTATGGCCCGATGATAAGGCTGGTTCGGGACGGTTATTTGGGCCAGCCGGGCCACAGAATTCGGGTAGGGGTTTCAACCTCGGGTAGCATCTAAGAAAAAGGTTCGTCCTCATAAGGCAGCTTTTTGCCCCGAAGCAGCATTTTTGGGCGGGTGTTGGTTGTTCTGCTAAGAGCTTGTTTGTCCTGGGCTTGTCGCCACGGTTTGAGGCGGCCGACGGAGATTATCAATAAGGATGTAGATGCTGATTAAGAGGACCCACAGCGGGAAGACCAGTAAAATCCAGTCAATATAGCGCCCGCTGAACAGGAGAAGTAGCGCGCAGGCAAAGCCGAGGAACGCAATCCAGCGCGGGGTGATACCGGTGCGGATCGTGAGTGTGGACGTCGAAATCATGAACACCCCCGCCATCTTGACCGCGTAGAGGTTCATAGTTTCGTAGGTTACGGCGCGGGCGAAAGTGAACGTCGCCGAATCGAGCAACCCTTCGGGCCTGGCACCGTAGGCTATGATGATTCCGCCCGCCACCGCGGCTGACGCGAACAGCATGGCGAGGAACAAAAGCCCGCTGCCGAGAAAGACGGTGGCAAAGAAGCGGTCTTCAAGCTCTCCCAGGCGGTCGCGCAGCACGCCGATGAACCACAAAAAGGCAATGCCGGCAAATGGCACCAGGTTCAACGCCAGAGCCACTTTGTTCGCACTGGTCTTAAGCCACGCCCCTGTCTCCAACGGATCGGCGCGGACCGAAAGCCGGAACAATACAAGGCCGGTAATCAGGAGAAGCGAAAAGAGGATGCCAGCGATCGCGGCGGCGCGCGGCGTTTTCAGGCGCGCACGGATCAATGTTGCTTCCTGCTTCATCAGTTCCTTTCGAGGAAAATACACTTAGAGCTAGAATGGGCGTGAAGTGAACTTCCACTTGGTCAGGCGCGACTACCTCCACAACTATTTCAACTCGCTGAGCTTAGGTGCCGGTAAGCCACATCCAATGGGGACATTGGGATCAAAAGGTCTCTCTCATGAAAGGAGCTTATTGATCGATGTAACCCGGTGGCAGTCCTCCAGTTCTAACTCTCCTGTTGAGAACTTCCTTTTCCACAGAAAGCGAGATCCATTCTTCCGGAGGATTTGGATCGGTCCGCAGACTGCGAAGCTTAAGGAGAATTTCCTTTTCGTTCTTTGTCATCCGCTCGAGTTGGAGTAAGTGCTGTTTCCAAGAGGGGACCACCACTTCCATCCGAAATTTGTTCGGTTGTTTGAGATCTTCGTACAAATGCCACCGATACGCACCGTTTCGCAAAAAGATCATTCGAGCGTCACGCATCAATTCGACGCATTCGTTTCGGTGCGTCGGCTCGATATTGAATTCTGCTGTAATTGATACAGGCCCATCTTTGGGTGCAGGTAACCGGCTCGTATCAAGGCTCTGGGCAAAGATTGAGACCGGTGCCGACTCGAAACTTAAGCTTTTGGTGAAGTCGATCGAGATCTGAAACCCTGGAACAACACGGACGACAATCATAACTAATATGCCGAACACGGCAGCACCCAGAAAGGTGGGAACGATTCCGGCATTATGCGCTGCCAATCCCCAGATTATCCCACCAAGAGCAGTCGCCGCCTGCGATACCATGACCATGGTGGCGTTCATGCGTCCGCGCGCCCAGTCAGGCATGGCGCGTTGACTCGCTACCCAGAGTTCCGAAGCTGAAAGGGTCCATCCCATACCAGCGAGCGCCGCAACCACTAAGAACACGAACGGTCGATGGATAAAAGCCATCAGAGCGCAATCTAGAAGCAACACGAGATTGGCGAAGGTCGTAATCCGTTGTGGCGAATACTTGGCGCGTGCCCACGGAATGATGAAAGCGCCGCTGATGACTGAGCCGACGGCCATACTCGTGAAGAGAAATCCGAGGTTGGCCGCTTTAAGATGTAATTCCTTCAAGCCGACAACCGGCATCAGCGACGGAAAAACAGAAATAAAGAACGAGAATATCGCGTGCCGGGTCAGAAGAATCTTGATCCCTGGAGTGTAACGCACGTAACGGATGGCCGTCGTTAATGACTCGAAGAAGTTTTCTAATGGAAGACTTGACTGCACCCGCGGCCGCTTCCATTGCAGAACCGCCAGAAACATCAGAACGAAACCGAGCCCGTTGAGGCCAAAGATGAAACTTGCTCCAGCCAACGGAAGTAAGAGCGCCGCAAGCAGCGGCCCGATAATTCCAGAGACATCCATTTGTAATCCGGCGAGAGTATATGCAGAGGCCAAATCTTCGGCGGAAACCATCTCAGCGATGACCGAAGAGTGGGCCGGGGAGCCAAACGCGAAACCAGCGCTAAAGAGGAACGCGCTCACCAGAATGAGGTAAGGATTAAGCAGATGCGCCATCCACAGAATAGCCAGAGCGATCGCGATGGAGGCATGCCAGAGTTGAACCGATAATAAAATCTTTTTGCGGTCTACCATATCGGCAATGGCGCCCGCCGGTAAGGTGAACAAAGTGTAAGGAAGCGCCGAAACCGTGGCCATCAGTGAGATAATCACGGTTGAGGCGCCTAGCGAGTTCAGAGCCCAGAAGATAGCTGTGTTGTGGGCGCCAATGCAGCTTCCGGAGACTACCATTGCCAACCAGAGTCTCCTGAAGACAGGGTTTCGCAATGCGAGCCAGGTAGAGGTCTTTTCAGAGGTCTTTTCCATGGGGAGAAGTGGTCACGAGTTAAAGTGTTTAAGTTAGGTTAGTGCACTCCGTTGCAGTTCGAGCGATTTCCTGGACAGCAGAACACCGGCGAACGTCGGGAACAGCAGCACGGACAACATGCCGGCTCCCACCAAGGCGGCCGCGATTTCCGGACGCATGCGGCCAGTCTGAACCCCGATCGCGCTAATGGCGACCAAGAGCGGCAGGGCGGTTGCCGAGTAGAGCGCGAAGGGTAGTCGCTGGCCTTTTGCTAGGTCATGGCGATACAGGAACACCGGGACGCCGCGCACGATGAACAACAGGATCAGGAAGGCCGGCAGGAGCAACATGGCCTGAGCACTGTGCAGCAACGTGGTCAGATCGAATTTGATGCCGCTGGTTACGAAAAAGAAAGGCACAAGGAAGCCAAAGCAGACCGCTTCCACTTTGTGCCGCAATGGCTTCCCCGCCTCGCCTCTGCTGGCCAACCCGACGACCATCCCGGCGGCGAAGGCGCCTGGGATGAGTTCAAAACCGAAGTTCTCCGACAGAACGACAAACGAGGCCAGCAACAGCAGGGAAAGACGCACGGGAAGCTGGCTGCTTGACTCCATCGTACGCGTTAGCAATCCGATGACTCTGGGCGGGCGCGCTTCCAAGGCAATGCGGGCGGCCGCAAAGGCGATCGCCACGAACGTCAGCATGAGCCCGATTTTCAGCCATTCGCTGTATTGCCCCGTGAGCGCAAGCGACACCATGACGACCGGACCGAATTCGCCCACCGCGCCGTGCCGCGAGCACCAGCCGGCCGAACTCGGTCTCAAATTGGCCGGCATCGCGCAGGATGGGCAGCAGCGTCCCGAGCGCGGTCGTGGACAGCGCCAGGCCGACCATCATGGGCGAGTGCACGATCGGCAGGACGTAAAGCAGAGCGGCCACCACGAGCCCCAGAACGAGCGACAGAACCCAGCCGCGAATCGCCAGGGTCAGAGGGCGGCCCCGAACCCGTTCGAGATCGAGTTCCATCCCCGCCATGAAGAACAAAGCCGCCAACCCGAGCTTCCCCCCCAGCCAACCGAGCAACCCCTCGGCCGGCGTCAAACCCAGCACTTGTGGACCAATGATGATCCCGAGCACCATCTCCAGCACCACCACCGGCAGGCGAACACCGACGGGGATTTCCGCCAGCAGGGGCGCGGCGACGGCAATCGCCAGCACGATCAGCACCGGGTGACTATTCATGTTCTCTAAATTGCTCCCTCGGGTTCAGGTCTGGTCCTGGCGCAGACCCCCGCCGACCATTGCCTGGCCGACGATGAGGGATACGGTGATCTCGGTGTTTGAACCCGAACTGCAAGGTAGATTGGCATTGTGCCAGGTGACGCTGGGTCAATGGTGGAAGACCTCCCGGCAGTTCCATTGGTAGAACTACTGCCTTGGAGGCCCGCTAAAAAATCAGCGTACCTGACGCGGCCGCTACGTCTTGGATTCGCCCTTCGCAAAGGCACCTGCTTTCCCGGCATCCAGAAACTGTTGTGCGTCGAGACGGCCGAAGAGCTCGATCAGCTTTGCGACCACACCAGTCCAACCAGTCTGATGACTGGCCCCTAGGCCCGCGCCGTTATCACCGTGGAAGTACTCGTGGAAAAGGATGTAATCCTTCCAATGGGGATCGGTCTGGAATTTCTCCATGCCGCCGTACACCGGCCGCCGGCCGGATTTATCCCGCAGGAAGATCCGTTCCAGACGCTTAGCTATTTCACGGGCGACCTCGAACAGATTCATCAATTTGCCCGAGCCGGTGGGACATTCGATTTTGAAGTTGTCACCGTAATAGAGATAGAACGACAGGATGGCGCGGATCAGCACCGCGTTTACCGGCATCCATATCGGCCCACGCCAGTTGGAATTTCCACCGAACATGCCGGTGTCGGATTCGGCCGGTAGATAGTTCACTCGATATTCTTGATCCTCGACGTGGACGACATAGGGATGTTCGTCATGGAAGCGGGAGATCGCTCGGATCCCATGCGGACTGAAGAATTCTTTCTCGTCGAGCATGCGCGTCAGGATCCGGCGCAACCTGTTCGGGTTTACCAGTGCAGCGATACCGCGCTCGGCGTACCCGAGATGGCCCGGCCCGGTTGGATGAATGCTCTCGCGCAATTCGGGCATTCGTTGCCAACGTTCCTGAATGATTTTCAGCGCTCGCGGTGTCCGTTCAAGCTGCCACGGCTCGATCACGGTGGTGGCGCACAAAGGCAGCAGTCCCACCATGGATCGAACCTTGAGCCTCCTGGCACTCCCATCCGGGAGGCGCAAAACGTCGTAGTAGAAGCCATCCTCCTCATCCCACATCCCATCAGGACCCGTCTGATTCATGGCGTGGGCGATCCAAATGAAATGGTCAGCGAACTTGACGGCCATGTCTTCAAAAAATTTGTCGTGAGCCGCCAACTCCATCGCCATCTCAAACATGTTCTGACAGAACAGTGACACCCATGCCGTGCCGTCAGCCTGCTCGAGGTGGCCACCGGTAGGTAATGGCGAGCTGCGGTCGAAGACGCCAATGTTGTCCAGCCCGAGGAAGCCGCCTTCAAACAGGTTCTTACCAAACCGATCTTTGCGGTTCACCCACCAACTGAAGTTCAGGATCAGTTTCGCAAACGAGCGCCTGAGGAACTCGATGTCGCCTTCCCCTTTAAGAGCCTGCTCCGTCCGGTACAGGAAAATCGTCGCCCAGGCGTGTACCGGCGGATTGACGTCGCTGAAGTTCCATTCGTAGGCCGGGATCTGACCGGTCGGATGCAGGAAGAACTCCTGCAGCATCAAGTCGAGCTGTTCTTTGGCGAAATCCGTATCGACCGTGGAGAGCGCGATGGTGTGGAACGCCAAATCCCACGCCGCATACCACGGATACTCCCATTTGTCGGGCATTGAGATGATGTGCTGGTTCACCATGTGGAACCATTCGCTGTTTCGCATCAAGCGTGCGCCGGGCTTCATGGGATCGACACCATGTTCCTTGAGCCATAGGTCCACGTCGAAGAAGAAAAACTGTTTACTCCAAAGCATGCCAGCCAGCGCTTGGCGCATGACGAGGGCTTCATCTTCGCTAACACGGTCTGGGGTGATGGATTTGTAGAACTCATCGGCCTCGCGCTGACGGGTCTGCATGATTTCAGCAAAGCTCTTGAAAGGCTCCCCCATGGCCGCAGGCGCCAGATCGCTTAGCCGCAAACGGATGGTGGCTGTCTGTCTTGCACCGACAATTAACTGATAGTGAGCCGCAGATTTAGTTCCTGTTTTCTCGGGATTTACCGAGTGGTGATTTCCTTGAAGTATGTAGTTGTTGATTCCGTCTTTGACGTAAAGAGAGGCGTTGGGCGTGCCGAAGAGCCGCTCATTGTTGGTCTCGTTTTCCGTGAACAGCAGCGGGACATCTCCCTCGCAGTACAGATAGCGCTCCCCCATGTCGGCGTGTGAGACCGCAATAGCCTGAACACCTTTCTGACCAGAGACCTGCTTCAGGGACGGCTTGGGTGTGCCGGGCCACCATGTCCAGATGTTGCGAAACCATAGGGTCGGCAGGACATGCAATGTGGCGGCCGCAGGCCCGCGATTGATTACGCTGATCTGGATGAGGAGGTCCTCCGGTGACTGCTTGGCAACCTCCACGAAGACATCAAAGTAGCGATCTGCGTTGAAGACACCCGTGTCCAGTAGTTCGTATTCCATGTCGGCGCGATTGCGCCTTTTGTTGGTCTCGATCAGGTCGCCGTAGGGAAATGCGGCATGCGGATACTTGTACAGATACTTCATGTAGGAGTGGGTCGGCGTGCTGTCGAGGTAGAAGTAATATTCCTTAACGTCTTCGCCGTGGTTGGCCTCACTGTTGGTCAGGCCGAACATCCGTTCTTTGAGGATGGGATCCTTGCCATTCCATAGGGCGACGCTGAAGCACAGCAACTGTTTATCATCGCTGATGCCGGCCAGACCATCCTCGCCCCAATGGTAAGCGCGTGAACGTGCTTGATCGTGGGTGAAGTAACTCCACGCGTCGCCATTGTCGCTGTAATCCTCGCGTACCGTTCCCCACTGGCGTTCGGACAGGTAGGGACCCCACTTCTTCCAGGGGATCTTCTGATCCCGAGCCTCATTCAGTCTCTTTTGCTCCGCCGTCTCATTCAGGTTGCTCATAGTATCTGACTAGCATTAACTCTCGAAGCTCGTCTGCTTACTTTCACGATTCCTATTGGTGTGTCGTCGTAGCAAATTCCTAGCTCTCAGTGTAACTTGAATTCTCTCGATCGGAACTTGATCAGCGATCTAATAGCGAAGAAAAGTCTGAGTATCTTTCACTAATTGGACTCGGCTCGTCATTCGGCGCCACTATATGACGAATCTCCACAGGAGTGTCGACAGCAGCATTTTTAAAAAATTGAACTGCCATTTTCTCGGGTAATCGAATACAGCCATGTGACGCTGGATAGCCGGGCAGATAACCGGCATGCATGGCTATGCCTCCATGAATTCGGAGGAAGTAAGGCATGCCTGCTCCCCGGAAGATTGTTCCCCGGGGCCTGAGGTCCTTGTCGGACGCAACGTTCTGCATCACGACCTGCCCGCTCTGGTCGATGTAATCTCCGTAAAGGCTCGAGACGTGTTCTTTATCTTTCTCTGTGATTCGGAACTCACCTGGAGGCGTATCGTAACCCTCTCGACCGGTCGAGACGACTGAAACACCGACGACTTGATCGTCTTTATAGAAATAAGCCCGTTGTTGATCGAGATCGATCATTATCCTGGGCTCGCCTTCGGAGCCCGTGCCGTTCCAATAGGAAATTTCGTCTCTATTTTCTTCGCCTTGCAGCGCGAGAGTTCCTTGTGAAAGAAACCGATTCGTCGCGGCGTTCCGGTCAGAATCACAACCAGCTACGAAAATCGCACAAACAACTAAGACTTTGTTTAAGATACGCATACACAACCTCGCCTTTTGAATCACGATTGAAGGCCCCACCGTGTCGCACTAGCTCTCGGTATACACTTTGATGCGGCCTTGCCGGACCGCGCTCAGCATCGCCTGATAATCGCGCTCGTTCTGCTCCGCATAGGCAGTCGCGAAATCAGCCACCGCTTCATCGAACTGATCGCCTTTGCCCAGATAGCCCGCGATCAGGGCGGGTTGGCCGGCGCGGGCGTGTGCCCGAGCCAAGGCCCAACCGCAAAAGTCCGCGTACTGGCCCATCACACTGAGCGTGAAGAGCTCGACCAACAGCTTGATCTTCATGTCGTGCAGTTGCCGGATATAGAAGTGACGGCCCTGTCGGGCCTCGGTCCACCCGAGAAACAGGTCGCTGGCCGATTGACTCAGCCTCAAACCGTTTACGACCCGTTGGCCGTGATTCGCATAGATACTCTTACCGGCATAGGGCTCCAGGACGGATGGTCCGGCCTCCTTGACCTGCAAAAACAGCGGGTCGTCGACGTCGGCCATCATCAGGATGACGGCGCAAAACGTGCCCACGCTCCCCACACCGACGACTTTCATGGCCAAGTCTTTCCTCTGGAAGCGATCCAAGAGGACGCGGCGCTCGTCGGGCAGTGATTCCCGATAACGTGCAAACGCGTCAGCCACCGTGGCCTCAAACTCCGGGCCGGCTTGCTCGCGCAAATGATAAATGAGAGGAGGATTGTCCCGGATCGTCGGCTCTCCGTTTTCCAAAGTTACAAGCTTGGGGAAATCCGTTTCGAGTACATCGCTTGTTTCGGTCTTCTGCACGCGCCGCTGAAGGCGTTTCTGGGCCTCCTGATCCTTGATCGATGGAAGAATCGTTTCTAGGTCTAATCGTGCGTACCAGACCTCCATCGTGCGCATCTGGGCAAATCCCGCCATCCGCTCCCGGTAGCTGGATTACGTCTCCGCGGACAACAGGGAGAGTGTCGGCTAACTGCTTCTCGATCTCGACTCCACGGCGGTGCGTCTCGCCGTCGACAAGCCGAAGGACATCTAAAGTTACCGCGGCGAGCCGAAATAGTTGCGCAGCAGCAACAGATGGATTTGGCGCACGCTTCGCGCCTGACAATGGTGGGTGAACTTACCGCTTCCATTGGGCACGAAATCGGCCAACCTCTAGGAGCAATCCTAAGCAACGCTGAAACTGCGGAGATCTTGCTCCAATCCAAACAGCCTCGCCTCGAGGAAGTCCGACAGATCCTCGTCGATATTCGGAAGGACGACCTGCGGGCCAGTGAAGTAATCCGGCGCATGAGGGAATTGTTGCGCAAACGCGAATTCACGCTGCCTGTGAATGGCAAGGAATGAATCGCCTGGGACGAGAAAGCTCGTAAAAGGCGCAGGACTTCTTTCATGCCCATGCCCATCAATGATGTCGTCGACGACAATCTTTTAAGATAGCTCTCGCACGCTTGTTAACGGGCTGCCCGGCTACGAGGTGCAAACGCACTCGTCAGCGGAAATGGGATACACCGCACTAAGCCTCATGTTCCGGCGCTCTCCGCACCGGAGTTCCTACCGGCTGAGCAGCGAACGGATGGCCTCTAGCAGCACGGCGCCGACAACTGGTTTGCGCAGGTAAACGCTGTTGGGAATCCGGGACGCTCGTTGCCGCACGCGGTCCTCGTCCTGCGCCGTGATGAAGATCGCCGGCCGGGGCTGGGCCGATGCGGACCGCGATCACCAAGTCGGGCGGACGTTCCCGATATTTGTCCCTAAAGAAATCACGCTGCCGCTGCTGCTCCTCCTCGCCCGGAAAACGAGCCACATCGAGGAACTCGCTGTGAAACTCGATGCGATTGTCGGTGCCGACCGCGAAGGTCGCACGGATGGCCTCATCCACGATGATATTGGCCGGCAGCAGTCGCTCATCCGAGTAGAGCACGAGTACGCGTTGGATCGGTGCTGCAGTCTGCCCGGCCGCTTTGGTGCCAGCCAGGTCAACAATCAGGAGCACGGTGGTGCCCAGAAGAATGAGAAGCCTCACCATCCACGTCTGACGGCTTCCGTCGATCTTCACGAGATATTTCGCAAGGAAACATCATGTTTTAAGGTTTAGCGGTAGCGACTCATTGCGCCCTGCGTCCGGATTGACTTGACGATCAGTTAAATACGCCTCGAACCCCACCACGCGAGGTCGAGTTAACTTGGAGGTTTATGAGGAGGGCTCCGGCCGCGCGCAGGAATTCCTCGGGAGCGCTGTGCCCGAATCACATGCGTGACTGATCCTCGGTATTTCCCCTCGCGGACTCGGGTTTCGCGTTTTCGACGATCTCACCGCGCCGGCCCATCTTAGGCACAAAGAGCCGTTGCGGTTGGAACTTGATCGTAATTGGTCGAAGCTACTAAATAGTTTTCCGCCGACGCGTGTGGGAGCGCCATGGTATGCAGCGGCCGATACAAACAAACTTCGGCAGTCCAATGAAGCCGCTTCCTATGAAGACCGATGTTACGGTCTATTGGACTAAAGTACAATAGGAACGACTGATTAAGATTGATACACTTTGACTTCTGAATAGGGCTCTGGTGCCCCTTTTAAAGCCGGTCGACGGTAGGATGCCCAAAACCAAGGATTTCATGCGAAGCAGTCGACAACTAACAGCTACCGATATGAACTTTTAATTGCCTTAGCCATTGCGATACACGCAGTAGTCACCTTTCGGCGAAGAACTTCTAAGACGTTATTGCGCACACTCCTGAATATGAAACTCCTTCTTAAGCTGAGCGTAGTACCGATTTTCTGTTTTCCACTCATAGCGGGATGGGCTGGTACACAAGAAGAAGCAAAGGTGGTCGAACAACCGCCGGCGAAAACGATTGAACCTTGGCAAATCACGGTCGAGGGACCCGGCTGGCTGGCCGGGGTCAGCGGTCACACTGGATTTCACGGCGTCAATCCCTACGTCAACGTCGGAGTCGGGCAAATTCTCAAGCACCTCAACGCTATTTCTACGTTTGCCGCCGAGGTTCGAAGAGATCGCTTTGGTGTTCAAGGTGGCCTATTATACTTGAACGCTCAAGCCGGTACGGATACGTCGGGTCTGGGTGTCAAAGGTAGATCTGAGCTTGCAACAATTCATCGGCCAATTCTTTGGTTCCTACCGAGTCATCGAAGGACCCAGGGGTTGGCTCGATCTGCTGGCGGGCTTTAGATATACCTATCTCGGTGAGCAGGTGGGTTTACAGGCCAACAACATGGAAATCGATGGGGCGAGCACCCAGCTTGTCAACCAATTCGCTCAACAAGTAGCCACACCTGGTTCCGACTTGCGAACGCTCATCCAGCAAAACTTCGTAGATAAGCTATCGGCACTTGAAGGGAGTAATCCGAAATTGCCTGTGGGCCCGATTGCCAGCGACCAAAAGGATATAATTCGGGACCTGGTCCAAAAAGCGATCGAAAGTCAGGAACAGGAGCTTGCCGAGGCGATTCGAACGTGCGCTCAAGCCAGGGTTAATCAGCTAAAAGCCCAGCTCCTTTCTTGACGACATACTTTGGACCGCGAACGGAATGTGCCGGATTCGATCGTGTTATTTGCCGAACGACCAGAAAATCGTACAACATCCGCACCGCAGCGAGTTTTAGCTTAATGGTCGGTTTGGACCCGGGAAAGTCCTCAATCCAGGCAGCCACATGGAACGGTCGCACCGTCGCGAGCTCTAGGCTATGAGCGGCGCACCATTCAAAAAACTGCCAGCAAGCCCGAGCGTAAGCGGCTCGAGTGTTCCGCTTGCGGATCGTGGAGGTGAAGAAGTCAATGTAGGTTTCAGTGACTTCCGGGCCGGCAGCGGCAATCAGCTCCGGGATCCACGCGCTAGAAGAAGCGCGGGTAACGATCGAGAATTCAGCCTTGGGAACGAGTTCCATACGGGTCAAAGGCTCAGCTGCGACCCATCAAGCAACACATGACCGCGATCCGGATGATGTTTTCCTGTCTCACCGAAAAAGGCATTCTGGCTATCAATCCGGCCCGGGAAGTCAAAACGCCAAAACGCGTTCAGCACCGAGGAAGTTCAAAAAATCCTTGCTTCCGTCGATACGAGTCACGTCGTCGGCCATCGTGACAGAGCATTTCTTGCTACCTTGGCGTATACGTTCGCCCGGATCGGAGCGGTCGTGAATCTGAAGGTTGAAGATTACTTTCAAGCTGGGAGACGATCATTGATCCGGTTCAAAGAAAAAGGCGGCAAGGAAAAGGAGATTCCGGTCCACCATAAATTGGAAGAGATTCTGGACGAATACCTCAAAGTCTCAAAGCTGCGAGAGAATCCGGTCGCGCCGCTGTTTCCAACGATGCTCGGCACAAGTCGGGAGTTCGGGTCCAGGCAAATGACCAGGTTTGATGGAGCTAACCTCCTGAAGCGACGATTAAAAGATGCCGGCATCGTGGGCGATTATTCGCCCCATTCCTTCAGGGCTACCGGCATCACGAACTACCTGGAGAACGGAGGAACTCTGGAGGTGGCCCAGCGGATCGCCGGCCACGCTGATAGCCGCACGACCAAACTCTATGACCGCCGCGGCCAAAAGGTTTTACTCGAGGACATGGAAAGAATTCGCTACTAACAAACCCTATATGAGAATTCCCATGACCTAAAACGAGGCTCCCGCTATGACGGACTCCAGAGTCGCAATCGAATTACTCTCTGCACTATCAATAAAAGCAATAAATTAGTAAAGATGTGCACGACGAAACTGTAATTAAAGGAATTACACCGATCTAACGGGTTATTGCTTTTCCTAGTCTCTTCGAGGACACTGACCTCTGTCTATCAGTTCGAAGCCCTGGAGCCGGCGCCAATGCTTTTGGGCAAGGACGCGCCGCTCTCCGATACACAAGTTTTGACAATATCTCACCGATTCTTTATGATCCCCATGAGGTTGAGGTGCACCGCACCTTTCGAGCTATCTCAACAGTCAACATCGAGAGGAAGAAAGCGTATGGCAGCTGCAGTTTCATTGTCTGAAATTTCGGGCGCGTGGATTGATTACGTGCAAAACACGATCGTCGTCACGGTGACAAGTAAGGGTGTTCCAGCGGGTGAGAAAGAGTTCAACCCTCACGAAAAGGTTAAGTATGATTTGAACGTGACCAATGGAACCGAGTCGACCGGCGTTCAGGTCGAGAACGTTTTTTTGCACGTAACGCTGGACCCCCCAGACATTGTTTCTTTTATCGTACCCCCCACAATCACGGCCGATACCTATTCGGACCCACAATTAACTAACTTGTTGTCGCCCAACAAGGTTATAACCAATACCGAGATCTACCTTCAAAACTCATCGCTGAAGACGCTTAAACCAGGCGTCCAAGTTCCATTATCGGATCTTGAGCTACTCGGAGATGCGGCGGGAACAACAAACGTGCATGCTCATGTTCATGCAACTCTGGCTTTTAACACACTGTTCCCAAATAACCAGAAGGGAACAGACGAAACCAAGTCACTCACTGTAACTACTTAGTTAGACTACCGCTCTCGTCTAAAACTCAATTTCCCTTCGGGACGGATGAGTAGAGATAGCACACATACGCTATATAGCGTAGCGTGTGGTCGGAGCAGTCGTTGGATACTGGCTCAAAAGAGCTAAAGAAAAGGCTATCAGCAGTCCAATGGGTCCATTGGACCTCGACCACGAGAAAGACTTACCTATCTTTGATGTTTGCGGCTCCCTAAAGATTATTAAGCAACACAATAGAGGTGTTTTACCTGAAGAATTTCGAAAAGAATGGGAAGATTTTGCTTGTGATCATGATCAGTAGTTAAGGCGAATTTTAACATTCCATCTTCACCAAAGCTGTGTCAGCAATTTGAGAGGAAACAACCGAAAGAATAGCGATCGGATATATCGGACGTCCACCTCTTCACGTGTTTGGAGATGGAAAGTGACGATCGCCGGGAAAACGACGCTCTAAAACTCGATTAGAGCGCGTTTCACAAGGAGCCCGCTATCCTGACCATCGGAATTTTGCCTCGCTTGGGCCTTAATCGAGAACGTCAAGGTCGTTACCTGCCGATGCTTTGATCGCCCCAGCGACTCGAGTGCAAGGACTGGCATCGTGTGCTGCCTTGGCTGAGCGCCTCCGCAAGGGCGGTGTCGACAGCCCAGCTTGATCAATACGGGACCAGTTGCTATCGATAACTTATAAAGGGACGCTAGTCTATTGCTATTGGGGTATATTGGAAAACCCTGAATCGAATTCGGCGAGGAACAACTATGATCAGATTAAAGACGTCTTCAATGCAACGCGCGTTGCTGGGCACGTTGCTAGCAGCCTCAGCAGCCATCATGACAACGCCGACGGCGGCGTATTCCGACATGGTTACCGATTGGAACGAGATTGCTATACAAACATTTCCTCCCACTGTGCTTGGACCTGCTCAGGCACGGTTTCTAGGAATTGTGCATGCGGCAATCTACGACGCCACAAATGCTATCGATCGCAAGCATCAAGTTTATGCTATCGACATCAAGGCGCCGCCGGGAGCATCGATGGAAGCCGCAGCAGCGACAGCAGCGCATGACACTCTCATCAAGCTATTCCCCGTCCAACAATCCGCACTTGATACGGCGCTTGCCGAGTCACTAAGTAAGATTCCTGACGGACCGACGAAAAGAGACGGCATCACGGTTGGCAAGGAGTCCGCTGAGAAGACTGTCGCAGCACACGCCAATGATGGTGCCACGGCGAAAGTGCCATACACGCCCGGGACGTCACCGG
This sequence comes from uncultured Verrucomicrobiae bacterium, assembly GCA_963742335.1. Lineage (GTDB taxonomy): Bacteria > Verrucomicrobiota > Verrucomicrobiia > Chthoniobacterales > JAFAMB01 > JAFAMB01. Next base: position 496,640 of record CAVULL010000020.1, read on the forward strand.
ACTCTTGGCAGCCAACTCCGCCGACAATGGCTCCTGCTGCTCTCACACAATGGGGCACGGTGATACCCTTCATGCTCAAAAGCGGCGATCAAATCACGGTACCAGGTCCTTTCCCCGTGACCAGTTCGGCTTACGCCAAAGACGTAAATGAGGTCAAATCGGTTGGGGCCGCAAATAGTAAAACTCGCACCGCGGAGCAGACAGCAGTGGCGATCTTTTGGACAACCACAACGTCAACTCCGTGGAATACGGTTGCGCGCGCTGCAGCCAAGGCCCATAACGACTCGCTTGCCGAAAACGCTCGGTTATTCGCGCTCCTCAACATGATCACTTCCGATTCGCAGGTCGCCTGCTGGTGTTGCAAGTATAAATACAATTTCCTACGTCCGATAACAGCCATCCATAATGCCGACCGACTCGGCAATAGTGATATCAAGTCCGACTCCAACTGGGAGTCCCTGCTATGCACGCCAGCACATCCGGACTACCCAGCCGGCCACTGTGCCTTCAGTGCTTCAGCAGCAAAGGTCCTGCAGGACTTCTTCGGTTCCGACGAAGTAACCGCAGACGTCATGTATCCGCCGATCTTCGGCATGACCCGTCATTGGCATTCCTTCTCGGAAATCAGCAAGGAAACCAACGATGCGCGCGTGTGGGGCGGAATACATACCCGGCATGCCTGTACCGACGGTGCCGAGCTCGGGCGACAAGTGGCCGAATACTGCCTTGCTAACTACATGAAGCCGGTGAATTGGTGAATTAGCTGTCGCCGCAAGTGGCGGCGGCACTGTTGAGCAAGGTACGCGCCAAATTTTCCTAGCAAGGGTTCCGCCCAGATTGATGTAAAAATATCCTTTAAGGGGCGTCAGCCCAACAAAGAGAACGCCGCAAAGCCGTTCTGCCGCTACGTTTCCCCGGCCACGGCCCTGCATATGAAAAGGAACGTCATTACGTTACGCATCCCGTCGATGAAATGGTCTCGATATAGCGTTACGAATGCGTAAAACAAAACTCTCTTTTGACCTTTTCGCGCAACAGCATGGCAACGACGGTCTATTTGCGCGTTTCTACGGCACCTTCCAGCCCCGTTCCTTGAGTCGGGGTCACAGTTTTGAGGTATCCAAATATGACGGGAAAAACGAGGTTTATCCGGATCTTATTCAAGGCCAAAAGATAAAAGCAAAACGGTCTGCCATCCTCCTGCAAAAGCAGGTCTCAAAGGCGTCCATCGCCAAGATTGTCGGCGTCAGCCTCCCACCATTATCGCTTTATCAAGACAAGACAGTTACGCCCACACCCTTAAAGGATATTTTTACACCAATCTGGGCGGGACCCTTAGACGATTTGTTGGCTGGCAACCACCAGTCGCAGCGTTATCGTTCTCGATCTTTGAACATTGCCGGACACCCAAAGCGGGTTGTACAGATGATCGTGCCCGAAGTTCAACTCGAGGAGTGGCCCCCCTGACACTTCCTCCCCCGCGACCTTGCCGAAAAGGGTTCGCTATCGGATGGTTCCCGGATTTGATCAGCTATGAGGAGAAGACCACACCATGTCCGGGTCCGAGCCGGGCAATTCGAATTTGTTAAGCTCAATACCAAGAAGTCCGATTTGCGGGATACCTACCATCTGATCCTGACCCTGAGCTGGCCTTGGTTTTCCGCTCTTATTTTCGGCATCTACCTCCTGATCAATGTGGTCTTTGCTTCGTTGTACCTGCTACAGCCTCATGCCATCGCCGAGATGAGGCCTAGCTCGTTTTTGGATGCTTTTTTCTTTAGCGTTGAAACGCTGGCCACGGTGGGCTACGGCCACATGTATCCCGAAACTTTCTATGGGCATCTCATCGCCATGCTCGAGATCATGGTGGGTTTGTTCGGGTTGGCGGTCATTACCGGTTTGATTTTTGTGCGATTTTCCCGTCCGACCGCCCGGATGCATTTTAGCAAGGTCGCGGTCATTGCACCGTTTGATGGAGTGCCCACTGTGATGATTCGCCTGGCCAACTTGCGGCACCAGGGCATGGTCGAGCCCGATTTCCGAATGTTGCTGGTTATAAATTCCGTCACTCTGGAAGGTGAAGAGATGCGGCGTTTTTATGCACTCAAACTGCAGTTTGATCATTTGATCGCTTTTCCGGCCGTCTTAACGCTCCGGCACCAGATTGACGAAAGGAGTCCGCTCTTCGGGCTGACTGCGGAGGATTTTCAGCGACACGATGTCCGGATCGTGGCCTCCATCGTGGGCGTCGATAGCGTGATCGTGGCTCCAGTGCAAAGCGCCGCGGACTATCATTACGATCAAATTGAGTGGAACCGGCGTTTCGTTGAGATCTATGACCAGACCAAAGAAGACGAGTGGTCAGTCGACTACGGGCGAATCGACGAAACCGAAGACGTTCCGCAGGATCAGATAATCTCCCATCGGCCTTCGGTGTCTCTGCAACCAGCCACCAGCAAGGAGCGGTAGCGATTCAGCGTTCTTCAATCGTGCTCGTTGACCGGGCCAGCGGCCTCAACTTGGTGGTGGCTGCCATCATTCTTTGGAACACGGTTTACTTAGAACGCGCGATTCGATGCCTGAAAGAACGTGGATTGTCCTCAGACGAGAACCTGCTCCAACACCTATCACCGCTCGGCTGGGAACACATCAATCTCACCGGAGACTACGTTTGGCGCCAAAACAAGCGTGTTGAACATGGTAAATTCAGACCTCTGCGACCACTCGCGGTGGCTTAGCGTACGATTTTTTCCGATATTCCGAGTTCCGGAATATTCCGAGTTGTCGGTTCATCCCGCTTCCCGAAGCCGAAGAAATCAAGAGGGCGGAGTGGCTGAACTCGGAATATTACTGCCAGTCAACTTGCCGGCAGAAGCAGAAGTGGATTGCCCTTCGCCTAACTAAAACCAAGAGCAGCGAGGGAAGGCGCATTTGTGTCGCGGCGGGTCCTCCAATCAAGAACGGCGTCGGAACGAATTGCGAAAGCGCATTTCCCTGGCGAGGATTCACGGCGGACGACGCGCCACTGGGCCTTTCTCGCCTCTCTTTCAATATTCCGAGTTTTTCCCAAAGAAACGCAGGCACGGAGCCAGTTCGGAACCCCTACTCGGAATATTCCGGAACTCGGAATATTGCAGAGTATTTTTAGGTCAGCGTCGCGGGCGAGACGCTTGGAAAGCATTTGAAGGGTGATCGCCGCGGCGGTGAGCTAAAAATACTCTGCCTTATGGAACGCGTTCCATAATGGTCCCGCTGCTACTCAGGCCCCCTCTACCACAACCAAGCACTAGCGAAAACTGGCGACTTCCGGGTACCCCGATATCGCCAGAGCACATTTGCCACTTCCGTTCCGGATGGTGCTCGGATCCTCACGGCTGGCTACGATTCAACCGCCAAGCTGTGGGATGCGGCCTCGGGCAAGCTGATCGCTTCCTTTGAACATCCAGACGGTCTCTATCACGCGGCGTTTAGTCCTGACGGTGCCCGGATCCTCACGGCAAGCGGAGACAATACGGCCAAACTATCGCAAGTGGACTCGCATTTTCAGACGATGGCTCGCTCGTCGCAATCAATGAAGAACACAGATCGAAGCTGGCAAAGCAATTGAAGGACTTAGCACAAGGACTTGGCCCTAGCGCGCGTTTCACACGGTGGTTTGTCAGTGGCGGAGGCGATCGAACGATCTTCCCGGCAAGCGACGTAAAAATGCCGAGTGGGTGAACAATGCACTTTTGACGAATTCGAACCTCACCGAAGAATGGGTGCGAAACGCTTTGATTTTCCTCCCCAATCACCCACTGCTGCAAATCGCGCTCGCGGGGTTTGAAACTGATTCAAACCGCGCTGACTTTCTTCGCTCATTCGGCTTGGCGAGGCTGCCGAAAAACAGCATTATTTGCACGGGGGCCGGCGAGATGTTGCTGGCACAAGACCGTCCCAAACTCGCACTGGCAGCGGTCGATCAGGCGCTTCGCGCCGATTCAAGAGACCTACCAGCCCAGCGTCTTCGACTTAGAGTCCTGGACGCCATGCCGCAATGATTGGTCTGGACCGACGTTCATGAGAGTTCTGTGACTCAAAGAACGCTATTGACCCGTCCGTTTTGTCGGGCTCAATCCGTGAGCTTCAGGTGTCGCTTTTATCAAGCCGAAAAAATAGAGCAGCAGGGAAGATCTTTTTAGTAAAACAAATTTACCGCCTACCATGAGGACGCTGAAAAATACAGATAATCTAAGTGATCGGACAAAATCTTCTTGTCTACTGCAAGCGCATCAGAAATCGAGGTTATATGCAGTATTCTCGGTCTGCTGCTCTCCATGATTGCAATACATCCGGACGACCTGCCAGTGATCAGTGATTCGGAAGCCTTTTCGTACTTAGGCCAAAACGTAAAGGTGCCCGGCTTAGTCTTCGCTGTCCGACTCTGGACCGCATTTATTGTCCAAGAAAGCCTGACGCTGGCGGCCCGAAAAACCATTCGGTTATTAATGGCCGCCCTCAGCCTGATCTTGACCGCCAGTCATTCCCATGCCGATCTTGGCTGGACACTCGCGCAATTTAAGCAGCAATATGGCAAACCTGTTTTAGATCAGGAACAGATTGCGGGACGGATAGGATACGTATTTACGGGGAAAGACTACATCATTGCTGCATTCTTTCGTAACACGCAAGTCTCGCGCATTTTGTGCATCTGCCGCGGCGGTTCCGTGTTTGACTGGGGAAGGGCGAGGGCTCTTCTAAGGGCTAACGCGCCGGATGCGATCTGGGACGATGCCTCCAAGAATGAGGCTGATAACTCTTATCGGGTAAACGGCACAAAAGATGGCGTGGAGTGCTACTACGCATCGTTGACCGACGACGGGAAGATGCTCGCTATTTGGACTAAGGAAGACGGTGAGGCAGGAAGAACAACACCCAGACTCGATACGCCTTCGGTCTCCAGCGCTGTGGGTTCGAACGAAAAGACTACCGGCGAAGTAACTGCTGGACATGTACCGGGCATTGACCGCGAATTAACTCCCGAAATAAATCACCCCGACGTGCCGGCAAACGCGACTTCATCGTCTCCGGCGCAGCAGCCAGGTCCTGCGCACGCATTCCGTACAAAGATCGCCAGGGTTAAACTTCGGTCATCCCTGTCCCGCCGTGAGATTTTTCACGTCGCAACCTTTGATGCCAAAGCGCGATCAACCGCGTTCTCACATCAACATGTCGTGGGCCACCCCCCCGCCCCTACCCCTACCCCGTTGTTGATGAACGCCGGCACCGAGCTGTACAATTCGGATTATACTCAACCCTTTAAGAATCCGAAAAAAGCTCCTGGTCCATAAACCCCCGGCCCTCCCTCGTTTGTACCAAAAGAAGAGACTCCCTCGACGAGCAACGGCTCGCCAGTCTCCTAATTTCGTACAACGTGACAGAAGTGGCACCTTCTCAGGAGACCATTGTTGCCGTGCAGAAGGAGCTAGCGAAACTCGGTTACTATCATGGTCCGATCGATTATTTTGGACAGCAATGATTGTTTTACAACAATTCCTGAGCGCGCATTCGGCCATGAGCACGGGGGATCAGCTTGCGCTACTTGCCGGTGGAGTCTCGGGCGAAAAGCCACTGTCCATTCTGGCTGGGTGTACTTCGATTTGAGACACGTTTCCGATAGCGCCGCAATGTTGAAATGTTTGCCTGGCAAACACACCCGTCGAATGGCCGGCACTACCACTTTGATAATGGAGCCACGCCGTTCTTTGTCTCCCGTGACAGGCTACACATCCTCAAAGGAAAGTATGCTCGCACCGGCTACGTTTCACCCATCGACGCAGCGCTCGAAATCATCGGCGGGAAATATAAGGTCGCGATTCTCTGCTACATCCGGGAGTCCGTCCTGCGGTTCGGCGAGTTGCGCCGCCTGATGCCCCTAGCAACTAAGCGGATGCTCACGAAACAACTTCGCGAACTCGAACGCGACGGCGTGATCGACCGCAAGGTCTTCCGCCAAGTGCCGCCCCGCGTCGATTGTTCGCTGACGAAGGAAGGCAAAAGCATCGTGCCAATCCTGGAAGATCTCTGTGAATGGGGAAAGCGACGGATGACAAAGAAAACGAAAGTCGTGGGTTTGAAGACGTCGCGTTGACCCTCAGCAGTTCGAGGAAGTCACTTTTCTTCGTGCTTTAGTACTCCTGTGGGATGCCTGAGATTCTTTCTTGTAGCCTTAGCCTCTATTAGGGCAAATGTCTTTTTTGCCATGCCAACCAAAACAGTCGCCAAAAAGCCAATCCCCGGCAAACCCCAAGCCGTCAAACCCGCCCAGAAGAATGTTGTCCAGAAGAAGCCTGCCCCGACAAAACCAAGGGCCTCCGCCTTTTGAAGGAAACGCCGCAGGCCTCCCTTGTTGTTCAGAAGAAACCTGCACCGAAGCCTGCCCAAGAGGTTGATGTGACATTCGAAAAGGGAACAGCCGTCCTCGAGAAATATCGCGCCAAATATCCGGAACTCACCAGCTACATACGAGAGATCGTTTCCGGAGAGCGCCGCATAGAGATAAGGCAACGCCTAGAAGGCGAGGATATCAGCCTGCATCTCTTCGCTATTCGTGTTCTGGAGGATGAGGCGAGGTATGAAGTAAAGCTGTCCGGGGACGCAGAGACAGCATTCGGTTGCCAGACGACGGAGACCAGGAGGCGGCTCAGGTCAAGCTGGCAACAATACCCGTTCAGACAGCGATCAATACTGCGGTGAGCAGTCAGAGCGGTACGGTGCTACGGGCGGAATTGAAAAAAATAAAGGTGGATGCCGGCAACGGCTCGATTCTGCGAATTGACGTTTATTCCGCTGACCGGGAAACCGAGAACGAGGAGCAAGTTGCCTGACACGCTAAATGTTCAAGAGGTCATCTCTGGTCTGAATCGATTCTCGGGTCGATTCTGCTTGCTCGTTGTAGTGCTCCTCCTCGTTGAGTTAGGTAAAGCGGTACCAACAGCTCAAGCCGGAGAGAAGGGTGATGTCGATGAGTTGCTCCAGTTAGAGAACGGCATGGCGCAAGCTTGGGTCCAGCGGGACGCGCAGACTCTCGTGCGAACTCTGGCCGACGACTACGCACTCTCCGGCACAGGTGATCGTTTGATCGATAAAGAGGAGTATGTGGCGGGAGTGGATAATCCAGAATTCCGAACCACGTCTGCAATGGTTGATGATCTCCGGATACGTGTCTATAGCAATGCATCCGTTGTTACAGGTCGGGCTGTTTACCGGGGTTGGTTTAAAAAGGGCGGAAAGTACGTCCGCCGCTTCAGGTTTACTGATACCTTCATCCGGAATGACGGTGCTTGGAAATGTGTAGCTAGGCACGCTTCAGGCCTTCCGCCGGAGTAAATCTCGGCGGAGTGCACCATATGCTTATCGATTCATCTGCTTCCGCTCGCTGTAGCCCCACTCTGAAATGCTCCCCATAAATAATTTCGCGCATGCAGTCTTCGATGCGATCTCAACTCGGGCTGAGTCCGATTGCTGGGCGGCAATCGTATGCGCATTTGCGCTGGACACAGCAGCCGGACACCGGCTGATTAGCATGTGGTTGACAAGGCGATTGACCGTGCTTTTGAAGCATTGCGCGCAGATCATCCCACTGCTGCTCCGAATGCAAGCAAACACTGTCAGAGTTGCTGAAAGCAATGGATACTATGACCGGAAGAACTGATAGTATTTCAGGACAGCTAATGAGAGTTTGCTGGTTGTAAGCGCATGAGAATTCTGGTGGTCGAGGATGAGCGGAAAATCGCGAGTTTTGTCCAGAAGGGCTTGAAGGAGTTCGGCTTCACGGTCGACGTCATCCATCGCGGAGACGAGGCTTTGGAAGTTATCCTCGACAACCGTTTTGATGCGGTCGTCTTGGACATCATGCTTCCCGGCCGCGACGGCCTCAGCGTCCTTCGCGCGCTGAGGGAGAGGTCGAATGCGGTTCCAGTTCTCATTTTGACCGCGCGAGGCGCGATCTGCGAGAAAGTCGAGGGACTCGATCTGGGTGCGGACGATTACCTGGCCAAGCCGTTCTCTATCGAGGAGCTCGCCGCCCGTCTGCGCGCGTTGATCCGACGCCAAACCGGAGAAACCCTGGTGCGTTACCGGATAGGGGACCTTACCCTTGACGTTGCTACGAGAATCGCCTGCAGAGGCAATCGGCGCATCGATCTCACCGGGAGAGAATTTTCTTTGTTGGAGTGTATGATGCGAGCACCTGGTCGGGTGTTCACGCGAACGCAACTCTGCCAACACGTATGGGAATACCAGTTCGATGCCGGGACTAATCTGGTCGACGTCTACATCCAGCGGTTGCGTCGTAAAGTCGACGACGGCGAGCCCACAAAGCTAATTCAAACCGTCCGCGGGGCCGGTTACCGGGTTGAGGCAGCGCCATGAAAAGTTGGCCGCTTCGAAACCGGGTCGCATTTTGGACAGCCTGCCTTCTCACGATCGAGCTCATCATTTTTGGTCTGGCCTCGGGTTGGATGATTTACCGGGAACAGCGCCAAACGTTTCTTGAGGTTAACACTCAACCCACTTCTCCGAGCGTTATCAGCGAAGAAGCCACAGAATTGGTTCTTCAGTTGGCCCGCGCCTATGTGGCGGCCCTGCCAGTGGCAGTCCTTGTGGCGTCTTTTGGTGTATGGTGGATCACGCGTAAAGCCCTTCAACCGCTGAAGGAGGTGGCGGCCGCCGCGGAACAAATAGACGCAAAAGCGCTGAATCAACGGTTACCTCAGCCCCTGGTTCAGGATGAGATAGGCCGGCTTGTCCAGGTGCTTAACCATGCGTTTGATCGGCTCGAGCGCAGCTTCGAGCAGGCCACCCGTTTCTCTAGCGATGCCTCGCACGAACTCAAAACGCCGCTTACTATAATGCGCGGCGAGATTGAATCCGCCCTTAAGTCGGAGGTGGAGAACCCACGGATCGAAAGCCTTTTGGATGGTTTGCTCACCGAAACTCAACGTCTTTGCGATATCGTTGAAAAACTCTTGCTGCTCTCGCGCGCCGACGTCGGCGCGCTAACGCTGAACAAGGAAATGCTCGACTTTAGCGCGATCTGTCACGAGTTGGTGGAAGACGCGCAAATCCTTGCTGAGCCAAAACGTGTCACCACGGAATTCGAGATTTCGCCTGATGTTAAAGTCTTGGCCGACGAATCTTTCCTCCGGCGGATGCTGCTGAATTTGCTGGATAACGCCATCAAATATAATGTCGAGGATGGATCCCTTTCTATCTCGCTCACGAAATCCGGTGCACTCGCGGTGTTTCGGATTGCCAACAGCGGGCCTGGAATCTCTAAGGAGCATGAAAACCGCGTCTTCGAACGATTTTATCGGGCTGACCCCAGCCGCTCTTCGGACATCAGTGGTTCCGGATTGGGACTGAGCATTTGTCACGAAATTGTGATGGCGCATGGGGGACAGATGTGGTTGGAGCAACCTCGATCGGGATGGACGGCATTCACCGTGGCATTGTCCGGCCCAAAATCAGAAGACCAAGGTGAGAAGAAAAAAAGTGTGGGAACCGCTCGCGTCCCGGGATTGGCTTTAGAGCAACAGACTTGAACTTCTCATCTCACGAAACGGAAAAAATGCGGAGTTTGGCATTTTTCCAATTAATCGCAAAAGCGCAACGCATTGACGACGATACTCACCTTTGAAGCTGATAGTTTTGCTTTTAATTCGATTGGAAAGCCGGTTGATAACCTCCTCGCAGGAGATCACCTGTGGCGAACGGCGATAGTAGCGTGCCAAGATCACGAACGACTCATCGGTGCATTAGAGGATCGAAGGATCTTCTAGGAATTCTGGATCATTTTTTTGGAATTCCGAAAATGGTGTCAAATCTGACAGTATTGTCATTTTTTTCTAAAACATTCTGTTAAGAGCCTGTGTTAAGCGTCGTCCATGTCAATCAACCAGCAACACCCATCCCAGGAGAGGCCTGGACACAGGACCTGCGACACGAGTAGGCCTTACGAAATCGGTTCGAGCAAGATCCCCGAAGTCACTCTGACCTTTTGGGTGATCAAAATCCTTGCGACGACGCTTGGCGAAACCGGCGGCGATGCCGTGTCTATGTCGCTGAATCTGGGCTATGTCATTGCCAGCATCATTTTCATCGGTATCTTTGCCGCCGTCGTCGCAGCGCAGGTCGCCGCGAAGTCGTTTCATCCCTTCCTATACTGGGCGGTGATTGTTGCGACAACGACACTGGGCACGACCTTGGCGGATTTCGCGGACCGCTCGCTAGGCATAGGCTATGCCGGGGGATCCTTACTCCTATTCATTCTTCTGATGGCGTCGCTCGGTATATGGTATAAATCGGCGGGCTCCGTTTCGGTGGAGACCGTCACTTCGCCCAAGGTCGAGATGTTCTATTGGGGAACGATCCTGTTCTCCCAGACCCTGGGAACGGCGCTCGGCGACTGGATGGCCGACACAAACGGGCTTGGCTATGAAGGTGGTGCCCTCGTCTTCGGCGCAGGGCTGGCGCTGGTAGCCGCCGGATATTTCTTTACGAACGTTTCGCGCACTCTGCTCTTCTGGGCCGCTTTTATCCTCACGCGACCGCTCGGCGCCACCTTGGGCGATCTGCTCGACAAGCCAGTTGACCATGGCGGCTTTGCGTTCAGCCGCTACAGTGCCTCCGGCATTTTGGCGGCTCTTATTGTTGCCTGCATCCTGTTCCTGCCTCAAAAGGCCGGAAGCCATCCCGGACAAGAAGATCAGAGAGCTTCCTGAGCTGACCCGTTTAAGGCGATCTCGCAACCGCTGGATATCTTCCTCAATTTGTCGAGGCGTATCGATGATTGGAGGCGGTCGAAGACTGCGTTCAGCTCCTAAAATTCTTCTTGACCGATTGGCCATCCATGATCACTACCGACGGACAAACTGCCCGTGCCGTTTGTTGCCTACACGGTGGGAACTCGCGTGGCAACAGACGCCACTGGCAGCCTGACCACTGGAGGTAAAAGATGGCGTTGAGGAAGGCACGAAGCTTGGTGGTGCGCGGTCGCCCGCCTAGTCGAGCCGCCGGCAGAACCTCAGGCAACGCAGGCCCACGCCGCGTCCGTCAGGTCGGTGTCGTAAAATCGAGTGCCCATCGAAAATATCCTTTAAGCGTAACGAAGTGAGAACATAACGGTTCGGTCGCTGCGCACGGCCGTGTTACCGAGCGCGTTGTGACAAGGGGCTTGCAGTTCGCCTCCATCGTTCTCGATCATTCTGGTTTCTGGCCGGATGTTATCGCCGGCGCCTGCCGGCTGTGCGCTGCGAATTCGCTGGTGAAGTCGTGGGCCGCCTTGGGGAAGACGGCCCGTGCGTTTCACGAGGCGGCTTAGTTCGCCTTCACAATGCCCGGTGGCTTCCAAGTGCCTTCGCCGGGAGGAAGGATGGAAGGCGGCGTTGCCTTCGGCCAGTAGAGGCGCATGACGAGGTAGATGAGGTCGTTCGGGGCGGGGAGCCAGTTGCTTTCCTTGTCCGCGCCAGGGCTGTCCTTCTGGATATAGAGCGTCACCGAGCCGTCCGCGTTTTTCTTCATGCCGGGCAACATGGGTGAGTTGATAAGGTAACGGTTAATCGGATTCTCAATCAGGAATTGCGTCTTCCCGCCATACATCGTGACCGACCAGAAGGCGTTCACGGGCGGAAGCTGGTCGGCCGCGAAGGTGAGCGTGTAGTTGTGCTTGCTGGCGTCGAGCACCTCGCCATCGGCCAGCGTCCTGGTCATGGGATACATGGCTTCGACGGCGTCATTGCCGTAGATGCCTCCCTTAGCAGCGGCAGCGCGCTTCAGCCAGTCGCCATTGTAGAAAGCGGCGTCGCCAAAGAGCGAGCTGACTTTCCAGCAGTTGATATTCTTTTGTCCGGACTCGAGATACTGCTCGATCTTTGCTTCGCCGTCCTTCATGCCCAAGCCCACTTGCTCTCGTTGTTCTGGCGAAAGGTCCTTGAAGCCGAATTTCTTTCCCGCACCGATGCCGAGGCGGGCCAGCTTCGCGCGGATTTCCATCTCTTCCGGGGCAGCAGGAGCGAATTGCAGCGCGAAGTCGAGGTAGTCAAAGAAGCCGGTCTTGACCATTTGCGCGTTGATCTTGGGGAAGTTGACGGTCGGAACCGCCGGGGGCGCGGGCTGGCTCAGATACTGGGAGAGCGGCTGCACTTTGTAGCCGGCCTGGATCTTGTTTGCAGGGAAGCGTCGAACTGTACTTAAGTCGTAGACACACTCTCCAGGGAATCCACGATTTAAATGCAGTAATCGTTGCAGTTAAATCGTAGAATACTGTACTGCTTTCGGTTGCGTCAGAACCGATTTAAATACAGTAATCTATTGCACTTAAATCGTAGACTACTGCACTTAAATCGTGGACAAAGCTGTGCGATAGAAGCGATGACCAACTGACACTTGGAATGACTTCGGAAGGCTCTACGGGCTTATTATTGAGAAGCCGGGAAATAAAATAGAATTTGAAAATGAGCACAGAACTGGAATGGAAATTCAGAATCGATTGCAACGGTACCGCAACCTGGGAAGCAGGGACCCAAAAGTGGCACTACTCCATAGTGTGCCGGTGCAACGAAACCGGAACCGCAGGGTTCGAAGCCAGCAGAAAGTTAACCAACCACGGGTTGGCACATGAAGGCATGGGTGACCTTGAGGCCAAGTGCTCCAGCCTGCAGGAGGCCCAGGCTGCTATTGCTGCATGGCACCAGTACCGCTACGGTGACAACGACCTGGAATTCCGAGTAACGTGGCAACACGGCTGAAGCTTGGGATGCTGACACGAAGGATTGGAGTGGGAAGTTCACTTGTAAGCCCGAGGGCAATCGACCCTTTCCAGATGGATCTCGTATACGAAAAGGGCGCTCGAATCGAGGAAGCGTTTGACGGTCTCCGACGGATCGGCCGACAACAAACCCGAAAAGTCTTTCAGGAATAGCTTGATGTCACAGAAATTTGTCACCCCGTTGATCGAGCTCGTCCAGTAGACGCATCAGCAGCTTATGTGCACGGACAGAAAGCCGGTACCTGGCCTCAGCAAGGGCGTTGTGCTGCAGCACCCCATTCTTCGGCGCCCCCCACGGAACCAACGGCCCTTACCTGCCTGTTCCTGCTGCTAGCGGCGCAGGCCGCCGTGTGGCAGACGCGATCTATGAAACCGCCGTCTCGCGGTTGAAATCGCCCGTATCCTGCATACTTCGCAGCAATGGCCTGCCAGGGCGGTTTCAACATCCACCTGATGGCTCTGGAGATCCCGGTCAGCGAACTGGGCGACGATCGCCAGGTTGTCGGTGTGTACGCCACGACCAGCCGCAGGCAGGTGCGCATTCTACTCGAGCACGGCGTGCGTGAACACAGCAACCTGAACTTCGGCCCTTGGGTCCAGGTTGCGCGTCAGGGAAACCCGCTTTTCAACGAAGGTTTTGTCGCTGTTGCGGACAAAGACCTCTACAGCCGCACAAGCCCAGAGGCGGACAATGCGCTGTTTCTTAAGTACGCATTAAATCCTGAGCTGGGCATACTTATCAACAAGCTCGTGCTCGGGGGCACTAATCCGGAGATCGGCATAAATCGCGCCGACATCGCCGCGATCTTCAGCCATCATCTTCAAGGGCACCAGCAACGGGTAGAACGACGGGCTTCTGCAGTCCCGATGTGTGCTTTCACGATGCCCGAAAAATACATACCAGATCTCTCCGAGCGGCGCGGCTTTGACCCCGCTATCGTACTTCCCCTTTTACCAGAGCTGAGGTTTGCGTTGGAGAAGCGGTGTCACACCGAACCGACTCTTCTCATGGCTCACGTTTTTCTTTTTGCTGTAATCATCTGCTGTCGAGAAACTTATGCAGTAACAACGAAAGACCGTAACCGATCGGAACGCAGGTTATGTAGGACAATCCTTAGGCCAAGCCAACTCTATTTCCGATTTTGGGAATTCCCCTTTGGGTCGTTAACCAAGAGGTAGTCGGAATACACGTCCTCCTGGCGCGTTCGCTTTTTGCTCGAGGTATTGTGCGTAGGTTGCTTCCGCACGTGTCGCTAGTGAAACCGACTTCTGCTGCTTTGCGGTGCTGATGGCCGCGGCGAACGAAGCCTCAATCTGGGTCTCTTCACCACTAATAGCCGTGAGAAAAACACCGCGGAGCCGGTGCAGCTCGGCACACCACCAGCGCTCTTCAGATTTTTCTACCTGCCCTTCCGCTTCCCTTATTGTCTCAAGAGCTTCGGAGGTACGGTCCGCAAGGTGCAAAGCTTCGGCCTTTAGCGCTAAGAAATAGGGTACGCTCCACATCGATCCGGTTGCCCGCCGGTCGGCTATTCCGTCCTCGATCCACGAAAGGCCTTCCGCTGGGTTACCGGAAGCGCTCCGCGCCCAGCCCCGGAGAACCTCTCCGCCAGCCAGCCAAAGCGGAAAATTCTGACGCGTTGAGAGTTCAATCAAATCCGATGCCAAGCGTTCCACTTTAGCAGGATTGCGCTCAAAGTGGCCGAGAAACCCAGCAAGCGCCCTGTCGGTAGAAAGACCAGCCAAATACGAGTTGCGCAGAACGATAACGTTCAGCAGCCATCCGTCGGAGCCAATGGTTGACGAGCGTAGACTTCCCGACCCCAGCCCAAGCAACGATTGTAACGACATTTACCTGCTGCTTCGCCCATGCATCATTCAGGAAAGCGATATCCTCCTCTCGACCAAAAACATCGCTTCCGGTAACGGGCAATCTGGCTAGAGAGATCTTCTTCGGTGAAAGTCTTATTGGCGGCTTGGGCGTTCCGACACGCGAAGGGCTAAAAGGCGTCTTCCGCAGGCTCTGCCGAGTGACTCTACGCGGTGCGTCGATAGCGGCCGCTATCGTCGGTATCGCCTTCAGAAGTTCTGCCGGGTCCTGAAAGCGCCGCCCGGGGTCTTTCTCGAGGAGTAGCTCAATGAGAACAACGACCGGCTGCGGGACACCTTCGAGTTCTTCGAGCGGTAAGGGTGCGTGCTGATGCTGATACATCACCTCAGCAGATGTGCCTCGGAATGGCGCCTGGCCGGTCAGCATCTTCCAAAACGTCGCGCCCAGCGAGTACAGGTCCGAGCGGATATCCACGCCAACTCCGGCGAACTGCTCCGGACTGGCGAACCCCGGTGTACCGGCAAAAGCTCCGGGAGTTGAAATCGCAGCTTCGGCAGGCGCGTCGGGTGAGGGCTTGGCCAGCCCAAGATCAATGATTTTGGCTGTTACAGCGCTCCTCTCCTCGACATTTACCATGATGTTGCTTAGTTTGATGTCCCGGTGAACGAGCTTCTGCTTGTGCACCGCAGCCAAACCGGCGGCGACTTGCGTCGCGATTTCGAGCGCCAACTTTACCTCCAGCCGGCCTGAGCGTTTGATCAGGTTCTCCAGCGTTTCCCCCTCCACAAACTCCATCGCGTAGTAGTAGTTCTGACCGGTTTTGCCCAGGTGGAAGACCGAGGCAACATTCGAGTGACGAACGCTCGCCGCCGCACGGGCTTCGCGTAAAAAACGAAGCCGCGCCGATTCATCACCGAGATATCGCTCGCTGATAACTTTCAGTGTCACGGGACAGTGCAGCTCGACGTGGACCGCCTTGTAAGTGACCCCCATCGCACCGCGACCCAACTCGAAAGGTTTCCCATCTTCGCCCGTCACTAGCTCATAATGCTCAAATCGTTGTTCTACCGTCTGTTCCGGTGTTGTCGGCTTGATCGTATCCTCGGGAACAGAAGACTCCCCGGACTCCATCCCGCCAGCGAGAGCCTTGTGGAACATGCACACTGGACAGAATTCCATCGCCTCGGAAAACTCATTGCCACAGATCGAGCAGGTGCGTTGGGGCTCCGTGCTCATGGGCCTAACCGTCCTTCAGCCGCAATCTGAGCCGAAAACAACACCACGCTCCACCGAGTGGTGCGAAAGCGGCCAGCAGGGCGCCTGGCAAACTGTTGTCCCGTTCCACAAGCTTGTGTGTTCCATTATATGCGCTGCCAATAGCAATAGGAACGAAAAACACTAGACTCACCGGGGACATCCGACGGCACGACATACTCAACCGAACCAGGATCCAGAAAATTTGGGACCGCCTAAAGGTACTCCTGATAAAAGCGCCGCTTTATTTCTGCCGATTCCTGAAACTCGGGGTTTCTAACGCCTTTGTAATTGATGAAGCCCAACTGGAATTTAAGATGAGAACCCAAACGCGACTGGAGAAAATATCGACCGCAATAAGCTTGTTCGGCATGGCCATGAGCTTCTCCGTTTTAGGCTTCCTGATTGTCGTGAATCAACACGATGGCGGCGCGTCGATACCCGGCGGGATTTTTGGCATTTTGCTGGGCGCGGCATTCCTGATAGCAGCATGGCTGCATTTGAAGCGTCAAATTCAGGGCGGATTTCGGCTAGAAGAAATTCCAGCCGAAATCGTTCCTGAAAAGCGACAAGCCACCGACGCTATCTGTGGTTTCTGAAAACCATGAAGGATGTTCGAGTATTCCGTAGGGAGATTATCAACAGGGCTGGTCGACGCCGCCGGCAAACGAGACTAATCAGCCGCGCGCGGCTCCATTCTGGCCAGGTCATACCCGATTTTTCGGCCCGGATTCCCAGGGTGTTGAAACCATCGCACAGCGGGAATCCCGCCACTGGATGCACACAATGAATGGTCGCCCGCCCTTTCGCCTGATCGCGACCTTCTCCTCTGGCGTGACTCATAACATCATCCAACGGGTTCTAATCTAAAATGGCAACGACCCGGAGAATCCGGTTGCCGCTTCCCCTGCTCTTCGCTTCCCCAGCCCTAACGAAGAGGTTCAACGTATTCGCGGAGCAGTGGATAAGTCTGGAGAATCCTTCTCTTGCGAAGATCGCACCACACTAAATGTGTTACGCGTCGGAATTCTTGCATCTCAAATGCGATCGGGGCACGGCCATAACTATCGGAAACGCAGGTTATGTTCGCCAATCGTTAGGCAAGGGGTGCAAAGAATAGAATGACAGCCGCTCCCAGGAGGCTAAAACACCAGATCAGATCAAGATTAATCCATGAGCGGCGCAACACCGCCAACCCAATAAAATCGTAAACGATCCAGGCAACCAATCCGGCAATGACTAAATGAGAGATCGTATGAACGCCCACTGCGGCGGTGGCAATCAGGGGATGAAAGGAGAGCAGTGAGTTTGTACTGGACGGAGCTGCTCCGCAAAAAACAGATTTCCCTCCGAGAAGTACCGGCACGACCATGAGCCCGGCTCCATGTGCGCTCGCCATGAGCCATGACCAGGTGGTCAGATCCCAAAAACTGACCCGCATACCGACCCAAGTGGGGTGTCGCGCACGCCAAAGTTTCCAAATCGCGATAACGAATAGTGTCGCGGCACCGCCGAGTTGGAGCCATCGAGACGGGACCATAATCCCGACTATGTAAACGAGCAAAACAACCAGGCCGATGGCGAGCGCGTGGCCAAGGGCGATCGGTAGGAGCGCTCCGAACACCGCCCTTCTTGAGCGTTGCTGGAGTCCCAGCGCCACTGAAAATAACCATCCCATGCCCGGGTTCAGACCATGCCAGGCACCGAGCAGGATCAGGGCTAACCAAGGCCATGCAGTTACGATCATAGATCTTGCCGCACAATCAGGACGGATAACAGAACGAGTCCGACGATGCGTCACCTCCGTCCAGCCGCACCTGATGCAGCCGATGCTCTGTTGAGGTAACAAAAAAGTTTGGATCAAGCTTCAGAGAGCCATCCGGCCCGGCATCGGCTTTAACGAACCAGGTACGAATTCCGTCTGGATAAAATTGATCGTCCCAAGCCGCATACAGCGAGTTGGCAAAGTAAATGCGTTTCCCGTCACGGCTTATCTCTACCATCTGCGGGCCACCATTGAGCCCAACGTTCGGGTCTTTTGGATGCGGAGCGCGACGTACCATCCCGCCGATCTTGACCACTGATGTAAGCTTCGGATGATCAGGGACGGAGACGTCGTAACAGCGCAATTCGCCAGTGCCCCAGCAGGATACATAAAGCCATTTATCATCAAGGGACAGGTTAAGGTCAGTGACGAAAGGCGGAACTGCTTTGAAACCCTTCAACAGGGGCGGCAAGAGACCCGGGTCCGCCGGTTCAGCCGGAATTTCGATCACCTTGGTCGCGCCCCAATGACCGTTATTGCGTTTCCACAACCAGATCGACGCCGAGAGATCCTTCAGCGAAACGACCACTCCGGCGAAGCCAAATGTTCGCGTCGGATCATGAGACGGTCGCAGTTCGAGAACCATTTGCTGTTCTTTGCCCAGCTCAATCGTCTCCAAGTGCTTCCGCCGCCGAAGATCCCAGACGTGGAGTTGGTGACCGTAACCGCCGGAAAGCAGGTGTTCCGGATCGACCCCGTTCTCTATCTTGTTCGGAGTACCCCATTCACTTGTGATCATTGTGTCGTGGCCGAGATGCCACCAGAAATCATAAGCCAATTCTTGCGGTCCGCGATCCACCTCCCAACGCCCGAGCACGTTAAAATCGAAGTGGTCCAAAATAAAAATTCCGCCTGGGCCGTCGCCGTTGGGAGCACCCAGAGCGCTAACGTAGATCCCTTCCGGACCACAATGCACGGTGTGCGGCCGGGAGTAGCCGGTGCGAGCGAACACTTCTTCGGGCTCAATGATCTTAACGATCTCGAGCTTTGTCGGATCTGGCTTGGTATCTACGACGTGAATGCGCGATGAGCGTAGTCCAGGTACGACAAGGTAGCGTCTTTCTAGGTGCGGATGAGGCGCGTAGGGGCAAAGGGCGGTACTACAGGCATTCCATCCGAAATGGTGCAATTCGTCCCCGCTGTTTGGCAGGTCGAGTTGACCAACAATCTTCCCGTACGATCCGGAGGAGGTATCGACGTCGACAACGAGTAGGGCGTCGCCGCGTGATTTATTATCCGGCGCCAGCGCCGCGACGTAAGCGTAACGCTCGGCCGGCGACTCCATCGCGAGGCGGGCGGTCGGATAAAATGTCGGGTCCGTCCTCCAACGAAACTGCGATTGCCGGAAAGAGGACGAATTTGCAGGATTCTGGGGTTGAGCCATAGGAATATTTTCGGGGTTCTGAGGTCAGGATATAAATTTGGGTCGCACCGGTGGGCCTGAAGAAGTCGCGCAAGCCAGCTCCGTTTCTTTTGTCAGAGCGCGGTGCAGCGTTTTGGAAAACGCGTTAAACCAGATTTTCACGGCAGAGAAAGGTTTGGGCTACTATTGCTCCGGTTTTGGCGGGCGGCTCGATTTCACCAGATTCATATAGATGCCGCGCGTTCACCGAACTCGGGTGATGCGGATGAAGAAAACGAAACAAACTAAACGCTAACAAAACGCTAGCGAACGACCGGTTCGGTTGTTTAGCTAATTTCGATAGATCCATTTGCATATCCTTCATCCGTAGAGCGTCCGCCAATGACCGTAAATGGAACGAAAGACCCACCACGCAGCAGTTGATTTGTTCACCAGTTTCTATTTTCAGCCCTTGTACGGGCGGTAAGGTTTGCGATCCGCCCTTCGAGAACGCACGCGCCTCCAGGCAGTCGCCAGTCGGGAGTCCGTGATGGACGTTGTCCAGCGCGAGCGGCGCCAGAAACGTCCGCAGTCCGAATAAGTCGAGCAAGCGCGATGCCGTGGAAATCGCAGAATGGATTCATCGTCAAATCAAAGGTTCACAGTTCGAAGTATTCGAAGAATCAGAAGGCGGCCAGCACTTTATGTTCATCGAAAACCCTGAGAAGTTTAATCGGCTGGTCATGGAATATTTAGGATAGCTCGCTGTAGCTTGCATACGCGCAATTCCGACGCTACGTGCCGCAATTTCTCGCTCTCATCCAGGTGCTCAGAAACTGATACTTTGAGTTCTTATTGGTGAGCCAAGCACCTATGCCAGGCCAATGCTAATGAAGCTCCTGTCACTTCGCTTGCGGGAAGAAATAGATTATATTTTACGTTCATCCCGCTTGAAGACGATCGTAATCGCAAAGGGCTTGAGAATCGAAATATTCGCGATTACCGCACAACGCAGGCTCCAACATCCCGGCGTGATAGCGATGACAGCCACACCGGATTAGCCTCCGGGTTGCTCGGTGGATTCGGTGCTCACAATTCAAGCATCTGAGAATCGCCAGAGAAATTGGAAGAGGCGCCTTGGGTCCGATAACATCAACCAACGGGTTCTAGCTAGTCTAAAATAGCGGGCTGACCAAGAGTTCAGGTTGCCGATCCCCACTCTCTTCCCTCTCCCACCTACTCGTCGCGGCGCCGTATACGCCCCGCCGGCCAAGAGAACGTGGTAATATTTTGTCCACTCCACAATTTCCTACGAAGCCTCTTCCTCGCCGCTCTCTTCTGTGTGCGAGCCTTCCTCTTTCATCTTTCGAAGCGCTTCTGTCACGTCTTCGACCTCAGGCCAACTTCAAGGTTTACATAGATCGGGGCCAAAAAGCCGCCATTACGCTGTGGTCCGAGCAAATTGAATTAAGTGCGGATCCGGAGAAACATAAAGAGCGAAGCAGACCGAAAGGGGCTGTGTCGCAAGCGGCAAAAAAGATCGGCATTGACGAGCGAAGAGTTTTCGAGGTGCGTCAGATTCGAGACGCAAAGCCGACCCTATATCCAGTTTGCGCCGTTTGCGACCGTCCGCGTATGAAGTGCTCGGATCTCAGCGTCCGGGGTCAGCCACTCAATGACCTCGGGGAGCGTCGCGCTAAACGCCCACCCTCTTTTTAACAGTGATCCAATCTCTCGCATTTGTGCGTCGCTCAATTTCGCAAACTGCACAATTTCCTCAGCTTTTATCAACAGGAACGCCGCACGCCGGCGCTGTCGTTACAAAATCGCGCAGCAACTGTTCTTCCTCTTCGCGCGGGCGCGTCGGTTTTTCGTATTCAGCGCCCAACTCGGCGCGCGCCTGCATGAAAGGCGTGTGAATTGAAATGACCTGAACCAGTTCAGCCAAATCAGCCTCCGCGAGCCACAGCGCATTCTTCAATGCCGTCTTTGCGCAATCAGAGAAATCGGTGATCACCACGATCCTGCGAAATGGATTCGGACCGATCTGCGGATGCGTCAAAAGTAACAGCGAACAGCGCGCCAGCTTCGCCAGAGGCCGCGCGACGACGCCTAGGAAACTGCGGCTCGCAACATCTTTGCCTTCGAGCGCACCGGCAATCAAAAGATCCACGCCTTCTTTTTCCGCCGCGGTCACGATGGCCTCGCGGGTTCGCCTTCCTTCCAGACGACGCGGGTCTCGCGGCATTTTAAGCTGAAAGATGGCATCGCGGAACTCCGCTTGCTTTTGTGCATGCGGTGCTCCAGCGTGGATCAGCAGCAAGGGCGCGTTTAGGCGCTCGGCGAAATGCCAGGCTGCCGCGCCAACCATTCGCGGTGAAGTTGTGATCGCCGCCGCAAGGCTGCGTTCGGCGCGGGGGGGGAAGAATTTAACCTAAGTGGAAGAGGACCTCAGGGCGAAGGCTTTGCGGGAGTCTCGAGCGGTATCGGGGAGCCCGTCGTTTTAGTGGCGGCGTGTTTTAGCAAAGTAAATATGTCGCTGTCCGTGGAGAGCACCAGGGTGGAATCTTTGGTGAAGATTTTGTGATAAGTCTCCAGGGTCTTGAGGAAGGCGTAGAACTCCGCGGCTTGCGGATTTTGCGTATAGGCACGGGCGTAAATCTCCGTCGCCTTGGCGTCAGCCTCGCCGCGGATCTCCTGCACTCGGCGGTAAGCGTTGGACTGGATTTCGTTCAGGTCGCGCTCGCGCTGGCCTGCGATGCGCGCGGATTCACCCTCCCCCTCGGAACGAAAGCGCTGTGCAATCTGGAGTCGCTCGCTGATCATGCGCTGGTAGATGCGGTCCAGGACATCGGGGTTGTAGTTTACTCGCTTGATCCGGAAATCGAGTACAGCGATGCCGAACCCCGCCAGTTTTTGCGCGGCGGCGGTTTTGATTTCCTCTTCGACCTTTTGCCGGCCGAATACGATAGGGGGGAGGACGCCGATGGTACCGGTGGAACCGCCCTTGAGGGTCTCGTCGCGGAGTGGTTGGCGGTTCTTATCGGTGCGCACGATTTCGATAAGGTCGTGTTTGGCGATGGAGTTGCGTGTTTCGCTGCCGAGGATGTCCTCGAGGCGCGACTGGGCGCTGCGCTCATCGTGCAAACGCACGAAATAAGTCTTCGGATCTTCGATGCGCCAGCGCGCGAATGTGTCGACATGGATGTAGGTCTTGTCCCTCGTGGGAATGGCAACTGGAGCGCCGTCCCATTCCAGGAAGCGCTTGTCGAGACTGTTCACGCTTTGCACGAATGGTATCTTGAAATGCAGACCAGGCTCAGTGATCGGGGCACCGACCGGCTCTCCAAACTGCGTGATGATCACCTGCTCGGTCTGGTCCACCGTATAGAAGGCACCGGAAAGAATTAGGAACAGCACAAGGGCAACGGCGAAACCCGCCGCTGCGAGAAGGTCACTCTTTTTCATTGTTGTCCGCGCTCCCCGGGCTTGGTTGATAGGGGCAGGATCGGAAGCAGTTGCCGCATGGACTCGTCAACGATGATTTTTGGCCCCGTTTGAGGCAGGATTTCACTCATCGTCTCAAGGTAAAGGCGGGTCCGGGTGATCTCAGGCGCCTTGACATATTGTTGAAGCACGGCACTAAATGCCGCGACATCACCCTCGGCCTCATTGACACGCTTGAAGCGATAGCCCTCCGCTCCACGTATCGTCTGGTCGGCTTCACCTTTGGCTTTCGGTATCACCTTGTTGTATTCGCCGTTGGCGACATTGATCGCGTTTTCGCGGTCCTGCTGTGCCTTGTTCACCTCGTTGAACGATGCCTGCACCTGACTGGGTGGGTTGACGTTTTTCAACTGCACCTGATCCACGCGAATGCCCAGCTGGTATCGTTTGGACAATTCCTGCATCCGGGCCAGCGCCTCGATCTCAATGTCCTGCCGTCCGATGGTGATCAGTTCGTCCACTGTGCGGTCACCGATCACCTCACGCATCGCGGCTTCGGACAAATCGCGGAGGGTTCCCTCCGGATTGCGCACATCGAAGAGATACTGCCTCGGGTCTTCGATGCGATACTGTACAACCCACTCCACGAGCGCCGCATTCAGGTCACCGGTGACCATGGATTTTTCCTCCGCCGGATCCTGGCCGGCCTGAATCGGGTTCGTGTAGCCCGCCGTGGCGAAGCCGAACTCTAGTTTCAACTGACGCCGGATCGGCAGCACGGTCACCGCGTCGATGCCAAGTGGCAGCTTGAAGTGCAGCCCCGGCTCAACCGTCTTGAAAAACTTCCCGAAACGCAGCACCACACCCTCCGACTCGGCTCCGACCGTGTAGGAGGACGTCAAGAGCACCGCGATCAGCAGGACGATCAGCAGGGCGCCAATGACGATGGCGGCAATCTGGGCAACCGATGGGCGTTTAAAATTCAAATTGATACCATCAGCCATGGGAGCAAGGCTATTGGAGCATGGCGCTTAGTCTAGAACAATAACGGGCAGATCATTCCGGTGTACCGTAGTGATTCGGGCCGCCCAGAGCCATGAACTTGCGTGTGGAGGACAAAGTCAGCCAGCAGCCGCCTGCGCGGTCAGGCCGAAGCCACGGAGCTAGGTGTAGCGGTATAGGGACAGCTGGCGACCGAGGGCGGGATTATCGGCGAGAACCTGGCAACGATCTTCAAGCTGGCGGATATCGCGACCGGTCTGGATTTAGCCCCATCTGCGAATCGTATAAATGTCGATGTACAACATGAAGATGGGCGACTGGAGCGCCAATCTGCGCTGCGATTTTGGCGGTTTTCTTCTGGCCGCGTCCGTGATAGTTAACGATCCGGCCCTTCTTCATTGAAACCGCATGCAAGAAAGACAATTTTACGGTCGAAGCCTCGGCAGCTTTCATCGCGTCGCCTATACCGAATGGGGCCGTGCGTCCGCGCAGCCGCCGGTCATCTGCGCGCATGGCCTCGCGCGAAACGGGCGCGATTTCGATTATCTTGCGCGCGCGCTTGAGGCTGACCGGCAGGTCTTCTGTCCCGACATCGCCGGCCGCGGCCGCAGCGACTGGCTCGCCAGTCCCGTCGATTACAACTACCCGCAATATCTTTCCGACATGACGGCGCTTATTGCGCGCACCGGCGGCGAAAAGATCGATTGGGTCGGCACGTCGATGGGCGGCATCATCGGCATGCTGCTGGCGGCGGAGGCGAATACACCGATCCGGCGCCTCGTCATCAACGATGTTGGAGCGTTCATTCCGCTTATCGCGCTCAAGCGTATCGGCGCTTATGTGGGTCAGAATCCTGCTTTCGACTCTGTCGATGAGGTCGAAAAATATATGCGCGAGATCTATGCCTCGTTCGGCGATCTGAGCGACGAGAACTGGCACCACCTGGTGCGCTATGGCACGCGGCCCGTGCTGGAGGGCAAGTTGGGCCTCGCGTACGATCCGGCCATCGCACAAGCATTCCTCGCGGTCGATCAGGACGTGGATTTATGGTCGATTTACGATCGTATCCGTTGCCCCGTTCTCTTGCTGCACGGCTTGAAGTCGGACATCCTGCCGACACCGGTTGCACAGGAAATGACCCAACGCGGGCCGCGCGCGCAACTGCTCGAATTTCCGAAAATCGGCCATGCGCCGGCCCTCATGGACCCCACACAGATCGCGATTATTGCAAAGTTCTTGCGCCCGTAACCGGGGCTTCACAAGGGAACTGCGATAAGACCCAATGAGCAACCGACCACGGCTGACGTCCTGCGTGTCAAAGCGTTCATCTTCGTCGAATGCCCAAGGTTGCCCAAGGTAATGCGTCGAGCTTTTGTGATTTTATCCAGCGCCTAACTTGCCGGACACTGACCAATGACCGCAAATAAAAGACGCCAGCCTTTGAAAAAGCTGAGCTTACTAAATCCAAGCTGGGGCAACGGGCGTTGAGATTCTATCCAACAACGCTTCGGTTGCGCTGTGGCATGTCCCGACCGGTGAAACGAAAGTCCCCTTCTCGGCATCCCATAGCGAGTCGTCTTTGCATGGCGAGTGGGAGATTCTAATCCAATGACCGGTGTGTTCAGTGTGGCGAACGTAAAACCCTTCGGTGCCGAGCGCACTCCAACGCGACCCTATTTCCCAGCCTTCCGCTTCGAGTAGTGAATAGTCATCGCGATAAATTGTGCTCATAAAATGGTTCCTGTTGGCTGATTAGTCTAGTAGGTTACAACCTGCTGTGCTTTTCATGGGTCGTACGCAGACCCAAATCAATGAATCAATGCAGCAAGCCATCCTAAAACTGACACGACGAAAATAGCCTTTAAGCGAGAAGACGCTGGTTAGCACTTGGCAAACACCAACCTCAGGTTGGTGCAAATTTACGAGGGATTCCCCGGGACGTGTGCTGTAGACAACCCAGCGACCGATGTCAGCCGGAGAGAGCGTGGCAATATCAAATTCTTGCGCAAAAGCGGTGCACTTTAGCCTCTGTTTCCCGGCCGGTCGCCCAGCCTGGGCTGGGCGACCGGGCACTGTTCTCTCCTCTTTTCTCCGAGTTCCCCCAAAACGCCACTCAGCGGCCGGTCATCTGCTCGAGCCTTTCCGGATACCGAGCTCCTTCGACCTTGATGTTCAAGGAAGCGCGTTCAATCTCACCGAGATCTTCGGGCGTAAGTTCGACATCAGCCGCTCCGAGGTTTTCTTCGAGACGATGTAACTTGGTTGTGCCTGGGATCGGAACGATCCACGGCTTCTTGGCAATCAGCCAAGCGAGCGCTATCTGAGCGGGTGTCGCCTTCTTCTGTGCCGCAAATCTAGTGAGTAGATCAACCAGCGTCTGGTTCGCCTTCCGATTCTCTGAGGTGAAGCGAGGGACGATGTTACGGAAATCGTTAGTATCGAATTTCGTATCTTCGTTGATCTTGCCGGTCAAAAAACCCTTACCAAGTGGGCTGAACGGAACGAATCCGATTTCGAGTTCTTCCAGCGTCGGCAACACCGCCTCTTCAGGTTGCCTCCACCAAAGCGAGTACTCGCTTTGAAGTGCAGTCACCCGCTGAACCGCATGTGCACGGCGGATGGTCTGCGCTCCTGCTTCAGAAAGCCCGAAGTGCTTAACCTTACCTTCCCGGATGAGCTCCTTCACCGCTCCCGCTACGTCTTCGATGGGCGCGTTCAGATCGACACGATGTTGATAGAACAGATCGATGGCATCGATCCTGAGTCGCCTGAGCGAGCCCTCGACGGCCTGCTTGATGTGCTCGGGCCGGCTATTTAAGGCAGTCCACTTGCCTCCGTCCTGGGGATTAGGCTCCCAGCCGAATTTCGTTGCGATCACCACCTGACCGCGGAACGGAGCAAGAGCTTCGCCCACAAGTTCTTCGTTGGTGAACGGACCGTACACTTCGGCGGTGTCAAAGAATGTGACGCCACGTTCGACTGCGGCTCGTATTAAGGAGATCATCTCCTGTTTGTCTCCGGCTGGACCATAGCCAAAGCTCATTCCCATGCAGCCGAGTCCAATGGCCGAGACTTCCAAGTTGCTTTTTCCAAGTTTGCGCTTTTGCATTTTTTGACTTTTGTCTTTGTTGATTGCTTTTTGCGAGGTTGAACCATGGAGGCTCGGCGAGACCATCGCCCGGGCGAGTGACGATCGTTCGGTACCTACCGCAGCAGCATAAAAGCCGCTCCCATAATGGCGGTTGGCAAGATGGCCCAGAGAAACAATTTTACCGCTGAGATCCCCTCATCCCCGAATCGAGAAACTAGAATTGATTGACCGGCGGGATTCGGAGCATTGGCAATCACCGTAAGGCCGCCACCCGCCACGGCTCCAGCAACAACGGCAAATTTCAAGCTGTCTGAAAACCCCGGAACGAGGGAAGCCAGGTAGGTGATAGCTGCGTTATCATTCAGAGCCGTGAGCAGCATCGCACCGATCATCAATGGCCATTCGGACAAACTGCTCAGCACCGGTTCGATCCACCATTGTTCGATGCGGCCGTGGATTACGAGGGCAAGCAGAAAAAAGCCGACTAACATCGGACCACGGAGAGAGGTGACGACCTGATGACGCCTCGTAGCTTCAACAAATGCGAGAAAAAACAAAAAGCCGAGAATGACCAGGAGCGGATAATGGGCCACAAGGACCACCCAGGCGATAAAGAGGAGGTGGATGCCAATGATCAGATTTGGGATGCTGCGCTGCTCCGATTCCCCTATCCCAGGCTTTGGACGAAGCTCTGCGAGTTCTCGGCGGAAACGCAGATAGTAGATCGTATTGGCCACCAGAATACCGAGGAGGGCCTTCCAGCCAAAGTTCGTTAGCATAAACGGGAGACCCCAGCCCCAACGAGTTGCCACCATGACGATCGGAGGCGCGGCGAAATGGGTTAACGTTCCGCCGACCGAGATATTCACGAATAAAAGAGCCAAGGTCGCGTAGCGAAGCGGGGAACTTGGACGCAAGTCATAAAACTTCTGCCGAAGCAGGAGCGCGCAGATCGTCATGGCCGCGGGTTCGGTGATAAAAGATCCCAGCAAGGGTCCCACCGTGAGAATCGCCAGCCACCAGGCCGCTATGGTTGATCTCCCCAGACTTGCCACCTTGGCGAGGCAAGCCTCGGCGAAATACAAAACCGGTCGGGAACTCGCCATCGCCATCACGACGACTACGAAAATCGGTTCGGTAGCATCGATCGCCGCAGCGTAACTGGTCAGTGTACTCCAGCCCTTCATCGCCAGAATCGCGATGGCCAGAGGTATCAGCCAAATTCCAAAGACAGCTTCAACCTCTCCGAGAAAATGAAACAACTGCGCACGAAACTGCAGGCGGTCCCGCATCCGAAAAAGCTCTTTATCGTCGGGGGCATCCTTTTCCTGCTCCTTCAGTGCGTGATATTGATGCTCAAGGCGGTGAGCGATCAGCATGAATTTGGAAGCAAGGAACGTGTGAATGATCGCGCCCATGAAAATCAATGTCCCCACGAGATTAAACGGTTCGGCTTGGATCCGTTGAACGAGCTTAGCCGTGATGCCGGGAATTTGCTCGTCATGATATTCCTCCACAGGCTTCGGAAAAAGCGGCGCGGCACCACTTGGTGAAGTCGGGGCGGCCTCTACCGATTCGATCTGTCCAACCGAAAGCAGGAGAAGAATCAGGATCCAATAAAAGCTCTTCATCTTGTGCAAGACTGCGGAGTTGGAGTAGATGATGATTAGCTTCCTACTTCGGAGTTACAGCCTTTTGTTTGTGATCGAGCGCATTGAAGTCCTGAAGGCGGACAGGACCACTTAATCCTGAAGTTCCCATTGATGTAACGCAAACAGATTGTCGGCATTCAAGCGACGACATCCAAGTGCGCTGTGTCCAAACCCCCCGAGAAGCCTCGAACTTTGTTGCCCATCAATGCCCCTGGCCGCTTCGAGATCCGAAACGACGGTGTCGGCGCAGGACTTGGATTACCTTGTGACTTTCCAAATTATTTGACGTTAATTCGGAAAATGATAGCGAGCGACAGAGTGAGGACCGATGAAAAAAACTGAACAGCAATCCCTGCCCGTCCTCTTGCGTGAGGACCGGGGCGCCGTCTCGATCCTTACGCTGAACCGACCCGAGAAACTGAACGCCCTGAGCAACGAGTTGATTTCTGCTATTATGAACGCTTTGGATGGCATCGAACTCGACCACGCCATCCGAGCTATCGTCCTCACGGGGACGGGCCGCGCCTTCAGCTCTGGGGCCGACATTGCTGCGTTCCAACGCCACATGGAGACCGGTCCAGCCGAGGCCGTGGCGCACTTCATGCGACCTGGTCACCAGATGACCCGGCGCGTCGAATCGTTCCCCAAACCGATCATCGCTGCGGTAAACGGGCTGGCATTCGGTGGCGGATGCGAACTGGTCGAGGCCACCCACATCGCCCTCGCGGCCGAGAAGGCTTCCTTCTCGAAGGCCGAGATCAACATTGGGATTATCCCGACGTTCGGTGGCACCCAGCGACTGCCCCGAAACGTCGGCCGGAAGGCCGCCATCGAGCTGATCTTGACTGGAAGGACGTTCGACGCAACCGAGGCGGCGCGCCTTGGTTTGATCAACCGCGTTGTGCCTGGCTTCGACCTGCTCGTGGAGGCGGTCGAACTGGCGGAGACGCTTGCTACGAAACCGCCGCTTACGCTGGCCGCAGCGCTGGCAGCCATTCATCGCGGCATGGATGCGTCGATCGACGACGGCCTGGCGATCGAGGAGGCTGCTTTTGCGGGCATCGTCCCGACCCATGATGCTCGGGAAGGTGTGGCGGCCTTCTTGGAGAAACGTCGCCCGACATTCCTCGGCCGGTAAGGCGATCTGAGCCCATTAGCGTCGGAGCCCTCGTTCGGGCGATCGGCCTTGAGTTCAAGTCGGTGCAATACCGCAAAGCCCCTGCTACGGCTGGTTAAAGCAGGTGGGCCGGGAACATCAGCGCCGACCTCTCTTGCCGTACGCAGGACGTAAAGTGCGCACGGAAAATAACATTCCTACGACATACAAAAAAGCACTCTCAATTTTATGCAAAAAGTATAGGAGAAACACATGCAGCGAATTAAGTTAATGTCTAAACCGGGATTACCTAAGTTTCCCATTCAATGAAGGCTCCCCCTTGGACAATGCATGCTCCTCTGGGAGCTTTGACGCCCTGCGATGGTCCGTATAGACACAGCCCAGCAGGCAGCCTTCGTTCCGGCAGGACGCAGATCCCAGAAGCCGTTTTCGCTATCCATGGCCGGACTCTCAGCAATCACCCGTCGTTTGATTCAAAATTGCATCATCTAATGAAAAGACTATT
Organism: uncultured Verrucomicrobiae bacterium; assembly: GCA_963742335.1. Classification (GTDB taxonomy): domain Bacteria; phylum Verrucomicrobiota; class Verrucomicrobiia; order Chthoniobacterales; family JAFAMB01; genus JAFAMB01. The sequence goes on from CAVULL010000020.1 coordinate 526,514, forward strand.
CATCTTGTCGGTTGGAATAACCGCCTTTTTCACGTCTCCAAACGTCTTTGCTAAAGACCTTCTTATTGGTTTTAGCCAAGTTACCCTGCAGTCTCCATTCTACGTCGAACTCAAAGCAGGCGCCGAAGCGGCAGCCAAGGCGGATGGCGATCAATTGATTTTCCTAGACGCGAATGGAGATGTTAACAAGCAAAACAATGACATTCAGGACCTTATTTCGCGTAGGGTGAAAGTTCTCCTGTTGAACCCCGTAAACCCTCAAGCCGTGGCCCCTTCGATCGAAGCGGCCAAAGCCGCCAACATCCCGGTCATCACGGTGGACCGCCCGGTGGAGAAAGGGGCCGTGACGCACATAGGGAGGGACAATAAGAAGATGGGCGAACTGGTCGGCCAAGCGGTTGCGGAATATTTAAAGGGACAAAAGGCGGTAATCATTGAAATCCAGGGCGATGCCGGCGGGGTGGTAATGATGGATCGGCGTGATGGTTTCCATGCAGGGATCAAGGGGTCGGGAGCACAAATAGTGGAGGGCCCTTACTGTGACTATGTCAGAGCCAACGCCCTTACGGCCATGCAGGATCTGCTTCAGGCGCATCCCTCCGTGAAGGTTGTCTATGCGCACAACGACGACATGGCTTTGGGCGCACTTCAAGTCTTGAAAGAAGCAGGCCGCGATGACGTTATTGTCGCAGGAGTGGATGGCCTTTCGGAGGCTTTGAAGAACATGAGCAGCGGCGGCAATTTCATCGCCACTGCATTGAACGATCCACGCTATTTGGGTGATGTGACGATTCAGACGGCCAGAGAAGTCGCTAGCGGCAAGAAAGTGCCGGAGTTTGTCGATGCAGGTACGACGCTGGTGACCAAGAAGGACGTGGACCAATATAAGTTGGACGGGTTGTTTGCTTCCTACCGGCCGGAGGTGTTCGCAACAAAATAACCGTTTTCTTAAACCTCAATGGGGGCCCCGGGCTGCAGCCCAGGCTTCAGTCCCTGGCTCCATTGTCGACTAGCAGAAAACTAACCCAGATTACCTATGCAACAAGTTATGCGTGCGGCCGTCCTGCACAAGCCAGGCGACATTAGAATTGAAAACGTTTTACGGCCTGAAGTGCAGCCGAACCAAGCGCTAGTTCGGGTGGTGGCCTGCGGGGTCTGCGGATCGGACATACCTCGGGTTCTGACCAAAGGGGCTCACAAACTGCCCCTCATTTGTGGTCACGAGTTTTCTGGTCGTATTGAGAGCCTGGGGACCGGCATGGACGGCTGGAACATAGGAGACCTGGTGGCCGTTCCTCCGCTTATTCCCTGCTTCAAATGCGCACAGTGCCTGATTGGAGAACCATCCCGATGCGAGGATTACGATTATTTCGGAAGCCGTCGCGACGGAGCTTATGCGGAATATGTGAACGTGCCAGCAGGTAACTTGCTCCGCGTTCCTGAGGGCATTGATCCTACCGCCGTGGCGCTGGCCGATCCTGCAGCAATCGCCTTGCACGCCATCGAAAAAACCAATTTATCCCTGGGACAGCGTGTCGCAGTGGTTGGATGCGGGCCAATCGGCCTGTTTGCAATTCAATGGGCGCGGCTGATGGGAGCCACCGAAATCTTGGCGGTGGACATCAGCGACCGCAAAATTGCCATGGCCAAAGAGGCCGGAGCGACTCAGGGATCGACCGATTCTCCATCGGCCAGTCGGCACGGGCGTTTTGACGTCGTCATCGAAGCGGCCGGAAATACGCCCGCTTTTAACGCGGCGGTCCAACTCGTTGGGCCCGGTGGACACGCCGTCTTTATCGGAATCCCGACCGCAGATGTGTCCGTTGCGACGAAGACTTTCGAACACTTCCTTCGGCAGGAGATCAGCCTTCACGGTGGCTGGAATTCGTTTTCCGCACCTTTCCCGGGTAAGGAGTGGAAGATCTCACTGGAGCGGCTTGCCAACAAACAACTGGCTTGGGAATTCATGATCAGCCATGACTTGGACCTCGCGGAACTGCCGAAGATGTTCGAAAAATTGAAGACGCGAGAGGAGTTTACCTCAAAAATCATCTTTCGGGCCTAGGGCGCTAACGCCATGAACTTCATTCTGGGAGTGGATTTCGGCACAGGCGGTGTGCGAGTCGGCGCCTTTGATCTTAGCGCGCTGAGGCTGACCGATGTTTCCGACGAAGCGTACACCACATCGTATCCGCATCCGGGCTGGGCAGAACAATGGCCGGGGTATTGGTGGGACGCGTTTGTGGCGGCGACCCGAAAACTTCTCAGAAAGCGGAGCATCACCGAAGTCGGCTGCATCACAGTGTCGACAACGGCTTCCACCATGGTAGTTACCGAAGCAGATGGCGCTCCGCTGCGCCCGGCCATCCTTTGGATGGATGCCCGTGCGGATGCCGAAGCTTGTTTCACCGGCACCATCGACCACCCGGTCCTGCGCTACAGCGGCGGAAGCGACGCGGTGGAATGGTTGGTGCCAAAGGCGATGTGGGTGGCGAAATACGAGCCGGAAACGTATCGCCGGGCGGCGCGGATTGTCGAGGCGGTAGATTTCATCAACTTTCGTCTGACGGGCGAATGGGTCGGCTCAAAACTGAACGCAACCTGCAAGTGGAACTATGACCCCGGAATCAAAGGCTTTCACCCCTCCCTCTTCGCATCTTTTGGCATCCCGGATCTCCAGGAAAAACTGCCCACTCGCATTATTCCGGTTGGAGAAGCCATCGCAAGGATGCGTCCGGAAGTTGCCGAAGAGTTGGGAATCACCTCCCGTCCACTTGTTATTCAAGGTGGCATTGACGCACACATGGCGATGCTGGGGGCGGCAACGATTGATCCCGGCGAACTCTTGATTACCGGCGGAACTTCCGTTGTCCACCTGACGCATACACTTGAGCCAAAGTTCATTAAAGGCATCTGGGGCCCTTATCCGTCTGCGTTGCTAGAAGGCCGTTGGCTGATTGAGGGCGGTCAAGTCTCTGGTGGATCTATCTTAAGCTGGATGGCCGAACACATTTTCGGCCTGTCAACCGAAGGCCATAACGGGTTGATTCGAGAGGTGGAAAAGCTTCCGCCTTGTTCTTCCGGCCTGCTTACCCTGGATTATTGGATGGGCAACCGAACTCCGTACCGCGACGCCAAACTGCGAGGCGTGATAATGGGGTTGTCTCTCTTCCACGATCGGGCGTCCATGTACCGGTCCGCGATGGAGTCGGTGGCCCTCGGCACCAAGAATGTGGTTGATTCCTTTGAAACCCAAGGGATCCCGCTCGACCACGTGGTGGTCGCCGGGGGCATCCGAAACAACCCCGTCTGGTTGAAAACTCTTGTTGATGTCCTCGGTCGGCCGATTCATCTCACCGTTGACACCAACCTTTCCATTCTTGCCGGCGCCATTGCCGGTTCCGTCGGACTGGGGATATTCCCGACGCTGGAGAAGGCGTCCAAAGCCATTGTGAAGTATGAGCGGGTGTTGGAACCGGACAAAAACAGGCACCACCTTTATGCGGAAGCGATGGAACGATATCGGCGAGCAACCGATGCCTTGACTCCGATCCTGCACGAACTGGCAGCTAATGACAAAGCAAACCAGAACGCAAGAGGGCGCTCCCTGGCTGCCGTCCGGTGAGCAAAGTGCGTTCTTGATAGTTCACCCATGAATCCGCCCATTCTTGAAGCCCGCAACGTCGTAAAGCACTTTCCGCCAAACGTGGTCGCGCTTGCGGACGGAAATCTTTCGGTCGCCAAAGGCGAAGTGCACTGCCTGATCGGCGCAAACGGCGCAGGCAAAAGTACTTTCCTTAAAATCATCGCCGGCGCGTATCGGTCTGACGGTGGGAGTTTGCACCTTGACGGTGCACCTTGCACTTTTAAAAACCCGCGCGAAGCGGCAAAGGCGGGCGTTGCGATCATTTACCAGGAACTGGACCTCATCCCGCAATTGACGGTAGCCGAAAATCTCTTCCTAGGTCATGCGCCAAGCAGATTTGGCATCATTGCTAAACGCGCCCGAATCAAGCGCGCCGCGGCGGTGTTGGAGAAACTGGACGCACGGGTTAAACCAAAGGACATCGTTGGTGCACTGAGCATCGCCGGACAACAACTCACTGCTATCGCCCGCTCACTTACGCTCGACGCCAAGGTCATCATAATGGACGAGCCGTCCACGGCCTTAACGGAGCAAGAGCTCACGCGCGTGTTTGCCACCATTCGAGAGCTTGTGAAAGACGGCCGCTCGATCCTCTACGTTTCGCATCGCTTACAAGAGGTGATGGAGATCGGCCACCGCGCAACGGTCATGCGGGACGGAAGGACCGTTCAGGAGTTTGATGTGTCGCAGGTGAAGGAACAGGATTTAGTCGTGGCGATGGTGGGTCAGCACCGGTCCCTGATCGAAAGACTGCCCAGAAAGAGCGGGCCGAAGGAAGTCGCCTTCCAAGTGGATTCGCTGGAAGGCCCGGAAGGAGTCCAAGTCAAGAATTTCATCGTCCGGCGCGGTGAGATCGTCGGACTAGCCGGTCTTAACGGTTCCGGACGCACAACCTTTTTGAGAATTATTTTTGGCGATCTCAAAGGCCAATGCAGGGCCAACCTGTTTGGAAAACAGTATTCTCCAACGAACTCTCGTTACGCTATCGCGCGCCGGATTGGCCTGGTCCCGGAAAATCGGAAAACCGAGGGGCTCCTGCTCGAAGCAAGTCTTTATCGCAATGCCACTTTGCCGAGCCTGCGGGGCAAGCGGTTGGTCACACGGGGGCGATTGGTTTCCATGGCGGCGCCGGTCTTGCGCGATCTGGGAACGAAGTTTTCGTCGATCGATCAACCGGTAAGCCAACTGTCCGGCGGCAACCAACAAAAAGTCGTTCTCTCAAAATGGCTGATCAACCAAAGCCGGTTCCTGCTTTTAGATGAGCCGAGCCGTGGCTTGGACGTCGGAGCGAAAGCAGACCTCTATAAGGTGGTTCGAGAATTAGCAGACGAGGGCCTCGCGGTGCTCGTAGCCAGTAGCGAGTTAGACGAATTATACGCCAACTGCGACACCATCTGGGTTTTTCACGAAGGGCGCGCCAGCGAGGTCTTCAGCCCGAACGAGCACTCCCGCGAGGAGATCCTGCAGGCAACCATCACCGGAGCAAGAAGGTAAAAATTATGAACAATTCTACCGCAAACGCACCCGCAATCAGGGCATCGGAGGAAAATAGAAGCCGGATATTTCGTCGCGCGGTCGACTTGTTAGTTCAATATAATTTCATCGTCATCTTTCTTATTTTAGTCATCGTCGCCTCCTTGCTTTCCGCGGACTTTCTGACGATCCAGAACGTGGCGAATCTTTTCCAGCAGGCAACGATCGTTGGAGTTGTGGCGGTGGGGATGACGTTTGTGATTCTGACTGCGAACATCGACCTTTCGGTCGGAAGCGTGGTCGCGTTGGGCGGGATGGTCGTCGCCGTCTTGATGAAGTCTGGAGTGCCCCCGTTTCTGGCCGGGTGTCTTACTGTTTTAACCGGAGCGGTGCTTGGGTTAGGGATGGGCTCCATCACCGCCTACGCGAAGGTCCCAAGCTTTATCATCACCCTGGCCGGGCTTGTCAGCATCCGCGGAGTGACCTACCTCATTTCGCAGGGAACGCCGCTGGGGGGATTCCCCCAGGAGTTCAACGCCCTCGGTTCGTTGCGGGTGGGAGATTTTGCGGCCATGTCTTTTGTGTTTTTCGGAATCACCCTGATCGCGTTCTTCATCCTTCGGTTCACGGTGCTTGGGGAGTACCTGTACGCCACCGGCGGCAACATCCAGGCGGCCCGACTTTCAGGCGTTCCGGCGCGCAGGATTATCACGTTGGCCTTCATCATTTCGGGCGCTTTGGCGGGACTGGCCGGCGTTCTCCTCACCTCTCGATTACGCATCGGCCAACCGACGGCGGCGCAGGGTCTGGAGCTCGACGCGATTGCCGCCGTTGTGCTCGGCGGGACGAGCCTGTTTGGAGGACGTGGCGGCGTCGTGGGAACCTTTGTCGCGGTGATGCTGCTTCAGGTGTTAAGAAATTTGTTCAACTTGCTGGGCTTAGGTTCCTTTTACCAGATGACGGTGACAGGCGTAATCATTGTGCTGGCCATCCTGCTCAATAAACTGATCGACAGTAGAAGCGGAGGGAGGGCGGCCTAACTTGACGGAAAGCCAGCCGCGCTTACCGGGGCTTGATGAGCAGATCAGATTACGTCGAAAGCCTGGTGGACAAAGTGGACCTACAGAAGATATGAACAATATAACTGCTGAACAAATTGCGGGAATGATCGATCATACTTTACTAAGCGCGGTAAGCACGGAATCTGATATCATCCGGATCTGCGGAGAAGCGATGCAGCACGGTTTTGCTACGGTTTGCGTGAACCCTTACTGGGTCCCGACAGCTTCGAAGGTCTTAGCGGGTAGTAAAGTCGGACTTACAACGGTTATTGGCTTTCCTCTGGGAGCATCGCGGACGGAAATCAAAGCCGCTGAAGCCGCTGATGCGATTGTGGCTGGTGCTACCGAGATTGATATGGTGCTGAACGTGGGAGCTTTGAAGTCGAGGCAATTGGCAGCTGTCCAGCATGATATTGAAGCGGTTGTAAAAGCGTGCAAAGGAAAAGCGGCTGTTAAAGTCATTATCGAAACTTGTTATTTAACGGATGAAGAGAAACAGCAAGCAGCTCTGATTTGTAGACAAGCCGGCGCGGATTTTGTCAAGACGTCCACGGGTTTCGGAACGGGCGGTGCGACGGTGGAGGATATCGCATTAATTCGGCATATTGTAGGTCCGGATATGGGCATTAAGGCTTCCGGCGGGATTAGGGATTTGGATATAGCGCGCAAATTGATTCGAGCTGGAGCGACGAGACTCGGGGTGAGTTCCTCGGTAGCTATCGTAACTGGCGGAACTGGACAAGGGTACTGATCTTAGGTTCGGCTCTTCGAGCACCTTGTCCGGCGTGGCTTTTATCTAAGGCGGTCTCTTTCGAGCACCTGTCCGGCGTGGCTTTTATGTTAGGCGACGGGTTGGCAACTCAAAAACCTAAATCTGCATCGCCTGCCGAGCATTGCCACGATCCTGACCTGCTATTACGGAATGCAGGCCACGTCGCCAAACGGTGGCCTTGCGACGTCGCTACGACTTACGACGCGCCGCTGCATTTGCCCCTGGATCGACTCAAGTTCAAGTTGTTGGCGATCCTTTTCCGCTGAGCCCCAGATCCGCTAACTTGGCTGAATATTGCTTTCGGCCCAAAATCCCGAGACTGAGTTCTGAGCATCCCATTTTCGGAATTCCCAGGCAGAATCTTGCTTTAGATTCGACGCACGTATGGCGGAGATTGGTATCGTATCGACGAAAACTTGCCAGGCCGTCCGGCGCAAAGTATCAACCCGCACCAAGTTCCGGTCTGGAAAAAAGCTTTTATTTGAGCGGATCACTGTCTGGGCACAGGGCCTGCTTAAAGACAGGTAGAAATCGCAATCGAAACTTTCCAATCAATGAAAACTCCAAACCAACTTCGGACATTATCGATCAGCGTAAGTCTGGTCATCCTGGCCCTCGGATTTTCCGCCCTCGGATTTGTCTCCTTTATTAACACACAGCCAGGCTATACCAGCAGTATCTTCTCGGTTGAGCATGCTTATTCGCTCATCGGGAGCACCTTCAGCGTCTTAGTAGGCGCTACCTTCCTTGTTGCCGCCATTACCTTCAGAGGAGCGAGGACTGGATCCGAAATGCTTGTTGCGCGAATCGATGCGAATCTGATTAAAGCGCGAGAACATAATCGGCTCGAACCGCTGGCGTGGTAGCCCAAGTATGGTTGAAGGATCACACCAGGTCGGAAAGTCCTCGTCGGGGTCATCCTGGCCACGTCGGCTGCACCACCGTCTCCAGCGCCACGATCTGCTGACGGGCAGATATCGCCCTGACGCCAGGAGTCCGAGAACCGCTATCCCGAGCAGTACCCGACCCATGCCCAGTCTCTGCAATTCCGGCCAGTAAGCCCGCCAGGAGTATTCGTTTCGTATTGCACCATCTCTCGGATTCACGCTTAAACTAAGTTAGGCGGAGCGGTTGGATTCAAAGTTAGCATCGAGGAATGCGAGAATGACCTCTCGTGGGTGTCTGCTTACTCGACCTCGTGTTTCAGCGGTTTCGTTCCCAGCGCCCTGGCGCAGACGATGCTCAGGATGACCAGCGGCAGCCCGACGCCGAACGACCAGCGGATGCCGAAATGCTCGGCGACAAAACCGAGCAGTGGCGGTCCCAGCAGGAACGCGACGAACGAGATCTGTGCCAGAGATGCCACGTTGGTCGGCGCCGGGCGGTCGGTGAGCTGCGCCGCTGCCGACATCGCCAGCGGGAAGATCACCGATGTGCCTACTCCCATCAGCGCAAAGCCGATCAGCGCCAGCCAGTCGCTGGGGGCGAAAAAGACCAGCAGCACGCCCACGCCGAGCACCCTGAGCAGCAGCCGCGACACAGCGGTCGGCGAATAGCGCTCGACGAAAGGATCGGCAAAGAACCGCGTCACCGCCTGCGCCCCAGCGCCGAGCGCCACCGCGAAGCCCGAGAGGAACGGCGGCACCGCGAACACGTCGCGCATGTAGATCGCAGCCCAGTCGATCCCCGCGCCCTCCATGATCATCGCGCTCAGCGTCACCGCGACGAGCGCCATGATCGCCATCGTCGGCACCGCGACCTGCGGCGGCTTCTCGTCCGAGGTGCCAGTGCGGTGTGGCGCCGGATCGAAGCGCCCGAGGATCAACGCCACGCCCACGATCACCAGCGGCACCATAAGGAGCAGGTGGATCTGCGGCGAGAGCCCCGATTGCGCTACCAGCGCCGAAATTATGCCCGCCGAGAAAAACCCGAAACTCCAGAACGCATGCGCCCGGTTCATGATGCGATGGCCGATCATGTGCTCGGTGCGGTCGGCTTCGAGGTTCAAAATGATCTCGATGCCGCCGATCACGATCCCCACCGGGAACAGCAGCAGGAAAAACGCCAGCGGCCCGCCGGCAAAACTCGCGGTCGCATAGAGCAACGCCAAGAGCGGGATCAGCGTCAGGATGGAGCGGCGATAGCCGATGCGCTCGAGGATCGGCCCGGAGAAGCCTAACGACACCAGCGTCCCCGCGGCGGTGCCGATGAGGCCGAAACCGAGCAGCCCCTCTTTGATCTGCATCATCCGCTGCAGGTCGGGCAGCCGCGGCGGGAGGCTGCCCATGCAGAACGAATAAACGAAAAAGCCGGCATATACCCGCTGTTGCGGCGGCAGATCAAGCCCGAACTTCATGGAAAAAGTATGCTACCAAAACCCTTGCCGCGGCATCCCCGAATTCAATGCCGCTCGACGGTCGACCGGATCGCGGTCGCGCGCTCAGTCGAATAATGACGACGACGCCCGTTGGCTCGCCTAGCGCCTCCACCGTTCGTTCGGCAGCTCGGTCAATGTGAACCCGAGGTTCCTCGGATGGTTGCTGCTCGTTATAGGTGCCGGGCCCGTAGAACTGTCCATAGCGCAGCACACGGTTTGAAGTCACAAACCGCCTGGATAAGTGCCTCCCGGTTGAAGACATCACAAAGAATTGGTTCGGCACCGAGGTGGCTCAGTAACTCTGTCTTGCTGGGCGAACGCGTCAGCCCGCCGACTACGTGCCCGGCCTGAACCAACCGAGGAATCAGCCGCTGCCCAATCACGCCGGAGGCGCCGGCAAGAAATATTCGCATACCATCATTCTAGGCCTCGCCTCGTGACGATGGCAAGCGGCACATCCTGGTACCCGGAATCAACGTCTGTCATTCCATCGCGGGCGAAATCCCGGCACCCGGCTATCATCCGGAGGGAATGTACGAGTTTAAGGTCGACCTGAACGGCGATGCTGTTGAAGAGCTGACCTACCGGCTGAAGTTCGACCCACGCGACGGCGCGGGCAAGCAGCGCTACGTGCTGCGGCGCCTTGCGGGTGCATCGGCCACCGATCCCCATGCGACCGGCACGGTGGTCGCCCAGGGGACGACCGGCGAAAAAGTGACGACCTCGAGCGGCCTTCGCGTCTGGGCGGGCCGGGCCGGCGATCCTTTTTGGATCGAGCCCGACGTGCTCCATGCTGTCGGTCACGCGATTCAGGACGGCACCCGGCTCGATCTCGGGGATTGGACTCCGACCCAGGCGAAGAATCTCTTTGCCGGTCACACGATCTACTCGATAGTGCTCGAAGTGCCCGACCAGGATCTGCTCGCCGACGCGGGAGACAATCGCCGCATCGGTGTGTGGGCCGTGTCGACGCTCGCGACCGATGCCGAAGGGTGGCGCTCCATCAACCGTCTCGGCTTACCCATGCTGCCGCCTCTCTTCACGCAGTACAATGAGGATCTGGGCGATCGCCTCAATGCCGGTCGCCCTTCCGAGGACTTCAAAACCTTCGGCGAAGCAGTTATCAACGCGGTGGCCGGCGCGGTCACGGCCAACGGAACGGCCGAAGATCCGAAAGGCTACGCAGAAAAAGTGGCTCACCGGATCTTTCCCAACATGCTTCCCTACACCGTGGGCACTCTAGCCGTGTTCGGCTTTGCAGATTGGAACGGACGCTCCCTCACGGACAACACGCCCAACGTGATGTTCTCCTTTGCGCTGAATACCCCGGTCAACCTGGGCATTGGCAAGGAGTCGGTCACTTCTAAACCGACGAAGACATTCCCGTATGTCCCGCCCGTGATTGTAAGGGATCGCGAATGAAGTTTGGGCCTCTACGTAAATAGACTCGATAGACACTTACTAACTAACTGTGCATTGGAGATAGTGCTCCCTGCCCCACCCTCCGCTCGCCTCACCCAGAGAACCCACGTGTGAGTTTCGCCGAAGAGCAAAGAGCGCGGCACACTTCGCCAATGGGTCGAAAGGAGGAGTAGTTTCGCACTAAAGCTGAGATTCGATAGCGGCCTTGTCGATGACCGACCATACTTTATCGATCCGTTCGTCTCGAAACTCATAGAATACGTTTTCGGTAAACGAGACTCTCTTCCCGTTTACTTGGAGGCCAAACAGGATTCCTTTCGGCGTGCAGTCGAAGCTCAGACGGCTCGCTACACGAGGTGGCTCGGAAATCAGCAGATGGATGTCAAAATAGAGGTCTGGAATCGCACGAAAATCTCCCTCCAGCATCTCGCGATAGCCTGATAATCCGATCCGTTCGCCGTTGTAATGAACTTCCTCATGAACGAACTGCCCCAGATTCGGCCAGTCCTGTTTGTTCAGGCAGGCAATGTAGTCTCGGTAGATGTCGGAGAGGTCGGCTTTCGTCATGGCAGTTGCACCCATGTTCCTTCAGGGTTCCTGCCGCAAAGTAGGACGACGCAGAAATTCTGCAATCCGGACCAAATCTCAGAAAACGAAGCGGTCACGTCCCGCCAATCGTCACCGTCCCGACCAACCAGGTTTGAAGGCTAACGAACAGAACAAACAGCGTACGCTAACCTTCAGGCGCCGGTGATGAGTGCGGGAGGCACGTTGAAAGTATCGGTGACAGGCCCGCTTCTAAAGACTGACGGCCCGGTGGAAGTCAGAAAATTCGCGCTGCTGAAGAGAGGCAAAGTTTAGCTTTGAGTTTGCCTGGGAACGACGGAGAGGTAATTCATGCGAGTAGAACTGAACTACGGCCGCCGCCTTTTGCCCGTCGAACTTCCGGAAGACCTGCAAGTCACCGTGGTGCGCAAGCCGCCGATGCCGGTCCTGTTCGATCCATTGGCCGCGGTCAGGAAAGCTCTCGAGGAACCGGTCGGGACACCCTCGCTCCACCAGTTGGCCCGGGCCGCCCGCAGTGCGACTATTGCAATCTGCGACATTACGCGACCGGTGCCGAATCACCTCTTCCTGCGCCCACTCATCGAAGTTTTGCTCAGGGCCGGCATTCCGGCTACTGGCATTCGGGTGCTCGTGGCCACCGGGCTGCATCGCCCCAATCTGGGATCGGAGTTGGAGGAACTGCTCGGAGACTCCTGGGTTCAGCGCACCGTGCAAGTCGAAAACCATTATGCGAACCGGAATGACGATCATGTCCTGCTCGGGATCACCGCGACTCGCGGAACAGTCGTTCGGCTCGATAAGCGATTTGTGGAAGCCGACCTTAAGATTGCCACCGGTCTGGTCGAGCCCCATTTCATGGCCGGTTATTCTGGCGGGCGCAAAGTCATTGCTCCAGGGTTGGCTCATGCCGAGACCATTACGACATTCCATAGCTCACGTTTCATGGCCGATCCGCAGGCTATCAATTGTAACATCGAAGGCAACCCTCTCCATGAAGAGCAGTTAGAGATTGTGGGCCTGCTCGGCGGCGCCCTGGCACTTAATACCGTTGTCGATGAGGCTCGTAACCTCTCCTTCGTCAACTTCGGCGAGATCGTCGCCAGCCATGCGCAAGCGGTCGCTTTTGTGCGACAATACGCCGAAGTTTCCGTCAAACATCGATTCAAGACCGTCGTAACCAGCGCCGCTGGATACCCGTTGGACCGCACCTACTATCAAACCGTGAAGGGGATGGTCGGTCCCATCGATATTCTAGAGCCAGGCGGCCGCCTTATTGTCGCTTCTGAATGCTCGGAGGGCCTTGGATCCACGGACTTTGTCGAAGCCCAACGCCGGATGATTCAGCTCGGATCCGCAGAGTTTTTGCGGCGCATCCTGCTCAAATCACACGCTGATATCGACGAATGGCAAACCCAGATGCAACTTAAGCCAATGGCCGTCGGCACGGTGCAATTGTATAGTACCGGCCTCAGCCCGGAACAGCATGCCCTCACCGGAATCGACTCTATCGAATCGGTGCGTTCGGCGGTACTCGAGAGCATCGCAGCAAGCGGTGACCCGGCTGTTGCGATCATTCCGGAGGGGCCGTATGTGGTGCCCTTTTGCCGAGCGGGAGGCAGCTATTAGTTGATAGTTGTAGTGTCAGTTGTTAGTTAATTAATTAAGAGAGCAAAGCGAGACGCTTCGCCTACGCCGCGTCATGGCCATTGGCCGAAAAGTGGCTTCCCAAAAAGCCTTGGAATGAGATCATCCAGGTAGAAATGCATCTGGGCGAGAACGCCTACGTTATTGCCGGTGTGCCGATTGATCGGGATGACCGCTTCTATTCCGATCTGGAAATATTTGCCGGACCAAATCAGGCCCGGGTTGATCGTCCCGGTGGTTGTCGGTCCGCCGCGATTAAGCGGAGTTTCCATAGGAAACTCCACTACCGGGATAAGCCGATCGAAAGGCGGTCTCAGTCCAACATCTTTGACCTGCCCTTGCAGGTAAATAAGGTTGTACTCGAGGGCGAATCCCCATTCCAGATTGTTGGGGATCTGTTCCTCGCCGTCGGTCGATCGGGTTGGAAACGAAAAGCCGATTTGTCCAGTCAACGCAAATGGACGGAGGATCCAGACGGAGTCTGGAAGATCGCCTAGTCCTTTGCCAAAAAAAATACCAGGCACAATCGTGCTGAAACGGTCGGGACCGATGGATCTGCTTCCAGTCCCTCCAATTTCCGCGTCGACACCCAGGGAAAGGATTGTTTCGTGTTCAGCGTTCACCAGAAACTGGTACTTGCCGCCCACTTCGAGATTATCAAATCCGGCGTGCAGATTTGAGCCGACGGACTTCTGGAACTGATAACCATCTCCAAGTTCGATTCCGAGATTGGGCGTGAGCTTCAGAGCAATATCTGTAGACAGGTCGAAGGTTTTTACTGGTCCATCACCGGGTTGCCGAATTGCCTGAAAGGTCGGCAGCGACATTTCGTCAGCAACAAAAGGATCATCGGTAGCCAAGGTTGCGGGGAAGAAACGATTCCCGGCAAAGCCATGAGCAAACGATTGAAAGGGCATCGCCGACAAAGATGTGACGCCAGCGGAGACTATGACCGCTGTTTTCTTTAATGAACTGCAATAAAAAAACATTGAGCAAAAGGTGTGTAACGATTGAGAAATTGGTGATCAGATGCGCTCTGAACGCAAAGGGTCAAGGTGCGCCGGTCATTGATGAGTAGGTTGATCCGACAGCGATGCGAATCAGGCGCGCTATTTTCGAAAAGGCGCGAGTCAGTTATTCGGCCCTGGCAGTTCACCGGATGGAGGCGAAGCCGCCAGGTCAATAACCGAAAGGCTGCGAGAAAGAATTCAGGATGAGGTTCAACGCCCGTCAGACTAAGTAGTCGCCCTTTCCGGGTCAACGAGTTTTAGAATCGAGGGCAAAAACTTCCCCCCTCAATATTTGAGTCGAAAAAGGCAACCCGCGTTTAGCCATCGGACGGTTCTTGAACTACACCTTGAACAGTCCTCTTGGAGCGAAACTTTCCTGATTCCTCGCGTGAATACTTTATGAGCGAAAAATATGATGTCGCAGTGATTGGTTCGGGGTCCGGAGGAAGCGAGGCGGCGCTTCTGGCGGCCGGGAAAGGGTCAAAAGCAATTGTGATCGAGAAAGATGCCTTCGGCGGCACGCGTTTTCATCGAGGGTGCTATGCAGTTCGGGCACTCCGCGCCTCAAGCCGAGTCTTTCAACAGATCATTCAAAGCAAACAGTTTGGCATTGAGGCGGATGTGTTGAGAAGTTCTCTGGTCGGCTGGATGGATGCCCAACGCGCCGCCAGTGCTCGTCTGGCAGAGGATCTTCGGCATGATTTGCAGACCTTGAACGTCCGGATAGTAACCGGAACTGGAAGTTTGCTCGGCGAGCACCAAGTGAGGATCACCGATCCTTCCGGAAAGGAGGAGGATGTCGAGGCCGAGTACATCATTTTGGCGACTGGGTCGCGCCCTGACTTTTCTTCATCTCATAACTCGCGGTTTTTCAACAGCGACGATTTGATTGCCAGAGTCTATCCCCCTGCTCGCCTGTTTATTATCGGCGGGGGGTACGTCGGCTGCGAGTTTGCCTCGATCTATCGCGCACTGGGATGCGGCGTCACCTTGGTTGAGCAGCGGGAACGCCTATTACCGGGGTGGGATCCGAGTGTGGGAGCATTGGTGCGCGAGGAACTTTCCGCAAATGGCGTCGAAGTTTATTTGGGCGAAAAGGTGGAGATAGAGAAGGTGCCGGACAGAGATGGCTATCCGATCTTTACGAAACCAGATGGCAGCACGACTTCTCCTGACCTGGTTCTGGTAGCAACTGGGAGGAGACCGAATGTGGAATCGATGGGACTGCAGGAACTGGGTATCGCCGTCAGCCCATTTGTAGCCGTAGATTCGCAGCTGAGAACCAGGCAGCGGCATATTTTCGCGATCGGTGACGTCAACGGGTTGGACATGCTGGACAGTGCAGCATCCGCCCAGGCCCGGATCGCTGTGGAAACGCTAGAAGGTGGTGCTTCGATTTTCAGCTCGCGTTGGGTGCCGCGCTACCTCGACACCGAGCCGCCCGCCGCGGCTGTCGGATGGATGGAGACCGACGCTGACGAAGCAGGATTAGAACTGGAGGCAAGGTCAGAGACCGTCCGGTTAGTCACCTCTGAGGATCGTACCGTTGCGGAACCGGCTCGGACTCACGTAAAACTGGTTGTCGAACGGCGTACAAAAAAAGTTCAGGGATGTCTTATCATCGGAAATGGGGCGGCGGAGGTTATTAATCTTGCAGCTCTGGCGATTCAGAGCCGAGTGACTCCACGTGAGCTCGAGCGGCTATTTCTGGTTCACCCCAGCATCTCTGTAGCACTCCAGCGCTGTGCCAGAAAGTTCCATTGAGAGCCGGAGGAATTGCCTCGCTAAGGCCACGGAAGAGGACCGAGACGGTTCGAAGTCAGTTCAATGTTAGTGCGACACCACGTGCCGAATTTAGGTGCCGGCCAACTCATAATTCTCTCCCTGGCCCTCCGTGCGAAACTCTTTCTTTCCACGAAGGGAACTGACGAGACATTTCCTTAAAAATTAAGGATCGTTGATTATGAGGCACTTAACTCAATTAAAGCGCTCAAAATCCGGTTTTACATAACAAATGCCCTAACGACCTGCAAAATCGAATCCAAGCCAAAAATTAGGATAATCGCTGCAAAAGGGCCTCCGCCCGATCAACGGCTTTGTGGGTCGGAGACAAGGAGGGGAACGCACCGTCGCGGAACTCAAATCGGCCGAGGTCAGCCTATAGGAGGGAACGTGCGGGAGAATTCTCCCGCACCTTACTCTGTGTCTCCCACGCGTGCGCGGAGGGAAGAAGAGTTTCGCTGCGGAGAATTCTCCGTAACGAAACACCAAGGACGCCCGAATGGCTCATTCTGGCTGGGTGATTTTGTTCTGGAGAATTCTCCAGAACAGAAATTATAGCTCCACGCGCACGCGGAGGGAACCCTCGCGTTCATCGCTTCAGCAGCGGCCTGTGCCAAGTCCAGGTGCCCGGGCCGGTGTTGATCCAGCCATTGATCGCCCAGTCGCGGTCCCGTGCGAGCCGCCGTAATCTTCGCTCCATTTCGAAAAGGCTCAGCCGGGATTCCGGCGACAGCGAGCGGAGATACGCATGCCGCTCAACCTGCTTGTGGGCGAGCTCAAGCTTGTCCGTCCAGCCGTGCCGCTGTGCGTTCTCAATGGCCCATTCGCCGATTGGGAGGTCGTAGCTTTGCGAGAATTCCCAGATCGTTGGCGGAGCTGGTGGCCAGCCTTTGCTGCGAGCGTGGATATTGCCGGAATGAATGATCCGGTGCCAGCCATCGAGGAAGACAACCCACTCTTGGACCGTGATTGCGCGAGGTGGATCAGACCAGACCTCGCGCCGGTATTGGCCGTCGTAAAGTGCGGGCGAGCCGCACGCGGTGGCCAACCACAGCGATCGCGACTGCAGGCCCATCCAGCGGGTATTCATAAAGCTAAACGCTGCTCATGACATTTGCGGCAGGTGCTTGGCGAGATAATCCATGGCGATATTGAACTCCTTCGCCTTTCGCTCTGCCAACTCGCGCAACTCTGGGCCTAAGTGAGACACACGTCCGGGTGATAGTCCATCATCAGCTTTTTGTAAAGTGAACCGCGCCTGCTCTATCGACACATTGCCGTGCATAATCCCGAGGATCTCAAAGGCTTCCCTCAGGGACTCTACCTTCCTTGGCTGACGTGGTTCCTGTCGCTCAGTGCGCGGAGGTGTTTCCCTTTTCGGGAGGAGGGTCTTGTCGTGCCTCCTGCCGGGGCGGAGGCGGATCCCGGCGCGGTGGCGGTTCTTGCTTAGGCGGCGGCTCGTTCTTGGGCGGAGGTGCTGCTTGCGGCTGAAAGACAGGGCCTCGGCCCGATCGACCGCTTTTGTTCAACTCGTGAAGGGAGTGAGCGTATCCCGTCTTTTCCAGCAGATGTCAATTCACCTCAATGTGCGATTATGAATATTATGAGAAACTGGAATTCGCGCTTCTGATCTGCCTGCTTGCAGCTGGAACACTCCTGAACTCAGGATGCCTTCCGGCGATGATTATTGATAGCCAGGAGCGAAAAGCCTGGGGTGAACAGAATATCGAACGCGAGAAAGCTGGCCTCCAGCCGATCAGTTGGGAGCAGTTTCACAACCACGGCATGCACATGTAAATGGGATCGGGGGTGTGGCGAGGGGGCTGTAGCCAAGGTGTTTTTAATCGTACCGGCGTCGGGAGATCAGTCCCGTTCGGAGGATGCCGTGTTGGATCTCTCGCTCCGTCAATGTGCACAATCATCATTGAAAACGTTATTCTAGATCTGTTAAACGCCTTCGGTGCCCAGCAAAGATCCCGCGGATTATCTGCCGGTCGGCGTTCAGAAAAGCTATTTCATGCTTTCCACAGCCGAGCGCGCCATCCTCAATACGGCTCTGGAGAAATATCGGCCTGGTCAGTCGGATCCGGTCATGGTTGGCGGCGTCAAACTGCTCAAACCGGCCTTGCAACTGATGTCGGGCTACCGCCTTCAGATCGAAGAGATCACGGACGACAAGGCCGTCACGAGTTATACCCGATGGGTTGAGGCCGTGCAAGTCGTGGGCGAGAACCATGACGTTTACTTAACGTTCAGCCCGCATTTCAAGAGGATCTGGGTCCAAGTAAAAAAGCGGATGCCGGACTATGTCGCGCAAGACCCGGCCAATATTGGGCTCCCGAAGCAAGTACGCTCTCCGGCTTTACAGTTGGGCAAAGAAGTACGTCGAGGCTGGCACCAAACAGATCACGCTCGACGAAATTCGAAAAGTGATGGGGCTTGAATCGGCAACGGATGCGGCCGGCAATGTGATCCGAGAGGCACCGTTGCCGGTCTGGGCGAACTTCCGCCAAAGGGCCCTAGACACGGCGATCGCCGAGATCAACAAGAAGACCGACCTGCGGGTCCGGCTCGAAGGAGTGGAGATGCTGAGCCATCGGGTACACATGTTGAAATTTAAGGTCAGGACTCGGGCAAGGCCGAAACACGGCGGTCCAAAGTCGTGAAAGCGAAGGTCGCCACCGTCCGCTTACCTGACTTCGTGGAGCCGATGAAAGCCAGACTTGTCGATTCTATCCCTCCCGGTGCTTGGATTTACGAGATCAAGTTCGACGGGTATCGCGCCCTGGCGTTACGCGGCGGTAAACACAACGCGACTCCTTTCCCGGAACGAGAAAGATCTGGGCAAGAAGTTCCCGGAGATAGTCAATTCAGTCGCTGCTCTCCGCGTTCACGATGCAATAATTGATGGCGAAATCGTGGCGGTGGACGAGAGCGGCCGACCATCCTTCCAGCTCCTACAGGGCAGAGTTCGCATCTATGACTGCGGAAAGATCGTGGTCGAAAAGAAACACCTCGCCCTCCAATAGGACTCCCCGAAACGATGAATACACCAATCACCCTTACACCCGAAAACTCGGCGAGGATCGCGAAATATTCCCGATTGATCAGTTGGACCGAAGCAGACTTGGCCAATTGTCTACTGACAGAAATCCTCGAATTGTTCGCCGACTCTAGCAGCGGAGCACTGGAAGGCTTTCTTGGCAGGATCTACAAGTTGGAAATCGAGCTAAATCAGGTTTTAGCACATATACCCAGATTTCAATCTCCATAATGGCCCAAACCCTTCGAAGCGAAAAAACCACTTTCGAGTGAGGGGGGCCACCTTTTTGCGCCAAGAGTCACCCTGACTTTTATTTACAATGAGTATTGTAATTAGAGTTTCGTGACTCGACGGCTAAACATTTCTTCAACTCGACCGTTGTGGGGGTTCGAGCCAACGCAAGATATGTCTCCGGCGATCATCCCGCGTCTACCTAGCGAAAGTCAGTCGGTGGCAACCGTTGCCAACGTGAAATATGCCTAAAGAGACTAAAATTACCGAAGCGGATCTGAACCAGCAGATGCGGGACGATTACGAAAAGTACGCGCCATGCCTACACGTTTCCGTAAGGGTGAGCAACTCCCGCTTACAGAGAGCGCTCGAGCGCCAAGCAAAATTCAAGGGCGTCAGCGTCGAGCAGTACTGTGAGGAGGCCATCGTTGCCGTTCTTATCATGGATGAGACCGACCGCAATGCTGACGAGGACGAAATTCACTGAAGGTAAAGAGTCACCTTACATCCCGACCGATTGCCGCTTCATACTTGTCTCAAAATTTCTGGGATAGCTTCACCGTGAGAATCTTAAAATGGCGCGACAGCAGGCTTTTGTCTTAGCCTTCATAGCCCGCAGCAAGTTAATACTGCCGAACGGTGGAGACGGTCTTGGGTAGAGCTGACTGGCGCCGGCCCGCAGCGAATGTTCACTTTGCTGGTAAATGCTTCTAACATCAGGGGGACGAGCGCGACCTCGCTTGGGCACCATTCCTTGGTGAAGAATGGCTCCAGCGGGCTGTAAAGCCGCAGGCACGGGATAAAACCTTTACCGGGCATGGTCTGGATCCAGTTGCCCCGTTTGACATTCGCTGGCTGGGTCGGGCCGAAGTAGACCGTCGTCGTGCCGTCGGCGTCCGCTTCCGCGGCGGGCGACGGATAGCCTGTTTCGCCTCGATACCTCAAAGTTCCGCAGCGGAATTTTAAATTCCTACGGAACCATTCCAATTGCGCCGCAGGCCTGTGCTTGCGACCAGAAAACCAGCGAGATCGGCTCTCAGAGCCAATCTTAGAGACGAAAGCGTTGTGATGAACGGTCTCCCAAGCGAGATATTTAATCAGAAAGACCTCAGAATGCGTGGAACCGGGTAAGATCCAACGCGCTCTATCTAAAGGTCCAGCTAAACCAATCCTTATACCCGATCCGATGATCAATCCGAAGACCAAATTCCCTTTAGGTCCTGAGGAGGACAATGCGTTTCAGGATCTTCTTGAGAATCATCTCCCACTGGTTCGATCGATCGTCGAACGGATGAAGCGTAAACTGCCGAGCAACGTTGATACTGAGGACCTCTACAGCATCGGAGTGACTGGCCTTGTCGCCGCCGCTCGGAATTATCGTCGCTCGCCAGAGCGCGCTTTTGGAGCCTATGCTGCTATTAGAATCAGCGGAGCGATCCTGGACGAGCTTCGCAGGACAGACTCGATGAGCCGCGCCAACCGATCGAAAGCCAGGCGTCTCAGTTCAGCCATCTCCAAGTTGGAACAAGCACAAGGTGGGAGCATCAGCCGGGACTCTCTCTGCGCCGAAATGCAAATGACTGAAGACGAATTAACCGATCTCATGGAAGAAGTCCGACGGGCGACGTTGGTCTCCATGGACGGCACTCATGAACAGTCTGAGCTCGAGGACCAATCGATGCACGAAAGCATACCGGACGATTCCTGTATCCCGGCTCTGGACGTTTTGGATCGCAAAGAAGTTCTCTCGCTGCTGACCCAACGCATGGCAGAACTTCCGGACACGCCAAAGAAGGTGTTGGCCATGTACTATTACGAGAACATGCGCCTCTCCGAAATTGCCGCCTGCTTGCGAGTAAGCGTGTCTCGAATCTGCCAAATCCACACTCAAACGATCGGCTTGCTCCGAAACTACCTCGTCAGACACTTGGCCTGAACCATTGACCCTTCGGCTTCGGGGGCTTCGACCGAACTCGGTCGTCCCAGAAAATGCCTTCCAGTGCCATAGTAAGCGAAATCTTTTAATAGCTTCGGGAAAAACGAAAGAAGAATTGATTGAAAATCTGATCTACCAAGTCACTGATCAAGACGAAGCCAAAACTGAGGCAAAAATAAAGAGACAAATGGCGACCAAAGAGTCGCAAAAGAAAACTCCCGTTACAAGCCATGTAGTATCGCGATCGAATATTCTGATCACATCCTGTGCACTGGTGATAAGCCTTCACGCCTTCGTTTTTTCAGGAAAGCTAGCCATCGCGTCGGGTCATAGAGCTTACGCTGACCTTGTCTTGGGCCGCGATAGTTTCGAGCGCCGCGAGGGTCGCATCATCGAGGATGTCGAGCGGAATTCACGGTTGGGAAGAGCGTCGGGGTTCGTGGTTACTCGTTCGCTTGCTCTGCGGCCAGAATCTCGACGGCGTGATTGAACGCGGGATCAAGTTTGGCCAGTTGGCGCCGGGCGGCCTCTCTGGCCGTGCGGGCAATCACTTCCTCGGGCGATTGCCGGCCTTCCCGGGCTTTCCAGATACACCAGGTTGCTGAAATGTTGGGAATTAGTGATGCCACGGTTTACCGATGGGCGACTGTTAGGCGGCTTCCATGCATGCGTCTGTCAAGGCGCGCTCTACGGTTTAACCGCGCAGACATCGAAGCCTGGCCGGACAAGGATAATGCGATTTGGACCCAGAGAGTTTCCAGCCGCTATTGCCCTGCGCCCGCCGATACGGCGACGTGGCAGACCTATCACGTCATTGACTCGACCGCGCCTTAGGGAGCAACTCGGGAAAAAGGAACTAGCGTTCTATGGGCATCCTAAACGTGCGGCTACTGATGCCCGACGACGACTTCGCTTATCTGCATGACTGGCGTTAGATCGGTGTAGTTGGCGATGTCAGCCATGATCTCTTTCGCGTGCGGGCTGAAGCCGGCTTGAAACCGTTCCGCCGAGTCGCAAAAGATGTGGCACATGCCGACGTATGGAGCTGGACTACCCGGCTCGCCGCCAGCGAGGCCTTTGTCCACCGTGTAGTACAAGCAGGAATCGCCCATGCGCGCCTTCACCAGTGGCATATGTTTGTCGCGGTAGTACGTATGATCAAACCGGGCTCCCGCAGTGTTCGGGTACATCACACTGACCTTGACCATGCTATGTCTCCCTGTTTGGTGACCTCACAGTATAGAAGTGCCATCGTGAGCAGGCAAGTCAACCCCTTAGTGCTAAATAATACGGCGCGGCCCACATCGATCCGGCTGCCCGCCAGTGCTCTATTCCGTCCTCGATCCACGAAAGACCTTCAGCTGTGCCCCCGGAAGCAATGGCTGGCCGATCGGCTTGTGCTCGTGGTGTGAGGCGGTTGAATATTTTGCGGGCCCGCTCGTGCCGCAGCCCGAGTACGAGCGTATCACGCGCAACTACGTTCCAGTGAATCGTGGCTCCAAGTTCACCGTCTGCCGGCAAAACGAATACCCGCTCCTGGAAATCTGGAAATGCGGCCACGCCCCGAACATCTCGGAAGGATGGGCCGTTATCCGTGTGGATGAGGCTCATTGCCTTGTCCGGGTTGGACCTCCTCGAGGCCTTCAGTTTCATCCTCCTGGCGTAGTGTCCTGCGAGGCGCTGGTTGAACGATCGGCTATCGACCGTCTGCTTGAGCCGCTCAAAACGATGCGCCCCCCGGTCGTGCCTGGCGAGGACGAGTCGGTGTTTATCCTGGACGGCGCGACACACGGTTTTGAGGCTCGGCTAGGCGGCACTCGATTTAGTTATGAATGGCACACGATGGCGCCTGCCGGTTGGGAGCCGTTTGCTGAGTCGCTGCACGAGACAACCGCGGAGTTGGAAAGACTCCTTCTCTGACGGGACTAGAGACCTTTAATCGAGCAAGGTCGATTCTTCGGATTTCGATCTGCCTCCTATTGCGAGCCTCCAGCTGGCGCCGCATATCGGAAAACAGCGGCGAGCAGAAGGGAACCCAATGGAGAGGGAGCTTGACATTCATTAGTGAGGCATCAAATGGCAGTCACAGCTGAGGAGCTGTTGTCGCACGACCCCGCAGCGCCGTGATGCGCTCCTTCGTTTTCTTTGCCTGCGGCTGCACTCTCGAACAGATCGGTCGGTATCAAGCAATCCTTGGTTTGCCTTAGGAGCAAGCTGGAGGTAGCGTTGGTGCTCTGACGGTGTCAATGGCATCAGTTCCTCCCGTGCCAACGTGACTGTCCGACCTTCTCGTACTTACGCTTGTATTTCTGCCGCAGTTGCCACTCATACTCTGCTTTCTTCCGCATTTGACGCCGCATCAAGTAGTCGCCGACCGGCGCCTGGAACAGAACGAGGATCACGAACACCCCGCAGGCCGAATCAATCAGGGCCAACGCTAACCAGTCGGTCCAATCGTAGGCGACAATCAGGAGCAGCTGGAAAAGCATTCAAAATTCACAGGGGGACCGATAGATAGGAGTAATAGGATCAACTGTATGGCCAGACCCAGAAAACCCATTGATGCCGGAATGGTCCAAAAGCTGGCCAGTACCACTGGTAGAGAGAAAATGCGTTACTAGTGCATCGTATCATAAATAGATAGCATACTTTTTTTGTTTATGTATAATTAGTGGGTGCCAGCAGCGAACCGAATGTTAGCAATGGAAGAAGGTGATCGCGGCGAATGCGAGCGGATTGCCCGGAGCCGAAAGACGGCGCTGAATGTCGCCAAGCGGGCGCAAATGCTCGTTTTAGCGGCACGTGGTCTTTCTAATCGGCAAATTGCTTTGGAGTTAGGCGCGAACGAGCATGTGGTCGGTCGGGTGCGTAAAGAATACGACCAGAGAGGATTAGCTGTCTTAGAGGATCGAGCTCGCCCTGGACGACCGCGCAGCAGTCGGGATGAGCAAAGCGTTCAAAAGGTGGTTGAAACGGTCTGCCAGGCGCCGGCGAAGGGGCTTTCACGCTGGAGCGCGCGGACGCTGGCTGGGCATCTGGACATTCCTTCGGCCACCGTCAACCGCATTCTGCGGGAGAACAAATTACAGCCTCATCGGTTGCGGACCTTTACCTTTAGCCCGGATCCCCAATTTGGAGAGAAGTTGCTCGAGGTCGTGGCGCTTTACATGAATCCTCCAGACAATGTCGTGGTGCTCTGCATGGACGAGAAGACCGGTATCCAGGCTCTTGATCGAACTCAGCCGATGCTACCGCTCCGGGCCACTAAACCGCGTAGTTGGACCAACGAATATGTGCGACATGGGACACGTACGCTATTAGCCAGCTTGGATATTGGCACCGGAAGAGTCATCGCTCACGTGCGTAAAAGACGCACCAGCAAGGATTTCCTGTCCTTTCTGGACTCGGTGGTCAAAGAGTATCCGAACCAACGGCTCGCGATCGTACTCGACAACCTCAACACCCACACTAATGAAGCAGCCAGAAAATGGTTAAAGAGCCATCCGCTGGTGAGCTTTCACTACACCCCGACCCACGCTTCATGGGTAAACCTCATTGAATGCTTCTTCAGCATATTGACCCGTCAAGGTCTTCAGCAAGCCGTTCATCAGTCAGGACAAGAGCTAGAAAATTTTCTAAAAAACTTCATCCAAGAGTACAACAAACGATGCGGTCCATTCGAGTGGACTAAGGGTCCGGATAAACTTCGCCGGATCATTGAATTAACTGACCAATGGCAGGCTGAATAGTATGTCATGTACTTATGATACGATGTACTAGGCCAGACACGAGACCACTGCCGAGGATAATGGTTATAATCTGCAGCATGAGCCTGAGATATTATCAGGGCTTCGCCGGCGTCGATAAAACTTACACTTTCGGGTGAGATTCCAGCTTATCGCTATACTTCGGCTCCTTTCGGTCGTTGCGCTGATTTAACGATCATACAAATTTGAAATATGGATAGTTCTGTCTATAAGATTGTCGAGGACACTGCGTTTCAATCACAACAAGATTTAAGTACGGGATCCATCGATGCAATTTTCGAAGCGTATCTTTTCCAGGATGTCAAAGATCCAACGAATTGCAAACTGACGATTCTCTTGCGACTCCGATTGGAACAGAAAAATCCTACGGGTGCCGAAGGGCAGGACACAGATGGTACGAGCGACGACGGTCGTACCTTTAGGTATTTCCCGATCCGTCGTTGGACTGGCTCCGAGTGGGCTGATTTTAAAAACTCGGCGCAACAGCAAGCAGATATGTGGAACAACAAGTTCTGGCTGAAACCGCCGCCGACGTTCACGAAGCTAGATGTGAAAAACGGCGCTCCCCCGGGATATGTGTATCGTCCTTACATTAGATGCGAGCTAGATTGCGATTTTACCGCGAACGCGGCGGTAGCTCATAAAATAGTTCCCGTACTAAATCTGGATGCGAGCAAGATTCATGGCGAAAAGGACGGTGGAACCTTTAGGTCCGGCCTTTCAATGATGTTTGACTCTCTGGACAAGATACCCTGGGTCGTTCCCTTTCAGGACGACAGAGGTAAAAGGAACACGAAGGAGAAACGCTATACGATCGCACACGAAATCGGTCATGCACTTGGCCTGGATCACATAGGGGTAATTATGAAAACACCCTACTGCATGGAAATGGCGACCTATTATTATGGGGGAAGCGCCTTCTCTTTTTGCTATGGCCAAGCCGCGCCGCAGTGGATGGGCGCTAATGTCATGGGTGGAGGATCGAAATTCTCTGTTGAGAACGCAAAGCCTTGGGTTTGGGCGATCGCGTATATGGAGAAGCGTGGATATCAATATTGGGAGGTCTTGAAAGACAAGCCGCCGCAACCGGCATTCCTGGTGCGAGTCTAGCCAGCCGATTTTCATGATGGGTCTTAAGTGGGGGCTCACCGTTACGTTTACACACTAAGCAAAGGCCCAATCCCGGAAGGAATGATGTTAGATCACATTTGTCGAACCCGCCACTGCGTCAATCCTGCTCATTTGCAGCCAGTTTCTTCCGTCACAAATGGCAAACGGAAATCACCTGTATTCCGGCAATCAACGCATATTGAAATCACCGACAAAGAGCGTTCCTACCTGATCAGTCTTCTCATGGACCAGTTTAGCAAATGAAGAAGCAGGGACACTCTTTGACAAACTTGTCTTCTCCTTCGTGACCAGCGACGATTCTTGCGCATCGACCTGAATAGTGGCCGTTTTTAGCGATGAGGGCAGTAAACGAGGGGAAAATGTTGATTTGTCCACGCCAAAAGCATTTGCAAATCATGGATGTTCTTGGCTTTGCACCCGGCAGGGCTCGAACCTGCAACCCTATGATCCGAAGTCAAGATTGCCGAGCTACACTCCAAGCCCAGGTGGTCCTTCGATCTCCAAAGAAGGGCTTGGGTTCCCTATCTTGAATTGACCGTCGTGAATTTCGGCCCAGGCTTATTGGTTGTGAGCGCGGCGGTTATGAAGACGCCAGCCGCGGTCGAATCGTTGTTGGCTGAAAACCTCGGCAACCAGCTCAGCCCGTGGAGCAGCACTTGCGACGGTTGCCACCAGCAGAAAAGCTAAAATTTTCATTGTTCCACCTGCACGCCCCAAATTTTTTCCAAGGATGTCTCGCTGTCTTTGAAAACCCAAACGTTAGCACTGCCTT
Source organism: uncultured Verrucomicrobiae bacterium (assembly GCA_963742335.1). GTDB lineage: Bacteria > Verrucomicrobiota > Verrucomicrobiia > Chthoniobacterales > JAFAMB01 > JAFAMB01. The sequence goes on from CAVULL010000020.1 coordinate 553,148, forward strand.
CGCTATATCCTCCAAAGCTATTTCTAGCCCTGAATCTCACTTCAATTTTCCAACACGGCTGTTTGCCAAAAGTCGTCCAGACAGGTGCACTTACCGACTCATATTTGTACGACTCTGGATCACGCAATTTGGCTTTGATAGCTTCGTGCACCTCTAGACTCACACCCCATATCCCATCCAGTTCTGGTGTTGGACCTGGGACATATTTTGACGCCTCGTTGCTCGTTTTGGCTCCAGAAAGCAACACCTTATCCATCGTCATTGAATAACGCGTACTCGCGTCGTCGTTCCCTGGCTGATAGCTTGCTTCCGCTTCCGTGACAAGATCTGCAACGAGGTCCACCCCGTGATCAGCGCAATATTTTTTGATCAATGCGTAGTCCTCAGTCGCCGCCGCAACAGGATCGGCATTTCTTGACCACTTGATCACTTTGATTGCTTTCAGAACCTGATCCAACTCGGCTTTCGGTACGTTTCCCATATCCTCCGGGGAGTGTGTGACAACGCGACTTTTTAATAAACGAACAGGCGGCTTTTTGGACGCGTATTTCTCAGGAAACACCGCACGCATGTCTTCCTCGGTCCATAGATTCTTAGGAGTAGCCGTTGGGGTGGCTGGAAGCGCAACTGGCGTAGCCGCAGGAACCGGTGTTGGAGTAGACGGTATCACTACTACGTCAGGTTGCTTCATTTTTTGGATCAGAATGGAATAAGCGAAAAAAGCTATCCCGCACGTCAGCACGCCACTTAGAATATTGATCATAAGTTTTCCAATCCTCTAACCAACTCAAACGCTTCCAGCTCAGCCTCACGCTTTGAAGGGAAAATCCTCTTCGTCCCCTTTTTGTCGCGAACTGATTGGAAATCTACCGCCGCATACCAGCGGAAAATATCCAAATTCCATACCTCGATGCTGTGACTCAAATAAATGTGTCTTTTCATTGCCCCTTCCGATGCGTCTCGCTTTTTCATCCAGCCCATCCACTATCCTGGCAACTTTTCGGGCAAACGCCTGCCTTTCACGTTCCCGTCTGAAGTTAATTTCAGGCCCGGGTACCGGCCATCGAAGCCACTTCTCGGAGACCAGCGGGGTGCCGGAGAACCCCAGACAGCTCTACGCTAATTACGGCGATTGCTCTGAAGGGGTCGACGGGGCCTGCACCCGATGGTTGCGCGAACGCGATCTTTATCGGTAGAGAACGGCAGAACGTCATCGAGACCCGCAACAAAAGCACACGACAACGTAAAGGCGTACCCTGTCACAATGGCGATCCATCCAGTAAAAAACACCGCGACCGCGGATATAACGGTCGGCAAATTAGTCCAAGCCAGATTTTTACCTTTGTCATCTTCTCGCGGTATGTAGGGGGCGGCATGAACCCTGACTATGGCGGTTCGCCGAAAGCGCATCGAGCTTTCTCTCAATGGCTTGTCACCGGGCCGAATACAGCGAACGCCGCCGGCGGAAGTCCCGAGCCCGGCCATCGTCTTGAATCGTGCAATCGAACGGGTCAACGTCGACGGCGAACACCCGAGTTGGTCGGTGATGTTGCCGACGCTTAGTCCGCGGGCCCTCGGCCATCCGAATCACGACGGCGACCGCAACAACGGCAACCCGAGCGTCGGGCGCCGCCGTTATAAATTCGTCGACGGCGAACATGATTCCGAGATGATAAAGGGCGGCGGCCCGATAGTCGTTCGGGACGTCGGGAAGCGGTTCGATCGAATCGATCGGATCGTCGAAATACGACGCCTTATTCCATCCGGCGGGGTCTAAATCGCTATCTGAGCCGCGGTCGTGATGGTGATTCATGCGAATGGCCATTTACCATGTTCGGGCCGGGATTGGAATTCCGACCGCCGGAAAGGTCCGTCTTCGTGCTTTGCGTTAGACCCGTCATAAGCGGCGATGAGCGCGGCGCGAATGGCTAATTTAAACGTCGGTCGGCCTAATTCTGCAAATTTGCAGAATTTATCGGTTGCCGATGCCGCGGCAAAGAGAAGCAAGCTCGAAGACGTTGCGACCGCGGCAGCGGATTATTGCGGGCAACGGTGCCCGCTAGTCGCCGACCCCAACGCACCAGGGCGACCGCACGGGCGTTTTGATGTGAACTACTTCGCCGGCGGAGGAGTTATGTTCCAAGTGTCCAACCGAATCTTCCAATCATCGCCCTCACGAACAACAATATTTGCAAAATATCCCTTGTGGTCGATGGGACCCCAATTATCGCCTTTAATCGTGTTGCTCCATTCTCCGTTCCACCACATCTCATTGCCAGTCGTACCTAGAATGTGCGGGGAACCGGGCTTGGAGACATGGTTGCTGAAATGAACTTGCTTGAACAGGTCTACATAATGTTTCTCGATGTCTGCCCGACCGTAAACCGGTCCTGAGTCATTCACCAGAACCGCGTCCTCCGTATACAGCGCGGCCACGGCGGCACCATCGTTGTTGTTGAATGCCGCGGCAAATTTTTTAGGGAGCGCAGCAAGCTGCTCGATTATTTGCGGATCGACCGTGTCTTTTTGTTGGGCAAAGGTCGGCACAGCAAAGCTGATTGCCAACCCGACTAGGGCAATTAGGAAGCGGATTTTCATTGTTTCCTCCCGGTGTCTTTAAGATCTATTTCGTCTGAGCAGGCGCCGGTGCTGGGGTGATGATCCCGCTGAGTTGGCAGATTTTCCAAGTATCGCCCTCTCGAACATTAATTTCTGACCAATAGCCCTTGATTGGGATAGCTTCGCCGTTCTGCCCTTGACCAGTCTCGCTCCATAAGCCTGCCGACGTTATAGCCGAACCTAACATGCGAAAAGAATTTGGGTCTCTGTGGCTCTTATGGTTTGTCGGCTTCCAGGACGCAAAGATGTCTTCGTAGAACTTCTCGATGGCCTTCTGACCGTAAAGCGGTCCTGTGGCCGTCAAAAAAACCGCGTCCTCCGTGTAGAGCGCGGCGATAGCGGCCGCGTCGTGCTTGTCGACAGCTTCGTTATATTTGGCGCTGATCGTATTCTCAAGCTGCTGAATTATTGCTGGATCTACACCAGCCGCGTTTTGTTGCGCAAGGGCTGGGCCGGTAAAACCGATAGCCATCCCTGCTAGGGCAAGTACTAAGCGGATTTTCATTGTTTCCTCTCGGGAGGTTTAAGATTAGTTGTCGCCTGACGAACTGCTGCGGGATCTCACGCGTCGTTTGTCGGACGCAACGTGCTGTAGATTTTACAGGTACGACATTGTAATGGCAAGCATTACATCGGGTGGATTTCCTGAGCTTCCGCGAAACGTCCGGGATTTATGTTGCCGGCGACGACAATCGCCCGAGGCTCGGGGGTTAACCGCGGCATCGATTGTTGGCCAATCCGGGTCGGCGGCTCAAGCGGATTCCGCGGGCGAATTCGCAGCCGCGTTGCGGACTAATCACGGGTCACGTCGAATCATTCGGACTCCAAAATGCGATAACAATTGGCTAACAGCGCATTTTGTTATGGGTATTTCTGGGAATTTTCTAGTTGTAACTCGTTTATCAGAGATATTTGCACCCGGACGGGCTCGAACCGCCAACCCTGTGATCCGAAGTCACATAGTTCCAGGCAAAGGACCAACTGCGCAAAATATCAATTAGGGATTCGCCGGTTAGAGATTTTACCCGTCCCGCTGGGTGCGCATCCTGCGTATTTGTCTGCGTCTGCGGCTGAGTCGTCAGAGAATTGGACCGCAAAGGATTTTGCCCTGTATCCAAAGCCGCCGTGCTCGTGTTATACGGCATCGTCGCGGCGCTGACCTGGCGGCCCGCACCTATCGTCTGAACATATTGGCCAGTTTTATTGGTCTGCAATGTTTTCAGATAATCCTGCGCAAGGTTCTGCTGAGCCAGCTCTGTCTTAGACCCGGGTCCAAAGTGGACGTCGCGGGTTGCATATTCTCGTAAGTTATCGGCGGATCTCCGTTACCATTGCGAGGATCATTCTAACGCTTCGCGGGCAATAACGCATCCATGGAACGTTGTGCTCCGGCCTGCAGTTCGAGAGACTTCTGCTGCCTATGGTGATCAACTTGATTCTGAGTCGCGCTGCGCCTTGAGAAAGTTGTCGGCCTTCTTGACCGCTTCGACCGCATAAAACCAAGCCCACAATTCGATGAGCCGAGCGCCTTCTTCCCTCGTCTTGCAAAATTCGAACGTATTCCGTACCGTGCGCTCCATGTGAAAAGCGAACCTAAAATCGCAGCCGGCGCCGTCTCACTTCGATAAGAGTGATTCCGAGTCGCCTGCTCACGCCCGCAAATCAACAACCGGCACCACTCCGCTCAGCTCTAAATAATCCAGGTGGGCTAGGGATCCCTTGACCCTGCATGGCATAACCTGAATGCTATTTGTTAGGCAGTGCGAGCCACTTTTCCCTTTGCGAGTTAGCACTAGATCGCGTCCTCACCCGCAATTGCTGCCATCTGCCGCCGAGCCCGCTGTTCGGCCAACGCTGGAGAAGCGTCGGGCCGGCTGCCCAGCCTTAAAAATCCCCCGGGCGAGATTCCACGGGTTCGATTCCCGTCCCCGCCTCTCTTCAGCCACCAGAGCCAATCTGCGAGTGATAGGCGGTCTTGAAATAGGCCAAACTAAGAATAAATAAGAATATCGGCTTAATCCAGCACCATGCTTTCCTAGCCATATTTCCGCGCTTGCCTTAGCCTCTTCACTTCTGGTTTATTCGCAGCCGGCGGCCGCTCAACTCATTTCCCCCGAGCTCCCGCCCGGAACCATGAAACGCGAAGAAGACATCGCCCGGTTGTTGCGCGATCCGGATTTGCCGTATAGCCAAATCGTAAGGATCCCGGCAGTCCTGTATTTCCCGCCTGAGGTTCTCGGCCAACTAAACGACCTATGCCAGTTGCGCGAGCTCTCTCCCCGTCAACTCATCGCTGAAGCTTTCGAAAGTCAGATCGCACGATGGGATCAGTTCTGCCAAGAGGTGATGACTCCGCTTAAACCCGGCGAATCCGAAAGCTGGCCGGAAGACCCGCTCTATGCCCTGGCGTGCGTAACACTCCTCCACCTTATGAGTACCTTCGTAAAAATGATGGAGGATCCCATTGGGTTCGAGCAACTGAAGAAGGACGCGCCGGCCGACTGGTCGTTCCGCTCGCCCGAACAAGACGCCGATCCGGCCGACTGGTGGAAAGAGGAAGAGTAGGAGTTCGCGTTTGGTGTTCGGGGAGTATCAGGACAGCGGACGGCAATCAAAACGCGTCAGATCGGCAAATGCAAACGTTTGCCTCGCCGCGTTATGATACTTATAGTACCCGCCGGTGTCCTACCACCCCGCTTTCAACGATTTCGACTGTAACGACCCGCCCGACTGGGTTTCCTGCTCCACCCCGATGACGGCTGTCGATGCCCTCGAACCTATCGAGCAATCAGCGACCGAATACCGAACTTTTTCCCAGATCTACATGGAAAAACTTCTGGTGATTGACGATTTTTGCAGCTCCTCGGTCGACCCCAGAGTTGCCTGGGCTTCGGTTGCCTTGTTTTTCCGCTTGCCGAGCGTCCGCGGGTGCGATGCGGCAGACCTGGCCCGCCAGATTGGGTGTCGCACCGCAACGCTACAGGCCAGCATCGCCTTGAGGAACAGGCTCGCATGAGCTCCAGTTCGGAGCGCGAAGTGCAATCGAGGTTCTACACCTTAATGACCCTGCTCGATTACTGGATTTCCGCCCGCCGGGATGCCCGGTTAGCCTGGGTGAGCGTCGCCTACACCCTTGGGCTACCAAGCATTGAGGGCAGGAGCATGACGTTTAGCGCCGGTGAAATGGGGGTATCAAAACAGGCGATAAGTAAACACGTCACCGACCTTTCCAGACTCACTCGGTTGCCACCAAGCTTTTACATGAAATCGCTACAGGCCAGAGCATCCTATCGAAAATTCAACGGCCAATCCCCGCGTGCGTAGGTCGGACGCTTTTCAAAAAGTAGCCGCTTCGATCGAAGCCCCTATCGGTGATCGCTTTTCACAAAAGCAAGTCCCCGATCGAAGACTTGCTCGGATCTCACGCGAAAAAGTCGACAAAAACAAAATCGCTGTAGGTCAGAGGAAAAAGGGGACCACGGAACCTAGTCTAATAGCGGTCCGGGAAGTACCTTTTGGCCCTTTAAGGAGTGCAAGCGTGTAATACACTCTTTATTTGTTGCGCTAGTGGGGTCAGTTGGGCGAATATTCGCTAAGCCCAGAATGAGCAACCCGGCATGGAATGGCGTCGTAACGGTCTGTACAGTGACTTGTCCGGTATGCCATACCCAGACCGAGGAGACGATGTCGAGCGAGGCCCAAAAGAGCATTTGGCACTGCCCTAAATGCTTGACCTGGTTAAGTACGAAGCCAGGCGACCACTGCATTTATGATTCCTACGGCTCAACCCATTGTCCGCCCATCCAAATCAAGCTGCGAAAGGCTAAAGGGTTACCGATCTAAGGTGTTTTAGTCAGCTCAAAGTTCGGGATGTTTTGGAGAAGTTCGACTCTGGGAAATACAACGGCAGCTAGCCTTTTGATCTTCGGGATCCCGAGCGAGCAGGATGTTGAAAACGCGTCGACGAACCGTCGCCACTTTTCGAGTTGGTCCGGCTTGAAACTCTCCGGTGCTTGGTTCGCCATTCTCGTTTGAGCCGATAGAGAGTTGACCGGTGGACACTCAGCTTTTGGGCAATCAAGGCTGCGCTCATAGTACACGCCAAATATCGCATTGAATCTGGCCAAAAGGCAAAACTAAACTAGCCGCTGGACACCGGTCCTAATGTGGAATTGGCTCCAAGGAGACTCCTGAAAGTTTTTGGAGAGGCTATACACAGCCCACGCTGGCCGTTGCTGCTCCACCCGAGCGACTAATACGGATTTTTCTAATCGTCACTTCCCTGAGGTCCGTTGGGTGGTCTCCACAAGCCACCCTAGCCGCTCCCAGAAAACCCATGCGGTTTGTGTGTATCTCACGCTTGATTCCTCGATTTGAAAACGTTTAATTTTGAATTCGGAGAACCTACTATGACCTACCACGACAAGTTTCAGATTACCCTCACCATTATTGCCCCTCCCGATCTAGTCGCGGAAGGCGACCGAATTTTTAAAAGCCACGGATCTTGGATGAAGTCTACGCACTACCGTACCGGAGAGAAAGCTCTTCTGAGCTATAACGTGTCCAAGGGTCCTGAGCTCTCGAATCCGGCGGATATTGACTCTGCCCCGACCGGTAACACGTGTTTCGTCCTGACCGAGATCTATGAAAGCAAAGCTGGTGTTCTCGATCACTTTAAGCAGGGAAATGAGAATTGGGGAGACGTCCAGGCGTTTCTCAAGTGGTTGGAGAAGTGCAAAGTCACGTTGGCGACCGGGACTTCCATCTTTAACTCGCTCTGGCCATAAAACCGCTGTAGCTCGCCGCTCTCGCCGAACGTCCAACCACCTTGGCCTTGTCACCGCTTATGCTGTGGGGTGGCCTTGTCCAGTATCGTGACAACGATGCGACTGAATTCGGTGGCCTCTTCCAGGCTCAGTGTGATGCCGTAGTTGGTTCTCGTATACGCCCGGAAACCTTCCGGGCCCTGGCCGTAGAGAAGGCCAAAATTTGCCGACTTGGCCAGTTGGCGATCAGCCTTCACAACCTCTTCAACTGGCTTGGAAAGGATACCGGCCGCGGTCTTGCGATGGAGATCCTCGCCTCTGCGGACCATATCAAAGGCTATCCGCTTGATGTTGGCCATCGTCGGAAGTGGCCGCAGTCATCCACTCCAGGCAATCGACATTGGTGACACGGTCGCCGATCTTTCCCAATGAGACGCCACCGACCCAACAAGATTCGCGATGATCTCGCCCGCCGGCATAAACAAGAGCTGGACCGATTGGAGGCAAAGCGAAAGAAACGCCGCGAAGCCGCCCAGACCGCCGAAGCGCCGCAGCCAGAAGCAAAGACCAGTTCGAGGTGAACTTTGGCCAAGCGCAACCCAAGTTCCAGCGACTGACTAAACTCGGCCAGGAGACAGACCAAGTGCGGCCCACTCGGGAACACCGATCTGCCTCGCTTTGGCCTATGCCATCACGGCTCGCTCACAGATATTGGGTTTCTCGAATCTTCATTGATCCTGCTTCTTCGGAGGCGTGGACTGTGAGAAATCTATGTGCCAATGGGTGTAGGAATTGTCCAAGTGGGAAAAGTCCTCTCCTAGCACAAGTGTAGGTGCGCCCAACATATCCTGTCTTAGCACACATACCCAGGGGGTATTCGCTTCTTTGTCTGTCAACGTTTTTATCCATGAGGGAGGCGTGCTTTCTTCTTTGACGTGCAATTGTTCCCGAGGGCCGCCTGCAAGCACGTAACCATTTACGATTAGGTACATGCTATCAATGAGCGGAACCAGTGGCTTTGTGACCCACATAAATACCCACTTTCGCTCCAAATCGGAGAGCGTCGAAAAAGGGCCATGACCCCCCTCTAAGCAGATCCCTACTTTAAGCTGCTTTGTCGACCATCCCCCAGGTTGTGGAGAGTTCGCCAGCGCCTCGGACGCCTTAAAAGGACTGGCGTTTAATGGCCTCTCAACGGCTTGCATATCCCCAGGGCCCGTCAGCATCTCGTCAAGTTCGCGAAACCACGCAAGTCTCATCGTTCCTAACAGGAGCGCCGTTGACCCATCCTCACTTCTTGTCGCACTGCGGAATGCATCTTGGCCGCCGATCCACAGCGAACGATGTCGATGCCCTCCACTAGAATCCTTGATCTGCGCCAAGAAACGGTAATGGCCAAGCTCTTCCGCGTTTAGTGGCCGATTCAAAGTGATGACCAGATCCGCCGATACGAGCGGCCTCTGGCACTCCTGCAGAAACTCTTGCCGGTGAAGCCTCTCATCAATGCCGCTAAACCCCCTTTGCAACAATCCTTCCAGCGCCTGCCCGTACTCAGCGAAGAATGCACGCTGCTCCGCCGACGAGAGATCGATGCTCAGATACTGAAGACGAAAGCCCAATCCTCGAGGGGAATTCAATTGTACTAGCAGCCGTTCCCGAAAATACACCTCAACAAATGGCAACCCCTTGAGATGAGCGTACTCCTCAAGTCGCTCTTTTTCCTTAGGGGTAAGATCGATGTTCGTGAAGAAGATGAAACCCCACAGAGATGGGTTTTCCTTTTTCGCTGCATCCACGTCATCTTTGAACTTCTTCTTAACCCATAGCTTATCCTTGCTGTCATCTTTGACGTTCTTGCGAAATCCAACCGCACCCCACACCTTCTCCTCGTTTTGAAAGACAGCTTCGATGTCCCGAGCTCCGTCTGGTCCGCCTTTTGGCCGACGAGGCTTCACCTCGGAAAAGCGAGCATCTAAAGTGAGGATGGCAAGGCACAAACTTATCCGGTTAAACCTTTACTCTGGACATCATGCGGCTGATCGTCGCCTTGCTCACGCGCTCTTCCCGCGCCACCTCTGACTGAGTCTTTTCCCCCGCAAGAATCTGGCGAGACTTTTCATACGCCAATTTCGCGCATCATGTCCAATGGAACGATGTCAACGTTTCCACCGCATTCCGCGGATCCTGCGAGATTTGCGTGCTGCAAAATGATGTTGACTGCAGATTGCGTTTCACTATCGGAGACGATGACATCGAGCTTTACGCAGGGCTTCCAACGCTTTTGCTGAACTTCGCGAAACTCGTAAAATCGACCTGGCATCTCGACAATACTGATTTGCGCGAAACCTGCCGGGGCGTAAATGGCAGCTTGTGCCAGATGAGTCTCCAGCGCCTTCAGATCGGCTTGATCAATAACAGCTTCGATCTTTTTCATTAGAATCAACTTCGCTTCTTCATCGCAGATCGCTTAGCTTGCCTTATCCAATATTGACCGTGGGTTGTGCAGCAACCATCAAGCCATGCTCTCTGGTTTCCAGCCTGTCGCACCCACCCATTTTCGCGCCCCGATAAGTACGATGACGCGATATTGCCGTCGCCCTGCCATTCTTTGAGAGAAACTTCGGAATTGCTCTGATTCCGCGGCAGATCCTGTCAAGAATTGTTGACTGACCCGAATGGCGCTAAGTTAAGGGCGGTTTGTGATGATTTTGACGGGGACATGTTTTTTAACTCCGGGAACCGAACCGAGCAGAACAATTTGGCTTATCTCACGCATTTGATGGAGGAGTTCTTCAAGCCGCCGGTGATTGGCGATGGCTTGTGCGAAGAGGGAAGCCTGTGCTTGTGACAGGGCGGTGGTGAGAGTCTTAGCCTTTACTTTTCGAGTGAGGCGCCAAGCGGTCGGCGCTTTGTGCATCGTCAGGCTACCTTGAGCAATCCAACCTAACTGGGCGATTTCGGATTGCAGCTCTTGATAGCGCTTTTGCAGTTGGCGCACCTCTTTGGGAGATAAAATTCGTTCCATCATAGGATTAAACTCGACTTTGTGTGGACGTATATATACGCATATGTATGCGCTTCTCTCCACTCCTTCTTTCCTGCTCTGGGTCCCTTGCTTTTCGGTGCGGCCGCCGTGCAGCGAGCTGAAAAAGTTGCAGGCTCAGGCCCAGGGCACTGATTCGATTTCGGAGTTGCGCAAAGCCTTGGGCCAATTCGTTCCCGATGCGCTCTTTGGCCAACGCCAGCGGGGCGCTCGGCAACGGCTTTTTACTCCGCTGGTCACTTTCTGGGCGTTTCTTTCTCAAGTGCTCAGCCCAGAGAGTGCCTGTCGCGACGCCGTGCGTAAAGCGCAGGCTTGGTGGTCGTTGGGACGCCGGCGGCCGATCTCTGCGAACACCAGTGCCTATTGTCAGGCGCGCACCCGCCTAAGTCAAAAGACGCTGGAAACTATTCATCGCCAGACCGCGCAGCGACTCGAATGCAATGTGCCCACCGATAGCTTATGGCTCGGACGCAGAGTAAAAATCGTCGATGGTACCGGCTGCTCGATGCCCGATACGGCAGGAAATCAGAAGATCTATCCACAGCCAGGAAGTCAAAAGCCAGGGTGTGGCTTTCCGGTCATGAAGCTGGTGGGGCTCTTTTGCCTTGGCCAGCGGCGCACTCTTGGAGGTCGTGCGCGGAACTTTACTGATGCACGAAAGCCAGCTCTTCCGACAACTTTGGCCTCACCTCAATCCACGCGATATCCTCTTAGCTGACCGGGGATTTTGTTCCTTCTTTTCCATCCACTCTCTCCAAGCGCGAGGCGTCGATTCAGTCATGCGTTTGCATCAACGGCGCCGGGTCGATTTTCGACGCGGCAAACGGCTGCGGCTCAAGAGGATATCTTGCTCGAATGGACAGAAGCCCGAGCTACAACGCCCGGAAACTCTGAGCGCTGAAGAGTTAGCGCTCTGCCTGCCACACTAACGGCTCGCCAGATCAGATTGACGCCTCAATATCAAAGGCTTCCGAGTGCAGACGATCATTCTGAACCGCACGACTTTACTGGACCCAATTAGCCTATCCGGCTGAGGCGCTTGGAGAACTCTACTTAACGCTGGAGCGTGGAGTACATTTCCGCGAAATTCAGACGCTTACTCCGACTCGATGTCCTGCGCTGCCTGACACCGCAGATGGTGCACAAAGAGCTGCTGCTCCATGTCATCGCCTATAACTTGATCCGAAGCCTTATGCAGCAAGCGGCCATCTGTGGTCACGCTCGATCTTAGCAGGATTAGCTTCAAAGGCACCCTTGATACGCTCCATCACTTTGCCGACGCCATTCGCGCCGCTGATGCTAAGCCTCGAATCCAAGCGGAATTGTATACTGAAATGCTGCGAGTCATCGCTCTAGATAAGTTACCGATTCGACCTCATCGCTCTGAACCTCGCGCTAAGAAACGCCGACCAAGAAACTATCATTTGTTGACCAAACCCCGAAAATCGATGCGCATTACCCAAAACCGCAGTCATCACAAAGCCGCCTTAACTTAGCGCCATTCTTGACTGACCCACTGACTGACCCCTTTGAGCGAATTCGATTGAAACGGGCGAGGGTTTCTTGCCGTTCCTTTGCATGATCGACGATCGGCATCGGATAATCTTTTGCCAGGCGATTGGCCGGCGGTTGCGTGAATAGCCGGGGATCCACAGCTCTTAGTTCCGGCATCCATCTCTTAATGTATTTACCAGCAGGATCGTAGCTCTTAGTTTGGTTCCAAGGATTTTGGATTCGGAAATACGGCGCGGCATCGGCTCCGGTTCCCGCACACCATTGCCAACCCCCGTTGTTGGAAGCGATATCGCCATCCACCAATTTTTGCATAAAATATTGTTCTCCCTTCCTCCAGTGGAGATGTAGATCTTTGGTGAGAAACATCGCCACGATCATCCTGACCCGGTTGTGCATGAAGCCGGTCGCGTTCAACTCTCGCATGCCGGCATCAACGATCGGGAACCCGGTACAACCTTCGCACCAACGTTGCCAAATGAGATCATTCTGGTCCCATTGCAAAGCGGTGAACGCATCACTGAAATCGCGGTTGAGAACAGTTGGATAGTTGGCAAGGATCTGGATGTAGAACTCGCGCCATACTAACTCATTTACGTAGGAATTGATTCCTCGGCGTCCCGCTGCAGACAATTCTCTGCCGGCTTCCTGGCAATCCGAATAGATCTGACGCGGCGAGAGTGTCCCGAATCGCAGATCCTGGGAGAGCCGCGAAGTCATCTGTTCTCCGGGAAGATTTCGCTGGTCTTGGTAAGCTGAAATCGCGCCCTTCAAGAAGGTGCCCAAGCGTTTGTGAGCCGCTTTTTCACCGGCCTCGATAATTTTTGCCTCGGAAATCAAACCCCAATAATCCAGCGTGGGGAGCGGAAGGCTAAGCACCGCGAGCGGCGTGCGCAATTTGCGAACCCTAGGTAAAGGCAAGGGTTTTTCCTGTTGATGCCATGCTTTGGCATAAGGAGTGAAGACGCGGAAAGGACGGCGTTCACCGGTCAATATCTCGTGCGGCTCAAAAATCGTGATATCTTTGTATCCGAAGATTTTGATGTGAAGTTTCTGGCCGCTCCTCTCGAGCTGCTGCTGGACCTCGACGCTGTAAGGATCTGTCCCACGATTAAAAAAAATTGCCTCTGCCTTAGTTTCACCAACCAACCTTTCTAATTCCTCGACCGGATCACCAGCGCGGACAATCAGGCGGCCGCCGATAGCTTCCAGATTCCTGGCGAGAGATGCCAGACACCCGCAGAGGAACTCCTGCCGGTTAGGACCAGTCCAGGGGTGATGTTTCTTCCAGGTGGAAAGAATGTAAACAGGAACGACTTCGCCCGATTCATGGCCGGCATGCCAAAGTGCCGTGTTGTCGGCAATTCGCAGGTCCCGCCGAAACCAGTGAATTACTTTTTCCATCATCGCTTGAATTCCGGCGGCAAATGCAAGCTACCCGCCACGCGCCACCCGGATGTTCGACAGGCCGATCCTCCGGTCCATTTCATTTGCCCGGGTTTCGCACGACGAATTCTGCATTTAGCTCGACCGCCAGGGTCAACCACAGGCAAAGGGGGATCATCCAAAAGCCGGCCGGCGGCCTCTTGCCGAATTTTATCGCTGTGGCAATTCCGAGAAGCCAGGAAAGAATGAGGCATTTGAGCGCCCACGCAGGCCGCTTCAGATCGCCGAAGATCCTGGTCCAGAGGGAAGTCACTACTGCTTGGAGAAGCCAGAGGAAAACCCCACGTTCCCTTTCGGCGCCGACGGTCTTGGAAGCATAAATTGCGGCGGCCAAACTCGAAGTAGCGTAATTGAGCGGCCAAGCGACAGCAAACGCCCAGCCCGGAGGTGTGGCAGGAGAGAGTCGGGCATCACGGTACCAACTCTCGCGAAAGACGGTTGCCTTTCCTCCAGCCACTCGCGAAATCACCAAGCGCAATATTAATAACAACAAAAATTTTTGCTTCATAGGAAACTGCTACGGAGGAAGGGTTGGTTTGGCATCTGGATAAGTTCTCGATTGATCGAGTGGATTCGTTCGTAGCGAGATAGGAGAATGGTAAACGCGTCCCCTCCACAGATGTGGGCGGCCAGCGACAGAGGTTAGCAAGGCATGCCATTGAATATAGACCAGGCCAATCACGGCCAAAGGGTGAACCAGGGCGCTCGCCAATGGCTGCCGGAATCGCCGGCTGGCGATCACTCGCGGCAGGAGGGCACAACCCATGGCCAGGATCGCCAAAGCAAAACCTGGTTTGCTGAGGGCCGAACTGAACAGCAACAACAAAGCAGGCAGGACTTGTCCTCCGATCAGAATGATGGTCGTCGGAATAATAGCGCCGGGCGAGGCTAGTGCCTCGGTCGCGTTCCTTCCTAATCCTCGCCAGGTCTCTCGGTCGTTGCCGAACATGCGGCAGGTGGCAAGGTCTGTCGCGTCAAAGAGATCGGTACGATAACCTCCTCGGCGAAAGACGCGTGGTAGTTGGATTCCGTCGTGAAGCGAATTCCGGATTTGCGCATGGCCCCCACAGGCCTGATACGCTGCACGCCGGGCAATAAAGAGTTGACCGCAACCGGCTGAACAGGCCGGCGAGGTGGTTCGCCTCATCCTGCGGAGAGGAAGAAATGAGAGCAGAACAAAGTGAATTAGCGGAATCAAGAGCCATTCAGAGAACGAGCCAAGTTCCTGAAAAGGTATGCCGCTGGCCAATGCCACGTCTCTTTCCTGGATAAAACAAAGCATCCGGCAGAGAGCGTCTGGGGCGAGTTTGACGTCCGCGTCGAGGAAAACCAGAAAAGGATGCCTGGCAAGCCTGGCAAGGGCGTCACAAGCATGTTGCTTTCCGCACCAGCCTGCGGGAAGAATCGGCGCAGATTCCAGGCGAAGGCGAGGGTCGAGCAGAGCCAACTTCGATACGATTTCTGCGGTGCGATCGGTAGAATGATCGTCCAAGACGATGACCTCAAGATTTACCTGGCGGTTCGCCAGGACAGCAGTAACCGCCGCTCCAATATTGAGCTCTTCGTTTCGTGCCGGGATCAGAACGGAGATCGCGTTTGCGCTATGTCTCCGAGCGCTTCGACTATTGCGAACGGCCCGCGGATTTGGCAACTCTTCATCTTTTTGATCGGTCTTCCTGATGGAACGATAGAGTTTGAGATTTACTAGAAAGAGCCCGCAAGGTACCGCGCTCAGGACGAAAGCTAAAATTGAAAGGGCGTCCAGATTCACGTGTTTTCGTCGTCGAAGAGGCAGCATCTAACATTCAAGCGACTGCCTGCTTCTTTTGATCAATTCGATCTCGCTTCTTCCTGTGGGAAAGGAGATCCCGAAAATTGCCGGGGTCGCGCCGGCAAACTTCTTTCGCCAACGCATCCTGCGTTGTCTCGAGATTGCGCTCGAAGATTGACGACCAATCCCAGGCCGTTGACCCTACCGAATGATCTGCTCGGACTTCGCTCGGTGCACCAAACCGGCAAAGAGCTTCCGGCAAGCGCTGATCCCAGAATGAGTACTCAATAGCGAGCGGGATAAAGAGCGCGCACTGGACGCGAGTGGCCAGAAGCCCTAGACCTCTTTGAAATTTCGTTGGGCGTTCTCGCGCGTCGGCAAAGCGGCCCTGTGGAGTAACCGCCAGGAGATGGTTCGAGTTGCGAAGGATGGTCTCAGCAGTTTTAAAAAACTCAAAGACCCCTCGCCTGCTTTGCCGTTCGACACCAAAAAAGCCGACTTTACTCAGTATCTTGTATTGTCGCAGGGCCACTGCTTCGATGGGAGCAAACAGGGTGTAATTTGAAAAAAATTCTGCGGTCAGAATAAGACCGACCAACGGATCCCACCACCCGGCATGATTCGCGTAGAGGACAATCGGCATCCGATTGGCATTCGGAATTGGTGATAAACGTGAAATACGAAGTGAATTGAAATGCTTCCCCATGTACTGCCGGGAATAGGAGGTGAACCAACGAGCGAGCGGACGCCAGACTGGCGGGAGATCCCTGCTCCCGAGGTTAAGCGGGTGCTCCGCCGGGTCGGGTGAACCGGCAAAGGAAGTTTCATTTTGAGACATGAAACTCATTCTTTGTCTTCCTTTCACTTCAGCAGGCAACGCTCGGGCAGACAGTGCTATTACGCGGCACGATGCCGTCTCGATCAAGAGTATCTGCGGCGATCCAACCACTCATCAAGACCATCGGCATTCCCGGGCCGGGATGCGCTGAGCCGCCGGCAAGATAAAGGCCACGTAGATCTGGACTGCGGTTGTTAGGCTTGAACGCCCCAAGCCATCGTCCGTGACTGGCCAAGCCATAAATAGCTCCGTTTAATACCTGATAGCGAGTGTGGATATCGAGCGGAGTCAGCGCCCGCTCGAAGACGATTCGATCTTCGATATCTTCCATCCCTGCGGTTCGTTTGAGTTTTGCGAGAATAATATTTCGATAGTCCGGCAACATTTTCTCCCAGTCGTGGTGAGGCCTCAGATAGGGCGTATGGGTGAGCACGTAAAGAGCTTCGCCGCCGGGCGGAGCCGTGGACGGATCCGTGGCCGCGGTGGCAGCGAAGTAGCAAGTGGGATCGGCTGCGGGTTCACCTTGTCGATAGATCGAATTGAACTCCTGGTGCGGATTTTGGCTAAAGGCGAAGTTATGATGGGCTAGATGACCGTAACGCTTTTTCAGACCCAAATATAAAACGACTCCGGAGCAGGCCGGTTCGTATTTCCGCCGCTTATCGAAAGCCCGCGCAATTTCTGATCCGATCAATTCGCGGTGGGTCCGTACGGAGTCGCAATTCGAGATAATGGCTTCCAGAAGAATCTTCTCGCCAGAGGACGTTTGCAGCCCAGCGACCCGACCATTGGCATGCAAGATACGGTCAACGCCAGTGTCCGACCGAATTTCAACTCCCAATCTCGTTGCCAGCTGACCGAGAGCGACGGGTACGGTATAGGTGCCTCCTTTGGGATACCAGATTCCTTCGCTGGTCTGCATGTGGGCTATCGCACAAAGAACGGCCGGTGAATCGTCCGGCGAGGAGCCTACATACTGCGTAAAATGATCAATCATCTGGGCGACCCGCGAATCCGGGATATAAGATCGAACAGCCCCCGCCGCGCTGGTACCCATTTTCATGCTGAGGACGTCCTTGAGCAGCGCAGGACGGAGCATGTTGGGCAGATCAACCATATCGAAGAGTCCCCCGATCGGTCTGTCAAAAAAGAAATTCTCGGAGATGGTATGAAGTCGTTTGGAGAACTTAATGAAGTCGACGTATCGCCTTCCTAAACCATGAGAATAATCTTCAAGCTTTGCCGACATTCGTTCGGGATCCTGAAGAAGATCCAACGTGGACCCGTCGTTGAAGAAACAGCGCCATTGTGGGTCAAGGCGGACCAGATCGAGATAATCCTCCATCCGGTGTCCAGACTCGCCGAAGCATCTTTGCAGGATGGACGGCACCGTGAGAACAGTGGGCCCCATGTCGAAACGAAATCCATCACCCTCCAGACGGGCAGCTTTCCCGCCAAGCCAACTATTACGTTCAAACAAGATGACCGAATAACCGCGCGCTGCCAGCGTGCAGGCCGCGGCGAGACCACCAAGTCCGGCCCCAATAATTCCAACCCGGTGCTGCTCGTAATTTCTCATGATCTATGGCGGATGGTTCTCGGTTCAAAAAACCGCCGTGCGAGCAGTTTCAGTGCGCTCCAGCGGCTTCGGACACCACTCACGTGAAAGAGTTTTAAGTAAGTGTAGAGAAGCTCCAAGTCTGCTTTAGTGACAACATTCAAATGAGGTCGAAAACGGCCACCCTGGACGCTCACGACTTTTGGGATCGTCAAATCGAGCAACCCTTCGCGCCCTCTAGTCGTGCCAAAACCGCTGCGTCCTCGTCCGCCGATCGGGATCCTCGGATCTCCGGCCGGGACAATGACATCGTTAACAGTGATCAACCCGACGCGAAGCCGAGCCGCAATTGCGCGGGCTATCGCTTCATTTGCACTGAAGATGGAAGCACCGAGACGATAAGGGCAATCGTTGATGATACGAATTGCTTCCTCGTCATCCTTAATTCGCAACGCGGCAATCAGGGGCGCAAAGATATCAGCGCGGAGGAGCCGGCATTCTGGTGTTATTCCGGCCAGGATCACGGGAGCGATGATGCTCCCGTCAGACGCTATTTCTCCCGTGATGAATCGGGCGCCGCGAGCAAGGGCATCCGTTAAGTAAGGCAAGACCCGATTCGCAATTTCGTCTGTCAGCCTCCAGTTCGGCTGCGATCTGAAATGCGTATAGAGTCGACGTTCCAGTTCGTCGGCACGCGATTCCGCAATTAAGAGGCGGTGCGGAGCGATACAGGTCGCGCCCGAATGAAGATTTAAACTGAAATGGAGCGATTTGCTAACCAGGTCAAGGTCTCCGTCCTGCCGGACCAGCATGGCATCGCATCCGGATAATTCCATCGTGGCGGGAACAAGTTGAGGCGCAAGATCAGCGAGAATTTTAACGCCCACCGTAGCGGATCCCGTGAAGACGACGCGATCGACTCCGGAAGCTATGGCGATACGCGCGGCATCAATTGATTCCGGCAGCAGTGATACCAGCCCGGAACCGAGCCCGGCAGTCTCAAGAAACTGCAGCAGTGCACGGGCGGAGTGCGTCCCGCCCGGGCCAGGCTTAAAGAGTACGGCATTTCCGCTGACAATCGCTTGCAGAAGCTGTATGCCAGGCAAAGAAATCGAGTAATTCGCGGGACCGATTATGAGCACAACTCCGCAGGGCTCACGATGGACTTCAGCAGCGATACCGTGAAGCCAAAGTGGTACTCCGGCCTTTCCGAGCCGGCGTGGAGCGAGAAGCGCCGCGGCCTCCCGTTCGAGAAATCTGCAGGCGGCAATCAGAGGAAAAACCTCGGCGGTCAGGATTTCACTCGGGCCCCGCTTTTGACTCCGGGCTGTTGTTTCGCAAAGCGATTGGGCACCAGCTGCCAGAAGTTCACGAAACTTGCGGACCAAGAGCAGGCGCTTCGGGAGATCAGTGACCGACCATTCAGCTTGAGAGGTGCGGGCCCGAGACAGCAGTTGGCTGATCAGGATGGCGAGAACTGTTTGGTTTTCGTCGCCTCGAGTCTCGTAGGCTGAGCCGACCGGCATCGTGGATGAAATCATCGGAGGTTCGTCTTAGTTCGATTACGTCGGCAATTGCTGCGGCGGATGCGCTTTTGCTGTTGAATAGCGAACCGGGTTGCCAGGATCGCTTCGAGGCTCAAACGCGTGGACCTCCCGGCCTAGATCCTTTAACAAAAGTCGGCTAGTGATTCGCGCACTCTCAAAAATGACCGGCAGGCCGCTGCCGGGATGCGTGCCACCTCCGACGAGATAAACGCCTTCGATGTCCTCAAAACGGTTGTGCGGCCGCAAATACAGCATTTGGTCCAGACTGTGCGCCAGGTTGAACGTTGCCCCTTTGTGAATCTCATACTGGCGATCCCAATCGGCCGGCGTAATGAGACGCTCGTAGCGGATCCGGCGTTCCACATCGACGAATCCCGCTTTGGAGATTTGTCGAAGTATTTGATTGCGAAACCGGTCACGTTCCCTGCCCCAGTTCACATTCGGATTTTGATGCGGCACCGGGACCAGGATATAGAGGGTGCTGCACCCTTCCGGCGCAAGGGTTGAATCTGTCACGCCGGCGTTTTGCACATAGAAAGAGGGGTCTTCACTCAAGACATGTCTCGCTTCGACTTCCTCAATATTCTTCGCATACTCTTTGGAGATGTAGATGGTGTGGTGCGGCAGATCGAAGTGACCCTCGACGCCGAGATAGATCATGAAAGTTGAACAGGAGAACTTCTTTTTCGCTATTTTCTGATCAGTCCATCGGCGACGAAGCGTGTTGGGCACCAGCCGCTGCATGGCGCGGGCAAAGTCGCCATTGACGACGATGGCGTCTGCCAAATACGTGCGGGAGCGAGTTCGGATTCCAACCGCACGGTTTTTCTCGAAAAGCATTTGTTCGACCGCTTCGCCGGTCAGGATTTCGACGCCCAGGCGCCTGGCCAGGCGAGCCATCGCTTCGGTAAGAGCCCCGCACCCTCCGACCGGATGCCAGACGCCTTCTTCGTATTCTAGAAACGAAAGAATACTGAATAGGCTGGGACAAGTGAAAGGAGACATCCCTAAGTATTTGGACTGAAAACAAAATGCCAACCTCACTCTTTCGTCTTCGAAAAATCGCTCCAGATAAGTGTTGAGCGACTGGTGCGGACGGAGCATCGGGAGCATGGTCAAAAGTCGTACCGAGAGCATGTCCCGCCAGCTCTGGAAGGGACTGGCCAGGAAAGGCTTCATCCGATCAAACTTGAGCCGATTCTCCTCAATAAATCGGCGAAATGCCGGAGCATCCTGAGGAGAGATTTTAGCGATCGATTCTTCCATCCTGGTGGCATTCGAGGTGCAATCAAGTTGCCCTCCCTGGCCGAAAAGGATTCTGTATTGTGGGTCTAGCCGAACTAATTCTACCTCTTGCCGAAGGTCGGCGCCTGCGGCCTTGAAGATCTCTTCCAGTGCAGTTGGATAAAGGAAGAAAGTAGGACCCAGGTCGAACTTAAATCCGTCCGCACGGATGGTGGAAGTGCGGCCACCAACCGTATCGAGGCGTTCCAGAATCGTCACCTTGAGCCCCGCGGCAGCTAATAGTATGGCCGCTGATAAGCCTCCTGGTCCTGCTCCAACGATGAGGACTTTCTCTCTCATGATATCGGCGCTTCACTTTCCAATAGCTAACGACGCTAACGGGCGCTGAGCGGAGAATGTTGATGGCTTGGGCTGGCCGGGCCTGGCGGCAACCGCGACGCTGTTTTTTGGCGAACTGGCCCTGGTCTTGGCACCAAGCGAGAGGGGCGCAGCTGGGATCGACAATTTGCGAAGAAAGAGAGTTATCACTTTTGCTTACTTAATTTGTCTCATAGTTGTCTATGTTCTCGTACTTTGTCAACTCTTTGTCTATATATTTAGAGAGCGAGGATCATCGAACGGCCAAACCGAAAAAAATTTAAATGGCCTATAAAATTAATAATGAATACGATAATAAAGTCTAGTAATAGAGATCGAATATCAATAACCAGAAAATATAAAAAGAAAAATAATAATAAACGTAAAATGGATAACGTAGGAAAAAAACAGCGAAAATTAGAGAAACTGAATAGGGGCATGACGCGTCCCCTCTGAGTTGATTCCTCGCCCTTACGGTGAAGGCGTTCGCAGGACTCGGCCTAGGGTTCAGGACCACCATCTTGGAATACCGGGCTGAACCAAGAAGGCCCTCCGGGCTCCGGGGCAAAACCCCACAAACTGGCACGGTGAGAAACACCGGGCAAAAGAAATCTTGCAAAGTGTCTATATTTTGTTCATTTAATTCCTGCTCGGATGGCTAGCTTTCAACATTCCATTAAAATCGCTTCCAGACGCAGCGGACTGAGTCCGCATGTGATCAGAGTCTGGGAAAAGCGTTACCGGGCTATTATCCCCTCGCGCACCAAGACAAATCGTCGGCTTTACGATGACGATCAGATTGAGCGGCTAAGATTGCTGGGCCTGGCGACGAAAGCCGGACACACGATCAAGAATGCGGTGAAATTGACGACCGCGGATCTCAGGACGCTGCTGGAAGACGAAACACCTGTTTCTACGCAACAGCCAGCCGCGCAGCAGAAGCGATTGGTGTTCGCGGGACCCGAACCGGATTATTTAAATCAGGCTCTGGTGGCAATCAGAGAGCTCGATGGAGCAAGTCTTGAGACCATTCTGAACCGCGCTTCGGTTGAGCTTGGCAGGGCTGCTTTGCTCCAGCAAACCCTGGCCCCTTTAATCGAGAACATCGGCTGTTCCTGGCGAAAAGGTGAAATGCGCGCTGTTCATGAACATTTAGCCACAGCGGTCATCCGAACGTTTCTGGGAAACTTTTCCCACGGTTATGCCATGGGCGAAAGCGCACCTCGAATCGTGATTACGACACCCGCCGGGCAGCTTCATGAACTGGGCGCGCTCCTGGTCGCCGCCACGGCCGACAACCACGGATGGCGCGTCAGCTATCTTGGCCCCTCCCTGCCTTCGGAGGAAATCGCCGGATCTGTGCTGCTCAGCGGCGCACGAGCAGTGGCCTTGAGCATCGTTTATCCAGAAGACGATAGCTCGCTCGATTTTGAATTGAGAAAGTTGCGGCTTCTGTTGCCAAAAGAAATTGCTCTGATTACCGGAGGACGGGCGGCATCGGCATACGGCCCGGTTCTCGATGAGATTCAGGCCATCCAGTTACAGGATCTCTCCGCTCTGTGCCCTGTGCTCGACAAGCTGACTAGAAAACGGAGCAGGAAAATTTCGTGACTCCAATCCTTCCGCCGAGAGTCTGCGCCCCGACTTCGACCGCAAAACACTTAGCTAAATAAATCAATTTAATTCGCTGCAAAAATGAAAGAACGCTTGTTTAACTCGGAACTTTGGCTGGCGCGTCCTCCAGCGGAAATTTTCCCCTTCTTTGCCGAGGCAAAAAATCTAGGAAACATCACGCCCCCCTGGCTGCGCTTTCAAATTATCACGCCAGGCCGGATTGAGATGCGTGTTGGGACGTTGATCGACTATCGGGTCGTGCTGCACGGACTGCCCCTGAGCTGGAGAACGAAGATTACGGTCTGGGAACCTCCTTATCGATTCGTCGATGAACAGGTTAAGGGCCCTTATCAGCGCTGGATTCATGAACATCGTTTTCAGGAGAGTGATGGAGGAACCATGTGCTTCGATCAAGTGCGCTATGCGATCCTTGGTGGCTGGATCATCAACCGGCTGTTCGTGGAAGGGGACGTGAGAGAGATTTTTAAATTTCGGGCGACCAAGCTGACTGAGCTCTTCGGCTCCGGATCTTCTTAGCGTTGGTCGGCGATCGTTTCCGGCTCTGATGTTTGATAAGGCCTGCGGATTGAATATTTCGTGCGGGCCCTCATCCGGTTTTCGGTTCTCCGGCAAAGGTAACTACTGCTTGTGACGCAATGGCAATGAGACGCATAGGACTTCGGCGAAGTGCGGAAAGCACTCTGCCGGCAAGTGCTGGCCAATATCTGTCTCCATTACGTCTTCGACCTCTAGGCAGACCGATCGCGAAAGCATCATGCCCCTGTTCCACCAAGGACGAGGCCACGGAAGCGCTTGCGCGCCAGCTTCCATCGTGACCAATGCGCGGCGCGTTCCGAAGCCGCGCTCCCCCATTGCTCCCGCACATGGGCCACCCCTGCCCTTACACCGCAGCAGCAGCTGGCGGAGACCCATTGCCGGTTTTGGAGAGCTTATTCGGAGAAGCCCGGAAACGATTGACGCTTCAGGCGCTTTTTGTTAGTTAAGATGCCTTTTCATATGGCGTATGTTCATCGCTAGCCCCGTAGGATAAGGCGACCTATGGGTAGCCTTAAAACGTCGAATTTCATTTGGGCTAGATCGAAAACCTTCCTCTCGCGGACAACACGGCAAATACATCACCAATTGCGTGATCAATTTTTTCGCCAAGTAAACTGCGAGTCTACAAGAGAGCTCCGCGCAGGCGTCCTCAGTAGTTCAGATATTCAAGGTACGCGCGCTCTAGATGATCCTGGCCGCTCTAGATGATTGGATCGCAGCCGCGAATCCGGGATGATCGACTTCCAAGAGTTCGTTGAAGGCACAATGCAGAATCTGATGGCTCCGCAAGAGTTTGTTTCTATTCGCGGTGAAGTTCGATCTGTAAATGAAAGACTGGCGGAGCACCGTGGCGCTCCGCCAGTCACTTCGCTGCTACAATTTATTTTTTTACTTAGAACGCGTATCTGAGGCCGACAAAGTTCCACTGCACGAAGTTGTTCGAAGCTCCATCGGGGATGACATATGCCGCCTCGGTGAATATCCCGATGTGGGGAGTAAAGCGATATTCAAGTCCAGCGCCAATGCGGCCGACCACCCGATCCGACCCAATATTATTGCGTAGGGTGTTTACTCGCCGGCCGGTCAAAGTCACATCCCTGGTCCTAGGAGCGACATTCGGATTATTGATTGGGCCAGTTACAGTAAAGGTCTCGCTGAACGAACGCCCTTCTCCCGAGCTTCCTAGCAAAATACCGCCGAAGCCCCCGAACACGTAGGGTGCCAAGTGAACACCCGGCCAGAAATCATCCAATGGCAATCTCAACAACACGTCCGCGTTGATCAGCCCCGCCGCCACGCTGCCTCCGCCACCCGATACCGTCTCAGTTTGACCGAGAATATTGACCGTTCTTGACGTGTGGCCGAGACCTGACTGGATAAATCCAGGTGTAGTGTTTTTTTGTATAGATGTACAGCTTTTAATGCGCAGTGGCCGTGCCGACCTCGTCGAAGATGGCAATGCGCCCTGAGCGTGGGGGCGGGTCTGGCTGAAGGATGCAGGAGCCTGCATCGGCGGGAAGTCGATGGCGGTCTCCCCGAGCTGCAGTACGACGTCTTGGACGAAAACGAACCGCCAGGGCTTCCAGGCCGAAGTACTCCGGGCACCCCGGGTCTGGGAGGTGCCTATTGGAGCGAGTCAGCTCAATTCAGAGAGGCGAGAGCGTGGGCGAGACGAAGCGGCATTCATTGGTCATTTATGGGCGTTTTTGCAAAATCATCGATACTCAAAAAAACTGACAGTGATCATATGAACACTTCCGACGCTTTTTGACCGTCCCCGTCTTTAGGAGAGACGTAAGGGGTCTTCTCGATCGCCGTACTCTCACCAAACTCGTCGACGATAAACCCCCGATGCGTAGGCGGTGCCATTTGGTCCGCTGACCGCCGCCGCATGGAACCCTCCGCCACCGGAAAGGTTGATAACGCAGTTGGAGATGATGACGTCCACAGAATTATCGGGGAGCGAGGTGTTCTCGATTTCGCCTTTTAGGAAATGAACATTGGTCAGACCGCTCTTGCGCCTATTTTCTTCGGCGAGCGCCAGCATCTCATCGGTCATGTCGAGACCGTACGCTTTCCAATCGCTGAATATCAAAAGCTTCATCAGCGATCCGCTTTTGGATGGTACCGAAGGGCAGCGTTAATGCCGGCGTCCTAGGATCGCTGAACCCATAAGTGTTCATAGATATTATGATTGCCTTATATTATCTCTGGATTATGGTACAGAAATGAATTTGGTTGAAACTTTCAGAGCCTTTTCGGACCCATCGCGTCTTCGAATTCTGCACCTGCTCTTGCAACAACCGCTTTGTGTGTGCCACCTCCAGGAATTGCTTGATCTGCCGCAAGTAAACGTCTCCCAGCATCTGGCCTATTTACGAAAAGTCGGGCTCGTCGAATTCAGCCGGGTACAAACTTGGAAAGTTTATCGATTGCGATCGCCCAGATCTCGTGCGGTGGAACTCAACCTCAGATGCGTGGCTGAATCTGCGAAAAGCGATCCTACTTTGACGTCCGATCTGAAGCGTCTACCCAGGGTGTTAAAGAATTCCCGCTTCTCATCCTGCGGCGATCCAATGGTGACTCGGCTAAACAACGCTCGAGCTACAAAGTCATGAGTTCGCAGAAATCGTTTAAAATTCTGTTCCTGTGCACCGGCAAAAGTGCGCGGAGTATCTTCGGCGAGTATCTAAGGAACTAAGGAAAGGACGATTTGAAAATCGAAGACTTGCGGAACAACGGAGTAGCCCAGACCCCGAATTTGACGGAGACCGAATCGCAAAACGCGAAGTTTGGGGGTTCACGGAAAAAACTGGAATTGTTTGAACGATACCTGTCCCTTTGGGTGCTTCTGTGCATGGGCGCTGGCATCTTGTTAGGCAAGCTTTTGCCTGGCTTCATTAACCAGCTCAGTGGTTGGGAGTTTGTTCGTGGATCGCAGGTGAACGTGCCGATCGCGGTCCTGATCTGGCTCATGATCTTTCCTATGATGCTGAAGATTGACTTCGGTGGACTCAAAACTGTGGTGAAGCGTCCCAAGGGGGTGTTTGTAACACTCTTTGTGAACTGGCTGGTGAAGCCATTCAGTATGGCGTTTTTTGGCTGGTTTTTCGTGCGAGTCCTTTTTTCCGGCACGTTCGGGTGGATAGACCCTGAAACCGCGAAGAATTACACCGCAGGACTTATCATTTTGGCTGCGGCACCCTGCACGGCCATGGTCTTTGTCTGGAGCTATCTGACCGACGGTGATGGGCCGTACACGCTTGCTCAAGTCGCGATCAACGATTTGATAATGATTTTCGCCTTTGCTCCAATCGTAGCCGTCCTGGTTGGTGTCAGCGGGGTTTCGATTCCGGTTCAAATCCTACTGATCTCTGTGCTTGTCTTTATTGTTGTCCCTTTGTTCGCTGGCTGGCTCAGCCGAACGTTATTGATCAAGGTGCGAGGCGTTCAATGGTTCGAAAGCGCCTTTTTGCCTGTGTTTAAGCCAGTAACCATCTTTGCCCTTCTGGCAACGCTGATTCTGATCTTCGCATTCCAAGCCGAGAATATTTTGACCAACTGGATTGCAGTCATCCTTCTGGCTGTTCCAATCCTCATTCAGGTCTACTTCAATTCCGGACTAGCTTATTGGCTAATGCGCCTTTTCCACGTCCGACACAATGTGGCCACACCGGGTGCCCTGATTGGGGCCAGCAATTTTTTCGAGTTAGCCGTGGCAGTGGCTATCACATTGTTCGGAGCGAAGAGCCCTGCGGCGCTCGCCACCGTGGTAGGCGTGCTGGTAGAAGTGCCGGTAATGCTTTCGGTTTGCCGCATATGCTTGGGCTCTCGCTCTTGGTATGAGAAGGCATTGCAACCCGCGTAGTCGGGATTGACGATGGAAAAGCCTTTAATTCTAATCCTTTGCACTGGGAATTCATGCCGGAGCCACTTGGCGGAAGGCATTCTTCGACAGAAAGCCGGCGATCTCATTCGAGTTGAGAGTGCGGGCTCGAAACCGGCCGGATTTGTTCATCCCTTAGCAATCCGCGCTATGGAAGAGATTGGGATCGATATTTCTGGGCACCGTTCTAAGCACCTCGAGGAATTTCTTGATTCTAGAGTACACACGGTGATCACGGTCTGCGGATACGTCGACCAAGCCTGTCCGATATTTCCCGGCATGGTGAAACGCTACCACTGGGGCTTTGACGATCCGGCAAAAGCTCCGGGGAGTGATGAAGAAGAGGTTTTCGCTGTTTTTCGCCGGGTACGCGACGAAATAGAAAAGGTTTTCAGCGCCTACGCTGCCGGTATAAACCTGGGAACGCAACTGTCTCGCGAACGACCAAGCTCTACGATCGGACAAAGGACGAGATTACGCTGAGCGAGGTGGAGCGAATCCGGCTGTAACGTTTGACCCCGAAGCTGCGTTGCCCCGACTGCGTAACGCGCAATCTCCGCTCGGAGTCGGTATACTTTAATACTTTCGTCCCTGATTATTGCGGCCAGATAGACGTTCAGATTTCGCGCTAAAAACGGCGGGCCGAACCCTTGAAGAGATGAAGGGGTCCAAATTGTGTTTGCTATCGGACTGCACCACAAGATATAGTGTGCAAAGGCTTAAGTTTGGTCTGCAAATTCGAGAACAACCCATAAGCCCTTAAGAAGCCGGTAACTTCACAATAACTGTCCCAACTCCCCTTACAAAAAATGATAAGATATGCCACTGTTTTTCTCCTTTAGCCTGATCTGCGTCTTGCTGACGCCCTTTGCTGCTCGAGCTGTTACCATTCCTGACGGTACCACCCTGTTGGTGCGCACGGTGGACCAGTTGTCTTCAAGTGACAAAGCTGGGAAGAGTTTTGCTGCACGACTCGACGTCAATCTCGTTGTCAAAGGTAGAGTAGTGATACCCGCAGGCAGCAAAGTTTATGGCCGTGTCGAGTCATCCAGATCTGCGGGACGAGCGTTTGGACAGTCAAAGCTCGCCCTGAGTCTGAGGAAAATTGTAGTGGATGGGCGCCCGGTGGCAATTGCGACGGGGGACTACGAAGAATCAGGTCCCCGCAGTGGGCGGAAGACTGCCGGTAGAGCGGCCGCAGGAGCGCTCGTTGGCTTTGCCTTTGGTGGTCCTGCTGCCGGGGCTGCGATCGGCGCTGCGACCGGGCTTATAGGCCAAGGCAAATCAGTCGAGGCACCGGCAGGAACCTTGTTGGAGTTTCGACTGGCGCGGTCGGTCGCTCTCTAAGGAGAACCGCACGGCGTGGGATCGAATGCGGCTGAGCCAGGACCTTCTGAATCAGATGCAGAGCAAGCATGCCGCGCTTCCCCTGGAAGCGCAGCATCATCGAATTCTTGCGGTGAGATGCCCAAGGTGCCACCAGAAGTCGTAGGCCAGTTCCTGGGGCCCGCGATCGACTTCCCAGCGCCCCATCACATTAAAATCCAAGTGATCGAGTATAAATATGCCGCCTGGGCCGCCGCCGCCGGCCAGGAAGCCTGCCGTCCGAGAAGACAGCGGTGGCGAAGTAAAATACATACGGCGAAAGCGAGCGGGCGGAATTGCGTCAAGCGACAACGGGGGCTGCTGGGATTGCATCATTTTGCCTCGCGATATCCGACGGCGACTCCGGGTTTCTCGGAATTTCTCTCCCCGGCGGTCTGCGCCGCGGGCGCAACCGAGCGATCTGCCCGCTCGCTGCTCGACCCGGCAGCCGAACGCTGGCTTTTTGGCATCGTGTTCCGGCGCGGCGCACTGACAGCGGCCAAATTCAAGCGAAGGATGCGTTTCAATTCGCTAACGGTCTGAGGTAGAGCATAGGAACCATGTGGACCGGGCACGATTAATTCCGACTGGGCGCCCGTAAGATGCGAACTCCAATAGGCTACCACACCGTCCGAACTGTTCGGCGTATCGCCCCTGCCGCGGTCGCCAACGATGGTGTGGTAAGGCGCATCGATCGGCAGCGTGTCGAGCCCGCGAAGCACCGGGGATCGCGGGGAAAGGCCGTTGATGCCCGTTGGCATGTGTTTAAGGCCAACGTCGCTCTGTAGCGGAGCTGTCACCACGTCCTCGGCTCCGCTTAAGAGTTTGCCCGGCAGGCTAATGAGACCGGTGCCGAATGAACCGATCCAGTTGGTCGCCAGATCGCTGCCGCGATGGGGGACGCAAATGAAAACGATTCTGTGCACCCGAGGGTTCGCGTCGAAGATCAGTGCCCGCTTAAGCACATTGATCGGGCGGCAACTTGGCGTAGATCCGATCCGCATCACCCTGGAAAACGCTGTCCCAAAGGACGCGCTTGGTCGTTACCGCCTGCATTTGGGAGAGCAGTCCGCCCATGCTGTGGCTAATGAGCACCATGTCCTTCGTTTTGGGATAGAGTTGATAGACTCGCGCCAAACTCTCCCGGAGCTTGAGCGCGGACAGCAGAATCGGATCGCCCGTCGGGTAGTCAAAAACCCAGAACTGGTAACGGCCGCGTATCTCCGGATCGGACTCGATGGCGCTGATCGTGGGGACCCACATTTGAGGTATCGACGTCAATCCGTGGATCAGAATCACGGGGATTCGGTCGGGATCGTAGGGTTCAAGCATGTAGAGCCCCGCCCGTTTCTCGTAGTTTGCCGGACGGATCATCGCCATGAATCCCAGCACAAATCGGGCTCGGGATAATAGGCAAGCGGAGCGCCGAAGTCGGCGGCCAGCGGCCGCTGAGCGCCCGCAACCCGGACCGTTTCCCGTCTGGTGGGATCATAGAGCGCGAGCGTGGCGTCACGCACGCGCCCGACCGTGGAAGCTGAGGTCGTGAAATCGAGAGCAGCCGTGACCGGAACGGCCAGGCCAACGAGCGGCAGAAAGTACTTCCTGGGGTCCGCTGGCTTGTAGACTCCCACCAGCACCCCTCCCCAATCGTTAATCCGCGCCTCCTGGTGGGCGACCTTTTCATGTACTTGCCCGGGGGTACGCAAGAAGTCGAAGTAACCTGGATCCCAGGTGCCCTCCTTGTGCGAACCGGCCGCAAAGCGCAATCGGTAGATGCCGTCGCGGGAAGGGATCGTCTCGGTCCGATTCCACAGCTCAGCGGACGACCGCAGCAAGACCGCAACTTCCTGAGATGCGGCGTTGTAAATCGACCGGGCTTCTTCAGTCACCTCGTTCTTCGAGGAAACGCCCACCGACCGCACGGCCGCATCCGCCGCATCGAGGTAATGGCCCACCGCAGTCCTCGGATCGGACTGTGTCTTCCGCGCTTCGGCTAGACTCAGCCGGGCTTCCGAGACAATCGCTTCGGAGGTCGAACCCTCCGGCGGAACCGCCACCGAATCAGCGGCGCGCCCATCGAACACTGCCAGGTAACAAAAAAGCAGGAGCAGCCCCGCTATCGAGCGAGGAACGCCGAATTGGAATGTAGGCTTCATGATTGTAGGGTCCATTTTAGTTAACGGAGCAATGGTCACGGTCTCTCTTTTTAATGGTTCACAACTGCTGCCCACGCGCATGCCGTGCCTTTCTGCTGGCAACCTCCGCGGGCCCGCGGGCGCGATTAATACTTCCCAGAGGCGTGCTGTCAGGTGTCGAGTGCCCTGTGACATCGAAATACACAGCTTCGCCGGCATCCAGAGGAAGCTGCGAATTCGCTAAGAGAGTTAGCCGTGCGACCGTGTGGAAAGGTGCTTCCGTTTCATTCCACTCGACACTCGCGTTTTCGATCCAGAAGTTGGCATCCTGACGCTTGCCCCAATAGGTCATCCTGTCGGCGTCGAGAAACTGGAGTCCAAAGTCGAAACCGCTCATCCTGCGATCTTCGGTGAGGTGCCGGATTAGCTCCTCCTGCATGGCGTTCGGATTACTCCGTTGCAGAGGACGCGCCGGATTGTCGGGAAACGGCGTAGCCGACTGCTTCACCACATCGATCGGTCCGTGACGAAACGGTACGTTGCTCCAGTAGCGCAGTTGTTGATAAGGTTTGATTTTCTGGTGTGTCTGCAATTGGACCAACGCGAGGGTCCTGAGCACTCTCAACTTGTCCCTGAACGGCAGCGTCAAGAGGCCGGCGAGCGGGTTCGATGCCGTCAGCACTTTCATGAGCGCCAGGAATGCGGGTGAGTCGTTTATGGGCAGAGTCGTCGCGTTTTGCAGTGAGAAATCCTGTCGGCCAACGTTCGTGCCCGGAATAACCGCGCCATCCCGAGTGAGGTCGACTGAGAAAGACAACGACCGGACGTCAGGCTTAAAATCAGAGTTTGCCTTCGGATCCGAGTTTCCAAACCGCACGGTGGCGGGATAGACGCCGGGCCTCGCGAAAATCCCCCTCGCGAGCCGGGCCGCCAGTTTAGGGTCGCGTCCGACTGTTACGTCAAAGATTTCGAATTGGGCTCGGGCACAGATACCCTTCGCATGCGTTCCACGGCGGAGCGGCTCGCGTTGTTTGGCGGCAGCATTGGCCTGCATCAAGAGGACTCTCTCGGTGATCTCCGCGATGTCAGACTGCTCCCGGGCAAGGTTCCGGTCCGCGTCGCTCCCGGTCACTCCGAACCAGCGGGTCAGGAACAGCATGGGAGTGAGCCCTCCTCGGCCCTTGTCACTGGCAGCAAAGGATTCATCATAGTTTCGAGATAAATTTGATTGCGGTGATGCCTGGCAGAAAGCAGTAGGCGGCGGCTTTCGTCCTAATGAAGCTCGAGAACCCCGTGGTCATCGCCTCCGGACTGATGGCGTGCAGCGTCACCAGGACGTGATCGCTCCCCCTTCCAAAAGAGTCGGTCCAGTTCTGCGGCCCGCTCGTTCCGGTATCACCCACCAATTTCGCTCGTTCAGCGGCTCCGGCGATGAACGCGCCGAACGACTTGAACGAGATCGTCGGGACGCGGTCCGTGATCTCCAGCGCGATCAGCCCTTGCCAGGTGATGCCCAGGTTCAGGCAATAGTCGGGCTTGCGGCGTGGGGCGTCCGCGAGATTATCTCCTGGTCCCGGCTGGAACCCCACGTGCCAGTCTTCGGCCGTGGTGATCTGCGGCGCATCAGACTCGTCGCCGCTGACAAAGCGCCCGAGCAGTTTGCGCGCCTCCGCCGGGACGCCCACCGTGAGCAGGAAATGCCGCACCATCGGCATCCTGTACCCGCGGAGGATGAAGCCCTGTATATCACCGAGATCCAGGGTGCTCTTCGTACCTGGCCCGGAATGGGCATCAGGCCCGGGGGTGGTCTCATGCCCGCCTCGCCCGAATAGACGACCGAGGAATCCCCCGCTTTCTTTTGTCTGGGTTTGTTCCGCTTTGCTATCCTTTTTCATTGGATTGCTTCCTATTTGGCCCTCGCTATCGGTCGGAGCCCGATTCCGATCTGCTATCGGCGATCAGCGCATGGATATCTTGAACCGTAAGTCCTGGATATGCCTGGTAGAACCCAATGGGAGCGCGGTTCGCCCCCGCAGCAAAGTCAATGAACTCCTGAAGGTGTTTTCTGCATGGCGAGGGCGGTGGGTTCTTGGTGAATTTGAATATAAGATCGAAGACTTGCCCGATATTTTTGGTGAAATCGGCAATGTACGTGTCGAAGCTGCCATCGTAGACGGTAAAGAAACCGATCTGGTTGTCCTCAAGAGGCACGAACTGTGCAAAATGAGGCGTGCCGACACTATCCAGGTCTTTGGTTGTCCCGCGCCCTCGTGCGCGGAGCAACAGTTGTACTTCGATGAAGGCAAGGTGTGACTTGATGGGCAAGACCACCAGGAACGGGCGCTGTTCGCCGGCACCGCTGACGTCTGCGGCGGCCGCCAAGGCCTTGATCTCCTTGGCGGTTATGCCCGGGTAAGCGGTGTAGATATTTAACGGGTGGACCAGATGAGCTGCGGTCCACTCGACGAATGCCTCTGCGTGATTGGCGACTGGAGTGGACGGCGGATCGTCCACATGCTCGAAGATAGCGTCGAACACCGGCCCAGCGTGCCGGGACAGATCGGCCATCAGCTGACCGAATTCGCCGTCGAAGTCGCCCAGAAACAGCAGGGTCTTTTCGCTCAGCACCGTGAAACGCGAGTAGTGAATCGTGCCGATGGTATCCGCCGCTTGAAACAGTTGCGGCATCATTGGTGGAAGCTGCTCCGCCAGCGCCTTTGCGTCCGCGGGCGACTTCAAGGGAGAAGCTGAGCGTAAAGTGGTTCTGGTTCATCGTTTGTCCTCGCCTTAGTCGTGGGCTCTGGCGATTGCTTCTTTAATGACCTTGTAGTCCGCTGCCGTCAACTGCGGCGGTCCGAGATTGAAGGTCAACTTGTCGAGCTTGCCCGTGAAGCGGAACGGTACCTGGTAATCGTTGTCATCGACCCCGGTGCGGGTGTCCACACCGACATCGAAGGTTTCGTCCGCCGGCATGAGAAACGAGACGGTGTGCGGAATCTTCTGGTTGGCGACTTCCTTGTCGTCCACCTTCAGCACGCCAGCGCCCCCCTTGGCAATGCCGGGTCCGTCATAGGTGAAGTCGAACACGAGGGTGTGCTTACCCGGTGCGAGCGGCTCCGGACCTTCCCAACGGAAACGCTCCAGATCGAGCAAGTTGTAGGTGAATACCGGCTTGCCCTTGAGCAGGTAGAAGCCATATCCGCCGAACCGGCCGCCTAACGTGACGAGCATCCCTTCGCCGCCGCCCTCCGGGACTTCTACGTCGGCGGTGATGGTGAATGATTTGGCTATGATATCGGGTGCGTTGCCCGTCGGAATGCCGGGCATCTCACCCGAATAGGTGAATTCGGTCTGTCCCGCGGTAGTACTGGGTCGCGGCGTGACCGCCCGAGCGAATGAGGTGTTATCCAATGGGAACACTCCGTACTTTTCTGCCTCCTCGCGGAATACCCCCTGCAACTCCTTTAATTTATCCGGCATCTTCGCCGCGAGGTCATTGTACTGCGAGTAATCCTCCGTGATGTTGTAGAGTTCCCACTTGTAATCGGCCACAGGCGGCATCGGCGCGTTCAATACCCACGGTGGCACCGGTGGGGTCGTGCAGGCGTACCAGCCATCTTGGTAGATCCCGCGGTTGGACATCATCTCGAAGTACTGGGTCTTGCGGGTAGAGGGCGCCTCGGCATTGGCCTTGTCGAACGTGTAAACCATACTCACGCCTTCGATGGGCTTCTGCTTGATCCCGTTAACCTCCTCGGGAGCCCGGATGCCGGTGGCTTCAAGGATCGTGGGCACGATATCAATGACATGGTGGAACTGGGTGCGGACGCCACCGAGATCCTTGATATGACCGGGCCACGAGATGCACAAGCCCTGCCGGGTGCCGCCGAAGTGCGAGGCCACCTGCTTTGTCCATTTGAAGGGAGTATCGAACGCCCAGGACCATGCGACCGCCATGTGCGGATAAGTCATGGCGGAACCCCAGGCGTCGTAGGCCTTCAACTGGTCGGCGATCGGAACATCCAGGATGCCGTTGTAGGCAGTATATTGATTGAAGGTGCCGACGGTCGTGCCTTCCGGGCTGGTGCCGTTGTCGCCGCACATATAGATAATGAGCGTGTTGTCGAGCTTGCCCATGTCCTCGACGGCCTGAATCACTCGACCAATCTCATGGTCGGTGTACGCCGTGTAACCGGCGAAGACCTCCGCCTGACGTGCGAAAAGTTTTTTCTCGTCGGCGGAGAGTGTGTCCCACTTCTTTAGTTCATCGGGCCAGGGAGTGAGCTGCGCGTTAGCCGGAATTACGCCGAGCTTTTTCTGGTTGGCGAAAATCTGCTCGCGCATTTCGTTCCAGCCCGTGTCGAACTTGCCCTTGAACTTGTCAATCCACTCCTTGGTCGGTTGATGCGGCGAGTGGCTGCCGCCGGGCACGTAATAAACGAAGAACGGCTTGTCGTGCGCCACAGCGTTGAGGTTGTTCATGTAGTTGATCGCCTCATCCGCCATATCGGTAGTCAGGTTGTAACCGGGTTTTCCGATCCAGGGGAAGATCTGGGTATGATCGCGGAACAGGTACGGCTCCCACTGGTCGGTCTCGCCGCCCATGAACCCGTAGAAATAATCGAAGCCCATCCCCGAGGGCCATTGGTCGAAGGGACCTGCCGTGCTGTATTGAAAGCCGGGCGTATTGTGGTTCTTGCCGAACCATGACGTGGCATAGCCATTCTCTTTGAGGATCTCGCCGATCGTCGCGTTCTCCGGACCAATGATGGAATCGTAGCCCGGGTAACCCGTGGACAACTCGGTGATCACGCCGAAGCCCACAGCGTGATGGTTGCGCCCCGTGATCAGCGCAGCCCGCGTGGGCGAACAAAGCGACGTGGAGTGATACTGTGTGTAGCGTAGTCCCGCCTGGGCGATGCGATCCAGCGCCGGCGTCGGGATGACGCCGCCGAAGGTGCCCGAAACGCCGTAGCCCTGGTCGTCGGTCATGATGAGGAGGACGTTGGGCGCGCCTTTGGGCGGAGCGACGCGCGGAGGCCACCACGGCTTGGAATCCTTGGCGCTTTCCTTAATCACGCCGCCAAACTTCCCCGGCGGCGCCGGGAGTTGTTCCCCGCTGATGGTCGTGGTGGCGCTGGGCGAACCGGGTGTGCCGGTGATTTCCTGGGCGGGGGCCGGCAGAGCAACAAATATCACCGCAGCCGCTGTCAGCAGTGACAAGCCGTTATGGATTAACTTTCGTTTCATTGTTTTCTGAGTGTCGGTTTATCTGGAGGATCGGGAGCGAGTCAGCTCGCTTCAGAGAGGCGAGAGCATGGGCGAGATGAAGCTGGCATTCACGGTCATTTATGAGCGTTTTTGCAAATCATCGATACTGTCAAAACTGACAGTGATCATATGAACACTTCCGACGCTTTTTAACCGTCCCCGCCGTTAGGAGAGACGTAATGGGTCTTCTCGAATCGCCGTACTCTCACCAAACTCGTCGACGATAAACCCCCGATGCGTAGGCGGTGCCATTCGGTCCGCTGACCGCCGCCGCATGGAACCCTCCGCCACCATAGCATCCGCCATAGTGGTAGGCGCCGTAGCCTCCGGTCGAATAGCCTTCGTGATAGTAGTTGCCGGAGCTGGAGTGGCTGCCGGAGTAGGTGTTTCCGTAGCGTCCGGTCGCTGTGGTGGAACCAGAGTGCGAGTAGCTACCATAGCCTCCCGAGGAGGAGCTGGAATGGGAGAAACTGCCGCCATAATTGCCGGTGGCCGTACACGAGCGGGAGCAACCCCACGCAAGGGCATCGGAGGTGATAGCGGACAACGCCGCTGCAATGGTGCTTCAGGCCGAGTTGCTCCATAATCGTGTATTTGTGAAAGGCCACGGTGCGCGCGGTCACATGGAGGAGGTCCGCGATTTCCTTCATCGCGCGGCCTTCCGCGAGGAGTTGCAGCACTTCGCGTTGACGCTCGGTGAGCTTTTCCACGCCAGGCTTCACGGCCTGGCGGAGGAAGACACCGAGGGGCACGCCCTTGGTGACCAGCGGCGTGATGTAGGTCTTGCCCGCGAGTGCCTGCTCGATCGCGGTGAACAGCTCGGCCGACGCGGAGCTCTTCAGCAAATAGCCCGACGCGCCCAAGCTGATCGCTTCCGCCGCAATGTCGGGGTCTTCATTCACCGTGAGGAAGACCAATCTCACGTCTGGCATTTTTCGGCGAAGCTGCGCGCAAGCATCCATGCCGTTGAGCCCCGGCATCGAGATGTCGAGCACGATCACATCGGGCCGGGTGCCAGCGGCGAGATCGATGAGCGCGCGGCCATCGCAGGCGGTGCCGACGATTTCGCACCGTGGCTCCAGTAAACGCTGGAAGGCGTCCAGAAGCATCGTGTGGTCGTCGGCAAGGAGGATGCGGGGGCGGCGCTTCATGGGCTAGGTGGTGTTTTCGAGAGCGGCATCGACTTTAGGAGAGATTATCGGCCGCGGCGATGGGCACGCGCACTTCGACCCGCGTTCCTTTGCCCGCATGCGACTCGACCGAAAGCAGCCCATGCACGAATCGCGCCCGCTCGCCCATACTGACGAGGCCCAGCGAGCCATTGGCGCGCGTCGTTTCCGGATCGAAGCCGACTCCATCATCGGCGATGGCGAGCCGAAGCTCGCTGCCCTCCATTGCTAGTTCGACTCTTGCCACCGTTCCACCGCTGTGCTTGACCACGTTTTGTAGCGCCTCCTGCGCGATGCGGTAGAGACAAAGCGCCGTGGCTTCCGGCACCGCTCGCGGCACTGAGCGATCGGTAAACTCAATAGCCATCTCGTGCGCCACCGCGAATTGCTTACAGAATCCGCGCAGCGCCGCCACGAGGCCAAGTTGCTCCAGTTTCACCGGATGCAACTCGTGCGACAGCCGGTGAACTTCCGACGACAATCTCTTCACCTGCGCCGAGAATTCCTGCATCTGCCCGCGCTCCGCAGGCCGGCTTTGGCCAAACATCTCCAACTCGACGGAAAGCAGCGCGAGGCTCTGGCTCAAGTCATCGTGCAGGTCGCGGGCGAGCCGCGTCCGTTCGGCCTCCTGCGCGTAGATCAATCGTCCGCTCAAGTTGTGCGCCGCTTCCTCCGCCTGCTTGCGCTTCGTAATGTCCAGTGAAGCGCCGCGCATTAGGACTGGCTTGCCAGCGCCGTTGAACTTGACGCGACCGCGCGAGACGATCCAACGTATCCGGCCGTCGGGAAGCACCACGCGATATTCCGTCTCGTAACCATCTTTGTTATCGAGCGCCTTCGCAAAAGTCTGGCTGACTGCTTCGCGATCTTCGGGATGCAGCTTTTGTAAAAAGCCATTGAGATCGATCCGCTCCGACTTCGCAAAACCCAATAATGCGCGCCACTCGTCGGTCGCCCAGTTTTCATTCCGCACCAGATCTCGAACCCAGATGCCGAGGTTGGCGGCATGAGCCGCAAGGTCCATCCGCTGTTGGCTCTCTCGCAGATCATCCAAAAGCCGCGCCGCGCGCAACACGTCCTGACTCAGTTCGTAGCCCATCGCTGCCACGATACCCATATAGAACAAGCTCGCTGTGATTGGCGCATGAATAATTCCCCAGAGCGCCAGGATTGCCTGCACTGACCCGGCCACGGCCAAGAAAACTATGCTGCCACCCACCAACAGAGCCTGACGCCGGTCGCCCCGCTGCCAGACGGTGATTGCGGCATCCGCGACAAAGATCACGAGCAACAGCAAGCTCAACTGGCCGATCAGCATCCAGGGGTTCGGAGCTCCCTCGGCGACAGCGACCGTTTCACCTAAGAAGGAGACGTGTAGCAGGCCTGTGATCTCCCGGTAGTTGAGATTCGGGGTGCAAACGAAATTGAGGATCAGCGACAGGGTCCGCAAGCCGCAGACCATCCAGGCCAGCCACAACCGCCCAGCCCGCAGATAGAGCCGCACAAATCCGACGAGCGACAGGATCAGCACCCAAGCGGGCACATGGGTCCATCGCATCGCTATGCCGAATGCTTCGGGCGTCTGGGCCCGCATCATCCACAACTCAGATCCCGCGAAGGCCGCTGTCGCCACCGCTGTCAGGGCAAAGAGCAGATTGTCCCGCGCTTCACGTCGCTGCCACCAGACCAGCACATGCACCAGCGCCAGCATGAGGCAGGCGGAGGCAATCATCGCCCAAATGATGGTGACCCAGCTCATGGCGTTTCAATCGCTCCAAGGCGGCGCAGGTTAAACATGGAGGAGCGGAGCGTACCAGCAGCCTACGCTCAACGCCAGCGCCCAAAGCCAACAGAGAGGGACAAGCAGTCTCTCCCTCTCTTCGCGGTCCTTAAATAAAAAGGCTCCGCAGCTTAGGCCGCGCCACGTTTCCTAGGCTTCTTTTGCGCAGGGCTTTCCTGCATACCACGCCGATATACCCAGGCCGAGCGCCGCCAAACGCGGAACGCTCAACACCGAACGTGTGAGGTTGCATGCTTGCCCTGCACCTTGAGGAACTCTATCCTCGGGCAACGCCATCACGGTGAGAAAACATCTTCCAGAAGTCGTAACGGTTAGAACTTTCAAAGAATATGTCGAAGAATCGGTATTGATTGTTTTCAGCGTTGTCCTGGCGCTTTTTTTGTCCGAGCTGTTACAAAAAATTCACGAAAATCAACGGTTCAAAGAAGTCCTCCGTGAATTGCGCGAAGAGCTGATTGCTAACCGAAAATCGGAAGAAATACAGCTCCGCTACCATCTGCAGGTTCTAAAAAATATCGATTCGGCTTTGGCTGATCCGGCCATAGCGCAGCGATTCATTCATAACGGCGAGCTGAATTTGAAGACCATCGCTCCCGAGGGCGTATTATGTCGCGATTTGAATGATTTTGTTTGGCAGGTCGCTAAACAAAACAATGTTTTTGCCAAGCTCGATCTGGGGACTTACAGGCTCCTGACGACGATCTATGATAATCAGCAGCGCATTGTAAAATCTGAGAGTGAAGTTGCAAAGGTGTTGGAATCATTTGAATCGCGTCAACCTGAGAATTTGCGCACTACGCTGATCCTGGTGAAAGATAGTTATATCGGATGGGCCGTGGATCGGGCGCCTGGATTGCTGGTGAAATATCAAGAGGCCATTGATAAATTGAGCCGCTATTAATTGAAGGATCGGAAGGTGCGAACTGCTAGCCCGGGACGCCTCCGCGGCGTATCGTTTGGACATGTCGAATGTCCCAGCCAACGCGATCGTCAGTGCGAATGAACTCGTTGTCCGCTACGGCGTTCAGACGGTTCTCGACAACGCGGCGCTCACGATCAACGAAGGTGAACGGGTCGGGCTCGTCGGGCGCAACGGTTCCGGCAAAACCACTTTTCTGCAAATCGCCGCTGGAATGCTCCAACCCGATTCCGGCGAATTCATCCGGCGCCGTGATCTGGTGACAGGCTACATGCCGCAAGCCTCGACCCTGGAGGAAGGCTCCTCGGTTCTCATGAATATTCGGGCCGGCGCCCAACAAATTCTCGACTTAGTGCACGCGTACGAAAGTCTCCCCGCAGATAGCGCGCGAAGTGCCACGCTTCTCGATCAGATTAACCACTTTGACGGCTGGAAAATTGAGCAGCGAATAAAAACCCTGATCAGCAATCTACACGCTCCGGATCCGGGACGAATCGTTGGAGAACTGTCAGGAGGAGAAAAGCGACGCGTCGCGCTTTGTCGCGCTTTACTGGCTCGCCCGGATCTTCTGATTCTCGACGAGCCAACCAACCATCTTGATACCGATTCGATCGAATGGCTGGAAGACTTCCTTGGACGCTATTCGGGCACCTCTCTGTTTGTGACCCATGACCGCTATTTTCTTGATCGGGTCGCCACCTGCATTGTCGAACTGTCGCGTGGCAAGTTCTACCGGTATGAGGGAAACTACACGGATTTCCTGCTGGCCAGAGCGGCTCGCCAGGCGGTTGAGGAGTTGCAGGAGGGACAGCGCCAGAAATTTCTCAAACGCGAACTGGAATGGGTGCGGCGTGCTCCCAGCGCGCGGCGCACCAAATCCATTAACCGGGTCGAGCAATATTTTGCCTTGGCTGCCGTGACGGCGCGGGAACCGGAGCTGGACGTCGAACTGGTTGTTCCGCCGGCACCAAAGCTCGGAAATCGGGTGATCGAGTTGCGCGGAGTTGGTATTAATTTAGGGGGTCGCAAACTCTTTGCGGATCTGGACCTCGACATTCGGCCTGGCGAACGAATGGGCATCGTCGGGCGCAATGGACTCGGTAAATCGACGTTGATAAAGCTCATGCTCGGCCAGTTGCCTCCCACGACCGGGGAGATCGAGATTGGCCCACGTACCGAGATCAACTACGTGGATCAAAATCGAATGCTTCTCGATGATGAGAAGACTGTTTGGGAAGAAGTTGGTGAAGGTAGCGACCATGTCCGACTGGGCGAAGAGAGCCTCACGTTGCGAGGCTATTTGCGGCGCTTCCTTTTCACGGAAGACCGGATCAATTCAAAAATCGCACTTTTGAGCGGCGGTGAACGCAGCCGGGTGCTCCTAGCCAAGATACTCAAGCGCGGAGGAAATGTGCTTATGCTGGATGAACCGACAAACGACCTGGATCTAGGTACTCTTCGTCTGCTGGAGGAGGCCCTGGTCGCGTTTGCGGGCAGCGTGATTGTTGTCAGTCATGACCGTTATTTCTTGAACCGGGTCTGCACGTCTATCCTGGCCTTCGAAGGAGAGAGCATCGTGAGGTATCGCACAGGGAACTACGATTACTATCTGGAAAAGCGAACCGAACAAACCGCTTCTTATCCGGCCCCAATAAAAAAGGATTCATCGGCCACAGGCGCCGGGCGTTCGATCGCCGGCCAGAGGCCCCGCAAGCTTAAATGGAGTGAACGGCAGGAACTGGAAACGATAGAAGCACGGATTATGACTGCGGAGGAACATGTTGCCCGAACTGAATCGGAATTTGCCAATCCGGATTTTTACGCCAAGCACGGCCAGGACTGGCAGACCTTTGAGGAGCAGCTGCGCACCGCACGTGAAGCTGTGGCCCGGCTTTACAGCCGATGGGAGGAATTGGAACGCCTCCGGGCCGACGAATGAATGAGATAATTGCGGCCGGCAGGCAGCGCTTCGACTCGAACGGGTCTACCGATTGGCGACTTGCCTTTGCGTTGGAGGAGGCTTTGGGGCCTTGGCTCCGATTTGGAGTAGGAGAATCCGGCGAATTTCAGCCACCGCCTTGGGACTTTTCATCGCCCCGTGATCAGTTGGCACGATCAGCTCTGACTGGGCTGAATCGAGGTGGGAACTCCAATAGGGAACAACGCCATCAGAGCTTTTCGGGGTCAGCCTGAATTAGAGGTGGCTGCCCGGTTTCTTTTTCGTGGGTCGCACAGCCGGCAGCAAGAAGGACGAACGCCAGTGCCAACTCGATCTTGGTCCTCTTCAGGGCGAATCGCCAGGGTGAAGAGTAGCTTTTCATGTGCATAAGAGAGTCGCTATGCAGTCTTTGCTCAGTCAATTTTGTTGTTTATTTCATTTCCCGGAAAACAGCAATAGACAGCGAACAACAAAAGCATTTGGTACGATTCTGACGTTTGCGCACGACCTTGCGCTTCGCGGAGCTAATGAATCGAGCCCAGATAAACGAGCAGGCGCGCGGCGGATGATGCTGCGGATTTAACGGTCAAGATCCTCAGCCGCAGTGGCGGCGTCCATCGATTCCACCAGCGCTTTCAGCTCCAGTATATTATTAGTCCAACTATACTTAGATATTGACTCGACTATGCTTTACTTGATACATTCATGCCCTTTAGGAAAGGGTCAC
Organism: uncultured Verrucomicrobiae bacterium; assembly: GCA_963742335.1. Taxonomy (GTDB): domain Bacteria; phylum Verrucomicrobiota; class Verrucomicrobiia; order Chthoniobacterales; family JAFAMB01; genus JAFAMB01. Next base: position 595,234 of record CAVULL010000020.1, read on the forward strand.
TCGTCTTCTCGAGGAAGCGGAGAGAGGTCGACTACATTTGGTCCGAAGGTCAGTCGACTCCGGATCGGGGGGGATTTGCGCTCGATCTTTTTTAACATTGTCCCGTTCGTAGCGTTCCTAGGAGCTCAATGGAAGAAACCGAGTATCAGTTTTGCAAACCCCTTCGATTGACAGCGGTAAATGACTTAAACCCAAAAAACGCTATGAGTAGAAGGACTATATACCATGATGAAGAGGAAAGCTTTCTGGACGTCGCTAGCTGTCGGGATGACAGTTGTTTCAACCGTCGCGAGCGCTCAAAGGATCGATCGCGAAACACTCTCCAGAGTTGGCATGCTGGGGGAATTTAAAAACAAATCGCTGGTTGGTAGCTGGGTGGAAACCGTCGATTTCCTGGATGGTCCTATGAAGGGACGCGTGCTGACGGCTCTGGTCCTCTTTCATGACGATGGAACCGAGATGTCGACTGGTCAAGGTGGCGTCACACTCGACCCGCCACCGAAACGCCAGAAGGATCCGCAAACAGGAACGGTAACCAGCGACGGAGTCGGCGCTTGGAAGCAAAAGGATTGGCACACTTTTCTCTACACGGAAAAAGATGTGTTTTCAGACCTCAGCGGCGCCTTGACGGGTTTCCTCAAGGTATCAGGCACCTATACGCGAGATAATTCCGGGGACGGGTACACCGGCACATCTTTCTACGAGGTGCTCGATCCAGACCAACGACCGCTGGACGATCCAGTCACCGGCACGGTAAGTAATAAAGGAGTGCGAATCCGCGTGGAACCGACACCGACACCGACGCCTTGATTGCATGTGTGTTTGAGATAGTGCCACGGCCGTCGTGATGTCCATAGATTACAATTGACTATTTGTGACCAGGAATGTGTCGGGGAGTCAATATTTAGAATAATTAACCTAACAAATAGATTTGCACTATATAGATTACTAAATATTTGTCGTATTCACTACAGGTCATGCCAGGGTAAGGAACTGGCAAAGGGTCAAACAGCGTCGGAGATGTTTCTGTGGTATTTGGTGATGCTGCACCACGACAAACTTGGCGAGATGCTTCAGGATCAATCTCTAATTTTATAACTTGCGGACTGGATGGGGCTGTTCCTTGGAGCCAAACTCACTTCCGCGAACGTTCAGAAATAGAAACAATTGGCGCTCTTGATCGGCGCGCTGACGCGCCTTAACCTTACGTCGGACAAAATCTCCGACGCTGCGTGAAACGTGAATGAACTTGCCTTCGCCAAGGCGGCGGGATATGACCCCGAGGGTGGCCAATTCACCAGTCGAAATCGAGTATAGTGCCGAACTCAAGCCGTTGGCGGATTTGCTGGAGGGAGTAAAACGACCGGGAGATTTTTACGTCAGCGGCTTCCTGATGGCTCCGCTCCCGCGATTGGACATAGATGGTGTCGGCACAATTTCTTTTCCGCTGCCCGACTCTCAGGCAAAGGAAATCATTTTGCAGGCCCAGCGGGCGCCGTACGGTAAAGGCGAGCTTACCTTGGTCGACAACGCAGTTCGAAAGGTCTGGCAGGTGGGACCGGACAAGCTGCGCCTTGGCGGAGCGGTGTGGGCGAAAACTTTTGAGACCATTCTGGCGCACGTGGTTCGGGGTCTAGGGTGCCATCGTCAATCGCCGGTGACCGCCGAACTCTATAAATTGCTTTTATACGACACAGGAGGCCTATTTGTTTCGCACCGCGACACAGAAAAGACCGAGGGCATGTTCGGCACGCTGGTGGTCGTCCTCCCCTCCTTGCACGATGGAGGGGCACTCGTGGTTCGCCACGCCGGGCGCGAGGTCTCGCTGGACCTGGAGACAAAAGATGTATCACAATTGACCTACGCTGCATTCTACGCCGATTGCGAGCACGAGGTGCGGCCCGTCAACCATGGCAACCGACTCTCCCTGATTTACAATCTGGTCCAGCACCGCCAAGAACGCCTGAAGGCGCCTGACTACGAATCGGAGATCGCTTCGGCAGCTAAACTGATTGCAGACCAGATAAAGCGTCCGGACAGGGCGCCGAAAATCGTTTACCTGCTGGAGCATCAATATAGCATCGCCGGTTTGTCGTTCTCGGCATTGAAGAATGCCGACTCGGCGAGAGCTAAAGTACTGTCCCAAGCCGCTGAGCGCGCCGGTTGCGGGGTTTATCTCGGCATTGTCCATATTGAAGAAGCGGGGTCCGCGGAAGCCGTTTACAGCCTTCCTTATCGCCGATCCAGCTGGCGTGAGGACGACGACCCTGATGGAGCGTATGAAACAGGGGAAGATGATTTTGAGGTGGTCGAGGTCTTTGACTCCCGCCAGTATATCAGCGATTGGGTGGACCTGCAGGATCGCGCGATCGATTTCGGAGCGATTCCGATCGCGAAGGGTGAACTATTTCCGAAAGGAGCCCTTGATGACGAAAAACCGGACGAACAGCGCGTCATGGAAGCCACCGGGAACGAAGGGGCGAGCTTTGAGCGGTCGTACCGACGGGCGGCGATCGTGCTTTGGGACGAGCAGCGATACCCTGAGGTCTTGTTGCAAGCAGGCGCCGGCGCGGCTGTTCCGTACTTGAGGAAACTTATACAACAATGGGGCAGCCAATCTGAAAACCCTGGACGTTCGGCATTATGGCAACGGATCGGATCCCTGGTAGAGCTTATCAGCGACCGGTGGGCCAGCGCCCCTTATTCCTGCGAACTCTCCCAGCAAGGTGAAACCCGGACAGCCAAACGCGCCGAAATGCTCGAACTCCTGGGGGCTGCTCAAGATGCGAAGCTGCTTCAACGTTTCATTGAGAAGGTGGTGGTGTCTCATTACGACGGAAGCGAAAACGAACAACTGGCCGCCAGCGCTCAGTTGCTGGGAGCGGTAAATATAGCTGAGCTTTTTTCTACTATCGTGCAGAAAAACATGCCGCTCTTCCCCCTCTCATGCGTGGACCTTCTGAGTCGACTGGTCGGGAACCAGAGCCGCGATCCAGGGCCGGACTTTCTTGCTGCAAACCAAAAAATCGCAGAGGCGACCGTTAAGGCGCTCTCTCAAATCAATCCTCCGCCGGTTAATGTCTCGGGATACAGCAGCTGGCGGCAGCCCAAGCAAATCGAGCCCGTCGAACCTGCGTCTGTCGCGACCTTATTCAACACACTCCGGAAACTCGAAGTGCCGAATCTTAGTGATACCGCCGCTGGAATTTTGATCGTCCACCCCGAGATCTTTGCTCCGGACATGGTGCTCGTCCCTGCGCTTTCTAATCTGCACCAGCAGCACGGCGACACCGTAGCGGATGGTGCCTTCCTGGGCTTGTGGGAGCACGCCGTCCAATTCCTCCTGACGCGCAGCGAGTTCCCACCCCAACCGCCCGTGGATTGGGCGCAAACAGCAAAGCTGAATTGCAGGTGCCCGGAATGCCGCGGGTTGCAGTCTTTCGTGGAGGACCCCGCTCGACAGATCCATCGGTTTCGCGTACGCAAGGATCGTCGCCAGCATCTGCATCAGACGATTGTGCATCACCAATTGGAGATGACGCATGTGACCGAGCGGATCGGATCACCTCAGACTCTGGTTTGCACCAAGACCAGATGGAGCTACGAAAAGCGTCTCCAACAATATGCCAGGGACATCGGTCATTTCAAAACGCTCGAGACGGTCGGCGCAAATCTCCCGAGAAAATTCAAAAATTTGCTCGACCGGTTGCATCAGGCGATCGGCCGCCAGCGGCACTAACCAAGCCGGGGCGGTGAAGCTAAAAGAGCCGATAGTCGGATTCGAACCGACGACCTGATCATTACGAATGACCTGCTCTACCAGCTGAGCTATATCGGCATTGGTGCTCTTTTCGACTGCGCTTACATCTCGTTACGGCCTGCCGATGGGGATCGGCCACGCTACCTCTCAGCCGCTTGGGGCTGGGAAAAGCGGGATAATAACTCCGGAGAAGTTCAGCGTCAAATAGGGAAGGTTCCGCAAAATCGGCATTATCCGCCGCTGCAGATACCGCATTTTTAGACATTCTGGACCTTTTCTCTCATTCCCCCACCTTGATGACCACCTTTCCAAAGTGGGATCCGCTAGCCATATAGTGGTACGCTTCTGGTGCGGATTCGAACGGGAAAACCTTATCGATCACCGGCCGAACTTTAGATTGTTCAAGCGCTCGATTCAATCCTTCGAACATTTCTCGACTGCCCACGTAAATTCCGAACACGGTGGCGCTCTTGGTGACAATCGGAAAGATGTGCGTTTCTGCTTCGCGCCCTGATAGAATGCCAATCAACCCGATTTTCCCGCCGAACCGGCAGGCCCGGACCGATTGGAGAAATGTCCCCGCTCCACCTACCTCGATAACATGATCCACTCCGCCATTGCCGGCTAGACTGGCAGCAGCCTTGCCCCAGTCCGCAGTGGTCTTGTAGTTGATCACCGCGTCAGCTCCCATTTTGCGCGCTCGCTGCAGCTTCTCATCGCTGCTCGAAGTGATGATTACCTTTGCTCCCGCCGATTTGGCGATCTGCAACCCGAAGATGGAGACACCGCCGGTCCCCAGGAGCAAAACGGTCTCCCCGGGAATAAGCTGGCCCCGGACGACCAGAGATTGCCAGGCGGTCACTGCAGCGCAGGGGAGTGTTGCTCCCTCCTCAAAGGAATATTCAGCAGGCAGATGCACCAAGCCTTCTTCATGGAACTTTGCCTGTTCGAGCAGAACACCGTCAATTGACCCTCCCAATGCCGTCCGATGCATTTCGGCCTGGAAGCGTCCAGCGGCCCATCCTTGAAAAAAGCATCCGGCGACTCGATCGCCTGCTTTGAACCTGGTCACCGCTCGGCCAATGGCGACCACTTCTCCCGCTCCGTCCGACAATGGGACCCGCCCGGGAGTCGGATCACGATCATACTGCCCACGAACGACGACGAGATCACGAAAATTGAGCGAAGCCGCTTTGATCCGAACCACCACATCGTGTTCCCCTGGATCAGGCATAGGCCGATCAACAACCCTTAAGCCTTCGGGGCCACCGTACTTTTGAATTTCGTAAGCCTTCATGGGATAGTCGTCGGTTGTCAGTTGGGGGGAAGCGAACTTTTCGGTGTGAGTGAAGACCTCTTGTTCCGAGGTAAGTTAGCTTGAAACTAAATCGCTTCAATGGCCGGTTCTCGGGGGCAACGTATCGGCGCCCCGGAATGTGGAACGCGGAACGTTCAGCCTAGTCCTAGACCCAGCGCCTGAAAGTCTTGACTGGACGGAGGACCGCGGGCTTGGGGACGTTAGAGGCAAAGGAGAGCCCGAGAACGCCTGAACCGAGCATGAAGTAAAGAACGACCGCTGGGAGCGACAGTCCGTTCCTGAGTGAGGGAGGAGGAGATGGTGGAAAAAGATATTCTAGGAGGTAGCTAAAACATGCGAGGGTCGGCAGCACGAGAGCGGCCAGAACAGCGATCTGGAATGCTCGCTTCCGCCAGCTGGTATTCGGGTGAAACAGCAGTAAGGAAGCTGCGAAAAGCAAACTCGTGGTGGCGCTGTGCGGTGTGGGCCGAGCCGCATAGAGAGTGGCTCGCTGACCGCTGGAGTCTGGAAGAAAAAAAATGTCAAGGTCAGGGACGCGGATTCCGCAGGCATATTCCAAGAGGAAGACCGCAGCAAAACAGAACACCACCGCGGAAAGAGCTCTTGAAACAATGATCCGGAGCGGATGCTGTGCCCGGACTGGAGCTGAGATAAGAACAAGAGCCAGGCTTAAAAAGGTCACTGACACCACGGTCCAAGGTGTCAGGTAAGGCGAAGTCGGCACAGATTCATGGACACTAGGAGCATAGTGTCTCCACTGAGGGATATAGATCAGACAGACGACAAACAGCGCCAAACCAATAACGAACGAGTACGATAGACGTTTTGGGACTTGAGGCATCTTTTACATCTTGAACTCTTAAATCTTGGAATCGGCACCTCCCAATTCTGCTCTCCACGAGCTATAAGCTCGTCTTCGCGTGGGTGGTTCCACATGCGTAAGGCTAAAAGCCCAACGTTAATCGTTCCCGCACATTCTTAACGTTATCGACCAGATTCTCGCAAACTTGAAAGATTTGTTGCCGGAGGGATAGCAGTTCATCAGTACGCCAAGATTGCTCGAAGCGCAAACAACCTGGCTAAAGACCAAGTCGAAATTCTTCACGGACTTCGCCGAATTTCTGTATGGCAAACTTTAAGTCCGATTTGGAGTGAGCGGCGGAAATCTGGGTCCGAATCCGAGCAGTCCCCTTGGGTACCACAGGGTAAAAGAAGCCAATGACATAGATGCCCAAAGTTAGAAGTCGATCTGCCACTTTTTGGGAGAGAGCCGCATCCCCAATCATCACCGGAATGATAGGATGGACCCCCGGTCGGATCGCCCACCCTTTTTCCGCGAGACCAGCCCTGAAGAATTCAGTATTTTGTTCCAGACGGTCGCGGAGCTCCGTTGAGCGCGAAGCGATTTCGACCGCCTTATTAGAAGCTGCGACCGTGCAGGGCGTTAAACTATTGGAAAAAAGATAGGGCCGCGAGCGTTGACGAAGGAGATCAATAATGGTCTTTCGACCGGTGATGTAGCCACCGCTCCCCCCGCCCAATGCTTTTCCAAGCGTGCCGGTGATGATATCAACCCGCTCCATCACTCCATGGTATTCCGGCGTCCCGCGTCCGGTTTTTCCCAGAAACCCGGCGGCATGGCACTCATCGACCATGACCATGGAAAAATGTCTCTCGGCCAGATCACAAATCACCTTGAGATCCGCAATCGTGCCATCCATCGAAAAGACGCCGTCCGTCGCAATCAACCGACAACGAGCTCCTCGAGCCTCCTCCAGTTTGGACTCGAGGTCGTTCATGTCATTGTGCCGGTATCTGTATCGTTGCGCTTTGCAGAGACGGATGCCATCAATAATGGACGCATGATTTAACTCGTCACTAATAACCGCATCCTGGCTCGACAAGATGGTCTCGAAGAGACCGCCGTTAGCATCGAAACAGCTCCCGTAAAGGATCGTATCCTCGGTCTGATGAAATCGGGTAAGTGTAGCCTCAAGTTCCCGATGGATTTCCTGGGTTCCACAAATGAAACGAACAGAAGCGAGGCCAAATCCCCAGCGTTCTAAAGCGGCTGTCGCGGCTGCGATCACCTCCGGATGATCGGCTAACCCCAGATAGTTGTTCGCGCAGAGGTTCAAGACTTCCTGACCGCCCCCTATTCTGATATGAGCCCGTTGCGGTGTACTGATGGCTCGTTCGGCCTTAAACAGACCTTGGTGCCTGATATCGTTGAGTTCTCCCGCAAGATGTTCCGTGAACGCGCCGAGCATGGGAAGGTGGCAGTTATGAGTTATCAGTTGGCACTGTCAGTGTCAGTGGGAGAGCGGCAGTTATCATGTCAGTGGGGGGCTCGCAGTTATCAGTTGGCAGTGTCAGAGCCGGTCAGGAAGCGCCTCATTCAAAATCACTTTCCAAGTCCGCAGCAATTTTCCAACCGCCTCAACCCCTATTCGGCTCCCCCACTGACAACTCCTCATAAGTCACTCCAATGGAGGATAATCTTTCCGGATTGACCGCTTTTCATTAACTGGAAACCTTTTTCGAATTCCTGATAAGGAAGGCGGTGAGTTATCACCGGCGCAATGTCAAGGCCGGACTGGATCATGGTCGTCATTTTGTACCATGTTTCATACATTTCTCTTCCGTAGACACCTTTAATCGTGAGCCCATTGAAAACGACCAGATCCCAATCGATCGCCGCATGTTTCGATTGAATGCCGAGCACCGCTATCTTCCCGCCATGACACATTGCGGCGAGCATTTGATTCAGCGCATCGCTATTGCCCGACATTTCCAAACCGACGTCAAAACCTTCCCTCATTCCCAAGTCATCCATCACTTCTTGCAGAGTTACCTTCCCGGCGTCTACCACCATGGTCAGCCCGAGTTTCGAGGCTAGATCAAGACGATAAGGGTTAACGTCGGTAATGACTACAAACCGGGCGCCGGCGTGTTTGGCAATGGCTGCCGCCATGATTCCTATCGGTCCGGCGCCAGTGATCAAGACATCCTCGCCCAGAACATCGAAAGAAAGCGCCGTGTGGACGGCGTTCCCAAGCGGATCAAAACAACAAAGAACTTCCAGGAGAATCTTTGGATCGGCTAGCCAGACATTGGTCTGGGGGATGGAAAGATATTCGGCAAAGGCCCCCGGGCGGTTGACCCCTACCCCGTTTGTCTTATGACAAAGATGCCGGCGTCCAGCCAAACAATTCCGGCATCGCCCACAAACGATGTGGCCTTCACCGGTCACGATCATGCCGGAATGAAAATCGATCACATGACTCCCGACAGATTCAATGACGCCGACAAACTCGTGACCGATCTGCATCGGCGTCGGGACGGTGCGCTGTGCCCAGGAATCCCATTCGAAAATGTGAACATCGGTGCCGCAAATTGAAGACCGAAGAATGCGAATCAGGACATCGAACTCGCCAACCGCCGGCAGAGGGACTTCTTCCAGCCAAAGGCCTGGAACCCGCTCCTTTTTAACGAGCGCCTGCATCATGCTCATTGGGATAAATGGTCTTTAGGCAGAGTCACAACATCGTTTGCCAGGGAATATTCGCAAGTTTACGAAGCAGGAGTTCCGGCTTTCTGCCCTGAGAGATTTTCTGTATACTGTGGCAACGTGCGCCTTTTAGCTCTCGACCCAGCGCTTCGAAACTGCGGGTATGCGATCCTTGAGAAAGAAGGGTCGAAAGTGCGTGCGCTCGACTATGGCGTGATCCGCAACAAGGCAGAGCTATCGATGCCGGGCTGCCTTGTCGAAATTCATCGACAAATCGACGAGTTGATCCGCTTTCATACTCCGAAAGAGTGCGCGGTCGAAGGATTGATCTACGTCCAGAATACTCGCACCGCGATTACGCTGGGGGCAGCTCGCGGATCGGCTTTGCTCGCCGCTGCGCAACATGGATTGCCGATTTACGAATACCCGCCCAGGCGAGTGAAGCAAGCGGTTGTCGGGCTTGGAGCGGCGCAAAAAGCACAAATCGGATTTATGGTGCGGACGCTCCTCGGGCTCACCGAAACTCCGGACGCGGATGCCGCAGACGCGCTGGCCATTGGGCTAACACACTTTCAGATGCATAGTTCACCGCTGGCTAGTCTGCGAGGAAATCGTCCCTTATGAACATCGAATGGTTAGGCCGTATCGATTACCAAGCAGGTCTTCGCATTCAAGAAGAAAGACTCAATTTTTGCCTGACCCGAGGTGAAGAAAGCGTGCTTCTGCTCGAGCACGAGCCAGTCTACACCATTGGCCGGCATCTGGATAAGTCTAGCTTACGCGCTGTTGATCAGCTCCCGTACCCGGTTTTTGAAACCAACCGGGGCGGTCAGGCAACGTATCATGGCCCCGGCCAATTGATTGGCTACCCGATTCTTGATCTACGCGTCCGCGGCCGGGATCTGCACTCTTATCTCCGCAGACTAGAAGATCTCTTGATCGAACTTTTGCAAGAGTTCGGGATAGAGGGAGCCAAAGTTGAGGGGAAAACGGGAGTGTGGGTTGAGGACCGCAAGATCGCTTCTATTGGCGTCGGAGTCCGCAAGTGGGTCACGATGCACGGCTTCGCCCTCAACGTGGCGAGCGATCTGAAGGGCTTTCTAAACATTACCCCGTGTGGTCTATCCGGCGTAAGAATGACATCGATCAGCATCGAGTCAGGAAACGAGGTTTCCCTGGAAACCGTCCGAGAAAAGTCAATTGCATTCCTGTGCCGCTATCTGAACGTTGAAGCGTTTGCCCGGAGTTAGCCAACCACTCTCGTTCTCAATGAAGATCTTGAGATCGGCGGAGGTATTGGTAGAGAGTCGGACGGATATTCATTGCCGAATTTGCAGACAGTCAGGACTCTTGCGCTGATTGAAAAGGATTGGTCGATGGCCAAAACCGACTTCCAGCTGAGAAGATGGGATTGTCCATGGCCAAAGGGACGGTATCATCTCTTATGAAGACCCTTGAGGCTAAAGTGACCAGCGTTATTAAGCTGCCGACGTACCGAATCAAGGCCAAGGCTGGAGATCGACGCAAAGCGATTGTCCTGACTTTATGGCGGATGAGCGTTTCATATTTAGCGAAAGAGGAAACTTATGAAGTTGAACTTCAAGAACCACTCAGGGAATTTGCCTGCACAGAATATTCGATCGGGACGACCGGGTTGGCCGAGTTCGATCTATCTGCCAATCCTCCCGTGAAGGTCGGCGACCGCGTTCAGCTTATCGCCTACGAGCCCGGAGAACGGATCCGGGTCGATCGCGACTAAGCCGCAGAGCGATTGATTCAACCTAAACTCCGAAATCAAAACCGACCGCCCCGAAATTCTTCGCGCCAAGCGGTCGTGACATCAGTTAAGCGAAAATAAAATCTTGCCAACCAGCTGATACCCTATCACCATAGTATAGTATTAAATTTTGGTGTGATGTCCACCAGAATTAGCGCTGGTTTTGCTCTCGAAATCAGGCCACTCAGGGCATCAACGAAAGTATTAACGATTCAACGACATGAACGAACAATCTTACGAAGTGACAGATCTGTCGCGTCGCCGATTCCTCAAGAGCACTGCGGTCGGACTCGCCGCTGCTTCCACACTTGGTTTGGGTGCCAACGCAGGCCAAGCAAACGAGAATTCATCCGCCGGTTCAAAGAGCATTCCCGAGTTGGCGCCGCAATGGAAGAAACTTGATCTAACTGAAATCTTTTCACGGCCGGCCGCATTTGTCTCGATAAGCCAGAACAAATCTCTCTATGAATCCTGGGGTGCTCAAGGTTCCGAGAAGCATCGCGAACGAACGAGCCTGCCAGCCACGATCAAAGTCGTCAACGCGGCAAGAACGGCCAACAACTTCAGATCGTTTAGTTGGATTGGCTACGAGGTCTTCCGCGAGAACTATCCTCAATCAGCGTTTGATAAGGTTCAATACGAAACCTGGGTCGAAGGACTAAACTTTTCCCCTGAGAAAAAGAAAGCAGATAACGAACTGGTGGATGAACTGAAAGCTTTGGTGGAACCGGGGGATCTACAGTTCAACGAACTTGCGTTGCAGAGTTCCTTCGTTGGCACACAACTGCCACTCGAACTCTCGCGCAAGCGGGTCGAGGTTATTGTGTTTACTGGCATCCACCTTGATTGGTGCGTCGAAGGCAATGCCCGAGCAGCTCGAGACAACGGGTATTTGCCAATCGTCATCGGAGATGCTTGCGATTGCCAGAAGCCGGAAGATGAACCGGCGGCTCTACGGCGCATCAACAACTTCTTCGCACCGGTGATCTCGTCCGATAACTTTGTAAAGCTGCTGCAACAGAGCGCCGGTACCCGTAAAGCCTGACGAGAAAACAACCTCGAGGACGAGCGGGATTGAAGAACGATTTGCGAGCAAAGAGCTTTCGATAGGCGAATCATCCCCTTCGTCTTTCCCCCTTCGCCCAATCGTTTTCGCCCCCTATCCTCCTTGGCCTTTGTATTTATAGGTTTGCAGCCTGCTGGTGTCAGCATGGCGATCTTGCTATCTGGCAGGGTAAGCGAAGCGTCTCGCTTTGCCTCTCCGAGTGGGGCAAACCGAGACGGTTCGCTTACCTTTGCCTGCAGCTTTCGGTGGGATCGTTGCGTTAGCCCGTTATGCGAAGCGTAACGCACTGAGTAGTCCGCCATATTTCATTTGACAGTCGGTGCGATGGAATTTGTGCAATTGCGCAATCGACCATTTGGAGCCTCGCTTACTGTCTCCTAAGTATAAAATCCCGCTTTCGGAGCTTCATCGTTCAGCGCCCATCGGCCTAAATCGCGGAGCTTGTAATCGATCGGATCGTGCAATGAATGGATTCGCAGATTTCGCCAAAACCGATCGAAACGATCCTTTGTCTTGGTCGCCCGCGCTCCCATGACTTCAAATATTTCGGTCGTAATACGAAGACCAGAGCGGATAGCGGCTACTTTCGCGGTAGCAATGTCGACCGCAACGGTTCCGCGCTCCTCCGATGTCAGGTTCTTGCCGGAGCTCCAGGCATTCTGAAGGGATTCAGCAGCGCGGTTCGCTAAGAGACGCGCTCCTTCCAATTCAACCCAAAACTCGCCAAAGTGCCGCAAGATGTATGGATCTTCGGTCGGGTCCTGGAGGCCGGAATTCATCCAAGCCTGGGCGCGGGCCGGTACAAAATGCTTGGCAGTCGATAGTGCTCCCTGAGCTAACCCCAGGTAAACATTCGTCAGGGTCAGCTGAGCGATACAGGTTCGCAGGGTGGCAAAGGCTTGCTTAAACGGGCCCGGATCGAGGAACAACTCCTGCTTTTGCACCCGGACATTTCGAAATGCTACACTTCCACTGTCCGTCTGGCGTTGCCCAAAGTTATTCCAATCGTTATTGACCGTCACTCCCTCACGATTAGTCGGAATCGCGCCGACGACAAAACTGCCGGCTAGACGATCGATACCCGGCTTGAGTGCGGAAATTACCAGGAGGTCCGAGCCTGTCGCACCGCTGCAATAAAAATTGGTGCCATTCAAGCGGTATTCCTCACCATCACGCGTTATCACGACCTTCCAACCGACGATCTGATTGGGATCAAGACTCGAGACGTGAGGCGGGTTGAATGCATTACCCCAAAACCAATTTTGCCGTGCCGTTTGCTCATCGTAAAAATCACCTTGTTCCTCCGAGCCGAGAAGATGAGGAACGACCGATACGAGATAATGGAAACCTAAAACATGGCCAAGTGACCCATCCGCAGTCGCTATCGTGCGCACGGTCTCCAAAGCCGTCGGCCAATCAAATCCGAGGCCACCTCGAGATTCCGGTATGATGAGTTTCAGGAGTCCACTTTTCCGAATGCGGTCACGTTCGTGCCAAGCGGTCCCTCCACGTTCGTCTCTCTCTGCTGCAGTCGAGGTGAATTCTTCGGCGAGTTCCTGGGCAACGCGAATTGGATCCCGGAAATCAGCGTTCGACCGATGATGGATCTGGTCGGAGAAAACTTGGGTATCAGGCATATTCTTCTTCCTTAACGGTTTCGGCATCTTCAATCAGCGACGGATCCAGTGACTTCAGGATCATCTCCTTCCAGTGCTGAAAACGGGGCTCCATCCGGCGGCGAGGCCGTGGGAGGTCAATTGAATAATTATTCATAATCCGTCCCGTATTTCGTTCCAAGACGATTACTCGATCTCCAAAAACAAGCGCTTCTTCAACATCGTGAGTGACAACCAGGAGCGTAGGCTGATCAATCTCCCAGATTTTCAGAAGGTGATTTTGCAGTTTGAGTCGATTGACGGCATCCAAAGCGCTGAACGGCTCGTCTAAAAGAATAAGTGAAGGCCGAGCTACGAGCGCCCGGGCGATGGCCACTCGCTGCGCCATCCCTCCTGAAAGTTCGTGTGGCAAGGCGGAGGCAAAGGACTTAAGCCCGACTTTTTGGACAGCTTCCGATACTAATTCGAGAGCCTGCGTATCGCTTTCTGCGGAAAGCCTTCGTAGAAAAAGAGGGGCGTTGCTGAATATTTTACTTTGCAGGGCTGGGCCCAGGCCAAGCCGAACGTTCGCCGTTACGTCCAGCCAAGGCATTAAGCGAGATTCTTGAAAAATGAAGCCGATGTCACGGCGCGGGCCGTCAATCGACTGGCCGTTCCAAAACAATCCACCGGTAGTCGGCGCCTCCAATCCGCTGACAATTCGCAGAAGAGTACTCTTTCCAGATCCACTCGCACCCACCACGCTGACGATTGTTCGCGGTTCGATCTCAAGAGTAATATCGCGCAGAGCGATTCTTCCGTTTTCGAACCGTTTGCCGATTTTGTTAAGCCGCAGCACAATTAACCTTTGTAAACATCCTGCCAGCGAAGCCATCGCGCGCTCAGTGCGACAAGAATGCGATCGGAAAGTTTTCCGCAGATTCCGAAAAGAATCACCGAAGAGATCATGATAGCTGGTCGGCCTGTTGTTTCACCATCGATCAGAAGATAACCAAGACCACGGCTTGCACCCATGATCTCGGCGGCGACGACAAACATCCAGCCAAGAGCAAGTCCTTGCCGAAGACCAACCAGGTAAGCAGGCAGGCTCGCTGGGAGAATAATCCTTCGCACTAATTGCGTCCCACGAAATCCCGCCGCCAGCCCAACCTCCACTAGTTTTCGGTCCACATTTTGGACTCCAGTCATCAGATTTAGGTAAACAGGAAAAAAGACCCCCAGGGCGATCAAGGAAATTTTAGAATTCTCATTGATACCTAACCACAAAATGAACAAAGGGACCCAGGCCATTGAAGGGATGCTGCGCAAAGATTGGAGCAGCGGGTCAAGCAGCTCCCGACTCAATCTCGAGAAGCCCGTGCATGCTCCCAAAAGCGTCGCGATAAGAACACCAATCGCAAACCCGGGCACAACTCGCAGAAAGGTACTCTCGAGATGCTGCACCAGCATCCCATCAGCGACCAACTTGGAGACGACTGACAAAATCTGGCTGGGACTCGAAAACAGACTGAGATCAGTTAGCCTCATCCGAACCGAGATTTCCCATCCGATGATCAGGAAAGCGGGGAGGAGCAAAGCCAGAAAGATCCTCCTCAAATCGGCCCATTCGAACAAAGGCGGCAGCAGGAAGATATTAGGCCTGGACTTTCCCGCTTTCGCTTCTTCGAAAGTGAAAGGCAGGGCTGCGTTAGAATCCGTTCCATCCACCGGGCTCACGCGAGCAGATCGTTCTTTGATTGAAACCCCCATCTCCTACTTATTGGCAATCTCGCTCGGCAGAAATTCTGCGTCGATCAAATCATCAACGATTCGATCGACGTCGACTTCTGCATCGATCAATTGACTTTTCTTCAGAATTTCCCCCGATGCTCGAATCGTTTCTCGTTGTTCTGGTCCAATCACAGAATGCGTGAAGTCCTGGCGCTCCCAGACTTTGCTTGCTACTGGATCTGAAAGATGGGCGGCGTTCGCAAGAACCTTCTTGGCCTCGTTTTGGTTCGCCAGGGTCCAAAGACGCGCTTTTTCATAAACGGCCAAGACACGTCTGACCAGATCTGGATGTTCTTTCGCGAAAGTTTCACGAACGTTGAGGACACCGTAACTATTCCACGTTTTGTTGCGGAAAAAGATTGCGTACCCCTCTTCGACTTCAATCTGCGCGGTGTAAGGATCCAGTCCAGACCACGCTTCCACCGCACCTCTTGCCAGTGCCACTTTGCCCTCGGCATGTTGGAGCGGTACAAGTTCAATATCCTTCTCGCTCAAATCAACACTGGCGAGAGCACGCAATAAAAAGATGTGCGGGTCGGTCCCACGGGTTACCGCAATTCGCCTGCCCTTGAGATCCTGCAGTCGGGAGATACCAGAATTAATTCGTGTAACGAGAGAAGCCCATTCCGGATGGTCATAGACATAGACTGATTTGATCGGGTTACCATTGGCACGACCGAGCAAAGCCGCAGCGCCTGCAGTCGATCCGAAATCAACACTCTTACTACGAAGCAACTCGAGCGCCTTGTTGCTGCCTAGACTTTGAGTCCACTGAATCTCGATGCCATCGTTCGTGAACTCTTCCTCAAGCCATCTATTGTCTTTCAACACGAGACTAAGAGGATTGTAATAGGCCCAATCGAGCCTGATGGTGTTGACGCGTTCCTCCGCATTTCCATTGGTTACCCAAAGCAGAAAGCCCAGGACAACGGCGACCAGAACCAGCTTCACTCGAAATTCGATGATCACTGCCGGTTTTACTTTGCTGAATTTAGTGTGCATTGGCGCGGAGAGGTTCTTCAGCGCTGGCTCGGTTTGATTTAACATCGACCTCGCCGAATGGGCCGCTGAATTGCGGGGAAGACACTTCTGACAGCCCTTCGACCGGAAGTAAAGGAAAGAGGAACTCAGCCACCCGATGTGCCTCTTCGAGGTGTGGATAGCCAGAAAGAATGAAACTATCAATACCCAGGTTGGCGTACTCTCTGATTCGCTCGGCAACGGTTTCCGGATCTCCAACCAGGGCAGTTCCCGCACCGCCCCGGACCAAGCCGACCCCGGCCCAGAGATTTGGACTTATCTCGAGCGATTCGCGATTTCCGCTGTGCAGTTCCGACATGCGACGCTGGCCTGCGGAGTCAAACCGGGCAAAGGTCTTCTGCGCCGCAGCGATTGATTCATCGGTCACATATCGAATCAAGTCGTTTGCCGCTGTCCATGCTTCCTTTGTGGTTTCGCGAACAATCACGTGGAGCCGCAAACCGAATTGCAAAGTCCGACCTTGTTGGGCTGCCAAACGCCGAACCTCGTCAATTTTCGCGGCCACAGCCTGCGGGGGCTCGCCCCAAGTCAGGTAGACGTTGATGTGCCTGGCGGCGACCTGGTGCGCCGCAGGTGAAGAGCCGCCAAAGTATAAATCAGGATACGGCTCCTGCTTTCCTGGAAAGGAGACTTTAGCCCCGTAAACCTCCAAATGCTCGCCTTTAAAATCGACCTCTTCGCGTGCCAGGACCTTACGAAAAATGGTCAGGAATTCGTCGGTCAGCCTATATCGTTCGTCATGTTTAAGATGCAGGCCATCACCGGCAAGCTCGACCGGATCGCCCCCAGTGACGACATTGATCAATAGACGTCCTTCGGAAAGTCGATCAAAGCTCGCTACCATCCGGGCGGTCAACGTGGGAGACATCAGGCCGGGGCGCACCGCGACCAGAAAACGCATTCGCCGCGTCAGCGGGAACAATGAAGCCGCGACAATCCAGGCGTCATCACAGGATCGGCCAGTTGGTAACAATGCACCATAGTATCCAAGTTCATCCACAGCTTCTGCCATTTGCCGCAGATAAGGGTGATTGGTCGCCCGAGCTCCTTTCGTGGAACCGAGATAGCGACCGTCTCCAAAGGTGGGAATAAACCAAAATATCTTCATACTCAAAATTCAAAGCCCGCACGGTCCTTCCATGGAATGAGATAACCAGGTCAGGCGAGCGCGGTTTGCTTTTCGAAGCCAGCAGATGACATAAGTTTTCCCTCCAAAGCATCTGAATTGAACGAAGAATTGTCTACTGATCAAGTATAAATTACAAGGTGGACCCGAAATGGGGCATTTTCTTGGTCTGGGCGTTTTCTCCCGGTCGACCCTTTCTGGGCAACCCCAGGGTGGACCTGGTACGTGTTTAGCGTTGGTCATCCTACGGCCCGAAGGGCCGCGGCCCTTCGGGCCTCTCGAAGGAGGCAGCGACAGCCAATCAAAGGGTGGCCAACCAGAAGGTTGCTGGGGTTTACTACACTTGGACCGTATCCTATTCGTAGCTGGCTTATCAATCTTCTACCAATCCGCCATCACTTTAGTCACTGATTCAGAGGCAGGAAGGCAAGAGCGTTTCAGCGCACGATTCTTCCGAGTGCACCGTCTCCTAAATCCCTTGGCTCCGTTGCGTCGAAAATGGGTCGCCTGCGAGGCGGGAGGAAGGAGCATATCTGGATCGATACGTGACTGATCCGGCGGCCGCCGGAAAGCAGGCGACCCATTTTCAACGCAACCCTCTCGGCCGCGGCCGGTTGGCTGTTTTTCCATCCGGCGGCCGCCGGACTCGCTCGACCGCTATGATCCAGATAGCGGCGCTTCGCTCGCGCCTTGAAAAACAGCCAACTGACCTGCGGCGGAGCCCAAGGGATTTAGGAGACGGTGCACTAGCGTCGCAAGGCGGGGATGTTTCCTAGCCAGGTTGTGATAAGGGCCAGAATCATGGTCCAACCGAAAAGGGTTGTGGCGAAACCGCTGGCAGAGCCAGAGGAGAGCAAAACCAAGAGGAGCGAGGCGAGTCCTCCCAGGTAGACGAGGGCTCCGACCAGGCTAAATACGATGCGGCCCGAGCGGGAGCGGTTCGTGAAGACCAGCGACATTGGAAATGCCGCTGCAATCAGAGTCAGACCGACAAAGAGGACGCTGATCTGCTTGACCAACAATCCGGTCGCAAATAATCCCAGTCCAAGGAGCACACCGCCACCGACCACGAGCGCTTCTCTTTTCTCCTCAGAGCGCAAGGCAAGACGGGCAAATCGATCGAACAACAGAAACAGATTCCCCACGCCTTTTGCCACCCAGACCCAGAGAACGAAAAGGCAATAAAAAGCAACGAGAACGATTCCGACCGGTGCCAGCCGCCCGACGAAGACTAGATTTGCAAACTGCATTAGAACGAGAAGCCCGACCACGAGTATCCCTCGACCGGTACGCCCCAATTTCTCCATCATAAAGCTGTACTTCAGGTAGGCACGATAGAGCGGAGACCGTGCCCGAAATGTGTGTAGCAACCCTTCTCGAGCCTCCCGATGTTCAGGCTCGATCCTGAGAGCTGATAAAAAGTGCGTTTCTGCCGCCTGCACTTCTCCGCGCTGAAGCGCCAGCATTCCCGCCGACGAGTGAGTCCATGGGTTTTCCGGATTTCTGCCTAATAATCCCCGAATCTGTGCAGCGCTCTCCTCCAGTTTTCCCTGCATCCGCAGTGCATCGGCCAAGCTATCTCCTGCCGCCTCGTTTTCAGCGTCCAGGGCAAGGGCTTGGCGAGCGGCGCGTTCGGCCTCCTGGGGTTTCCCAAGAACCAACATGACCAGAGACTCCGCGACATAGGAATCTGGAGAGTCAGGCGCCAAGCTTCGCGCCTCCTCGACTTCCAGCAAAGCCTCTTTCGTCCGGCTCAGTAAAATCAAAATATTCGCACGCTGCGCATGGTAGAAAGCTCGGGTCGGGCGCAATCGCAAGGCCTGATCAATCATCGACAATGCCTCAGAGCGAGTGTTCGGCTCGTGCATCAAGCAGGTTGCCAGAAAAAAGAAACCTTGTGGGTCCTCGGGATCGTTCTGAATCACCTTGCGCAAGTAGGACTCGGCCTCCCGGTACCTGCCCTGCCTGACGAACAAAACTGCGCGCGTAAAAGAGTCGGTCATTTACGAATTCCTAAAAAGGTCAGTACATCGTCGTAGAATCCTCCCTGATTGGCGTAAAGCGCATAATTTTTCGCACTCTCGAACCAGGCGCGGGTAGAAGGTTTTATTCCTTTGCCCGCTTGGAGAAGATCCTCAGTGGTTAGCGGCACGACTCGACCCTGTTTCATGGCTCGCGAGAGAGCACGTTCTGTTGCGACGTCGAAGATCGATTTGATGTCGGCTCCGGAGAATTCTTTGGTTCTTTTCGCCAAGGCCCTCGCATCAAGGTGTTTCAACGGTTTATCGCGGGCCAGGATTTCCACGATAGCTTCGCGGGCTGGTTCGTCCGGCGGAGGCACAAAGACGATGCGATCAAATCGGCCCGGGCGCCTGAACGCCGGGTCCAAATGCCAAGGAGCATTTGTGGCTCCCAGAATAAGTATTCCTTCGTTACTTCCGACGTTTCCATCCATCTCCGCCAGAAATTGGTTGATCATGGTCCTGATGGCACTTTCGCGAAAATCTTTTCGATCAGCGGCCAAAGCATCTACCTCATCGAAGAAGAGAATCGCCGGGGCATTTTCACGGGCCAGCTGGAAAGACTGGTGCAGGTTCTTTTCGCTATTGCCGACGTAAAGATCCAGGATTTGATGGATACCAATTGAGATGAAATTGGCTTTGATCTCACCCGCTGTCGCTTTGCTGATCAATGTCTTACCACATCCCGGAGGTCCATAAAGCAGTACGCCACCGCCAAGCTTTTTGCCGTACGCTTTGAAGAGAGCACGGTTCTGAAGCGGGTAAATAATCTTCATCCGTATTTCCTCTTTGATTTCCTCCATACCGCCTACATTTGCGAAAGAGATTTCCGGCTTTTGGACATCCAGCGAGCTATTGCTGTCGGTTGCGAAATCGCCGATAAACTCCCAGTTATCTGATTCGACGTCGGGAACCGGCTCAGCGAGAGGAGCCGCAGGGGCTGTTGCCTGGCCGACCTCAACATCTCGCTCAATTGCCGAATCGCTCAAATCGGGGCTCAATTGGATGGCCTTCTGATAATATTGCGCCGCTAAAGGACGATCTCCTTCGGCCACTGCCAACCGGGAAAGTAACATCCAGGCTTCCGCGAAAGCAGGGTTGGCTCTGGTCAACGACTCGGCGCGAACCACCGCTTCGGAGGTATTTCCGCTCAGATAAAGGACGCGGGCGATTCCGAGTTTGGCCTGATAATGAGAACTGTCAGAGTCTAAAATGCGCTCGAAAGCCGCTCGCGCCTCCTGGAAACATAATTCGTCCAGACAGGCTTGACCGAACAAAAGTAGCAACGGGATATTCTGGGGCGACACGGCAAGGGCCTCGCGGAGCGAATCAAGCCTGGAAGTCATGTTGAAATCACTACTGAGGTTGGCGAAGAAATCGAATGGAAATTTACCATCGCGCATTGTCGATCAAAAAAAAGCTTGCCTGGGAGGAGGCGGCGACGAGGAATGGAAGGCGAACATTTTAGAAAATACACGGCTGGCGGGAAACGTGAAATAGCTTTGACGCTATACCGGCAATCGTTCCCTATCTTACTGGACCGCCGCGTAATAATCTGCGCAAAAAAAACAACATTTAGACCTTAATAGTACTGACTAGAGGAGAAGAGGAAGAGGACCAGTGTCGCTATGCTCCCGGTATCTGATTCGGCGGAATGGCTCGAGGTGGATGGTCTTGGCGGTTACGCCAGTGGAACAACCTCCGGAATTCGCACCCGGCGCTATCACGCGCTGCTGTTGACGGCGACGAAACCTCCGGCGGAAAGAAAGACACTTTTGAACGGGTTCGAGGCTTGGATTGAAACTGGCCGGGGCAATTGGTTTCTCTCGTCGCAAAGGTACGCCCCGGACGTCATTTACCCGGATGGGGTGACCCACATTAAAAGTTTTATCCTGCGGCCCTGGCCGACGTGGCGGTTTGAACTGGGCGATAATCTTGCGATTGAACAAGAACTGTTCATGCCTTACGGGCAATCCGCAATCGTCTTGATTTGGACATTCATGGGCGATCCCGGGTCCAAAGCCAAACTGCTAGTTAGACCTTTTCTTTCAGGAAGAGACTTTCATGGAACCCACCATGAGAATAGCTCGTTTTGTTTCGACCCGAAATTGTGCAGTGATCGAGTTCGCTGGCAGCCTTACCACGATATTCCTGCCGTAGTGGCGCGATCCAACGGCCGATATCTTCATTCGCCTGCTTGGTATCGAAATTTTTGCTACGTCGAAGAGCGCGCGCGCGGGCTGGATTGCCTGGAGGATCTAGCTAGTCCGGGTCTCTTCGACTGGGATGTCAAGACGAAGCCGGCGACTCTGATTTTCTTTGCCGAAAATTACGCCAGCATTGGCAATGAAGATCAAGACACTCTCGAACTGACAAACAAGTTGCGCGGGCAAGAGTTAGGACGGCGGAAGGCCTTCTCATTTCCCCTCGCGGCGGCCGCGGACTGTTATCTGGTCGGACGAGGATCAGGGAAGACCATTATTGCAGGGTATCCATGGTTTGGGGACTGGGGGCGCGACACCTTTATCTCGCTCAGAGGATTATGCCTGGCGTCCGATCGTCTGGAGATCGCCCGGGCTATCCTGACCGAATGGGCTGGAACCGTTTCACAGGGCATGCTTCCAAATCGTTTCCCGGATCGCGGCGTGGCGCCGGAATTCAATTCGGTCGACGCCTCGCTTTGGTACATCATCGCCGCCTTCGAATATCTGGAGGCCGCTCATGCCAAACCGACGGTTCAGGATGACGCTGTCACAGAGAGGTTACAGAAGGCGATCGAAGCGATACTTTCGGGCTATCGCGAAGGAACGCGATTCGGAATTAAAGCCGGCGAAGATGGTTTGCTCGCCGCGGGCGAACCGGGTGTCCAGCTCACATGGATGGACGCGAAAGTGGGCGGTCAGGTCATCACGCCGCGAATCGGGAAACCAGTCGAAGTGCAGGCACTGTGGATCAATGCTCTTTGGATTGCTCAATCATTTTCTCCGCAATGGAAGCCATTATTTGCGAAAGCATTTGAGAGCTTCGCAATTCGCTTTTGGAATGAGGCGAATGGACAGCTTTTTGATGTGGTCGACGTTAACCATCAAGCGGGCACAACCGATTCATTGATTCGACCAAATCAGATCCTATCGGTTGGGGGACTGCCTTTGGTTCTCCTTTCCCAGGAGCAAGCGTGGCAGGTCGTGAAAGCTGTCGAGACCTCCCTCTACACGCCGATGGGTCTGCGATCTTTGGCTCCAGGCGAACCTGGTTATATTTCGCACTATGAGGGCGACGTCTGGCATCGGGATTCGGCGTACCATCAAGGGACGGTTTGGCCGTGGCTAATTGGTCCCTTCGTCGAAGCATGGGCCCGGGTTCGCGGCAACTCGGCGGAAGTGAAGAGCCTGGCTAGAAAACAATTCTTAGAACCATTGTATTCTCACCTTGATCAAGCTGGGCTCGGTCATTTGTCGGAAATTGCGGATCCGGAACCGCCCTACACACCCCGCGGCTGCCCGTTCCAAGCCTGGTCATTGGGTGAACTGCTGCGGCTCGAGCGGGTCGCTTTACGATAAGATAAATGCGCTCGGCGGTGGCAGGGCAGAAGTAATCCGTTCGGGATGACCGCGTTATTTGCGGCGACCATTATTTCGCAGGCGGGATGCCGCACCTAGTTCCGACAGCCGTCCTCGCTGGAACAGCAAGGGGATGGTACCTAGCCTAGCAAAATCCCCGCTTTGGCTGGTGAGAATTTCAGACTAGGAGGTCGGCCGGGGTTGGATAATTTTGGCAATTAACCCGGTCCATCCGGTTTGATGGGAAGCACCAACACCTCGGCCGTTATCTCCGTGGAAGTACTCGTGAAAGTTAATGTATTCACGAAAATGCGGATTATTCTGCAACCGGGCACTTTGGCCAAAGACCGGGCGTTGGCCTTGATCATTTCGAGTAAAAATCCGAGTTAGACGACGGCTTAATTCGGCAGCCACCTCTTCAATCGTTCTATAGTTCCCCGATCCGGTCGGACATTCGATTTTAAACTCATCTCCGTAATAGTGATGGAACTTCTGCAATGACTCGATGATCAGAAAATTTACGGGAAACCAAATAGGGCCGCGCCAGTTTGAGTTCCCGCCAAAAAGGCCCGAAGTCGACTCGCCAGGCTGATACTCCACCGTTTGCACACCCCCGTTCCATGTGAATTGGTACGGGTGCTCCAAATGATAGCGCGAGATGGCTCTGATTCCGTAATCCGAAAGAAACTCGGATTCGTCGAGCATCCGTCGTAACACCTCTTTCATCCGATGCCCCCGCAAAAGCGAAAGCAGTCTCCGGTCTCCGGTCCCCGGAGTCTGCCACCGCGAGACCAGCGCTGCCAATTCCGGCCGATGATTGAGGTACCACTCAAGTCGTTTCCTGAATCCCGGAACTGGATTAAGTAACTCTGGCTCGAGCGTTTCCACGGCAAAGAGAGGAATCAACCCGACCATGGAACGAATCTTGAGCGGAATTGCCTCACCGCTTGGCAAGTTCAAAACGTCATAAAAAAACCCGTCACCTTCATCCCACAACCCCACCCCGTCCCCGATGTTGGTCATGGCCTCCGCAATCTCCAGGAAATGCTCAAAAAATTTCGTCGCGATCTCTTCGTACACGTGGTCGCGGATCGCCAGTTCCAAGGCGATTCGCATCAGATTCAGACAATACATTGCCATCCAGCTGGTGCCATCAGACTGATTAATGTACCCGCCCATGGGTAAAGGAGCGCTCCGGTCGAACACCCCAATGTTATCAAGGCCGAGGAAACCGCCCTGAAAGATATTCCGCCCGGCAGCGTCCTTGCGATTGACCCACCAGGTGAAATTCAGCATCAACTTGTGAAAAACACTTTCCAGGAACGCCAGATCACCCGGATCGTCCGGATTTCGTTCACGCCGATGTTTGCGATCGATTTGAAAGACCCGCCAGGCCGCCCACCCATGGACCGGGGGATTTACGTCGCCAAAGGCCCATTCGTAGGCGGGCAGCTGTCCGTTTGGATGCATGTACCAAACGCGTGTAATTAGCAGAAGCTGCTGCTTCGCGAATTCGGAATCGATCAAAGCGAGCGAGATCGTGTGAAATGCCAAGTCCCAGGCGGCGTACCACGGATACTCCCATTTGTCGGGCATCGAAATGACCTCGGAGTTGTTAAGATGCCTCCAATCGTGATTGCGACCATGCTTGCGCTCCTCGGGAGGAGGTGGCTGGGTCGGATCCCCTTTCAACCATTGTCGGACATCGTAGTGGAAGTATTGCTTGCTCCAGATCATTCCGGCTAACGCCTGTCGCTGAACACTCTTTGCGTCCTCGTCCGGAAGGTCTTTCTGCAAATCTGCATAAAACTCTGCTGCCTCCTGCCGTCGGCTCTCCAATACCTGGTCAAAGTCGGTGAAGGGCGCAGATTTTAGCCCCGAGGCAAATCTGAGTCGCACTTTTACTTCCTTTCCAGCCGGCACCGTTAAAGGATAATGCACTGCGCACTTTGTTCCCTTTTGCGCGGGATTGATCGCCGCTCTATTCCCGTTAATCAGGAACTCATGAAACGCGTCTTTGAAAAACCCCGTCGCGTCATTCATGCCGTAGAGCCGGCGAACGTTTGTCTCGTTTTCGGTAAAAAGGAAAGCAACCGGGTTTTCGACGTGAAGAACGTACTCTCCAAGCACGGGATGAATCGTAGTGACCGTGTGATCCGAAAGCGCTTGCAGCGAGGGTTTACGGGCATCATTGCCCCAGGCCCAGGTATTTCGAAACCATAACTGTGGAAGGAGATGGATCGCCGCGTCTTCCGGTCCGCGATTGCAGACCGTGATCTGGATCAGGATGTCTTCGGGCGCGGCCTTGGCATACTCGACGAAGACGTCAAAGTAACGCTCTTCGTCGAAGACGTTGGTATCGATCAACTCGAACTCCGGGTCCTGCTTGCTTCGGCGGGCGTTTTCCTTCACGAGCCAATCATAGGGGAATTCCCTCTGCGGATATTTATAGAGTGTTTTGAGATAAGAATGCGTCGGCGTGGCATCTAGATAATAATAAAGCTCCTTAACGTCTTCGCCGTGGTTTCCCTCACTGTTGGTAAGGCCGAAAAGGCGCTCTTTCAAAATCGGATCCTTCCCATTCCAAAGGGCCAGAGCGAGACAGAGACGCTGATGATCGTCGCTCAAGCCGGCGATGCCATCTTCGCCCCAGCGATAAGCGCGGCTTCGCGCCTGGTCGTGCGTGAGATAATCCCAGGCGGTTCCGTTCGGACTGTAATCCTCACGTACCGTTCCCCATTGGCGCTCACTTAAGTAGGGACCCCAGCCCCGCCAGTTGGCCTGTCCGTTGTTCCCCTCTTCCAATCTTTCTGTTTCTTTCATGGGAAGACTTTCAGCCGACCCTCACCCCGCGTCAGCCAGGATCAAGTCCAACAGGGCAAGAATTCCAACCAATTGGCCGCTCTCATCCACCACGATCACTTCCCGATCTGGAGTCTGAGCGAATTCCATCAGCGCGTCTTCAACCGACTCGTCGGCCTTCACAGTCATACACGGTAAAAACCGAAGTTGACTAACGGTAGAATCCAGCCGGGTTTTCCCTTGATGCAACCAGTCGAACGCCAGATCGAGACGGAGCCAACCCTGGCACTGCATTTTGTCGTCCACGACCGGCAAGATACTCTCGCTTGTCTGCTGAAAGATTTTCAGCGCACCACGAACCGAATCGGTGCCTCGAAGAACGACCGCGTCACGACGCATAAAATCTTCCACGCGTTTTTGGCGAACCGCCGGGGAGGCCCGATCGACGATCGCCCGGCGCTCCTGGAGCGTTAAATACTTGACGGAACTTCGATTCAGAAAATAACCCAGAGTCAGACTATTCTTGGTCAAAGCCTCGAAGGTCGCCTTGTCGAGCGCGATGAGGGTGCTCGATTCCAAAGCGGTCGCATCAAACTGACGCCTGGTATTCTGGAGCAACTCCCGCTCGCCAAAGTGTTCGCCCGGACCAAGTTTGCGGACCGAGCCGGAGCGATCATTAACTTCTACATTCCCTTTCTCGATCAAGTAGAATGAGAAAGCGGCGTCTCCGATATGATAGATAGGATCGCCGTTCTCCAAATGAACACGTCCCAGGACCTCGGTCGTATTGATGTTTAACAAGCTGATATCCCGGGGAAACAATAGTTCCAGATTCCATTCGAAAAACACTTTCGATTTCTGTTCCAGCCCAGGCAGCTTGTAGAGATAAGTCGCTCGCCACATGAGCCACCCGAGAAAGCCCGAAACTTTGAATCCGAGGACTTTCCCAACCGCGTTTCGATGTCCCAGCGAGGCCATTTCGCCCAGAGTTTTAAAGCGAAAAGGCTGCAAACTCTGACTATTTCGAGCGGCCAGTAAATTCTTACCGAGGTGAGTCCCCTGACGCATTGCGAACTGTGCAGTGGCCGGAGAGACGCTGCCGTCCGCGAGCGGGACAGCCGAACAATCCCCAGCTGACCAGATATTTTCGTAACCCTTCAGCTGCATGGTCGGCTCAGTGATCAGTCGTCCTCTCTCGCTCGGCAACTGGTAGCGATCGATCAATTTTTTAATCACCGGGTTGGTTGCATTCCCGACGGTGGTAACCACGGTGTTGGACTCGATAATGTCCCCGTTATTCAGAATGGCTCGTTCAGCCGTGATGGCGTTCACTTTGGTATTTAAGCGAACTTCGATGCCCCGGTCCCTCAGCTGCCGGTCGCAGTATTTCCCCAATTCTTCCCCAATTTGCGGCAGCAGATACGGTCCGCTATGAACCAACACGAGACGAAATTCCTTGGGGTTAATTCGAGGATAGAATCGTTGGACATCCCGAAGGAGATCCCAGATTTGACCGGCGGTCTCAACGCCGGAGTAACCGCCACCGACAATGACAAATGTCAGTAGTTTACGGCGAATCGCCTCTTCGGCCATCACACTGGCCGCCTCCAGGCGTTCAATGACATCCGACCGTAGACGAATAGCGTCTCCGACGGTTTTCATCAGATAACCGTGCTCCGGCATGCCTGGCACGCGACTAACGTCGACGACGCTTCCAACAGCCAAGATGAGGTGCTCAAACGCCAACTTTGCCAAAGGAGAATACGGACTGGGCAAAAAGCTCACTGTTTTCTGCTCCAGGTCGATTTCTTCTACTTCCCCCATAAAGACGGATGTACCCCGACAAAAACGTCGAAGCGGGTTAACCACATGCAACGGCGAAATAGAAGAACCGCTTACTTCAGCCAACATCGGATGAAATAACATTGCGTTCTGGTCGGCCAGCAGCGCGACGTTTTCAGACGTGCTCTCGCGCAACCCAGCTCTGAGCGAACGCGCACAATAAGCACCGGCGAATCCGCCGCCCAATATAACAATCGGAAACGAGTAAGCTTCTGCTGACATTTCGCCGACTTTTCGTAGAACGATTCGCTTGCCAATCGCCGATTTCACTTGAGGCCGGCAAGATTCCCTAAAAACCTACATAGAAAGAAAGTTTGCCAAAAGCTTTTTCCCTTCGCCCGTCATAATCGACTCCGGGTGGAACTGAACGCCATGCACCGGGTACTGCCGATGCCGGAGGCCCATAATCTCTCGTTCCGACGTCTCGGCCGTAATTTCCAGTTCATCCGGCAGATTTTCGCGACGGACAATCAAGGAATGGTATCGAGTGGCCTCAAACGGGATCGGCAACCCGAAGAAGACACCATCCCCTTCGTGAAGGATCGGCGAAGTCTTCCCGTGCATCAAACGATCGGCTCGGACGACTTCACCTCCGTACACCTGGCCGATACATTGATGTCCAAGGCAAACACCCAACACGGGAATTCGCGGGCCAAAATGTCGGATCAGCTCGTTGCTGATGCCGGCTTCGTCCGGTGTACCCGGACCGGGAGAAATGCAGATTTTTTCTGGATGGAGCTGCTCAATTTCCTCAATGGTGGTGCGATCATTCCGGCGGACGATCAATTCCGCGCCGAGTTCACCGAAATATTGAACCAGATTGTAGGTAAACGAGTCGTAGTTATCCAAAACCAAAATCATACGATTTGCTCTGCTCGCTCGATCGCCCGGAACGTAGCCATGGCTTTATTAACACTTTCCTGATACTCCAGTTCCGGTACGGAATCAGCCACGACGCCGCCGCCCGCCTGCACATAAGCGGTGCCATTTTTCAGAACAACACTGCGCAAAGCGATACAAGAGTCGAGTTGGCCATCGAACCCGAAATATCCTACGGCGCCCGCATAGACGCCTCGCTTTCCTTTTTCAAATTCATAAATGAGCTGCATGGCCCTGACCTTGGGCGCACCTGAGACAGTTCCCGCGGGGAAGGTGGCCCTCATCACGTCGTAGGCGCTGAAGCTCTCGTCAAGTTCTCCAACTACATTCGAGACAATGTGCATGACGTGACTGTAGCGCTCGATTGACATGAATTCTGTGACTCTGACGGTGCCGTATTTGGAGATGCGCCCAACGTCGTTTCTTGCCAAATCGACCAACATCAGATGCTCAGCACGTTCCTTCGGATCAGCAAGCAATTCTTCGGCTAGTTGCCGGTCCTCGTCGGTGGTCGCGCCTCGCTTCCGGGTTCCTGCGATGGGGCGGATCTCGACGCTTCGGCCCCGCAACCGAACATGGACCTCCGGGGAACTGCCGACCAGGGCGAACCGTTCTCCAAGCCTCAGGCAGAACATGTAGGGGGAGGGATTCACGAATCGAAGGGCTCGATACAGAGTGAGCGGGTTTCCCTCGAATGGGGCTTCGAACCGTTGGGAAGGAACCATCTGAAAGATGTCCCCCGCTTCGATATGGCGTTTCGCCCTTCGGACCATCTCGTGAAACTCTTCGCGGGTAGTGTTACTCTGCGGGGTTAACGAAACGGCCACCGGAGCGGCATTCATCAGCCGCGGATTGGCCGGTTCCCCGAGTTTGTCGACAATTCGGCGGATTTTTTGCGCGGCAGCATCGTAGGCCTCGTCTATTTTCGCTCCGTCAACAAAGGCATTCGCGAAGATTTTCAGCCGCCGAAAGCGATGATCAAATACCAGAAAGGTATCCGTTACAATGAACACCATTTCCGGCAACCCCAATTGGTCAGCTGGGGGATTCCCGACGGTTGGTTCAAAGAAACGTACGGTATCATAACCAATGTAACCGACGGCGCCGCCACAGAAGGGAGGTAACCCGGGCAAATCCACGGCTTGAAAGCGGGCCATCAGACGCTGTAATTCCGTCAAAGGATCAACGGTGGACTCGAACTCATGCCGCTGGCCATTCTCCTCAATCACGATGTGCCGGCCCCGAGCTTCAAAATAGATCATTGGATCGCTGCCCAGAAAAGAGTAGCGGCCCACGTGATCATTGCTTTCGGCCGATTCGAACAAGAACGATCGAATCCCGTCATCAATCTTTTCAAACACCGCGATAGGCGTTTCATAGTCGGCAACAAACTCGGTATAGACCGGGATAAGATTACCCTTTCCGGCCAAGGCCTTAAATTCCAACCGAGATGGAGAGAGCGGTAAGGAGGTCATTTCGGGTATACTTTTGCTGGATCAAAGAGTCGGTCCTCACTTATCGGCTTCGGTTCGCCGGCAGCATCGAGCTCCTGGTAAAAACAACTTTGATATCCCGTGTGGCAAGCCCCGGAGCTTTGTTCCACTTCGAAAAGCAAAGTATCACGATCACAATCGGTGAACCAGCGAATCAGGCGTTGGGTGTGTCCGCTCGTCTCACCTTTCAGCCAGAGTTTATGGCGCGATCTACTCCAGTAGTGCAATAAACCAGTTTCCAAGGTTTTGGCGAGGGATTGCCGGTTCATCCACCCCATCATCAAGACCCGGCCAGGGGAGGTCGCTTCTCGCACGATTGCGGGGATCAGTCCATCAGCAGTATACTTAAAATCGAGATTCATTCGGTCAATTCAAAGCACTAGCTCAGTGTCGAATCATGTTCAAGCGGAGCCGATATTCTCCCCGCTCGCTTGGTTTTTCCCTTCCAGGTGGACTCGGTCGGGGTGGAGACGCAAGAAAATTGACGCCTCAGACCCAATTGATTCGTAATAACTTGTAAACACGTCTTGACGCAGTGGCCCTGTTTTGTTTGTGATTGACCCAGACGATATTAACAGTGATGGCGAACCGTTACTTTTTTCTGTGAGATTGACGGATTAATCTTCAGAGTAAGACTTTTCAGCACGAGCCCCGATAACTCGCTTACCGATGACTAGCTCGAAAGGACTAATAAGAACCAATTCCGTGTTTCGCGGAGCTTTCTTGCTGCTGATGGCAGCTTTGCCCGGAACGGTGGGTGCGCAGAGTGACGAGCAGATTCGATCCGTGCAAAACATTTTTACTCCGGTCGGCGTTCCCGCTCAACTCCTGCACCAAACGGCGGTCCTGGTCTTACTGATCTGTCTAGGCATCTTTGTGGTGGTCGGGGGATTGCTTTTATATGCGGTGGTGCGCTATCGCCAGAAAGGCCCTGAGGACGACACGACGGAACCGCCACAGGTGTACGGCAGTACCGCGATCGAGCTGGCCTGGACGGTCCCCCCGATTTTGATTGTGGTGGTTCTGGCACTCGCCACTGCACGTACGGTCGGTGAGATTCAGACCCCAAAATTCGCCGCCGATCCCCTTCAGGTGAGAATTGTCGGTCACCGTTTCTGGTGGGAGGTGCACTACCCGAAATATAACATCGTGACGGCCAATGAGATTCACGTGCCAGTGAGCTATTTGAGCGCACCGCACCCGGTGGAGATGACGCTGGCTTCGGCCGACGTGGTTCATGGCTTCTGGGTCCCTGAGCTCAACGGGAAGGAATGGGTGGTTCCAGGTCGTGAAAACAAATGGTGGATTCAGCCTTCATCGCTGGGAATCTATCCTGGCAATTGCACCGTGCTGTGCGGTCTCCAGCACGCCAACATGTTGATTCGAGTCGTGGTCCAATCGCCCGAAGATTTCGATACCTGGGTCACACGGCAGCAGCGGCCTCCGACCCAGGATCCAAGCACCGAAAACGGCCAAAAAGCCTTCGAAACGAACTCCTGCGGCAGCTGCCATACGATTGACGGGACCTCTTCGAACGGGATTTTCGGCCCGAATCTGACTCATTTCATGAGTCGGAGCACCTTGGGTGCAGGCGTGGCGCCGAATGACGACAAGAACCTCAAATCCTGGCTGCTCGACCCGCAAATATTGAAACCTGGCTGCCTGATGCCGGCGATGAAGTTAGATCCAACCCAAGTCGATCAAATCATGGCCTACCTTAAAACCCTGAATTAATCACCCTATGGCTAACGGAACGACAATTACCGAATCGGGAACGGAATTGCGGCCAGCGAGACCTGGGGAAGA
The DNA here is from genome assembly GCA_963742335.1 of uncultured Verrucomicrobiae bacterium. Lineage (GTDB taxonomy): Bacteria > Verrucomicrobiota > Verrucomicrobiia > Chthoniobacterales > JAFAMB01 > JAFAMB01. Next base: position 626,622 of record CAVULL010000020.1, read on the forward strand.
GCGCGGGACCCCAACAGGCTGGATCCAGGATTTAGCTTTCACAGTCGATCACAAGAAACTGGGGATGCTCTATGTCGGGACGGGGCTCTTCTTTTTTGTGCTGGCTGGAATCATGGCTTTGGTGATCAGGTTACAGCTCGCCTTCCCCAATGGACGCGTTACCTCGCCTGCGGAGTACAATGCGCTGATTACCATGCATGGCACGGTGATGATCTTTTGGGTCGCGATGCCGATTATCTTCGGAATGATTAACTATCTCGTCCCGCTGATGATCGGGGCGCGGGACATGGCGTTTCCGAGACTGAACGCTTTTTCGTTCTGGTTGACCTTTTTCAGCGGATTTTTCCTGTTTTTAAGTTTTGTCATGGGGCCTGGCCTATACGGTGCCGGCGGGGCTCCAGACGCCGGCTGGTTTGCCATCGCGCCTTTGACTGCCCCGGCCTTTTCCAAAGGGCCGAGTATCGACTACTGGTCACTCAGCGTGCTGGTCAGCGGGATTGGCAGCGTGACAGGCGGGATCAACATCATGGTCACGATCATCTGTTATCGCACCAAAGGCATGACTCTCCACCGGATGCCGCTGTTTGTCTGGTTAGCGCTGGTCACCATGTTTCTGGTCGTCGTTTTTCTTCCCCCGCTCTCGGCAGCCCAAATCATGCTGACACTGGAACGCTTTCTAGGGGCAAGATTCTTCGACGCCCAGGCAGGCGGGTCGGCCATCCTCTGGCAGCATTTCTTCTGGATTTTCGGGCACCCGGAGGTTTACATCCTGGTTCTTCCGGCCTTCGCCACAATCTCCGAAATCGTGCCGGTATTCTCTCGAAAACCAATTTTCGGGTACCCCATGATGGTGGCGGCGACTATTCTGATCGGTTTCATCAGCGCAGGGGTCTGGGCCCATCACATGTTCACCGTCGGCTTGAATTCGTTCGGGGTGACCTTCTTCGCGATGGCGACCCTGGCAATCTCTGTTCCAACCGGCATCAAGATCTTCAATTGGCTGGCCACTATGTATGGGGGTAAAATCCGCTTGGAATTGCCAATGCTCTTTTGCATCGCGTTCCTGTTCCAGTTCCTGATCGCCGGGCTGACTGGAGTGATGCTGGGAGTGGCTCCCTTCGATTGGCAGCTGAATGATTCCTACTTTGTCATTGCTCACTTTCATTATGTAATCGTCGGCGGCATTCTCTATGGAATCTTTGGATTCCTCTATTACTGGTATCCGAAAGCATTCGGTCGAATGCTTGATAAGAGATTAGGGCTTTGGCATTTCTGGTTGTTCACGATCGGTTTCCACCTGACGTTTGATCCTCAGCATTTCGCCGGGGTCCTGGGGATGCCGCGTCGTATCTACACTTATCAACCGGGCCGCGGTTGGGAACTGTGGAACCTGATATCCACTATTGGGGCGGTCATTCAAGCCGCTGGCGCCATTTGCCTGGTGCTCAATCTATTATGGTCGGCGCGCAAAGGTAAGATCGCCGGGGACGATCCCTGGGATGCCTGGACGTTGGAATGGGCCACTACCTCGCCGCCGCCGGATTACAACTTCGAAACGCTTCCGGAGGTCCGGAGCAGACGTCCCCTCTGGGATTTGAAGCACCCAGAGGATCCCGATTGGAAATTCGAATGAGCGAATTCCAATTCAACACCCATTCCTAACAATGTTCCCAACTTGTCTCCAAGCGTGAGTTCTCAATCTTTAAGCGGTACCGAAACGGAATGGAAGCTCCCCTCCCCGCGAGTGGTCGGAATGATTCTCGTCATCCTGACGGAGACGGCACTATTTACGATTTTCGTGGTGGCCTACCTTTTTTATATCGGAAAGAGTTTGTCGGGTCCCTATCCCCACGAAGTTCTTGAGCTGCCGATCCTGGGAACGGTCCTGCTGCTTTCCAGCAGCGCGACGATTGTCGTCGCCGAGCGGAATCTTCACAAGGGAGTCAGCAGTTTGTTTAATCTCTGGTGGTTGATTACCGCTCTGCTGGGCGTTGGCTTCTTAATCTACACGGGATTTGAGTGGCATAAGCTGATTTATGAAGATCATCTGACGATCAGCACAAACTTGTTCGGGTCGACGTTTTACTCACTGGTCGGCCTTCACGCCAGCCATGTGGTGGTCGGCCTTATCCTGATCCTGATGATCCTGATTTTGAACCTGACCGGACGGATCAGGGAGTATCATCACGAACATATCATCATGATCTCGTGGTACTGGCACTTCGTCGACGCCGTCTGGGTGGTTGTCTTCACGGTGGTCTATATCATAGGTGCCAAATCATAGCGTATGAATCCTCACGAACACGGACACTCATCGGAAGACGGCGTAGAGTTACCCACACCGACCACTTGGCCAATGATGTGCGCCCTTGGGGTGACCTTACTGGCGGTAGGTTTAGTCACGACATTGCTAGTGACTTTCGTTGGTCTGATCATTGGACTGATCTCCGCGGTTGGTTGGTTCAGGAGCGTTTTTCCAACCCCAAAACATACCTTCTATCCGTTGGCGGAAGCAGACCGTCGTCCCGCTCCGGTCAGAGTTTCCCCGCGCCGGATCGACCATTTACAATATGGCGAATCGAGTCACCGCACTCGTATTCCAGTGGAAGTCCACCGGTATTCGGCGGGAATACTAGGCGGCCTCGCCGGCGGCGCAGCCATGGCGGTCCTGGCCATGGCTTACGGATTGGTTGCTCAACATAGTATCTGGTATCCTATCAACCTGATGGCTGCGGCAGGTGTACCATCATTAGCAACTGCCAGCTTAGCAACTTTGCGAGAGTTTAGCGCTGCAGGTCTGACCGTCGCGATTCTGAGTCATTTAACTTTTTCCATCCTGGTCGGATTGCTCTACACCGTTCTGCTGCCGATGCTTCCACCGAAGCTGGAATGGCTGTTTGGCGGGGTGATGACTCCGCTTATTTGGACTGCTCTGATTTATCCTACCTTTAACCTGATTAACCCTGCTCTGGCCGCCCGTGTTGACTGGGGCTGGTTTGTGGTCTGCCAGGTTGCTTTCGGGTTGGTAGGCGGCTTTGTGGTCTTCAAGTCACAGAAAGTTGAAACGATGCAAAGCTGGCCGCTGGGTCAAAGAATGGGCCTGCACGCCATGCCACAACAAGACAAAGAAGTGTAGAAGCGTAGAGAACGCCAATGCAGTCACGCACTTTATATTGGATCTTGCTTTTCGGCAGCCTGGCATTCGTCAGCGGCTGTGGCCGGTTGCCGGGTAAGCCGAAAGAAGAAGACCGTTGGAAACCGCCAACAGAGGTCAGGAATTTTGCCCAGCTTTTCGATATGAACTGCCGGGCCTGTCATAGCAATGGACAAACACTCGGGGCATCCATTTCCATGAATAATCCTCCTTACCTTGCCTTTGTTCCGAAGGAGGCCATGCACAAAGCGATTGCCGAAGGAGTTGCCGGCACGGCCATGCCAGGGTTTACCACCAAGGCTGGAGGGATGTTGACTGACGAGCAGATCGACATTTTAGTGGCGGGAATTTACAGCTGGGCCAAAGGGCACGAGGCGCCGGCTGAGAATCTTCCTCCGTACAGCGCGGCATTGGGCGATGCGGAGCGGGGAGAAGCCGTTTTTGCACAGGCTTGTGCCAGTTGCCATGGTTCAGAAGGCGAAGGGGTAAATGGGAAAGCCGGATCGGTCGTCGACACGGCATATCTGAGCCTGGTGAGCGACCAATATCTACGGACGGTGACGATTGCCGGGCGGTCTGATCTCGGAATGCCGGGTTTCCGGGACTACGTGCCGGGGAAACCGATGACACCGGAAGAAATCTCCGACGTGGTCGCCTGGCTCGCATCCCACCGGCAAGGCCGGGCTCCAGGGCAGACCGAAAAGACCGCAGATGCCGCAACCGGAACGCAACCCTCAACATCGAACGAGTAATGACCCAAAACGAATCTGAAAGTCATCCTCCAGCTGGTCCAGAGCCAAAAGGCTACTCCACCCGACGCGACTTTTTGCTGCAGACCGGTGTGGTCCTGAATGTAATTGCGGGGTTCATGATCGGGATACCAGTGGTCGGATATCTCCTCTCCAGCCTGATCAGGCGTCTTCCCCCCACCTGGTTTTCCCTCGGACCTGTTTCTGGATTTCAGGAAGGGAAAATGCAGATGACAGTTTTCGAAAATCCGTACCGGCGCGAAGCGGACGGAGATACCGCGAGACTTACTTGCTGGGTACACCGGATTCAAGGAGAACAATTCACGGTATTCGCGGCCAACTGCACCCATTTGGGATGTCCAGTCCGATGGTTTGAAGGTTCTCAACTTTTTTTATGTCCTTGTCACGGAGGTGCATTTTACGCCGATGGCGGACACGCTGCAGGTCCGCCGCCGCGGGGTCTTTACGTGTACGAACATAAGGTGGAGAAGGGCGAATTGCATATCAAGGCCGGCCTCCTTCCGACGTTAGCGAGCCCGACGTCGTAAAATTTATGAGTGCGAAGGATAGACCAATCATCAGCACCCTGATCAACGTGGCGATGTGGTTCGAGCGAAGGCTCCACCTCGTCAAAGTCTGGAAGGCCACCGGCGGCCACCCTATTCCGAAAAGCAGCGCAAGCTGGTTTTACGTTTTTGGGAGCATGACCCTCCTTTGCTTCACGATCCAGATACTTACCGGGATCTTGTTGGCTTTGGTTTACATCCCGTCGGCTGCGGAGGCGTACCGAAGCCTTGAGTTCTTGAATTTCCAGCAAGAACTAGGATGGTTTCTCCGTGCCATGCATTATTGGGGGTCGAACTGCATGGTCATCGTCATGTTTTTCCACATGACGCAGGTCTTTTTATGGGGCGCCTATAAGCATCCGAGAGAATTGACCTGGATCTCCGGTGTCATTTTGCTGCTCCTGACACTTGCGTTGTCTTTTACCGGTCAGGTGATGCGATTCGATTCAGATGCTTACTGGGGAATCGGCATCGGTGCGGCAATCTCAGGCAGAATCCCGATCCTCGGGGCCGAAATCGTCAATCTATTATTAGGTGGGCCGATCATTGGCAGCGATACACTATCGCGTTTCTTTGCTCTGCACGTTTTCGTGCTGCCTGGGGCAGTTCTCGCTCTGGTTAGTTTACATCTGCGGCTGGTTCTTCTGAAAGGCATTAACGAATACCCAAAACCCGGGGTTCAAGTGCGCAAAGAGACCTATGCCAAAGAGTACGAGGAGATGGTCCATAAGGACGGAATGCCGTTCGTCCCCAATGGCTTTGGCAAAGACATTGTCGCCAACGGATTGCTTTTGCTGGTGATCGTCGCGCTCGCGATATTCATCGGACCGAAGGGCCCGGAAATTCCAGCGGATCCTGCCCAGATCATCTCGGAGGCGAAGCCGGATTATCCATTTCTCTGGTTGCTGTCTGCCGCGGCCCTGTTGCCGAGCGGCTCGGAGATCGCGCTATTCTTAGTTTTTCCGGCCATTGCGTTGATCCTGATGTTCGGATTGCCTTTTTTCGCGAACCAGGGAGAGAAGCATTTCAGCCGGCGACCCATCTCGGTCATCATCGTAATCCTTACCTATCTGGTGATAGGGCTCTTGACCTACGCGGGACTCACCGGTCCTTGGTCGCCGCATATGGAGGCCTGGAGCGGCACGCCCACCAAACCTGAGTTTATCCTGGCACGTTCGCCGCTTGAACTCCAAGGCGCGCTTCTTTTTCAGAGCAAACAGTGCCGCAATTGCCACGCGATCGGCGAGCAAGGCGGACATCGCGGACCTGATCTTTCGGATGTCGGAGGTCGAATGAACGACCCTGAACTAGTCCGGCAGGTGATCCAGGGGGGAGGCAACATGCCGGCCTACGGAAATAATCTTTCTCCGCAGGAAATCAGGGCTTTGGTGGCTTATCTCGTTTCTCTCCGACCCGCCGGCACAATTCCGTCACAAAACCCGGCCTTTCCTGAAAGGGCACCCCGCGTCTCCTCGGGCGAACCGACAAAACCCGCGCAAGCTGGGGGATAGTTTCCAGTCCCGGCTTTTTTGGATTGCATCTGAAGAATCGGGTCAGCTTAGATTCGATTCGTTATAAAATGAGAAAAATTCTGTTCGCTCCTCCCTCGCTCTCCCTCGTTTTATTGCTCGCAGCCTGCAACCCTCCACCGTCCGGTCCTCATTCTACAATAAGCTCTGTCGGACCATCCCAAAGGCGCGGAGTGACTCAATCCGGTGGCACCATCTACGAAACTCTCCCAGGCTCGACGGTTCCTGATTTCTCTCGTCCGGTTCGTCAACTTCAGACCGGCGAGACGTTCGATCCAAACCACCCAACTTCCACTCAAACTGCTACCCCGTATGCTACGCCCGACGCCGCTACCATTAAGCGAGGCGAAGACCTGGAGAACAGGGAAGCGCAGGAGGCACAGGAAAAGAGCCAGCACGCCAGCGACCCAGCAAATCAAATCAAAGCAGACCAGGAAAAGATCGAAGACTCCATCAAGCAAGACCAGGAAAAGATTGAGGGGAGCAATTAGCCTGGAAATCTCTCTGGCCAAAGCGCTCGAGAGATTTCCGGGCTGGCTGCTATAGTACCGCTCGATGGATAATCCGGCTAACGCTGTTTTTAGCTCGTGGACTATTCCGATCGGTCCGACCGTTGCTCTTCTTCTCTCGCTGATTTTTTATCTTCGGGGCTGGATCGCACTGCAATTTCGGGTTCCTTCCCGATTTCCTGTCTGGCGACTTCTTTCTTTCGCGGCGGGCCTCGGCACCCTCTTCCTGGCGATCGCCTCCCCGCTGGATGCTTTCGGCGGACTACTGTTGCAGGTACATATGATTCAGCATCTCCTGCTGATGATGGTGGCGCCACCGTTGATCCTGGCCGGCGCGCCTTACTTGCCGATCCTCTCTGGCCTGCCTCGGGTATTTGCCCGCGAAGTCGTCGGACCGTTTCTAATTTGGCCTCCGCTAAGGCGCATCGGGCATTTTCTTCTTAACCCTGTGGTCTGCTGGATAGCCTTTGCCGCCTCGAATATCCTCTGGCACGTCCCGGTGTTTTATGAGCTGGCGCTGAATTCTCCGGGATGGCACCAAGTGGAACATCTCTGCTTTCTGGCGACCGGGCTACTTTTTTGGTGGCACATTCTGTTGCCCTGGCCCAGCCGTGCTGTGTGGCCGCGGTGGGCCATGATTCCCTACCTGATCCTCGCCGATATTCAGAACACCGGCCTGGCAGCTTTTTTGACCTTCTGTGACAAAGTTCTTTACCCGACCTACGAACGTGCCCCGCGACTGTGGGGTTCGAATCCACTCGACGATCAGGCGATCGCAGGAACGCTCATGTGGGTGCCGGGATCGATTATCTTTTTGGTTCCCGCCGCTATCATTGCCATTCAATTTCTTTCACCAAAATCAAGTTTTCTACCGGCGGGTCACCTCAGTCAGGTAAAGGAGCGTAATCCCAAAGGAAAAACAGTGGCGCTCCTTCGGAAACTGGGTCTGGGTCCGCATCCCTCTCATCAGTTTTTTGATTTCTTCAAAATCCCGATTTTAGGAATGATCCTGCGTTCCAAAGCACTCCGACGCGGAATTCAGCTGATCATGTTTATTCTGGCAATCGCCGTCTTGCTCGATGGATTCTTCGGTCCCCAACTCGGTCCAATGAATCTCGCCGGCGTTCTTCCGTGGACGCACTGGCGCGGACTCACGGTGATCGCTTTGTTGTTCGCAGGAAACCTCTTTTGCATGGTTTGTCCCTTCATGTTGGTCCGTGATTTCGGCCGGCGCTGGTTTCAGCGAAAATTGACATGGCCTCGTTCCTTGCGAAACAAATGGCCGGCGGCGGCGCTGCTCGCTCTCTATTTGTGGGCCTACGAAGCATTCAGCCTCTGGAACAGTCCCTGGCTGACCGCCTGGATCATCCTCTCTTATTTCCTGGCAGCTCTCTTGATCGACGGATTTTTTCAGGGCGGAACTTTCTGCAAATACGTCTGTCCCATTGGGCAGTTCCATTTTGTTCAGTCGCTACTTTCTCCATTCGAGGTGAAAGTGCGAACACCTGAGATCTGTCGCAGTTGCAAAACGTTCGATTGCATCCGAGGGAGATCCGAGCAACGAGGCTGTGAACTAAAACTCTTTCAGCCGAAAAAGAAAGGCAGTATGGACTGCACATTCTGCATGGACTGTGTGGAGGCCTGTCCGCACCAGAATGTCGGGCTGATCGCGGTTATTCCGGGCAAAGAACTCTGGAGCGGTGAGCCACGTTCCTCCATCGGACCGTTGGCGAAACGGTTCGATGTGGCGGTACTGGTCTTTATTCTGGTCTTTGGGGCCTTGGCGAACGCTGCCGGAATGATCGCCCCAGTGGCAATCCTGCTGGACCGGGCGCAATTCCTGTTCGATCTCCAGCGACCCGCCGTTATCGCCCTGTTCCTGACGTTTGGCATGTTATTAATCCCCGGTTTGATTGTCTGTCTGGCCGCGTTTCTGAGCCGCCGCCTCGGTAGACTTCAAATGCCGATCAAGCCTCTTATCTCCGATTTTGCCATGACCCTGGTACCCCTTGGTTTCGCCACGTGGCTCGCTCACTTTGTCTTTCATCTCTTTACCGGTTCTCATATGCCGATCCCGGTAGTCGAACGGATTGCCTTGGATCTTCATCTGGGCTGGTTCGGAAAACCGGACTGGGGCATCAGCTCATGGGCGGTACCGCAACTGCTCGATTTCGAGATTCTGTTTCTGGACCTGGGATTGCTCGTCTCCCTCTACGCCGGGTGGAAAGTCGCGCAACGCTATGACAATTCGAAAAAACGTTCTTTACTTATCTTCACACCCTGGTCGCTCGTTTACGTCCTCTTTTTTCTGGTCGCGATCTGGATCATTTTTCAACCAATGGAGATGCGCGGAACAATAACCTCTTAGCCTGCAACCTCACCAGCCAAAGCGCTGGTGAAATTTTCGCGCAAGCGGATGAGAAACGGAGATATGAACTGATGCGGATGGCGCTTATTTTCGGCTTGCTACTGTTTCTGGCTCGCACGGGACGGGCTGACGGCGGGGCCATCCAGTTTCAAGGCGATGCAGGATCGTTTCATGTCACAGTTTTCACTCTGCCGCCGATCCTCAGCGCCGGTTCGATCGATGTGACAGTGCTGGTCCAGGATCGTTCCAAACTTGATCCGCTGCTCGATGCAGACGTGTCACTGGATCTCATTGCCCAAGTTGCCAGCGCGAAAAAAGAGGCTTGGTCACCACCAGCCTGCGCCCTGAACACCTCTCCCTCGCTCGTCAATATTCCAGCTAGCCTGAGCCATGGAGAAAACCGACTTCTCTATGGAGCACTCGTGCAAATTCCCTCCAGCGGAATCTGGAAGCTGAAAGTCAACATCCACCGCGATTCCGAAACAGACACCGTCTGGACTCTGCTCAAAGTAAACCCGCCCGCTCCGCCGCCATTGGCGTATTGGCAGCTCTTTATCCTGCCGCCGCTTGGGGTCATCGGATTTATCCTGAATCGTAGCGCCCGGCGCAGAAATCGATCTTGAACGCGGTTCTTCCGATGGGTGACAACTCCGCTTGCGATCGGTACCAGATAACCGAATAGTCTCGGAAATGGTCTGCCAGCCACGGAGATCAATTCCATCCCGCAAACTTATCTCGTCCGCGTGAAAAGCATTCGTCTTTTGATTCTCGTTTTCGCCTTGCTCATTCTGGTCTCTTTTACGGGATGGTTTGGCCTTCATGCCTTTATTCAAAGCGAATCGTTTCGCGAATTTCTGGCCAGGAAAATCGGTCATTCGCTGCATCTAGACGGTCACTTTGAACCTCTTACCTGGGAGGGTTCAACTTTCAGATCTCCAGGTTTTTCGGCGGTCGGAACTCCAAAAAGCAAACTACGATCGCTCCAGGTCACCAATATCGCCGCCCGCTTGGACTGGTGGCAATTACTTAAAGGGGCGTGGGTGCTGGACCACGTCAGCGCGGAAAAAATCGAAGCAGACGTGGGAAAAAAGCCGGCGAGAACCCCTCCTCCGGCCATCGATCAACCCAAGGAATCGCACGCGATCGATCTTCCGAATATTTTGCCGTCAGAGTTCCGGATCGAGCAGGTGTATGTCGCTGCTGCGGATATTCGCTGGGAAACGAGACACGGTGACGTCGGCCAATTTGTTGGAGCCAGGGTGACGGCGACTCGTAAAGGACCCGATCAATGGGACGTCTCGGCCATTGGAGGGAATGCCCGGCACGGAGCATACCCAACACTGGAAGTCGATCATGTCCGCGCGGCCGTCAGTCAGGATTCGATCTCGATCCGCAGCGCGAAAGCACTGGTCTCGGGCGGCGGCGAAATCCAACTGGTCGGGAAAGTCTCAACGGGACGACAATTAAACGCTCAGCTCACCACAGATTTTTCTGATTTGGACGCCGGCCAGGTGCTACCCGCTCAATGGCACATCGGAGGAAAAGGTTCAGGACATCTCGTCTATACCGGAGATCTCGATCGATTTGAACATGGCGAAGTTATCGGGTCGGTAAAAATTACTGGTGCGGCATTTGATATGACGAATCTTTTTCCGACGCTTCATCAACTCGCGAAATTCGGCGGCCTGAATGACGTCCGGATTGATTCCATCGAGACCCATCTGACCTATCATGAACACCAACTAAACCTTTCGGATATTCGCGCCAGCTACCAGGATCAGATCCGCGTCGAAGGGGCAGGCACAATCACTCCGGATCGTCTAGACGGCAACCTGCTCATCGGACTTTCACCGAGGATTCTCGGCTGGATACCAGGAGCCGAAGAAAGGGTCTTTGTTGACGAAAGAGACGGCTTGCGCTGGACGAAGGTGAACATCAGCGGTACCCCGAGTCAGCCCAAAGAAGATTTGACCAAGCGATTGGTAGGCGCTTTTCGAGACAGGATGACGAAGGAGTTCAAAGGCCAAGCCAAGGACGCGGTCAAGTCGTTGCTCGACATGTTTCACCAATAATATGAGCTCTCCACGCTACCGTTCCAATGTCGGAGCCATTATTAAAAGAGCTGATGGAAAGATTCTCATTGGAGAACGCTCCAACGTGGCGGGCGCCTGGCAATTTCCACAAGGGGGTGCCAAAAAATCTGAAACTGCCCGAGAAGCGCTTTCTCGCGAATTGAAGGAAGAAGTCTCTCTGGCCGCCAAGCATTACCGAGTCGTCGAATCCAAGGGGCCTTACCGCTATGTCTTCCCTCCTGGACGAACCAAAGAGGGTTTCGACGGCCAGGAACAGACTTATTTTCTCATCGAATACACTGGCGGGGATTCGGATATCAACGTCACCACGGAACAGCCCGAGTTTGTGCAAATTCGCTGGATTGACCCCAACGAGTTTCAGATCAACTGGGTGCCGGCGTTCAAACAGGCCGTTTACCGCCGACTTTTTTTCGATTTCTTCGGGATTACTTTCCCGTAATCCGGACAAAACCTGATTTTGTTTCGACAGATGTAGTTTCCTTTTGACTCTCGTCAGCTATTCCGGCATCACCAGAGGCGTATGTTGACTTTGGGAATGTTTTTGTTTCTTGGATCCGCGTTACTAGGATGTGTTTGGTGGGCTTGCAAAAAGGACGACGCGAATCGCTCACGATGAAGTTTTCTCTTAATTTGGCGATATCCTGTGCATGGCCGGGATCGGAGGGCGCTGATGACCTGAGCAAAGTGGCATAAGAAAGGCCAAGCTCCTTTTGCTGAATTCATCCTTTTTGTAAGAGCAGATCGTTAAGAAGTTTGACGAGGCATTCAACAACGGCGCTGCCGTTGCCGCGCTGTACACGGAGGGCGCGGTTCAGGTGACTCCGCAAGGACCTGTTTTCGGTCGGGAGGCAATCGAGAAGCTTTTTACCGGGATGTTCCGCCAAGGGCATTACAGCGCCATCTCAACAAGGACGATCAGGGTTCCCCTCACATGATAGGAACGGCTGGTGATGAAGTACTCCGAGTAACCAATAGCTCCTGATCCGCGCGGTGACAGATAGAACTCCGGACACTAGAGCGTGGTCGATTTTCGCGCTCGGTGCAAGCGAGCGCTTCGCTGACCTGACAAATGGTCTTGAAATAGCGGAGGGGCAACAATAGTGTTCATGGGAACACATGTCCGCTGCTCCTCAAATTGTCGAACTACGCCGGATTCTCGCTGAACGTTACCCACAGCGAGCGGGCACCGGGTCCTCGTGTCTCCCCACGGGCTGGCCACCACTCGACTCCCTTCTGGGAGGCGGCCTACCAAAAGGCGCGATCACTCAATTGCTGGTGCCAAACATCAGCTCAGGAGGGGCAATTGCGTTACATGAAATCATTGAGGCGATGCATGATATTTCGCAGTACGTCGCGCTAGTCGACAGTCAGGATTGTTTTGAGCCCGTTGCAGATCATCCCCATTTACTTTGGATTCGCTGCCACAACATCCTTCAGGCATTAAAAGCGACAGATTTGATTCTGCGGGATGGCAATCTGTCGCTGGTCATTTTGGATTTCAAAGAGACCGTGGACAAAGAACTCCGAAAAATTCCGGGATCAACCTGGTATCGGTTTCAGCGGATTATCGAAGAAAGCAGAAACACGCTGCTCACGATTACACGTCATCCGATTGTAAGCAGCGCACAATTTACAGTTGGCACGACTCACAAGCTCAGTCTTCATGATTTATCCGTGCAAAGAAGGAATCTTGCCCAATTCCTTGCTCTAGAAATCATTCGTTCTCGAAATCACCAGGAATATCGGTATGCATAAAAATGTAAAATGTTGTTTTGTAGTTGTTTATATTCCTTTTTACGCTTTGCAATGCGCTCGTCAAAAATGGAATTTAGAGAAATCTGCCTTGGCCGAGAGATCGTCAGATCAGCTCTGTTTTGCCGCCCTAGGAGCAGATCAAGAACGAAGTTCATTTGATGATGGGTCATCTAATTTTCCTGCTGCTCTTTTAGATCAGGAAGGGATGCATGTCATTGAATTGAACGGCGCCGCCGAGCTGGCGGGAATTCAATCGGGGATGTCAACAAGTCAGGCGATCGCCCGGGCCTCCGAGCTCGATTTATATAAGCGTAGCCCCTCAAACGAAGAGCATCTCCAGAAGACGCTGCTTCAACTGGTGTACCGTTATTCTCCCTTTATTGAAAATAGTGCCCCGGGGATTTGTACGCTCGATTTAAGAGGAAAAAGGACCTCCAATCATCAACCATGGCTCCGGGAATTGCTGGCACAGCTTCGTTCTATCGGCCTCAGAGCGCAGGCCGGCATCGGGTTTAACCCGGAGATCGCTCTGCAAGCTGCCAAGATCGCCGACCCGATTCTGGAGATATCAGAAGATTCCCAGCTGCTTCAATCAATGATCCTGGAGTCTCTGGCTCCTTCCCCTTTTCTCCTGGATATTTTGAAAAACTGGGGGATTCGCACCCTTGGCGCTTTAACTCGGTTACCGCGAGAAGAAATTGGGCAACGACTTGGCCTGGAAGCTCTTTCACTGTGGGATCGTGCGGCTGGGCGATCCACTAACATGCTTCAACTTGTTCAGCCGCCGGAGACATTCGAAGAATCGATCGATTTTGAACGGCGGTTAGAGACTCTGGAACCTCTTCTATTTATTCTCAGACGTTTCCTGGAGACCTTATCGCTGCGCATCGAATCCATTTATCTTTTGATCGCTGAACTGCGTCTGACGCTCATCCTGGAAGATGGAGAAAAGATTATTCGCAGCCTGCAAATTCCGGCTCCCACCCGCGCTGTGGATACATTATTTGGTATTGCTGCACAGTATCTGGAAACACTGCAAACAACAGCGCCAGTGACCGGTTTTCAGCTGGAAGTTTTGCCGAGCCGGCCGGCCGGTCATCAATTTGACCTTTTTCAAGGCGGGCTGAAAGATCCCAATCGTTTCTTTCAAACTTTGGCGAGACTGGCAGCTTTGGTCGGCAATGAAAAAGTCGGCATACCCCAAAGAATCGATACACATCGACCAGACAGTCTGCAGATGTTGATGCCGGAGTTAGGCTGGTCCCGGAAAAGCGTCCAAAAAAGCGAAAGTCCAAAAACCGGACCTGGTTTACGCCGTTATCGACCTGGGATTGCAGCCCGGGTGGAATTGAATGATGGGAAGCCCGTTTTGATGCAAAGCAGTCTGATTTCAGGCAGAATCCTTGAAGTACGCGGTCCCTGGGAATTATCGGGTCACTGGTGGGATCGAACTCGCTGGGAAACCAAGGAGTGGGATATCGCACTTGAGAATGGAGGCCTCTATCGCATTGCCCAGAAAAAGACCAACTTCAACGAAGACCAGCGAAAAACGATGGATTTTCAGGTCGATCGTTCTCTCTCACTAGCATTTGAGGACCAGTGGGAAGTGGTGGGAGTGTATGATTGAGAAAGCTGCGGACGCGAAATCCGGCATTGTTCACGAAGCGAACTACATCGAACTTCACGCTCGCAGCGCGTTCAGTTTTTTACGAGGAAGCTCTTCGCCGGAGCATCTGGCCTTTACGGCGGCGGACCTGCAGTTACCGGCCCTGGCGCTCTGCGATCGAGACGGGGTATTCGGGGCACCTCGATTTTACGCGGCGGCACGAGAAGGTGGCATACGACCGATTGTTGGCTGCGAATTGACGATGGAAGACGGCTCGGTTTTGCCGGTGCTCGTACAATCGAGAAATGGGTATCAAAACTTATGCCGGCTACTTTCAAGAGCCAGGCTTCGCTCACCCAAGAATGAAAGTTCGATCTGCTGGTCTGAGTTGCCGGAATTTCAGGAGGGATTGATCTGTTTGACAGGGGATGAAGAGGGTCCCCTTCAGCAGGCTTTAAGAACCGGAGATTGTTCGCAGGCCGATCAATACATGGTTTCGCTCAAAGAAATTTTTGGGATGAACCATTTGTTTGTAGAAATTCAGCGGCATGCCCTTCGCACCGAGCAATGGTTCAACCAGCGGCTTTGTGAACTCGCCGATCGCCATCGAATAAAGTTGCTGGCGACCAACGGCGTCTTGTATGGCACATCCGATCGTCGCACTACACTTGATGTATTTACATGCGCGCGAAATCACACGCATCTCGATGCCGCAGGCCGATTACTGGAACCAAATACGGAGCGTCATCTCAAGCCGACAAAAGCGATGAATGAATTATTTCCGGATTTACCGCACGCGGTGGCTAATACCATCGCTGTTGGCAATGAGATTGAGTTCACGCTGGAGAATCTTGGTTATCAATTTCCCAAATTTCCTGTGCCGCAGGGTGACTCGATGGACAGTTTCCTGGAAAAAGTGGTCTGGGAAGGAGCGCATCAACGTTATGATAAAATCAATGCGCGGGTTCGATCACAGATTGAGCACGAACTGGCTTTGATTCATAAGCTTGAGTTTTCAGGCTATTTCCTGATCGTCTGGGATCTTGTTCGATATTGCCGGGAATCGGACATCATGGTTCAAGGCCGCGGTAGTGCCGCCAACAGTGCAGTCTGTTATAGCTTGGGTATTACGGCGGTCGATCCGGTGGGCGGCAATTTATTGTTCGAGCGCTTTTTAAGCGAAGGCCGAAAGGGTTGGCCGGACATCGATCTGGATCTGCCAAGCGGCGATCGCCGTGAGCAAGTCATCCAGGAAGTCTACAAACGTTACGGAAAACTTGGCGCGGCGATGACTGCCAATGTCATTACTTTTCGCGGCCGAAGCGCGATGCGTGAAACAGGGAAAGCATTGAATCTACCGGAAGATGTCCTGGATCGCTTCTCGCGTTTGTACGCCAACGGCGATTTCCCACATACGCTGGAAACGTCTGATCATTTGCGCCAAGCGGGTCTTCCCGCAGATCATCCTCGAGTCAACGCATTTATCCAAGTCTATCACGCTATCCAGGGGTTACCCCGCCATCTGGGGCAACATTCTGGGGGAATGGTTATTTGCGAAGGACAACTGGATACGATTGTTCCTTTGGAAAACGCCACCATGCCAGGACGCACAGTCATCCAATGGGACAAAGATGATTGCGAAGATCTGGGAATAGTTAAAGTGGATCTGCTTGGCCTGGGAATGATGGCGGCGCTGCAGGACGCTATCGAGATCTGTGACCGGCGAGGGCATCCGGTTGATCTGGCCAAACTCCCCAAAGACGATCCGGCCACCTACGATATGCTCTGCCGGGCTGAGACAATTGGGGTGTTTCAAGTCGAGAGTCGCGCGCAGATGGCCACTTTGCCTCGGATGAAACCGAGAGAATTTTACGATCTGGTGATCGAAGTCGCTATCATTCGGCCTGGACCAATTCAAGGTCATCTCATGCATCCTTATCTGGCTCGGCGCGAAGGGGTCGAAGAGATTACTTACCTCGACGCTCGACTCGTTCCGGTCTTGGAACGGACTCTTGGGGTACCGCTTTTTCAGGAACAAATGCTGAAAATGGCGATGGTCATGGGCAACTTTTCTGGGGATGAAGCGGAAGAATTACGGCGAGCCCTTAGTTATCATCGTTCACAGGAACGCATGCAAAGGGTTGAGCAAAAGTTGCGTAATGCGCTTCGCGCAAATGATGTCAACGACGAAGTCGCCGCAAAAATCCTTTCGGCGATTACTTCGTTTGCGCTCTACGGATTTCCAGAATCGCACGCAATCAGTTTTGCCCTGATCACCTACGCCAGTTCCTGGTTGAAAGTGCATCGCCCTGCTGAGTTTTACGCCGGCCTGCTTAACAATCAGCCGATGGGTTTTTATACCCCGGCAACCTTGATCAAGGATGCGCAACGTCAGCACATCAAAATGCGTTCGGTTTCCATTATCGATTCTGAATGGTTATGCACCGTTGAATCTGACGTGTCGCTCAGACTCGGATTTTGCCTGACCCACGGAATAAACCAGGTCCATGTCGAACAGATGCTCAACGCGCGACGGCAGAATCCTTTCCAGAATATTCATGACTTTCGTGAGCGGACCGCGTTTGATCGAGATGAATTAAGAATTCTAGCGAAAGCCGGCGCACTCAATCCTTTAATCGGGCACCGACGCGATGCGCTCTGGGCGATCGAAAACGAGCTTCATCAGGGAGAATTATTTTCCGAGATCTCCGGCGAATTGAACTCCCCTCTGACTCCGATGCAGCCGGTTGAACGCCTGGCGGCAGATTTTTCCACGATGCGCCTCACCACCGGTCCTCATCCGATGGCCTACCTTCGCCCCTCTTTACCGAAGGATATCTGGCGCAGCGTGGATCTATCGTACGGCGAAAACGGCACACGTCTTCGTATTGCCGGTCTGGCCATTTGTCGTCAACGACCTGGCACCGCGAAAGGCTTTGTCTTTATCAGCCTGGAAGACGAAACAGGCATTTCAAATGCTATTGTTAGTCCGCAGATTTTTGAGAAGAACCGGCTGGTAATCACCCAGGAAACCTTTTTGTTAATCGAAGGCATTTTGCAACTGCACTCCGGCGTTATTCACATTCGGGCTGAACAAATTGATCGATTGCCAGCTCCGGAACTCGAGATGGCCAACTCGCATGATTTTCATTAACCCAAAAGCGGAATATATAACATATTTTATTTCTATAATTAGTGTCTGAAGCAAAGCGAAACGCTGCCTACGTCGACCTGCCTGACGCCGATACGTCTCTGCCTGCCTGGCGAACTATGGCGTCTCGATTTCGGCGTTCACGGCATCACGCGCCGTCTTCGCCCCGTCGCCGGCTCTTGGTAGATGATAAATCTCCAGGCCGGGTTGCAAATACGGCACCGGACCTCGATCCCTGCTCCAGATCAGCGTTCCCTTCTTGAAGAGGTCGGAATAGAACTGTTTTGCGCCATGGATGGATTGGTCATTGGCTCTGGCGACAGAAACAGCGCCCGAGAAGAAATCCTCATAGTCCGAATCAGACACCACGACGTAGTCAGCACCGGCGGTCACCAATTGCTCAAACCAGGGCAGGTCGTTCGTCATTTTTGGGAAACCGGCGCTCAGGAGACTAAATCGATACTTCTGTTTGCTTTCAGCCAGCAGTTGGGGAAGGAGCACGGACGGGTCTGCGATCACCTTACTACCTGGCTGAAGGTTGCCATCCATCCAGATTAGCATCTCGAGCCTTTCGTCCCAGTTAAATGCAGCGTAATAAGGATAGCCACGCATAAACTCGAAAAAGCAGGCCGCAATGCAGAGTGCCAGCAGCGCCGGGAGCAGCCATCCCCTCACCTCTTCACGAGCCGTAGAAATGAGTTCTGCCAACCAGGCAACTCCAGCAACGGCCAATGCGTAGGTGAAACCGATGACCGGCAGAAAGCGCAAGTCGCTGGAGGGCGAAAACAAGAGCAATAGAAAATAGGTGAGCGGAATCAAGACCAAAAGACTCTGGCTGATTGTTAGATTGCGACGCCGGATCCAAAGAACGCAAAGGGAAATACCAATCATCACCCAGATTGCCGGAGTAGTGTTTCTCCACAAAACCAACCAATAGGTCCCATGCAGCAAATTCTTGATCCCGTCTGGCGTACTGGCAAAGGCCGAGCCGAGGTCTTGCAGGACATCGAGCGCAGTGAACAGGAAGTTCGGTCACCGCGTAAAAGTTCACGACGAGGATGGTGAATAATAGACCAAGAGCGAATTCCACTATCCTGTTGACGCGAAACTCCCTATCTCCACAGCGAAAAATGGCCATCAATGCCGGGATAAGTAAGAGAATTCCGATGTATTTGGCCGAAAGAGCGATTGCTACGCTGCAGCCGAGTAACAAGGCTCTAAGGACCGTGGCCTTTTGCTCGAGAAGCACAATAGCCAGGAGTGTGAGACTGGCACCAAATAAGAGTGCGCTGTTCTCGCTCATGGTGTGGGCGACGTCGAAAAGTTGATGCTGACCGAGCAGTAAAATGGAAAGCAAGCAGGCAGCCGCCGAATTACCGAGGAGATAAATGGCAAGACCAAGGCAGATGATTGACCCGACAGCAAAAAACGCGGAGACCGTTCTGCCAAGCTGGACAACCGCCTGTAGATCGTCGGGACAACGCAACACGGTCTTCAACAGCTTCGTCGAGGAAGCAGAAAGCAATGGATGATGGAGATCCCAGTCGCCCTTTATTAACTGGACAGCCCTGATCTCTTCTTCCGGGTTATAAAAAGAGGCAAACCCATTCCCCCGAGTAAACCAAAACAAACCCACAAAGAACACCACAACCAGTAGAGCCGTGATTCCCCAATCTATCCTCGAGCGCCCTCCGGACAGCGGTTCAAAATGCCTTTGACTCACCGGACACAGTCCGGCAGACGATGGGAAACAAGCCCCATCCGGACCCTCCGAACGCCGGACACCCTTTTATCAAGATGCAAAAAACAAAACTGGTTCATCTGCAATATCCGCCTAACCAAGCGCATGCCGCGTCCGGCGTCCAGAAGAAGACGTCCGGCGTGCAGGCGCGTCGGCAGCGCGAAATGTTCTGACTATTCTCCACGTCCCGGCAGGCCAAATGCCGACACGCTGAGACGCCAATCCGTGTTCCCTTAACGTCGAGATCGTATTAGGTTAATGATACAAATATGTCTCACCTCACCGAAGAAGTCGTTCTGGATCACCTGAAGGCCGTCAAATTTCCGGGTTACAGCCGAGATATCGTCAGTTTTGGTCTGGTGAAAGAGATTAAAATCGCGGGATCAGATCTCCTGGTCCGTCTGAGTGTGGCGACCGCCAACCCTGCTGTGGCGCAAACCCTGAAAAAGGAATCTGAACAAGTGTTAGATCTGATCCCTGGGGTTCGATCGAGCAAAGTCGTGGTCGACATCACAAGCCCTCCAGATGTCGCTTCGGGCGGCCAGAGCGGCACAACGCAAATTCCAGGCGTGAAACATGTCATTGCCGTTGCCAGCGGAAAAGGCGGCGTCGGCAAATCGACGGTCGCCGCGAATCTTGCGGCGGCGCTAGATCGCTCGGGCGTAGAGGTTGGCCTGTGCGATTGCGATATTTACGGCCCGAGTATCTCGCTGATGTTCGGCGCCAGCCAGGAAAAGCCGATGGCCACCGGGGATAACACCATCATTCCGATGGAGCGTTACGGCATTAAACTGATGTCCATGGGATCGCTGCTGGATGATGGTTCTCCGGCGATTTTGAGAGGTCCAATGGTGACGAGGGCAACTCAACAATTTCTTCGACAAGTGGATTGGTCCGGCCTCGACTATTTGATTCTGGATCTTCCGCCGGGCACGGGCGACATTCAGCTAACTGTTGTGCAAACGGTGGCTCTCTCTGGTGCGGTGATCGTGACGACGCCGCAAGAGGTGGCCTTGATTGACGCCAGGAAAGCCAGTTCAATGTTTGCCAAGGTGAATGTAGAGGTCCTGGGAATCATCGAAAATATGAGTTATTTTCTCTCTCCGAGTGACGGCACACGGCACGCTATCTTTGGGTCGGGCGGAGGCGAAAGAGAGGCGGCGCGTATAAAAGTGCCTCTTCTGGGGGCCATACCGCTTGACATTGAAACGAGAGAAGCGGGTGATCGAGGGATGCCGATTGTGCTTGAGAAACCGGAAAATGCTGTTTCTAAAGTATTCGCAGCAATTGCCGATCATCTACGCAAGAAGATCGAGATCACCTCTGGTAACTAACGGGTATTGAGCGCGACTGTTAGCGCGCCCATAGATTCTGGTTGACTCCGTGCCTCAGATGTTGAAACTCCCCGAAGAGTAATGGAACCCCCTAAAGAAGACGCCACAGAGTTGGTGAAAAATTCTGTGCTCTACAAGGAGTTCTTGGCCGAGCGCGAGGAGATATTGCGACATAAATGGATTGAAAGCGAAAAAGCCGGTTACGACATTGGCTTTGAGCGGGCTCTCCTGGACTGGATCGTCAAACACCGATCCGCATGGCGGGAGCGCAGACAAAGACAGGGCAGAGGCGCCTAGCTGGAGCAGCGTTAATCCCTAACCTTTAAAGTGATCCCGCGAGGTCACCAAGGTCAAACATGTCAAACTCGACCCTTATCATGGACGGCGACGCGATCACCCGTGCGTTGCGTCGTATCGCGCACGAGATCCTGGAACATAACCCGGATCCCGATACTTTTGCCCTGATTGGAATTCCTTCGCGCGGAGTCGAACTCTCTCGCCGGCTGGCGGATTTGATCAAAGCCACCGAGGGGCGGAAGCCGGAATTAGGCATCATCGATATTTCAATGCATCGAGACGATCTGAGCCTTCGAAACAGGCTCAACCCAGTCCAGGAGACGTATCTGCCCCTCCGTCTGGAAGAATTTACCGTGATCTTGGTGGATGATGTTCTTTACACCGGCCGCACCTGCAGAGCGGCGATGGACGCCCTCAGTTCTTTCGGGCGACCGGCACGGATTCAGTTCGCTGTCCTTCTGGACCGAGGCCATCGGGAATTACCCATTCGGCCGGACTACGTGGGGAAGAACTTACCGACTTCCCGCGACGAGCGAGTGAAAGTCCGACTTCAGAACATCGAGGCAGAGCCGGATTCCGTCCGCCTCGAAAGGCCATGAAAATAGCCGATCCAGCCCCAGAGAGAGATCTCCTGCAAAGCGCGGATTGGCATCGGAAAGACCTGCTCGGGATTCGAGAACTGGAAGTAAGTGAAATAGAAACGATCCTGGACACCGCAGCCGCCTTCAAAACAGTAGGCTCTCGTGATATCAAAAAGGTCCCGGCGTTGCGCGGAAAGACGTTGGTTAACTTCTTTATCGAACCGAGTACCCGCACTCGAACGTCATTCGAACTGGCGGCCTTTCGACTCAGTGCCGATGTGGTGAATATTTCAGCGACGACGTCGAGTTTGCAAAAGGGCGAAACGCTCAAGGATACCGCGCTCAATCTTCAGGCATTGCACGCTGACATCATCGTCCTGCGTCATAGCTCGGCCGGTGCACCCAAATTCCTCGCGGAACGGCTGGATTCCAGCATCGTGAACGCGGGAGACGGCGCCCACGAGCATCCCACTCAGGCGCTTCTGGATATTTTTACGATTCGAGAACAACTGGGAAAGATCGAGGGGCTGAAAGTCGCCATTGTCGGGGACATTCTTTTCAGCAGAGTGGCACGATCGAACATCTGGGCGCTCAAAAAACTGGGAGCGCAGGTGACGCTGGTGGGACCGAGCACTCTCGTGCCTCGTTGCTTTGAGGAGATGGGGGTCAAGGTGGCTCGCCATATCGACGATATCATCCAGTCCGCCGACGTTATTAACCTTTTGCGAATTCAGCACGAACGCCAGCGTAAAGAATATTTTCCAAACTTGAATGAGTACGCTCGCTTCTTCGGGTTGACTAAGGCGAGGGCAGCGAAATTGAAACCGAGCTGTCTGATCATGCATCCGGGACCGATCAACCGCGGGGTGGAGATCGACAGTGATGTTGCTGACGGCCCCCAAAGCGTGATCCTTGCGCAGGTCACTAATGGACTCGCGGTGCGCATGGCGGTGCTATACCTCTGCAGCACAGCTGCAAGAAAGATTCGATGAGGAATCTGATCATTAAAAGTGGTCGCATCATTGACCCATCGATCGACCGGGATGAGATAGCCGATCTTTATGTAACCGACGGACGGATCTCAGCGCTACCTCCAGACGGTGATTGCGAAACGATCGATGCGCGGAACCTGGTCGTGGCGCCCGGCTTGATCGACATCCACGTTCACCTGCGCGAACCTGGCCAGTCCCATAAGGAAACTATCGAGACAGGAAGTCAGGCCGCGGCGGCCGGCGGTTTTTCTTCGATTGTCTGCATGCCAAATACCGATCCACCGGCGGATAACGCAAGCACGATCGCCTGGATCGCAGACCGCGCGCGTGAACACGCTTCAGTCAACGTCTTCCCGACCGGGGCAATCACCAGAGGGTTAAATGGTGAAGAGATGGCTCCGATCGGATCAATGGTTCAAGCCGGCATCGTCGCAATCACCGACGACGGTCACTGCGTTCAAAACCATGAAGTGATGCGACGGGCGGTCGAATACGCGGAAATGTTCGATCTTGCTGTCATGGATCATTGCCAGGATTACAACATGGTGGGCAAGGGTGTCATGAACGAGGGATATTGGAGCGCCGTCCTCGGATTGGCCGGCTGGCCAAGAACTGCTGAAGAAATCGTTGTCACACGAAATATTCTACTCGCTGAACTCTGCCACGCCCGGATCCATTGCCAGCATCTTAGTTCCGGCGGCAGCGTCCGGCTGCTGAGGGACGCGCGTGCCCGCGGGATCTCTGTCACCGGCGAACTTTGCCCTCATCACATCGCACTGACGGACGAATTCGTCAGCTCTTTCGATACCAATTACAAAATGAACCCGCCGCTTCGGACGCCCCAGGATGTCGATGCGCTAATCGAAGGTGTGGCGGATGGCACGGTCACTCACCTTGGGAGCGATCATGCGCCGCATGCGTTCTTTGAAAAGGAGGTCGAATTTGACAGAGCCCCCTTTGGTATCCTGGGCTTGGAAACGGAACTTGGGCTTTTCCTTACGCTCCTTGTTCATCGCTCGAAGGCGATCGACCTCAACCGCTTGATCAGACTGTACACCGTGAATGCGGCGACTCTGTTGCGTTTATCCAAGGGGACGCTTAATGCCGGAGCAGATGCTGACATTACCATGATCGACCCCGACCTGGAATGGACGTTCCGCAAAGAGGATTCATTTTCGCACTCACGCAACACCCCTTTTGATGGCTGGGAATTAAAAGGACGCGCTGTCCGGACAATCGTCTCCGGAAAGACGGTCTGGAGCCTTTAGGAGAAGCGTGGCGGCGTATCGGCGTGGCTCCATTTTCGCCGTTCGGCGTTCGCCGGCGCGTTCAGCGTTCGGCGTTCGGCGTTCGCCGGCGCGTTCGGCGTTTGGCGTTCTGCCGTACCTTCTGCTCGGCCTCACCGTGGCGCGGGGTTTACAAGCTGGCTGTACGGATCACGCGGTTGCACCGGCTGGCTCTAGTGCACCGTCTCCTAAATCCCTTGGGCTCCGCCGCAGGTCAGTTGGCTGTTTTTCAAGGCGCGAGCGAAGCGCCGCTATCTGGATCATAGCGGTCGATCCGCCGCGGCGGAGGAAAAACAGCCAACCGGCCGCGGCCCACAGGGTTGCGTTGAAAATGGTCGCCTGCTTCGTTGTTCGTCAGTCACGTATCGATCCAGATATGCTCCTTCCTCCCGCCTCGCAGGCGACCCATTTTGAACGCAACGGAGCCCAAGGGATTTAGGAGACGGTGCACTAGTGATCGGCGGATAGCTCCTGTTCATCACTGTCATCGTTCTGGCCATGCTTCGGGTCTATCGTGTTCCGACCGGTAAACTTTTCCTGAAACCATCCGCCGACCGTCTGAAAGACCCGGGTGGTCTTGTGAGCAACTGTCTGACCGAACTGAAGTACCGATGCGCCATACCGGTTTGCCCGAGCACCCAGAGTTTCTCCGGTGTGATTATCAGAATCGGTTCCGACGTTGCTGTGGTCCTGGTATTCCCCGTTCACAGGAGGCGGGGGGCCGGCTAAAGCCTCGGAATCGGAATGTGATCGGGGTTGGGGGCCGCGGGCATCCGGACTTTCTGGAACCCAGTTACCGGCGCTGAGCAATGTTCCGTTACTAGCCGCGATCCGCACAGT
The DNA here is from genome assembly GCA_963742335.1 of uncultured Verrucomicrobiae bacterium. Lineage (GTDB taxonomy): Bacteria > Verrucomicrobiota > Verrucomicrobiia > Chthoniobacterales > JAFAMB01 > JAFAMB01. The sequence continues at coordinate 651,173 of CAVULL010000020.1, forward strand.
TCCTACGGGGCGTTGCTCGTAATCAAACATCTCGACAGTCCAGACTGGCCGACCGGAAGCGCTGTCCAGGGAAAGACGGTAATTCACACTGTCGAACCCGACCGTGTTCCGGGCAGCCTCTTTTTCCGCTGCTCGAAAAGCGCCATCGGAATCCAGGTTCAACTTTGTCAAATCGATGGGAACCGATCCTGAGGTGGGAGGCCGCGCTGGCGTCCGCTCAGAGGAGATCTGTCCCGAGACAACATCCAATTCACGCTGACCGCCGCGGGCCGCGGGATCACTCAGCATGATTTCCCAGGCAACCGGTTGCGGTTTGCCGGACTGGCCAACAATTGCCAGCACCTGATTCAAAGATCTCTCGCCGCGCTGTGCCCCGACTGCCCTCAACGCTTTATAGGCAGTGTCCTGTGCTGAAACAAACCCGGGTGCGAGTGCAACCGCCATTAGCAAAACCAACAACCAACGCTTCATTAAGAGTTTTCCCCTTTCTACGAATGTTTCCTGATTTGTGCAACACAAGAGCTCTGGGAAAGGAAATTAAGATTGATCGCCGGGGGAATCGGTAACGGGGAGCCCGTGTCGGCGTGTTGGCGTGTCGGCGTTCCTTTTAGATGGTCGCCCTTTTGCGTTTGAGGAAAAATACCCGATCCTGGTTCTCGTCGCCGACACGCCCGGTACGAGCTCCCCGCTACGCGCTGATGCCGAATTTCTGCAAACGACGGTAAAATGCGCTCCGGCTGAGCCCGAGATCTTTGGCAGCGAGCAGAGCATTGCCATTGTGTCGAGCAAGGGAACGATTGATCAAGAAAAGTTCGGCGGCTTCCAGGTTCATCTCTTCGAGCTGTGGCGTTTTGGCGGGTGTACCGCGAATGCCAAGATCCGAGACCTGGATCATTTCGGAACGCGTCAGGAGTACCGCGCGTTCCATCACATGACGCAACTCGCGAACGTTTCCGGGCCAGGCGTAGGTCTTCAGCGCCGTGATCGCGTCGGGATGAAATCCCTGAATCTGTTTCCGGTATCGTTGTCTCAATTCCGTCAGGAATTCCCCGGCCAAAGATGGGATATCCTCGATTCGTTCCCGGAGAGGCGGCAATTGGATCTGGATCGTGTTTAGCCGAAAAAAAAGATCCTCGCGAAACTTGCCTGCCTCGATGTCCTTTTGCAGATCTGCGTTCGTTGCGGTCAGGATGCGCACATCCGCACGGCGCGTCTTTGAAGAGCCGACTCTCTCAAACTCGCCGGTCTCTAAGACGCGCAGGAGCTTCGCCTGCTGGTTCCCGGTGAGGTTGGCAATTTCATCCAGGAACAGAGTTCCGTTATCCGCCAGTTCGAATCGGCCTGCACGATCGGCCCGAGCGTCCGTGAACGCTCCTTTCACGTGGCCGAACATTTCGCTCTCGAACACTCCTTCTGGTAACCCGCCCATGTTCACCGTAATTAATGGCTGGCCAGAACGCAAAGACGACTGATGCAGCATTCGAGCTACCACGCCTTTTCCGGTGCCATTCTCGCCGGTGATCATCACGTTGGCATCCGAAGGCGCTACTTGCTCAACCATCTCGCGGACCTGCAGCATCGAAGGGGACGTGGCAACGAACCCGGCTGAGGGAACGTGGGAAGATCGCAGCGCGCTATTCTCCGCTTCCAAGCGTTCTTTGCCCCGGAGCGCCTCACGCAATGCGATTTGCGTGCGGAGAATGGAAAGGAGCCTTTCATTTTCCCAAGGTTTCTGGAGAAAATCCTTGGCGCCGAGCCGGACCGCCTCCACGGCCAACTGGATCGACGCGTAGGCCGTCATCACCACGACAGGAATCGAAGAATCGATGGTACCGATCTGTTTAAGCAAATCCAGGCCCTCTTTTCCGGCAACGATGTCTTGCCGATAGTTCAAATCAATCAGGACAACATCAAAGTCTTCTTTCCCGAGTTTTGCCAGCACTGCGGCCGGCGAATTGACTGTAACTGTTTGATAACCTTCCGCCGAACAGATGAAGGAAAGAGCTTTCAAAATTTCTGGCTGATCGTCGGCAATTAAAACGCGTGGGACAGGCATGACAGCTGATAAGAAGACTATTTTCCACCCGGCGGTTCAAGTGGATTCCCATTCGCAACCATACGCGCCCCGGTCCCCCCGCCTCCTATTCGCCGACACGCCGATACGCCGCCGCGCCGATACGCGCCCCCCTCCCCGTCCCCCCATTCGCCGTTACGCCGACATGCGTTCCCCGCCCCTCGTCCCCCAAACCACTAGTCAGAGGTGGACTCTTATGCTTTTGTGATTGTTTACCGGCTTTTCAACCGATGGCTGCTGAGACGATTCGCATTATTGGCGCCCGCCAACACAACCTGAAGAATGTCAGTGTCGAGTTTCCTCGAGAACGACTGGTTGTTTTCACAGGCATGAGTGGATCGGGCAAATCTTCTCTCGCATTTGACACCCTTTATGCGGAAGGCCAGCGCCGCTATGTGGAAAGCTTGTCGGCTTATGCCCGGCAATTTCTCGACCAGATGGAGAAACCGGATGTCGATTTCATCGAAGGACTTTCGCCGGCGATTGCCATCGAACAACGAAGTTCGGTGGCCAATCCGAGGTCCACAATTGCCACCACAACGGAGATTTACGATTATCTCCGGGTTTTGTACGCCGTCATCGGCCAACCGCATGACCCGGCAACGGGGGAGAAGATTTTTAAACAAACGCCGCAACAGATCGTCGACCAGATCCTGGCCTACCCTGAAGAGACGCGCATTTTGATTATCGCGCCGATTATCCGGCACGAAGCCGGCGAATTCCGGGACGTGCTTGAAAAAATCAAGCGAGAAGGTTTCGTTCGGGTTCGAATTGACGGAGAAGTACTGGAATTAGCCAGACCCGAACCGATTCGGCTGGCCAAGACACAGCGCCACACCATCGAAATTGTTATTGACCGGCTGGTAATCCGCGAGGGCGTCCGGACCCGGTTGGCAGACTCGGTCGATACGGGCCTGATGTGGGGCGAAAATCGGATTGTCGTCAGCCGCCAGCGGCCAGGTGACCCAGCCTGGGACGATGTTCCGTACTCGACCCATTTTTGCAACCCGAAAACCGATTTTTTGTTGCCTGAACTGACGCCCAAACATTTCTCCTTTAATAGTCTGGCCGGAGCATGCCCCGAATGCCAGGGATTGGGATCTGAAGGATTTTTCGATCCTGACCTCGTTGTTCCGGATCAGAAACGGTCTCTCATCGCTGGCGCGATCGCCCCTTGGCGGAAGGCCACCAAGCGGATGCAGAGTTACTACAATGCCCAACTGAAAGGTTTGGCGAACGCTTTTGGGATCAGCCTTGAAACCGTTTACGCTGATCTACCCGAATCTTTCAAAAAAGCGCTTCTTTACGGCACGGGAGACCGAGCGGTTTTATTCACGTTTGGCGAAAAGATCGTCCAACGGCAATTCGAAGGGGTTCTCGCGCAACTCGAGAATCTTTTCCAACAGACCGAGAGTGAATTCACGCGAACACGATTGAAGGGTTACCAAGCGCGCCGGAGTTGCAAGCTCTGCCGAGGGGCTCGGCTGCGTCCCGAAATCCTGGCGGTGACGATCCGAAATTTGAACGAGCAAGAACTGAACATCCACCAATTCTGCGCGTTGACGATCGAAGAAGGGAAGGCTTTTATCGAAAACATCTTTCTTTCCAAGCACCAGCGGGCGGTGGCGACAGAAGTGCTAAGGGAAATTCGGAATCGTCTGACTTTTCTCGTCGAAGTCGGCCTCGGTTACCTGACCTTGAATCGGGAAAGCGGCACGCTCTCGGGAGGTGAAGCGCAGCGAATCCGTCTCGGGACCCAGATCGGATCGGGGTTGGCAGGCGTTCTCTACGTCCTGGATGAGCCGAGCATCGGTTTACATCAACGCGACAATGAACGGCTTCTCGGGACTTTGCGACATTTGCGCGATCTCGGAAACACCGTGGTTGTTGTGGAACACGACGAAGACACGATTCGCGCCGCCGACTTTATCATCGACCTTGGCCCGGGCGCTGGGCCGCGAGGAGGTCAAATCGTTGCCAGCGGTTCGATTCAAGAGATCGAAGGAAACCCTGAATCGTTGACCGGTCAATATCTCTCCGGAGCCCTGCGTATCCCGATCCCTCGCGCCAGAGTTTTGCCGAAAGGCCTTCTTTACAACCGCGACCGAATTCCTGAACCGGGCGCGGAGGGTTGGCTCACCGTTGTTGGAGCCAAGGAAAATAATCTTAAAGATCTTACGGTCTCTTTCCCATTGGGTTGCCTGGTTTGTGTGACTGGTGTTTCCGGCAGCGGCAAATCCACGCTGGTGGATGACATCCTCAGGAAATCGCTATTTCGGCATTTTTATAAATCGAAAGACCGCCCTGGAGCGCATCGTTCGATCGAAGGAATCAGCCAGGTCGACAAGGCAATCGTCATCGACCAAAGCCCCATTGGCCGCACCCCGCGATCAAATGCCGCTACTTATTCGGGGGCGTTTGGACCGATCCGCGAACTTTTCAGCCAATTGCCAGCTTCGCGTATCCGCGGCTACGACAGCGGGCGATTCAGCTTCAATCTGAAAGGAGGCCGATGCGAAAATTGCCAGGGTGACGGTGTCATCAAGATCGAGATGCATTTTTTGGCAGACGTCTATGTTGAATGCGAAGTCTGCCGGGGCGCTCGGTACAATCGGGAGACTTTGGAGATCACCTACCGTGGCAAGAATGTCTCCGACATTTTAAAAATGTCAGTGGATGAGGCGGCCAGGTTTTTTCGGAATGTGCCCGCGATATTTGACAAGCTTGAGCCGCTCGTAGCGGTTGGGCTTGCTTATCTTACTCTTGGGCAGTCGGGCACCCAAATCTCAGGGGGCGAGGCCCAACGGGTTAAACTCGCAGCAGAACTGGCCAAGAAAGCGACCGGCAGAACCGTTTACATTTTGGACGAACCCACGACTGGCTTGCATTTTGCCGATATTCAGAAGCTTCTCGAGGTGCTTCTAAAGCTGCGGGACCAGGGAAATACATTGATTGTCATCGAGCATAACCTTGAGGTGATCAAAACCGCCGACTGGGTCATTGACCTCGGGCCGGAAGGAGGAAGGGGCGGAGGCCGAGTCATCGCCCAAGGTACTCCTGAGCAGGTCGTGCTGGTGAAGGCCAGCCATACCGGCCGCTATCTGGAGCGCGCCCTCACTGTTGAATGAGACAACTTCTCGTACTTCTCATCGCTCTTCCCCTCACCTTGGAATCCCTGTACGCGGATTTGCTCGATGACGCCATCCAAGCGCATCAGGTCGGCATACCGGAAGTGAGTATCACAAAGCTCCGTCAATTTTTGGCGACTGGTCCGACGCCAGTTCGTGCAGAAACCGCGAAGATACTCCTCGCGCGGTGCCTCATTGAAACTCAGAAAATGAGAGAGGCCGCGCAGGTCCTGGAAAGTGCGAGCGGTCCAGAAGCGACTTTTCTGAAGGCTCAAGAAGCTTTACGCTCAAGACGATTCAAAGAAGCTGCCGATTATTTTGCGGAACTGGCCAACTCAACGAGCGAGTTCTCGACCGAAAGTCGACTAGGCCTTGCGGACACTCAGATGGCGACAGGCCAATTGGAGGCTGCTCTGAAGACCCTCGGTCCCCTGCTCGCAAAGGAAGGATCGTCAGATCCGAGGGCAAGGCTGATTGCCGCAGAAATAAATCTGCGCGAATCAAATATTTCCGAGGCAGCAAGACTCATTTCAGGTTTGGAAGCCAATTCCGGAAAAACCGGGGTGGAAAAAATATGTCTTCAAGGCCAACTCGCGTTGAAGCAAGGCAAGCTGGAAGACGCTGCCGCCGCCTTCAACAAGGTTCTTGAAAAGCCGGAAGATCGGACCTTTCGTATGGTCGCGGTGGCACGCCTGGGACTGGCTAAAGTCCTCGTTCAAAAACAGGAATACGAAGAGGCGGAAAACGAGCTGGAAAAATTGATTTCAGATCAACCGAGAAGCCCTGTTCTCGGGGATCTATTTCAGAATCTTTTCGAGATTTATTCCAAGGAAAACAACCCGGAGACTTCGGAACTCGCCCGCTGGGCGGCAGAAAGCCCGGAAACATCCGGGTCGGATCGTCCGGCCTACGCGCTTTACTATCTCATGCGACTGCAGCTTCAGCAGGGGCTGACAACTGAGGCAGGGCAGAACTGCCGCAAGCTCGTCGAGCGGTTTCCAGATCACCCTGCGGCGGCCGATGCCTGTCTGAGTTTGGCGCATCAGCAAACCGAAAGCGGCCATTTCGAGGACGCCATCAAACAGCTCGGGAACCTGCTTGAGCGGTCTCCTAACCTCCCGGCCGAGAAGCGGTTTCGGGTCAATTATCTCTTGGGCGAAGCGCATTACCTGGCCGGCAACATCTCCGCAGCAAGAGACGTTTTCCGTAGCCTTGCTCGCGAGTCCGGATACGATCCGGCAAACACTCTTTTCAATTGGGCGATCTGCAGTCTTCAACTCGGCGACACAGCCGCTTTTGCACAGGCATTGGGCGAACTTGAGGGGCAAAGGCAGCGTCAAGATCTGATCGGAGATCTCCTTTTTGATAAAGGATTGTTTGAGGCAAAAGCTGGAAATGCCGCAGCAGACGAAACACTTCACAAGTTCGTCAGACAATATCCGAAACATCCGCAAACGGCGGACGCACACCTCATTCAGGCTGAAATTCGGATGACAGGGCAACCGCCCGATTTGAACCGCGCTCGCGAGGCATTGAGCGAGATCGCGGCCACCGGCGATTCGCAGATCGACGAAAAGGGAGATCGCCTTAAATTTTTGGTCGCAGCGTCTGACCCATCCCAAAATGCGCGCTCTGTGCAAGCCCTGGCCCAAGATTATCTGCAAAAATACCCGGACTCACCCGCCAAAGCTGAGGTGCGGCTGAAGCTCGGAGAACTCTATTTCAAGGAAAACGATTTTCCCAACGCGCAAACCCAGTTCGAGCTGGTAGCAGAAGATTCTCCCGACTCGCCGTTAGTGGAGACTTCTCTCTTTCTGGCTGGTGAAGCCGCTCGGAAAAGTCTGAATTCTGCCTCGGTGGATCGCGCCATCTCGCTCTTCGAAGATGTGTACAAACTCGGCGGACCACTAAAATTTCAGGCTCGTCTCGAGCAGGCAACGACGATGCGGCAAACGAAACACGAAAAGGAGGCCATTGTCTTACTTGATGATCTGCTGACTCAGAGTCCCCCTACGGATATCCGTTACCAGGCCCTTGATGGAAAAGGCCAAGCTCTTTTTACGTTGGCAGCAAATGAGCCGAAGTTATACGAACAGGCGATCAGTACGTTCGATACGCTCCTCGCGAGCGACGGATTGCCATCCGAATGGAAACAGCAAGCTCTTTATCAGAAAGGAAAGTGCTGCGAGAAGTTAAAGAAACTGGATGATGCGTTGGCGAATTACTATGACGTGCTCGCTATTGAAGGAGACAGCGACCAACTTTGGTTCTTTCGCGCCGGATTCGATGCTGCGCAGATCCTGGAAGACAGGCGCTCCTGGAGTTCTGCCGCGGCCATTTACGAGAAACTGGCCAACACTCAGGGAGCGCGTTCCGACGAAGCGAAAAATCGACTTACCCGCCTTCGGCTAGAGCATTTTCTCTGGCCAGGATAAGTAAACGTGTCGGGGTCGGCTATCGTCGTGTCGGTGAACTTGGAGATGAGGCGCTTTACTTGCTCATTTGAAAATTGGGTTGAGTTTTCCGGGGGCCTTCCGAGATTCAACAGGTGCGAATGACTGAGCGAATTAAGCTTTTTATACCTGGTCCGGTGGAAGTTTCAGAGAAGACACTGGCTGCCATGACCGGGCCGATGATTGGGCATCGGAGCGCTGACTTTAAGGCACTTTATCGAGCGATCTACCCCCAGCTTCAACAACTTTTTCAAACGCGCCAACCGGTATTTTTGTCGACCTCCTCAGCCTGGGGCGTGATGGAGGGAGCGATCCGGAGTCTGGTGCAGAAAGGAGTGCTCAATTGCATGTGCGGAGCGTTCTCTGACAAGTGGTTCGATGTGTCAAAGAGATGCGGCAAACAGGCCTCGCCACTGCAGACGGAATGGGGGCAACCGATCGATCCGCAAGAAGTGGATGGACAACTGGCGACCGGCAAATTTGATGCGGTCACCCTGATCCATAACGAAACTTCGACGGGCGTGATGAGCCCGCTGCTGGAGATCAGCGATGTTATTCGCAAATACCCCGGCGTGATTTTTATCGTCGACACGGTTTCGTCCTTCTCGGCCTTGCCGATTCCAATGGACGATCTCGGCATCGATCTGATGTTGACCGGCAGCCAGAAAGCGCTGGCCCTTCCTCCGGGGTTGTCTCTTTTTGCAGCTTCGCCCCAAGCATTTGAGCGGGCAGCCCAAGTCAATGATCGCGGGTACTATTTTGATCTGCTCGAATTTAAGAAGAATGCTGAAGAATATATGACGCCCAGCACTCCGACAATTCCGCACATCTACGCGTTAAAATCGAAGCTTGAAGATATTTTCAGTGAAGGCCTTGAAAATCGATATGCGCGCCATGTTCAGACCAATCGCCTCGTCCATGAATGGGTAAAAGCCAACGGATTCGACTTCTTTGCCCGGGAAGGATATCGATCCGTCACGTTGACCTGTATTAAGAACAATCGAGAGATTGATGTGGCAGCGTTCGCCAAACGAGTTCGAGAGGAACATGGATTCCAGATCGACGGCGGTTATGGAAAGATCAAGGGCCGGACGTTCCGCATTTCAAACATGGGAGATGAAAGCGCCGAGACGATGTACCCGCTCCTCGCAGCACTCACGGCGGCGCTATCGTAGAACCAAATCACGGGGTATCCGCTCCAGTTGTTCAAGGAGCTGTTGGTCGGATGAGGCGATACCTTTCGCGCTAAAGAGATCAAATGTTTTGCGTGATGCTACGCTCTGCTGTGCTGCCAGAATCAGAATCCGAGCAAAATCGCCACGTGAAATCTTTGCTCGGGCGGTTAATCGATGAGTTGCAGGGGTAATCTTCATATTAGAATCACCGGCCGGCGCGTTTGTGAGAATAGGCGCGCGCACAATGGCATAGTCTAATCCACTGCTCCGCAGATAGAGCTCTCTTTCACTCAGGTTCCGCTGTAGACCGCATTTGATCTTATCGAGAAGGCGAATCATCACTGATGACCGGTCGACGCCGGTAACCGACGGCAGAACGATACGTCCCTCGAAATCAATGGCGCGCGCCGAGTCGACCACGTTCAGGAACCCTTGATAGGTTACGTTGCGAATCGCCGCCTCCGGTGCAAACAGACCCCGACCGTCCAATCCACCGGTCGCGGCGACCGCGAAAATAATTGCCCGGCAGCCTGCGGGCAAGGCGTCGCGAACCGAACGCCGATCAGTCACATCCGCACGGCTTAGAAGCAATCTGTCGCCCAGGATTCGTCTGGCTTTATCAGGGTTGCGCGCCAGGACGCCAACGCTTGCTCCGGCTTGCAGTAGCTGCCGAGTTACCAAGAGGCCTGTCCCGCGCGTCGGTCCGATAACGCAGAATTCCGCGTTCATTCACTCTATGCGCTCGGAGATGGTTTCGAGCTGCTGCAGCGCGTCCTCTGTAAGATGCAGGTCAGCCGCCGCAACATTTTCCTGAAGGTGCGCAACAGAGGTGGTTCCCGGGATCGGAAGAACGTTAGGAGCGCGATGGAGCAGCCAACTCAATGCCACTTGTGTCGTCGTCGCTCCCAGCGGTCTGGCAACTTCGGCGAGACTTCCCTCGGCGGAAGCAAGTGGCGCCCCCGGCTTCATCGGGTCAGCTCCCAAAGGTCCATAGGGCACGAAGGCGATTCCTTCATGGGCAGAATAAACTATCATTGGATCTCCCTGCCGCTCACCAACGCTGTACCGATTCTGCACAGAATCGATACGAGTAATTGACTGAACCTCTTTAAGCTGTGCAACCGTAATATTAGAAAGGCCGATCAGCCGAATTTTTCCTTCCTGCTGAAGTCGAGCCAGACCTTGGACGGATTCACTGAGTGCCACATCCGGATCGACCCAATGAAGCTGGTACAAGTCAATGCAGTCGACGCGCAAATTTTTGAGACTTTCTTCGCAGTCGCGCCGAAGACCATTCGGAGTTCCGTCCAGGTATCGCTCGGAGGCCGATTTTTTTACCACTCCACCCTTTGTGGCAATGAATAATCCTTCCGGATAAGGGTGGAGGGCTTCCGCAACGAGTCTCTCGTTCCAACCAGGTCCGTAAGCCCTGGCCGTGTCGATAAAGTTGATTCCAAGCTCGAGTGCGCGTTGCAATACCTTTTTTCCATCTTCCCAAGCTTCATAAGGCCCGAAGTTCCCGGGTTGACCAGTCAAACGCATCGCGCCATAACCGAGTCGGCGCACCTCTGTGCCGTCCTTGAACCGAAATGTAAGAGAGGGTTGCATAGGAAATCTTTACGCCTGAAGGGCGCTGATGCGTAGTCTATTTTGCGGCACACTAGGCGAACCGTCCCGGTTTGCTCCCTCGAAGATCGAAGAGGCGAAGCGGGACGCTTCGCTTACCTCGCCCAATTCTGCTTGCCTGCTCGCTGGGCTCATCTTTATTGTCGACCCTCATGAGATGCTGGATCGCCGGTTTTCTTCTCGTGTTTGCGCAATTGGCCGAAGCTAAAATAAGATTGCTTGTCGAGGATCCAAATAACGTCGTTGCCGGGCGCTACTCTTTAACTTCTCAACAAGAGACGCAGGCCAGGACGACAGCGGAATCCCTGCTCAGCTCGCTTCGTGAAAAGGATCTGCAAAAAGCACTGGCGATTCGTCTGGTCGTCGTCGGAGCCGGCCCCCTAACAGAGGACCAGGCTCGAAGAGAACCGGAATCACTCCGGAACGTGCGGGAGCGACTCGCCCGAGGTGGAGTTAACTTGCCCGAGAACCAGCAGTTAATCCCGATTGCTATCTACGATACCGAACGGCACCGTATCATCCACGGACGCTTATACACCGTGACCGAGCTTCCACGGCTTTGTTTCTATGGGCGATTTGACGATTACATCGCGATCTACATCGGAGGCGCTAACAGTCTGCAAAGATCGGTGACAAGAATCGGATCGTGACCGCCGGCGAATCGGAAGTGCACCGACGCCTGAAAGAACAGACTTTCCTTTGGGCGTATGATCGCGGTTTCCGTTGTTGCGCAATGGAAGTTCGTGCTCCACGATCGCGGTTCCGAGTCGACGTCGCGGCGATGCGCTTGGACCGCATGGAAGGAGAGCCGATGATTGCCGTTTTTGAATGCAAACAGAGCCGGGCAGACCTTGACCGTGATAATCAACGCCATCTCGAACTTCAAGCGAGGTTGAAAGCTCTTCAGGAGCGTCGCGAAAAACTGGAGCGTCTACTGGCGGTTCACTATCCATCCCTTCGAACTTCGGATTCGCTCTTTCCGGAATGGGCAACTTTTGATTTCAGCGCGATCGATCATGCGGCATACAGGCAAATAACCGAGAAGATCGCCCGCATCCACCGCCAATTGTTCGGCAACACGAAGTTCGATTTAATGACCCGGTACAAACTCGGAAACCTCCACTACCTGGTAACGACGCCCGAATTGCTGCACCAATGCGAAGTGCCGCTCGGTTGGGGTCTGCTCGAATTTGCTGAAGATTGTCAGATCACTGAGAAGTGCGCACCAACCCGATTTTCCGGAATCGAGACGCTACTTTGGCTGGAACGAATTGCCAAGGCGGCGACTCTTCAGAGCGCCAAGCCGATCCGTGAACGCCAACTCAGATCTGCCATCTCACGATCAACATCACCGTGACCCAGATTATCTCGCGGCAGACAGGTCATCGCAGCCCCCGGCGTCCATTCCCTAATCGGTCACCGCGCCGAGAGACGCTGAACTCACCTGCGCCGCGTACTTAGCCAGAACACCTTTTGCGTATTTCGCTTTTGGCTGTTTCCACTGCTTGAGGCGCGCCGCAAGCTCGGCTTTCGAGATCTTCAACTCGATCACTTTCTTATCGCCATCAATTTCGATCGGATCCCCATTCTTGATGATTGCGATCGGTCCGCCGACAAACGCTTCCGGTGTCACGTGCCCAATCACAAATCCGTGGCTGCCGCCAGAAAACCTTCCGTCAGTCATCAGCGCGACCTCTTTCCCTAATCCCTTTCCCATGATTGCTGAGGTCGGAGCCAACATCTCACGCATTCCAGGTCCTCCTTTTGGGCCTTCGTAGCGAATGACGATGACATCTCCTTTCCGGATTTTGTCATCCAGGATCGCTCGCAGAGCCTTTTCTTCGGATTCGAACACTCGCGCCTTGCCCTCGAAACGGAGTCCTTCTTTGCCGGAGATTTTCGCTACCGCACCTTCTGGAGCCAAGTTTCCGTAAAGCACCACTAAATGGCTGCTCGCTTTGATTGGATCTTTGAATCCTCGAACGATCGTCTGCCCTTTCGGATAATCTTTGACCTTGGCCAAATTCTGCTTCAGGGTTTTACCGCTCACGGTCAAACAGTCGCCATGCAGTAAACCGTGACCGAGAAGCATTTTCATCATCGGCATGATCCCCCCGATCTGGACAAGTTCCCACATCACGTGCTTACCGCTCGGCTTGAGATCGGCTAACACCGGAACTCTCTTTCCAATACGGGTCCAGTCATCGAGCTTCAATTTTATACCTGCGGCGTTGGCCATCGCCGGAAGATGGAGGACCGCGTTGGTCGATCCACCGAGCGCAATGGCAATCGTCATTGCGTTCTCAAAAGCTTCCTTGGTCATGATATCGGATGGGCGTATACCGCGTTTGACTAATTCCACCACAGCGGCTCCGGCTTGAGCCGCATCGGCCAGCTTCTCTTCGGAAATCGCGGCTTGTGCAGAACTGTTAGGCAAACTCATCCCAAGCGCCTCGATCGCGGACGCCATTGTATTGGCAGTGTACATTCCGCCGCAAGAGCCAGGTCCTGGAATCGCGCAAGATTCAACTTGCTCCAGTTCGCCGTCTGAAATTTTCCCGTTGGAATGGGCACCCACCGCTTCGAAAATGGAAACGATATCGATGTTCCGGTTGCCAATACAACCTGGGAGGATCGTTCCTCCGTAAACAAACACCGATGGACGGTTCAATCGTGCCAAGGCGATCAAGCAAGCCGGCATGTTTTTGTCGCAGCCTCCGATCGCCACCAAACCGTCGAATCCTTCGCATCCCGCAACAGTTTCGATCGAATCAGCGATCACCTCCCTGGAGACCAGGGAATATTTCATGCCTTCGGTCCCCATCGAGATTCCGTCGGAAACCGTAATCGTGTTGAAAATAATCGATTTTGCTCCGGCTTCGTCGACGCCCCTCGCTGATGCCAAGGCTAACTTATCGATATGGACGTTGCATGGCGTGACCATGCTCCAGGT
>CAVULL010000021.1:0-26714 GCA_963742335.1 uncultured Verrucomicrobiae bacterium
CGGTCTGCTGACTATTAATCCGAGCAGGATCACGCCACCTAGGTACTAATAGGACCGGTCGAGGGCGCGATTTGACCTCTGATCCATCCGCTGAGAAAATGCTGGAGTGGAAGAATGTACCGGAATCGCGGAAGTGATTAGGGTGACGAAGCATCCCGTCGTTGAGATAGCTGAGGGTGTAGAAGTCGGCGGCTACACTGTTCAAGCCAGGATGGATGCGTCTTCGGGACAAATACTCACATGACTCATTTCTTGTGAAGATCACGAAGCCCTGCCTTGGACGAAAAGAGGTCTCACAGATGGAACATGGCGAATTCAGCTTCGAGTCTGGAGAGGAGCTAAAGATCGGTGACAAACTGGAAATTTTGATTTCACCTTCTCCGGAAAATCTTTTGTAAAACTTCTATGACACCGCGCCTAGGCGACTTGAACAGGCGTTCAACTTGAAACTCACACCGCCATGCGTTATCTTGCGGACAATCCTGGTCACTCTCGACCACAAACTGGAGGGGCGGGCGGATAAGATTAAGCGCGACGTGTTTGAAATCAATTTTTATAGGCGTGCCAAGACAATGCTGATTTGAGAGCTAGCTCGGTAGTCGATGGCGATGCTTTCGGGAAAATCGAGGTAAATTTAGAGGGTGACTAACGGAAGGGCTGGCGGGAAGCATTGCTGCAAATGGTTAATAACATATCTGCGGTCCGGCCGGATTATAATTGTCGCTGTAGATGTCCAATTGTGAGTGCCATCCGGTGGGGTAATAAAGGACGGATGGATTTATCGCTTTTGTTCCTGCACCGGCAGGGGCTAGCCGGACGATCCTCGGAGTGAGGATCGCCCGACCTGCCGTTTGCAGGGCTCCAGTCGGCGCTCGGGTCGCTTCCCAGCGTTGCCCTATCCTCCGCTGAAGCAAATTGAGTTGCTCGGAGAGTTCAAATGTCGTCAAGGAGAGTGTTTCCCGTTTCCGTTTCCCCAGGGGTCTATAGGCGGGGAAAGGGAAACGGCGGGTGATTGGAGAGGTCGATTGAGTTGATAGCCCCTGCTATCCCGAGTCACCACGCCATTGTCGGCCAGTTGAGCCAGGCAGGAGCAAACCGTGGCGGTACGCAGGCCACAAAGCTTGCGCAACTGCTGGACGGTGACGGGTTGATCCAGGCCGGCCAGGATCTGCTCGACGCGCTGGAGAGCCGAAGGTTCAGCACCGGGCTCAGGAACGGAGGAGTCATCCGCCGCAACAGAGAGAGCCAAGGCTGAACCGGCTTGAGTTAGTTCGAGTGGAATGTGGTCTTGGGAGGGAGCGGCCCTGTGTTCGGTAGACAAGGTCAACTGGGCGCCGCGCCGGCGCATGTAAAGATTGGAGTCACCCCAGCCGTGCAGTTCGCTGGAACCACGCAGGGCTTGGCCGGGGCGAGTGCCGTTGGCATCCTTTCTGGCGTGATGGACGACTAAGACCGCGACCTGGAAAGTTCGTTGGAGTTGGCGCAAGTAGGACAGGAGCCCGGCGATCTGTGAGGCGTCGTTCTCGTCGACTCGATGGAGCCGGATCAGAGGATCGAGAATGAGCAAACGCGGTTGGCGTGCCTGGACGGTGTTGCCGAGCCGTTCCCGGTCCTTAGGAGCGTCCAACCGAAGCGTCGGGGCAGTGATTACCTCGACTGGCAGAGACTGGAAGTCGACATCGGCCGCCGAGCAAATCCCCTCCAAACGCCGGCGCACCACAGCCAGGGAGTCTTCGGCGGGAAAGAGCAGTACGGGTCCGGTGCGCGGGACAGCAAAGCGGCGCAGACAGGGAGTGCCTGAGGCGACACTGACGGCCAGATCCAGAGCCAGAAAGCTTTTGCAACATTTGGGTTCGCCCCCGAGGATGCCCACGGCTTGGTCGGACCAGAGCCCCTGGACCAGCCATTGGGTGAGCGCCGCCGAGTCGATCGAGAGCTCACTGGCGCGTTGGACCGGCAGTTGGTTCATGAGCGTTTGGGGGTCGGTTTGGGGTCCAGGGAAAAAACCTCGAAGAAGAGCTTTTCATCAATCTGTTCGCGTTCCTGGTGAAGCGCGGCAGCCAACAGATCATTGGCCATGTTCATGAGCAGGCGCAGATTACCGGCGGCGTGCTCGCAGAGGGTCTGCAAAAGCGGCGGGTTCATGAGCTTTGGATTACCGGCCATTTTGAGCAAGTGGTTCAAACACTGGAGCAGTTGGGCCGGGGTCAGGGCTTCGGTGCGCAATCGCGCCCGGATGCGGCTGGCGATCGGTAAGAGGTGGGCCTCTTCCAGGCGGTGAGCCAGGCGAAGATCGCCGGCCAGAACAGTGGTGAGGATAGAGCGGGAATCCAGCTCGACGCTGGACAAAAGCCGCAGTTCGCTCAACGCCGAGGGGGTCATTTCCTGGGCTTCATCGATCAAGAGCACCGGACGATAGAGAGAGTTTTCGATGTGATGGAGCCATTTTTCCCGTAGAGCTTTGGCGCTGGCCCATCGGTTGTGAGGAGCCAAGGGGACCGAGAACAGGTGGCCTAACTCGCGATAAAAATCGGCCAGCGAGGCCTGGGGCCGACTTAAAACTCCGACGATCACATCGCGCAAGTTGCCCAGGTGCTCGGCCAGGATGCGCAGGGCGGCGCTCTTACCCGTGCCGGGATCGCCGATCGCCAGGGCGAAGCCGCCTTCGCCGATTTGTTGTTCGATGCGCCAGCAGAAGCTCTCGATCGAGGGCGCGCTCCACAAGGCCGAAGTGGGCACTTCGGGTGAGAAGGGGTTGAACTTCAGACTATAAAGAGAGAGGAGTTTTTTATTCATGAGCGGTGTTAGTGTTGGATTGATGCTTGGGCAGGTAAGCCGGAGGCAGTCCGGTGATCGCGTATTGTTGAATCAACTTTTGCAGGAGCGGCGCCATGCTGGAGGGCGCTGGCGATATAGCTGCCGCGGGCCTGTCCAGTGCAGAGCCTTTAGCGGCGCGCTCGCCTTGAGCGTTTTTGCGCTTATCCAGGGGAAAGAGCCGGCAGAGGATGGCACCGGTTTTGGGATCAGCCAGATGAACTTGGCTCAAATCCCAGGAAGCTGCGCGTACACTGAGCCGTTGGAAATGGTGGTAGCGGGAGGGGATCTCAAAACGGATACCCTTCAGGCTGATGGTGCCGTCGGAGCGGCGCTGGGTGCGATCCGCTTCGGCCGTGAAGGCCATCTTAAGTTCGGCGCTGGATGGACAGGGCCGTCCGACGTCGCGGTGGTGGAGGTAACGTTGCAGAGGGGCTTCACTCAGTTCAGAGTGGACGGACCGGTTGTATTCCATCTCGATCCAGGCCAGCGTGGCTTCATTGAGTTGAGCAACAGTCAGATCAGCTTACTCCTTCGAGCATCGGTAACAGGCGTCCTTCAACACCGTTCCAGAAGCTCTCCTGCTTGCCGTTCTGGAACGGCGCATAGGGCAGTGTCGTTTCGTGTACAATGCTTAGCCGTGCCAAGCCCTCCGTGGTCTCGGCGGCGAGCATGGCCGAGCCGTTGTCGCTCATCAAAGCCCGGGGCAAGGCTCGCTTTTGCAAGGCCTGACACAAACCGTGACAGAGTTCTTCGGCTCCTTCGGCCAGATACCATTGGGCATGACAGCACAAGCGGGAATGATCATCGATGATCCCCAGCATCAGTGGGTAAACCCAACGGCCTTTATCGACTAAGACGCGCAGCGAACCGTGATGAAAATCCAGATGCCACAGAGCATTGACATACTCGCTCTCATAGCTGCGGATCTCCCGAGTCTCGATGCGATGCTCGGTGGCCTGGGCGCCGGGACTGTGGACCGGACCACGGCGTGGGCGCTTGATCAAGCCGTGAACTTTCATGAAGCGCATAACCGAGGCATAGGAAGGAACTGTTGCGCCAGGAGTCGGCTCCTTTTCGATTACCACTGCCAGGTTGTCAGTGTGCAACTGATAGCTCCAGTTGGGATGCTGTCGATACTGGGCAGCAAGCAGTTCGCGCACCTTCGAACTCAAAGCGGGGTGCCCGCCCTGGTCAGAACGGATTTTGCGGCGCAATGCCTGCACAGGATCCTTCTTCGCGTTGCGGGCTGTATAGAACCACCGCTCGATAGTCGAGAGACCAAATTGAACCCGTTGTTCGGTGATGGGATGACGCCATTTTTTGGCGGCTAAGCCTTTGAGTTGCTCCTGCAACTCGCCCCGCTCTGGGGGAGCAGCTAACAATGGGCCGATCACGCTGAAGCGGAAGCGTGCCCATCGCTCGTGGGAACGAGGAAGTCCGGAAGGATTAGACATCGCGCTTTTCATTTTTTTCCCTCGCCGTTGTGGCGACGCTCGCAGCTTCTACCACCGCTGCCGGTGTTCAGGCCACCGGCATCCTCTGCGGGAGTTGGAATGAACCTCACATAGCAAGCTCCTTCCAGGCCGTGGGGGTGGTTATCGGCCTCAGGAACTCGAGCACGGCCAGCAGGCGCTCGCGTTCCTCGAGCTCAAAGCTCAACCACAACGACAAAGGCAGGATCCGCTCGCACGGCGGCGGCATGAACCGGGCCCGGGCGGCTTTCCAGAATGAGCTGCGGACAAAACTATCCAGCCACCATTGGCGCCAACGCTTCAACGTGCGCAAGTCGATCTGCAGTGCTTCACAGATCCGACGGACCCGCCCTGGCTTCAGGCCATGAATCATCGTCGTGATCAACACGACCACCAGACCCGCATAGACCCTTCGCCCCAGGAAACGCACCGACTCCGGGGTTCGCCGTCGACGGCAATCTTCTTCTGCACAACAAAAGCTATAGCGTCGGTCCCATTGCGGACCACCACGAGGTTTGCGATCATAGTCGGCACGATGCAGCTTTCCGAGGCAATAAAGGCAGCCCTTTTGGCACGCCTCCCGGGCCAAATCCGCATCGACTTTCTCCAGCAGCTGGTGTAGCTCTTGATCTGCCAGATGGCTCTGGTACCAAGTCTCTCCGTTCTCATCTTTCACACCTTTGAGATGGAGAGCAAAAGCCCCCTGGGAGCAACCTCCCAGGGGGCTTAATATTTATCAGCCCGCATTGATCATCAAAGCTGAGGGACAGCACGCTTTTCCATCCGCGACCTTGCAGAAAAACCGCTTCATTCTCCCTCGATTTTCGTATCCAGCCTCATCTTCGGGCTGATCTTCGCGCTGATTCTCGCGCCGCTC
Organism: uncultured Verrucomicrobiae bacterium; assembly: GCA_963742335.1. Taxonomy (GTDB): domain Bacteria; phylum Verrucomicrobiota; class Verrucomicrobiia; order Chthoniobacterales; family JAFAMB01; genus JAFAMB01. The sequence continues at coordinate 5,167 of CAVULL010000021.1, forward strand.
TCAGGAATGGACGGCAGTTTGGTGATGTTCGCGGTGATGCTGGGCGTAGTGATTACCGGACTGATCGCCGGGTTAGTGGGTGGAATTACCGGAAAGGTCAAGGACGCTAAAACAACTCCGAATCTGGGGATCAAGTTGTCTCTACAAAATTCTGTGGTTGCTTTCCTCGTAACCTCCTTGACCGTCGGGCTTTGTTCCGGATTGGCTGGAGCGGTGATCGCCGGACTGAGAGGCGCGGTTGTCGGGGGGCTAGTACATCGTCTCATAAGTGGGAGACATACCGCCGTCGGCGATTTGGCCGATTTTCAAGGCGCCGAGCGACGAGCGTACTGAGATCCGTACGTAAGGAGCGAGCAACGCAGAAAATCGGTCAAAGCGCCATCGGCCCTCCGGGTTGGCTTGAAAAGGGTCCGTCTGTGTCGTTGTTCGCTCGTCACGGATCGCAGCGGATACGCTCCTCACTCGCGCCTAGCATCCAGACCCTTTTGAAGCCAACGGTATGTCTCCCACTTATGAGACGGTGCACTAGTCTGCGGGCTGGCCTTCGGATTTATGGTCGGATTAAGTCGAGGTGGTTCAGCCGTGATCCAGCACTATGCGCTACGACTAACTCTTTGGTTGAACGGAAACACACCATTTAAGTTTATTAAATTTCTCGACCATTGCGCCAAACTGATTTTCCTGAAGAAAGTGGGCGGAGGTTACATCTTCATCCACAGGATGCTTCTCGATTACTTTGCCGACCTGCCTCAATCCACGAAAGGTGGGGATGGAAAAACGCGTTCGGTTACGCCCTAAAACATCACCGCTTCAAATCTTCCGCGATCGCCGCAAATTGCGCCAGTGCAGCCTCCAATTCTTCAGCAATTTCCATCGCCAGCACGTCAGGATCAGGAAGGTTCGCGCTGTCTTCTAGCGATTCGTCCCGAAGCCAGAAAGTAAAGATCCATTCCGTGACTTAGCGGCCACACATACAGCGATGATATTGAAGAAATTCAGAGGAAATCGTGTGCTCTGGATCAACGCGGAGAAGCCCTTCCCGCCCGCCTATGGAGTGATCATCATTTATCCAAATCGCTAATTCATCGAGCAGCACGTGGCAGTTTGGGCAAAGACAAAGGGTGTTCTCAGGACTGTCTGGCCCGTCGTGAGGTCGCCCGAGTGGCTTGATGTGACAGGTTTCTGCGTACGCGCCTACCGGTGTAACGAGTCGTGTGCCGCAGATTTGGCAAGTAAAATCGTGTATCTGCTTCACCCATTTGCCTACCTTAGTGTCGCGCACGACCCGAGTAACTGTTAACTGCTGTTTAGTTGGGGTGTCGTTACCGGTAGGGGCGTCTTTACTGGCCGGTTCAATCTGAGTCACATGCCCCACGTCCTCCGGAACCGACGCTTTCTCGATCTGAAACCGCCAAATTTTGAAGCCATCTGACCCAATTTGCTGCCAGTATCTCGCAACGCGGTAAAGGCCATCATAACGGTATCGAAATCCCTGCGGCATATCCGGAGCGTGTTTCCTGCCTCGATGCACGCGAATGGGAATGCCGTTCAAATGATTCGCAGCCAGCGCCAGATTTCCGTTGGTGAATGTTTGGTCCGCAATCTGTCGCCGGGTATTCGGGTCGCGTCCGCCTTCGCCGGTGTAGATGATGACGTCGCCAAGGTCCTCATCGTCCTGATAGCCGCCGGAAAGAATGATAGATGATCCGTGCGGTGCGATGCCGTTCATTAAGCCTCTGTGAAGCTTACTGTCATGAAGTTCTTGCCGATCGTGAAAAAACGTACCGGGAGAGATACTCGATACGTCGCCCAATATTGTCCCATCCGGAAGGGTTTCAGTGAAGCTCATGTCCTGCCATTCGTTCATTTTGATAGAGGCGATCTAGTAGGTGTTATACCCCTCGGATTCTAGACAAGTCCTTCGACGTTCTTTGTTTGCTCTTGACCGGTCAGATGAAACTCAGCGCCCGTATCCTGCCTACATGCCAAAGCTAGTTTCTGAGCTTCGGCTCCGGACTGATCCGTGTTCCCGGTTTGTAAGTGGTCAACAAACGCCGTTAGGGCAGAAGAGACATCCGGGGAAGCGACAAGCTGAAACTCTCCGGTGCAAATTGTGATTAGATCCTTGTAGGCTATCGAATACTCATCCGAACCATAAGGCACAAACGCTAATATTCCTGCCGCTCTGCACAGCCGAAGGTAGATGTCGAATTTGGTTTCCCAGAATCGCTGGTGATTCTCCATCGTGGCGGAAGATCTGGGGGTAAATATTGGTTTTGCTACCGATCCGATCGGCGGAATAGTGTCCTGCGTTGGTGCCGAAAGAATCGGCTCAGAAATCTCCGGTTCTGGGAGCGAAAACTGAGTGGGTGCTCTCTGAGAAAAACGCTGAGGTACCTGAATTTGGCTATGTTCTGGAGCGTAAATATTGGAGAGGTCCCATTTCATCATCGCATAGTGACTTTCCTGAGTGTTCGGCGAAGAGAAACTCCAGCCATTCTCTAAGAGATTTTTCGCGGTCATTTCGTTGCCTTTCACCGCTATCCATATCTGGAGTGCAAGAAAAACGAGACAAAGCGATAAATAAGTTCCCGCAAAATGCGCCGTATCTGGCAATATCTGAGGACTAAAAACGTAGAGGACCCAAAGGGACAAAAAAACAGCTCCCCACACGTAGAGACGCCTCAAAAATAAAGGTATCCCAAAAACTCCAGAAAAGAAAAGCAACACCCAACTAAAACCCACCTTGACGTATTTGTGCTCGCCGCTTCGTTGGTTTACTAGGCCGACCACCACGGATCTACGCTTGGCGCGCTCATAATCATCAAACTGGGTAGATCGGAGGACCATAATTACAATATACACTATAATTCCCTCCTGCAATGCTTAAAAAAGGAGAAAAGCCCGAAGCGAGTAACAGAGCTGCAAAGTTCAGAAGGTGATCAAACGGGGGAGGATTTCCGATGTCACGTCCAGATGCGCGCAGGAACCGCATGGGGAAACCGGAAGGCGAAAATTCCTGATGCGTTAAAGAATCAATAATCCCGCCCCCGAGCGGATGGTAGTGTCGAGGGACGAGTCGAATCGCTACTCTCAAAAAACGTGGATCTGCCGGATGTAGTCTGGCAACGATTACGTTCCGAGACCGACCATGAATTGCGAGCCGCTCTAATTTGCTTGTTGACCGCAGCACTGGCCTCCGAAGGCACGGCGGCGATCATTGGAGAACCTGAAGGCGGCTGGTTCTGGTTGCCACCGTGGTCGCTATGGCAATGTTGGGCGACCGAAGGGCTTGCGAATGCTGCAAAAAGGATGGCCGTGAAGGTGACTACCGTTCTGGACGCATTCACTGTGGGTCTATGACCTAAGGCACGCAGCTTTAAGTGGGGTCAGATCCGGTCAGTTTCAGGCAACGGGTTCAGCGGTCTCATTCTGCCAACTTAGAACTTAAGCCTACGATCTGATATATCGACATGACTTTAATCTCCGGCTTCCCCTTGTGAAGTTCAATTGTGCCGACGATGCCGATGATTTTCCCTTCCAGTTTTGTGATCTGGTCAGACGCAATTCCCGAATCGGCTGGAATGAACGCAGCGAACGTTTGGTTGGGGTATTCTCGTCCGAAACTGATAAATGTAGTCCCAAACGGGCTGGTCGTGACGGAGGCGACCAAACCGCGCACCTCGACATATTGGCCTACGTATCGAATGGCTTCGGAGTCTTTGATCACCCCTTGCTCGTCCGCTTGTGTTGCAATCAAGCAGAGCAGTAGACCGAGAAACATAAAACATGGACGCATGTAAGCCACCAATATAGCCTCGAATGCGAACAGGTTTGCAGCACACAAGAACATTTTGTCCTGCCGCTTAGATCATCTGAATTTTTCAACGTTTTCATGACCAGCGATAAATTTGTTTTCCCTTAGGAAAAACTTTTCGAATGTGATTCCACCTCATCCGGCTTAAAACAAGGGGTACGTGAAAACCAACGGATTAGTTGGTACGGCAGAAAGCGACCAGCACCTTAGTTGGGCGCACGCATATGAGCGGCGAATGCGCCGGTTCAATCTGATGGTTGTTTCGGTCGCTTTCGTCGGCTTCACTTGGTTATCCGTCATCTGGTGGCTTTTTCTCAAATGAGGTGATCCGTTGTGGTCTAGGTGGGACCCGCAATAATTTTTAGGATCGCATAATTCCTCCGGTCCTTACCGGCTCTGAACACCCGGCCCGCATGATGGTTACTAGAAGCGCCTAAGACTGACTGGAGTCAATTTAACTGTCGATCAAGTGGATCGGAGGCTTTTACAGATCAAACGCCCGAAAGGTGAACGTGGAGTGATGGCGGTGGCACATGGGTCGTCCGCGTATCGACTGAACGACGCCTCCACTGAGGCATTCTGATGCAATCTCCAATAGTTGAAGCCGCTTCCGCTATCGATGCCCCCCGGATTCTAATCCGTCACCGCGCCGGAGCCGGATGCATATTCAATCAGGAAAAATTGTAGTCACAAGATAGAGAGCGCTGGGTGACAGTACCGATGGATATCCGATCTGGCCCAACAATGATGCCTGCGGAATCTTGTTACTCATTACGAAGGAATCCTTACGCCTACCCTTCGGATTAGTCCTTTTTGACGGCGATAAACGAGGCAACCTCGCCGGCCTTAAATTGGCCGTTGCTGTGAGGCACGGTCCTGATAACAGAGCCCACAATCGACGGCCTTTGTTCGACTCCGTTCGGCCAAGCAGGGATCAGCCATACGATATAATCGTGGATCCAACCTTCGGAAGGGCTTCCTTTGTCTTTGCCAACCGCCTGAATCCGAATGGAGAATGGCGAACCAAATCCAACGGGGCCGAACACGGTCAGCGTTCAGTAAGCTCCCGTATTCAATTTACCTTGGATTTGACCGGCAGGTGCCGCCTCCAAGACGAGCTCAGTTTCAAAAAGCAGGAGCTTCGCCGTCTTCTCCGCCTTCTTTTCTGGTGGATCAACATCGACGGGATCTGGGTCATTGATCCAGCTGCGGTAGGTCCATTTTCCGACAAAGGGATTATTTACATCCGAGGGTTTATCATCAGCCGCCATAAGTGGGAGTCCGAAGGCAATCGTAAAGCACACTAAAAAGCGGAGCGTGGCTTGAAGGAAACGTGGGGTTTGCATGGTTAAGACACCTAGTGAGGTGTTTACTCATTTCGCCGGATGCGGGGTCAAGTTGACCGTCAACGGCAAATGTTTCCAAGTTTCGCCGTCACGTATTTCCACCGCTGACTTGAGTCCAGTGGTCGATGACATGGACATTCTTGAATAGATCCGCAAAATAGGTCGTAATTTCCTCTTGCCCGTCGAGCGGTCCCTTATTGGTCACAAATACCGCATCCTTGGCAAAGACAGTGGCCTTTGGGCTGGATCATTGCTATCAAGGGCGGTTGCGAACTTTTGGGTGAGCCCGTCCAGTTGAACTTTTGTTTGCGGATCAACCGTCTCTTTTGTTTGGGCAAATGCTGGCATCACAAATCCGATTGCCAGCCCTACAAGGGTAATCAATAAGCGCATTTTCACTTTTCCTGCCGGGGCTTAAGAATGATTTGTCGCCTACAGACCTGTGCGGGATTTCTCCGAGTCGTCGGTAACAATCGGAGTTGCCGGGGCAGAGGGAACGCCTTTGGTCAAACGTCGTGAGCGACGCTACAAGTGGATGCCTCGTCGTCTTCGATGTCAATGAAAAAGGCATTTCTAGTGACCGGATCTTGTTTAGCAAAGTCGCCGATAGCTTTCCCGATAAGAGGGTGGCCCAAGCGCGGGGAGCGGTAGGTTCCCCCTGTAGCGTAGGCGGTGACAATTGCGCCAGCATCATGACGATTCCAAGAATTGAAGTTGTTTTGTGCGACTTCGGTAGCATTCATCGTGTTGATTCCTTTGGTAATTTAGACTAACATTTTGGGCGTAGTGCCGCAGGATTCCTCGACGTGTCGTCGTGGGACATTGCATTATCAAACGCCACGTGCGTAATGGTTGGCATTACAACTCTATATCAAGCTCTACGTGGCATTTGTTCAATGGGTCGGCAGACCCCTATGCTCCAATCGGAGAACATATATGAATCAATCAGCCCATACAGCCAGACTCAGACTAGAAAATCAGGTTGCTGTCGTTACCGGCGGTTCCAGAGGTATAGGAGAAGGCATCCTCAGACGTTTCGTCGAAGAAGGTGCAAAGTGGTTTTTAGCGATCTCTTGACCGCAAAGGGGAAAGTTCTGGAAGAAGAACTTGGTAAAAACGGGCGCGGGCGGTGAAGGCGGACCTATAGCCGAAACTTCAGTCGAAGGATTTGATCGGACAATTGGCCTTTTGCTTGGTGGTCCGTTTTTGGGAATTAAATATGGCGTCCCACATATGCAAAACGGCGGAACCATCATCAACATAGCGAGCGTAGCGGGTTTGACCGGTGGTTATGGTCCTCACGCCTATTCTGCCGCGAAAATCGGCGTTGTCGGGCTAACGAAATCGGTGGCATTGGAACTTGCAGAGCGTGGACCCTAATCAAGGCCGGAATCCACAAGCACCGCGAACCGCTGCTAGGAACTGGCCAGAATGAACTGAATCGTAATAAGCCGAGCTAACTTGTATCAGCGAAAACGGGTACTAGTGCAGAAGTCTACACATCGTATAACAGCCATACCATTTTCATCAAATAAAAGCATTGCAAACGGCCGGAGGCCGCTATAACAACCTTCAGCCTCACTGCACTAAGCGATATAGTAAAGACACCTGTTACCATTAGTCCATTTATATCTGACTTGTGTGAAGAATGCGTATTGTTTGATTCGCGCATTCAGCCAAATCAACAATATTGAATATTCAGACAAGATCCAAGATCCGGTGGATTTATTGGTATCTATCGCACTAATTGGCCGAAATTACATTTGGACCGTAATCTAACTATACGGAACGTCTCTTGCTTTAACCGCAAAGAACGCTGAGAGCGCAGAGTATCAGCTGCTTCTGTCATACGCAAATGCAATGACAATGCTTCTCAAAGAGTATTGGAAAAGTCGCTGAATCCCAGCGATGTCGGTGATGGCAATCGCCGCGTTTTGGAGAGTAGTATTCCATGGAAGAACTTGCCCATTCGGTAGGCAACGAAAAGATGCCCAGTGAGTTCGACTGGGATGCCGCAACGCTTGTGGATCCAAACACAAACGACGCGAGATCGTTAGACTCAAATCCCGCCCTGGGACGTGAAGAGGCGTTGTCGCTACTCTCCCGGAAAATCGCACAGCTTCCCCGTGGGCCGAAGAAAGTTTTAGCGATGCACTATCACGAGCATATACCATTGTCCGAGATAGCAGCCTGCATCGGCGTGACTGAATCCCTGATCTGTCAAATACATGCTCAAACTGTCGCGTTGTTGCGCAACTATCTCTGGAAGGCGTCAAACCCGGTCAGCGCGTGTTTTTCACAAGAGTCTGATTCAGCGGTTTTTTTACATCCGCGAAGGAATACATCCGGGAAAAAATAATCGCAGTTTCTGGTATGCGAACGTTGTCCCTTATCGCACCGAGATCAAGAAACGATGAGACAAATTTGCGGTCAGATCGCGACGGCAAAATGACCGAGCCGTCCCTTGTCGAAACGGTTTTGGCAAGGCGCTACAAAATCTTGGAAACGGTCGACGTGGACAGTTTTAAGGCACATGATCTCGCGCTGGATCAAACCGTAAAGGTTAGGCGGGCGTCACTGACATCTCAATGTACCAGTGACACTTGGTGCCAGAAACTCCATCAACTCGCTTTGGTCCGAAATCCGCACTTCTTGAATGTTCTGGACGTGATCTGCGATAAAGGGAGCGATTTCGTCATTACTGAGCCTTCCAGTGGTCGCTCGATTGCAGACCTTTTGAAAGAGCGATCCCGCCTCGAGCTGGAAGAAGTTCTACGGCTAGTAACCCCCTTAGCCAACGCTCTTGATCTTGCCGCCGCCTTTAGCTTCTGTCCCAATCCAATCTGTCCTTGCTGGATGTTTGCGGAAATCAGGAGTTCGTTTGAAGTGGATTCTGAACGGCGTTCGCTGTGCGATTGGCCCCCCTCCTCCATCAAACTGGACGTCTGGGAATTCGTAAGACCAAGTAATAATAATACTGGGCAGTTTCTTGCCTCAAAAGCGCGGGAAGGCGGCTCAAAAGGATTGGCGGTTAGCCAAACAGCATTGCTTACTTACGAACTGCTTGGCGGTGAGAGAACGAATGAAAATGACATCAAGCGTTGGTTCAAGCCTGTGCACACGCTGGGAGAAGCGGGCAACTCCATACTCTACCGTGGTCTGCAAGGCTCGCCGCATTTCGAAAGCAGCGAATCCTTCTTACACAAGTTGCAGTCAGCAATACAACCGGGCGATCCAGAGTCGAGAGCATTACCCCCACCTGCCTTGGCGACTCAGGAGAATTCCGTCGCTTTACCCCGGACAAGTGACATGCTCAAAAGATTCAATCGCGATACCGGGTGGGTTGCAACGGCAGTTTTGGGCACGGTAATTTTCGCGGCTCTCGTGCTTGCGGTTCAGGTCCAAGAGCGGCATCAAAAGAGGCATGATCTCGCACAGGAGGCGAGACAAGTTCGACGTGACTTCTTGCTGAATGCAAATCCCGCTACCCGCTTCACAGGAGTGGGTTTGGACGTAAAAACTTCCATCGGCAAAATGACTTCGGAACACGCGAGCAGCGTTGATCACGCCCCCACTGAAATTTCTCCAGAGGAAAATTCTTCCTCGCAGCCGGAAGCCGCCGTCTCGACTCCAATCGCATCCACGCTTGAGACAAATCGTATCAATGCGCAAACGAAAACACGTTCGTGGTCACCGGTAATTGGGCAAGATTCTGCAAGAGTAATCCCACCAAAGATCCGCAAAGAAAGAGACAGGTCATCCGGGTCATCTAGATATGTCGGCGTAAAACGGCGATTGATCGAACTCTGGCATCAAAGTCTTGCGAAAAGCCCAATCTCTCGGGGCTGGACGGCATTTTCGAACTTGAACGCGGAGTCGAGAAAGAAAGCCGCTTACACCGGCGGAACGAACGATTAAGGTTAAGGCAAGTGGCGCTTTCGATTGTTTCTCCACTGACAGGGTATCGAGAAAGGAGATCATTCCGAATGGCGACTTACAGGATCGCCATTCCCTTCATTAACTTGACATCGAACTGCTGTATTCTCTGCCCTTCGGCATGATCGAAGGCGTCGAGCGAGAGTGTTACATCGGAGATAGTCTTGATTCCAACAGTCTGTATCTGCGGGCCTGTTTTCTTACGTAAGACCCCCCACGGGAAAAAATGGCGTTACTCGCACCAACAGCGAAAATCTTTTTCAGGCAAAACAAATTTACCGCCGATCATGAGAACGCTGAAAAATGCAGGTGATCTGAGTAATCGGACAAAGTCTTATTATTTACGCAAGCGCAGATTTTGGAGTTATATTCAGCATTCTCGGTCTGCCGCTCTCCATGATTGCAACACGTGCGGACGACCTGCCGGTGATCAATGATTCGGAAGCCTTTCAGCACGTAGGAAAGGCCGTCGCGATGTACGGCTTAGTCTCCTCTGCCCCGATCAGCCCACACGGGACTGCATTTATTAATTTCGGACGAGAATACCTCCATCAGACAATCACAGCGTTGATTGCTATCGCCCAAGGGAGCCTGACGCTATTGGCTCGAAAAACCAGACCGTTGTTAATCTTCGCCCTTAGCCTGATCTTGAGCGCGAATCATTCCCATGCTGCTCTTGGCTGGACTCTCGCGCAATTTGAGCAGCAGTATGGCAAACCCGTTTTAAATCAGGAACAAATCGCGGGACGGATAGGATACGTATTTACGAGGGAAGACTACATCATTGCTGCTTTCTTTCTTAACAGGCGAGTCTCGCGCATTATGTACATCTGCCGCAGTGATTCCTTGTTTAACTGGGCAAGGGCAAGGGCTCTTCTAGGCGCTAACGCGCCTGATGCGATCTGGGGCGATGCTTCCAAAAATGAGACTGATAACTCTTATCGGATAATTGGCACGAAAGATGGCATGGAGACCGACTACGCCTCTTTGACCGACGACGGGACGATGCTCGCCATTTGGACTAAGGAAGACGATGAGGCAGGAAGAACAAGCCCCAAACTCGATACGTCTTCGCTGCCCAGCGTCTTGGGCTCAAACGAAAAGAGTACCGACGAAATACCTGCGGGACAGGCGTCGAGCATTGACAGCGGATTAAGTCCCGAAATAGATCACCCCGACGTGAAGGCGAACACAACTTCATGGTCTCCGTCACAGCGGCAAGACTCTGCACACGCGGTCCATCACCCAAAGATCCCCAAAGTACGACTTCGGTCATCCGTGCACCCTCGACATATTGATGTGAAAACTCGGTTGATCGCGCTTTGGCATCAAAGTTTGCGACATGAAAAATCTCGCGGCAGTACGCTGGTTTCAAACTCGAACAAAGGGGTAAGGAAGAAAGTCGGTTATACTGCCGAGCCTCGCCATTGACGCAAGCGTTGAGGGGAAGTCTATGTACCATTCAGTCCGCTTTTTGAGCGGATTTGGCTCGACTCAACCGCTTCTCGTTATCTCGTCAAAAACACCGAGGAAATGAGCGTCCGATTCGCGTCGTTAGAAGCATTGCGGCGTATACCGGTTCTTTTTGTCCGGCTAATTCTGCGCTCGGGCCGTTCATCTGACAATGGTACAAGCCAAATCGGCGTGCGTCGTGTACTTCCGTCGCACGCCGACTCGTCTGCGCTTGGGGGGAAAACAGTGAACTCAACTACTGATCCAGAGCGGGAATGACTTTCCCGTTTTGAGGCCGGGATTTTGATGATAGACAAGATCAAGCCAACCATTGCGATACGAAGCGAGGTATGGCTTTTTTTCTCCGAAACGGAGCCCACCGAAAGCGCATCGGTTTTTTTCGGAGATCTGAACGGTTAAAAGATATTGATCACCTAGCCTGTGGACAATTAGGACTTTTGCGGGAAGGCGTGTCATGGGGGCTCTAAATGTTCGCTAACTTGCGTACTGAAGAACGATAATCGCTTTTGTTATAGTCCAATATTTATCAGACTTATACGGTTTTTCCATATTTCATTCGAGATTTTGGCTCGAACAGGCAGAGATAGGCGCGCCAACGTGTTCGTATGAACACTTTTCGCATGTCGATCACTCCAAAGGTCGATCCAAGTTTGTGCACGAGATCACACACCCGTATGCCGGTCATCCTATCGGAAGAGTATCAAGATGCTTGGTTATCGTGTGAAGCCGGAAGAGAGGTCTTGGACTGCTCAAAGCCAGCGAGGCGGTCTACGCAAAAGGAATCGCACTTCAACCAAAAAAGTATGAAGCGATCTGGCTACATTGAGGATGGCCCCCTCCATAGCGATTACTTCGCCTTGAACGCCATCGGGCACCGGTCCTGCTGGTCCTCGTACTGGCCGTAGCCGCCAAATCCGTCGAGTTGTTCAGGTACAAAGGCGCGGCCAAGGATGGCGGGACGCTTGAGTACGTTTTCGAGGCCGGTAAACAGAATTCTCCCTACGCCATACCGAAAGAGAAAGCGTCTGAGATCGCTGCCGACTTCATGATGACCTTTTACCACGTACAGATCGGCGCACTTGAAACGCAGGAGTTCCGGGCAACTCCGGTCCCATACTGGCTCGTTTGCTTTTCGGACACGGTTTAACGGACCGCTGCGGCAAATGTTCTTTGTCGTCCTGCTGCCGGATGGGACGGTTGTTGTGCAAGAGTGGAGAAGCGACTGTAGACATTCTTGCGGTATCGAGGCAAATCGGGCTATCGATCAGGCGGAAGATCTGATACAGAGTTGAGGCATGGCGGAAGAACGAACCACGGCGAAGCAAGAGTTTGCGGTGAGAAAACTTCAGCCATTGGGCAATGGGCGCTTCAGCTAGGTTCCCCTTCTGGAGGAGTAAATTTTTTTAACGCGATCTGCCGACTTCTTATGTAGGAAGGGTCCTTATCGACTCGGTTATCTGATTTGCTAATCTCGACGGATTCGCTCGTTTGTACCGAATCCGCCTCTGCCGGAGTTGGATTGAGATCAGTCTTTTCGGTGTCCATAGATCCTCTTCAGCTTATAATAGCAATGGTTTCAAGTACTGCAATAATTTTGGATTCTCGTCAAGTGGGTTGTACTCGGAGCGAAAAACCGTTTGAAGTTGCTACTCACGAAAGGCATAAACCTCGGATACGATGCGCTCCGATGCTTGATTCCGAATTGGGTCAAAGATCCGAAAATCGCATACAAAACCGTCAAATGCGACGGTTGAAACGATCTATACTGCACCGTCATATCGCAGACATTCAAGAACGTCGAGTCTCCTCATCACGCATCGTATCCGTTTCCGGTCAGCCTTTTGCTGGCGATTTCCGCTTCGCCTATCACTCTTGGGAATTTTTCTCACTTCTGTTTTCAAGAAACCTTTGCTTTCTTCAGTCATTATGATTTATATCCCAATTATGGATGTTCTGTCTGATGTACGTTACCGGCAGCGGATTCAAAAGCGAATAACTCGACTGCGGAAACGCCTCCTCGCGTTTTTAATCAAAGCCAATCCCGAATGCTTCGACCACGATGGGCGGCTGGCATCCGGTTGCTTTCCCGCACGCATACCTCCGGAGGCCACAGATTTGCATGGGCTGATGCGGAGAGCGGAATGCAAACTTGCCATGATCCGCTGCCATGCGGAGTGCGGCGTTGCGAAATCCTGACAGTCGTTTTCGCTCCCCTTTGCTACCTCTAGCATCTTGTCCAACAACTACGCTTGTTCCCTCGCCGCCTTTATCCAATATGTGCTCCCGGCGGCGTTTCTCGTACGCACCCATTTGCGTGTAATCGCTTATCCAAAACGTTGTTGTAAAAGCGCAATGGTTATAGTTCTATTAGCGTGCTTTCTGCCGAGCAGATGACTCATAAATTGAAAATGAGAACAGCGAAAATCAAAGGGCGGCGACAACAAACCTCAATACGGAAAGGTCTTCCTGAGTCCCTGCCGACCAGTGTCCAGAAGAGCTACTTTATGCTCGGCGAGAAGGAGCGCCATGTCCTCAATGTCGCGCTCGGAAAATATCGACCCCGCCATTCTGCACCGATTTTAGTCGGAGGCGAAAAACTGCTCAAACCGACGTTGCGGCTGATGAGTTTCTACCGGCTGCGTATTGAGGAGATCAAGGGGGACAAAGTAGTAACCAGCTACACCCGATGGTTAGAATCCGTACAAGTCACGGGTCGGGAAAATGAGGAAGTCTATGTAACATTCAGTCCGATTTTCGAGCGCATTTGGCTTGAATCGAAAAAGCATCTTTTGGACTACGTTAATCAGAATCCGGCCAACCTCGGACTACGAAGCCAATATTCGATTCGTCTATACGGTTGGGCGAAAAAGCACGTCTCGGTTGAAACGAAACGGATTTCACTGGAACAACTCCGAAAAGTGCTCGGTTTGGAGTCGGTGAAAGACGCAGAAGGAAACGTCATCCAAGAAGCCCCATTGCCGGTCTGAGCGAACTTTCGTCAGAGGGCGCTGGACACCGCGATGGCGGAGGTCACCAAGAAGACGGACTTGAAAATCGCGATCAAGTCGCTTGAGCGATCAAAACATCGGCGGGTAGACTCGGTGACTTTTGCGATTAAGGAGCAACGGGTGCCGAAGGGTGGCTGAACCTATGAAACCACCTCCCGCCAGTACCGCCCGTCTTCCTGACTTCGTAGAGCCGATGAAGGCAAAGCTCGTTGACTCTATACCGTCCGGCGACTGGATATACTAAATCAAGTTCGATGGTTACCGGGCCGTGACGCTACGAGGCGGAAGCGAAACGCGCATACTATCGCGGAACCAAAAAGATTTGGGCGGCAAGTTTCCGGAAGTGAAGGATTCAATTGCCGCACTCGATATTCAGGACGCCATCATTGACGGCGAGATTGTCGCGCTGGACGAAAAAGGCCGCTCATCCTTTCAATTATTGCAAGGATTCGACATGGGCCAAGTGAGACCGCCAATCGTTTTCTACGCCTTTGATCTGCTCCGGCTCAACGGCAAAGACCTTCAAAATCTACCGATCGAAGAACGGAAGGCAAAGCTGGAAGAACCGCTGAAAAAGCCACCGGGAGTGATCAGGTATTCGATCTCTTTCACAAAAACGTAAAGGTTTTCACGCTCCTAAAGGTAAAAGGAGCGCTCACGGCCCTCGTTGCCCGAGGATCTCACGCTGCACAACTATAGACCAACTGCGAACTCTTAATGTCTATTTTTCCTAGAAAATCCAAAAACGGGCATGTGGCAGACTATTCCGTAAGACCTTCATTGCTCTAGAGTTAAGCTAATTTGTGGCCGGTTCTCTGTAAGCGGCAATGATCCTGCTGTAACCGGTTGTATAAAAGAATTCATTGACGAAGCGAGGTTGCGGGTTACAAATGCAAGAAGGGTTTGTCCGAGACTCGGGTACAGCTTTCCGAACCTACCAAACACGAATTGACACAATCAAGTGATCCTGTTTGATTGAATTTTGCTCTTCGTGCGATCGAAGATCAAGGTCTCGACTTCCTCAAAACCATATCGCATAAATTACTATGCCTAGTTCGGAAAACTGGAATTCCCGGCCTACAAGTTTCGCCAACCTTGATGGCGTTGCAACTAAATCAAGTATGGTCCGGCTTGACTGGATCGATGTCCTTCGCGGCATAGCAATATTAATGGTCATCTTGATCCATGTAGGAACCCATACCCACGGCCTACAGCATTCGATCACAAACTTCACGGACTACGGCTCCCGAGGTGTCCAACTATTCTTCATCGTCTCCGCCTTTACCTTGTTCCGTACCGTCTCTAAGAAATTCAATGCCAAGTCATTCTACATTAGACGATTCGCCCGCATCGCTCCGATGTTTTTCCTTGCCCTGATCTTCTATGCGATCCTCGGATATTTTGGCTTGTGGAAATGGCGGAATGAGGGTGGTGTCACCACCTACATGCTAATCATTCCATTTTTGCATGGCCTCTCCCCTTATGGCTACAATTCGCTTGTACCCGGCGGCTGGAGCGTCTCCTGTGAATTCCTTTTCTATTATTCGCTTCCATTTCTTGCATTCTTCTGTCGCGGATTCAGATCAACCCTTATCGTCCTCTGCCTCGCACTCATTGAGGCAGCCATCTGGACCCGCATATACCAAGGCCACATCGGACCTTTTTTAGTCGGTCTCACATCATCTCTCGATCCAAACGGATCCGTGGCCGACTTCATTAATTTCGCGTTTCTCTATCAAGTCCCGGTGTTTGTTACCGGAATGCTTCTTGTATATATCAACACGGATGCAATTCGCCATTCTTGCGCGTCCTCTAAGATCTGGACCAGCGCATTTCGCGGTTTGCCCTTTTGGGCCGTCACTATCTTGATCGCGGCTGCCGCAAGCGGAAACGCCATCCTACAAAGCCGTACCGCAACAATTTTGATTTTTTTCTCTCTCGTTCTTGGCTTTTGCCTCTCGCCCCGAAATCTTTTGGTGAACAAGCCGATGATTCTGGTCGGTAAGTACAGCTACTCGATCTACCTCGTGCACTTTATCTTTTTGGATCCCTATACGAAACTTACGACGCGATTGTTGCAGAACCATGCTCCCATCCTGCAGTTGATTGTCGCTTACGGACTGGTCGCGACTTCGTCCTACCTAATCGCTATGCTGACGTACCGCTTCATAGAAGACCCATTCATCAAGCTCGGACATAGACTGAGCCACGCCGTTAGCGCCAGAAACCGTCCAACCGGGAATACCTACGCAACAACCCCGACGAACCGACTAGTGGCAACAGCAAGCTCCACAAACCCGACGCAAAAGTCTGGTTGAAAATCGCTCTGCGCCTGTTGTTGTGTTGTTGAAGGTCCGAAAGATCTCGTTCAGCGCAAGTCGGAATCAATAAATGAGAGTCTAAAGGAGGTACTTGCCCTCGGTCCCGTCACTGAATCCGGGGGCATTATTTCGACAAACGCTCCCCGAAGAATTTGATCGGAACCTGACAAACCGGGGAATCCAACGCCTCAATCTTTACTTTCAATGCACAACTCTCTTCGACGGGACATAGTTTTTATTAACGTCGCGCCACGGTGGAAGGGAGCCAGTATCGACGCCGCGAAGGCGCCGCTGAGGAGTGCGAACCCTGACAAAGAGATGCCGCAGCACAGATTCGGGTGTAGTATGAACGACTCCCCTGTTTCTCACAATCCGAGCCTTCCGGCAATAAATGAAACATTACCTCCACTCGAATGATCCGTTGTTTGATCCGGCTACGCTCGCTTAAGGACGGCTCCTTCAAGCGCATATCCGATATACCCATGGCCGATACTTAAACCGACAAAAAACCCTATAATCGCATGGACAATCACAAATACGGTCACGGTTGGGGTACAAAAGATAACGCGAACCAGATCCCAACTTTTCTCTGCCTCAGTGCGGTCGTTACTTTGTTGCTCTAGCCAGTTAAAAACGTCTGGCGCGATCACCAAAAAGTAGATGATGAGAAAAACGATAATGTAGATCGTTTCGACAACATCGACTGCGGTGACACCATGGAATATCGTGAAACGACTGTTGTCATGGTGATTACCATACCCATCTGTATACGAGATGACGAACCCATCGTGATCGAATTTATAGTCGCTACTGGGCGTCCATTCTTTTTTCTGTGGGAAATCGGCAGCGTTGGATTCTGCTCGCCCGTTCACGCTCAACAACGCAAAGAGTAAGAAACTAAAAAACAAATCACGGTCTTTATACTCTATACATTTGGTAGCTCTACCCTACTTTTTTCGGCCACCCAAGTTGCCAGCCGGTCGTCGGAGCGGTGCTAAAAGACGTATTCGGTGCACCGTTCGTTAATTGCCCACCGCGGCGGAAAGATCGGAATCGGTACGTCAATCCCTTTCGGTGGACTCTTGGTCAGATACCCTGTTCAGACTTGGTGATGTAAATTCCCGGGCCCTATCCAGTGCCACTTCTTCCACGATTGATTCTTAACGATCGGTTCAAAAATCTCCGGAGCCTTCGCAAGTTCGCAAGAGCACTTGCATCTCGAACACGACTGTATAAAAGATGGTAATCACTGCCCGCCGGATCACTATTTTTTATCAGAGTGGTGAGAACATCAGGATCACTCTATCGCCCGCTAAGAAACGTTCAGCGGCTTCCGGAGGGTCCAATAATTGGAGAGGGGGTCTCCCAGTCGCTTTACGTAAAAGCCGTTTGGCCTCGTCGTCTCCGTCGATCAGTTTTTTTCACCAAATTTAACTCGGACCCGATTCCTTTGGACGGATGCACCGTTACATATCCGGTAAAGGTTCACGCTTTAAACTCGTTTCCGATCTAGTGCCAACGTTTCCATGTGCCATTCTTAAGAATCTCTTTTAAGAACTTGGGCACCCTTTGAGAGTCTCTTGGTAAAGAACCACATTGTAGGATGCGTAGTACCGTCGGCCATGTTCATCACTACCTTGTTCCAAAGCGTCCAGCACATCCGGATAAAGCGTCTCTCCGGCGATGTGTCGTCCGACCGGCTTCATCTATTTCCATGCACTAATTAAGGCAAGTTTGGTTTCCCAGTTGAACCGGTATACTTCCATACACGCATACACGAAAGATTGCTTACGGGCCCGAAGAAAGCGCCAATTGGCCCGGAGAAAGCACCGGCCGCTCTAAAGCGGCCAATGGTACGGTGGGCCAATTGGCGCAGTCCTAGGGTCAAATACGAACCCGGAGTCGGATTTAGCACACCGGAAATTTCTTGAGATCAAAATCGGCTCTTTCCAGCGCTGCAACCAGTGCTATAACGGCTTCATCTAAAGTGAACCCTTCGTCTTCGAGCCGGTTAGAGTACCGGATCGCAGCTTGTTCCCATTGCTTAAGACACTCGAGAAAACTCGTCTTCGGACAGATACGGGTAACGGCTGATGTATTCTTTTAGCCACTCATCCCCAAGCAGAAATTCGTTTATTTCAAACAAAACGGGTAAAACGTTTGTGGAACGTTGGAAGGTTTCTTCCAACATCGTCTCCACCCGTCAAATATCCTTGACCAGAACGGGATAGCTACACCAATCAGAATGCCCTTTAAAGCGCCTACAAGGCCGTTTAGAGCGACTTTGATGTGAAAGAGGTACAATCACCCTCAACGGCTAAGCTGGAAATTTAATTCAGCGAGCTTTATCTCTAACGGACGATCCGATTCAAGAGCGGCCCGGGCATACCTTGTCAGATCAAGGGCCTTACGGTACTCTTCTCGCTCTCTCGGTGAAAGAGTCATGGGATCTTTCTTTTCGTAAGACTTATAAAGTTTTTGAACCAATTCGAGTTGCTCGGCGTAAAACAATACGGGATCAGATTCGGCCGTGATTTCTACCGGTTGTGTGGTTTCGGCTTTCCTTTTACGGGTCACAATTTTACGGGTCATAAATAGGTCCTCAAATTATAATATAGCTACCACTGGAGTCAACCGCTGCACCTGTGGTTTTTATAAAATAAAATCCCGCGGTGACTACCTTTTTAGAACGGACAACTCCAGTACCCTTCTTTAGAACGGACAACTGGACCCCCGTTGGGTTTTTGATGTCGGGTTTTCCGGCTAAGCCCTGATGTACTGTTTTAAGAACGTATTGTCGTAATAGCGTAATAGCGCTCTTATAAACAGTCTACTTAGGCTTAGCCGGAAAACCCAACATCAAAAACCCAACATTCGACACCGAAGGTGGGTATTCCGACACCACAAGAAGCATTCTGACTGCTAAAAGTAGCATCACCCATGCTAAGTAGCATCACCCATGCTAAGTGATGTAAACGAGAAAATGGGTAGTCGAGAAGTAGCATCGCCCATGCTAAGTAGCATTCTCACTGCTAAAAGGCCGTTCTAAAGTGAGTAGCATGAAGACTGCTAAGAAATTCTTAAAGGGAACCTCAGAGGCGAAAAACCGAGCAAGCAAAGCGGCCATCGTACGCTGGAAAAAGCATTCCAGTACTAAACAACTGGAAACGCTTCTCACAGAAAACAAAAAAATAATCCGTCAACTATGCCGTAACCTTGAAGCTTTGGCGATCGTTTCCGGTATCTCATTCGAAACAGTACTGAACGAATTCATCACTGAAATGGCCCAAATACTAAACGAGGAATAAAGAGACAAGCGTTCCGGTAAAGAGCCGGGAAGCTCTTCCGGCTCTCGGGTACTCCGAGAAGGATTCAACTAGCTGACACCAGTTTCCGTCAAGGTCCAGTTGGTCATCTTAGAATACTGAGCCTTACTCACCCGGAAGTACAGATCGTGTCCGGTCTTTTCCCAATATGCGAAGGCGTTTTGCACCTGACTTGCGGTGACTTCTGCATCGAACTGGAACATCCATTCCCAAAAAGCTCGGGCCGTTTTTTTAGCCCGTTTTGTGGGGTTAGTTGGAGGTGGGCTCATCCTTCCCGATTCCTTTAGGAAATCCCAAATGACGCACTTGAGGTCGCCGAGAAACTTTTCCTCGGTTGCTCGTATGGCTTTTGCTCGTTTTCTCGCTTTTTCGGCATGGATTTTAGGGTCTTCGCGTTCGATCCTGATCCGGATCGCATCTAATTTAGCCCAAGCTTTTGCCGGGTCATCGATCTCAAACAAATGCTGAAACATATTCAGAAGGTCCCCTTTTGGCTTATTATAGGCGGCATGATGGGCCATGAAGAACTTACCCGTTGTCCGGCTGACTTTGAGCCCGCTTTCTTTTGTACCAACATAGACATAATCGATTCCCGGCTCGATTCGTTCACCCGGAAACCATTCTTCCAAGAGTACTTCGAGATAAGGAAGAAGCTTCGTCACCGTCTCTTTGATCGATATGGCACGAGCGCTTTGTTGGATCTCTTTGGGAAACCATTCCGGAGGCAGTTTGATTCCGATGCGTGGGGGCGGAGGAGGAGGACGAGACTAGCCGCGATTAGTAAGCTCTCGTGGATGTCCCGCAACTTGAAAGAGATAAAGTTTTTGAAAAAATGAATCCGCCAATACTGCCGATCTCTCTTCTTAACGATGCCTGTGCCTTTTGCAGCCTCTTTGTTGGCTCGTTGCCAAAGCTCTTGCAGGTGCTCGTTCGTTGGCGTGCCGTAGACCTTCTTTATCGCGTCAAAGTGCTTTTTATCTGAGAAGCCCAACAAAGCGTTGCTTTCCCATTCTCGCAACTGTTCATCGGTCTCCGCAACGAAAAGGAACGACGGCCTCTCCGGCGCGGAGGAATTTGCCTGAAAAACATTCAAAACAACGGAGTACGCTCAGTCTCCACTCTTTGCTTCCGGGGACATGCTTGTGATAATCACGCCAATTGTCTAAATTGGCGATGGTTTTCTTCCCAGACAGATTCAAACTCGGGGTCGATCCAAATCCGCTCCTTCTCTAAGAGCGAAGCAAGAGAAGGCGCTTCGCTTTGGGGAAGCAGACCCTTCAGGTCTTTGGCGCTCTCGGCAATCATTGTTGCGCCTCCTTTTGCGTGTTGATCCAGCCGAGCAACTCTTTTTCGTTAAATCTCCAGCGGCACCCCAATTTGAATGCGCCGGGAATTTTTCCTTTTTTTGCCATTTGCCGGACGGTTTGATCCGAGAACCGAGTCAGTTGCATGACCTCGTTGAGTTTTAGAATTCGATCGTTATCTATTGTGTCCATAGGTATACATACCTAGAACACGGGCTTTTTGATTCGTTAGCACCCGACGACAAGCTCTTTTTAATTTTTTAACCGCCTAAGATTTGGGCGGAAAAAGGTGGAGAAAAAAACTTGAGCGCTAACACATTTTGCTCGTAGTTGATCGGTGGCGGAAGAACAAAGCAAAAGAGACGCTGGTGGCACCAATTAGAAGGTCAGCACCGTACGCTTTAACGCGGGGAGGTCAGTACCCAAATTCGAGTGCGAAAATGTCTCGCTAGGATGATCGCAGAAAATTCCGCTACAAAGGGCTGGTTTAGAAAGGATCAGCCCTTTCCTTTTTCTAAGAAGATGGTCCCGGGGGGAAAACATTCATCAATCTTCTTCCGGTGGCTCCTCGAGATAATTTTCCCAGTACCGGAAATGGTCGCCCAACCGGACGCCGAGTTTGGTGATCGCGTTGATCAGTGCGACCTTTTGCCGGATGCTCCTCTTGTCGTCCAAGAGCCGGAAGTTCTCCAGTTCGCCGTCCTCGAGCATCTTACCCAGTCGTTTTTCTTCGGCCCGAATCGTTTCCAAACCCTTACGATATTTCCGGTAGCCGCCGTCGTCGCTCGAGGCTTCTTGCGGAATCAGCAGCCGGTTGACTTCACGCGTAACGTCGCTGGCCGTCGGCAAGCTCTTCTGTTTCTGCGCACAGGCACGGGTCCACGCCAGCACGATACTTTTCTCGTCTTTTTTCAATCTGGAGAGCGGTCGAACCTGCCGTTCATTGAGCGGACGTTTCAGACGATGTTTCTTGAAAAGCTCATCTGCCCAAAAGGCGAAGATCAGCCGAAAGGCTGA
>CAVULL010000022.1:0-180880 GCA_963742335.1 uncultured Verrucomicrobiae bacterium
ATTCGGGCCGCGTTCGCTCAAATTTTCCAAGATACCTGCCAGGAGTCGCTGCCACTACCGCGTCTTCCGAATCCATCCGGGAAGTTAAAGCCGCAGATTCGGCTTCCGGAACGTAGCATTTGGCCAGCGCCGATGTGTCGCAAAAATCAACGTTCGCCTCTCACAGCGTCCAAATCTTCAAGCACATCGTTCGATAATGGTCCCTCAAGAATCAGTTTGACGTCCTCAGGCAAGATCACTCGTTTAGCCGTTTCCTCAAAGGCATTGCATCAGGACCAACCAGCACGGCTACGACTTCGCCGCGATCGGTCACCGGTACGGGTACGCTTGCCGCACCGGCCCAACGCACCATGGCGGCGCGGTGATCGGCGGCAGGCGCTGTTGGTCGGTGGCAGCATGGTTTTCTTTGTCGTGGCGGGGACAGCTCAGGTGATGCTGGCGCTCTGGGGAATAATCTATGAGCCAATCATGGCGAGCTTATTCTATATGGGCATCGTGGCGGCGATGGCCTACGAACTGAGCCAGGACGTCTTGCGCGCGGCGCGGCTCTCCGATGAACTTCCGCGAGAGCCAGCAGCGGATGGCCCTTGCGACTCAGGCCGCCAACGTGGGCATCTGGGTTCGGGATCTGGTTGCGAAATGAAGTCTGGGCAACCGACAACTGGCGCGCGTTGTTTGGGTTTGCGAAATCCGAGCGCATTAATCTCAATGGCTTTTTCGAAAAGCTGCATCCAAAAGACCGCGAAGCCGTCGAGCCAGACTCTTGCGGAGGCGAAGGCGGTTACGAAATGGAATATCGTGTGGTGCTGCCGGCCGACCGGATGCGTTCATTAGTGTCCCACCCGCAATCGGCTTTGCCATCCAATTCTCAAAAGTCGGAACTTTCCAAGCCTCGATCACTTTCGCTTCCGCCCGTGCTGGAATTGGGGAATTAGTTTTCCGGCTGGTTTTGACTGCCGCATACAAGATCCCGGGAAAACGATCAATTGCGTAGAGTTTAAATTCCTCAAGATCTCCGATCCCCATCAGCGATCGGGATTCAGAACTAAGAAATTGCGCGAATGCTAATCTGAGCCATTCCGCGACATAGAGCGAGACAGCCTCAACCTGCTTTTTTGGCACCTGTTCCTCTGCGTTCCTGCGTTCGGTTTCAACCGCCAGATCGAGCCTGCGCAGAGTCTCACTCGCCGCAGATAGAATTCTTGTGCCGCCTTAACCTGGAACGGATTGCCGATCTCGATCGCCCGCATCAGGCAGGCATGCGCACGTTCCTCGATCTCTTCCAGACACTGCAACGCCGCCGCGGCGCCGCGCCTGCCGACAGGGCCAGTTCGATCGGGTTCAGGCGGGCTGATGTTTGTTTCGGTGACATCAGCATTTGGCTGACCAATCGTGTTCGGGTTCTGCCTACGTTTGTTGCCTAGCAAATACTGCTGGATGGAATTTTCGTCATCGATGTCGATAGCCCCACATCGAATGGCCCGCCAGATTGTCGCGGAATGTTTTCCTAGGCGATCGGCAGGTTGCTTAACGCGCAGCGTTTTCATGTGCTAGTCGACTCGGCAACGTTTACCTTCGCCCGCGCCGTAACCTACGAGATCATGAATCTCTACGCGGTCAAGATGGCGGCGGTATTCATGATCTCGACGTCCATACTCGCGATGCGCACCGGTTTCACCCCGCGCTGGATTGCCTACCTCGGCTTTGCCTGTGCGCTACTTCTCCTGCTCAGCGGGCGCTATATTGGCTGGATTTTACTGGTCTTCCCGCTGTGGATGCTCTTGATCAGCATCTATATCCTGATTGATAATCTCTGTCGGCCGTCTCAAACCGCAACGACAAGCTCAGGACAAACAAACTCTAAGTAGATCTAACATCCTCAGAGCATAGACGTCCTGGTTCGACAACATCATCCAGCGCCCTCTAAAATAAAATAAAATGAAACAGCCGCTGACCGAAAGTTCAGTTGCCAAACAACTCTACTCTGCTAACCCGTGACGCACCCGGTAATTCGAATCGTTTTATTTATTAGCCTGGTTTTGGTTTCCAGCGGCGGCACGGCGCCAGGCCAACAAGCTTCTGCCTCACTGGCGAAACCGAGTTCGCCGCCGACCCCTATCCCCCTAGCCAAGGTAGCTTTGGAAGCGCAGTCCGCGCTTGCCTCTCTCCAAGCGATCGACGCGCGCGTGTCGGAAGATCAGGCAAGCGCGGACGGCATCGCCCGCCCTCTCTTGGACTTGACAAATGAAATCGATGCAAGAATCGCTGGCGATACGAGGCTCCTGACGACGAGTCTGTCCATCGACCTGCGTTACTGGCTCAAGCTTACCTGGCAAAGTTTTGGCGATAGTCTGTTGGTATCAGCTCGCGAGCTGACACAGCATGCCACAAGTCTGGAAGAGCAACTCGCGCGTCTAGATCAAATAAACAAGACTTGGCAGGCAACACTCCAATCGGCGAAAAAGCCCGACACGCCCCCTCCAGTCTTGCAGAGCGTGCAGAGTGTAGTCGACTCCGTCGAGCGGACTCGACAGGCGGCCGAATTCGTCCTAGCGCATGTTTTGACTTTGCAGAGCCGCCTTTCCGAGGAGGAAGCCCGTCTGCGAACAGTTCTGTCTTCAATCGAGCAGGTAGAAAACCGGTCATTTAAAATTCTTTTTGTCAGAGACAGCCCACCTATCTGGGGCCTTGAAACTAGCCTGGGCACAGAGTGGGAGAAGCAGAGTGGCGAGGCGTTTTCTTCGCAACTGAAAGCGTCAACCGCGTTCACTAAACGACTCCCTTTTACCTTCCTGATCCATGCTCTTTTCATTGTGCTGATTGCTACCGCGCTTCAATGGATGCGGCGCAGATTTCGAAAATTAGCGGAGCAAAAACCGAATCTGTCGCGTGCTCTGCCGATCCTCGATCTCCCCGTTTCAACTGCGTCCGCGCTTTCAATGCTGCTCATACCCTCAATCTATGCGCAAGCTCCGCGCTTGATAATTGCCATCATGGGAACCGTAACCCTTATCCCAACCGTAGTGATTCTTCGACGGCTGCTGGAACGCAATTGGTATCCGATCCTCAATGCGATCCTCATCATGTATTTCTTGGCCCAACTTCGAGTGCTCGCGGCGTCTCTGTCGGTGTTGGCCAGGTGCCTATTTCTCGGCCAGATGCTGGGCTTTACTGTCTTTCTTGTCTGGGTGCTTCGGAGTTGGCTTTTACCGACGGGAACTACTGAAACCCAAGGCCGCGGCTGGCAAACAATCCGAGCGATCGCTAAAATCGGCCTTATTTTTTTGCCGGCGGCGTTCCTGGTAAATATTTTCGGATACGTCAACTTGGGGGACTTTTTGGCACTCTTTTTTCTCAGAAGCGTCTACATCGCGTTTGTGCTCTATAGCGTCATTCGGATCATTGAAGGGTTGATCACCATTGCACTGCAGGTCCGACCACTTGCCTCGTTGCGGGTCATTAGTCTGCATCGGCCGATGTTTGAGCGGCGGACGTGGCGCGTACTCGAGTTTTTGGCTTTTTTGCTGTGGTTGAATCTGGTTCTGAACTTTTTCGGTCTACTAACCCCGTTGATCGCAACGATTGAAGCGGTGCTGCGCGCGAATCTGATAATCGGCTCCCTCAACATTTCTTTGGACCAGATCCTGTTGTTTATGGTCACAGTTTGGGCTTCTTTTCTGGTCTCGAAATTCATGCGTTTTCTTCTCGAAGAAGACGTTTACTACCATTTGCACCTCGGGCGAGGTGTTCCGCAGGCGATTTCAACGATCATTCACTACGCTGTCCTGCTTCTAGGATTCTTCGTCGCGCTAGCAGTGCTTGGCGTCGATTTCACCAAGGTTACGATTCTGGCAGGAGCATTCACTGTTGGGGTCGGGTTTGGATTGCAGACCGTGATCAATAATTTTGTTTGCGGGTTGATTTTGCTTTTTGAACGCCCGATTAAAGTCGGTGACGTCGTTCAGATAGATGCGGATATCGGAGAGGTCCGACGCATCGGTATCCGGGCATGCGTTATTCGCACGGCGGAAGGCTCCGAAATCATTGTGCCAAACGGGACGATCATCGCCAATAAGGTGACAAACTGGACCTATTCGGATCGATACCGTGCGGTCGAAGTCCCGGTCAGCGTGGCTCGCGGCGTGGATCCGCAACGTGTGGTCGAATTATTGAAAACTGTCGCGGCCAATCATCCAAGCATAGCGAAAGAACCAGCGCCGCAAGCGTATATTGTCAATTTCGCCCCCGGTGCTGTGAGCTTTCAACTTCGAGCCTGGACGGATCGGTACGAGGACTGGGTTCAGGTGCGGAGTGATCTTTCTTTGGCGGTGGATCAGGCTATGACCCGAGAGAAAATTGCGATCGCATGATGCTACCGGGCCATGCTGAAGCAACACGACGCTTGAGTATTTCCAGCGCAGTCTCAGGGAGCCTCAACTCCTCAACTGCGCAGCGCGCGCAGTTGCCGCGTGCACAACGATACGCGCTTGCCGGTGTCCTGCTCAGAAGGAGTGCCACTCTTTCTGAGCTTCAGCCAGGTTAACCACAAGCCCTCAAAACCGACCCTGCTAAAAACTACTTTTCACCTCCACATCCATCCATGAAGCAACCCTCCATCCTTATTTACGGAGGGTTGCCGCTAGCAAGTTCCAATGCTTCGCAAAGTATTCATCGTCCAAGCCGTGCGCGTAACGCCGGGACTTTGGAAAATTGTTTGGAAGTAACGCCCCTAAAGTCCAAACTCTGGGCGAAAATCGGTTTGTTGCCTATCGATGCCGCCAAAGATTGAACAATGGTTTTTCGCGTATCATGCGAGATTAAGACAGCGAGAGCGTGGTGTTACTGAAGACCAAATCAAAGACGCTGTGTTCACCGGGGCCGGTCTTGGATTCAAGGCAAAGGTGCGCGAGGCGGTGTAAAGTGGGCATTTGAAAAGGTCATCGACGGTGATACGCTGCGAGTTGCTGGCGAAGTCAAAGGAAACGCAATTTACATAGTAACTGCCTTCTGGGTTGGAAAATGAGTGCGATTCTTGACAGAGTGCAAATAGAAGCGGCCCCGGTCGTGGAAATCGATACCGAGGCGCCTGCGGCGTACATTCGCGTCAGTCAAAATCCAGTTTCCCGCACCGTAGTATTACGAGATGACAAAATTCTCTCAACGATAGACCTCGACGCGAGCGGCAAAATAGTGGGTATAGAGGTCGTCTGGCCGCCCGAATTCGGAATTGAACAGCTGATCGCTGAATCCGGTGCAAATGTGGAATTTCTACCTTCCGCCATCCAGCGGACGCGATACGTATCAGCTAAACATCTGGATATCTAAAAATCCATTTTCGACCCGCAGTGCTACGCGATTTTCCTTCTCGCAGCAGCCGGTGGGACAACCTATGGTCGAGAGCATGGGCTTTTTTTTATTTCAAGCAGACGGGACTGGTATGATACGGTGAAAATTTAAATTTAATTGGTGGAGGCTACGTTGCCGCCGCCATCGGTCATGGCATTACCACTGGAGCAGGCGATGAGTTGCGGAGCATGGTCAAAGATGCCGTTGAATTTCAGCTTCACGATACGAAAATCGTCCTAAATCACTCCGGCTTCTCTTTTCCGTGACCAAGGTCGCCATCGATTGACAGACAATTGATCTGTCATTTTGGAAATGGAAGAGGCGAAGCAACCGAATGATTTTTAAATATAATTACGTAATAAGTCCCTTAAGTCATTCATATTTGAGCTTGCAGCGCGTTGGAATCGAACCAACAACCCGGTGATTAAAAGTCATCGGCACCTTTGTTTGGGTGTGTCAGAGGCCTTGCCAGGCAACCTCGAAATGGACTCGACAGCCCGCCTCACCGTCTCGAGCTCCTAGCTACGCTAAGATACTTAATTACAGCTACTTATGGTTATACGACTTGGGCTGAAGCTTCTCTTTCATATTTGAAAGAAGATCAGCTTCGGATTTTGCCATCCCTTCCCAGGTCTCGCAAATTGATCAACCAAACCGCAGCTGCAATATGTGTGTTTAGCGTGGGTGTCTTCGGCCCGAAGGGCCCAGGTAGCTTAGCCCAGGGTTTACCCTGGGTGAGTTCCCCAACCGAATAGGCCCTGAAGGGGCCAAGCCCTTCGGGCCGTAGGATGACCAGCGCTAAACACGTACGCTGCAATTCAGCTGCGGTCTTCCGATTCGCCTGCCAACCTGGCCACGGAACGAAGGTAATCCCATTTCCAACGTCGAAATCGCGCCTCCATCCAGAGAAATCGTCCAACACAAACAATCACCACACAGACATAAAATGCGTGGTAGACGGCAAATACCACGAAGTCGTCAGCAAGCAGGAGCGGCAAATGAATAAGTGCGCCGATGCCAAGAATCAGGAGATGCACCAGAATACTGATTTCGGAGGGCCGCCTTTGCCACAGCCAGTTTGCCCGCTGATATTCTTCGAGGTCGACAAATCCACTTCGATCCGCCGCTTCCACAACCTCCGCGGGACTAGCATCCGGAAAATTGCGCAAAACCCAGGAGTTTGAGGCACGACCTTGCATTTTAGAGTGATGTCCTGTTTCAGACCACCGCTTGCCGGGATCGAATCTTCGACAAAAGATCGATAATTGCGAGCGTTATTTCTCCCCAGAACACGCGCATTCGTTTTCCTTCAGGGTCATGCGCCTGAATCAACCAACTCCAATGGATAAATGGAAACATCGACTCGCTCCGAGTAGGTCACATGGGCCGGCGGCAAGATCGGAGTTTCAAATCCGTCCATGGCAAATAGTTCGGGATCTGCATGGCCAACATCCGCCTTGCGCAATTGATAAGGCGAATGATGCAATCGCCCGCTGAATAGTTTGTTCCCACGGCGAGCGAATAGTCGGTACCGTTCGATGAGGAAGAATTCAAGCGAACCAAAGCGGGCTTCTCCAAGCTGTTCGGAAGCCCGATACCGATAATGAAGTACGGTTTTGCAACCGAAGCGCTGCGACCAATAGTCGATTTCGCCTTCTGAAACTCTGGCTCCCATTTTTGCAGATTCGTAGGGCAACCCAAAGGCTGCTCTAGCGATCCACACCGCCAGCGCCTGATTGGCATCCAGAGAATAAAACCAGACACCTGGCCGTCCGGACACGTCGCGAACATAAGTTCGAAAATTTAGTTCAAGAAAGTTCGAGATTCCAGGAGCCGAAGGAAAACGGGCAGGACGCACGCCTCGCATAAAAAGCGGTACGATTCCGACCCAGGCATTCCCGTCCAAAGTGTCCGCTTGTAAGCCACTCGGTAATGTCGCCTGGATAATCTCGGGTGAAATCGGCCAATGAAGGAACAGCAGATGCAACCAACGCTGATACATTACAGGCGATTGACGGTTCGGTTGCTGGCGTTCAACCAGCTGGCGCTTGATCCATTGCTCCATTCGTTACCGTACACGATTTTGGCTCCGATTTTTATTTCGTTCTTCGATGGTGCGTCTCTTCGAAATGGGCTGCGATAAAGTTTCGCGTCAGAAAAACAAGCATTCGTAATTGTTGGGAAAGAGCCCTACAATTACAACAATGACTCGAGACGTCGAGCTGCGGGTTACCTATGAATGACGCCTCCTCAGGTCGGCGCTCCAGTTCCATCGCTTCCGAAATGCAGGATTCCGGCGAGCAACTGAAACTGTATCGCCTCCTGGTGGAAAATAGTCTCGGCCTGATGTGCATCCACGAGCTGGACGGCACACTCCGTTTTATCAATCACGCCGCGGCTAATTCTCTGGGCTATAATCCGGACGACCTTATTGGACAGAATCTGAAGGATTTTCTGGCACCGTCTGTTCGCCATCTTTTTGATGATTATCTGCGCCGCATCCGAGCGGAGCCTACGGGTGGCGGTCTGATGCGCCCGCAGGCGAGAGATCGCAGCGAGCGAATGTGGTTTTGTCGAAATATCCGATTTGACGAACTTGGTGGCCTGCCGCTGGTTATCGGTCATGCGATTGATATAACCGAGCGGGTTCGAGCAGAGAGCGCTCTGAAAAAAGCCCAGAAGGCGCTCCAGGAAGCACATGGCGAATTGACTATGCGTGTTGCCCAACGCACAGCGGAATTGCAGCTGGCGAACGAACGATTATTGGCGGAAATTGAGCAGCGCAAGCAGGTCGAGGAGGAACTACTCCGTGGTCGCAAGCTCGAGGCTCTCGGCGTCCTGGCGGGAGGAATCGCTCACGATTTTAATAACTTCCTCACGATCATTTCGGGAAATGTCGCTCTCGCAAAGATGCACCTTAAACCGGATGACGCTGTCTGCGAGATACTCGAACAGGCCACCGTGGCGTGTAAACGCGCCGCCTCTTTGTCTTTGCAGCTCTTGACCTTTGGTAAAGGAGGTGCTCCGGTCCGAAGACCGGTACCGCTCGCCGGAGTCGTGAAGGATGCCGTTGATCTGGCGCGAGCTGGATCCAAGGCAACCATCAGAGTCGCCATCGTGAGTGATCTTTTTTCCGCCGAGATCGACGTCGAACAGATCAGTCACGCACTGCACAACATTTTGCTCAACGCGCGCCAGGCAATGCCAGATGAGGGCACCATCGAAGTAACCGCTAAGAATGTTGTTTTCGATTCCGATTCCGTCGCCCTCAAAAGCGGCAGGTATGTCCTGATCTCGGTCAGAGACCAAGGTTGCGGGATCGCGGCCGATGTTCTTCCCCGCATCTTTGACCCCTATTTCACGACAAAGCAATCCGGCACTGGTCTTGGGCTGGCCACCGTGCATGCTATTGTGGCGAAACATGACGGCCATATTAGCGTCGAGTCGACTCCAGGCGTTGGCACTACATTGTCTATCTACCTCCCAGCATGTGCGACAGCCTTGCCGACGGAATCCGTAACCGGGCAGCAGATGCAAGCGGGCACCGGCCGGATCCTGGTACTGGATGATGAGGAAGCGCTGCGCAAGTTATTGAGGCAGATTCTGGAGCGAATAGGGTATCAGGTTGAATGTGCTAAGGATGGGGCGGAAGCAATCGAGCTTTATCAACAAGCAAAAAACTCAGGACAGCGTTTCGATGTGGTGCTGGTAGATCTGACTATCCCCGGAGGTATCGGCGGCAAAGAGGTGGCGGCGCGCCTGCGGGAATTCGACGACTCTGCCGTATTGATTGTCTCCAGCGGATATTCCAATACTCCTATTATGTCCGAATTCCGTCGGTATGGCTTCGACGATGTGATATCCAAACCTTGGACCCCAGTTCAGCTGAGTGAGGTAATACACCGGGCGCTCGGCCACCTGGCTACCAGCCATCCGAAAATATTGGAGTCGGCCAAGTCCGCCAGAGAGCGTTCTGGATAGCGGATTCTTGGCATATCAAAACGGTTGAAGGTAAACGATGCCAACCAACCGGAACGAATAAGACGGCACGATGAAGGTCGCTTTTGAACGCGGGATTCTCCTTCCAGAGCTGGATCTCTGGTTGGATCCATACGATGAACGCGACACCGCCTTCATATCCCACGCGCACTCCGATCACATCGGAAATCATCGTGAAGTGATTTTGTCCGCAATCACCGCCAAAATGATGGCGATGCGCCTGCCAGGGGAAAGGGTAGAACACCCACTCCCTTTCCATTTGCCGCTCTCTTTTCGCGGTGCCTCGATCACTTTGCTGCCTGCTGGACACATTTTCGGTTCAGCCCAGGCACATATCAAATTGGGTGATCAGACCCTGCTTTACACAGGAGACTTTAAGTTGCGCCAAGGAATGTCCGCCGAGGCTATTGAATGGCTTCACGCGGATACACTGATCATGGAAACCACCTACGGGCTGCCGAAATATGTATTCCCGCCAGTGGAACAAGTGATCGCCGAGGTGACGAAGTTTTGCCTGGAGAGCCTTGAAGAAAACTCCGTGCCAATCCTGTTCGGATATTCGCTGGGAAAAGCACAGGAAATCCTGGCCGCCCTCAACGGTAGCGGGCTTCGCATTCTGCTCCACCCTAGTGTCTACAGAATAACTAAACTTTACGAAGAGCTGCACCGGCCGTTACCTGAATATCTTTCGTTCGATGAAAGCCGGACCGCCGGCAGCGTGGTCATCTGTCCGCCAAACGCCAATCGGACTAGGCTGGTTCAGCGAATCAAGAATCGGCGAACAGCCATCCTAACCGGCTGGGCTCTCAATCCAGGAACAATTCACCGCTACCAATGTGACGCGGCTTTTCCGTTATCCGATCACGCGGATTATCCGGACTTGATAAGATATGTTGAGTTGATCCGACCGCAGCGGGTTTTCACTGTCCATGGGTTTGCCCGTGAATTCGCCGAAGACCTGCGGCGGAGGGGAGTGGAGGCGTGGAGCCTGGGAGAAGATAATCAGCTTGAATTTGCACTCCCGATCACTGCAACTACCTCTCAATCGATTTCTATTCAAGAGACCAACGATGTACCCGGGTCCGGTCTTCTTAAGTTCGCCAAAGTCTGCCATCAAATTTCGGAGCTGACAGGCAAGCTGAGAAAAATCGATATTCTATCTAGCTACCTGATCTCTCTCACCGACGAAGAACTACCTATCGTCGCCACCTATTTGACCGGGCATGCTTTTCCGCGCTCAACCGGCAAAACCCTGCAGATCGGATGGGCAGTC
Source organism: uncultured Verrucomicrobiae bacterium (assembly GCA_963742335.1). Lineage (GTDB taxonomy): Bacteria > Verrucomicrobiota > Verrucomicrobiia > Chthoniobacterales > JAFAMB01 > JAFAMB01. The sequence goes on from CAVULL010000022.1 coordinate 10,619, forward strand.
ATTCGAAAGGCATTAATCCAGGCCAGCGGCCTGAGCGAGACGCAATTTCGGAGCATTTCCTCGGGATACGGAGACGCCGGCCGTGTTGCCTATGAAGTATTGCTCGGGCGAACAAGCGGAAAGGAAATATCTATCCGGGAGGTCGCTGAGCGATTTTCCGGCCTCCAGGATGCAGTCGGTCCTGTCGCAAAAGCCACGCTGCTTGCTGACTGTCTCGGCACCGCCGGTTCAGAGGGCGGAAGCTACCTTATTCGCATCCTGACCGGAGATCTCCGCATCGGATTAAAGGAAGGGCTGTTGGAAGAAGCAATCGCCACCGCCTTTGGAACGCGCCTGGAACAGATCAAAGAAGTCAATATGTTGACGGGCGATATCGGCGAGACCGCACAACTCGCGAAAAACAATCAACTGTCTACTGCTAATCTCACGCTCTTTCGCCCCGTCAGATGTATGTTGGCGATTCCGGAACCGAGTCCCGAAGCAATTTGGGATCGTGTCCGTTCGGAGTTCAATACCCAAACTGCTCTGGTCGAAGCAAAGTACGATGGGATTCGTGCTCAACTTCACGGAACTCCTCATCGCACGGAGATCTATAGCCGTGATTTGCGCAACATTTCTGATGAATTTCCGGAACTGGCCGGTATCAGGTTTAATGAAGACCTCATTCTTGATGGCGAAATCGTGGCCTTCGAGATGGACAAGACGCTCTCGTTCTTTGATCTGCAAAGACGCTTGGGGAGGAAACGCACTCTCGATCTTTTCGAAGCCGAGGATATCCCAGTCCTCTTCATCGCTTTTGATCTGCTACGCTCGAATGGAGAGACTCTATTGAAAACCCCGCTAGGCGATCGTCGGCGCCGGCTCAGTGAACTGACCCTTCCGGATCGAATTAAAGTCTCTCTAACGGGGAAAATCGCTTCCATCGAGGACATCGAGCAGGCGTACAAGACCGCCAGGCGCGAACGCCAGGAGGGCTTGATGATCAAGGACGCTGGCAGCCTTTATACTCCGGGGCGACGTGGCGGCAGCTGGATAAAATTCAAAAAAGAGCTAGCAACGCTGGACGTCGTGGTCGTCGGCGTTGAACAGGGTCATGGCAAACGCAGTCATCTGTTAAGTGACTACACGTTTTCGGTTCGTGATGAAGAAACCGGTACATTGCAAACGATTGGAAAGGCTTATTCTGGGCTGACTGATGTCGAAATCGAGGAATTAACGGAGCATTTTGTTCGGACCACTATCCGAAAGGAACGCTATTATCGGCTGGTAGCTCCTGAAATTGTCCTGGAAGTCGCTTTTAATGCTATTCAGCCGAGTGATCGTCACGCTAGCGGACTCGCTCTCCGGTTCCCGCGCATCAAATCGATTCGGCGCGATAAAACAATTCATGAGATCGATACGGTCCAATACGCGCGGCAGTTAGTCCGGGAGACGCACAGTCAGGGTGGAACGGCGCGAAGATAGGGCGCGTAGACGTTTCAGTGATGGGTATGCGAAGCGTCCTCGCTTTGCTTCTTCAGCCTCCGGAGCAAACCGGGACGGTTCGCCTACTTTGCCTGCGGCTTTCGGTATGCTCCTTCTGTCCAGCCGTTACGCCAATCCTTAGTTGGCCGGTTTGGTGGCTAGAATGAGCGGAGAAGGCGCCGGCACTTCCAAAAGGCGGATCGCTTCGAAGCCGGCATCTTCCAGCCATCCGGCGATCTCATTGAAAGAGAATGTGTCCCCATCCGTCGTAAAGACCAGCATGTTGACAGCGAAAATCTCCAGGTTGTCAAAAACATCGTAATGGATGGCCGCGTCAATCATCAATGCGGGCACAGAACCGAAGGCGAACTGCATCAGGCGAAGAGGGCTTGTGGATACCGGGCTCGGACAAAAAGAGTTAGTCGTCATACCTCATTACAAAGCATTCTCCCCGGAAAAGTTTCATCGCGGAGGCGCGTTTGGCTTTTTCCCGTGGGCCTGCTAGACTGGCGATCCAACGATGGATCAGAACGATAGTTCGATCGAACCGGGCGGCGTTCGCTTCGAGGCAACGCGCTGGAGTGTGGTGCTGCAGGCTGGTACCAGCCGCGCCATTCGCTTCAGACCCCTTGGACCTGAACCTGCCAGTTTCTGCCCTCCCATCGCTGAGCGGCCTCCCAAAAAAATGTAAATTCGACGACTGAGCCGCTCGGAAACCCCTCCGTCGGGAGGTCGACAAACCAGAGGCTTAGAGCGTCCGTGGTGCCGGTTTCAGACTTGTTGGTATTCGTCCAGTTGTCAGCTGACCAGACCACCGTTGCTTGGGCGGCAACAACAATACGCAAAGTCTGGCCGACCGGCATTGATCGGAGTTGGTAGCGGAATCCCCATATTTCGCGTCGGTTCGGCAGAGGGTTAAGGACGTAACGTTGATAGGCCGGATCGATGCGATCAAAACAGACGCCATCGTGATGACTGCGCACCAGTTCCACGTATTCTGCGTGCGACCAACAGAGCGGCATCGCGGCGCCGGTTGGCTTCCCGCGGATCATTTCGCCGTTCGGCAGATCGTCAGCATCCCACAGCTGCTCGGTGATCATTCCTCCATCATTGGCAAACCGTTCCATCGCGGAGATGAAAGGCGCTGGATCGCCTCCTGCCGCCAGTTCGTAATGTCCGCGTTCCCCGGTCAAAATTGGCCAGCACCGTCCGACCCCTGTGCCATCGAAAGCGCTGCCATCGTCTTTTTGTCCATACCCGTCGTGGTTGTAGCGACGCCAGGAAGGGCCTTCAGGAAGATCATGCTTGATGATCTGGTCGATGACCTTGATCGAATCCCGCACGACCGGATCGTTCGGACTGCGGATGCCAAGTCTAACCAGGGCCAGGAAGTCCCCACCGACCACATTCCGCGCGGGATAATTGCCACCGCCGTTGGCAATTGAAATCACCGTTGCATTCGGGTCTGGAGCCGGGTCCGGTGACTGCGCGTCGGCCGGATTGATTCGAATATAATGTCGCGGATAGCCCGCCACTAACTCGCCGGCGGTGGTAACCGTCCATTGCTCCAGATGATCAGCTAACCAATCAGCATAATCCAAAATAAACTCTGCGGTGGCAGCTTTGCCGCGTTCCCTGGCGAAGTCGGCGGCGCAGACCAAACCGGCAATCACGCTGGCCAATGTGGAAGGAGAGTACCCGGCGTTTTCTTCCCACCGGTCCTGTCCGGTCACGGGCCCCTGCAGGATCAGGTACGTCGCCGCCTTTGAAACCATTACCCAGGGATCGAAAAGAGCGGGCTGAGCACCTTCGCGATGCACGCGCCAGGCGAGCAAGATCGGTGCGGCAACCTCATCGAGTTGGACACCGTGCCAGAATGCTTCGCCGTCAATCCAGCTGTTCTGCGGGAAGCTGCCGTCTAATGCCTGAATGGCCGCCAACCAGACCAGGGCACGCACGGGCGTATGGACGGCCCCACTCGCCAGCAGTGCCGTCGCGCTCTGAACCATATCGCGGGTCCAGACCAAGTGGTAGCCTCCCACGTCATCATCCCCTTTCGTCTCGCCCCAGGGAATGCTCATCGACGCGATCAGGGCTCCCTGAAAATCTTTATCTTCGTGAGCCAGAAGCACGCAGTGGCTCAGTCGATAGGTACCGCCGTCGTCGGAAGTCTGGGCACGAAAATCATATTCAGGACGCACGGCCGCTTGCGCCCAACCCTGGATATAGGCGGTACGTTGAACGTCAAACGGCGTCGCCAGCGACTGCAGCAAGTTGACCGCCGTACTCTGGTAGCTGCCTCCGAGACAAATTCCAATCGTAAATTCATCGCCGCCCTGCAAATCAATTTCGCCCGTCAGGGCAATGTTTCCCTGCTCGGCAACAGAGAATTCCCAATCCATTTTCAAGTGATTCATCACGTCCTGCCAACCATCGCTTGCGCCGACATAGCCGACAGAACGCCGGGCGAAACCCGTGTTGCAACCCATCACAAGATGAACGCCTGCTCGCTCCGCGCGAAGAAATTTGTTCGCGCTGATTTCCGAAAAGTATCCCGAGTTGCCTGCTCCATAGCGCGCTAGATGAGGAGCTAATAATGCATAAACTTTCAACTTTCCTTGCAGCGATTCGTCGTTAATTTCGAGCTTGGTGTGGATCAGGAACACTGAACGATGTGAGTCGGTCAATATCTCCTTCACCAGCTGATAGCGCCCGTTACGTTCCACGTTGGTCAGGCGGTAGAAGAGGCAGTTGTTTTCCGGGTATTCGATCCGATGATCCAAATCACGCTTCTCCTCATGGCAAAATGTTTCGCCGTCGCTAATCAGGAATTCAAAGTCACGCGTGTTCGGCTGATCAACGGTGGGGTAATAAATCTCATTCACGATTCCGTGGCTGAGAGTGAACCACAGGCGGCAGCCTTCCGAGCGGGCGGTTCCCAGACCGTCTTTCGAGCTGGAGGTCCAACGCGGTTCGATACCAGGCGCGCCAAACGCCACTTGATCAACTCCATTATCCATTTTTGCGAGAATCCGGTTATAGAATCCCGCCAAGACAAGGTCAATCCGAACTTCTCTCAATTCTTTAAGCTCTCTTCATGCCAGTAGGCGGCATTCCTGATTCCGAGGCCCCGACGAACTGCATACCGATGGGAAATCAATCCAGCTTTAGTCGGACTAGCTTCCCACCACCCCTTGGGACCAAACCTGCCATTACTATTGATAAACTAGCAATTTAAACGTTTACGAACCGTCGAGACTGCAGGTATTGCTGTAGAAAAATGTAGAAGTATAGGCCAGCCTCTCTCCCGGTGGTTAGATCAACGGCTTCAGGAACTAACTGACTAACTGAATTGGTCGAAAATCACTAACGCCCTTGGACTTTCCTGCCAGTCCTTCCGATGACCGAGCTTTGGGTATGTGCTGGAGAGGCTATGAGCGGATGGCGTGCCGTCTTCCAAAATGCGGGCCGTTTCCAAGAGGGGAAATCGGGTTGCGTTAAGACCGATCCTCTGCTCAAAGTCGATCACGCAGGATCAATCTATTCATGTCTAGAGAAACCAGCACTTTGTTATCCGCCGGCTCACCGTTTGCGGTTGCCGTGATGTTCTTCGGCAACGGTTTTGTGATGGGATCCTCCTTCTCCCGAATGCCAGGAATCCGGGATCAGGTGGGTGCCGTTCCAACGCAACTCGCATTTGCCCTGGTCTGTGTGGGACTGGGATCAGTCCTGGCAATGCCGTTCACCGGACGGCTGGTCGAGCGGTACTCCTCTCAAGCGGTAAGCCTGGTAGCAACTGCAATCTGCCTGGGCGGGTGGGCAATCGTCCCGCTGGCCGGCTCGGTACCGGTGCTGGCGCTGATCCTATTGATCACAGGTGTGGGCACTGGTGTCGGAGACGTGGCCATGAATGTGCAAGGGCATCTCGTCGAGGAGCGACGTCGCAGAGTGCTGATGACTTATTGGCATGGGATTTTTTCTCTTGGTGCGGTGGCCGGTGCCCTGATCGGTGCTCTAGCCGCCTCGATTGGTCTGCTGCTAGCCTGGCAGCTACCGGGTGTGTCGCTGGTTTTAATGATCGCGATGTGGCTGGCGACCCAACGCTACATCCCGGATGCGGGCTTGCGCCCGGTCGCGGCCCCAGAACAGTTCGACGAGCCGATCTTCGACGAGCCGCAAGTGCATGCTTCGGATCGCGCATCGAACACCAAAGGGCGACGGTCGGCGATTACCCCCGTGGAGATCCTGCTCGGGATTATTGTCTTCGCCACAGCCATCGGAGAGGGGGCCGCAAACGACTGGCTAGCCCTTATGCTGGTCGACAATCGTGGGGCGCCCGCGGCGTTGGGTGCTATAACCTACGCCGGTTTCAACGTTACGATGGCTATAGGTCGGTTCGCTGGCGGGATCATCATCCAGCGGATCGGCAGGGCCCCAGTATTGCGATTCGCCGGTGCGCTGGCCAGCACAGGTGTGGCAATGCTCTGCCTGTTGCCGTTCACGCTCACCGCACTGATTGGCGCACTCGCCTGGGGTCTTGGCCTGTCGGTGGTGTTTCCTTCGGCAATGTCTGCAGCAGGCGAGGTGCCGGAGCGGGGCCCACGCGCCATCGCTGTGGTGGCAACCATCGGCTACGGCGGCTTTCTGCTGGGAGCTCCGATGATAGGTCTTCTTGCCCACATGATGCCCCTCGATCGAGCGCTGCTGGCGGTCGCCCTGCTGGTACTCCTCGTCGCACTCCTCGCCCCAGTTGCCCGCGAGCGGAGCCTGGAATTGGCAAAAACGAAGGCAGGGACCCTTAGTTGAGGATCGCCGACACGTCCCCACGCCGTTAGGCCGATCCGTTTCCCGGGGGTGAGTATCAAATAAACCCCTGAAACGGAATAATCCCGGTCTTTTCGTCTCACAAAGTAGTAATCTCCTTAAGGTTGGAAAAATTTGTGACTCACGAAATAGACCTCGAAGCGATCGTTGGCCGATTTTATGCCTCCCTCTATCGCTTCGCCTTATCACTGACCAAGAACGAGGCGGAAGCCGGCGATCTGACGCAGCAGACTTTTTTTATTCTTGCTCAGCGCTCGCATCAGATTCGGGACATTGCGAAGGTCAAATGCTGGCTTTTCACCACGCTGCGCCGCGAATTTCTTCGTGCCCTCCGAATTCAATCGAGCCATCCACACGTGGAATTCCGGCCGGAAGTCCACGATGCTCCTTCTCTTTCTACCGACGCACTACGGGCCTTGGACGCCAAAGCGGTGATCGATGCACTCAACCGGATTGAACCTACTTATCGGACTGCCGTGGAATTATTTTATTTGAGTGAATTGTCCTACAAGGAGATTGCGCAAACACTTGATATCCCGATCGGAACTGTCATGTCCCGATTGTCACGCGGCAAAGAACAGTTAAAAGCAATTTTGGCTGCGGCCATTTCAGAAAACAGCGACAAAATAATCCCTTTGATAAAAGATGAAGAAGCCGCGCACTGAAATCACGAATGAATCCGCGAAGTTCGTGTTGAGCGCGTATCGCCCAAACGGCGCCGATGCACAGGATCCGGTCTTTCATGCTGCTCTGGAGCAGGCTGCACGCGACCCTGAATTGGCGGCATGGTTCAAGGAACAGCGCTCTTTCGATTCGCTGATCACCGACAAATTAACTGAGTTCCAGCCCCCGGCGACTTTGTACTCCACGATCGTTGCCGGTCTTGCAAATCGCTCGCCCATGCGCCGATTCACCGTCAGACCTCTCCTGTCCTTGGCGGCGGTCCTCGTTTTAAGCGGTGCGATCCTCCTCCACTTCTTCGCGGAAAGTGGTTCGAGGTCCAGGCTGATGGAACAATATCAAAAGGCGAACTTGACCATGCTCGATTCTAATCCGCCTTTTCGATTGGATCTGATGACGGCCGATTTCTCGCGCACCCAGGAATATCTCGCGGAAATGAAGGCTCCATGCATACCATTTCTACCCAGTCCCCTGCTGGATCTTCCTACTGCCGGGTGCAAAACGTTGCACTGGCAGGGCCAGGAGCTTTCTCTCACCTGTTTTCGACTCCCTAGCGGGGAGCTGCTCCATGTGTTCGTGATTGATGAAAAAGCGTTTCGCTCAGTCAATGTGGCCGACAAAATCAGAGAAATGGATGGCTGGCACGTCAAGTGCCTGCGAAGAGCCGGAATGCTGATGATGTTTGTCAGCAGGGCTTCTATGGCCGAAATTAAAGAGTATATCTGAAACAGGAGTTCAGGAGTTCAGGAGTCAGGAGCACCCCACGGGAAGGACGCGTGAAGGATTTGAGCAGAAACTCTTGCTCGGCGGCACAAGCTCTAGTTTCAGAGGAGTCAGGAGTTCAATTCTGCTGAAAGACCTCGTTAGCGGTTAGTCAATCCTAAAACTTAAGCTCTGCAAAATAAGCTGATTTTAGCTGCATTGCGGTGAATCCTTCTTAATCATTTTTTAGAACGGCCATTTAGCAGAGCCGGAAGTCAGGAGGGAGAAGTGGGTGAGCCTCCGACGGAGAGAGAATTTTATGGATTTTCGCCTCTAACTGATTTCTTTGTAGATTGAAACCAGATGAACCATCAAAAAACGGAAAGCTCTCCTCATTCTGCAACTTCTGACTCCTGAACTCCTGAACTCCTGAACTCCTTCCCCCTCTTCGTATGCCAAAGAAGCATCCCCAGTCAGTGATCCTCATGGGTGTAGCCGGCTCCGGAAAAACGGCTGTTGGACTGCAAGTTGCTCGGCAGCTAGGCTGGATCTTTCTCGATGCGGATGACTTTCACCCGCCGGCAAACATCGAAAAGATGAAGCATGGCATCCCTCTGAATGACCAGGATCGGGCCCCTTGGCTTCAACGATTGCACGACGAGCTCCAGAATCAGATCGCCGAAGGGCGCTCAGTGATATTGGGTTGTTCTGCTCTCAAGGAATCGTATCGCAAAGTGCTACACGACGAGATATTTCCGCCGCTATTTGTGTACCTTGATGTTGATCAGGAAACGATTCGAGAGAGGTTGCAGCATCGCTCAGCTCATTTTTTCCCGAGAGAGCTGATGGAAAGCCAGTTCGCGGCTCTCGAAAAACCGAAAGATGCCATCACGGTCGATGCGCGAAAGCCGCTCGCCGATGTCGTCAGCCAGGTGATCGATGCGCTAGGCGGGACTCAAAATTGAGTAGCGCGTGGGAGTCGCCAGGCAATCCTTTTACCGCCGACGAAACTCTACTTTCGCGGCGCCGCTTATCTGGTATATCAAAGGGCGATAGGGAGGTTATTGAGTGATCAGTCGGAAGGCGGTCGAACATCTGCGAGCCGCGATTTTCATCAAGAACTTGGAGGCACAATCAGAGCACGAAGCCATTTCCAGAATGCTAAATGCTCTACAGGGGCACGCTCAAATACAGGATTGGCAGAAGTTATCTGCGGCTGTGTTCGACCGGCAGGCCACGGAGCCGCCATTGTTTCCCGGAGGTATTGCTTTTCCGCACGCGCGCACTAACAGCGTCACCTCTCTGGTTATGGTCGTTGCGACCTGTCCGAAACCGATCCCTTTTGGCAAAGCCCAAGTTCGGCTGATCTTTTTGATCGGTATTCCAAAGCAAGCGGGAGCTGATTATCTGGAGCTGATCTCCTTCCTGGCTCGGCATGTGCGGGGAGAACGTACGGTTGATCAGCTGGTGCAGGCAGAAGACATGCCGAGCTTCCTGGCCGGATTCGTCGAGGCCACCTAGCCAAGCCGAATGGACGAAATGGTGGAGTCCGAACAGAAGCGAACTTTATCTCCGCTGCTGCGCCATCTACTCCTGCTGAAGTTCTGGCTGGTCGAGCATTTGCGCCTGAGCGAGCGTCAACTGACGTTGATCTGGGCGGCCCTCATCGGTTTTCTGGGCGCCTTGGCAGCCGAGGGCTTTCGCAGGACGAGTGAATTTCTCCACCATCTGGCGACTGGATCCAGCTCGGACATCATAACCTCATTCGCCAATCTCTCATGGTGGCAAAGACTGATTGTGCCAACCGTGGGAGGGCTGCTGGCGGGGACAACCCTCTGGTTCGGAAATCGCCTTTTCGCCAGTATCCGACAGAAAACGACTACCGACTACATGGAAGCGGTAGTGGTTGGCAGTGGAATTATTTCTGTCCGCGCGAGTATCGTCAAAAGCATATCGGCTCTTTTCTCGATCAGTACAGGAACCTCGATCGGCCGGGAAGGTCCTCTCGTTCAACTTTCATCGCTAGTCGCTTCGGTCGTCGGCAGGATCCGGAGAATGCCGATCCCACAGCGCCGGCATCTGGTCGCATGCGGAGCAGCCGCCGGCATCGCCAGCGCCTATAAGGCGCCGATCGCGGCATCGCTCTTCGTCGCTGAGATTATTCTGGGGACCGTGGTTGTGGAATCGCTCGGACCGTTGATTCTGGCGTCTGTGGTGGCGGCGTTCGTTTCCGAGTTCCTCAGCGGAAGTGAGCCTTTGTATAAATCGCCGGGTTTCGATCTGCATACACGATGGGAAGTAATACCTCTCTGTTTCATCGGTATTGTCCTGGGCCTCCTGGCGCCGGGCTATCTCCGTTTGCTCCGGCTGGCCGAACGATGGTTCTCAAAGATTGAGATCCCGGTACCGTTTAAGCTGGCGATCGGTGGCGCAATCGTGGGCGCACTTGCGATAGTCAAACCCGAAGTCTGCGGAAACGGTCAGGAACTGCTTCGTTCACTCTTTCATCAGAATTGGTTCTGGGACGAAATTCTCGCGATCATTCTCCTGAAAATAGTGGCAACCGCAACCGCATTCGGATCGGGCGTCGTGGGTGGGGTATTCACTCCGACCTTGTTCATTGGTGCAGCATTTGGAGTTCTCTATGGCCAGACGATTCTCTATCTGTTTCCGAGCTTGCAGGTCGACCCGGCAATGTACGGCTTTGTCGGTATGGGTTCCTTTCTGGCAGCCACGACCGGCGCGCCGCTGATGGCAATCCTGATGGCATTTGAACTCACCCTGGACTATTCGATCGCTCCTTACCTGATGGTGAACTGCGTCGTGGCCTACTACTGCAGCGGTATTTTCGAGAGGCGTTTCATGTATGGCGAATCACTAGAGAGAAAAGGGGCCGCCTTCTTTAAACAGCAATTGGCTGAGGTCAATCTCCGAGATCTGGTCCGCAGCGATCCGATTACCCTTCCGAAGAATGCGACTTTTGCTCAAATTGCGGAGGCGTTTGTCCAACACCGGTACCAACACATTTACATTGTCGATAAAGAAAATCAGCTGTTAGGCGCGATTTCGCTTCACGATGTCAAGACCTTCCTTGACCGGCCCGAGCTCGAATCGGTGGTCATTGCGGCAGATATTATGGACGAGGAATTTCCGCGGGTCTCGCCCACCGAGGGAATGAACGAAGCCCTGCGAAAATTTACGGAAGCCAACTCGGAACGCTTGCCAGTGGTCGACAACCTGGTCTCTAAACTCCTGATTGGCAGCATTTCCAAGACCGATCTGATCCTGCATCTTGCTGGGGAGCAGAGCGGGCCAGGAACAAATCGGCAATTCTGAGGATGTGGAATGGCGATCGGGATCACGAAACCAATTGATTCGATCTGTCCTAAATTGCGAATATCGAAGAGCCATGACTGGACTCACCATTTGGGCTAACCCTTTTCTGACACCGTCCGCCGAAGAGCTGCTGATCCGTTCTACTGCTGCACACCAACTTATTCTCGCTCAAAAACCTGAGCACGTTTTGGATGTTGGCGGCTTGGACTCACGCCTTTTGCAAGCTGAGATTGCTTTTGGTCAGCCTGATCCTGAAGCAATTGTCCAATCGGCGAAGCTGCGTTGGCTCCATCTTTCCAGTGCCGGCTATGCTCGCTATGACACCCAGGAACTTCGCAACGCGCTCGGGGAGAGATCGGCGACAATGACAAACAGTTCGAGCGTGTTCGATGAACCCTGTGCAGAGCACCTCATGGCCTGGCTGCTGGCGGATGCGCGGCAGTTATACCCCGCGTATGAGGACCAACGAGCATCACGGGGCTGGCCGCAGAACCAGTTACGCGAGAATGCCCGTTTGCTGGCCGACGAGACTGTTTTCGTCGTCGGTTACGGCGCCATCGGACGACGATTAACCGAGCTTCTCGCGCCTTACCCGGTGCGGGTGATCGGCTATCGGCGCACGCCGCAACGGAACTCCGAGATCAACGTCGTCGGGCCCGCTGATCTTGAACGCACTCTCGCTGAAGCAGATCATGTCATCAATATATTGCCCGACAGCACTCAAACTCGCGGCTTTTTCGATGCCGAGAGACTTGGGCAAATCAAAACTGGCGCTCGTTATTACAGCATCGGACGCGGTACAACAACGGACCAGGAAGCCTTGGCAAAAGAACTGAAAGCCGGCCACCTTTCCGCCGCCTACCTGGACGTCACCGAACCGGAACCGTTGCCGCCTGATAACTTACTTTGGTCAACACCAAACTGCTATATCACGCCGCACACGGGCGGCGGGCATTTCAATGAATCGGATCGAATCGTTAGTCACTTTCTCGAGAATCTTCGTCGCTATGAACAAGGAAAAGAGCTTATTAACCGTGTCTTTTAGAATAGTGCACCGTCTCAGTGCCTTTATTCCGCAGCTTCGCCAGCGGCTCTGTAGTCACCTTCGACTCGCACAAACTCGATCAGATTATTGAACGGATCCCGGGCAAAAAAACGCGGCCGTAGCGGCAGGGCACGCGCCTCGATAATCTTGCTCCCCGACTCAAGCAGCTCTTTGCGTTGCCGATCAAGATCGTCGACTTCCAAGCAGAAATGATGTCTCGTATCGGGAGGGACAGCTGCTTCGTCCGGCACACAATGCAGTTCGACTCCAGGGGCGCCGGTGTCAAACCAGATCCAGCCCAAAGGCTTGACCACTTTGGGGACCGGCTTCTCTCTCAATCCAAGGACTCCGACATAAAAGCTGCGCACGCGTGCCTCCTGACCGGGAGGAAACGTTATTGTGACGTGCTGAAATCGTGGCGACACCGTTTCATTCGCGTTCATAGAAAGGTAATAATCGAACGTTTTTTTCTGAACGCAATCCGAGACCCATCTGGAGGGATTACACGGGCGATGCAGGCAGAGTGCTCTCCCCTTGCGTCACTGCGCGGCATTCACTAGTGTCCTGTCCTCGAAATAGCAGATATACCTGCTATTTCGAGGACAGGACACTACATGTTGAATCCGATGAGACCGAAATTGCGTTTTCAAAAGAGGCAGGCGAACGGCACTGTTCCGCTAGTCATCCTTCTATCAGTTTTCGCAGGGTCATTGGCCCAGGCGCAGCAAGCCGGTTCTCCGGCGACAAAGCCACAAACGAATCCGGACCGACCGGCTCTGCGCTCAGCCGGAAAACCGTCGGGCGCAGCGACCCCGGAAGAACCGCAAATCAGTCCGCAGGAACTTGAGCGTCTGACCAAGGCCGCTGACAAAGTTCTAAACCGGATCCAAAGCGAAGAAAATGATCTTTACCTGCGGGTTAATTATTTCGAAAAGCCCGACCGACTTGATCCAAACAGCTACGCATCCAAAGAAGAGGTTGCGCAATGGCAGGGGCTGCTGCAACAGCTCAAAGAGAAACTTGATTTGGTCGCTCAACTTTATGCCGACGTCGGAAAAAACCTTGATGCGGAGCTTCGAAACGCCGGCGGAAACGAGGAAATTGTGGCCCGGTTCAAGAAGTTTATCATGGACGGCTTTCCCTGGGCAACGATTGAGAAAAAGAAGAATCTGACTGCCGATTTCATCGATGAACAGGCGAAGCTGTTGTTATTTTACCAAAAGAACTGGGGTTCCTGGAGCAGCACCGGCGATTCAAACAAACCGGATTTTTCTTCCGCTTCCGCGGCAAACATCTACAAAAAGCTCCGCGACCAAATATTAAACACCAGCGAGGAGATTGAAAAAGAATACAAAGAGATGAGTGAATAAGAACTAGTCTGGAGGCAAGGTGGAGAACGACTCTTTACTTGCTGAAATTCTCATCTCCGCGTAATCCCCCACCCCTCGACAAGCGATCAAGATCCCTGAAATGAACGTATTTACCTTCCTATCTGCCCGGTTGATTTTTTGTCTCCTCTTCCTACTGATACCGGCAACACTTCACGCGCAAAACCAGGCCGTCGTTCCGCCACAGAGTCCCGGCCCAAAACCTTCGCCCAGTAGCACCGGCCCGAAATATAACGAACAGCAGATGCAGGAGATGATCACAAAGCTCCAGGAGCGTGTTCAAAAAGCGGCGGAACTAGTCATCGGCAGAATTCAGAAGGAGGAAACGGATATTCGCCTGAAATTCTCTTACTTACGAAAGCCGGAACGGCTTGATCCGAATACTTTCGGGTCAAAAGATGATATTACCATCTGGCGCGACTCGCTTCAGCAACTCAAAGAAAAAGAGAGCGATCTGGACAGACTGTACGCGGACGCTGAACAGGACTTGGGAAACGCACTGGTCCAGCAGCGAATTAATCAATCGGTGGCGGATCAGATCAAGAACGAGCTGTTGAAAAGCTTCCCTTGGGGCATCATCAAAAAGAAAAGCGACCTCATGCGGGACTATATTGCCGAGCATGAGCAGATTTTGTCGTTCTACGATAAGAATTGGGGATCTTGGAAACCTGGTCCCAATCCCGGCACGGCAACGTTCGATGACCCGAAGCTCGCCGCGAACTTCCAGAACATGAAAGACAAAGTCAACGCCATGGGACAACAGATCGAAGAGCAATACAAGGCGATGGTTCAGTAGTACGATTCGGAACGACAATGCCGCTAAGATCGCCCGGCGAACCCCTGCCGGTTTGCCCGGTTCGAGGAGGCAAAGCGGCACGCCTGGCAATAACCTTCTCTCTAGTTCTAGTGTGCTGTCCCCGAAATAGCCATTTCGGGGACAGGACCTAGCATCGGACTTCTGAGCCGGCCAATAGGTCCTGCAACCAATCTACCGCTAGTTGGTGCACGACGGGCAACGATTGGACAATGTCCAGCGCCTCCTTCGCCTGACGCTGGCATTCCTCGGGTCTGCCTTCGATTAAAGCGATGGCCGCTGAGACGCGGAGCCAGGCGTGATGCGGGACTCTGGACCAATCAATCACTCGATCGAAAGCCGCGCGAGCCTTTGATTCATCCCGTTTGAACCAAGCCTCGTAAAAGGCATTTTCCAACATCACCCACGCATGCAGCGTTTCGGATTTCGGATTTACCTTGGCCACCGCTTCGTCCAAAAAACCTTCAGCCAAACGAATTTCATGCAGGTCAACCTCCCTGTAGAACGCTAATAAGCAGACTGTCACGCGCTCGGCGAGTTTAGTATTTTCGGTGAGCTGTAAGGCGAGATTCAGCATCTTGGGTGACCAGTCGCGGGGCCTGACTCCCTGTTGGCCATCATGTATCAAGGCGGTCACCAGAAAGAGGATCTCAGCGGTCGGACGACCGCGAAGTGCGTCCCACAAGAGAGCCCCATAACTCGCCGACCGGTAAAGAGCCAAAGGCAACAAAAGACGCACTCCGCCGGCAATTCCGATAAACGCGATCGCAGCGAGAAACAGCGTATCGATCGATGCCCTTGCTGGGTCAATGGCTCGCACGATGCTCAGGAAAATGAGACCGATGAGAATCATTGCCGCCGGCCCGCTGGCGACGAGCCAAACACAGCGCCACCGGAGACCGTCAAGAGTCTTTGGCGCAAAAACTGTTGTTCCAGTGATCATCGTTTCCCGATTATTCCAGGTGAACCGTGTCCGATTTCGAATTCGTCGGATCGCAAAGGGTCCGCAGGCGAAGGCGAGCAATTTCAATCCGACCAACTCAGCGATCAGCATTCGAGCGAGATGATGGAGAATTACCACAATCTCATAGGCAACAAATACCAGGAACGGCAGCGGAACCAAATTGGACGGCTGCGCGGCAATTGCTGCAAAGCACTTGGGCTCAAGGAGAATCCATAGCCCGGTACATACAGCCAACAAAATCAGAGACGAGACAATGACCGATTTCCGCCTCCACGATCGTGTTCCTTGCATAGGCAGTGGCGAAGTCTAACGGCGATGGCAAAGCAGGGCTAGCGTAATTTCAACAGCAGATGGCTCTCACTCCGCTGGTGCTAGTGCACCGTCTCCTAAATCCCTTGGGCTCCGCCGCAGGTCAGTTGGCTGTTTTTCAAGGCGCGAGCGAAGCGCCGCTATCTGGATCATAGCGGTCGATCCGCCGCGGCGGAGGAAAAACAGCCAACCGGCCGCGGCCCATAGGGTTGCGTTGAAAATGGGTCGGCTGCTTCGTTGTTCGTCAGTCACGTATCGATCCAGATATGCTCCTTCCTCCCGCCTCGCAGGCGACCCATTTTGAACGCAACGGAGCCCAAGGGATTTAGGAGACGGTGCACTAGTGAAAAGCCATCGTTACAGGAAATTGGCACATTTCGGGGAATTCAGAATTCAGGAGTTGCAGAATGAGGAGAGCCTTCCGGTTTTTGATGGGTCATCTGGTTCCAATCTACGAAGAAATCAGTTACCGGTGAAATCCATAAAAATCTCTCTCTCCGGTATGAGGGAACTCACCGTTCCTCCCTCCTGACTTCCTGTTCCGCTAAAATGCTTGTCCTAAAAAATTCATTAAGAAGATCCCCACCGTGGAGCTGAAATCAGCTGATTTTGCGGAGTTTAATGGTTGACTAACCGCCAACAGGTTCTTCAGCAGATTCGACTCCTGAACTCCTGGCTTCTCTGAAACAGCGAGGTCCGCCGAGCGCAGTTGCTTCTCAAATCTTCACGTGCCCTGCCCGTGGGGTGCTTCTCTGAAACTACCAGAGTTTCTTCTCAAATCTTCACGCGTTCCTCCCGTGGGGTGCTCCTGAGCTCCTGCTTCCAGTCTCATTTCCAGATTTCGCGGTAAAGCCCTTCAATTTCTTCTCCAGAGGGAACTCGCGGATTATTCGCCGGCGAACCGGAAGCCAGCGCTTGCTGGGCCATGGATGGAATGCTCTCTTCCCAGGCTCGGCTCTCAATCCCGAATTCGGAAGGAGTCGGGACACTCAGCTTTTTATTCAGGTTGTGAAGATTGCTGATGAGCTCGACGACCGCTTCATCATCCGCGCGATCGGCGGGCGAGAGACCCATAGCCCTGGCACACTCTGCATATCGCGCCACTGCCGCCGGAACCGAAAACTCCGTGACAGCCGGTAGAAGCATCGCGTTCGACATTCCATGCGGTACGTGAAATTTGGCTCCGATTGGACGGCTCATCCCGTGCACTAGCGCAACGCTCGAGTTGGAAAACGCGATACCCGCCTGCGTCGCCGCAAGCATCATCCCCTCACGGGCCAGGCGATTTTGAGGTTCAAAATAGGCATTCGGCAAATTTTTCCAAATCGCGCGCATCGCGCTCAAGGCGAAGCTGTCGGCAAACGGATTGGCCCGCTTGCTGACATATGCTTCGATCGCATGAGTGAGGGAGTCGACACCGGTATCCGCAGTCAATCTCATCGGCTTGGTCATGCTTAGTTCAAAGTCAACCAATGCGGCAAAGGGTAAATAAGCCAACCCAATACAGAGCATCTTCTCTTCAGTTTCCTCGTCCGTGACAATCGTATACCTCGTCGCCTCGGACCCTGTCCCGGCGGTGGTCGGAATCGCGATGATCGGCAAGCCGGGCGCAGACTGGTTATGTGGCGCCTTGTATTCACGCATCTTACCTCCGTGCACCGCCAGGACGGCAATCGCTTTGGCAGTATCAATCGAACTGCCTCCGCCCAAGCCAATGACGCAGTCGTGCTCCCCATCTTTCAAGAAGGCAACTCCAGCTTCCACTGTCGCGGCGGTGGGATCGGGAACGGTCTCAGAGAAAATGCGTGGACGGCCCAGCCCAGTTAACGATTCAGAGAGCATTCGCGCCAAGCCGCGTTTCCTTAAATATGGATCTGTAACGATCAACGGATTTTGAAATCCCAGAAGTTGAAGCACCTCGCGAGTCTCACCGAAAGCTCCGCTACCGATTCTCAGGATTCGTGGGATCGCGATTTCAGCAGTCATGATCTTGGGATAAATCCTTAACTTGCGTTATCGACTAATCCCTTCATTCTAACGGGATAAAGTGGGCAGCAAAGGCAGCCAGAACGGTGATTCAAGATTCACTTGTTTCGAACCAACCGATTCCTATGTTTACCTGAAGAAAGATCCGAAAGAATGGCCGATTCCAAAGAATCGCATCGGTTGATGGTGGACAACTGGCTCACGGACGTCAAGCGCCGTGGAGCAGATCTTTACGCGAACAATGAGGGAGACGAGGTCCAGTACTTTTCTTTCGAGGGGAAGGACCACTTCAGATTTAGCCTCGAGATCGACTATGCCCTTCAGGAAATCACCGTACAGATCACCGATCCAACCAAGGGCGGCATGGAAATCGAGAAACTCGGACTGACCGACAAAAATCTGGCGGCCCTCGCTCGTCTGATGTGCGGTGTTAAAGAGGGCGAGGCAGTGGTGCCGGTCTATCTTCTCGCGCAGCTTGCGGTGATTTGCCATGGATACCAACGCCTGGTCCAGGAACTTGACGAATTACATGGCATCCACACGACAACCGGAAGCGTGAGCGACATTGAAACGGATCTGCGACGATTCCTTACACCAGAAGAACAGAAACGCACGGACAATCCGCTCTTGACCCAGAAGGGCAAAGAGAAGAGTTAGCGCGAAAATCTCCAGGCACGATGGACAAAAAGACCGCCACCATAAACGGATACCAACTCTCTTACTCTCTGGTTGGTGACGCGCGTCAGCCGACGGTGGTATTGAGTCACGCGCTGGCAACCAGCATGGATATCTGGGCTTACCAGCTCCCCCTGCTGGCTCATCGATACCGCATACTGCTTTACGACATCCGTGGTCACGGCAAGAGTGCCGCGCCAGGCGACTCCTACACGCTGCCGGAACTCGCGTCCGACGTGGCCGCACTTCTCGAGTATTTACAGATCTCTCGAGCGGCGTTTGTGGGCCTTTCCGTCGGCGGAATGATTGGCCAGGTTTTTGCCTTGCGGTACCCCGAGAAGTTATCCGGCCTTGTCCTTTGCAGTACGGGCAGCCGAACAGAGCAGCAAGCGAAAACC
The DNA here is from genome assembly GCA_963742335.1 of uncultured Verrucomicrobiae bacterium. Classification (GTDB taxonomy): domain Bacteria; phylum Verrucomicrobiota; class Verrucomicrobiia; order Chthoniobacterales; family JAFAMB01; genus JAFAMB01. The sequence goes on from CAVULL010000022.1 coordinate 29,205, forward strand.
ACGATCGAGGGCCGCATAGAGAGAGTTCGGGCAGAGGGACTTCAGAACCAGGTTCAATCCACTCTCGCCCGCTGGTTTACCTCCAGATTTATTGAACGAGCACCGGCCACCATGGCGTGGGTATCCGATCTGATCCTCTCCACGTCCATTGAAGGGTATGTCGGTTGTGGCCGCGCCATTCAAGCTCTCGATCTCACCGACGCGCTCTCTGAGATTCGGGCCAAAACTTTGATTGTCGCGGGTGAACATGACCTCGGATTTCCGGAAGCAGTTTCGCGAACGATTCAACAGAGGATTCCAAACTCAGATTTAACGTTGCTTAGAGACGTAGCTCACCTCAGCAACGTGGAACAAGCTCATCTCTTCAACGAAATCCTCCTGGATTTTCTCGGACGAATTCCGATTTAATAGTGATTGGTTTTCGTTTTCAAACTGGTTGTCCCACCAAACAGAAACTTTAGCGGAGATAAGGGCGAACAAGTCGGAAAAGGGAAGCTTCGTAATCTCGTTTCCAGATTTCCCGCCGATAGAAATTCACCAGCATGAAGAGGGCGGCAGCAAAGCTCAGCGCAGCCGCCGCCAACAATCCGGGGACGTCGAAGCTTATCAGGAAAAAGATAGATACGAGGAACAGGCTTAGGCGGCACCAGAGAATTCTGCTTCCGTCAAAGAACAGGTCTTTGGGCCTTCGTTCCCAGAGCCAGACCGCACGTTCAAGCTCGGCCGGGTCGAACGTATTCGCCGGAATAGAGCATTTTTCCAGCAATGTTCGCGGCGGAAAACCAGTATACTGGTCTCTGCGGCAGGAAAAAATCTGGTCCAAAAACCGAGACATACATTGCTTCCAAGAGGGAGTATCGGAAGTGTAGCGCAGTGCACAGCGCGGTGCACGTGAAAACGATGCGATTCTCCAGTCGGCCATTCATTTTGCCGAAAATATTGTCAGAGGGCCGGGAGATTGACCAAAACACTTGAAGAATCGGGTCAAATCCGCGGATTATTCAACCATGGCCGCACCGAAACTCGAGTCCATCCTGAATAACCTTCGCGCAACGCTTGGCGATGTCGACATCCGACAAGATTCGGAATGGGATCTTCCCACCTTGGAACACGCAAAAGCTCGACTCCAGTCGCTCGCAGCGGACGCCCTGGAAGCCATGAATCTGATTGACGGTCTTATCGAACAGCACGCAGAAGACTAACCATGATGAAAAGGAGCACTGCAACAATCGAGAATATCGCCCCTCCGACCCGGCGTGATCTGGGCGGAGTCAGCGTCTATCTTGTCGAAGTTCGATTCCGGCTCGATGACCATAGCGACGAGGCCACGCAGGTCTCCTTTGAGGAACTCGAGAAGGTTTGGGGCGTTTCAGCCGAGACCGGCAAGCTTTGGCAGCAGGACTGGTCGAAAAGCGTCTACCCAGTTGAGAACGGCGTTTTCGAAGCTACGCTTCCTGCCGATCCTGTCTGGAAGATCGGGGAAAAGTTCCCTGTTATTTTGCCGAATTTCTCAGACTAGCCAGTGCCTCTCTGCCATGTGGCGTCCAGAGACTCTGCGCTGGACCCACCGGAATTATCCGGGTTGGATTGATGTCGTCGTGAGTAAAATAGTAGTGGCGTTTGATATGCTCGAAATTCACCGTTTCGGAAATGCCAGGTATCTGATAAAGATCGCGTAAATAGCCGGCCAGGTTGGGGTAGTCAACGATCCGTCGGATGTTGCACTTAAAGTGACCGTGATAAACAACGTCAAACCGAATCAGTGTAACAAAGAGCCTCCAATCTGTCTCGAGCGGCAAGTCCCCAAATAAGTATCGCCGGTCAGACAACATCTCATCGAGCAGGTCGAGTGTTTCAAAAAGCGAATAGGCGGCTTTCTGGTAGGCACTTTGGGCGGTCGCAAATCCGGCCCGATAAACTCCGTCGTTGACGTTCTCGTAGATCAGGTCGTTCAGCCGGTCAATTGCCGTTTGGTGCTCCGGCGGATAGAGATCCAAGGTGCTTTTAGTGAACGAGTTAAATTCGCTGTTGAGAATTCGCAGTAGATCGTCGTCGGAATTATTGACGATTCTTTCCGTTTGCTTATCCCAAAGCACAGGAACTGTAACCCGGCCCTGATACGATGGATCAGTCGCCAGGTAGGCTTCAGCCAGAAACTTAAATCCGTTGACGGGATCTTTCGAGTGGCCGACTCCCTCCCGGAAGGCCCAACCGCGTTCATCGCGAACCGGGTCAACTACACTCATCCCAATGACCTCCTCCAGCCGCTTCAGGTGACGGACGATGATAGTCCGGTGCGCCCATGGGCAGGCCCAAGAAACATACAAATGATATCGTCCGGCCTGGGCCGGGAAACCGGACCGACCGTCAGAAGTGACCCAGTCGCGAAAAGTATCCTCTTGCCGTAAAAAGAGTCCCTCCTCGGATTGCTCGTCAGGAAATTGCGCTCGGGGAACACTCGCCATAGATCAAATGCTACCGTAGGACCTCAAAAAATGCCAACATTGTTGGGTCCAAAACGTGGTGGTGATGGCAAACCTGGCAAGAGATGGTGGGTCGGGAACGGACTCGGGTTGAGCAGTTTGGCGAAAGAGAGTTTATCGAATTCTTTTCATGTTCGATCATAATGCTACAATCGCGCTATGAAACCTACCTTCCTCTTACTAGTTGCACTAGCATTTACCAACCCTTTGATGGCCGTCGAGAAGGGCAAAAAGGCCAGCCATGCGGCCAAAAAAAACACTGAGGTAAAGGCCGAAGCCGATGCCATAGAGTTCAAAGTTACGCAAGCAGGCGGAACTGTGAAGGCCTATCGCCTTGAAGTTCCCCAATCTGCGGGCAAAGCCCAGGATCTTGGCTTCAAGCTTTCTGAGCAGGCGGCGGCGCTGGCTGCTGTGAACTGGGCCTCAGGTTTCTACGGCGCCTCCGGCCTGGCAGCGAATACGGTTGAATGGAAGACAACGCACGCGAACGGGACGCCACTTCCGTTTCCGTATTATCTCGTCAACATGACTGGCAAGGTCGGAGACGCGACTCAGCCGCTTTACGCTGTCGTCTTAGAAAATGGAGAACTCGTCCGACCGGTCGAGATAAGCTCGATGGCGGCAGCACCGGAGAAACACAAAGGAAAATCGTAGAAAAAGGCGTAGGCTCCAGTCGAAATCCATCTGGCTGGGCACCGTCGGTCACTTGAAAGGCCAAGAATGATCGAGGAACGGGTAGCAGCTTTGTCCTCCCGAAAGGTGGCTCGCCAAAACGCAGGCTCCGTCGTCGCCAACGCGGCGATGCCGGAGCCGGCGGAATTCACTTCGGTCGCCGACCGGAATCGTGATATCTGCGGATCAGCCGAAGATATCTCAGGGTATCCCGAAGTGGACGAATTTTACTGTGCTGATCCGTATAAATGGTCCGAATTGGCACAAACTCGAGACGGAACCCCTGGCGCGCAGCCAAAATGATGCTCTCGCTCTCAAATTCGAAGCGATTGGTGGGCGCCATCAGGACAGGAAGCAACTCTTTACGTGCGAGCCTGAATCCGCACTGGCTATCGGGGATCGGGATTTTGCAGATTCGCCCAATCTGCCAGGACATGAATTGATTGGTCCAGCGGCGAATCAGCGGCATCGACTCGAGATTACGCATCCGGTTTCCGACCACCAGGTCAGCGTTCGAGCAGTTAATCGCCTCGATAAATGCTGGGATTTCTGCAGGGTCGTGCTGGCCGTCTCCGTCGAGGAACAAAAAGAAAGCGGCCTCGATCGAGACCGCATACTGGAGGCCCGTTTTTAAGGCGGCTCCCTTGCCGAGATTTGTCCCATGTCGAATCACCTTTGCACCCGCTGTCTCTGCTTCGGTTGCGGTATTGTCGGGCGATCCGTCATCGATGACTAGAACGGCTTGCACGTATTGTAATACCTGGCGCACCACCTGTCCGATAAATCGCCCCTCGCCATAGGCTGGAATAATCGCCAAAACCGTCTCCTTGGAGGCCTTCATGCGGAGATTGCTTCGGTGGCGCAGCTACAGAGCGCAGAGAGCCCGTGCGATCGAGTCTGACCAACGTCACTGGTCCAACAGGTCTGCACGCTACGAAAGGGTCACCAATCTGGGTACCTCCATCTGTCGGTTAAGACTCTTCTCGCGGCTGGCGGGCATCTGGAAGCGGGTCCAGCCCGATCGATCGAAAAAGAGGGTCCAGCTCGAGAGCTTGGCGTAAATAGAATCAAAATCCGGCGTATCGAGAACGGGAATGTCGACCGCCAATCTTCCATTATCCCATTGAATGATTGCTTCATGTAGTTTCTGGCCGCTGGTCGTATCCCAGATCTGCGCCTTGCCCGATTTAAACGAAACCGGCAACAGCCAGCGATGTTCGTTTATTCGACCAGATCTGAAGACCAGGAGGATTTTCGATTGAAACCTTTCGCGCCGGGAAACCTTGAACTGGAGACCTAAGACGCCCTCGCGCAACCGCGCCGCTTCTGGCGGACCGTCACCCGTTGTGGCTTCAATCGGGTTGTGAGGGTAGTAGGACTCTTCAACTTTAGCGAAGCGGGTAAACCGGCCCCGACTGAGTGCCACCTGCGTTTTATGGCAAAGAATAGCCTTCCTTTTACATTTGACTTCTTCTGAGCTCAAAAGAAGTTTCGCCGGCTCTAGAGGTAGCGGGATCCGTGGCCTATGCACCAGATAAGCCCAAGTCCGTATCGAGGAGCTTCCGATTGAATCAAGCGCCAACGAAAACGCCACCGCCAGAGCGCTATGGTCCGGATGCGCGTCGAACATGGTTGGAATCAAAGTCAACGTCGGGTCCCATTCCCGGATCTCTTCGGCCATCAGGACTGCCAGGTCACGGTTGCCTCCCATCAGAAGCTGGGTTACTCCCCGATCAGGGAGGCCCAAAAACCTGGCGCAATCCGGTCGACCCCCAAGTGCGAAAATCGCATTAAGCGCTTCTTGACGGCGGCGTTGCCCCCATCTGGCTCTTTCGTCGGGACCAATCTCCCATCTTTTTTCCCAGTAACGCTGAGCCCAGGGATTATTCTCGCCGTCTGTCGCGAACAAGATTCGGACAGGTATTTTTTGTGCAAATAGCCGCTGCAGCAGCCCCCCAGTGGCGAGGGACTCGTCATCCGGATGGGGTGCCACGACCAAGACTTTGTCTGAATTCGAAATTGAAAACATTGATCCTCAATTCTTTCTATCGGCCTGCCCAAACGGGGAATACCCTTTCTCTATCGCACGCGACCAGACAATCGCCACGGAGTCTTCCGGAGAATAGAGCGCTAGATCGTGCCTGCCTGCGGACAAGTCACGGGGCCCTTCGATTGCAATTCCATCCAACGTCCCGGAGATCCGGCCATTCCTGCCAACGACTGTGTAGGTTTCGGGAATCGCGATGTCGAATTGAATATGTCCGACCGGAGCGGGCGTGATTGTCTTACCTGGCACCAGCACGGCTCCTACCGATATGTAGTTTTGATTGACGAAGTTCCCGGTCGCTGAAGTGAGCCATGGCGACTCCACAACGACCGGGGTCCTAGCCGCAATCAGGCGTGCTGGCGCATCATCAAGGAGCTCACCTCGCTCGACTCGCTCCCGAGTGATTTGCTCAAACACATAGTAGTACGGCCGAGCGCGGTAAATATTTTGGCCTTTCGCGTCCAGGACCGTTTCTCCTCGATGGGTAAGATTCAGGGTATCTTCGATAATCTGTACATTCCTCTTATTGGTTTGCTTGAGCGGCGGATGCCCTCTGATAATGGATGCCAGCTGCCAGCAAACAATCAGAAATGGAAGCAGATAAATCGGCGATCCGGTTTTTATTCCGATCCACTTTCCCAAACCGACCAGGGGCCAGGCAATCGTCAGCATCAGAAGCGGATAGAAAGGCAGAAAATCCTGCTTCGAAACCAAAGGCCAGAAGGTAAAAAGGAGGCAGCAGAAAAGACCGGTCACGGCGAGAAAAAATAGTCTTGGTAATCCGAGGTCCGATCGCGCGTCACGCTTAGCCATCCATAAACCGCCCGCAATCGTCGGGACAAAAAGCCAGAACCGGATATCCCAAATCCTGTGAAGCATGAGACGCCAGGGGTTTCCTCCGGCAGCGATGTTGTGTGTGACCACACAATAGTACATTTGGGGCAACGCCCCTTTGGAGGCAAAAAAGGCGACGACGAGAATCGGGGTGATCAGAGCGCCGGCGGCAGGCGCCAGGAAACAGCTTAGGAGATAAGGGAAGGACTTGGTCGGCGATGAGCGGGGGCCGGCGGCAGACCGGTGAATCCACACTACGAGACCTGCCGCGAGGATGTCTAAAAGCAGGAAAGTGGTCTTCATCGACACGGCAAAAGCGATCCCCAACACTACACCTGCCGCAAACAACCGACCGGGATGAAGCTTTCCGCCGATCAGGATCGCCAGAGCGACCAGCCAAAGTGCCGTCCAAAAAAGATCGGGTCTAAACTCGCCAAATTTGGCGTAAAGGGACGGGAACGAGGCTGCCAGCAAGGTGCCCCAAAAACCAATTCGCGGCGAAAAAAGCCGGACCCCGATCCAGTAAGTCGTTAGGAGAATGGTCGCCCAAATAGGCAACATCGCCCAGCGCATGACAGCAACGATATCCCCTCTCTCACCGAGAAGCGAAAAAAGCGGCGCGCTTAACGCCTGGAAGAGTGGTGCATGATTGTCAAAAACATCCTTATAGGGAAGAAGGCCATTCGCCCAGGCCCACACTACGTGAAGATGCTGGGGTTCGTCCGAATCCCAGGGTTGAGTGTCGACATAAAAACCTCTCAGACACAGAAGCACGAGGAAACACGCGATGCCAAATCCCACTTCGACCCCTGTCAGCTTGGTGTTTAACTCTCGACCGCTTGAGGGAGCTGGGATCTGAATCTCAGGCACCCGGGCGCTCCCCACTTGAATTCTTGATGTCATTCCTTTTCAGTGCAACCGCGAGCTCTCTTGAAACACATCCCAATGCGTTTTGCAAACAGCGAAAAATCCACCTACCCGCCGCCAACTGGACATGCCAGTCTCGCTTTCGCCTTACTAATAAAGAAATCCAGCGTCGATTTACCAAACCGCGCGGATTGGGTCGATTCGCTGCTGGTATTGCATTGCGCTACTTTTCTCTCCCATATCATCAGGCGACCGCAACTGTTTTTGGCGTGTGGGCGATTCGGCGTGGTATGCGAATCGCCCGGAAATTAATTGTTTGAATCTCCGGGGAAATCCTCCATAACCTTTGCTCACCCCCAAATGAGCCCCGAAGCGGTTGCTCCTCCCCAGCCAGAAAAAGCAGTACCTCAACGAATTTTCCGTCTGCCCCGTGAGATTGGGATTCTGGGTGCACTTGGATTGATGCTGCTAGTCCTGGCCGTGTTCATTCCGCAGTTCCGGGACCTGCAGAACATCACCAATATCACGCGCAATTTCTCCTTCGTCGGAATCGTCGCTATGGGGATGACACTGGTTATCCTGACGGGCGGCATCGATTTGTCGGTCGGCTCCGTTTGGGGAATGACAGCGGTTATTGTCGCTTTTTTGCTAACTCATGGGTGGTCCGTTCCTCTGGCGATTCTTGTTAGTCTGCTGGCGGCTGCCGGGATCGGTCTCATGAACGGGTTGTGCATTACCCGTTTGAAGATGTCGCCTTTTGTTCCGACGCTCGCGACCCTGTCAATCGCCAGAAGCTTCGCGCTGATCGTTACGCATGGACGACCGATTTCGATCTTCGGTGACGAATATCAATCTTTCCTCTGGATTGGTGGCGGCGACATCTTGGGAGTACCCAACCCCTTCATTATCTTTTGCGTCGTAGCCTGCTTTTTCGGGATTCTGTTATCACGGACGGTCTGGGGGCGCTACGTCTATGCGGTCGGAGGAAATGAGAAAACGGCGCGCTTGACGGGTCTCCGCGTCGATCGATTAAAGATCATCGTCTACATCATGTCCGCCATGGTCGCTGGAATCGCAGGCATCGTGCAGTACAGCTATTTATCGAGCGTCACCGCGGACCTGGGGACCGGCGAGGAGCTGGCCGTTATCGCAGCGACGGTCATCGGCGGAGCGAATCTAGCCGGCGGAGAAGGGACGGTCCTCGGTACGGTGATCGGCGCGATTATTCTGGAGGTATTGCGGAATGGTCTGTTGCTCTTCGGAATCGATCCCTATTGGCAAGGGGTCTTTGTCGGCGCCGTGATCATTCTGGCCGTCTCAATTGACTATTTTCGCAAACTTTTTCGCAGCGAATGAAGGAGTTTTTTATACCAGGGACAACTGCTGTGGGTTCAGCGGAATAATAAATAACAGGGACGCGCGGGCGTTCCAGGTTCAACTATAGTGCGTCGCAGGCGCACTGGCTTACTGAAAAGATCCAACATGAAATTGACAACATTCTTACTTGCCGCCGGCGTCATGAGTCTCTCGTTAAACGCCTTGACCATCTCCAAAGCAGCCGATAAACAACGGGTATTCGTTCTTGTCCCGAAAACCATCAGTGTTCCATTTTACAACGACGTGGAACGCGGGTGCGCCGACGAGGCAAAGAAAATTGGTGTGCAGGGCAAATTCATTGGTCCAACCACGGCGGATGCGGCCCAACAGGTCCAGGTGCTCCAGGATTTGGTTAGCCAAGGAGTGGACGGCATCGCGGTCGCGCCGATGGACGCGGATTCCGTTATCGGCGTGATTAGCCAAGCCCGAAAGAAAGGTATTCCAGTGATCACCTTCGATTCTGACTCACCGAAGGCCGAACGAATTGCATTTGTCGGAACGAACAATCTGGGCGGGGGCCAAGAAGCTGGAAAAGCATTCAAGAAACTCCTCCCGAAAGGTAAATTCGCGGTTATCACGGGGGGTCTGGCTGCGTCAAATCTAAATGATCGGATCAAAGGTTTTCGTGAGTCCGTGAACGGCGAAAACTACACCGAAGTTGCGGGTTCGCCTTTTGCTTGCAACGATGATGCGAGCAAGGCAATCCAGATCATTCAAGATGTCCTCACGCGGAACCCCGACCTCAATGGATTTTTCTTTTCCGGTGGCTGGCCGCTCTTCGGCGCGCCAGAAGCGTATATCAAAGCGATCGGCAAGCATGCGGCAGACATCAAGAACAAAACGTTCGTGGTCGTCTCCTTTGATACCCTGACAGAAGAATTGAAGCTCCTGAAAGGAGGATTCTGTAACGTGCTGATCGGCCAGCGGCCCTACGCGATGGGCGTGAAAAGCATAGATATGCTCAATGATCTCGCGGACAAAAAGACCATTCCCCCGGTCGTCGACACCGGCGTCGATGTGGTCGATTCGAGCAATGTGGACACGTTTTTGAAGTAGATGTGAAGCGAGGGGTTCAGGAGTTGCAGAATGGAGACGGCGGCTTTCCGGTTTCGAAGAATGATTCATCGGCTAAAATTGAGACCAGTAGTTGTTCCCGGCCGAGCAAGAGTGCCTTCTCAAATCTTCACGCGTTCCTCCCGTGGGGTGCTTCTGACTCCTGACTCCTGACTCATGCCCTCGATTCTCAAGATCAACGGAATTTCCAAGCGTTTTCCCGGCGTTCAGGCACTGGAAGACGTGACGTTCGAGGTTCAGGAGAGGAGCATCCACGCAGTGATGGGTGAGAACGGTGCTGGAAAAAGTACCCTCATGCAGATCATCGCGGGGGTTCACCAGCCTGACGCGGGAACCATTGAGTTTTCCGGAGAGACCGTCCGATTCGCGGACCCATTGGAAGCCCAACTCAAAGGCATCGCCATTGTGTATCAGGAGCTGAACCTGGCACCCAACCTTTCGATCGCCGAAAACATCTTTCTGGGCCTGGAGCCAAGATACTCAACCGTCTTCCTGGATCGACGAAAACTAAGAACTGCCACCCTCACTATTCTGGGGCGCTTGGGACTTCGTCATGACCCTGATGTGATCGTGCAGACGTTGACGGTGGCCCAGCAACAGCTCATCGAAATTTGCAAAAGCCTGGTCAGAAATCCGCGCCTGTTGATCCTGGACGAACCGACCTCGAGCCTTTCGGAAACTGAGTCGGCGATTCTCTTTCGAGTCATCGCCGATCTCCAGGCAAACGGCGTGAGCATCCTTTATATTTCGCACCGCCTTCCAGAAGTCTTTGCACTCTGTGACACAATCACGGTACTGCGCGACGGGCGGCATGTTCGCACAGTTCCAACCGCGGCTACGACCGAGGCCGACGCGGTGCGATTCATGGTGGGACGCGAACTCCTGGCTTTTCACCGGCATCCAATTGAACCAAAAGGCCCAGTCGTCCTCCGCGTGCACAACCTCTCCAAAAAGGGCCAATACGAAAATGTAACCTTTGAGCTGCGATCCGGCGAAATCGTGGCCATGGCCGGTCTGATCGGGGCGGGCCGAAGTGAAACAGCTCTGGGCATCTTTGGTTCACCGCCACCAGACCGCGGTGAAGTCTTTCTGAGAGGAATCGAAATGCATTTTCGTGAACCGAAAGATGCGGTCACGGCGGGAATAGCGTACGTGCCAGAAGATCGGAAATCGACAGGATTAGTGCTAGGAGGGAGTGTTGGTACGAATATTTCCAGCGCAGCTCTCCGAAGCGTGGCCCGCGGACCGTTTGTCGATCACCCGGCGGAAAACCTTTTAATTGGGAAATATGTTTCAAGGCTGCGAGTTCGAACGCCAAGTTTTCAACAGCGAACCGGGCTCCTGAGCGGCGGCAACCAGCAAAAAGTGCTCCTGGCAAAATGGCTTGCCGTTCAGCCAGCGGTGCTGATCGTCGACGAACCGACACGCGGCGTCGATATCGGGACGAAAGCCGAGATCTACACCTTGTTCGACGGGTTGGTTCGCGAAGGGATCGCGATTCTGGTCATTTCTAGCGATCTGCCTGAGGTGCTTGCTCTAGCAGACCGGATACTCATTATGCGCCACGGCCGATTGACCGGCGAACTCGCGCGAGCCGACGCCACGGAGGAAAAAGTAATGCATCTCGCCGCCATTGGGAGCGCATCGATTGACGCGGAGATTAACGGCAGGACAGAGAAACCCTAAATCCCATTCCTAAGCACTGGCCGATTCTTCCGCAATAATCTCCGCTCCAGATGGCGTTCTGCTATTTCGCGGACTGTGATTCTTTCGCCGCTTGCACGAGTGCGTTGGCAAAATTATCGACATTTTTGTCCACCACGAACGAGGTAACGGCATCGTTCAAAGCTTGTTGGAACGCCGCCGGAGCAGCTTCTCCATGGACACAACTGGGAAGTAATTTGTCTTTTGAAAACGAATCCATCGACCATTGATGGTAGCCGTCAAATTTCGAGCGATCGACATCCGTCCGCGCCGGGATCGAACCTTTGAGAGGGTTAAATGCTTCCTGAGCCTCTTTACTTCCGATACTCTTGAGCCACGCAATAGCAGCTTCTTTGTGCGGAGCACCCTTCGCTAATGTGAAACCATCGGCTATGGCGATGAACGAGCCGCCAGTGCCGGGGTGATCGACCCATCCAAAGTCCTCTTTTTCCTTCAATCCCGCCTTGAGAAACTCGCCGTCCGCCCAGTCGCCCATCGAACTAAAGGCCACCTTGCCTTCGATCAGTTCCTTGATCGCCTGGTCCCAACTCAACGCTGCATGATCAGGGTTCACATAATCCTGCATTTTGGCGAAGATTTTCATGGCTTCTTTGACTTTCGGATCATCCCACTGCAAGACTCCGCTGAACAAATCGGCCCAACCTTTTGGCCCGATAACCCCAAGAAGCGTGTTCTCGAAAAGCTGGGCCGAGGCCCATATCCCTGAATCTCCTACGCCAATCGCCGGGATTCCGGCCGCCTTCAACTTATCACAGGCGGCGAAAAACTGGTCGTAGGTCATCTGATCACCCACTTTGATCCCATTTTTTTCAAGTACTTTCACATTGTACCAAAGGACGTTCCCGCGGTGGATTCCTGCGAGGACCGAATAAATCTTGCGATCCTTGGTCATCAAGTTGACTACCAGCTCCTTAGGAAATGCCGCATCCCAGCCGTCATTTTTGTAAAGATCTGTGACCGGCTCGCAATATCCAGCGTCGACATATTGATCCAGGAGTTCACGGCCGGGATGGCTTTGCCAGGTGTCGGGCGGATTGCCGCCTGCAAGACGAGCTTGCAAGACCGGTCGAGCAGCGGAACCCCCGCCCCCCGCCACGGTTGCGTTGACTATCTCAACGCCGGGGTTCTGCTTTTTGTAGACATCGAACAGAGCATTGAGAGCAGCGGATTCCCCCCCGGAAGTCCACCAGGAAAAAATTTCCAGTTTTTCGCCGCCCGTCTGGGCAGCCTTAATCGGGCAGAGCCCGGCAATGAAGGCCGCGACGCCCAGAAGGGCGCAATAATGAGACGTTCTGAAATACATGTTACTAGGGTTCTTGCGTCCTCGAACCCTCACGAGGACTTATGCCATCAATTCCAACACCGCTTCCTGCGAGAATTTCTCGTGCGAAAGTTCGCCGGTTACGAATCCTTCTCGGAGGACCACCACTCTGCGAGCGAGGCTGAGAAGTTCCGGCAGTTCCGAAGAGATCATCAGGATCGCCAGCCCCTGGCAGGCCACCTCATCCAGCAGTTGATAGATTTCCGCCTTCGCACCAACGTCCACGCCGCGAGTCGGCTCATCGACAATCAGGAGATCGCAATCGCGCACCATCCATTTGGCCAACGCGACTTTCTGCTGATTACCACCGCTGAGTCCTGCCGTAATCGTATCGAGCGAAGGGGCCTTCACGCGCAGCCGTTTTGTTAACCTCTCGACTTCGGTGACCTCGCGGCCCCTTTCGACAAATCCCAACTTGCTGAAGTGGTCGATGTGCGCCAGCGACACATTGTCCGAGATATTCATTCCAAGGACGAGTCCTGCTCGCTTTCGATCTTCCGGCAGCAACGCGATTCGGCGCCGCATCGCCTCGTTCACATTCCCGAGCGGCATTTTTTGGCCCTTGATATAAACGTTCCCGGTCGCACGAGGATCCAATCCGAAAATAGCGGTCGCAACTTCAGTCCGCCCTGCTCCGACCAGTCCTCCCATACCAACAATCTCATTACGGTGAACATTGAACGACACATTCTCGAACTTGCCAGTCGAGGAGAGGTTCTCGACGCGCAGGATCTCTTCGCCGGGCTGCAGATCGAGATGGTTTGGGCGTTTCGTCAAGACTTCGCGGCCTACCATTTGACGGATGAGTCGGTCGCGATTCGTCTGAGCGATCGGCTCGGTGGCGACATGTTTACCATCGCGAAGAACCGTGATGGTGTCGCAGACCCGGAAGATCTCATCCATCCGGTGCGAGACGTAGAGCATCGAAACTCCCCGGGCCTTTAGTCGGGCCATCAATTCAAACAGGTGCTCGCTTTCGTTGGTCGACAGAGAACTTGTCGGTTCGTCAAAGATGATGATCCGGGCGTTCACCCCGACCGCCCCGGCGATTTGCACCATCTGTTCCTGACCCGTGGTGAGCTGGGCCAGCGGAGTATCGACATCGATATCAGATCCAATCTCATGCAACAATGCGCGCGCCTTATCTCGCAGCTTACCCCAGTCCATGAATCCGGCATGGGTCGGAAATCCGCCCAGCAGCAGGTTTTCGGCAACCGTCATATTCGGACAGAAAGCCAACTCCTGGTGAACGAGCGCGATTCCCAACTCTTGAGCGGCGCGAGGGTCGGTGGGTTTAACTTCCTTACCTTCGATTTTGATAATGCCCTGGTCAGCCGTGTAGACGCCCGCGATGATTTTACCCAAAGTACTCTTGCCCGCGCCGTTTTCGCCCATCAAAGCGTGGACAGAAGCTTTTTCGAATTCGACAGAGACATCGTCGAGGGCACGCACTCCAGGGAAAGTTTTAGAAATGTGTTCTACGGTAAGGAAGGGCATATCTTTAAGTGGTTTTGGGTCTCAAGGAGACAGGAGTGTCGCTCGATCTGACGACTTCTTTCTTAATTGAACTTGCTTTTGCCAAAAGGCGACGCTTCGCGAGCACGGCGTTGAGCTGGTCGAGCAGAACAGCGGCGATGACAACCACCCCGATCACGATCTGACTGTAGTTTTGCGGAATATTAAGGATCACTAATCCGTTGGAGATCATTTGGAGGATAACTGCCCCGAGGAAGGCACCTAACGCAGTGCCTTTACCTCCGACCAGGCTGGCCCCTCCAACTACGGCTGCTGCGATGACATTCAGCTCATAGCCTTGACCATCACCCGAGGAACCCGCTCCATAATAGCCGAGCGAGAGCACCGACGCGATCCCGGCCGCTAGTCCTGAGATAGTATAAGCCAGCAATTTAACGCTTCCGACGCGAATTCCGCTGTAACGGCTCGCTATCTCATTGCCACCGACCGCATAGATCTTTCTGCCAATCGAAAGTTGAGAAAGAAAAATGCCGCCCGCGATCGTGACAATGACCATCACGATGAGCGGAACCAGGCTGAGATCAGGCAGAATTTCCCATCTGACAAATTGGCGAAAGCCATCTGGAAAACCACCGATCGACTGGCCACCGGTCTGTACAAAAGCGATACCCCTGAAGATGGCCATCGTTCCGAGTGTGATGATGAAGGGATGTACATTGAACGCCGTAATCATCGCTCCGTTCAAAAAACCGAGCAAAATCCCGACAAGAATCGTCACCAGGATCCCGAGGATGGTTACGCCGCCTCCCGCGGAGGGTCCATAAGGAGATAACACCAGAGCTCCGCATACCGAAGCCAGTGCATAAATGGAACCGACCGAGAGATCAATTCCGCCAGTGATAATTACGAAAGTCATTCCGACTGCCATGATCGCAAAGAAACTGGTGTCTTTGGCAATCTGGACGATGGTCCTCGCATTGAAGAATTTGTTCACCGTCTCGAAGGCTGGGACCTTCCGGCCAGCCTCGTTCGTAACAAAGACTCTGACTTTTTTGCCCTCGGGAGTCGTTTCGAACTTTGGCAGCTGAACTGACCCTCCGAAAACGGCCAGAAGCAACCCGAGCGCGATAATCACCAAAATGAGACCGCCCTCAGGGAATTTTGAGAAATTGAAGCTGAATTTTCCAGGTGAAGACATCGGGTAGGAAGGATGGTTTTATTGCGAGGTTGGCCCTGGGAACTGCACCCGCTTGAAATCATAATGGAAGGAACTTTGGGTAACAAGAAATGAACCAGGTTTTTTTTGCGAGTAATCTGGCGCAACCGAATCGCGGCTCTTTTCGTTCTCAATTGCCGGTCCTGCATCAGCCTATAGAATTGAGGACGACAAACGGGCGACTACCAGGACGATTGAAGAAGCGTGCCATGAAGTGCTACACTCGCAGCAATCCTCCAAACTGATGACAGCCACCGCTACCCCAACCACAAGTCGGAAGCTGCGAGAATGCAAAACAAGGATCAAACTGCGATGAAGTTCCCGTATCGCCTGGCTGCGATCGACTTGGACGGGACCCTCCTGGGACCCGATAAAGCAATTAGCGAACGAAATGCCTCTGCCGTTCGCAGGCTGAATGAAAATGGAGTGCGGGTGATCATCGCGTCCGGCAGGCGCCACCAGAACAGTGTTCGCTTTCAACGCCAACTTCGACTAACCGGACCAATCATTGCCTGTCAGGGCGGCCTGATCAGGGATGGTGAAAGCGGTAACGTTATCGAGGCGCATTTTCTACCTCAAACCGTCGCACGCGAAATCGCCTTTGAAGCTGACAAAAATGGCGTCGGGGTTATCTACTATCATTTGGATCACCTTTACGTGCCCGAGCGGAGCAATCGCTGGATTGATCTTTATGAATCACGAGTTGGGGAGCGGGCGGAGACTCTGCCAGATCTGAGTCAACTCGACGGTCGGCGTGCCCTGAAGATCGTTTGGTATGGGGACCCTGTCGTGCTGAAAAAGATCCGGCCGGAGATAGCCGCGCGATATGAAGGAAAAGCGGATGTACTCTCGACTGAATCGGAGAATCTGGAGTTCGTGCCTCGAGGCATTAACAAGGCCGCGGCTCTCGAGAAAGTCGCCCGCGAGCTTGGCGTGCCGCGCGAGGAGGTCATGGCCTTTGGGGACGGTGAAAACGATGTGCAGATGCTGGAGTGGGCCGGCATGGGTGTCGCGATGAGACACGGGAACGCCGCGGCTATCGCCGCGGCCAGAATGGTCAGTCCCCCCGGCCCACCGGAGACCGCATTCGCAGGCGCTGTCGATGAACTTTTCGAAAACGCATTGAATTCCCAATGAGGAAGCCGTTTTCCAAGCGATCTTTCCTCTGCTTTAACTTGCTAACGAAGACCTACAACCGATAGTATCTCCACTAGTCATGGCCACCTATATCTATGAAACGGTGCCGGATTCTCCGGATGTCCCGGCGCGGCGGTTTGAGATCAAACAAAGCATGAAAGAGGCCCCTTTGACTCACGATCCACAGACCGGTCAAAAGGTCCGTAGAGTGATTGCCGGTGGATTGGGGATCATGACAGGAGCACGTTCCACTTTAAGTTCCGCCAAGGCCACCTGCGGAACTGGCCGATGCGGCTGTTGTTGAACCAGATGCACATTTCAGAAGATCAACCCGGACTGTTTCAGGAACCGGTCAAGCAGTCTCGCGGATCGCACACACCGGATTCCCTCAATGGTAACCAGACACGTATCAAGAACTACGTCCTCGATACCAACGTTCTGTTGCATGATCCTCATTCCGTTTACCGGTTTGCGGACAACCACGTCTGGATCCCGATCGATGTGTTAAGCGAGTTGGATAACTTCAAGAATGAGCAGACCGAAAGAGGCGCCAATGCCCGAACGGTTCATCGCTTTTTGTCACGATGCTTTCATCAGAGTAGTAAACTGGTTATGCATGGGGCCAAGACCCCCGAGGGTGGAACGATCCGCATAGCGATCAACGAATTTTTGACTACGGAAAGGACGACGAAAGAGCTCCGCCGTTTTCAACAGGTGTTTCAGGACCTGAATAATCCGGATAACCGGATTTTGGCTCTTTGCCTTTACGTCAAGAGCAAGCGCACGGAACGGACGATTCTGGTCACTAAAGACCTGAATATGCAGTTGAAGGCTCTGGCGATCGGACTGGAGGCGCAAGACTACGAAAACGACAAAGTCGAGGTCACGGACGTGGAGGGCTATGGGCAGCGGACACTCGAGATTGATCCGCATGCACTCCAACGTTTCGCGAGTTCTCGTGAATTGACGCTTAAAGCGAAAGAGATCGAGGGATTACACCTGAACGAATATGTTTTCTTGTCGGCTGGCGATAACAAATTCATGGCGGCCAGGCATGCGGGGAACGGCCTTTTTCGGCGGCTGAATTTTCCGCACGTTCTCACCAATCCGCACGGGCTACACTTGAAACCGCTGAATCTCGGACAGCAATGTCTCCTCGATGCGTTGCTGGACCCGGAGATCGCGCTGGTTACCTGTTATGGCCAGGCTGGAACGGGTAAAACGCTTCTCGCGGTCGCCGCCGGTCTTCACCTTTTCTGGTCCCAGATCTTTGGCGGACTGACGGTGAGTCGGCCGGTCGTTGCGATGGGAGAAACGCTCGGATTTCTACCCGGCACCCTAAACGAAAAGATGAAGCCTTGGTTGCAATCGATTTACGATGCGTTCGAACTGCTCTTGCCCTGCAACCCAATCAGCGAAAGAGCAAAACGGCACAAGACCGTGGGAAAGACGGAGATCTCTCCTCCAAACGGTGCCGCGAGCCCGCTGAAACCGTACGCGCAATTGATCGAACAGGGGATCGTGGAGATTGAGGCACTCTGCTATATTCGCGGACGATCGATTCCGAATCGTTATTTTGTCCTGGATGAAGCGCAACAACTGACGCCGTTGGAGGCGAAGACCGTCGTGACGCGGATGTCGAAAGGTTCAAAACTGGTGATGGTGGGAGACCCCGCACAGATCGACAATCCATACGTCGACAGTCGCTCAAACGGCTTGGTTTACACACGCAACCGGCTGAAGGGTCAGCCGATCACCGCACACGTCTGCCTGACGAAGGGAGAACGAAGCGAGCTCGCGGAAGCCGGTGCGTCGCTGAT
Source organism: uncultured Verrucomicrobiae bacterium (assembly GCA_963742335.1). Taxonomy (GTDB): domain Bacteria; phylum Verrucomicrobiota; class Verrucomicrobiia; order Chthoniobacterales; family JAFAMB01; genus JAFAMB01. Next base: position 47,254 of record CAVULL010000022.1, read on the forward strand.
GTAGCTGCCGGATCGAAACAGGCTCTCGAATTTGTATCTTTTAGCTTTCTTCAGCGGATGATTTTCATTCTCTTTACAACCTATGAGTTATTCCCCCCTAACCCCCTTGGATGGTCGAGTGGCAATCGTTACCGGAGGCGCCCGTGGGATCGGGCTCGAGACGGCAAAGGCACTTCACGAGAACGGTGCCAAGATCGTTATCGTAGATATCAACGCTGAAGCCGGTGAGAAGGCAGCCAAAGAATTGGATACCGATTTCATGCGCACGGATCTGACTCGATCAGAAGAGGTGCGTAGACTGGCAGCAGAAGTTCGATCGAAGCACGGCCGGATCGACATCGCGTTCAATAACGCAGGAATCGCCGTCAACGCCCCTTCGGAGGAATGCAGCGACGAAGATTGGCATAAGGTCATCAATATCAATCTGCACGCTGTTTTCTATTGCTGTCGGGAATTTGGCAAAGTAATGCTCGAACAAGGAAAAGGGAGCATCATCAATACAGCGTCGATGTCTGGGATTATCTCAAACACGCCACAGCCGCAAGCAGCCTACAACGTATCGAAGGCAGGTGTGATCATGCTGACGAAGTCGCTGGCCGGTGAGTGGGCAAAACGTGGTGTTCGGGTCAACAGTGTTTCTCCTGGCTATATCGGCACAGAAATGACGAAGGCGGGAATGGCCAATCAGGAATGGCAAGCGGACTGGTTAAAGTTCACGCCGATGGGTCGTGTCGGTGAACCGCGCGAGGTGGCCACCGCAGTAGTGTATCTGGCGTCCGACGCCAGCAGCTATTTCACCGGAAGCAATCTGGTCGTCGACGGCGGATATACCTGTTGGTGAGAGAGGGAGACAGAAGACGGGAGATAGGAGACCGGAGTCAGAAAACAGGAGTCAGGAGTTGCAGAATTCGCAGAAGTCTGCTTTGACCGTCTACCCGGTGACACTCGTCGCGCACATGGGTTGGACGCGCCCATACACGAAGACAAATGCCGCCGGAACGATGAAAATTGTCAGCAAAAGCGAAGCGCCCAGCCCCCCGATGATGGCGAGCGCCAGCGGAGCGTAGGCCTCGCTGCCGGTGCCGAGCTTGAGCCCAAGCGGAAGCAACCCTATCAGCGTCGCAAATGAGGTCATCGCGATCGGCCGCAGGCGGATTCTTACGGCGTGGCGTGCCGCCTCGGTCGCCGGCAATCCGCTTGCAAAAGCGCGTCGGGCGACATCGACGATCAGGATGCTATTGGAGATCACGATGCCCGAGAGCAGGATCATACCCATCAGCGACATGATATTGAACGTCGTGCCGGTTGCCAGGAAAAGGAGGACGACGCCGATGAGGCTCGGCGGAACGGCGAGAAGAATCAGGAGCGGGTCCACAAACGAGCGAAATTGCGCCATCAAAATCAAGTAGACGAGCAGGAGTGCCATCACCAAGCCGCTTCCAAATGAGGCAAAAGACTTCTCCATTTCCTCCGCCGCGCCACGGATGGAGACACGAACGCCGGGCGGCAACTCCACCGATTTGACGATGTTTCGAAGCGCGTCCACGGTCCGGCCGATCTCCTCGCCCCGCGGCTGGACGTAGAGGTTGATCATCCGTCGTAAGCCGAAGTGGTCAATCTCCGTCGACGCGGTGGCGGCCGAGACGGTCGATACCGCATCGACGCGGACGGGGGTCCCTCCCGCGGCGGGCGACGACGTTATCTCTTCGAGTTCGATAAGCGAGCGCACCGTGTTCTCGGGATACTGCACCGTGAGCAGGTAGTCGGTTCCGGATCGCGGATCGATCCAATAACCGGGCGCGATCATGCTGTTGGAAGTAAGCGCCGTTATAACATTGCTGATGATCTCCTGAACCGTCAGACCCGAGAGTCCGGCCTTGATCCTATCGATCTCCAGTTTGAGCGCCGGGGCGTCCAGGTCCTGCGGAATAAGTACGTCCTCGACATCAGGAATTGCGCGAGCCCGCTGAGCTATTTTGCTCGCGATGCGATAGTTCTCCTGAAGATCAGATCCGGTGACCTGAACGTCGATCGGCGAGAGGAGCCCGCGATTCAGGGTCGAATCGATCAATCCGCCGGATTGCAGAAAAACCGAGAGCTCCGGCAACTCCTTGTCAAGGGCGGTCGTGACCCGCTGCATGAGGAGGTAGCTGTCCGTCGCGTGGTCTTCCGTGAGGCTCACCTGCACGGTGGCCGTATGGGAAGCCGCGTTGCTCGTATAGATGGCGGCGAGATCGGGCGTCATACCAATGTTTGAGACAACAAGGTCGAGCTCTTTTGCCGGAACCACCTTGCGCAAAACCTCCTCGACCCTTCGGACATGCTCCGCGGTCAGTTCCAGGCGCGAGCCGACGGGCGCCTTCACGTTGATCACAAACTGGCCGGCATCGGTTCGAGGAAAGAAGGCAACCCCCACCGCGGGCACAAGCAATGCGCTGGCAGCCGTCAGCGCAAGAACTGCAGCGACGACCAGCGCCGGCTTCCGCAGGGCCGAAGCCTGCAGGTAATCGACACGTTCCGTCAGTTCGTTAAAGCGCGATGAGAAGCACGTATGTACCCGCCGGAGCGTGGCCTGCACCCGTCCCGTCCGCTTCTGAGACGACGCTCCGGACCTGACGATAAACAGCGCACAGAAAAGCGGTATCACGCTCATCGCCACGAGGTACGACGCGAGAAGCGAGAGCACCACGGTAAGTCCAAGAGTGCCGAAGAGGAACTTGCTGACCCCGGGAAACAGCGACACCGGGAAAAACACGACACAGGTGCCGATCGTTTCCGCAAGGACCGGGAGCGCAACCTCGCGCCCCCCGACGAGCGCTGCGTCTCTCGCAGATGCGCCCTTCTCCATGTGGCGAAAGATATTCTCAAGAACGACAACCGAGTTGTCGATCAGCCGCGAGAAGGCTAGCGCGAGGCCGGCCAGGACCATGACATTGATGGATTGGCCCAGCACCCCCAGGACGGTGAATGCGGCAAGCGCCGAAAGAGGGATCGACAGGAAAATCGCGACCGTAGCCCGGGCATTTCCGAGAAACAGGAGGATCATCAGGCCTGTAAGGAATAGACCCATGCCGGCCTCGTGAATGATATTTTTGATCGACGCTTTGACAAAGCGCGACTGGTCGAAGACGACCTTGGTGACGAGTTCGGCCGGCACGTCCACCAGGTCCGCAACGATTTTGCGAACACCGTCGACCACTTCGATCGTATTCGAGTCCCCTCCCTGCTTCAGAACCGGCAGATAAACCGAGGGCTGCCCTCCGATCCGGACAATGCTCGACTGGATTTGGGCGCCGTCGTGCACCGTGCCCACGTCGCCCACGAGAATCGGCACACCCCCTACCGTGCTCACCGGGATCCTTGCGATCGCATCGAGCTTGTCGAGCTGCCCGTTGGCGATAAGTGGGTACTCCGTCGAGCCGATTCTCACGCTTCCCGCAGGTAGGATAACGTTTCCCGAATTGACCGCCTGCACCACGTCCATGGGAGTCAATTGGTGCGCGTCGAGCCGGCCGGGATCGATATACACCATGACCTGCCGGTATTTGCCGCCAAACGGCTGAGGCACTGAAGCGCCCGCCACGCCGGCAAGCTGATTACGAACAGAATACTGCGCGGTGTCTCGCAGCGCTGCTTCGCCAAGGCCCTTTCCCCCGAGAGTGACAAGGCAAACAGGCTGCGCGGCAGCGTCGAACTTCAGGACGACCGGAGGTAGCGTCCCAACAGGTAGCCGGCGCAGGTTTGCCATGGCCAGATTCGAAATGGCGCTGACAGTCAGATCCGCGTCGGTCCCGGCCTTGAAGTACACTTTGATAAGGCTCACTCCCGGAAGGGACCGGGATTCGATATGATCGACGTGGCTTGCGAGCGTAAAGAAGCGCTCGAAACGCGAAGTGATGGAAGTTTCGATCTGTGCGGCCGGCATACCGGCATAAAACGTGGCAACAACGACAACCGGCATTCGGATCTCGGGAAAAAGATCCACCGGCATCCGGAAAACCGTCGCGGTTCCTACTACGCAAACCGCGAGGCAGATAAGAAGAACAAAGAACGGATACCTTAGAGCAAACCGCGTCACAGTAAAAGGAAGGCGCTACACTTAAGGGGGGCCACGTTTGTTTCAACGGTTGAGAGCTGAACTGTGGACATCGCTACTTTGTTTGCTCCGCGGAGTCGGTCCAGCCGAACTCCCGGACCTCCGGCACGACTTTCATGTCGGGAACCAGTTCGCTCGTATTGCCGATCACCACCAGCTCGCCCGCCTTGAGGCCTCCGATGATTTCCACTTTGTCACCGGTGTTAACTCCGACCCGCACGCGCTTCTTTTCGACTTTATTCTCCTTGTTGACGACGAAGACGACCGGCGTCGATTCGTATTTTACTGCATAAGCCGGCAGCGCGAGAACCTGGCGACTGGCCGGGAGCGAAACCGATGCCAGGGCATACGAGCCCGGAAAAATTTTCCGGTCGCCATTTGGCACGTCCGCCTCCACAGGCATTGTGCGTGTTAGGGGATTGATGAGTCCGGAAGTCCGCGAAACCTTTGCATCGATCCTGCGACCAAACTCCGGGATTTCGATCGCCAGCGGGGCTCCGGGACCAAGGCCTCGCAAAGCCGATTCCGGCACGGAGAAGCTTGCCCGAAGAACGGTGTCCTGCGCGATGTTCACCACCGGCGAGGTCGATGAGAGTCCTTCAGCGACCAAGCTGCCGGCGACCAGGTAGCGCCGTGTCACCACGCCGTCGAATGGCGCCAGAATCCTTTCGCCTTCGCCACCGCCCTCTGGCACCGACATCGTGGCAATCACCTCCCCCTTCGTCACGTAATCGCCGATGTCCACCCCGACGGAAGCTACCACCCCGGCAGAGCGCGGATGCACATCGATCTGTTCCGACGGGGCCATTACGCCTGAAACTTGCACCGTCGGAACCAAGTCCCACGCATCAATCGGAGTCACCGCGACTCGTGGGACGGGACTCTCCGGGGGATTGCCAGCACCCCGACGACAGCCTCCGAGAGTCAGGAGGGCAAGTGCCGGAATCAGCCAAAGAAGTGAGCGGCCGGTCATAAAATCCTGTTCCGCATGCGCTGGCTGAAAAGACACTCGTCGACACGGCGTGTCAATAATAATTACAATTATTAGGGTTGTTTATTATACCCTCTATACATAAAAATGATTCTATATGGCGGTCCTCCTGTGCTCAGGTTCTTCTGTCTTCTGTCTTCTGCTTCCTAAAAACAATGGGCGGCCGCTTGGCCGCCCATTCTGCAACTTCTAAATTTCTTCTCCCTCAGAAATCGTATTTGTCGATATTATCCTTGGTGAAGACCGTTGGAGGACCGAGCAGAATCTGACTGCCATTGATAACCTTGAGTTTGCCCAGTCTGCCAGCATCCAACTCGGTATCACCCGGTTTCAGTTTTCCGTCGACGCTAGCACGCATTGCGTAGGCGGAAGCATATCCGAGATCAACCGGGTTCCAGAGAATCACCGATTTCACCACACCGGATTTGACGAACGGCTTCATCTGGTTCGGAGTGGATAGGCCGACAACGGCGATTTTGCCGCCGAGATTGGCCTGCGTAATGGCATCTGCCGCGCCGGGGAAGGCGACACTGGAGAGACCGATAATGCCTTTTACTTTTGGATACGCCTTCAGGATTTGTCCCGTAACTTTAAAGGCCAGCTGCTGATCTTCTTCTGCCGGCAGGATGGTCACCAGATTGAGTTTGGGATAGGCTACTGGCATATACTTTTTGATTTCGGCGATCCAGGCGTTCTGACCGGCTGCGGTCAGCGAACTGGTGACCAGCGCGATATCAGCGTCTGGTCCCACTTCAGCGACGATAGAGTCGATTAAAGCCTTGGCAATCCCGTCCGGTGTCGCCATTTGGAGAAACCATTCCCGAGCATCCGGCTGGGACTCGGCGTCATAGCCAATGACATGGATGCCGGCCTTCAATGCTTTTCTCAGCACCGGTGAAATTGCTACGGGATCATTCGCGGCAAAAAAGATGCCATCCACACCTCGGGAAATAGCGTTATCGATAAATTCGACTTGTTTCTGGATATCGCCCTCGGTTGGTGCGTCGGTAGTGACTTCGGTGGGGAGACCATTCTTAGTGAGTTCGGCACAGCCCTCAGCGATTCCTTTCGCAGTCGCGGCAAAGTAGCCGATTCCGATCAGCTTGGGGACATCGGCAAGGACGATCTTCTTTCCTTTCAGATCTTTCGGATTTGTTGGCTGTCCGCCGTTATAGGCGGTAGCAGTATCGGCACCAAACGAAGTGGTGCTGAGCATCGCAATAGCTAAAAGGGGTATTCCTTTGAACAGATTGAGTTTTATCATTTTATTCTATGGTTGGGGGGTAGCCTAACGAGCGAATCGCCCTGCAGGTGACAGGGTAGTCAAGCGCCCGACGATACGTTCGTTGAGGATTGTTTTGTTTGGACCACACGTCGCTCCAAAAGCGTCGTCTTTTCCAAAAATTGGTTTAAGAGAATCGAGACGATCAGAACTGACCCGATCAAAATCACAGTTCCTTCGCCTCGGACACCGGTCAGTTGGAGCCCATTCTTAAGCAGCTGAATGGTCAGGACGCCCAAGGCAGTGCCCAGAATGGTGCCCCGACCGCCGAAAATACTGGTCCCGCCAAAAACGACCGCGGCAATGACATCCAGTTCCAGCCCGGTTGCCGCGTCGGCTCGGGTACTGGTCACGCGCGAGGTAAAAATGAATCCGGCCACGCCGGCCATCAATCCGCTCATGGTGTAAGCCAGGATTTTAATGCCGCCGACGCGGAGTCCCGCGAACCGAGCCGCCGTTTCGTTATTCCCGATGGCATAGATGGATCGTCCAAGCGGCGTGGCGGCCAAAACAGTGGCGCTGATAACCAGCACTATAGCGAGAATATAGAGCTGAACCGGGATACCCAGAATCTCTCCGCTGCCCCAAAAAGCGAATGAATCGGGGAAGCCATTGAAGGACCGCGACTGACTAATTCCAAAAGAGAGCCCACGATAAATCGCCAGGGTAGCCAGGGTAACAATCAAAGGAGGAACACCGAGATAAACAATAATCAAGCCGTTTAAATAACCGGCCAGCGCTCCAACTCCCATCCCGAGAAACGCTGCTAACCATAGCGGAACACCCAATACCTGCCAGGAAAGTCCCATCATCACGGCACTGAAAGCCATGATCGATCCGACTGAAAGATCAATTCCGCCCAGAATGATAACAATGGTCATGGGCACGGCAATCAATGCCACCTCACTCATGAAACGTGTCTGATTGAGCAGATTTGTTGCCGTCAAAAATCGATCGGAGGTGAATGAAAGGACGAAGACCGCGACGAGAAGGATACCAAATAGCACGGCCTCCTGGACCGTTAACCAGGGAAGTCGCAGGAATTGCGGTGAAGCTCCCTGGACACCTCCCCCGGAGCCGGTCACTATTCCGGTGCCAACTGTTTGGTGCCGGCGAAAAACGTCGAGAAGAATCGTCAAGAGAATCAATCCACCTTGGACGGTTTGAAACCATTCAGCGCGGATATGCATAAAGACCAGGGCGGTTCCGATTGTTTGCAGCAAAATTGCCCCCATGATCGCGCCAATAACGGTGCCGGCGCCACCCATAATACTGACCCCTCCCACCACTGCCGCAGTAATCACGGTCAATTCGAGCCCTGGCACGGCATTGGCCTGAATTGAGGTAAAGTTCGTTGCGTAAATGATTGCCGCGATACCGACCAGCAATCCGTTCATTACAAAAACTTGCATCGTGACGCTGCGATCCGAAATGCCGGAGAGCCGGGCCGCCTCGGCATTGCCGCCAACGGCGTAGAGCCGCCGACCGCCCGCGGTGTATCGGAGCCAAAAGGAAACGGCAGCGCCAAATAAAAGCATCGCGCAAATGGGAATCGGTATCCCGAGGAATGCGCCCCGGCTGATACTGAAACCTGGAGGTACCCCATAAATCCATTTGCCACCCGTCACCAGGATCAAGCCACCTTTCAGAATACTGGCCATCCCGAGGGTCGCGACGATCGCAGGGATCCGCCCGTAAGCGACTAGAGTACCGTTGATCGCGCCAATCAAACCGCCGGTTAGGATGGTGACCGGAAAGACAATCCACAACGGCACCCCTGCGGTCGCGAGTTTGCCCGCTACGCTGACGCAGACGCCGGCTGCAGCACCGATTGAAATATCGATATGGCCGCAAAGGATGATCATCGTCATTCCGACAACGGCCACCGCGATGTACGACGAGTTATAGAGAATATCAATCAGGTTGCCCGGGGCTATGAAACCAGGGTTTAAAAGGGTGACACCGATCAGGACCAGGACGAAGGCGACAGCCAAAACCATCTCCTGATGGTTGAAAAGAACGAATAGCCGACTAGAACCTCTAGGCACGGGAGCATCCGTCGCTAGCGGATTGGCCAAAGGTCGCTGTGGTACGATCGAAGACATAAACGGTTAACAATGAATCGGTCTGCTTCTCTTAGGCATTCTGCGTCGGGTCCACGGGTGATCGCATTCCGATCGCCGCAGCACCTACCGATTCCTGTGTCGCATCGCGACGGTTAAATTCGGCTACGAGCCGGCCCGCTCTCATGACACAGATTCGGTCGCTAAGCCTTAACACCTCCGGTAAATCACTGGAAATGACCAAAATAGCCAGGTTATCCTCTCGCGCCAAGCCATCGAGCAACCGATAGATCTCTGCGCGCGCACCGACATCAATTCCCCGGGTGGGTTCATCAACGATTAAGATTCTAGGTTTAGTGGCGAGCCATTTCGAAACGACAATTTTCTGCTGATTTCCTCCTGATAGATTTCGGGCCAACTGATGGCTTGATGGTGTTTTGATCCGGAGCGAATCGATATACTCCTTCGCCAGGTTTTCTTCCGCCTGGAAATCCAGAAAAGGACCTCGAACCATCTTCCAAACGCGAGTCAACCCAATGTTCTGGCCGACGGTCATGGCGGCGACCAATCCCTGACGCTGCCGATCCTCCGGCACATAAGCGATCCCCAAGGCAATGGCATCTTCAGGACGGCGAATCCGGGCCAATTTGCCATCGACCTCCACCGTCCCCGAATCCTGTGGCGCGACGCCGAAAATGGCCTGGGCAAGTTCTGAACGTCCTGAACCGATCAATCCAGCCAACCCGACGATCTCCCCGGCACGCAATTCGATATCGGCATCTTTCAAAAGAGGAGCTCGCGATAATCCTCTCGCCCGCAGAAGTGTTGGCCGGTCACCGGCGGGCAATTCAGGATGAGCCGAAGGGTCGAGCTCCAACGTTCGTCCCACCATCATCCGGATCAGCTCAGCTTCGTTGGTTTCCCGCGTCACTTTGACTCCAACCATTTTACCATCCCGCAAAACGGTGACTCGGTTTGAGAGAATGAAAATTTCGTCGAGCCGATGACTAATATAAATGACGGCAACCTTTTGCGCAGTCAGTTTGCGAATAACGCCAAAAAGCCGCTCGGCATCGTGCTGGGTCAGGACGGCTGTCGGTTCGTCCAGAATCAAAATATGTGCCTTTCGGGAAAGCGCCTTGGCAATTTCCACCCGCTGCCGGTTACCGACCGAGAGCGTGCCGACGCGGCTATTCACATCGAGATCTGCGGCGTCCAATGATTCGAGTAATATTTTTGCTTCGCGCCCTGCCTTACTCCAATCAATGGTGCCGATCGCCGAACGTGGCATATGTCCGGCAAAAATATTCTCTGAAACGGTCAGTTCCGCATAAAGGCTGAATTCCTGATAAATGGTGGCAATTCCTTTGGACTGGGCTTCTCCAGGACTGGAAAACTGAACGGCTTGACCATCGACCTCCAGATCCCCACCGTCGGGCGGATACACGCCCGAAATGATTTTGATCAGGGTGGATTTTCCCGCACCGTTCTCGCCAAGCAACGCATGCACTTCACCAGGTCGGACATCAAATGAAACATCGTCCAGAGCGCGAACGCCCGGAAAAGTTTTACTGAGATTCCGCAAAGCGAGAGCAGGTCCGCCCAGGGGGGTGGTCGAGGGGGATGCTGTCGATGTTTCTTGGACCATTTGCCGTATAAAGGGGGGGAAGCAGTGCGGGCTCACCGTCAAAGCCGCCGACAATTGCAGATGCTGACAGCAACACGCAGCCAAGCCCTGAGTTTTCCTTGCTGCCGCCGACTTTGGGGACGGCTACGTTCTAACTTGATCACCAGGCGAAGTCAAGGGGCGGCAAGAGGTCACGCCGAAAACGAAATTCGCTCCGTCGCAGCACGCAATTTTTCATAAAGAGGTGCCAGACCTTCGGGGATGACTCGGACGTTGCCCAGAACGGTCATGAAATTGTGATCTCCGTTCCAGCGCGGGACAATATGCAGGTGCAAATGATCCGCCACGCCGGCGCCGGAAGCGGTCCCGACATTCCAGCCGACATTGAATCCTTGGGCCTTGACGACCTCTTCAAGAAGGCGCTCGGCATAGCTCGCCAAGTCGATCAGCTCAATTTTCTCTCCTTCTGTTAATTCCGCCAGCCGTGAGATGGTGCGGTAAGGAACAACCATGAGGTGCCCGGGCGCATAGGGATAGAGGTTCATCATTAAAAACGCATTCTTCCTGCGGTAAACCACCAGATATTCCGCATCATTCGCAGCCTCCGCTGCTTCCCGCAGAAAACCGGGCTTACGTTCCCGCTCAAGATATTCGATCCGCCAGGGAGCCCATAAACTTTTAAGCCAACCTCCTAACTCGTTCACAAAATATGTTTAACCTGAGGTTTGAGGAAAGGTCTAAGAATCTTTTCGGAATTTCGTCGAGAGCTCTTTGAGAGGAGCTTTTGGTGCTCATGCCGCAGGATCCGCGACCAAATTCAATTTCCGGACAACGGCCTCCGCAGCTCTCCTGCCGGCCCCTTTTTCTCCTAGAAGTTTGCTCACTCGCCCCATTGCGCTCACCATATCGGCTCTCCTGGAAGGATTACTGTAAAGCTCCCAGACCGCGTCCGCGATCCGAATGGGTGACGCTTCGTGTTGAATAAATTCCGGGATGATCTCTTTGCCGGCGAGAATGTTGGGCATTCCCAAATAGTCTACCCGGATCAATAATCGAGCCGGAAGATAAGTAAGCCAGGAAACCTTGTAGATGAGAACGAAAGGGAGCAGAAAGAAGCTGGACTCCAAGGTTGCCGTTCCGGAAGCGACCATTCCAACACCAGCTCGCTGCATCAGCTGCCAAGGGTTCTTTAATCCGATGGGAATATCTCCCGGATTCGCTTCGGCAACCAATTTCATCATCAGCTCGCGAGCACGCTCTGAAGCAGCGGATGCCTCGAAACGAACGGTTTCATCTTTTGCGCGGAGCAACTTTACCGCTTCCAGCATTGCCGGAAAAATGCGTCTGATCTCTCGACTGCGGCTGCCCGGCAAAAGCGCGATCAGATTCGGCGTTCGCGGCACATCGATTCGGTACCGTTCCAACTCTTCGACCATGGGGTGGCCAACAAATTCAGCTCTTAGACCACTGGCTTCGTACAATGATTTCTCAAACGGAAAAATGCAAAGCATCAGATCCAGGAATGCTGCCATGCGCGGAATTCTTCCCCGGTTCCAGGCCCAGACTTGAGGACTGATATAATAGATTAATTTACCGCCGAAATGCTTCCGGCGGAGATACTGTGCCAGCCGCAAATTGAATCCAGGGTAATCGACAAAGATCACTGCCGCGGGATTCAGATCACGGATATCGCGATACATCCGGTAGAATTTCTCCCGAAAATAGGGGTACTTCACGATCACGTCCCAGAGGCCAACCACGGCCTCCTGCGTCCAATCAATGAATTCTCCGCCGGCCATCTCCTGCATCTGCGGGCCGCCTGCTCCAGAAAAGCACACTTCAGGAACCAGTCTGGTGATTTCACGCATCAGCACCGCGCCATGAGCATCCCCGCTGGATTCCCCGGCAATGATGTAGATGCGCTTCGCGTGCATGGATAAGAATGTCTCGCTGCGGTACCGGAAGAAGGGCTGACGCCCCAACCAGTAATAAGGTAACCGCTTTTATCCTCCTCTAATCTCTTTGATCAATTCGCCGGTTGCCGACTTCGTGATCTCAGTTATTTCGATCGCTAATTCAAGCGCGGCCGCCGCCTCAGAGCCGGACACAACCGGTTGAACGCCTCTTCGACTGCATTCGACGAAAGATTGCAGCTCGCGTTTCAAGGGTTCCCCCTTGTCAACTTCCACCGCTTCCCGAGTGATCGTTCCGTTGACTAATCGAAACATTTCTGCGCTTTGGTTCTGATAGTCGAGCGATAGGTACGCGTCCTCCTGAAACACTCTGATTTTCCGCATTTTTTCAGGGCTGATTCTGCTGGCCGTCACATTAGCAACGCAACCGTTTAGAAATCGAATGCGAGCGTTTGCGATATCCTCACCTTTGCTCAGAACTGGAACTCCAACCGCGTCGATGCTCTTCACCGGCGATCGAACAAGGTGCAAAATAATTTCCAAATCATGAATCATCAAATCCAGGATCACTCCGATCTCAACGCTTCGAAACGGGTAGGGCGACAATCTATGCGACTCGATAAAACGCGGGCGCGTCAAACGCTGTTCCAGCGCGCTCAAGACCGGGTTAAACCGCTCCACATGGCCAACCTGCAAAATCAGAGAATACTCTTTTGCGAGCTTGACGAGTTCCTCAGCCTGTCCAGGCGTTTCCGTGATCGGCTTCTCGATCAGAAGGTGCTTACCCCGCTGCAATAAATATTTTCCCACTTCATAGTGATCCGGCGTCGGCGTCGCCACCGTCGCCACGTCGATCAGCTGGGCGAAGTCGGAGAGGTCCGTTACCGCCTTGACCCGATGCTGCTGGGAGACTGAGTTTGCAACCTCGGGATTGGTATCGAGAATAGCCGAGAATTCGACCCCCGGTAGGTCGGAATAAATCCGCGCATGGTTTTTGCCGATGCTGCCCACCCCCACGACACCTGCTCGAATCTGACTGCTCATAGTTTGTAACCGTATATCGTAACCTGCTTCACCGCGGCCAAAGTTATTACGGCGTCTTTGTCCAACAAAAGGGTTTTTCCGGCTTCCACGGCAATCAGCCTGACACCGGCTGAGGAGGCCACCTCCAGGGTTTCGCTCCCGATGACCGGAATATCAAAACGGGAATCCTGATTCGGTTTGGAAACCTTCACCACAATGGCTCCTTGCTTTCCCAAAGCTGCTCCACGGCGGATTGCCTCGTTCGTCCCTTCAAACGCCTCTACGGCAAGCACAGTTCCATGGCGAACAATCACCGTCTGACCAATATTCAGTTTGCTGACTTCCTTGGCGATTTCAAATCCGAACGCGACGTCATCAAGATAGCGCTTCTTCGGTTTCGGACCCCCGATCAAACCCTCAACGGCCACCGAGTCTTCCAAAAAAGTTGTGGCAGGCAGTAGTTGAATGCCGACTTTCGCTAGTTCGTCGCCCAAGGCGCCAAACAAGGTTTCGGCGTTTCGTCTTTTTAACTTGCTCAACAGCATCAAGACTCGGAAATCCGGACGCAGATCAAACAAATTCCTTGGCGCAATCTGGCCGGCCATGATCACCCGGCGAACACCAGATTTTTCAAAATATTTGAGAAGGCGGCTGAGCTGCCCAACCTGCATCCACTCGATCGAATTGGCGAGATTTGCCAATTCAACCCCCGTTTCATTTTCAAACGCGGCCACGTGAATCGCGGAAACACCGCTCCGTCGCGCAGCTGCTGCGATAAGAAACGGATACAGACCGCTTCCGGCAATGATTCCAAGCGGGGATTGGTTCTCCATAGGGAAGATCTAGTTTGGAACGAAAGGATCGGCAACCAGTTCGACCGCTTCAAAGAGCTCTGGATCCAAAACTCAAGACAATCTTCCCGCAATGATCACCGCGTTCCATCATACGGTGCGCTTCCGCTACCTCCGAAAACTGAAACGTCTTATAAACGACTATCTTGATCAACCCGGACTCGAGCAGCGGCCAGACACGTTCCCGTAAGGCGTTGGCGATCGCTGCCTTCTCTTGCCCAGAGCGAGAACGCATTGTTGAACCTGTCACTGTGAGCCGGCGTATCATGATCGGCATGAAGTCGAAATCGGGAACTCTGCTTCCCTGAAGAAAAGCGATCTGGACTAGTCTCCCTTCGAAGTTCAAGAGGCTGATGTTCTTCTCGATGTAGGGGCCGCCCACCATGTCTAAAATGATGTCGACACCCCGTCTTCCGTTAATCCTTTTGATCTCCGCGACAAAATCGTGAGTTCGATAGTTGATAACATGGTCGGCTCCCAAGGCCAGGCAGAAGCGGGCTTTTTGCTCATTGCCAACGGTCGTAAAAGCAATCGCCCCGAATTGTTTCGCGATCTGGATGGCGGTGTAACCAATTCCGCTTGAACCGCCATGGATCAGGACATTGTCACCGGTCTGGAGCCGTGCACGACTCACCAAGTTAGCCCAAACGGTGAAAAAGGTCTCCGGAATTGCTGCAGCGGCTGCATGATCAAAACCTTGAGGTAAAGGCAGACAGTGGCTCGCCTCTGTCCGGCAGAACTCAGCGTACCCTCCGCCAGGGGTCAGTGCGCAAACCTCATCTCCGACCTTCCAGGCAGCCACTGCTGCGCCAACGGCAGCCACGCGACCCGCCACCTCCAAACCAAGAATTGGCGAGGCACCTGGAGGCGGCGGATAATTCCCCGCCCGTTGCAAAAGATCTGGACGATTGACACCGGCAGCGCGGACTTCAATCAGTACTTCGCTGTCGCTGATTGCTGGGATCGGACCTTCCGCGATGCGCAACACCTCCGGCTCGCCACCATCATCGAAGGTAACATACCGCATGGTTGTGGGTATCATGAGATCGGAACTTAAGGGAATGCTAATATGGACCCCCATCCGGGCCCCTTCGGACAATCGTTATGTAAAAAAGCTGTATTTATCTCTATTTATGGTTATTATTGAAATATGCGACTACTCCTCTTCTGTTCGCCCCCAAGCTGGTATTCCGATCTGAGCCCCAGTTTTCCTGGCTCCAGGCTATCAGGGCAGTCCTCAAAGGCGAAATCCGTGAACCCGCTTTTTCGCTTTCTCGGCCGGTTCCTTGGCAAATTCCACCTCGTCTGGATAGCGACTCTCTTTTTTTGCCTTTAACCTGACAGGTCAAAGCAGACTTCCGCGAATTCTGCAACTCCTGAACTCCTGCAACTTCTGCAACTTCTGATTCCCCGAATTCCTGATTGCCGAACTCCTTCTTTCCTCCCCTCCCCTACTTCTCTGAGCGGCGCGGGTTCAACTCACACACCGTTGACCACGTCTGCTCCCCGAACTTCGTCCGGAACCGATCCTGGAGTCTCTCTCCTTCATCTCGACTACGAACCAGCGCGAAGATAGTCGATCCCGAACCGGACATCAGCGCGAATCTGGCCTGAGATTGTTCAGTCAGCCAATCCTTCAATATCCTCAGGAACAGATATTTTGGCAACACGGCGGGCTCGAGGTCGTTGCGAAGCTTTCCCCATTCGGTGTCTACGATTCGGCCACGCTGACGATCGGGCGCCAATTGCGAATAGGCGCCATAGGCGCCGGCTGTCGAAATGGCAAACCCCGGTTTGAACAGACAAATCCAGAGATCATTGGGAAAGGCGCGGAATTGGATATGTTCCCCTCGCCCGGTGCACCAGGCAGACTGCTCATGGACAAAAAAAGGGACATCAGAACCTAGGGCAGCAGCCAACCCCTCCATCTGCTGCCTCTCAATCGTAAAGTTGTGAAGCTTGTTCAACAAACGCAAAGTCGCGGCAGCATTCGAGCTTCCTCCTCCGAGCCCGGCGCCGACGGGGATTCTCTTCTCCAAGCGAATTGCGTATGCCGCATCAATTGAGAAGGCCTGATTAAAAATTCGAGCGGCACGAATAATCAGATTCGACGAATCCCCTTGGAGTTGCGGCACGTTCGAAGTAAATGATGTCTCTTTCGCCTTTTCGATTTCCAGCGAATCATACAGACCAATCGGCAACATCCAGGTGGCCAACTCGTGAAACCCATCGGGCCGTTTTCCCAGGATCTCCAGAGTGAGATTGATCTTGGCCGCACTCAAGGTCTTCATGCATCGTCATCCTGTGCAAAGTTCGACAACAGCAAAGGATAAAATAATCGTCCCGCTAGATGTTCCGACAGCGCAAGCCGCACGCGAACTGATCAACGCAATCGGGGGAACCGTCGGCTTTTTCAAGGTTGGAAACCAACTTTTTACAGCAGCGGGCCCTGATTTGGTCAGAGAAGTACGCGCCTCGGGCTCGAGGGTGTTTCTGGATCTGAAATACCATGACATTCCGAATACCGTCCGTCACGCTGTTGAGTCAGCCTCGGCATTGGGTGTCGACATGCTGACGATCCATTTGGCGGGCGGACGTGCCATGTGCGAAGCCGCTATTGTTGGTCGGGGGAATACCAATACATTGATTCTCGGCGTCACGGTGCTGACCAGCCTGACTGACGCCGCCTTAGCCGAGGTTGGTTTTCGCGGATCGGTGGAGAAAGAAGTAATGCTGCTCGCTGACCTTGCCAAAGAGGTTGGCATCACTGGTTTGGTTGCCAGTCCGCACGAGCTCCGGATTTTGCGCGAGCGCTTTGGCTCTTTGTTTACCACCGTTATTCCGGGGATCCGTCCCACCTGGGCAGAGTCAGGCGACCAGAAACGGGTATTAACACCGCGGCAGGCAGTCGAAGCCGGAGCAGACTATCTCGTGATCGGCAGACCGATCACCGGGTCAAAAGACCCGAAGAAAGCGGTGCAACGAATTATTGACGAGTTAGAAAAGGAACTTTGAATGGTGTCCAAATTGGCCAGGCCAGCCGTTTCAAATTTCCTATCCAGCCCGGTTCGCAGAGGCCAGAGGGAGGTCAAAGCGGATCTCGAGGCTGGTTTTACCCCACTCCTCGACACTCTTCTCTGCGACCCGAGTAAACCCGACGGACTCATAGATAGAGATCGCGCGCTGCAAACCTTGCACCGTCCACAGGTAAACAAGATTGAATCCACAGGCCCGACAATAGCGGATTGATTCCTCGACAAGCCAGCGGCCCAGACCGGTTCCGCGCACAGAGCGATCGACAAACAATAACCGGAGTTGAGCCCGATTATGCGGCCGCTCGATTATAAAAATCGAGCCAACGACCTTCTCGTTCTTCTTGGCTAGCCAGGCGCAGGAACGCCCCTTCTCAGGAGCTAGAATGTATTCGACGGCAATCTGGGCGCAGTATGCTTCATGGATATGATTGAAGCCATAATCGGATAAGTTCTGCGTGCCATGAATGTAAATGAGTTGGCCGAGATCTCCCGGTGCAAAGTCGTGATGAATCGAAATCCCGGCAGCTTCGAATGTGCTGAATGACTTCGCGGAGCCCAAATGCATCGGGTGAGTTTCTCACAGCTTAGACAATCGAACGGACCACACCCCCATCAACCCTGAGAGCAGCCCGTTGGTGGCTGAAGCGAGCGGACTGCAGATGTAGACGACCATATTCGCGACCTCCTCCGTCGTCTAACAATGACCCTCGTCCCCTCTCGGGCTAATCCTTCGGCGATCGCCAATCCGATCCCGGCGGTTGATCCCGTGACAAGTGCCAGCTTTCCCTCGAGTAGAAGATCCATATTTTGACCGATCGAAAATTGACTTGAGCCTCAAGCAACTAATGCACGAGTCGCACCAATGATTCGATAGGCTCCCGATTCCAGTTGGTCCAGAACCGCGAGATTATTTGAGATCTTCGCCTCCTGCACCAGGCCGACAATGTAAAAATGAAGTTCCTGCGCCAGTAATTTAGGATCTTGCCTCGAAATATCCCCGGTCTCCATGGCATCGCGCAAGGTAGATTCAAGATACCCGCACTTCCTTTCGCTGATTTGCTGAGCCATACAGCGAATCGCTTCGTCTTGGGTACTCAACTCGCTCCCCAGCGAAGCAAACGGGCACCCCAACACTCGACCATACTTCTCGAAACGTGCAGTTTGATTTCGGCGAATGTTTGCCAGGTAAGCTTCCAGCCTCTCCATCGGCGGCACTTGCTTTGAGAAAATCCGGTCCAAAGCCAGGCTAATCTGCTCCCAATGAAACTCATAAGCGGCCACCGTGAGTTCCGACTTAGATCGAAAGAAGTGGTAGAAGCTCCCCTTTTTGACGTGAGATTGCTCACAAATCTGATCAACGCCCACCGACCCATAGCTTTGCCGCGATATGAGTTCATGAGCAGTCTGCAAAAGGCGCATCTTCGAATCACAAAAACGCATCTGCGTTTTCAAGATACTGGACCGATCGGTCAACCGCAACTCTGTTTTTTGCAGCGCGGATTTGTTTGTTTGTCCTCTGCCGAACGAAATTCCGGCTGAAAACTTCTTTTGGACAAGCAATGGTCTGTGGCACTGGTATTCCTATGATCGGTGGGTTGGTTTTAAGTGCCATAGTCGGATATTTTCTCCTGGATACCCTGGCCAAGCTCCTCAATCTGCGGAGCCTGCAAAAGGAAGTGCCAGACGAATTTTTGGATGTCTATGACGCTACTCGTTATCGTCGCTCGCAGGAGTATACGAAAACAAACACCCTTTTCGATCTGGTCGTCGCAACGATCGGTCTCGCGGCATTTCTTTGCTTTTGGTTTCTGGGCGGATTCGAGGTTTTGGATCAATATATTCGGACCTTCCATTTGTCGCCCGAATTGCATGGCTTGCTTTATCTGGGAAGCCTTTGTGTCGCCGGAGAAGCTTTGATGCTTCCATTCGCAGTCTTTCACACCTTTGTCATCGAACAGAAGTACGGGTTCAATCGGACCACTGTGGCAACCTTTGTCGTCGATCAGCTGAAAGAATGGGTCATCTCAGCCCTGCTCGGGGCCGGTATTGGTTTTATTGTTCTCACTTTGTTCGAAACTTACGGCCTTGGTGCGTGGGTTATCTGCTGGATTTGTACCGCCGCGGTATCGGTCATTCTGGTTTACATCGCACCGACGATCATTCTGCCGCTTTTTTTCAAACTAAGTCCCGTTCGCGAAGGACCTCTGCGAGATCAAGTGACAGAATTCTTCCTTCGTCAACGATTTCCTATCCGAGAACTCATGGTCATCGACGGATCACGCCGTTCCTCCAAGGCGAACGCTTTCTTTACCGGATTTGGTCCCAACAAGCGAATAGCGTTATACGACACATTGATCAGCAGTCACACGGTGCCGGAGTTATTGGCCGTGCTGGCCCATGAGGTTGGTCACTACAAAAAACACCACGTCCTTCGTCACCTCCTGGTCGGCCAGGTCAGCCTTTTCTTCTTTTTTCTTGGAGCATCGTTCTGCATCTCGCGTCCGGAGCTTTTTCAAGCCTTTGGAATATCCACACCTTCCTATTATACCGGACTGGCACTCTACCTGATTTCCATCCGGCCATTAGCGGTGGTCTTCGGCATCGTCATGAATTACTGGAGCCGCAGAGATGAATTCGAGGCTGACCGTTTCGCTGCGGAAACGATAGGCGATCCGAACCCGCTGATCCAGGCGCTCAAACGGCTCAGCAAAGATAGCTTATCTAATCTCACACCTCACCCGCTCCTGGTCAGCTTACATTTTACCCACCCCCCTGTGCTGGCCAGAGTCCAAGCGCTGAAGGAAGCGGCTAATTAGTTGTCAGGAGTCAGGGTCAGGAGTCAGGAGTCGGAAGTTAGGAGTCATAAGTTAGTAGTTAGTAGGCAGTGATTAGCAGTCGGTAGGCACTTCTCAGCAACAGCGAGGTCCGCCGAGCGCAGTTGCTTCTCAAATCTTCACGTGCCTTGCCCGTGCGGTGCTTCTCTGAAACTAGAGCTTGTGCCGCCGAGCAAGAGTTTCTTCTCAAATCCTTCACGCGTTCTTCCCGTGGGGTGCTCCTGACTCCTGACTCCTCCCTACTGACTGATTTCCGCTTCGACTGCGGCAACAATATACTCTTGGAGGTCAGCCATTTTTTTGAAGCCTTCCTCTGTCAAATCATCCAATCCTGCCAGGTGCAAGCAGGGCATGAACGAAATAAAGTCGGAGCTCGCGACTGAAGGAATTAGAGAATCTGGTTGCCTGCCGCTCGGCGGTTTCCACGCTGATCAGTATCTCGCCGTGCCGAAAAGTGATGACATCGGTCGGACCGTCCACCGACATAAAGTCGCGGTGAATTGCCGCGATGCGCGCGTCGGAAACAAAGACCACGTTGATCTCGTCGGGAAGAGCCACCGGCTTTATCACTTCCGCCACCTTTGCAAGGGCTGACTTGGCGAAGGCGCGAAACTCCACCAGATCAATTCGCTTTTTGCGTTGCCGATCGAGCAGGACGAGAGAGGGCGTCACGCCGCAGTGGCAGGCGGAAGATTGCGAAGACGCTTGCCCTCCTGCTCGGCTCGCTCTTCGTCTTTCGGATACTTGATGCGGGTATGCAGCATGTTCTGGAGGGTAAATCGGAAGGTTTCTGCGATAATTTTCAATTCCTTCAAAGTGAGATCGCATTCGTCCAACTGCCCTTCCGCGATTCGCCGACCGATGATATCCCCGACGAGCTGCTCAATTTTTTGGGGGGTCGGCTTCTCCAGACTCCGAGAGGCGCTCTCAACAGCATCCGCCAGACTAATGATTCCGCTTTCTTTAAATTGCGGCTTCGGACCACTGTAACGGAAACTTTCTTCACGGACATCCGGGATATCCTCTTCGCGAATGTTCATGATTTTTCCACCTTCGCGAGCATCCTGCCGTTGTTGAATGGCTCGTTTGTAAAAATAAGCGACCAACGACGTCCCATGGTGTTGCTGGATCACGTCGATAACCCGCTGATTGAGCCCGTATTTGAGGGCCAGATCCACCCCTTCCTTCACGTGGGAGATGATAATCAAAGCACTCATTGTTGGAGCGAGGTCATCGTGTGGATTTTCATCGCCGACAATGTTCTCAGAAAAGTAATTGGGCTTTACCAACTTGCCGATATCATGAAAATAGGCGCAGGCTCTGCACATGGTGCCGTTGGCCCCTATTTTATTCGCGGCCACTTCAGCCAGATCAGCAACCACATCACTGTGATGCCAGGTCCCAGGTGCTTCCAGACTCAGCCGGAGCAGCAAAGGATGATTGCGGTCAGCCATCTCTAGCCAAGACATGTCTGTGGTAATCCGGAACGCCGCTTCAAGCATCGGCAGGGCGCCGCTGACAACCATTGCCGTGACCACTCCGGTCAGGATGGCCGCTGCCGATTGCTTCAAAAACATGCTTAGGTCCATGTCGTTTAAGCGGAGCCATGGGATCGCAATAATTCCAAACGAAACAGCCAAAATCCAGGTTGCTAATCCGACATAGATGCCGGCCCGCAACAGCCTGCTTCGTCGACGGACCTGGATCGTGACAAATACGGAGATGAACCCGCTGATCAAGCTCATCACGAGAAGGAACGCGTCGACCCCGCGAAACAAAATCGCACTCCACAAACTGACAAAGATGGCGCCGTAAATGCCGAGATTTTTGCCTAACAAAACCGACAAGACGAGTGGGGCAAAGGCAAACGGAATCAAGAGAACACCAAATTCCTTCGGTAATCCGCCCTGGCTCTGGGTTGAGAAAACCATCACCAACTTCGCGACACACAAGTGAAAAAGGATGACCCCGAAAACCAGCCCGACTCGCGAATTTTTTTGAAACGTCTCAGGATGATTAATCCAGAGCTGAGCAACCGCAGTCAGGAAGACGAGCAGTCCAATCAAAAAATATTTCGCGGGGTCCGGGTGTTCGCCCGAAAAAATCAAAAGAGCCAGCACAAGCACGAACACCCCGAAGATGCCCACCTTCACCCACGGCTCGGACTCCAGCTTACGCATCCACTCTTTCTGGGTGGATTTTCGACGGGTCTTAGGGCAAGCAAGACCTTTTCTGACTAACTTCTTGCGATTTGGACCTCCAAACATGCCTTCAGACTCCTCTAGCTAACCCTTATTCGTGCTTAGCGGTTCTTCCCGATAAGCCCTGTAGGCTTGGATGATTGATTGAACGAGCGGGTGCCGTACCACGTCGCGTTCAGAGAACCGGGTGAAGTGAATCCCCGGCACGTTCGCCAGTGCGTGCATGGCCTCTATCAGACCGGAAGTCTTCTTCGCCGGTAGATCAATTTGGGTTTGATCACCCGTTACCACACATTTTGAGTCGGCCCCTAACCTGGTGAGCAGCATAAACATTTGCTCGGTGGTGGTGTTTTGCGCTTCGTCGAGAATGACGAAAGCGTGATTCAAAGTCCTTCCTCGCATATATGCCAATGGCGCGATCTCAATAACCCCCCTGTCCATGTACCTCTGAATCTCCTCAGACTCGAGCATATCATACAGTGCATCATAGAGTGGACGCAAATACGGGAATATTTTTTCCTGGAGGTCACCGGGCAGAAAGCCTAACGCTTCCCCTGCTTCCACGGCGGGCCGGGTTAAGATAATTCTCTTGACTTGTTCTTTCCTCAACGCATCGACGCCCATTGCCATCGCTAAGATACGTTTTTCCCGTACCCGCCGGACCTACTCCAAAAACAATATCGAAATTTTGAATCGCCTGAACGTAGTTCAGTTGCTGTTCACTCTTTGGAATGATCGGGGCTCGACGAGTCGGTGTGAGCACCTTGTGCCCTGCCAATTGCCCCAAAGGCTGGCGACTTCCTTCGGTGACTGAATCCAGCGCGTATTGAAATTCCTGCCGCCGAATTTGAATACCGTGCTGGCGCGCCTCCTCCAACTGATGAAAAACTTTGCGCGCTTTTTCGATGTTCGGCCGCTCCCCTTCCACCCGCAACCATCCATCTCGCGTGGTTACCTTTACCGCCAATTTTTCCTCCAGAGATTGCAAAAGTCTTAAAATCGTTTGCGTACAGATTCTGGAGTGTCCGTGCGTTATCGAACTGCAGCGTCTCGGATTCAACCATCAAGCCGGTAATTGCCAGACTTTACGCATTATCTCAAAGTTGCGCATAAGCAAAGAAGGTTTTCCGAACCCGTGGTGGCGAGGTAGCGCCAGCGATCATCCGTCAAACGAACCTCACTTGTATCCATACACCATTGCCCAAGTGGTCCGTTCTTTAGGCGAAGCGGTAACTTCCACTATGATATAATAGGTTCCGGTGGCTGGAGCCAGAATACGAGCACCCGCGAATCGCCCCCTTTGCCAAGAGTCATTCTCGGCCAATTTACCTCTGGTGTCATAGAGATGGATGGCGACCCGGGCGTTCTCCACGTCTGTGCCCATGCAAAACCAGTATTCGTTTCCCTTAAAAAGGGTATGCGGAATCGCCTTTTGCTCTCTCAGGCCAAGATCACCGCCCCACTGGTCATCGCGGATGATAAATCCCTGCTTGACGTACGGATCCATCGCCTGAAGCGCGCTCGTAATGGCTTCGTCTAGAGTCGCCTCCGCAGGGGTGAGGATCGCGCAAAAGCCAAGCAGGATTAGAAATCGTCTCACAAGGTTCGTCCGTTAAGCGCGAGAGGCGATCGCTTTCACCATCTGGCCGGTAATTTCGTTGATTCTTCTCACCGATCCCGGCGTGAGCTTTTGGTTAATCAGAGGGGAAATCTCATCAAGCCCTTTTTGAATCCTATTAACCAAGGGCTTGTTTCGCATTCGAGGAGGCATATCGGCGAGACGTTCCTGGAAGTACCTCAGAAGGTCGGGTTGATTCAACAAATCCGCTCCATCCGAAGAGTAGCTCTTTTGCACCACCGATGTCAGGACCTCTGTGCCGCGAAGCCATCCACCAAGGCTGACGAGATGCGCCAATTGCGCGTCCTTTAGTTCGATCATCGCTTTTTTCACGTCGGTCAGGGCGCCATCCAATTCTCTTCGAACGGAAATCCAGTCTCCAGAATCAGCCTTCGTAACGATGGAGTTTGTGCGGGTCAAGACCGTCGATTCCACTCCGATCGCCCTTGCCAATTCAAGGACATCTCGACCGATCTGCTTGACGCGCGTTTTGTCAGCCGCTTCCACCGCGACAAAACCTTCGGCCACCACTGAGCCGAGCAATAGGGCAATCTGTTCACGTTCTCCGCGATTCTTGATGTTCGGATCTCTCAGTTGTTCCTGCCAATTGGGGGAGCCCAGCTTGTCCAGCACGTTGAACACCTCACTCGGCAGGGGAACAACGACGTCGTCGAGCTGCGTCGCAGGGAACTTCGATAGATCGATATGACTTGGAGGTGCCTCCCCAAAACCCGAAAATGCCAATAGCAATAGCGCCGGGCCAAAAGCGACGCGAAGCACATCTCTGATCATTCAGGCACACTCTCCATATCGATTCCAATTCTCACGCCATCGCCATCATTCTAGTCACTGGGCAACCTTCTCGTTCTCGAGTTTAACAAACGGACAATCCTAAAAGGAGATTTTTCTTTGAGCAATCGCAGTTTATGGATATTGGCTTGAAAGACGAATGAAACTTCAGCGCGTCGAAGAACTCTTGCGCGAATTTTCGAATAAACGCGTCCTGGTCATCGGAGATCTCATGCTTGATGAGTTCGTCTGGGGTCGGGTTTCCAGGATTTCGCCGGAGGCCCCCGTCCCGGTGGTGGAAGTCATCAGGGAATCTTATTACCCTGGAGGCGCTGCGAACGTCGCCCGAAATGTCAGGGAATTTACGCCCTCGGTATTTGTCATGGGCTTGATTGGAGAAGACGCCTATGCCCAGAAATTAAGAAGGCTTCTCGAAGAAAACGGAATTAGTCTGGACGGGCTGCAGAATGACCAGTCCTTTCAGACCATCGTGAAAACCCGGATTATCGCACGGCAACAACAGGTTGTACGAGTGGACCGGGAAAGACCGCAACCGCTCGGCAAAGAGGCACAGGCACGCTGCGTTGAGAAGGTCCGTGAACTGCTCCCTCAACTTGACGCCATCATTTTCGAAGACTACGGAAAAGGCCTCCTGCAGCAAAATTTTGTCGATAACGTCGCGGCTCTGGCACGAGGAGCCGGAAAAATGGTAACTGCTGATCCTAATCCTCGTAATCGACTGATCTGGCGCGGAATGACGGCGGTGAAACCAAACCGCAACGAGGCTTTCGCTGCTGCCAATCAGCCCTGGCACGAACCGGAAGCGGATCCGCTCCGTGATAGTCCGCTGCGGTTGGTCGGAGCCGAATTGCTTCGCACCTGGGGACCGGACTTCCTGCTGATAACGCTTCGGAGAACAAGGGATGATCCTCTTTGACCAAGATAATCCCCCGTTCCACATTCCGTCGCGAGCTCGCGAAGTGTACGATCTTTCAGGAGCGGGCGACACCGCGATTGGGCTTTTCACGCTTGCTCTGGCTTCGGGCGCCTCGGCGCTTGAAGCGGCGGAAATATCCAACCACGCCAGTAGCGTGGTGGTCGGCAAATTGGGCACCGCGACGCTTACGCCGGACGAGTTGCTGGAGAGTTTTCATCAGAGAAATGGATAGGAGGGAGCCAGAAGGAGAAAAAGCAATTTTTCTTGATCGGGACGGAACCCTGATGAAGGACGTTGGGTACTGTTCCAGACCTCAGCGATGTCGAACTTCTGGAGGGCGTTAGCAAACTGCTTACAAAGCTGAAAGAGGCCGGATTCAAGCTGATCATCGTGACCAATCAAAGCGGGATTGGACGAGGTTACTTCACTGAAGAAGATTTCTGGTGCCGTTCAACACGAATTCGAGAAACAGCTCGGTCCGGACGTTATCGATGCCACCTATTTCTGCGCGGATACTCCCCAAGATTCGTCAGAACGGAGGAAACCGAATCCGGGTATGCTTCTGGAAGCGGCCAAGAGAATTGGGCATCGATCTGGAGCGCAGCTACATGATCGGCGATAAACCATCAGATGCTCAAGGCCGGTATCCGGGCCGGAGTCAGGGCAACGATTCTTTTTGGCACCAATGCCGCCAGCGGCTCGATGGAATCCGGCGCTACGCTGATCGCCAAAGATTTCAGAGAAGTGGCGGAGTTTATCCTGGGAGGTTGATTCAAGGGCAATTCCCGAGATAACAGACATCATGCCAATGAGCAAAGTAGTCGGTATCATCCCGGCCCGATGGGGATCAACTCGATTTCCCGGAAAAGCGCTCCATGGTATCGCCGGCAAACCATTGATCCGTCATGTTTGGGAACGTTGCGTCGAAGCAGGTTGTTTCGACCAGATTGTCATGGCTACGGATGATATGCGGATCGCTGAAGCCGGATTTAATTTCGGCGCGGAAGTTGCCGTCACTGCCCGGATCACCCGAGCGGAACCGACCGGATCGCAGAAGTGGCTAGAAAGCTGAAAAAAGCTTCCATCATTCTTAATGTTCAGGGCGACGAACCACTGGTCGATCCGGCTCTGTTGCGGCGCCTGACTCCGCAAACTGAAAGACAATCCCGGATATCCCGATTGTCACCGCGGCAACACCCATTTCACTCGAGGATTCGCTCAGCGAACACAATGTCAAAGTGGTCCTGGACCGCCGACGGAGACGCACTTTATTTCTCCCGGAGCTGTCATTCCGTTTCGGAGGGGAATCAGCGACATCAAAACGTATAAACACCTGGGCATTTACGGCTACCGCCGAAAGGCCCTATTGGACTTTGTGCGGATGTCTCCGAGCGCTCTGGAGCAAGCCGAACAGCTCGAGCAGTTGCGCGCTTTGGAAAATGGCCTGAAGATTCGCGTCGTTGTTTCTGAAACCAATTCCATCGGGGTGGACACTCCCGAGGACGCAACGGAGGTCGAGCGGCTAATTTTGAGCAGGAGAACCGGATGAAATACATCTTTGTAACGGGCGGGGTGGTCAGTTCGCTCGGAAAAGGGCTGGCAGCGGCGGCGCTCGGGAACATTGCTCGAGCATCGTGGTCTGCGGGGTGATCATGCAAAAGTTTGATCCGTACCTCAATGTCGATCCCGGAACCATGAGCCCTTTTCAGCATGGGGAAGTCTACGTATTAGAACGACGGGGCGGAGACAGATCTGGATCTCGGCCACTACGAGCGGTTTACGAGCTGCGTGCTTTCCCGTGCGAACAACGTCACGAGTGGCCAGGTGTATGAAACCGTTCTCGCAAAAGAACGCCGCGGCGATTATTTGGGGAAAACCGTTCAGGTCATTCCACACGTCACGGATGAAATTAAGGGCCGCATTCAACGACTAGCCAAGGAACAGACCGGCGACGTGATCATTACGGAAATCGGCGGAACCACCGGCGACATCGAGGGGTTACCGTTTCTCGAGGCGATCCGACAGTTCCAACTCGAGGTGGGACCCGAGAATGTCGTGATCATGCACGTGACGCTGGTTCCTTTCATCAAGGCCGCCGGCGAGCTGAAAACCAAGCCTTCACAACAGAGCATCGCCAAGCTTCGAGAGATCGGTCTCCAACCACACGTGTTGCTCTGTCGAACCGAAAAACCGCTCGTTCTCGAGGTTCGGCAGAAGCTGGCCCTTTTCTGTAATGTCCCGCTTCACGCGGTTGTCGAGGTACGAGATGTTGACCACACCATCTACGAGCTTCCTCTGACGCTTCAGGATGAAAAACTTGACGATACGATCTGCCGATTGCTTCGGCTTGATACTCCTTCCGCTCAAATGACCGAGTGGCGCAGATTCGTCCAGCGGGTCATCAGTCCCAGAAAAAATCTCAAAGTCGCCGTGGTCGGGAAGTACATCGATTTGCAAGACGCTTATAAGAGCATTTACGAATCGCTGACCCATGCCGGCGCGGCCAATGATTGCGGAATCGAAATTGTCAGGATCGATGCCGAAGATTTGGAAGGAACCGAACCCGGCAAAGACTCTGGGAACGGTTGCCGGCATCATCGTACCGGGAGGATTCGGCGATCGCGGGGTCGAAGGCAAAATCGCAGCGTGTAAATATGCCAGGGAGAAACGGCTGCCCTACCTCGGTCTCTGTCTCGGCATGCAGGTGGCCACGATCGAGTTCGCACGCAACGTCTGCGGACTCAAGGGAGCCAACAGCACTGAGTTCGAAGAACACAGTCCGCATCCCGTAATCTGTTTGCTGGAGGACCAGAAAGAGGTCAGAATGAAAGGCGCCTCAATGCGATTGGGCAGCTGGCCAACCGAAATTGTTCCCGGAACTCTGGCGGAAAAGATGTACGGCAAGCAGCAGACCATCGAACGTCACCGTCATCGCTACGAATTCAATCTGAAATACAGGGAGGCGATGGAAGAGAAAGGCTTCGTGATATCCGGGACCTCGCCGGACGCCGCCTCGTTGAACTGATCGAGCTGCGGGATCACCCCTGGTTTGTGGCGTGCCAATTCCACCCGGAATTCTTGTCAAAGCCGAATGCACCGCATCCATTGTTTCGGGGATTTATCGCCGCGTGTCTGGCTAGCTCGGAGTAGCTGAAAAAAAAGGCGGTAGAGTCAAACGATCAGGCGCCGGCGCTGCACTTCGCGCTGCACCTATTCAACGATCTGCAATAAGACCTGCTGTCCCGTTCTTGAAGCAGCTGCGTTCAAGAGATTCCGCACGGCAGTGATGGTATGTCCGTTGCGTCCGATCACCTTCCCGACGTCAGATTTGCGCATCTCGACTTTGAAGATCAACTTGCGACCCTGCTCTACCTTTGTCACCAGAACCTCTTCAGGTGCTTCGACAAGCTGCCTGATGACAAACTCGAGGAAAGTCTCCACAGGCATATTGAATCGACGCTGCCGGGGCCTCCGGGATCGCGGCGGCCTTCTTGCGGGCTTTCAGAATCATGCTCGCGACTGTCGAACTGGGCTGAGCGCCATGCGTCACCCAATAGTCAACGCGGCCAAGATCCAATTGAAAATTTTCACCGGACTCGCGCGGATCGTAGTTTCCGATCATTTCAATAAATTTCCCGTCACGCGGACTGCGTTTGTCCGCCACCACCACCCGATAGAAAGAACGGTTTTTTGTTCCTTCTCTCCTTAATCTAATCGAAACAGCCATATATCAATGTTGAGAACCGTCGTCCCTCACCTGTCCCTACATTCCACCCGCTCCAGCCCGCGGGACCCGGGCCAGCATTTTCTTCAGTTGTCCCGCATTCTTCATCAGTTTTCGCATTTGACTAAACCGTTGAAGTAGCGTGTTCACTTCGGTGACTGAAGTTCCGCTGCCGCGAGCAATACGCTGTCTCCTCCTGGCGTTCAGGATATCCGGGCTTTTCCTTTCGCCGGGAGTCATAGAGAGCACGATCGCTTCGATTCGACTCAGCTGTTTTTCGTCAACCGAAAAGCCTTTCATATTACTCATTCCCGGCAACATGCCAAGGATATTTTCCAGAGGGCCCATTCGCCGCAGCATCTTGAATTGCGAAAGGAAATCGTTGAAGTCGAAGCTGGCCGTCCGCATCTTCTTCTCGAGCCGGGCCGCTTCTTCCTCATCGATCGATTCGGCCGCTCGCTCAACAAGGCTGACCACGTCGCCCATCCCCAGAATACGGCCGGCGAGACGTTCGGGATAAAAAGGCTCGAATTGATCGATCTTCTCGCCGACACCGGCAAATTTGATCGGGCGATTTGTTACTTCTCGCATGGAGAGAGCCGCTCCGCCGCGGGCATCGCCGTCCAGCTTGGTGAGAACGAGTCCCGTCAGCCCGAGCGCCTCGTGAAAATGCGTCGCGACGTTGACCGCCTGTTGCCCGGTGGCGGCGTCGCACACCAGAAGAATCTCCTGCGGCTGCAGAACATCCCGCAGCCTTTTCAATTCGTTGACCAAGGTCTCATCGATTTCCAGCCGGCCGGCGGTGTCGAAAATCTGGACGTTTCCGCCCTCTGTCTCCGCCCAATCAAGCGACTCTTGACCCACCTTGACCACGTCGTGCTGTCCGGGTTCCGGCCGAAAGACCGGGACACCCACCTGGTCGGCAAGTTGTGCCAATTGGTCGATGGCCGCGGGCCGCTGAAGATCGCACGCGATCAGCAAGGGCGATTTACCCTGCTTTTTCAGGTAAAGGGCAAGTTTTGCCGAAGAGGTGGTCTTACCTGCGCCATGCAGACCGACCATCATGATCCGAGCCGGCTTGCTCAGATTCAGCGGCTCGTTATCGCCGCCCAGCAACTGCGTCAGCTCGTCGTAAAAGATTTTGACAATCTGCTGTCCCGGCGTAATCGAACGCAAGACTTCCTGACCCAGCGCCTTGCTCTTTACTTTGGCAATGAAGTCTTTCGCGACTTGAAAATGAACGTCGGCTTCCAGAAGCGCCAGACGAACCTGCCGCAGAGCTTCGTTAATGTTTGCCTCCGAAATGGTCCCATGACCTCGGAGGTCCTTGAAGATGTCCTGGAGTTTATCCGAAAGCTGTGAAAACACGATTATGCTCCCTTGAGCGGCAGCCTGCTTCCCGGCGGCCGGTGCCGATGGATCCACCGTGAAATTCCACCGTGTCTCCACTTTTCTGCCCTTAACCTTGGCCGATAGGATTACGGTATAGGTTTTCGGAACCAGGTTTTGCGTAAACTCGTAGGAAACCAGCTTCGTTTTCGAGTCGTATCTCGCCGGCACCAGACCATACCCGCTGACTCGCATTTCCACGGAGTTGGGTTCTACCTCACCCATCGAGGCAAGGTTTGCTTTGATGACCGGTCGCGTATTCGGAATTTTCTCCTCGTTCATCGGCTGAGTCACCATTGCGGCGGACGCTAACTGGGCAGCTTCCACGCCGGGATCAACTCCATCGTTATTGCCGAAGTTGACCGCCATTTTGAAGACATCAGGATGCATCGACTCAACGGCGTAGCGGCCAAGCTGGTCGGCAGCAGCATCGATTCCCATATGCTGACCGTACACCGTGAAGAGCGCCTGGTACCCGGCCTCCATGGCGATTTTGCGAACCACTTCATTGTGAGTTCCGTAAGGGAAGGCGAACGCCACGATATTTATCCCCAGCTTTTGCTCCAGGATATCTTTCGAACCGTAAATCTCGTTGTGAAGCCAAGCCGTATAATCCTGTCCCCGGGGTGCGTGACGAAGGTCATGATGCGAGACCGTGTGGCTCTCGATATCCACACCGGCGTCACGCATTTGTTCAAGCTGCGCCCAGGTGATCGATTTGCCCCCGACATTCACATAGTTCGTGTAAATGAACATCGTGAACGGGTACCCGAACTCCTTCAAGATCGGCCAGGCAACCGCAAATCCGGAGACGTAGCCATCGTCGATCGTTATCACGGCGCTCTTCGGAGGAATCGATTTCTCTCCCCGTCGCCACGCCAGAAAATCCTTCATCGGGATAACGGCGATGCCGTCATCCTTCAGTTGCTTCATCTGTACGCGAAATTCCGCGGGTGCAATTGCCAGAGAGTCGCGCGGATTATCTTCGAACCGGTGATAGCAGAACACGATCACCTTGGCTGAGCGATCGATCGCGGGCGGCGGCGTGGGTGTAGGTGTAGCCTGCGCCAGCGGCACCGAGGCGACTTGGAGTCGCGCCAGACGGTTTGTCTTCCAGTTTGGCGAGAGTCGAACTTTTTTTACAACCCGCCACCAACAGTGGCAGGACAAGGATCAGCGGGAGAATACGACGAAGCATACCGGTTTACTAAGCGCGCAGATTATCACGTTCCGGAAAAAGTTGCTAGCAGTTGTCGGCAGTTTTTAGTTGTTAGTGTCAGTGTCAGTTTTTCAGTGTCAGTCGTCAGTTTCAGTTTTCCGTCGGGCATGTCTTCCAAACGCATTTTTGCTCGCATTTTTGCGTAAAACCAACTGGTAACTTCCTCAAAGGCCTACGTTGCAGTAGGCTTGGTCGATGTAGCGAAAGTGTTGTTCCAATGAACAAAGCTTCTCGAGTTCGGGGGGTGAGATGACGGAGGTGATCTCCGGAATTTTCCTGACTTCGGTCAAAAAATCATTCTGGCTTTTCCAGGTTGCCATGGCGGCTCGCTGAACGGCCTCGTACGCGGCCTTACGTTCGAGTCCTCTGCGTGTCAGTTCCAATAGAACAGTCTGGCTGAAATAGAGCCCCTTGGTTTTTCCCAGATTTTCCAGCATATTTTCGGGATACACCTGAAGACCTGAAACGAGGTCAGTCATCGTTGCCAGCATGTAATCCATCAGGATGCAGGAGTCAGGAAAAATGATTCGTTCCACGCTGCTGTGGCTGATATCCCGCTCATGCCACAAAGCAACGCTTTCAAGGGCCGCAACCGCATTGCCGCGAATGATCCGTGCGAGACCGCTCAGCCGTTCGCCGGTGATCGGATTTCTTTTATGGGGCATGGCAGAACTTCCCTTCTGCCCCGGGCCGAAATACTCCTCCAGTTCAAGCACTTCCGTTCTTTGCAAATGCCGAAACTCGGTCGCCCATCGGTCAATGCTGGAGGCGATCACCGCAAGATTGGCACTAAATTGGGCGTGCCGATCACGCTGAACCACTTGCGTCGACAACGAATCCGCTTTCAGCCCGAGTTTCTCGCAGACCATTAACTCGACCTGCGGATCCAGGTGGGCGTGGGTGCCGACTGCCCCACTTAGCTTGCCAACCGCGATCTCCTCGCGAGCGGCGCGTAGCCGTCGCTCCGCTCTTCCGAATTCGTCATACATCAACGCCATCTTCAGCCCGAAGGTGATCGGCTCAGCATGAATGCCATGGCTGCGGCCGATCATCGGCGTCTCCTTGTATTGACGCGCCTGCCGGGCAATCGCTTCTCTCAGAATTGCGACATCCTCCAGAAGAATGTCGCACGACCGAGTGAGTTGGACGGCCAGCGCGGTGTCGAGAACGTCCGAAGAAGTTAACCCTTGATGCATCCATCGCGCCTCCGGTCCGATGTAGGAAGCCACGTTCTCAAGAAACGCAATCACATCGTGATTGGTTTTTTTCTCAATCTCGAGAATCTCGGGAACGCAGAATTTTGCGCGTTCCCTGATCGCTCTGGCGTCAGCTTCGGGTATCAGCCCTCGCTGCGCCATGGCTTCGCAGGCCAGGATCTCAATCTCCAGCCAAACCGAAAACTTGCAGGAATCCTCCCAAATCTCCCGCATCCGGGGTCGGGAATAGCGTAAGATCACCCACTGACGTTAAAGTGCGCGCACTGGTTGAAAAGAAATTTCTTCACGGATTTCGGCATTCAGATCACCTGACTCGTGCTCTGACTTGGCGGCCGTTGTTCATCAATGTCACTTGCCCTGAAGCAAGGAGGTCGGCAACCGTCGCTACGGTTTCCTCCTGCGAATCCGAATACGAACTGACTGCTAAAATCAGATCTCCCAAGCACAACGGCCTATTTACCAATTTTCGTCTTTTCATAAGTTGAAGCCTTTCAAGTAATTCCCTCTGGCTCTCCGTCGGGCTTTAGTCCACGCCATCCCGGATCATCCCCTCCGAAAAACTTGTACGTTCGAAGGTATAGACCCGGTTGCGGTTCGGAACGTTTAAATTAATTCTCTGAACAGTCCTCTTGATTTCAGTTGCAGAGATCGTTCCCATGACCGATTCATTGCCGTTTTCGCCCTATGGACTGGCTGGGAAAATTCCTGAATGTTATTCTGCACCTCAATCTCTACCTTGGTCAGGTAGCCGATTCCTATGGAGCTTGGATCTATGCCTTGCTTTTCCTGATCATTTTTGCAGAGACCGGATTGGTGATCACTCCTTTCCTTCCAGGAGACGCTCTCCTCTTCACAGTGGGAACTTTAACCGCCCAAAATAATCCACTGAATCTGTTCATCATCCTGGTGCTGCTCACCGTTGCAGGCATTCTTGGCCACACCACAAATTATTGGATCGGGAACAAAATCGGGCAGAAGCTTTTCAGCAATCCTCAGAGTCGGGTTTTTAACCGAAAGCATCTTGAACAAACGCACTCTTTCTACGAGCGGCACGGAGCCAAAACGATCATGCTTTCACGGTTCATTCCGTTGATTCGCACCTTTGCCCCTTTCGTGGCCGGCATGGGCTCGATGAGTTATCGGAAGTTCTTTGCCTACAACGTCGTCGGAGCATTCGTCTGGGTCTTCGGCATCGTTTTGCTCGGACATTTCTTCGGCAATATCCCCTACGTCCAAAAGAATTTTTCTCTGGTCATTCTGGCGATCGTCGTTGTCTCGATGATTCCACCCGTTTTTGAAATCTTTCGGGGTTGGCGGGAGCATTCCAAAGCAAAAATCTAAGCCCTTTGGGTCGGCTTCTCAGGCTTCCGGCCGGCGAGCCCATCTTCGCTCGAGTCAGATTTGCCCGAACGCCGAAGGATACAAGCAGAATGCTTATGCTAGTGTCCTGTCCCCTTCCGATATGCTCCCTCCTACCGCCAGTCCGGCTCGGACCGCCTTGCCGGCGGCCCATTTTGATCGCAACAAAATGCCTCATATTTCGGGGACAGGACACTAGATTACCAGTAATGTAGAAAAGGTGCGGACCTGTCTCGGAGCGACTTCAGCCGCGCGTCACAACGAGCATCGGGAAATGAGTAATCCAGGGACGATCCAATTGGAAATTGAGCAACTGGGCCGGGAAATCTTTGACCTGATCGACAGAGACCGTCGGGCCCCGAGACTGTTTGGGAAAAAGGATTTCTATGGACGGTTGATGGAATGGGCCATGCGAGACCCTGTATTTAAGACCCAAATGTTCCGATTCGTCGACGTCCTGCCGACATTGACTTCGTCTGGGGACGTTCTAAAGCACATGGCGGAGTATCTGAGCAGTGTCAAAACGCCGGCTTCGGGCGTTCTGCGCGGCACCCTGGCCTTCGGCCGCCTGCTTCCCGCGATGCCCGCGCATTTGATTCGGCAAAATGTCCTCGCCATGGCGAATATTTTCATTTGTGGCAGGGATGGCAGGGCCGCCTTTCCGAATCTTCGCCGAATCTGGGGTGAGGGCGTTCGCTTCACGGTGGATATTCTAGGCGAAGCGGTCGTCAGCGACCGGGAAGCAGATGGGTTTACCGCTAGATACATCGAACTGCTTGATTTTCTGGCTGCGGGCACCCGCGCTTGGAAAGCAGAAGGATCCTTGGCGGTCGGTGAACCACCTTTCGTCAATGTTTCCGTCAAAATTTCTGCCCTATCTGCGCGAGTCCAATCGGCCGATCCTGACGCCAGTATCGAGACCATCATGCAGCGTTTGAAGCGCATCGCGGCACGCGCGGACCAAGTGGGAGCGTCGATCAACCTCGATATGGAGCATTACGGGCTGAAAGAACTGACCTTGGATCTATTTAGGAAACTTTCTAACGAACCGGACCTGGCGAACTCGCCCCATCACGGTTTCGTTATCCAGGCTTATCTGCGCGATTCCTTTGCCGACACCGAAAAAATGCTTAGCTGGGCCCGTCATGAAGGGCGGCAATTCACGATACGACTCGTCAAAGGGGCCTACTGGGATTTTGAAAAAGTGATGGCTGCTCAAAAAACATGGGAAGTCCCAGTCTATCTTTCAAAATCAGAAACTGACGCAAACTATGAGCGGATTACCAGGCTGCTCCTGGACAATCGCGCTCTCGTCTACCCGGCTTTCGCCTCCCACAATGTACGAAGCATCGCCCATGCAGCGACGTACGCCCGCAAACTCGGCATTTCCTCCGGAGACTTCGAATTCCAGATGCTCTATGGAATGGCGACCCCGGTCAGGCGTGCTCTTGTTAAACTGGGGTATCGGGTCCGCGAGTATTGCCCGATCGGAGAACTCGTTCCTGGGATGGCTTATCTGGTGCGGAGGTTGCTCGAAAATACTTCCAACGAAGGTTTTCTAAGGGCGAAGTTCAGTGCGAACAGGTCGGTCACCGAATTGTTGGCCGACCCGGAATCGCGAAATGCAAATGGCCAGCAACCGAGGGCGAACGGGGTCAGCTCCGCCGACGGCAACTCTCAACCAGGACTCCACCGCAAGTCGATTGGGAAGGAAGCGCAGTTCCAGAGCGAACCACCTGCCGATTTTACGCTCGCCTCCGCCCGAAACCGCATGAACGAGGCCCTTGAAACTGTCCGCAGGAAATTGGGAGGGACTTATCCGCTGGTGATTGGAGGCAAAAAGGTTGCCGGGTCGAGTCACCTTGCCTCAATCAATCCGGCTCAACCAAAACAACTCATTGGGCAGGTGACTCTCAGCACGACTGAAGATGTTGCGCGTGCCGTGGCAGCCGCGAGAAATGCCTTTGCCACCTGGGGCAAAACCTCAGTAGAATTCCGAAGCAGATTCCTTGAACGGGTAGCCGACAAGATTCGGGTAGCCCGTTACGAACTTGCCGCATGGGAGGTCTTTGAGGTTGGCAAGACATGGTCGGAAGCCGATGCCGACGTAGTGGAAGCGATTGATTTCTGCACATTCTATGCTCAAGAGATGCGTCGGCTCGGACATGGCCGGCTGACGCAGGGTATCCCTGGAGAAGTCAGCATGGAATCCTACCTGCCGCGAGGGGTCGCCGCTATTATCGCTCCTTGGAATTTTCCGCTCGCGATACTCTGCGGAATGACAGTCGCCGCACTCGTGACCGGGAACACCGTTGTCATTAAACCTGCGGAACAATCCTCGGTCCTCGGTGCCATTTTCATGAATCTCCTGCAGGCAGCCGGGCTGCCAGATGGAGTGGCGAACCTGATTTGCGGCACTGGGGAGGATGCGGGGGCTCTCCTGGTCGCTCATCCGGACGTTGACTTGATTGCCTTCACCGGTTCTCGCGAGGTCGGAACGCTCATCTGGGGAACAGCCGCCGTTACTCACCGAGATCAGCGAAATCTGAAAAAAGTGGTCTGTGAAATGGGTGGGAAAAATGCGGTCATTGTTGATACCGATGCTGACCTTGACGAGGCCGTTCTCGGGATTCTCCAATCCGCCTTCAGTTTTCAGGGACAGAAATGTTCTGCACTGTCGCGGCTGATCACGGTTGGAGATGTCGACAAACGGTTGATCCCGCGTTTGTCGGAGGCGGTTGCAACTCTTAAAATCGGGCTCCCGGATCATCCAAATTCGGATATCGGACCGGTGATCGATCTCAACTCACTTCGGAAAATTCAGGGATACATCGAGCTGGGCAAACGCGAACATCATTTGGCCTTACAGGGTCAAATCCCTCAAGAACTGGAAGGATATTACGTTGCACCGGCAATCTTCACCGCGGTCGAACCGACTTCCCGTCTGGCGCAGGAGGAAATCTTCGGACCGGTTCTCGCTGTAATCGTCGCCAAAGATTTGCCAACGGCCATCCAGATTGCCAATAATACACCGTTCGCTCTCACTGGAGGCTTCTACTCGCGCAGTCCGCAAAACATCGAACGCGTACGCTCGGAATTTTTAGTCGGAAACCTCTATATCAATCGTTCGATCACGGGGGCGATTGTCGGCCGTCATCCATTCGGCGGATTTAAAATGTCCGGCGGAGGAACTAAGGCCGGCGGGACGGATTACCTGACTAATTTCATGTTTTCTCGAGTCGTGACCGAAAACACGCTCCGACACGGCTTCGCTCCGGAAACCCCTGGCCAGGAGGAGCTGTAAACCGAAGAGCGACAGTTTTTTCGCTAAAATCTCAAATCATTTTAAGATGCCAAAGCCCATGCGAATTGTGGAACAGGTCATCCTCGGGATTTAATTCGTCCGGCTTCAGTTGAAGCCTGAAAGGTTTGCTTGATTCGTTCAGGCTGAACGATTCGCCGGAATGCAAATTCCGCGGCTCAATGATTCTCCAATAGTTGAATTTGTTCAGCAAGTTAGCTGCTTCCATGATTTCGAGCCGTCTCTCGGCTGCCGAATCAGCCAGGCCGAAGTGATGCATTCCACACGAGTAATAGTAGTTTTCGTCCGCCAGCAGCATGACAACCGCACAATACCAATCAAATGCATTTTCCGATGAGAGAAGGCGGAACCATCGCTCCCAAGAGTGGCCAACTCCCGACGATTCGAGCTTGATGGCAAAACCTCCAAGTCGTTCTGCCAATTCGGTGTATTTCAGCACTCGGACACGCTCCATCACAAAATTTATCGGAAATCGAAGATATATACTCGATCGATGCCCCGCTATCTCCTCTTCCACCTGTGGTGGCAATTCTCCACGACTCGCAGCTTGAAACGCCTTTAGCATCCGCGGATGCGGGCCGAGGAACTGCACCCTTACCACGTCCTGATGCCTAACGTCAGCTAGCACTTCACCGTCAAAGATATATCGCCCGTCCGGTTCCGACTCCACGACACGGCGGACGAATTCTGAGCGATCTTGCCACGGTCCTGGCACGCAAAAAATCATTTCCCGGGTCACCGACGCACTTTAGCAGAGGAATCGCAGGCTCAATCGAAGAAATTTAACGCGCTTGTCTACGCTGCTGCATCGTCGGCATTCACCATACCGTAGAGCTCAATCGTAATAAATTTTCCATCTTTCATCACGTCATCCCGGAGTATTCCTTCACGAGCCATGCCGATCTTTTGCAGCACTCGTCCTGACGGGCGATTTCCAATAAAATGTCTCGCAGATATTTTGTGGTAAGTGAGGACTTTAAAGCCGTAATCAACAGCGGCTTTCGCCGCCTCGGTGCAATAGCCGCGATTCCAAAAAGCCGCCCCGATCCAATAGCCAAGCTCTGCTCGATTGAACAAACCCTCCCTGCTTAAGGAGACTGCACCGACCAAGGCCCCTTGCGAAAGACAAATCGCGTACACCACTCCGAGACCTTCATAAAAACAGCGCTGATGCGTCGCAATCCAGGACTCGGCAATCCCATCTTCGTACGGATAAGGAACACAGAGGGTCGTTTCATAAATCTTCGGGTCACCGGCGAGCGCCTTTACCTGCGGCGCGTCGGTCAATGTAAACGGCCTCAGGATCAATCGCTCGGTTTGGATCATTTCCTGTAGCAACATGGTTTCAACAGTAAACGAAGCTTTTCTCTTTGCATTTCTTGAAAAAAACGACCTCCCCGGACCATCGCCAAAAAGAATTTACACGAGAGACTTTCCAAAAAAGGGCATTGGTGGTTAAGCTGCATATCGGCACCCCCGAAAATAGACTCCATGCCCCTTCTTGGCTGCATCGCAGATGATTTCACTGGAGGAACCGATTTAGCCAATAATCTGGTGAAAAGCGGCTTTCGAACCGTCCAAACAATCGGTATTCCAAAGTCTGCCACTCAGCTTGCTAACGTCGACGCGGTGGTAGTCGCCCTGAAGACGCGGACATGTCCCGTCGAGCAAGCCGTGCGTGAATCGAAAGAGGCAGCTCATTGGCTGGAATCCATAGGCTGCCGGCAGTTCTATTTCAAATATTGCTCGACCTTTGACTCGACCGCTCGCGGAAATATCGGGCCAGTCATCGAGGGCCTTTTGCAGGAACTCGGCACCTCCTTCGCGATTGCCTGTCCGGCCTTCCCCGATAACGGACGAACCGTCTACCGAGGCCATCTTTTTGTTCATGACCAACTTTTGAATGAGAGCGGGATGCAACATCATCCACTCACCCCAATGACCGATCCGAACATTGTTCGGGTTTTGGCGGCCCAGACAACGTTACGGGTCGACTTAGTTCGACTGGATCTGGTTCGGCAGGGTGACAAAGCGGTCCAGCAAGCTTTTGCTGCGCACGCGGGCCAGCCAGCGACGGTGTCCATCACTGATGCGACCTCGAACGAGGATCTCGTCGTTTTAGCCAGAGCTTCCAAAGACCTGAAACTGGTTACCGGAGGTTCCGGACTGGCACTCGGATTGGGCAAAAACTTCGGTTTACAGGCAGATCGCGCAGCCCAACAGATCGCATCGTCTGGCCGGAGAGCGATTTTGGCCGGGAGTTGTTCACGAATGACTTTGAAACAGATTGAAGCGGCAAAGAGACTTTATCCTCATTTCAGGGTAAAAGCCGAGGAGCTTGCTACCCATTTTGAAGCCACACTCGAAAGCGTATTGAGTTGGGCAAAACAGCACCGTTCAGATCCGAATCCTTTGCTCATCTATACGAGTGGAACACCGGATGAAATAGCGTCGAATCAGAAGAAACTGGGCGTCGATCGCGCGGGAGAGCTCTGTGAAAAGTTTCTTGCGACGGTCGCCAGCAGCTTTGTCGACGACGATATTTTGCAGTTGATTGTGGCTGGCGGCGAAACTTCTGGAGCGGTGGTGACAAAGCTAGGACTCGATCTTTTGCGTATCGGACCGGAAATCGATCCCGGAGTTCCCTGGACCTTGGCTTTCGGCGGCAGGAGAGAAATCGCGCTGGCACTCAAATCAGGAAACTTTGGATCGGAAGACTTTTTTGTGAACGCGTGGCGACTTCTCGGCAAGCTGAATGAGCACGGAAACAAAACTTCGAGAACGGATGGTTGCTATTGGCCGTAGCCTTTACCAGCGTGGACTAAGTCCCGGGCAGCAGCGGAAATATCAGTACCCGCCTGGAAGATGGTTGGTTGCTGACTCCCACGAATTCCTGTCTCGGCGAGCTCGACCCGGCCAATCTTTCCAAATTGGATTGGAATGGAAATCCGGTTTCCGGCGCCAAACCGAGCAAAGAATATTTCCTGCATCTCGCGATGTATCAAAAACGGCCACAGAGCGGCGCAATCGTTCATCTCCACAGCAGCTATGCCGCTGCGATTTCGTGCCTGGATGGCCTCAATCCGGCAAGTTGTATACCTCCAATTACGCCTTATTTCGTGATGCGCGTGGGACAACTGCCGCTCTTCCCTTATTTTCGTCCTGGTGACAAAGCATTGGCGATCGAAATCGCGAAACATGCGGACAAACACGCGGCTGTCCTCCTGGCGAACCATGGGCCTGTGGTTTCCGGAAATGACCTGGATTCCGCGATGTACGCAATCGAAGAGCTCGAAGAAACCTCAAAACTCATGCTTCTCCTGCAGGGCCAAAAGATTCGCCATTGGATAAGTCACAAATACAGGAGTTATGCCAAAAATCTGGAGCAACGTGGGAATCGTGGAACGCGCTCAGCCGGAAGTTCTGACCCAACCCGGAATGAATCATCATGCCTAGATTCAATGCCAATCTCTCGTGGCTCTTCCAGGAAGAGCCATTCTCAGATCGTTTCGCAGCAGCGGCGAAGTGCCGGATTTACAGGGATCGAAATTTTGTTTCCTTACGATCAACCAGCGTCGGAGATCCGCACCGCACTTCAATCGAACGGCCAGGAATTGGTACTGATCAACGCGCCACCGGGCAACTTTGCTGCGGGCGAACGAGGGTTGGCCGCTTTACCTGGGCGCGAAAAGGAGTTTCGGGAGAAATTTGGCGAGGCACTTGATTACGCGGAAGCTCTGGATTGCAAGCGAATCCACATCATGTCGGGGATCACCGGAGAATTGGATCAGACTGTGGCGCACCACACGTTTTTGACTAACCTTGAATACGCATTGCACAAGGTTGAGAAGATTCGATCTCTCCATCCTGATCGAACCGATCAATACCGAGACTTTCCCGGGATACTTTCTGACCACCGTTGAACAGGCAGATGGCATTCTCGGGAGACTTTCCCATCCGGCGCTGAAGATTCAATTCGATTGGTATCACGCCCAGATCATGGGCGGCGATCTAGCGCGACGAACGGAGAAATTTTTTCTCCAGAATCGGGCACTTCCAGGTGGCCGGGGTGCCGGATCGAGCCGAACCGGACCTGGGCGAAGTGAATTTTCCGTATCTGTTCCGTCTGGTCGACTCTCTTCAATACGAAGGATGGATCGGGTGCGAATATCGACCCAAAGGCCGAACCGAAGAAGGTCTGGGATGGCTCTCAAATCGTCTTATGCCTAAAGCAAAAAAAGTTGGATTCGTTGGCCTTGGCGCCATGGGGATGGGGATGGCGACTCAGTTGCTGAAAAAAGGGTTTCAGGTTGCGGCGGTCGATACTCGAGCGGAGATCAAAGAGCGATGGACGGCGGCAGGTGGTGAATGGTGCGACTCGCCGGCCAGCGCTGCGATCGACGCGGACGTCTTTGTCGCCATGGTCGTCAACGCCGAACAGATCGAATCGGTTTTGTTCAGCGACAACGGAGCGCTGAAAAATCTCCGCGCCTAAAAGCGTCGTCATCGCGACGAGTACCGTGTCTCCCGCCTTCAGCCGTGATCTTGGGAAACGTCTGGCCGAATCAGGCCACCTCTTCATCGACGCCCCGGTCAGTGGCGGCGTGGTCGGCGCCGAATCGGGCGGCCTGTCGATTATGGCTTCAGGGAGCGACGAAGCGTTCGAAACCGGAGAACCGGTTCTGCAGGCGATGGCAGCGAAAATCTATCGCATCGGCACGGAACCCGGCCTGGGTTCGATCGTCAAAACCGTGAACCAGTTGCTGGCCGGCTCTCATATCGCGCTGGCGGCTGAAGCTATGGCCTTCGGGACCCGTGCCGGAGTCGATCCGCAGGTGCTCTTTGACGTGATTTCACACAGCGCCGGCTCTTCGTGGATGTTTAATAATCGTGTTCCGCACATGCTGAAGGGAGACTTCACGCCGCTGAGCGCCGTGAACATTTTCGTCAAAGATCTCGGGATCGTTCTCGACGTGGCACACGAATTGAGGTTCCCGCTCCCGATGGCAGCGATTGCGCATCAACTCTTTCTGGCGGCAGCCGCTTCGGGCCTCGGCAATCAGGATGATGCATCCGTCGTGAAAGTCTTTGAAAACGTGAGCGGCATATCCGTTCCCAGAAAAGTAATTCGCGTTCCTCTTGCAGGTCATCCGGATTCGGCTAACTCCTGAACTCCTTCTGCGAATCCGTCCGTCGATTTTCTTGGCAGCGCGCTTTGGACCATGATCAGTTCACTGACATTTTCCGTCGTGAATAAACCGACCAACTGACCTCCGTTGATCGACCACCGGTAAGGCGGAGACTTTCGCCTCTTTGATCTTGGCGAGTACGCGTGTTCAAGACTCATGTGCGGGAGGAGCGTCGGCAATCCGGTAATCATAACGTCACTCACCGGCATTTCAGGACCTGCTTTTCGCAAAGCCACCAGCAGATCGTGCTTTGTCAACAAACCCGCAAAACCACCGTTGTCGTCCAGCACGGGAAATTCGTGTTGAGAACTGCCGAGCAGAGCGTCAATCGCCTGATCGAGCGTCGCCTGATGATGTCAACGTATCGAATCGAGTCACCATTGCGCTCGAAACCGGAATACCCGAGGTCGCATAACGCATTTGCACGAATGAGCGATTCACTTTCGGCGCCCATATAAATAAAGATCGCGATGAGCGCCAGCAAAACAGGTCCCTTGCTGAACGCCCAAACACCCATCAGCAACGCCAGCGCCTGACCGACAGTGCGGCAATCTGGGTCGCACGCGCGTAACTAAAGTCTCGTCGCCAGCAGCGCGCGAAGAACCCGCCCCCATCCAGACGGAAAAGCCGGAATCAGGTTAAAAACCACCATCATCACGTTGGTATAAAGCAACGCCCATAATGCATTGAATCGGTCGGATGCCATGAATTCGTCGAAATCTAGGTTCCCGGTCACAACCAGGACAATCGACCAAGGCACTCGCAATGACCACGTTTACGAGGGGACCAGCAATCGCGACGACCAATTCCTGGAGCCGGTTTTTCCGGCATTCGTTCCATTCGCGCGACACCCCCAATCGGCAGCAGAGTAATGTCGACAGTTCGTATCCCGTAAGCCTTTGCCGCGAAGGCGTGGCCGAACTCATGCAGCAACACGCAAAGGAATACCAAAAGGAAAAGGATCAGGACTTTCAACGTCCCGGATAATCCCGCCTTGCGCGCCATAAAAGGAAGCAAAACCGCGAGCAACAGGAAAAAGGTGACGTGTATCCGGACCTCGATCCCGCCGATCCGCGCAACTTTAAAAGACCATCTCATGCTTCGACCTGCTACGCATCCGCTAGTGCGTTAACAGGCATATGCCACGGCAGATGCACCTAAGGCCAGAGTTATTTCCCCCAATCTTCTCATTACCGGACTATAGACTGATTCAGGAGAAGCAGGATTCAGCGATTCAGCATGTCAGAAGGCGAGAGCCAGCGAGTCCGCGCGAGCGATTCTGGAATCGCTTCGCCCGTACGCTGCCCGCAGGGCTTTCCTGACTTCCGAATCCTCGCCTTTGACAGGTTCCGGCTGCCCGATTCCTGCGCCGGCCTCCTGCAACTCTTTGCGATCAATCCATTTGATGTTAGTTTCCGTGTCCTTCGAATGAACTACAAAGAGACATTGAATCTGCCGAGGACGGACTTCCCGATGAAGGCCAATCTCTCCACTCGGGAACCGGAAATTCTGGCCCGCTGGGACGCCGAGAAAATCTACGAGCAGATTCAGGAAGCGCGAAAAAACGACTCCACTTTTCGTTTTGCACGATGGTCCCCCTTTTGCCAACGGC
This sequence comes from uncultured Verrucomicrobiae bacterium, assembly GCA_963742335.1. Taxonomy (GTDB): domain Bacteria; phylum Verrucomicrobiota; class Verrucomicrobiia; order Chthoniobacterales; family JAFAMB01; genus JAFAMB01. Next base: position 91,545 of record CAVULL010000022.1, read on the forward strand.
GACGTCCACATGGGCACCGCGCTCAACAAGATATTGAAGGACCTGATCGTGAAGAGTCGGGCGATGGCCGGTTTCAGAGCGCCCTTATATCCCGGGTTGGGATTGTCATGGACTGCCGATCGAGTTCAAAGTCGTTAAAGAATCCAAAGGACTTTCTCCGCTCGATGTGCGTAAGCGATCCGAGGCTTATGCCCGCAAATACATCGATATTCAACGACGTCAATTTCGACGGCTCGGCGTCTTCGGAGATTGGGAACATCCCTACCTGACGCTTGACCCTCCTACGAGGCCGTCGTTCTTCGCGTCTTTGCGGAATTAGTGGAAAAAGATCTTGGTTTATCAAAGCAAAAAGCCGGTCTTTTGGAGCACCGGCGCCCAGACCGCGCTGGCAGAAGCCGAAGTCGAATACAAGGACCGAACAGATCCTTCGATCTATGTCGAGTTTCCGATTCAGAGCGGACCGTTTGCGGGAAAGGCTTCGATCGCGATCTGGACTACCACCCCTTGGACAATTCCAGCAAACCTGGCGATCACGGTCCACCCGATCCTACAAGTATCTGGTCCAGGAATTTCGTCACCTCTGAACATTCGGAACCAAGAGCTCTGCTCATGGCAAGAGAGTTGGTGAGTCATTTCGAAAAGGAAACCGGATGGAAGACAGCTCGGCGAACCTCTGGAAGTTTTTGCCGGCGCTGAGATGGAGAAATGGCTCTGTCGCCATCCATTCCTGGATCGTGACTCGATCGTTCTGCTGAGCGACCATGTGACGCTCGACGCCGGAACAGGTTGCGTCCACACGGCTCCAGGTCATGGCGAGGAGGACTACCAGATCGGACTGAAGTACGGACTTCCCCTGCTTTCTCCCGTCGACGATAACGGGCGCTATACGGAAGAAGTCGGTGTTCCGGAATGGGTTGGAAAATACGTCTTTGACGCAAACAAAGATGTGATTCAGCGACTCTCCGAGGTGGGATGTTTGCTGGCGGTGAACGATTACCACCACACTTATCCGATATTGCTGGCGTTCGAAGACGCCCGTAATTTTTCGCGCTGTCGAACAATTCTTTATCCGGTCGACCTCGTAAAGCCCGCCGCCCTTGAATCGATCGACCGGGTCAAATGGATCCCGCACTGGGGTCGAAATCGCATCTATGCGACCGTCGAGTCCCGCCCGGACTGGTGCATTTCGAGACAGCGCAGCTGGGGCGTGCCGCTGCCGGTTTTTTACGATGGCAGTAAGCCGATCTTGAATCCGGATTGGATTCGCAAGATGGCTGATCTGGTCGAACAGCGGGGCACCAACGTCTGGTATGAGCTGGATGACCTTGAACTGGCCAAGGAGCTCGGTTTGCCAAAAACGCTCTCTCGACGAAACGACACATTGGATGTCTGGATTGATTCCGGAGTGAGTCATGAAGCTGTTCTGCGCCGGCACCCGGCGTTGCATTGGCCAGCCGATGTTTACATCGAGGCGACTGATCAGCATCGCGGATGGTTCCAATCCTCTTTGCTTACCAGCGTCGCACTCCATGGAGAAGCTCCCTATCGAGAGGTCCTCACCCACGCTTTCGTCGTGGATGTCGATAGCCGCAGAAAGATTTCCAAGTCAGATCAGGGCGCGTTATGCCAAACCGACCGAGGCGGAACATTACATCCGTAAGTACGGAGCGGATATCGTCCGATTATGGGTTTCAAGCGTCAACTACACCGACGAGGTGCCGTTCGGCGAGACGATGTTCGGCCAATTGACCGACACTTATCGACGAATTCGAAATACGCTTCGAATCCTGCTGGCGAATCTCTACGATTTTGATCCGGCGAAAGACCAGGTGACGGATCTCACCCTGGTCGATCGATGGGCGGCATCGCGCCTTCAGCAGCTGATTCAACTCAATGCCGCGACGCGTACCGGCAATATGAGTTTCACAAAGTCTACCACGGGTGAATCAATTTTGCGCCGTCGATCTGAGCAGTCTTTATATCGATATCACCAAGGACCGGATGTATTGCGACGCCCCCTTCTCCCACCGGAGACGGGCCACTCAGACTGTCCTCTACAGCACTTTCGATACACTCGTCCGCTTGATCGCTCCGATTCTCGTCTTCACGGCCGAAGAGGCATGGAGGTTCTTCGGGAGATCGATCTCCGTCCATCTGGAAAAGTTTCCAAAGCCTGATCGTTCGCAGATTCGATCCCGCTGCCGTCGCTGACACGGACGCTTTGCTTGCCGCACGTTCGATCGTTGCCCAGTCGATCGAGGTTGCCCGCCAGCAAAAGCTGATCGGAAACGCGCTGGAAGCCCATGTTGTCCTCTCACTGCCGCGGGAGCATCGAGTCCATCAATTGAACATCAGCGAAATTGAGGAGTTCTTGATACTCAGCCAGATCGATTTGGTAGCAACTGACGGCGAATCGAACGCTGTTGTCTCTAAAACAACGTATCCACGCTGTGAACGATGCTGGCGACATAAACCAACAGTTGGCCTACAACCGGATCATCCGACCCTGTGCGACCGATGTGCGGAAGTCGTCAGTGAATTGGCTGTTATCGAATGAGATATTTGCTTTTTCTTGGTCTACCGCTCTTCGCCCTGGACCAACTAACGAAGTGGCTGGTGCGTCAGAACATCCCCTACGGCACAGAAATCCCGATTATCCCCGGATTCTTCAGCCTGGTTCATGCTTCCAATACCGGCGCCGCTTTCAGCATGTTCACCGGAAATAACTTCTTTTTTGTCGGACTGGCAGGGGCTGCCTGGCTGTTGTCATATTCCTTTTGCTGCGGGATTCCCGCGTACCGCAAAAACGGAGCAACGCTTGAGTCACCTGACAAAGATATCTTTTGGATTACTTGCCAGCGGTATCCTGGGAAATCTTACCGATCGGGTTTTTCGCGGAGCGGTGACGGATTTTCTTCACTTCTACGTGAACGAATATGCCTGGCCCTCTTTTAACGTCGCAGACTCTTGTATCTGCGTCGCTGCGGGCCTGTTGATTCTCGGTTCCTTCGGCAGGACGCAGAGCGACGGGATGAGGGCGCGGAGAGGGTGATTTATTGATTGGCTCTCCGTCTTCCCTGAGGCCGATGCCATGCAAAATCCGCCGCGGTTTCTGTCCCGAACAGATCACGGGCGACCGCTTTAAATTCGAGATCCGGAGCATCGGGAACTTCGTCCCAAGTCGGCAGAACTCGATAGGGAGGAGAATCCGCCGTACCAAGAATTTGTAGTTTGTCTCCCCTTTGACCCGTACATCAAAAGCAACGGATATCACCTTGTCCGAATGTCGACTCCGCCTTGATTTCCCAACGCCCATCAATTTGGCTCGTTACGGCTTGCCTCCAAGTGGAGCTCCCCCAGGGGCTCCTGTCCCAGACTTCGATCGGCTGCGGATTGCGCAACACCAGACTCGACCATGGCGCAAGCTCAACGGTCAGCTGGTTGTTAGGACCCGGACCAAAGGTTATCCCTTTAGTACCCGAAGCGAAAACTCGTTCCCAGTTTCCCGCCACCGAATAAGACCCTAATGTTCGCTTTATTCGTCTTGCTCCAGAATTGTTGAAGATGGCCAGCATTTCTTCCCGGCGCTCCGGATCAATCCGGGAAACCGCGAAGATTCCAGGTTTGTCATCCGCGTATCGCACCATTTGAATGCCTCGTTGCAGCGGCGGATTCTGCTTTCTGACCGAGATCATTTCGCGGATCACACGAAAAAGTGGATGATCTTCGTTGAAGGCCGGCACTCGACCCATCACCTCCGCCAATTCGCTTTTCATGGGCAAATGCCGAGTACCTTTGAGCCAAACATATCCTCTCGGGCCGCGATGTCCCCTCCGTTGCCGGAAAATCCTTGTTCGTCGCCGTAATAGACTGCCGGGATCCCTCGGGTGAAGAACAGCACAGCGTGAGCCAGGATATCCCGTGCCAAAAGTTCCTCGTTCGAGGCGGATCCAACATCGTTGGAGAAAAAGTAGCCAATCCGGCCCAAATCGTGATTACCAAGAAAGGTAACAAGACTGTACGCATTGACAGACGGCGTCGTGTAATAAGCCATCTTTCGCGAAAAACTCAGCCAGCTTCGAAGGTGCGGTTGTACCCGAGACGAAGCCTCGTACAGCCTGTTGAAATCCGAAATCCAGGATCGACGGCATGCTCGCGCGATGAGCGAATTCAGAAAGAAACGCCGGATCGCGATCGTAGACTTCGCCAAAAATAAAGAAATCCTTGCTTCCGGCTTTCTGAGCAGCCTCCTTCATCGCCGGCACAAAACTTTGCCAAAACTCATTGTTAACGTGTTTCACAGTGTCCAACCGGAACCCCGTGAAGTCACAATCTTTGATCCAGTTCGCGTAAATATCGACCATGCCATGGACAACCCGCAGTTGTTCCGTAAACAGATCGTCGAGGCCGGAGACGTCCCCATACTGCGCGCTTTCGCCACCGGTCGAGGCTTCTCCGCGATTATGGTAAACTGTCGGATCGTTCAACCAGGCCGGCACCCTAATTTTCCGATCTTCCTCGCTCAAAAAAGTCGGCGGCGCCGGAAAGCTGGTTTCGGCGTCAAGCCGGGGAAAATCTTCTCTGTTGATGTAATCACGGTCGTCAAACGGCTTTCCGTTCGCGTCGAGGTAAGGCTTGGAAAATTTGTATTGGTAAGCGTGTATCCCGTTTTTGGGCTGAATAACATCCGCGGTGTGATTCACCACGACGTCGAGAATGGTCCCGATCCGACGACTCTTAGCCTCCGCGATCAGGCGTTGCAGATCCTCCATTGATCCAAAATGAGGATCTACAGCCGTAAAATCGAGAATCCAGTAGCCATGGTAACCTGCTTTCGATGGGACGCCTTCCCCGTATTTCTGCACCGCGCGATTGCGGAAGATCGGACTCATCCAGACCGATGTCGCCCCGAGATCACGAAGGTAATCGAGCTTGGCGGTGACCCCCTGCAGATCGCCGCCATGGAAATAATTCGGATTGGTCGGATCAAATCCATTTACCTCCGGATCAGCGGAAGCCGAGCCTCCCCTGTTATTCGATGGATCGCCGTCATTGAACCGATCAGGCAAAAGGAAGTAGATGATCTCGGCTTGCCGCGGCGATCGAGCACTGGGCTGGAATAATCCGTCGTCCCCACGGCTGACCGACGAAGCCAGCGTCAGTATGAGCGCCAAGAGGAGTTGCCAGTTGTCAGTACCAGCAGGCATATCGGCAAAAGTTTTAATCTCTTAGCAATCCCCTTAATAATTCCATCGCCTCGGCCCGCGTCTTGACTTCACCTTCCAATTGGGCGGTCTGCACTGCCTCTAGCAGCTCGCCGATTCTGGGCCCGGGTTTCAAACCCATTGCGATCAGGTCATCGCCCCGCACCAGTCGGGCCGGGATCAGCGGTTCCCGGGAATAGTCCGATGCTTTGTTGACCAGAAACTGATAGTTATCCAGATCGCCATGACTGCCGGCGCAGTCAACCCGATGCAGCTCGAGTTCGATCCCAAAATGAGGACGCGCCATAAAACGCCGCAACTTGGCCGGGCGCATCTGTTGGACATCCTTAAAAATCATATGATTGCGCACCGCCTCCACCACCAGATCAATTTCCTGCCGCGAAAAACGAAGGCGCGTCATTACCCCTTCGGTCATCTCGGCGCCGATCTTGTCATGGCCATTGAAGCGAATCCGTTGATCGATCGGATCGAACGATCTTGTCGCCGGCTTTCCAATATCATGCAGAAGCACCGCCAGGACTTGCTGGGCACTGGCGTTCGGCGCCAGCAGACTCAGCATCAATCGGGTGTGAACGAACACGTCTCCTTCAGGATGGAATTGTTCCGGCTGATTGCAGCCCTTGAGCGCCTCGATCTCAGGAAGGATCACCGCTAATAATCCGCTTTTGTCGAGAAGATCGAAACCGCGCAAACGATACGAGTTTACCAGGATCTTGAGCAACTCATCTCGAATCCGTTCTGGACTAACGATCAATATCTTTTGCGCCGCGGCCTTTACCGCCGACCAAGTGGCGGACTCGATGTCGAAGGTCAGAGTGGAAGCAAAACGGATGGCCCGAAGCATCCTCAAACGATCCTCCGTCAAGCGTTCAGACGGGTCGCCGATGGCCCGAACCAGCTTACCCGACAGATCCTCCCGACCCCCCACATAATCGATGACCCTCTCGGCTAAGGGATCATAAAACATTCCATTGATTGTGAAATCCCTCCGGAAGGCGTCTTGTTCAGGTGTCGCAAACCGAATATCTATGGGATGCCTTCCGTCCAGATAGACCCCGTCGGAACGAAAGGTTGCCACTTCAAATTCCATCTCCCCGAGAAGCACCCGGACCACCCCGAATTGAACTCCCACAGGAATTGTCCTGCTAAACAATTCTTGAATCTCTTCAGGGCGCGCACTCGTGGCGATATCGATGTCCTTAGGCGGGACACCCCGGAGCGCATCCCGAACGCATCCACCAGCAAAATAGGCTACATAGCCATGCGCCCGCAGTTCTTGCACCATCGACACCGCAGCAGGATATGGTCTTGAGTCCACCAGGACCGCGAGGCTCATCAGGCAGCTTCCGCGACCAGCTCGGAACCGTCAAGGTGCACCAAATCCGCGGCAGCCGCACTCATTGCGCCTTGCAGCGACAGGTGCAGCTCCAGATAGATGTGAGCCAAGGCAACGAATTTCTCCTCCCGACTCAGCGCTTCCTTCTCGTTAAGTATTGTCATGTTTCTACCTCGCAATCTGACTGCCGAGATAACCGGCGGCGGACAAAAAAACCCGCTGCCGATCGATCAGCAGCGGGTTTTTTCTAAAGTCTTTGAATTTTGGCCGATTAACTGCTCGTACCCTTGCCTGCTGACCGTACATCGCCACTAAACATGGCGAAGGCTACACACCAACGTTTAGAAGGTGTGCAGTGAAAGACGGTAATGGTAAGTGGAACGAACATCCGTTCGGCAACAAACTAGTAACTTAACACGAAATCAAGGAAGAATATTCGGAATTGACTAAAGTGACGCTAATGTAAACCGCACCCTCCGCGAAGATATGGATAGGCAGTGCTGCGAACCTCTTTTTTCGAAGAGCGACCGGTGCTTCCACGTCTGTCTCAATGCGCGTTAGATGGTTAAACTGGCGTGGCTGAATCGCTAATATGAATACTGAATCAGAGTTAACCCAGGATATGCACGGCAAGCGCACAACGAGCGTTCGCCTCGAACATCTGGATACATTAGAACGAATCGTTCGCGATTTTGGGTTCAAGGACCGAAGCCATTTCTTTCAACTCTGCACGGATGCGTTACTGCAGGCCCACCGAGATGGGCGTCGGTTGGACTGGCCGCCCCGCTTTGTCGTAAGAGACTGAGTACGGGCCGGTTCCCTGTCCGGAGAGTTGCCCGCAGGGAACTGAAGACCAGAGAATCGCGGGACGACGATTGATTCTGGCGAGAGCTTTCCTTTGCTTGGTTTCTAATTCTCATAATTAGCCGTGCTAACGGTAGCCAAGCGCTTTTTCCAGCGTTTTCCGCGCAATGTTAGCCGTTCCTTCGTCGGGGGTGCTTCTCACCGCCAGGCAGGTGCAAATCTCCTTGCCTCACCTGCAGCCTGAGACATAGTAGCTCCCAAGCTGACCTTTAAATGCGCCCTTAGCTCAGCTGGATAGAGCAACGGATTTCTAATCCGTGGGTCGCAGGTTCGAGTCCTGCAGGGCGCGCTTTTATAAGGTTAATCTCTGGACCGAGAAAATCTAATGAGCGCTTTGGCTTATCAGATTTGGGGGTTAATAGAAAAATCTGTCTGAAGATAGACCCTGGTCTACCCGTTGCTGATATTACAATCGCGATAATTGTTGTAATACTCCGCGCTTTGATCTCTTCTCCTCGGTGCCTATTGTTTAGCGGCAAGCATTCCGACCGGGTGATTTCGTAACGTTTCGCAAAAGACGCATTTAAGTAAGGGAGTCGAAATAAAACGGTGGGATTCAGTTGGCCGTCGAGTTCCTGGAGCTTCTTTAACAGTTTCTCGCCCACTCTGGGCAATCTGTGAATCCAGTCATGTCCTGGATGAGTTATCCGTAAGAACCCATTGGCTCTCCATGAAAGGAGGGAATTAACAATTGCCGCATCCGGCGATGGCGGACGCCATTCAATCCAACCACCGATTGCGCTCCCTGAAGAGGTTCGATCGAAATGTTGAAGATGGAAAAGGAAGCTCTACTTGGGTAGTTTCAATGAAACTGCGCTTCAATGACCGAAAAATCGTCGTCGAGCAGAGGCGACCCACGAAGTTGTTGAACGTGAGCCAGGAGTTCGTCGATGAGGCTTCCCTGTCGTTGGCACCGGGCTGCCAGATAGGCGATGCAAGCATCCAGATCCCAGACGGCGCCGCCATCGCGGAAGATTTCAAAGACGCCGTCGCTGAAGATAAGTAGTCGCGCACCGGACGGAATGTGGCAAGACCGCGCCGGAAAATCTACACCTCGAAGAACGCCCATTATCAGACCGCCGGACGGCAAGAGAATCGGATTCGGCTCGCCCTGAACCAGGACGATGGAGGGCGGATGACCGCCGCCGGCCCAAGTCATCACGCGGTTGGCACACTGATAAACGCCGTACCAGATTGTGAAGTATCTTTGGCCGTGCTGGTCGCCCTGGAAAGCGTCATTAAGTTTCGCCAGCACCTGATCGGGCTGCTTCATATCGGCTCCGGGCAATGCGCCCGCACGGATCACGTTGGCTACGGTGACGGAGAGCAGGGCGGCATCCAACCCGTGTCCGGTAACGTCGATCAGGTAGAGCGCCAAGTGATCATCGTCCACCCAATGGTAACCGATCGTATCTCCGCCAAGGGTGGAGGCCGGCAGATAACGCCAATCGACCGAAACCAACCCGTCGATCGGAGCTGGAATACAGTCACGCACGTATTTGATGCCAGCCGCAAATTCCGCGCGCATGCGTTCGTCGCCCAGGCTCTCGAGAAGGGCGGAGGCTTCCATTAAATCGGGCATGGTCGACCCCTCACTAAAGCCGCCATGCACCGTGCTGAGCAGCCGGAAGGCTTCTTCTCGGCGGCCTTGTTTCTGCAAAAGTCGGGCGAGGCTGATCGTGGCGCGCAGTTCCCACGCTTTGCTCTGTTGGCGGAGGGCTATTTCGATGGCTCGCCGATAATGTCCTTCCGCCCCCATCTGATCGGCCGACTCGCCAAGCAATAATTCGCCCTTGAGTCGATGCAGTTCCGCTTCTTGAAACCGCTCATCGTTTTTGTCGACTAGCAAGAGAGCCTCATCCAGAGCTGCGTGGGCGTCGGAGAATCTGCCCATGCGAATACAAGCGTCCGCCAGCATGCTCAAATAATAAGGAACCGCCAGCTCTGCGCCTGTGCTTCGATAGGCTTCCAGCCCCTTTTGCAACAATCGGAGACCTTGCTCAAGTCGGCCTTGCAGCAGCAACCCGCCGGCGGCGTAGAGCGTGCCGGATGCGTGCCAGAAAAGAAATCCTTGCTCCGACGCAATCCGGATTTGTTCGTCACCGGCTGCCTTCGCCTGGATCCCCAGTCGACAATGTTGATAAAGCCAGGCCGTATGATGCAACGCGTATTCGAGGCTGAAAGGCTGGTTGATGGCGCGCGCGAGGTTGAGCATCTCGTCATTGAGTTGGCGCGCCTGGTGAGGAAACCCGAGATGCCACAAGGCTAACGCCAGATAACAGCGATGCGTGACACCGGCATCCTCGCCCACCAGCGTCGCCCAAAACGCTGTCCGCTCGCGGTCATCAAATTCGACAATCGCTCGCTTACAATGGTCACGAGCACCCGCGAAATCACCACGATAGAGCCGGGTCAGGCCTTTTAAGAAGAGGGCCTCCATCAGGATACCGGGATCGTTCTGCCGTTCGGCAAACTCCATCGCTTCGTCCGCAAGTTCGGTGCAAACTCGAAAATCGCCGCGCACGATATGAAACGCAAAATTTCCCCACATCATGGCGAAGAGCTGGGGCGTTTGTCCTACTCGTTCACAGAGCTCGCGCGCGCGGCGGAACACAGGACCTACTTCAGGAGCCGCATACCCACGTGAAGCGATGTAGGCGGTGCCAAGCGGACCGAGCAATTCCAGTTCGCGCCGATCACGCTCCGGAGATGATTCCAGAGATTCTAACAAATTCAGGCCTTTTGTCAGGTGGCCAGCCGCCTCGACATGGGCACACCGGTCTCGCGACCGGAGCCCTGCCTTTAAATAATACTCGACGGCTTTCTCGATGACTCCAGCTTCAGTGAAGTGCTCCGCGAGAAGCCCAGGCTGCGTCTCCGCAAGATGCGGAAACCGACCTTCCATGACTTCGGCAATCCGTTGGTGGAAACGCCGGCGCTTCGGGCCTTCGATCGAACTCTCTAACGCTTCCTCGAGCAAGGCATGCTTAAAGAGGTAACTATCAGGTGCGGGTTGACCTTTGTCGCAAAGGATACCGGCCGAAACCAGCTTGGACAGCTCGGCTCGTAGCGTCTGTTCGTTAACATCCACGACCGCAGCGAGCAATTCGTAGTCAAATTCCCGACCCAGGGTGGCAGCTAGCTGGGCAATATCCAGATTGCTCGACATACGGACAAGCCTCGTCATCACAAGCTCCTGCAACGTCTGAGGTAACTCTTGCGTGCTCGCTGGAGTGCGACGCCGGCGAGGCGAAGCAACAGCGGACTCGAATACCGTAGATTCGCGCACCATACGAGTGAACTCCTCAACCAATAGCGGAACTCCGCTCGTGCGATGGTAGATCTGCGCGACCAAAGATTCCGGCAACGCTGCGCCCGCGTCCCTTCTCATCCATTCGGCCACTTGTCGCCGCGTCAGACGATTGAGTGCCAGTGTCGTTTGATGGGCCAGCGCGGGCCAGGGAGTTTTGAATTCGGGGCGGAACGTGAGTATCGTGAGGATTCGGTCGTGGGGCCCTTCGGCGATGAAATGCCCAAGGAATTCCAGAGTCGACGCATCAATCCAGTGCAGATCCTCGACCACAAAGAGGACCGATCGCTTTCCGGAGTAGGCGCGCAACCACTGGTGGAGCGCGCGAAATGTCTCCTCGCGTTCGCGGGCCGGGCTGAGGCTTGCGGCGGCATAGCGCTCGTCGGGCGGCAAGAACAGCAATTTTGCAAAAAGCGCCACAAACTCCGAGCGACCTAGATCGCAATCCTCCAAATGGCGCGCCAATCGGTCGAAGCGAGCAGTCGGTGTTGGATCCCCCCCGGAGCCCAGAAACCGCTCGAGGTAATCCGACACCGGATGGAGTTCCGAGTTCTGGAAGTGCTGGGAGCAACGCCATTCGATGACGAGAGAATCCTCGTCACCCGACGCACTCCTGGCCTCGCCAGCTCCCTTTCGGGAAGGTTCACCTGCCGGGGCCATCACACGTTGCGTAAGCGTCTGCACCAGCCGCGATTTTCCCAAACCAGGCTGCCCCACCACGAGAACGACCTGGCTCATCCCCTCTTGAGCCTGCTCCCACCGATCTTTCAGCAAACCGAACTCGGTATCGCGGCCCGTGAGCGGCGTGAGCACCGGTGGTGCAGATTCTCCAATCTCCTCGCGCGCATTTGAACCCGACTTTGTCGACGTTCCCGAGCGCTTTTGCAAATTGGACCGACCGGCGAGCCTGAACGGGTTCATCGGATTCTCCTTCCGACCGAGCAGAATCCCCAACGATTATCGCTCGCCGATTTCGTGAAAAATTCGCCCACTGACGTTGAGATAGCCCTCTTGCTCATTGGAACGTGTAAAGGTGAACCTGTTCTTGAATCGTGCCGTCACCAACCGTACTCTGTCTAGCCAGAAAAATTCCTGGCGTAGCCCGAGAATCTTGTTCAGCCTGAACGGCCGCCAAGGTAGCGCAGGCTGAAGAATTTGATAAGCTGAGACCTCTGGTGACCTTCCCGGCACAAATTCCAATAACCGGCGTGCGCTAGGTGATTTGGTCGACTTTTGAAAGCAAAGTAGCTCCCTTTCAGCTGTCAGCCAGTCCACAGCGAAGAGCCCCTTCTGTTTTAAACTAAGAGCCGGTCCAGTTGTCTAACGATTCAGGGAAAGATGTTCCCTTTTGAATATGGCCCGCCAAAAGTTGATCCGAATCCTTAATTACATCTGGCTTCTCGTGGTTTTTCCCATTGGGGTGGCACTCCTTTTCGGCCTGCTGGCTCACAGTGCCAACCTGGGGATCAAAACATTCCTTCTTATCGAGTGCGGAATGGCTGTCTTAACCCCCCTCCTGAATGCCGTTCTGGGCGGCGGCGAACGCTGAGGCGAGCGTCAGTGGGCAGTGGTTAAGCGAGTCCGGCGGCTGCCGGATTACGTACCGACTAGGATATGCTCCCTCCTTGCGCCTTGCCGGCAGCCATTTTGGGTCGCCATAAGACACCTGCTATTTCGGGGATAGGACACCAGCAGCAACAATCGAACCAATCCGCTCCAACTGACACTGATACTGACACTTCTTCTGCCACTTCTTCAAATCTCCAGCGATTCTCCTGGCTGTAACAGACAAACCTCCGCCCCAGTCCCTTCGGCGAACCTGGCGAAATCCTGCGGATCGCCGACCAGCGGCGGAAATGTGCTGTAGTGAATCGGTACAACCCGCTTCGGTGCCAAAAATTCGACCGCCCTGGCGGCGTCCTTTGGTCCCATCGTGAAATGATCCCCGATCGGGAGGAGTGCTAAATCAATCGGCGCATCTTCCCCGATTAAACGCATATCCGAAAAAAGAGCAGTATCGCCCGCGTGATAAATTGTCCTTCCTTCCGTCTCGAGAACGCATCCGGCAGGTTCACCCAAATACAAAGGACGGCCTCCCTCTTCGATTTCTGATGAGCTGTGAAAAGCGACTGTGAAACGAACACGACCAAAGGGGAACTTGCACCAACCCCCGTGATTCATCGCCACCGTGGCAACTCCCTTTGCGCCCAGCCAATTCGCCAGTTCAAAAGTGGTGATGATCGGCGCGCCTGTCCTTTTCGAAATCGCGACCGAGTCTCCTACGTGATCACTATGGCCATGGGTCAAGAGAATATAGGTGGGACTGACCTGCTCTGCTGAAATCGTGGCTTTCGGATTGCCGGTCAGGAAAGGGTCGAAGAGAAACTTATCCGACTTGGTTTCGAGATAGCCGGCCGCATGACCGAGAAAAGTAAATTTCATAAATTTGTCTTTGAGCTGCTAGCGTGCCTTCGAATTTTTGATCCGTGAAAAACGTTTTCGCAAGCTCCGTGGTGGTTATTCGAGCAACAATTCGGTGATTTCTGCCATCGATAGCCCACTCATCACCGGTTCTTCGCTCTCGACTGTCGATTGAATCATTTCGCGCTTTTTTGCCTGGAGACTCAGGATCTTTTCTTCTACCGTCGCGCGCGCAATCAACTTGTAGGAAGTCACCACTCGAGTCTGTCCAATGCGGTGGGCCCGATCGGTAGCTTGTGCTTCGACGGCCGGATTCCACCATGGATCAAAGTGGATCACAGTATCTGCCGCCGAAAGATTCAGACCTACCCCTCCGGCCTTCAGGCTGATTAGAAAAAGAGGGAGACCGTCAGACTTTTGAAATTCGTCGACGGCTTTTGCTCGATCCTTTGTCTCACCATCGAGATAACCGTATCGAATTCCGGCCTCGTCCATGCGAGGACGAATCAATTTCAACATTGAAACAAACTGGGAAAACAGAAGGACGCGATGTCCCCCGTCGATTGCCTCCTCCAAGAGCTCTTCCAATAGCTCCAATTTAGCGGAAGGCCGGTCTGCTTCCTGTCCCAGGAGCCGCACGTCACAGCAAACCTGACGCAAACGCAACAACGCTGTGAGCATGGCAATCCGGGCGCGGCCCTGATCTTTCGAGCCGGAAAGCTCGTCCAGTTTACGCCGGCTTTCCTGCCGGAGTTGGTGGTAAAGCTCTTCCTGATCCGGGGAAAGATTGCAATAGGCGATCTGTTCGATCTTTTCCGGCAAGTCTTTAGCGACTTGTTGCTTTAATCGCCGGAGCATCACGGGGCGGAGTCGCTTCGCGAGACGCGCCCTTTCCGGATTCGACCCTCGGCTGATTGGTAACTCGTAGCGTTCCCGAAAATCCTCGCGCCGCCCAAGATACCCGGGCAGCGCGAAGTGAAGAATCGACCATAGATCACGGACCGAGTTTTCCACCGGCGTTCCGGTCAGAACAAACCGGTGCCGCCCGACAAGTGCCATCGCAGCCTGGGCATTCTGGGTATCAGGATTTTTTATGTGAGTGGCCTCATCGAGAATGATTGAGGTAAAATGAAAGCCCCGAAACCGATCGATATCCCTGCGTAGAAGCGGATAGCTGGTCAGGACCAGATTATTCTCAGGAATTCGACTGAAGAGTTTGCCGCGGTCGGGCCCTTCAATGCAGAGGACTTTCAATTCGGGTACGAATTTTTCAGCTTCTCGTATCCAGTTAAACAGGAGAGAAGAAGGACAAACAACCAGCGAAGGTCCAGCGAGGGTGCGCAAAAATGCCAGAGCTTGCAGGGTCTTCCCCAACCCCATTTCATCTGCCAGAATCCCGCCAAGACCATTTCGGCTCAGAAAACGTAACCAGTAAACACCTTCCTTTTGATAAGGGCGGAGAATCCCTTCCAACGAACCGAGCGGCTCGGACTCAAGAGGGATCAGTTGCCGTTGGGCACGAGTCCAATCCTGCCATTCCTGTGTACTTTGGATGGAAGAACCCGCTAATTCTCCAAAAGCTGCATCCAGGTACGCGGCCTGGCTTCGATCAATTCTGTAGGCACCCGGACGGGTTTGGGCCGGATCGCAGTCTCTGAGGATCGCTTGAAAATCTTCCAGACCTTCCGTGTCGAGAATAGCAAGGCGTCCATCTTTGAGTCGTGTGACGCCTTGACCAACCTGCAACAGGCGCTGGACTTCCGCCGTAGAAAACCGTTGCCCCCCGTCAGATTCAATCGAGAAAGAAAAGTCAAACCAATCTTCGCCCGAACCGGTGATCTCGAGCTTCGGCGTGATCCGTTGAACGTCTCGCGTGACATGCTGGAATCGGCTGCCGATCGAAACCGTCCACTCTTTTTGCAACTGAGGAAGATCACGAGCAAAAAAACCAAGAATCGGATTCTGGCCCCGCAGAATATACTCGCCCGACGTAGATGGCCCGCTAAACCCGGCGCCCTGGATCCGGCGTAAGCAATCGCGCTCAAGAGCCAGGTTCCGGGAACGCATCGTGGCGCCCTCCTTGTAGACAAACGTTTCGGCGGCAGGGGTTACCCCAAGTGTCACGATCCGCTGAGCGTACCGGCATTGGATCTTTGCGCCGAGGTGATTCAGAGACCCTTCGAAGGTCGCGATCACTTCCGGAATCGCCGGCTCGATGGATGGCCCCTCCTTGGTCGGGTTATCGAACTGAAAAAAGCTGCTTAGCCCAGCCAACTCACGTTGAACAAAGTTCAAGCCCTGCTCAGCGGAAAGCGTGATCGGCTCTCGGAGGACAGGCAGGTATGCCGCCGGCAACCCGGGCGAAACCGGCCGCAGTTGCAGCTCGGACCACAGCCACACAGAGGAAGATCCCATCAGCCAGGCGCCCTTGAGATTCGATAGATCCGCACTGATTTTCCAGCGACCATCTTCAAGCATCTCCGTCAAAAGCCGAGGCAAAAGACGTTCGCCGGAAATTGTGATCGAAGTTTTTCGCGCGAGCGTGACCCGGGGATGACCGACTAGCGCCCTGACCAATTGGAGGAACTGGTCCCGTTCAAGAATGGTCATTCCCGGAAGTTTACCCCCCGCGAGTTCGCGAGCCAATTCGAGGACCTCCTTGTCAATTTTCGAACAGCGATAGGTCTTGCTCGAATCGAGCGCGCTGGCCAGCGTCCGGATACCTTTTCGGACTACTTCAAATCCGACAACGATCTGGTGCTTGGCCCAACTCGCTTCCAGGTTAGGGGGCAGCACAAGATGCAGTTCGATCCGGGACGGATCCCCGGCAATGCCGCTACCTGGACCGGATTCGCCTTCAGCAAAGGCACCGCCGGTTTCGGCAACCAGCAGCGGTAATCGAAGGGGGCGGGCGCCCCAGCTGGATTAGGCGGCGTTTGCTCAGTTCGAATCGACGCGAGACCGAGCGCCAACGAATGGACACAGATTTTTCCCCACTGGCGTGACTCGCGACATGAACAAAGATTCTCGACGTCTGTATAACTTCGAATCTTCAATCCGGCGCGATATTCGGTTTCCCCTTCGCGGACCAGGCCACGCAGAATCGGGGGAGTATAGTTGAAACTCACCACTCGACCCATCTCGACCAGGGCTTTGGCATGCTTCAACGCCTGCCAACCCCCGGTATCGATCAGAAACCGTTCGGTGATTTGAATCAAAGACATGAAAAATTCAACATGCGAAACAGAGCAATCTCTGTATCCTCTTTCGAGAATACCTGCAAATCGGCCGCTATCTTCACCTTTGCGGTTGGTACCGTTGAGCGAGGAAATCCGCCGGCGCTGCCGGAGAAATAGGATGGGCAGCCTGCATCGTTCACCCTGCAGACCACTTTCTGCTTTGCTTGTGAATCCAGGAGACCGAAGCTGTCCAGCCAATGAAGCTGCTTGCAATCGCAAACCAGAAAGGCGGTGTCGGCAAGACTACCACTGCTGTAAACCTGTCGACTTGTCTGGCAGCGAAAGGGAAACGGGTGCTTTTAATCGATCTTGACCCGCAGGGAAACGCCACCAGTGCTCTCGGTCTTGAAGGCACCGACGGCCAAAGCCTCTACGAGGCTCTGATCGGCCACGCGGATATCAAGGCAAAAATTGTTTCGACCCGATTCCAAGGTCTTTCGATGATGCCTGCGGACCTCGATCTGGCCGGCGCTGAGATCGAGGTAGCGCGCCTGGATGACCACCTGACCAGGTTGCGCGAGGTACTGGCAGACCTGAACCGTGAAGCCGGATATGATTACTTGTTCCTGGATTGCCCACCGTCGCTTGGAATTCTCATGACCAACGCGCTGGCGGCGGCCGACCAACTTCTGATCCCGCTTCAGTGCGAATACTTCGCCCTGGAAGGCCTCTCAAAAATCGTTCATCTGGTGACTCAGATTCGGGCCGTCAATGAGGTGCTCTCGATCGGCGGCATTATCATGACGATGTACGATGCACGGACCAATTTAAGCCAGCAAGTCGTGAATGAGGTGCGAAAACATTTCCCGAGCTTGGTTTACCAAACCATCATCCCGCGTTCCGTCCGTCTCGGAGAAGCACCGAGTTTCGGTAAACCGATCATTGAGTATGAACCGAACGGGGCTGGCGCGACAGCTTACCGGGCATTGGCAGAAGAATTCGTGCAACGAGAAACCGGCCAGATCAAGTTTGTTAACGGCTCCGCCGCAGAGTGAAGGTTGGTATGTTGCGAAATCCGGACTAATATCCAAGCGATGAATTTCCGGCCAGGTATCTGCTGCCTTTTCGCCATGGCTTTATTCGGCCTTCCCTCTGCGAACGCAGAGGCGCTGAAAGCCGCATGGGTCGCATCTGTCTACAACCTCAATTTCCCGTCACATGCCGGTCTCTCGGCGGAAGCCCAGAAGGCTCAGATCCGTCAGATCGTCGAAGTGGCGGCGCATAGCGGCCTGAATGCATTGATGGTCCAGGTCCGACCGGAAAGTGACGCGCTCTATTCCTCCCGCCTCGAACCTTGGAGCCGTTATCTGACTGGCCGACAAGGAGCAGCCACCCGGTTACGATCCACTTGACTATTTTATCCGGGTCGGACGAGAACAGGGCATTGCTATTCATGCCTGGATCAATCCTTATCGCGCTGCTGCCAATGCCGGCGAGACTAGAGCCGGCAATCACGTCTCTCATCAACTTACCAGACGCCGTCCATCGGATCGGAAACGCTCTCTGGCTCGATCCTGGAGATCCAGCGGTCCGAGAGCACGTGGTCAATGTGGTGCGCGATATTGTCGAACGTTACCCGGTCGCGGGCGTGATTCTGGATGACTACTTCTATCCATATCCCAGCCGCAGCTATCGGAACGGCTCATTTCCTGATCACGCTTTTTACGAACGTTACGGTGGCAACTCGGATCTAGGGAATTGGCGCCGGCAGAATGTTAACAAACTGATCAAAACTTTACACGAAACAGTCAAAAACGGCACGACCCGACCTGCTTTTTGGCGTGAGTCCTTTCGGAATTTACAGGAAAGGTTTCCCATCCAACGTGACGCGTTGAACTCGATCAGTACCGGGATCTCTACGCGGACCCGGTCGCCTGGTTGAAAAACGGTTGGGTCGATTATCTTTCTCCACAGCTCTACTGGCGCGATAAAAGCGCACAAAGTTTTTCCGCACTTTTGGAATGGTGGCGTAGTCCGCAGGCTAATCCCCGTGAGAGTGGCCGATCTATCCGAGCATCGCCATCGACCGGCTGGGAGGATCGTACGGCTGGCCTTCAAGCGAAATTGAATCGCAGCTCGCTATCGAGACTCTCGATTAAACCGAGGTCATCCGGAGGCTTCATTCTCTGGAGCGTGGGACCGCTGCTGGAAAACAAGAAAGGTGTCGCCCTGGTCGTGGCAAAGCAGCGTTAGCCTGTCCACTGCTATGAAAGTGATCGGGCATGCTCGATCAGATATGATATTCTCTTTGAAAATCGCCTTGCACTTCTCCAAAGTTATACTCCGGGGTGGGTCTCGCGCGTCAGCTGAAAGCGAGGATGCAGCGATGAAGTTCAGCACTGAGACAAAGGTTTACGCGTTTTTCTTTGCCGCTTTCGCAGGGGTTGTCATTCTCGGTTTCGTGACCTACCGAAGCACCCGCGAGCTGATCGTCAATGACCGTTGGGTGGCACATACCCATCAGGTGCGTCAGTCCATCGCCGATCTCTCGCGACGCCGTCCTGGACGCCGAATACAGGCGGCGAGACTATCTCTGTTCAGCGGAGATTCTCGTTACCTCGACGCAATTTTTGGCCGATCTGGACCGGATTCGGCCCGCCACCAAGAAAATAATCGAACTCACCGCCGATCACCCGGACCAGCAGACAGCGAGTTCCCAAGCTCAATGCCCTGACCGAGCAAAGTCTTTCCATCTGGGCTGCCACCGCGCGACGCTGCCCGCGCCGCGCGACAAGGCGGCGGACAGATTCCGCCCCTGACCCGGGAGATCGAATTGCGAAGTTGCGTCGCCGAACTGACCGCCTTGCTGGTACAGATGAATGAAAGCGAGGATGATTTGCTCCGGGCAGAATCGGCCACCGCTCGAGAAAGCGGCGCCAGAACAATTTCCATCGTTGTGCTTGGAGGCGGCTTTTCAACTCTCGTCGTTCTGCTGGCCATCGTGATTTTGCGCCGCGACCTCGCCGAAACGAAGGCGAGCGGAGGAGGCGTTGCGCAGGCGAGAAGCTGAGCTCCGAGACGCGCAACGGGTGGCCAGCGTCGGCAGCTGGGAATGGATCGTCGAAACGGGCACATTCACCTGGTCCGAGGAGCTTTACCATATCGCCGGCGGCAAGCCCGAAGAAGCTCCGCCCAATTACGAGGAATTGCCACAGACGCTGACCCCGCAGAGTTGGTCGCATCTCAGAGCCGGCGATGGATCGTCGCTTTGAAAACCGGACTATCCCTACGAACTTGACCTTGAGATGATTCGTCCGGATGGAACGACCGATGGATCGCCGCGCGAGGCGAAGCGGTGCGCGATCCAGACGATCAGATCACAAAGATTCGCGGCACCGTTCAAGACATCACCGAACGCAAGCGAGCCGCCGAAGAGATCCAGGATCTCTACGATCACGCCCCCTGCGGCTATGACTCGATTGACGAGAACGGTCAATCTTCCTTCGCATCAACGAGACGGAACTCTCCTGGCTCGGCTATACCCATGCCGAACTGGTCGGCAGGAAAAGGTTCCAGGATCTTCTGACTGATGAAAGCAAGAGGATCTTTGAACAAGAGCTTCCCGCAGGCAAAGACAGAAGGGCACCTCAAGGATCTGGAACTTGAAATGGTTCGCAAGGACGGGACGATCCTGCAGGTGTTACTGAGCTCCACGGTCGTCAAGGATAAGAACAGCGATTCATTCGTGACCCGAACAACCCTCTATGATGTTACGGAAAGGAAACAAGTCGCTGAGCAACTGAGGCTCTTTAGCGAGCGTCTGACTCTGGCCACCAGGGCTGCTTCGATCGGCGTATGGGACTGGGACTTGAGGACGAATCAGGTTTATTGGGACGAAAAAATGTTCGAAATCTACGGATTGCCCGAGCTCGAACTCCGATGCCATACGAAGACATGGCTGCAAACCGTCCATCCGGACGACTTGGCCCGGGTGATGGAATTTCGCAAGTCGATCGTGGCGAACAAGAGGCCACGGAGCGATTGATTTCCGGATCGCCAGGCAAGAATGGCTCGCTGCGCTACATCCAGGGCGCCGAATGCGTGGTGCTCAATGAAAAGCAGGAAGTGATCCGGGTTCTGGGCGTCGAACATCGACGTCACGGAACGCAAGAAGATGGAGCACAAGATTCAAGAGCAGGCCAATCTGCTCGGTCTCGCCAGCGACGCGATCATCGTTCGCGGACTGGACGAGGAGATCCAATACTGGAACAAGAGCGCAGAACGGCTTTATGGCTGGACGGCAGAGGAAGCCATTGGCGTTGATTTCACGAAAATTGCCGCCGAAGACCCCGCGTTGTTCGAGGCGGCAAAGGAGATTCTGCTGGAAAAGAGGTGAATGGTCTGGAGAGGTCCGTAAAACCACCAAAGCGGGGAACGAGTCGTCATCGTGGAAAGCCGATGGACTCTTGCTGCTGGATGATCTGCGCAATCCGAGATCGATCTTGGCGATCGACACGGATATCACCGAGAAAAAACAGATGGAAGCGCTCTTTCTGCGCAACCAGCGCCTCGAAAGTATCGGTCAACTGGCCGGCGGCATCGCGCACGATCTCAACAACATTCTCGCCCCGATCTTAATGGGCGCCCAGATGCTTCGCCAAAACGCGGATGAACCGGACAGTCCCTTCATCCTCGCGCACCATCGAGACAAATGCGCAGCGCGGAGCCGAAATCGTCAAGCAAGTCGTCGCGTTTGCCAGAGGAGTCGACGGGAAACGCGTTCTCTTGCAGGCCCGCTATGTGCTCGCGGAGATCTGCGGCATCATTCGTGAGACCTTTCCCAGATCCATCGCTCTGAAGATCGAGCAACAACAAAATCTCTGGACAATCATGGGCGACGCCACGCAACTGCATCAAATCCTGCTCAATCTGGCCGTCAACGCCCGGGACGCGATGCCTCACGGAGGAACCTTGACCGTGGCAGCCGAAAACCTGTTGCTCGATCAGGCTGGTGCCTCACTGAGACCCGGACTCGAACCGGGGCCGCATGTGCTGTTCAAAATCTCGGACACCGGAACAGGTATAGCGCCTGATATCGCCGATAAGATCTTCGATCCCTTTTTTACCAATAAGGGACCGGACAAAGGATCGGGATTGGGCTTATCGACCGTGATGGGCATCGTGAAAAGCCACAAAGGACACGTCGAGTTCGATAGCAAAGTCGGGGCCGGAACGGAATTCCGGGTTTACCTCCCGGCTGAGCCGGGATTGCCCCGGTTGACGCCGGTCCAGGCAGGGAACGAGCGATTGAGCCTCCTCCGAAAGGGCATGGTGAACTAATTCTCATCGTCGACGATGAAGAGGCGGTACGATCAGTGACGAAGCGAATTCTTGAATCAAATGGATATCGGACTCTCCTTGCCAGCCAGGGAACCGAAGCAGTTGCGTGTTACGTAGAGAAAGGATACGAGATTAGCGTGGTCCTGACAGATTTGCATATGCCGGATATGGGCGGAGTGGAGGCCATCGCCGTGCTTCGGCAAATGAATCCCAGCGTCAAAATCATCGTCGTCACCGGCGCCGGTTCCGCTCTTGGGGCGCCCAGCCCGGAGGAAATGGGCGTTCAAGCCTACATTAAGAAGCCTTTCGATGTGGCTCACTTGCTGGTGACGTTGAACAATGTATTGCAAGGGAAAAACTCTTCGATGAAATCTTATATCGCGCTTGGCGCAATTTTACTCGTGATCCTCAATGCCTTGCTCCTGCTTCCGGCGACAGGGAGCTCACACTGTTCCGATTTCCGTTCTGGCATCTTCCTGGCGATCCTCGTTCTGGTGTTTTCCCTCATCGGCGGAAAAGGCGATACGCCCGTAACAATCCGTCCAGACGGCGATCCCGGCGCCCGTCCCGGTTGCCGTTCAGCCTCCAGCGCCGGTCGGTAACCAAGCCGAGGCGGAGGTAGTGGCATTCTTCGGCCTGCTCCAGGAAAAGGGTCGACTGGTGGATTTTCTGATGGAGGATGTGACCCTCTACGAGGACGCAGAAGTGGGCGCCGCCGCGCGGGTGATCCATCAGGGATGTCGGCAAGTTCTTCAGGAATATTTCAAAATTTCTGCCATCTCCGACGCCCAGGAAGGCACCCAAGTTACTGTACCGACAGGTTATTCCACGGACGAGTACCGACTGGTCGGAAAACTCACTGGGGAACCACCCTTCACAGGAACGCTTCTCCACAAAGGTTGGAAGACCGAATCCGTAAAACTCCCGCGAATCGTGGCCAGGGAACGATTGCCCTCCATCGCGCCCGCCGAAGTCGAACTCAAGTGACTTGCGTGGTATTCCTCGATTCTCACGACAACTTCAATCCCATCAAATGAGTACACGTTTTAGCCTGGGGATTGACCTGGGCACCAGCAACAGCGCAATTGCCATCGAGGATTTCGTCAGCGGCCGGAACGATATTATCCAGATCACTCAGGTCCTCGGCCCAAACCAGATCGGCGAAAAATCAACGCTTCCGTCTGCTCTCTATATTCCGCACCCGGACGAGTTTTCAAAGGATGGGATGCGATTGCCATGGTCAAAAGGTACCGGCGAACCGATCGTTGGCCATTTTGCCCGGGATCACGGCGCACTGGTTCCTGACCGGTTGATCACTTCGGCCAAGTCGTGGCTTTCGAATTTTCACATCGATCCAAAGAAACCGGTTCTACCGTGGAAATCCGATATCAAAGAGCAGAAGCTTTCTGCGTTCGACTGTTCGCGTCGCTATCTCGAACACATGAAGGAAGGCTTCCTTTATACGGAATCCAACCAGGGCCACGCCTGGGATCTCGCAGAAGGTCAGATCGTGGTAACCGTTCCGGCTTCCTTTGACGAAATCGCGCGGAATCTGACCGCCGCCGCCGCTGAAGAGGCCGGCTTCGGCAAGGTCGTCTTGCTCGAAGAACCGCAGGCCGCATTTTACGCCTGGACAGCTCAAGCCGGTAGCAGTTGGCGAACCCAGGTCAGCCGCGGCGATATCGTTCTGGTCTGCGACGTTGGAGGCGGCACCGCCGATTTCAGTCTGATTGCCGTAACCGAAAAGGATGGCAATCTCGAGGTGGAACGCATCAGCGTCGGTGAGCACATCCTTCTCGGAGGCGACAACATGGATCTGGCGCTCGCTTACACACTGCAAGCGCAATTGGAAGCCGCCGGAAAGTCGATCGATTCGTGGCAGTTTCTCGCCCTGATGCACGCCGCCGGCATCGCCAAAGTTCAAGCTTTTCACCGACCTGTCACTTGAGCAGTGCCCGCTCGCGGTTCCCTCTCGCGGGTCGAGTTTGCTTGCCAAGACCCTTTCCACAAAACTGAGCCGCGCGACCCTCGAGGAGGTCATCCTGGACGGGCTTTTTCCCGCTGACCAAAGTGACCGATCTGCCGCAGGAATCCAGAAGCGCCGGCCTCCAGGAGTTCGGTCTCCCCTATGCGTCAGAACCGGTCGTCAGCAAGCATCTCGCCCGCTTCTTGACCCGAAGCCTGATCAATGTCAAAGCCAGCGAAACACTGACCGCGCTCGTTCGGATCACGTCCCGAGGCACTGGAAGGCGACTACCTCAAACCGACGGCCGTCCTTTTCAACGGCGGGGTTTTCAACGCGGCTCCAATCCGGAAGCGCGTGCTCGGATCTTCTCATTTCGTGGGGCAAAGGGGCTCCAGTTCGCGAACTTGCAGGATTTCAACCGGATTTGGCCGTCGCCAAAGGAGCAGCGCTATACGGTCACAATCGCGCGACGGGACAAGGTATCCGGATCAAAGCAGGTACCGCCCGTTCGTATTACATCGGACTTGAATCTTCGGCACCGGCGATCCCGGGATTTAAGCCACCGATAAAGGCCCTTTGCGTGGTGCCGCAGGGCATGGAGGAAGGCAGCGAACTACTGATCGATGAACGAGAATTCGGACTGATCACCGGACAACCGGCTGATTTCCGCTTCTTCGCTTCCGAAGTCCGCAGCGGAGATGCGCCCGGTGCAATCATCGCAAACCCGGAACGCGAACTCGAAGAAACCGGCAAAATCGAAGTTACGTTGCCCGCAGTAGAGGGATTTCCGGAAGGTCAGGCGATCCCGGTGGTCATCAATCCGATCGTTACCGAGCTAGGAAATCTCGAGCTCTGGATGAAGCACACTGGTCAGATCGTCGTTGGAAGGTCGAATACCAGGTCCGGATGGAATAAGGTGCGTGCCGGTCCCGTTTGATGGCTCATAATCGCAATTCAGCATTGGCATCGATCTTGGCACGACGAATTGTGCCATGGCATTCGAGGAACTCGGCTCCGCCGTCGCGCCAGCGCGAGGTGCTCCTCATCTCGCAATGGGAGAACACTGCGCGATTTTCTGAAGCGTCTACTTTGCCTTCATTTCTTTACCTCCTGTCGCAGGACGAAGCCGCGCAAATGTCGGACCAAACCACCTTGCGCGCGGAATGGGTTCCCGGCCGCTTCGCCAGAACACGGGCGGCGGAATCGCCTGGTCGCGTCGTGCATTCCGCAAAATCGTGGCTGTGCCATCACAGCGTCGATCGAAACGCTTCGTTCTTGCCCTGGCGTTCAGATGAAATCCCGTCGAAAAACGAATATCGCCCATCCGCGCTTCCGCTTTGCTACTTGCATACCTGCGCGCGGCATGGGACGCCAGGTTTGCCGGCGAAAGACTGCGGTTCGACGAACAGGAAATTACGATTACCGTTCCGGCCTCTTTTGACGCAGCGGCCCAAAGGCTCACTCTGGACGCCGCGCGAGAGGCCGGTTTTCCTGACAGGTGTCCGTTTGCTGGAGGAACCACAGGCAGCATTTTACTGGTGGCTGGAACGGACCATCGGAAGAAAGTGCCGTCTCGAAACGAGCTCTCCAGCACCGAGGTGCAACATGTCCTGGTCATCGACATTGGCGGGGGCACGACCGACTTCACTCTCTTTGAGATTACTCCCGGATCGAACCCTCCGCTGCCGCAGATCAAGCGGGTCGCCGTAAGTGATCACCTCCTTCTCGGAGGCGACAATATCGATCTGGCCATTGCCCATCGGATCGAATCGCGCCTGCCGGCGCACGAGCCGCTTTCCGAGGTTCAGTGGAATTTCCTGGTCGCCCGCTGCCGTGACATCAAAGAACGCTGCCTCTCAGATTCCTCTAGTCACTCATTTACGGTGTCAGTACCCGGACGCGGATCGAGCCTGCTCGGGCGGACACTCGGCGCTCAGATCGAGCGAGCAGAGATCGAGTCGATTGTGCTCGACGGATTTTTCCCCGAATGTCATTTGCGATGACCAACCTGCCAGGACTCAGGCGGGATTGAGAGAGTGGGCGCTGCCTTATGCAGCGGACAGCGCGGTCACTCGATACCTGGCAGACTTTCTGCGAGATCGGCCGGTTGTCGATGCCATCCTGTTTAACGGGGGATCGCTCTATCCAGAGGCACTGCGCCGCCGTTTGCAAAAGCAGATCGCTCGATGGCAACATGGCTCCGAGCCGCAGCTCCTAGAGAATCCGGAGCCAAGTCTCGCCGTTGCCCGAGGGGCCGCTCATTTCGGCAGTATCGTTCATCGCCGCGCTCAGCGGATCGAAGCAGGCGCGGCGCGCGCAATCTATTTGGAAGTCCACCAAACAGAGACTCGAAAACAGACGTTCGCGGTCCTCTCCTGATTTGTATCCTGCCCGCGGGCGCCCCATCAGAGGAAGAATTCCAGGTTTCTCCAGATGGTCTCGAACTCCGTCTCAATCGTCCAGTCCGGTTTCAGGCCTACTATTCGACCCGGCGCACCAGGGATCAAGCAGGTTCCGTCGTACCCTGGAATGATCGCGATTTCCACCGCTCTCCCGCCATTCCAGACGACCGCCAGACTTGGTCGAGACCTGATCGAGAGAGTGACCGGCTTCCGGTGACTCTCACTGCTCGCATCAACGAACTCGGCTTGCTCCGCGTTGCCTGCGTCAGCACAGATCTCGATGCTCAAGGAATCTGGCCACTCGAATTTGATCTTCGTCCGCACGAATCGGGCCTCACGAAAAATTCCGGTCGGGATGCCTACCGAAACCGTCCAGATGGACGCCGGAGTTGATCCCGACCGACTGCAGCGCAGCAGATGCCCGGATCACGACCCTGTTTGCCCGACCTCTCGAGAGACGGGACAAAATCTCAGCGGCCAACCTTCTTAAGAGCCTTGAACAAATCCTCGGCAAACCAAAAGCCGATTGGAATTATCTGCTGATCCGCTCGCTCTGGCAGTTCGCTCGAAGACATGCTTCTCCGAGTCGGCAAAGAGTCTGTCGACCACGAAGAAACCTGGCTGATTCTCGCCGGGTTATTTTCTGCGACCTGGATTCGGAGCAGTGGGCGACGAAACGCGGATCGACAAACTCTGGAGGATTCATACGGAGGGTCTCGCCTACCCTGGCAAACGGAACCAGCTGCAAACTTATATCCTCTGGCGACGGGTCTCCGGCGGTCTGACCAGCGAAAGACAGGAGGCAATTCTAGCCCCAGAGTTGTCCAGAGTTGCGCGCGCGAAGCAATCCGTCCGCAGAGCTTGTCCGACTCGCCGGATCGCTCGAAAGAATTAACGTGGTCACCAAGTCCGACCTCCTCGACGAGTTCCTCCAGGCCGCTCGTGAGCTCGCCCTAAAGAAACAACATGCCACGCCACACCTCGCCGCTCTCGGACTTCTGCTCAATCGCAGCCTTTTCTACGCCGAACCCCAGTTCGTTCTTCCGCCGATTCACGTTGAAAAGGCGTACGAAGCGCTTTCCGATCTCGACTGGTCGGATTCGCTGCTGGTCGAAATCCAGACCCTTTTTCTCCGCGCCGGACGCCTCGTAAACGACCCGAAAATCGATTTACCAAAGTCTTTACGCGAAAAAATCGTTTCGAAACTGCAAAAAACGAGCGTCTCTCCTTCCAAAGTCGCCAGATTAAGAACGTTCGTCCCCGTCGCTCTGTCCGATCGAGCCAGTCTCTTTGGCGAATCGCTGCCTCCCGGTCTGGTGATCGCCGGGGAAACCTAGTGCACCGTCTCCCTGTCACGACGAATTTTATCGGGAACCAAATTTATCAGCCCGCTGATGGTTGCACGCCCGGTCCCCAGCGGCGAAGAGTTTATCTCGGAGAATAGAACGATGGATTACCTACCTCTTGGAAATACCGGCTTGAAAGTTTCACGCATTTGTCTGGGCTGCATGAGCTACGGATCGAAAAAATGGCGAGATTGGATTTTGGAAGAATCGGATGCGCTGCCGTTTTTCAGGCAGGCTCTCGATGCAGGAATCAACTTTTTTGATACCGCTGACATTTATTCCTCGGGTGCAAGTGAGGAGGTCACTGGGCGGGCTTTGAAAAAGCTCGGCGTCAAGCGCGAGCAGGCGGTGATCGCTACGAAGGTTTATAATCCGATGGGCGACACTCAAAACGAACGGGGTACTTCGAAAAAGCACATCAAGCACGCGATCGATGCCAGCTTGAAACGCTTAGGCGTCGACTACGTGGACCTTTATCAAATTCATCGCTACGACGAGACTACGCCGATGGAGGAGACTCTGGAAGCGTTGACCGATGTGATCAACCAGGGAAAGGCTCTTTATATTGGTGCTTCCAGTATGTACGCCTGGCAATTTGCCAAGTTTTTGTATCTAGCCGATCGGCACGGTTACGCCCGGTTTGTTTCCATGCAAAACCACTACAATCTGGTCTACCGGGAAGAAGAGCGTGAAATGAATCCACTTTGTCGGGCCGAAGGAATTGGATTAATTCCCTGGAGTCCCCTCGCTCGCGGGTTCCTGGCGGGCAATCGGCGATCAGAAGATAAAGGCGAAACGGTCCGCGCAAAATCAGATCAATTTGCCCATGGTCTTTATTACAAAGAGGACGACTTCCAGGTAGTCGACCATGTGACCGAAATAGCAAAAAAACGCGGCGTCTCAAACGCCCAGGTTGCATTGGCTTGGATCCTTCATCAACCCGGGGTGACCTCCCCGATCATCGGTGCGACAAAAACCCATCATATCGAGGATGCAATAAAAGGCGCCGACCTCAAGTTGACCGAGGAAGAACTCGCGTATCTGGGGGCTCCCTACAAACCGCATCCGATCCTGGGTCACTGAAGCATCCCTCCTGAATCCCTCAGCCTTCGCCTCGAGCCGGAACGACTTTGCAGCCAGGAATTTCACGAAGCAATCGTTCCGGTCCGGCAGGAGAATAAACGACGATCAGATTGAGCGGTCCCGCTCCGGTGTTGAGTGTCGAATGGTAAACGTCTGCCGGAATATAGATGCTTGAACCAGGGCCAACGGCAATAGGGGGTCGATCGTCCACCATTTGTTCACCTTGTCCTGAGACGACGTAAATAATTTCCTCCGAGCCTGGGTGATTGTGTCTGGCGTGCCCTTTGCCTTCGGCTAGTTCAACAAGACCAAAGCTGAAACGACTTGCTCCCGTAACCGCAGGCTCGCTCAGGAATTGAATCTTGCCCCAGTCGAACTCCAGACTATCGACATCTTGTGTGGTAGTGATAACGCCAGAACCAGATTTTTGCATAGGGGTGTTCTCTTCGTTTACCTGGAATATCAGCTGGAATCAAACCAATAACATCCCTGAAGCGGGCCGTCGTCGTAAGCGAAGCGGCTCGCTTTGCTTCTTTCCAGGACGGGAGCAAACCGGGACGGTTCGCTTACTTTGCTAATTAAGACCAGTTCGAACACAGTTGCTCTGGCGCTGAACCTGGTGCCCTTCGCAGGCATAGCCTTCTTGTGGTTCATCGGCGTGCTGCGCGACCGCCTGGGAGAACTTGAAGACCGCTTCTTTGCCACCATCTTTCTCGGCAGCGGGCTTTTGTTCCTCGCCATGCTGTTCGCCTCAGCCGCCGTGGTGGGCGGAATCATCATAGCCTATGCTGCTAGGCCCGAAGGGCTGCTCAACTCGTCGACGTTTACCTTCGCCCGCGCCGTAACCTACGAGATCATGAACCTCTACGCGGTCAAGATGGCGGCGGTGTTCATGATCTCTACGTCCACGCTCGCGATCCGAACCGGTATCACCCCGCGCTGGATTGCGTTCCTCGGCTTTGCTTGCGCGCTGCTTCTCCTGCTCAGCGGGCGCTATACTGAGTGGATTTTACTGGTCTTCCCGCTGTGGGTGCTCTTGATCAGCATCTATATCCTGATTGATAATAATCTCCGGCGGCCGTCTCAACCCACGGCGACAAGCCCGGGACAAACAAATTCTTAGAAGATGGAGCGAGCCATTCTCTCACAAAATAGACGTCTTCTGACGCAAACACCCCCAAAAAATCTAATGAAATATAAACCCATGGATGCGCTCTGGCCGAAACACATGAGCTTTCACGTTAAGCGCCTTTTTGGCCATTTCCAATGGGTTCGACAGCAGGTCGCGGGCGTCGTCTCCACAAATAACACACCGGAAACCTGTATGGGACGATCCGGTATCGGGCGGCGTCCCGCGACGCGCGCTAGGGCGATAACTCTCGCAGTAGTCGGGGTTGCAAAGGAATGAACCGCCTTTGACAACGCGCTTGGGGGAGCACGGATCGCCTGGATCATAACTTTCAGCCGGTCCCCCGGGATTGCGACAAACGTTTTTGCTGGCGGCCTCGAGGTTGGTATCGACCCGATACCAGTCGCTGCACCATTGCCAGACGTTGCCAGCCATGTCGTACAAGCCGTAGCCATTCGCTGGGAAGGAGCCCACGGGCGAAGTGCCTATAAATCCATCTTCGCCAGTGTTGTGAACCGGGAATAATCCCTGCCAGGTGTTCGCCATGTGTTTGCCCCCCGGCTTGAATTCCTCACCAGACATAACGCTTTGATTCCAAGCCGCCACGGGCAGCGAATTCCCATTCGGCTTCCGTGGGTAGGCGTTTACGCGCCCATTGGGCATAGGCTACCGCATCGTTCCACGAGACCTGAACAACTGGATGATTTTCTCTTCCCTGGATACAACTTTCAGGGCCTTCGGGATGCCGCCAATTTGCTCCGTGCAACCCAACGCCACCAAGCCGACAAGTCGTTGAGCGGGACTGGTCCAGCGCTAGGAGTAAAGACCAGCGATCCAGGCGCTGGATGTCCCACGGCAATTCAGCGACTTCATCCAGCACGGCTTCCATTGGCCACTTGTCCAACCAGCGGGTGCGAACCCGGGGGGCAAAGCGTTCCAGGACCTGGCGCGCTTCATTGTTCCAGCGTTGTTCCTGGGGTCCTGCGCCGCCGACGCAAACGATGCTGGAGAAACTCGATGAGTATCTCGCCGCGGCCGAGATCGCTGCTGACACTGAAGCTCCGCTATTCCGCGCGACCGGTATCACCGCCTACCTCAAGAATAAGGGTTTGTTAGAACACGCGCAGACGCTTGCCAACCGCTCCTCGCCCCGCGCGACCAAGCTCTATGACCGACGGACGGACGAGATTTCACTGGACGAGGTAGAGAAGATTGCGATCTGACGTTTCGCCTCAATAGGGTAGACCCCAACGGTTGGAAGTGGGGCCCCATCGCACGCCCAATTCGCCTACGTCGCGAATATCAACGACAATACCGTTTCTGGCTACAGGATCACCTCGCCCACTTGGGGGCGCTCACGGCGGTGGCGGTCGGCGCTCAACCGCTCAACGTCGCGATCTCGAGAGGATTTTCCGTGGGATGGAGCAAAAGAATTGAGTCGGGAAGGGTGAAATTCGACTTGCGCAGGTCTAAATTTTGGCTTTTTTTATACTGGCTAGAACTCACCAGTAACCATGATCAAAGAGTCCAAGCGGCTTTATTTGCCGATTTCCCCAGGTAGGCAGAGAAGCCGGAGGGTCAAAGCGTTCCGTGTGAGTTCTAGCCCTCCTTTAATTTAACGGTATGGACGGCATAGATGGACTCACGGATCTCAGTTTCTAGCTTTCGGTGAAACTGACGCAGCAAGAGGTGAACTTGCTGCGGCTGGCAGTTTCGCAGGCTGCTTCGGCGGAGGAGGCAAAGGAAGCCGGTAAGTTGTTTTTCAAAAGTTTACGAACGCGAGGGTCGAAGTACGCAGTTCGCGATCAGGATGCCCCGTAATCGCGCCGGAATGCCCAGGATTGATCGGAAGGCCGGGAAGCGCGTGGGCTAACTAACCGACCGAAAACCTCCGTTAAGGGGCTGCACAAGGCACGCTGCGATACGACCCAATAAGCACCAACAGACCGGAATCGATCGACAGCATTTCCGCGTGAGAATACGAGGACCGGAGCTGCGGATATGCCTTGTCACGGGCCAACCTCCTGGCCTTACTCCCCGCGCAATTTCCCAAAATAGGCAGAACCGGAAGTTTCCGGCCTGGTAAGGATTGGAAAGAGCGGCTGGGTAGTCGCTTCTACCAGGAAAATGCCAGGGCCAAAACTAAAAACGGAAATACCCTTTTCGGGAAATGGCGATAATAGCAGTGAACTGGGGAGGCCTGGGGTTGCCCGAGGTCGGCTAGCTCAAAAAGCATTGCATAGTGCATGCATCACTGTCATGCTCAACGTCTTTAGGACAGGCTAATCGCCTTCTCTCCTTCGCTACGAGGAGAGGCATCCAATATCCTCAGCGAAGAGTCTGAGGCGACAGCTTTCAGCCTGAAGGTCACTTCTACTCCAGTCGCATGGTCTTTTGCGCACGCCTGCATTTTAAGTGGTCGCCGTTCGCAGCGTTTAAGGAAGGCCGGCGCGGAGTGGGCGTAACTCCAGTCTATCTCAACAAAAGAAACAGATATGGAAACAACAACTCAAAGTGGAACGCCGGCTGGCGCCGGCAAATCTTCATTGAACCCCGACACCCTTAATCAGCTTCTTGGGCAGATGGTCAACGATCTTGGAGCAGCCGTAAATGGGGCACTCATTGTACTTGGTGACGGACTCGGAATTTACACAGCGCTTGCTGATATTGGCCCGGCGACCTCGCAGAAACTCGCCGAAAAGACCAACCTCAATGAGCGACAGCTTCGCGAATGGCTTAGTGCCCAGGCCGCTTCGGGATACATCAGCTATGACGCGGCGAGCGACTCCTTTTTTCTCACTCCTGAACAGACCGCGGTGTTTGCTGATCCGGACAGTCCAGCGGCAATGATAGGTGGATTCTACAGTGTCTCGGCCGTTTACCACGATGAGCCGCTCGTTGCGGAGAGTTTTAGGACTGGACGAGGCCTACCTTGGGGAGGGCATCACAATTGCCTTTTTTGCGGAACGGAGAGGTTTTTCAGACCCGGTTATCAGGCTAACATAAGCGAAAACTGGATTCCAGCGCTTGACGGCGTTCAGCAGAAGTTGGGCACCGGAACTCGCGTCGCAGACATCGGATGCGGTTATGGCGCTTCCACCCTCATTATGGCGAAGGCGTTCCCGAAATCTGAATTCTATGGATTCGATTTGCATCCGGCTTCCATCGAGGCAGCGAATCACCACGCCCGGGAGCAGCATATTCCAAATGTCCGTTTTAGCATTGCTACAGCGAAAGACTTCCCGGGCAACGACTACGGATTTGTGACGGTATTCGATGCCCTTCACGACATGGGCGATCCGGTTGGTGCAGCGTCACATGTCAAACAGTCCCTTCAACCCGATGGCACATTCATGATTGTAGAGCCTTTTGCGGGAGACTCGCTCACTGAGAACCTCAATCCGGTGGGCCGAGCGTATTACGGGTTTTCCACCATGGTGTGCACTCCTAATTCGCTCAGTCAGGAAGTTGGCCTTGCCCTTGGAGCGCAAGCCGGCGAGCGGCGCTTGAGAGACGTTCTCTCGAAGGGCGGGTTTACCCGAGTCCGCCGTGCCGCGGAAACGCCGTTCAACATGATCCTGGAAGCGCGGCCATAGGAGATCTGTCGGGAGTCGAACGTGTGCACTGGAAATCAGCGGTAGAGAGCTAAAAGCGCCTTTAGTTGAGAGTTGGCCAAGCCATTTTTGCGCCAAGGGAGTAGGGCTACGTAGCATCAAGCAGCCAAATTTTTGGAATTTAATTCTCACCGAATCCCGCAGATTCTCATCGGAGATCGCACTCGCCAAGCGGTTGGCGGGGGCCTGCCGGAGCGGTGAGGCTTATTGGGTCATATCGCAGCTCGCCTTGTGTAGCCCCGTTAAGGCGTTCCGATGCAAGCACCAAAACATCGTTGAGCTTCTCTTCTGCTATCGAAGCCTCCCGGTTCTAGTCTGTCACCGCGTGGATCAGGATGCTATAGGTTACTCGGGGTGATCGTTGTGGACGGTGCAGGTGGCCACTTCTGCCGTTATAGGCCGAAACTGGTAAAACCGAAACGCACCGGGGTGGCCACAGACGCGTTTTGATTCAAGTCTACTTCGTCTAATAAGACCTGGACTCTTCATGGGAGTCATCCCTGCGATCTCCCAAGTTTCGCCCTCACGGACTATAAGCGATGAATTGTGGGGCATCGCTATTGGTCAACAGGCGGATCTTCCAAGCGTCACCGTCACGAACATAAATCGCTGACCAGAAGCCGCTCTCGAACTTCGGACCGGTCTGGCCTTGACGGGTACTCCACCATTTTCCGGTCGACCAAATCGCGTTGTCGATTGCATTCAAACACGAACCCTGACCGCTAGAGATGGTAATAGGCCACCGCTGGAACGTGTCTGCGTACCATTTGCCCACTCATTTTTGCCATGAGCCATCTGCCACCGAGATCGACTAGAGCAGTAGGAGAATTTCGATTTTAGATGAAGAAATTAAGGACGTCGAGCTTCGATAATATTCTTGGCCTCTCGAAATGTTCTCTGGCCCTTTGACCTCATCCTTCGTAAGTCCAACTCCCCCCCGATTCCATCTCCTGCAGTCGTACTCGCTAATCGTTGTACTTAGCCTGCATCGTAACAATCTGTTCTTCGGCCTTCTTGACGGCTGCCCGACCGGAAGAGTAACCGCTGTTACGTGGTCAAATAGATGCGGCATTAGGACCCAAAATTCCACTAACTCTCGACAAAATGACCCAAATGTACACTGTTTTGGAGGAGTTCTTTTCGGGCCAGCTTTGGAATGTTTCCTTGGCGTTGCTCCCCCTCCGGCGCCGCACGCGGGAAGGCCTGGCCGGCGCCCCCCAGCCGCCGCCAATCTATTCGGCCAAAGCCAAAACGCGCCCCCACCTGGTCACAGGCCCAGATTAAGTGAGAATGAGACCACATTGTTTGAGAACAGCCCAACATCGGTCGGAAACCACGATGATCGAGAATGACGACTGGTGCTCATACTCGATCACCCAGTTCACAGACCCTGACCAAAGGCGTTCCCTCTGGCGCAAACAGTCGGGCGCTCTCCCGGACGTCGAGCAGCCGCGCCGACGGCACTTCGCGTGAGATTCGGTTCCAACCGAGGGAGTCTGTCGGAGATTCTTCTTGCGGCGGACGCGCGACAATGAAAAAATTCGGGCTTCTCCAATTTCTTAATCACCCAGCGAGAACTAAACATGCTGAAACGGATGATTGGCTGCAGAATCGTCTTAGCCAGTGTGTTTGCCATGCTCATCTGTTTCGGGCGCGCCGCAGAGCCGCTCAAAATCGGCATGGTAGTTTCGGTCACGGGACCGCTGGCCGAATCCGGCCTTTACCGGATTCAGGGTGCCAAGCTCGCTGTCGAGGAGATAAACAAGGCAGGTGGTTTGCTTGGCCGACAAATCGAGCTTGTCATAGAGGATGACCAAACGACCAATCCCGGGGCTGTGCTCGCCTTCAGCAAGCTTGCCGGGGACAAGGATATTCCCGGGTTCATCGGACCGACCCTTAGCACCCAGGTCCACGCCGTGGCACCAGACATCCAGAGGACCGGCAGACCGGTAATGATAGGAGCCACTGACCCACAGCTTACCCATATGGGCTATACATGGCTGTTCCGCTGCCGTCCGAACGACATCTATTCGGCGCGCGTGATCGCCGACTACGGCGTCAATACGCTAGGTAAAAAAAAGTGGGCGATCGTCCACTCGACTGATGCCTTCGGCACCAACGGCATGAAGAATCTGGTCGAAGTGCTAAAGCGCACAGGGGTCGAACCCGTGCTGATTCAGGGCTACACCAACAACTCGCAGGATTTTACCGCGGTGGCGCTCGCCGTTAAACAGTCAGGTGCCGATGTCATGAGCACCTATATGACCTTTCCGCCTGACCTAGGTATTTTTGCCAGGCAGTTGCGTCAGCTGGGCATCAATATTGTCTGGGTCGGCTCTCCCACGACGGTGGTGACGACCGCCCTGAAGCTCGCTGGACCGGCGCTGTACGGCTCCTATGCTGTCTCCGATTTCGCCGCCAACTCAAGCCCGACAGCCAAAGAGTTCGCGACCAAATACGAGGCGACCTACAAGTCTGCGCCCGACTTCAATGGGGCATCGACCTACGACGCGGTTCACGTTCTAGCGCTCGCGATCGACAACGCTAAGAGTCTTGAGCCTGAGAAGATCCGCGAGGCGATCTTGAGCGTCAAGGGCTACGCGGGCGCCGAGGGCACTTACAATTTCGATCAGAACGGCGATGGGCTCCACGGCTACAACATCGTCAAAAACGATAACGGCAAGATCGTGTTCATCAAGCATATCGACTTCAGCGAATAGAGAATCTGCGCGGAGCGCGGCATGCCCTGACCCGCTGCACGCGCAAAAGCCTATGGGCATAGCCTCCAGCTTCTCTTCACCGCGCAAGCTGGCCGATGCATTCGACGATCGGGCCATCGCACATTCGCGATATCGTCCAACATTAAACAGAGTGCCCACTTTGTTTCATGTTTTCCCGCTGTGGCAACGCGCAACAGGCGCGGGGGGGGCGGTCTGCCGGCGGCGCCCAGCTCCCTTCGGTCATGCCCAATGGCCGTAAAGGAAAGCTTTAGAAAACTGTACGAGCTTTCGGTACAAAACTTGACTTTTCTGTGCAAATTGCATGTCCTAAAAAGATGAATCCTCCCTCCTTTCACACCCGCACTCGTAACGCCCCTGCTTGTTAAGATCGGTCATCACCGTAAGGTGGTTCACGAGAAGCGCTGGCGCCCTCGCCTCCCGAAGCCTTTCGCTCCACTCAACGAGCGGCACGTTGCAATAGCGGATCGTCCGACCGAGTGGCTCGGAAAAGACGCACGCGTGGTGGCCTAGATCGGCCGACTCAGATCCGGTCAGATTGTAAACATGACCGTGTCTGCTAAATCTCTCCAACCCGGATACAAGCCGCAATCCGGTTGGGCTCTTTTTCTTCGAGCTCAGGGCGCCGTGTTTTGCAGGCATCGATTACGAAAGGACAACGAGGATGAAATGGGCACCCAGGGGGAGGATTCGAAGGCGACGGTGGGTCTCCTTCCAGAATGATCCGTCGTCGCGCCCGCTCCAACCATGGATCGGGTACCGGAACCGCCGAAATAAGCGCTCTGGTGTAGGGATGCAACGGCCTCTCAACGACATCCGTGGCCGGCCCCAATTCGACCAGCCGTCCCAGGTACATCACCGCGATGCGGTCGGAAATATATTTCACCACTGAAATATCGTGTGAGATGAAAATCATTGTCAGCTGCCGCTCTCGGCACAATCTCAAGATCAGATTCAAAATCTGCGACTGGATCGAAACGTCCAAGGCCGAGACAGGTTCATCTGCGATAATCAGTTTGGGCTCCGGGGCCAGAGCTCGCGCGATGGCAATACGCTGGCGTTGACCACCGGAAAATTCGTGAGGATACCGTCGCATTTGATTCGGCGGCAACCCGACAGTCGTCATGAGTTGAGCCACCTTTGCAACCAGGATCTTGCCGCTGACTTTAAGCCGCGTGCGAATCGCTTCCGAGAGCGCGTCGTAAACTGTCATCCGTGGATTGAGCGAGGCGTACGGATCCTGAAAGATCATCTGAAAGTTCACCCGTTCCGCTCGAATAGCTCGTTTGCTGATTTTCGAAAGATCCCGTCCTTCCAAAACGACCGCTCCATCGGTCATCGGCATCAGCTGCATGATAGTGCGAGCCAGAGTCGATTTGCCGCAGCCCGATTCTCCAACGAGACCTAAGATCTCCCCGGTTTTCAGCTGGAGGCTAACTCCGTCGACCGCTT
Organism: uncultured Verrucomicrobiae bacterium; assembly: GCA_963742335.1. Lineage (GTDB taxonomy): Bacteria > Verrucomicrobiota > Verrucomicrobiia > Chthoniobacterales > JAFAMB01 > JAFAMB01. The sequence continues at coordinate 128,950 of CAVULL010000022.1, forward strand.
TGACCGAACCAACCTCTCGCCGAAAGACCATGCCCCTGTAGATAGGGAAATGCTTTTTGAGGTTGCCGATCTCAAGGAACGTATTCATGCGGCTGGAACGACTTCTTTGACGCGGACATCAGAGATCTCGCCTCGCTGGAACCGAGCGCAAGCGGTTCTATGATTCGGGATCATTTCTTTGAGCGAAGGCGCTTGCTCTTTGCAGGTCTCGATCGCATAGGCGCAGCGTGGCGCAAACGAGCATCCGGGAAAATCGATCGTCAGATCGGGCGGTGCTCCGGGAATAGTGAATAACAACTCCCCTTTCTTGTGCAATGCCGGAATCGATTGTTGAAGCGCAGCGTTATACGGATGCATCGGCTGTGCGAATATTTCATCCGTTGAGGCCGACTCAACAATGCGTCCAGCGTACATAACGTTGACGTCCTGACAAAATGACGCAACGACGCCAAGGTCGTGAGTGATGAATATCACCGCAGTTCCCAGGTCTTTCTGGCGTAGTTTGATCAGCTCAAGAATTTGCGCCTGAACGGTGACATCGAGTGCGGTAGTCGGCTCATCAGCGATTAGAATCTCCGGCCGACTGATTAATGCCATCGCAATCATGACCCTCTGACGCATACCACCCGAGAACTGGTGAGGATAAAGATCGATCCGGCTTGCCGCGTCCTGAATACCGACTTCCTCCAAGCTGGTGATCGCTTTGGCTAAGGCGTGCGATCGACTCACTTTTTCATGCACCAGCAACGGCTCGACAAGCTGATCCGAGACACGCATGTAGGGATTCAGCGAGGTCATTGGATCCTGGAAAATCATCGAAATCCTTTTGCCACGAATTTGCCGCAACTGTTTTTCCGAACAATTGAGCATGTCGACGCCCGCGAAGTTGGCCCGACCGGAGACTATTTTTCCCGGAGGCTTAGGAATGAGGCCGAGGATCGAATAACATGTCACCGATTTCCCGGAGCCCGATTCGCCGACGATTCCCAGCGTCTTCCCCCGGCTGAGCGAAAAGGAAACATCGTTGACCGCGCGAATCACGCCTCCCCGCGTATAAAAATAGGTCCTTAGATTTTCGACTTCGAGCAGCGCCATTTGGTAGATTCAGGAGTTCAGGAGTTCAGGAGATGAAGGCCCATGGACTATGAACACCTGGCTCATAGATCCTGTCTTTAGGAAACCGGCAGTGCGATACTCGAAAATATGGTGCTCCATTCTGCAACTCCTGACTCCTGAATTCTGACTCCTGACTCCTGACTCCTGCAGTACTAATCTTTCGATGATTTCGGATCGAGCGCATCCCTGAGACCGTCTCCGAGGAAGTTCAAGGAAAAGAGGGTTAACGAGAAAAAGAATGCAGGACAGATCAGCAACCAGATCGATGTTTCCATCGTGCGGGATCCTTCATCGATCAACACGCCCCAGGAACTAAGTGGGGGTTGCACTCCGAGACCAAGGAAGCTTAGAATCGCCTCCAGAAGCATGACCTCCGGAAAAGTCAGTGTCGCATAGATGATGATGGGTCCCAAGACGTTTGGGATCAGATGGCGAAACAGAATCCGATGATCGGGAAGCCCCAGTGAAATTGCCGCTTCAATAAACTCCTGGTGCTTCAGCGAGATGATTTGACCCCGCACAATTCGAGCCATGGTCAGCCATTCGACCGCCCCGATTGCGACGAAGAGCAGGATAAAATTCCGGCCAAACATCACCATCAGGAGTATAACGATCACTGTAAATGGCAGGGCGTAAAGAATATCCGCAAAACGCATCATCACCGTGTCAGTCTTCCCCCCCACGAAACCCGCGATCGCTCCCCACAAAACTCCGATGCAGACGGAGACGAGCGTGGCCGCAAAACCGACCGCCAGAGAGATCCGCCCTCCGATTAAGACTCGCGTCAACAAATCACGACCCAGAGGATCGGTACCGAAAAGGTATCGCCGAGTGGACGGTTCATAGGTGAACTTGCCCTCTCGATAGGTGTCGCCCCTGGCAACTTTCTCCACGATTTCCTGGCGATCCAATTTCGCCCGATCCAGGAATTCGTCTTCCAGGTTCGAGCGCGCGATGAAGCTTTTTTTGGGTTCTCCATTTTTGATAGCTTCGGAGCGCAAAAAGATCGGCTCCAGTGGCGCACTTGCTTTCAAGCTAATCTCCGTCTGCTCGTAAGTCCGGCCGGTGAAATACGGTCCGACCATACAGAGGATCGTAACGACGCAAAACGCACAGAGTCCGAACAGAGCGATGCGATTCTTTCTCAGCCGATACCACGCATCCTTCCAAAGCGAAGTCCCTTGCTCCAGATTTTCTACCAGGATCGGCGCGGGTTCAACCGATGTGGGCGCGGCCGAGGAGCTCATCTTCTTAGCCTCGCGATTTGGGATCCATGAGCGCCTGGACGATGTCCGAGATCAGGTTGAAAATTACAATCAAGACTCCGAAAAAAGCCACCGTTCCCAAAACAAGCGGATAGTCACGATTGAAGACAGACTTAATAAATTCCTGGCCGATACCAGGGACGTTAAAAACCTTTTCCACAACGAAGGAACCACTGAGAAGTCCTGCAAACGCAGGACCGAGGAATGCCACGACCGGGAGTAATCCGCCGCGGAGTGCGTGTTTGAGAATAATTTCATGGTCAGGAACCCCCTTTGCGCGAGCTGTTCGGATAAAATCTTGATTCAAAATATCCAGCATCCCCCCGCGGGTTAAGCGCGCTATGTAGGCGGAGTAAAACAGCCCAAGGGTTAGTGCCGGCATGATCATAGGATGGAAGGGGACATAGTTCAGTCCATGCCAACCACTGACCGGCGCGAGTCTCAGGACCAGGCCGAAGAGCAAGGCGAGTATAGGTCCCAAGACAAATGTTGGAAGACAGATACCAAGCATCGACAATGACATCGGAAAATAGTCCCATAGCTGGTTCTTGTTTGCGGCGGCGATAACTCCCGCGGTGATGCCAATCACGGAGGCAATACAAAAAGCCAAGCTCCCGACTTGTAACGAGATAGGAAAAGAACGAGCAATCACCTCGTTGACCGACTCACTTTGATAAGTGTAGGAAGGGCCCAAATCGAATCGGACAAATTTTCCCAGATAGCCGAGATATTGCTCCCAGAGCGGCTTATCAAGTCCATAGTAGGCGTTCAGTCTGGCAATAACTTCCGGCGTTGCCTGACGTTCCGCGCTGAATGGTCCACCCGGCACCTCCTTTGACATGAAGAAAGTCAGGGTCAGAATGATCCAAAGGACCGGGATCAGCTGAAGTAAACGCCCGACGATGATCTTTATCATTTGGCCAAATCGCGGTCAGCCTTCAGATCGATATACTTGTAGTTGTGGTTGCCCAGCACGAGCGGATTCCAATTCTGGACGGACGGCTGTAATAAATACGCGTTGGTGTACCAATACACCACCACGACCGGCAGGTCGCTCAGAAACAATTCTTCGGCTTCATGCAGAATTCGCAAACGAGACGTCGGATCACCTGTCCTTGCCGCCTGCTCGATGAGCGCGTCGAATTTCGGATTTCCCCAATTGGTATTATTATTGCCGTTACCGGTCGTCCACATACTAAGGAAAGTGACCGGATCCATGAAGTCTCCAATCCAGGCAGAGCGCGAGAGGTCATAGTTCTTATTGTTCTGGGTATCCAGGTAAACCTTCCATTCCTGATTCTCGAGGGCCACATCGATATTCAACTCTTCCTTCCACATCTGTTGAATCGCTTCTGCAATCGCCCGATGTGATTCCAGCGTGTTGAAATGAATAGTGAACTTAGGGAATCCTTTTCCGTTTGGATAACCCGCTTCGGCAAGCAACTGACGTGCGCGCGCCGGGTCGTAGGTTAACCGGTTCAACGGTTCGTAGTCGCCCATGCCGGGCGGTGTGTATCCGGTGGCGGATTTTTGGCCTTCCCGCAAAATATTCTTCACGATTGCCTCGCGGTCCACCGCAAGGTTGAGCGCCAGTCGTACCTTTGGATTGTCGAGCGGTTTTCGGGCAATATTGATCCGATAAAAATAAACTCCTTCGCACGGATCGATCCGCATGAGTTCCGGATGCGTTCGCCGGTAATAAGGCACTTTATCCAAGGGGATTTGATCGGTCCTGTGCAGTTGTCCGGCCTGGAACGCGCGTTCCTGCGTATTCAAATTCTCAATCGAATAGAAATTGATGCCGTTGAGTTTAACGTTGGCCGCGTCCCAATAGAGCGGATTCCGGACAACCTCGATCACATCGTTGGGATACCAACTTTTCATCTTGAAGGGACCGTTCGCGACATAGTTCTCTGCCCGCGTCCACTTGCTGTCGCGTGTATCGATAGTCCCGTATTTCAAGATGGCCGTCGGACAAACCGGAAGCCAGGAATCATGCTGCACCAGTGAGAGTAAATAAGGAGTGGGACCCACCAACTCGATTCGCAAGGTCTGATCATCAAGAGCCTTTACTCCGACCTTCTCAAAATCGGTGATTTTCCCGCTGTAATAATCCTCCGCCCCTTTCAAGATGAACAGATTTTCTGCGTACTGTGCACCGAACGAAGCCGTCAGCATTCTCTTGTAAGAAAAAACAAAATCCCCGGCCTTGACCGGCTCGCCATTGGACCATTTTCGATCCTCTCCAATGTGGAAAGTCCAAACAGAATGGTCCTCGTTGTGTTCCCAGCGATCCGCCATACCCGGGACGATCTTTGATTGATCGTCAATGCTCGGCGCAACCAATCCCTCAATCATCGCCATGATGATGTGATGCTCCGTCACCCCTTGTGCCTCCTGAGGGTCCAGGGTTCGCGGTTCGCTTCCGACGTTGAGCAAGAGAATTTTGTGGGCATTCGCCTCCTGGAGAGTGAGGCTGTACGCTTCGTTCCTCGCTGCTGCACGCCCTGCGCAGAACCAGCCAAGCCCGCCGCACGATAGTAGTACGAGCATCAGAACCAGCTTTTTCATAGTTCGTCTCCGCTCAACACCCGCGGCATCTTCCCGACGGACAACCTCTTGGAACCGACGCATTCTGTTAACGAGAAAAAGCTTCCGGACATATTCAAATAAACCTGCAATCTTGCCATGGCGCTGGCTGCCGGCAAACCGGGAATATGGATCATCGCCAGCGCAATGGCAATGGCCGCCGCAGATCGATGGCTCGCATCCTTTCAGGCGGCAGAAAAATGAGGCGGCTCGCTTCCCCAGAGCCTTTAACGATCGATCGATTCCCCTGGCATTCTCTTGGAGGTCCGGAGGGTACGGATCGCATCACGCAGTTCCGCCGCGCGCTCGTACGCTTCATCCGCAATGGCACGCTTCAAATCTCGTTCCATGAGTTCTAAAGGGGTCAAAGGCACTGCATCGCGGACCTCTTTCAGCCAGTCGCTCAAGAAGGCAAGCTCGTTACTTGATTCGATCCATTCAGGTTGACCGATCGTTCGATAAAAAGTCTCTATTTTTGCTTTACCGGACTCAATCAGCTTTACGGCTTCGGCCGTATTGCCCTCCTTCAGCTCCAGCGACGCTCTGGCCCTTGTGTTCATCATGATGACGTAGGGTCGAAACTGTTCTAAAGTCCACTTGGAATCCTCGTCGGCGGCATGCTCGCTGACAAAGTCCAACATCTCCAGATTCCGTTCGGTATCACGAATGACGTTTTGAAAATCCCGGAGTTGAAACAAGCTCAAGTAACGGTGGTAATATTGAGCTCCCTCCTGTTGCAGTGCCGCGATGTCTGCCTCCGAAAGCGCGTACGGCTGATCGCCAGACTTAACCATCGCTGATTTCGCCTGGTGATAATGTAGTAACGATTCGAAGCCGTGCGGGCGAATCCCATCCGGACGTCCGTTCAGCTCCATTTGGATCAGGCCAAGATCAATCCTCAGCTGGATTTTTTCGCAGCCATCGCGTCCCACGATCTTTCGGGCCTTTACCTGCCCCGGCTCGTGGGGCCAGCCTTCGAGTAAGTCGTTCAGATCCAGATTGCTCACTGGCCGAAATATCCGAACGGCTTGTTAACTTGTCAAAAGCAACTGCTCATCTCTCAATAATAGTTGTTTTTACCTAAAACTCTCTGGGAGAGAAAACAGTTCATCCCACTGAGGCTTGCCGGGCGGGTTCGTTCCGTCCCTTCCCCGGCAGAATGCTTTTCTCCGATCCGAGTGCAATCCGACACTGGCGCAGGAAGAGGGCGAGACCCTGGCTGACCGAACGCTCACTTGCACTGACTAGGTGGACACTTATCTGTCGCTTTTCCCAGAACTTTTCTAACGAGACTATCCGAAGGCGACGTGTCAAGTGCTCGGCAAATCTCCGAGGAACGATGGCAATTCCAAGACCTTGCTCGACAAAGCCAAGGACGCCTTCGAGCGTACCCGCCTCCACCAGCCGCGGCGACCGCTTGCCGTCGCGTGAAAGATAGGAAACAAACCTTTCTGTGTAGGAGCAGCCAAGGCGTTGGATCAACAATGGAAAACGGTCCCAGAGAGCCAAATCATTCTTGGCCAGCACGTCACTCGCCAGAGGAACCAGCAAAACAAGCTCGTCCTGGAATTCAAGCTCGGTCTTCAGACGATCCGAACGGGCGGGGTAGGAAACAAAGGCCGCGTCCAACCGTCCTTCCTGCAACATTTTAATGAGCGTAACGGAACTTCCCGATGTAACTGCGAACTGAAGCCACCGGCTTTTCGCGCGGCAGGCCTCAAGCAAGGAGGGCAAAAGCGCGGCGACAACTGTTTCGATCGCGCCAAGACGAAGCAATTCCGCAGTTCGATAGTCGGATTTTTGGAAGACCAGATCGACCTCGTCGATTAGCGCAGCAAGCCGCGCGACGAGCGGTTCGAGCGCCTCTCCAGCCGGCGTGAGGCTGCTCCCTCGAGCACCGCGGTCCAACAAGCGGACGCCCAGCGCATCTTCAAGCTTCCGGATGCGCACAGTCACGTTAGTCTGGACCATGTGAAGCCGGCGCGCAGCCTCTGAGATGCTGCCAACACGAGCTACCTCGAAGAATATTAAAAGGTCAGGGAGCAGTTTGGGATCCAAGTCAGCCATCATCTCAGGTGATGACTCCCATAGCAACAAATCGTTATCCGCTGCTGGCGGACCGACTGTAAGATCTAACATTCTGAATTTTGCCGCCCACCATAAATATGACTGAACGCACTCATCGCCCCTTGCTGATTCTGGTCGCCGGGCCGTACCGGTCTTACACCAACGACGACTTATCCAAAATCGCCGAAAACTATCGTCGCATGAATGAAGCATCGTTAGAACTTTTTCGTCGCGGGCACACCCCTTTGACGGGAGAGGCGATCGCCTTGCCTTTGATAGAGCTTGCCGGATCCAAACGCCTGGGCGACACGGCCTGGAATGAAATATTTCATCCTGTCGGACGGCGTCTGATCGCGCACATCGATGCGGTCTTGCGCATCGAAGGTCGCTCGGCAGGGGCCGACGAGATGGTGCAACTCGCGCGCGCGGCTGGGAAGCCGGTCTTTTTCGATTTGACCGAGGTGCCCGGCGTTCCCGAACCGTCCTGACAATCGAAGCAGTCGGCTAGGAAGGTTTTCGGACGAAAGGTTACTGGAAAGAGGTAGGCAGCCTCGATTAGGTTCGATTTGCCGACGAGGTCGCAAAACTTTCCATTGGCTCCATCACCTATACAACCGGAACGATTGCTACAGCATCCGAGCTTTGCACTCTTCTGGGTTTCGCGCATTTTTTCAGCACTCGGCTTTCAGATGGCTTCCGTTGCGGTTGGTTGGCTCGTTTACGCAAAGACCGGAAGCGCTTATGCCCTTGGGTTAGTCGGTCTGTTTCAATTTCTTCCGATGGTCGCCCTGACATTTCTGGTCGGGCATGTTGCTGATCGATTTGACAGGCGTCGGATCGTCGCAACCTGCCAATGCATTGAATGCATCGTCCTGGCCCTGCTGACGTTTGGAGATCGGGACGGAAAGCTGGATGTGGCAGTCCTGTTTGCTGCCGTGGCACTCCTGGGCGCAGCGCGAGCTTTTGAAACGCCCACCATGTCGGCATTATTGCCGGCGCTCGTTCCAGACACTCTTCTTCGGAAGGCGATCGCCGTCTCTTCTTCCGCGATGCAAACGGCTACCATTGTCGGCCCATCGCTAGGCGGTTTACTTTACGCGGCGGGCGCAAGCGTGCCGCTCGGGGTATCAGCGCTCTGTCTATCAGCCGCCTCGATTTCAATGGCGTTTATAAAAATGGAACGCTCCGAATTGGTACGAGAGCCAATTTCGTTTGAATCGATCTTTTCCGGCGTCTCATTCATTCGCAGCCGACCGATCATTCTCGGTGCCATCTCCCTCGATCTCTTTGCTGTCTTACTGGGGGGCGTAACCGCGTTGTTGCCTATTTTCGCTCGGGACATTCTTCATACCGGACCCTGGGGTCTTGGTTTTTTGCGCTCGGCTCCTGCCGCGGGCGCACTCGCGATGTCCGTTCTACTCGTGCATCTTCCCATGAACCGGCGTGTTGGTATCAAGATGTTCGCCGCAGTGATCGTGTTTGGAGTCACAACTGTCATTTTTTCTATTTCAACGAGTTTCGTTCTCTCGCTCATTGCCTTGGTCATCATGGGAGCAGCAGATAATGTCAGTGTGGTGATTCGGATTTCCCTCGTCCAACTTTCGACTCCTGATGCAATGCGGGGCCGGGTAAGCGCTTTTAATTCCTTGTTTGTCGGAACGTCGAATCAGCTTGGCGAGTTTGAGTCCGGCATGCTGGCCGGACTTCTCGGTGTCATCCCCTCAGGAGTCGTCGGAGGGATCGGCACGATTTTGATCGCCCTTCTTTGGATGCGCTTATTTCCCGCGCTGCGCAAAATCAATGCACTGCCCAATATGGCTAACCCTCGTGCGGCAAGTTTTGGAGCCGCTGCTCCAAAAGACGTATTGTAAAGGTAAAGGCCGAGAGGGGCGTTTGTTCAGCCGGCTTCAGCACCACCGTGCATCCGAACGGAGCAAACCGGGACGGTTCGCCTACTTTGTTCATTTTTGAGGCTCTGAGACAAAACTTACCAATGGCTGCAGTTCCGCTTGCACTCAGTTTCGGTCATCGGGAGACTTGAGGGACTCCTCAGTAAAACCTAACAATCAAACGTCTCAATGCCGCAACACGACCTGGTTCTTGGCCTCGATGTCGGAACCACCAACCTGAAGTGCCTCGCCCTCGATGCTTGGGGAGCCATCGTCGCTCAAGGATCCGAGCCGACCCCCCGATCCCATCCTCGGCCAGAGTGGACGGACTTTGAACCTGAACCTATTTGGGAGGCGGTCTGTCGGGCCATTCGTTCGGTAATCTCCCAGATTCAGAGTCCCTCAGCCATTCGAGGGATAGCCGTTTCGAGCCTAGCGGAGTCCGTCGTCCCGATCGATTCACAGGGCCGACCTCTGGCGCCGGCAATTGCCTGGTTCGATCTGCGAACAATCGCGGAATACGAATGGCTTCGAGAAAAAGTTGGTTACGAAACGCTGTTCAGGATTTCGGGACTCAACCCGGATCCCATGTTCGGGCTCTGTAAAATCCTCTGGGCGAAAAATCACGATCCCCTCACTTTTGAGAAAACGGCGCTCTGGCTTCATTTTGCAGATTATGTAGCCTTTCGTCTTTGCGGGATTCCCGCGACAGATCCCAGTCTGGCCTGTCGTTCTCTTGCCTACGATTTAGGCCGAGGGAACTGGTCAGCCGAAATTCTGGAGGCTGTGGGAGTACCGGTTTCCTCCTTTCCGCCTGTCTGTAAAAGCGGTACCCCGCTGGGCCTGGTCACTCCATCCAGTGCAACGGCAACGAACCTACCAAAGACCACGGTGGTGAGCGTTGGCATCCATGACCATCTCAGCGGTGCATTTGCCGCGGGGGGGATCGGCGCTGGAATACTACTCGACAGCATCGGCACTTCTGAATCCCTGAACTCGGTTTTCCCTAAACCGGTTTTCGATCAGCGGATTGCCAAGCACGGGCTTGCGCAAGGAGCTCTTTGGATCGAGGAACCGACCTGCTACCTTACTGGCGGACTTCAGACCGCCGGCGCCGCGATGGAATGGTTCAGGCGAGAATTTGGAGGAAAGTCAAGCATCGCGGACCTGGTGGAAGAAGCAGCAACCGTCGAAGGGGCCGTACCGGTGTTTTTGCCTCATCTGGTCCGCAGTCTGACGCCCCATCCAGATCCTCTGGCTTCCGGAGCCTTCGTCGGCGTCAGGTCGACGACAACACGTGGAGGAATGTTCAGAGCGGTATTAGAAGGCCTTGCTTTCGAGGCGCGTGCGATTGCGGACGCCATGGGCACTGTCGCCGGGCTGCCCCCATTTGCCAAGATCCTCACCATCGGAGGTACACTCCAAAATTCTCTCCTCACGCAAATCAAGGCGGATGTATACGCCTTCCCCATCAAGGTCAATCCGGTTCGCGAAGCGGTTAGTTTGGGAGCGGCCCTTTTGGCGGGACTCGGCTGCGGCCTCTTTCCAGATCCTTCAGCAGCCGTACGAGTTGCGCGCCGAGAAGAGATCGGCATCGAACCGAACTCGGAACATTCCAGGCGGTTACAGTCACTCTATCAAGAAGTTTACCAAGATCTGTATGGGCAACTTCGGACCGCGCATCATCGCCTGCACGCTCTGGCCGCTCGGGAGTAAGAAGGACACCTGCAGCGGCGAGGGCCATTATAGCGGTCGCCGCCGATCGAAGAGACAGCAATAACACCATATCAGAGTGTAATTTCCGCTCGCTCTCTGGTCTCCTTTCGATCAGCTGTTTATCTTTGGAGCGTCAATTCCCAACGCGTCGGCCAAGTCAAGCAGATGATCTTGCTCCTGCTCGATGATTTTTCGCAAAACCTCTCCGAGCGCGAATTCGCCCATCGCATCAGCTTGGCGAATCCGTTTCTGGTAATTCTGAATCGTCTGCTTTTCATTTTCCAAGTCGAACCGGAGCATCTCTTCAGCCTTGTCGGACATCTTGACCTCTTTTGGGACGCTGGTCGGGGTACCGCTCAAATAGTCGATCTGTCGGGCGATCAGAATTGCATGGCTAAGTTCTTCCGAAGCGTGCTCTTCGAGTTCAGCCGCGATATTGTTAAAGGCCGCGCCTTTGATCGTCTGACTGTAAACCGTGTAAGCAATGATGGCTTGGTACTCACGGGACAGATCCTCATTGAGGAGTTCGACCATGCGCTCCCGACTGATGTTAAAATCTTCACTCATATATTCCTCCATTCTCTAAACTCATTGAACAATAAACAAGTCCGTGGATCTCATTTTATGAAAAAACTATAAAAGAGGGATCGTACGAGGGAGCTGCCGCTGCAGGGGAGAGACGGGAAGCTTCTTCGGCAGGGTCCGGGCAAATGACATTACTCTTTCGTACTTCGCCGCATCGCGGACCTCTCTCCAGTCCGGGTGATATTTGTACTGTTTGCGCCCTCTTGCATCGATACCAGTCGCCTGCAGGTGGCCGTTCGCCCGTGCGCAAATCCAAACGTTCTTCCAGGCGGGAGGGATGGACAGTGACCGAATGCGTTGCAGTTCCTCTGTTTTCTTGATTACTCTTCCCTCGCTATCATAAAATTTGAATTCAGATCCCCTGCTCTTTCGAGAGATTCCAGGAGAGTCATCGGACATATAGCGCAGGCCGGCCGCAATTGCCGACTGCTTCGGATCGTCCGTCACTGTAGCCGATCTGCTCTCTTCTCTTTTCACCTTCCTCAGAGATTCGTTTGGCATCGCCGTCCTGGTCTCTGCCTTTTCAAAAACAGGTCCTCCGAGGCCATCCGCAGGAGGTATCGGCCGACGAACGTTACCGGAGATGAATTATGGCTGTGAATGAAAAATTGACCCACATTGTTAAAGAGCGTGTCGTCAAAACCTTTCAATTGAGTGCCTCGGAACTCCTGATCACTTTCTTGGATGGCTCGACGATGAAAGTGAACATCCTGGAATCTAATAGCCCACCGCTCCGTGAGGGCGTACGGATTCGTCAGATCTCGGAAGACCAGGCGAAGCTCTTATTCGAGTGCGAAGATTCCAGTACCTTCGACGTAACCCTCACCAATCCCGGCTCCTCGGTGGCAGTTCGCGATAAAGCCTATCAAGTTGAATATCTAGGCTGAAGTGCACCTTTGAATCTCGATTTCGGTCTCTTTTCCGATTGCCTCAGCTCCACATTTTGCGCATCCGTGCAGCGACATCGGCCCGTGGAAATCCTCCAGGCTCTTCGTTAGTGTTCTGGCCTCCCGCAGGCCAAACTCGACATTCAAAAAGCTCGAGCATGGCCTCCGGAATGAAACGACTGCGCGGGGCAAACATGTAAGAGTCTCCGAAGCGATGCTGTTGATTCCGGAAAAACCGAAGGGGCTGAATTAAATGGAGATGCAACTTGGCACGCGTCATCGCGACAGCTAAAATGCGGCGCTCTTCTTCTATCCTTGCCGGACTACCCGCCGCCATGTCCGAAGGTATGCAACCGTCAGCGATATTAAGAATGAAGACCACGTCCCACTCCTGTCCCTTAGCGGAATGGATGGTCGATAAAATCAGGTAATCTTCGTCAAGCAACGGTGCCCCGGCTTCGGCACCGGTGGCTTCCGGGGGATCCAGCGTAAGCTCTGTCAGAAAACGCTCGCGCGTCGCAAACCCTGCCGAGATCTGTTCCAATTTTTCCAGGTCACCCGCACGAGCCGCAGGGTGGTCGTAAATCCTCTCTAGATGTGGCTCATACCACCGCCGAACAAGCGCAAGTTGTCCCAACCATTCGGTCGCAGAGTCGCGAAGCCGGATCATCGTTAGGCAGAACGAATCCCAATGCGGTACCGATGCGCTCGGCACGATGACAGTTTTCAGCGCCGGGAATAAGAACTCGCTTTCCGACAGGCGAAATAGCACGCGCCTGGCCGCGGCAGGTCCGAAACCGGGCAAAAGCTGAAGCACCCGGAATCCTGCCACCGTGTCTCTCGGGTTCTCGGCCCAACGAAGCATACACAAAACGTCTTTGACGTGCGCAGCCTCGAGGAATTTCAGGCCGCCATATTTCACAAAAGGGATGTTCCGTCGGGCCAGCTCGACCTCCAGGGCAGCGCTATGGTGCGCGGTGCGAAACAAAACGGCCTGGCGCTTGAGGTCGATGCCGGCTTCGCGGTGTTCCAGGATGCGTTCTACCACGTACTGGACCTGTGCCGTCTCATCGGCGGCGCTGATAAATTGGGGCTTCTCGCCCATTAGCTTCGCCGAGAAGAGGCGCTTCGAATAGCATTCCGTCGCCTGTGCGATGACTGCATTGCTCGCATCGAGTATCGGCTGCGTGGAGCGGTAGTTTTGTTCCAACGTCACGACCGTTGCCGGCGGCGAGAATTGCTTCGGAAAATCCAGGATATTGCGCACGCTCGCAGAACGAAATGAATAGATCGATTGCGCATCGTCGCCAACCACAGCCACGCCGCGACCGTCGGGCTTCATGCGAAGAAGGATCGCTGCCTGGAGCGCATTGGTGTCCTGATATTCGTCGACCAGGACGTGGTCGAATCTCGCTCCCACAGCTGCCGCGAGATCAGGCTCCTCCATCATATGCCGCCAATAAAGGAGGAGATCGTCATAGTCGAGCACGTTGTTCCGTTGCTTCAAAAGGACGTACTCTCGAAATAGCTCCTTGAGTTCCTCGGTCCATTCAGCGCACCAGGGAAACGCGACCTCGAGCGTTCCCGCTATCTCACAGCATGCATTCACCGTATGGGAATAGATCGCCAGACAGGTCTCCTTTTTCGGGAAACGCGACGCCTTCCTAGACAAGCCCAAATCGGTCCGGACAAAATTCATCAGGTCACCCGCATCGGAGCGGTCCAAAACAGTGAAAGAGGGATCCAGTCCAATCGACACTGCATGAAGGCGGAGCAGTCTGTTCGAAATACCGTGAAATGTTCCGGACCACGGGATGTCAACGGCCCGAACGCATGTCGCATACGTGCCAGACGTGCCACGTGTCTCGCCAAGGACCCTCGCAGCGCGCCGTGTCATTTCCGCTGCTGCCCGACGCGTAAATGTCAGCAAAAGAATACGATGAGGATCCGCTCCGTTGAGAACGAGGTGAGCCATGCGATGGGTAAGCGTTTTTGTCTTACCCGTTCCGGCGCCGGCGATGATCAGCAGCGGCGGCGGCAACCCTTGACCACAAATGCCGTACTCAACCGCCGCCCTTTGGCTTTCGTTCAGGTCCATAGAGTCGCCGCGTCAGACTCAAGCCTCCTCAATTGCGTTGAAAGTCAGAATCGGGCCAAATCCCCCACCCACTTACAAATGAATTTCCGCTGAGTGAGAATGGCGGTCTCGGTCATACCCGTATATTGTATTGGCCGCTTTTTAAAACACAAGATGATGTTATGTAAAAGTCTAAGTTGCGAACCCCTCCAGCGCAAATTCCGTTGCAAGCTGTTGTAGACGGATCTTCCGTTGCGGTTTACACTCCTGATTCGCAATGAAATCGATCTGGAAAGGCTCGATTGCCTTCGGCCTGGTAAACATTCCCGTCCGGTTATACTCAGCCACTGAAAGCCAGAGTTTAGCCTCCCACATGCTCTACAAGAAGGATCTCTCGAGAATCCGCTTCCAGCGTGTCGCTGAGTCAACCGGGAAAGAAGTTCCCGCCGAAGAAATCGTCCGAGGCTACGAAGTCGAAAAAGGTCAATATGTGATTCTTTCCGACGAAGAGCTCAACGAGGTAGCTCCCGAAAAATCTGCGGTTATCGAGATTCAGGAGTTTGTCAGTGAGTCCGAGATTTCCACTCTTTATTTTGAAAAACCCTACTATCTTGAACCCGACAAGAGCGCTGGAAAGGCCTATGCTCTGCTTCGCGAAGCATTGGTCAAGACCGGGAAAGTCGGCGTTGCCCAGTTTGTTTTACGCAACAGAGAAAGTCTCTGCGTTCTCAAATCTCAAGGCGAAGGACTGGTCCTCAACGCTCTTCGGTACGTCGGCGAAATTCGGACCATGGAGGAACTCTCACTTCCCTCAAAAGAAAAGATTTCCGCCAGCGAGGTTTCTCTGGCCACGAAGCTGATTGAAGGGATGGCCGATAAATTCGATCCGTCAAAATACCGCGACACTTATACGGAAGAGGTTCAGAAGTTGATCGAAGCCAAGGCAAAAGGTCAGAAACGCCGTGCCGCCCCTCCTAAGCCCGCCAAGAGCAACGTCATCGACTTGGTCGCCGCTCTCCAGGAAAGCCTCGGAACAGTAAAAAAAGGTAAGAAGCGGACAGCCGCCTAAGCACCTGTTCGTCGAGGTCCCTGGCGCTTTCTGCCGTTAGGACCACCTTACGGTGAATCGCTGAGGGCTATAGTACATCGTCTCATAGAGACATACCGCCGTCGGCGCTTTGGCCGATTTTCAAGGCGCCGAGCGACATGTATCGAATCGGGATATCTTTCGTGGGTCAGGCGGATTTGAGGGCGAACGGCGGGTTCGCGGAAAACCGGAATCCAATCTTTTATGCGAGCCGTAAGCGCAAATTACCGGCCAGCCCCTTATGATAACCGTTCTCGCAATTACCCAGTTTGTATTTCTCTTCTTAGGGACAATTTTTTTAAAGGGCATGGTGAATGCAAACGGAGATATTACGTCGTCACCTTACTTTCAGTTTCTCAATAAAAATTGGCCATGGTTGTTTCTGATTCCCGTTGTCGGCATTGGGTATGCTCAACTCTCCTATTACTCAAAGCATCGAAGTCTTCCAGCCTGGCCGGCCTATGTCCTCGTTCATTGGGCGAGTCGTCAAGGAGAACCATTAGTGAGATGGACGGCCGTGGTACGCGTTCCAGTAGTGATTCACGGCCCACAGCTCCTGATGAAGACCCCAAGTAAATTTGCGACGATAAAAGCCGTCGGGATCGTCAACATCGGATAGCCGGTTATACCCACGGTGCCCTATCATCCTATCTTCTACAACAATGCTGTCGTGATGTGCTATCGAGTAAAGAAAGAGATCCATCACACGCTGATTCTCGAATCCAACTTTGTAGGAAGGTAAGCGTATCTTAGGGCTCTCAGGATAAATCTCGCGATCCTCGACCCTTTGCCATTGGCCAACGCCTTCTAACTCGAAGGAATAACTCTGGTATAATCTGGCTGTATGATCCGGTAGAAAAACCAAGAAATATCCCAACATCTTATTGATCCAAATATCCACGATCGGATCGGACCTGCTCACTGGGAGCGGGCTCTCCGGAAGGGATTTATCTAAATTGCAAAAGCACCTCGCCAAAACCAGGCAACAGCCGACGACGAACAGGAAAGCCAGAGAGAACTTTGGGCGGGTGTTCTTGGGGCCGGCAGTGCTTGACGGGTCCATCGTCTGGTAGATCCTTCGCGTTCGTCAAGTTCACTGTACCGCTTGAAAAGCTGCGCTGCCAGCGTACAATCTGAGCCTCGGAAGGAAGATTTTCGTCGCGATAGTCAGCCCCCTCTTCGACCTAACTTTGTAACCTTATGTTATGTATCCATAACGCAAGTCTGGTTTTGACCGATCGGATTGTAGATCGCGGCTGGATACTGTTAAAGGGTGACTTAATCATGGCGATTGGACAGGGTCTCCCTCCGGAAAACCACCAGCACGTGGACGCTGAGGGCCTTTATCTTGCTCCTGGATTCATAGATCTCCACGTTCACGGAGGGCGGGGGGCCGATTTTTTGGATGCCACTCCTGAAGCGTTTCAAACAGTGGCGGATTTTCATCTTTCTGGAGGAACAACCGGAATCTGTCCCACGGCGGCCACGGCTACTTACAACGATTACCTAGCTTTCCTGGATGCCTGGGAATCGGCTAAGAGTAAGTCAAGAGTCCGTCTTTTGCCTGTCCATCTTGAGGGACCACATCTTGCCCCATCAAAAGCCGGCGCCCAGAATGCTAAGCTGATGATCGCACCGGAAGCCAAACAGAAGGATTGGATTTTATCGCGCGCGCGAAGCATCTCCCAGGTGACAATAGCTCCGGAATTGCCAGGCGCTTTACAACTCATAGAGGCTGTCACCCAGGCTGGTGTAGTAATAAGCGCCGGACACACAGAAGCGTCCGACGAAGATATGCGGGCCTCCGTTGTGGCCGGCCTGACGAAAGTCACCCATCTGTTCAATGCCATGTCCACCGCATCGAAACGAGGATTATTCCGACAGGCCGGTGCTATGGAATTCGCCTTATCTGACGAAAATATCTTCTGTGAGCTGGTGGCTGACGGATTTCATGTCTCGCCAACGCTATTAAAACTAGCCTATCGAGCGAAAGGTCCGGAACGGATTGCTCTCGTCTCAGATTCCTTGGCAGGAGCCGGCTTGCCAGAGGGTGCCAAATTCCAACTCGGCAGCGTACCTTGCAAAGTCGGCCCAGGGTACGGCGTGCTCGAGGATGGATCAGCCCTGGCGGGGAGTTTGGCCCGGACGATTGATTTGGTCCGGGTAATGACTCAGCAAGGGGAAGTACCGCTGTTCAACTCTGTGCGGATGGCCTCTCTTACTCCAGCGACGATTTTAGGGATCGACGCTCGATTTGGATCCATTCAGCCAAACAAAATCGCGGATCTGGTACTCTTTGATGACCGCTTTATGGTCCGGGATGTCTGGATTGGCGGAAAGCTTGTTTTCGATCAACTCGATCCTATGAAGGAGAGATAATCAGAATGAGTCTAACATTTGCCCACACACCGCAAACAGTACCGAAGCTCCCACTACTGACGCCCGCCATGACCGCCCCCGCCGCCGTGACCGCCACCCCCGCCGCAAGGGGATCTGGGGCTGACATAGCATAGGTTTCCAGTCTTTTCGTCTACTTCCGGCTAACGAACTTCATCACCAGTGAGAAAAAGACGGGCGTCAAGAAGATTCCGAAAAAGGTGACTCCAATCATTCCCGCAAAAACGGCGGTGCCCAACGCTTGATCCATCTCGGCGCCCGCTCCTCGGGCAATGACGAGCGGTAGCACGCCAAGAATAAACGCGAACGAGGTCATCAAAATCGGTCTCAACCGGAGCCGAGATGCTTCGGCTGCAGCCTCGATTCGGTTCTTTCCCGCCTCGGTTTGTTGTTTGGCAAATTCCACGATCAGAATGGCGTTCTTACAGGCCAATCCGACCAGAACGATGAATCCGATCTGCGTAAAAATGTTGTTGTCCTGCCCCCTGAAATAAACGCCCCCCAGGGCAGACAAGAGACACATTGGAACAATCAAAATGACCGCCAAAGGCAAGGACCAACTTTCGTATTGGGCTGCCAGCGTCAAAAAGACGAAAAGGACGCAGAGCGGGAAAATGAAGAGCGCGGTATTGCCAGCAGTAACCTGTTGGAAAGTCAGCTGAGTCCATTCGAATGCAAACTGGCTTGGTAAATCGGCCCGGCAGATTCTTTCCATGGCAGCGATCGCCTGGCCGGAACTGACTCCAGGAAGAGTGGCTCCTTGGATTTGCGCCGCGGGATAAACGTTGTAGTGGCCCACGGTATCCGGTCCATTGATTCGCCGAACCCGCATCAGGCTTCCCAAGGGGACCATTCCTCCAGAATTGTTGCGGGCATACATGCTTAAAATCTGTTCTGCCTTCGAGCGGAAAGCTGCCTCGCCTTGCAGATTCACTTGGTAAGTACGTCCTATGAAATTGAAATCATCAACGTAGTTCGATCCGAGATAGCTTTGCAGAGTGTTGAAGACGGAGCTGATTGGCACATTGAGGGTCTGCACCTTCTCTCGGTCAATATCCAAGAATAACTGAGGCACCTGAGACCGATAGGTAGTGAAAACGCCGGCCATCCCAGGCTCTGCATTTGCCGCGGCGACCACGGCATCGGTGGCCTCCTGCAAGCGGGCCAAGCCAGCGTTTCGCCGATCCTCAACTTCTAGTTGGAAGCCACCCGCATTACCCATCCCGCGGACGGAAGGAGGCTGGATGGCAATCACGAACGCATCCTGAATAGAGGAGACTTCCGCTTGCAATTTCTTGATCATCACGTTGGCGGCTTGTTCGGGGTGACCAATGCGCTCGCTAAAAGGCTTAAGTGGGAAAAAGACTGTTAAGGCATTCGATTTGGTCGTTGAATCCAAAATTGATAAGCCTTCGATCGCGAAGGTGATCGCCACCCCAGGCATCTTTTTTCCTAGCTCCCCAACCTGCCGCCGAATGTCATCGGTTCTTTGCAGCGACGCGCCATCAGGTAATTGCGCAAAAACGATCAAATAACCCTGGTCCATCTCTGGAATGAATCCGCTGGGCACGATCTTGAACATGGTGCCGGTTAAAACAAGGAGCCCTAGATAGACAACCACAACCAACGCGCTAAACCGCAAGAGCCGGTGAACGACAGATCCGTATCTGGCGATCCCAAAATCGAATGTCCGATTGAACAGCCTGAAAAACCAACCTGCCAGTCCATCGATCAACCGTGTCAGGAGATCTTTCTTCGCGTCCTTCGGCTTGATCAACAATGCGGCTAGAGCCGGACTTAAGGTCAGCGAGTTAAACGCCGAAATCAGGGTTGCGCTGGCAATCGTTAAAGCGAATTGACGATAAAACTGACCACTGATGCCACTCACCAGAGCGGTCGGAACGAACACCGCTGTCAGCACGACCGCGATCGAGACGACCGCGCCTCCCACCTCGTCCATCGCTTTGCGCGTCGCTGCTTTCGGACTTAAGCCGCGTTCGACCCACCGCTCGACATTCTCAACAACCACAATTGCGTCGTCGACGACGATCCCGATAGCGAGCACCAGCCCAAACAATGAAAGTGAGTTCAATGAGAACCCTAGAAGTGCCATCACGACAAACGTGCCGATCAAAGAAACCGGCACCGCAATCAACGGGATCAGAGCAATTCTCCAGGATTGCAGGAACACCATGACCACAATAACGACCAGGATAATCGCGGTCCGGAGCGTCTCGTAGACCGCATCAATCGATTGCTGCGTAAAAAGCGTCGGATCATACGGAATGAGATATTCCATTCCTGGCGGAAAAGATTTAGCCAATTCAGCCATCTCTTGTTTCACCAGGGCGGCTGTCTTTAACTCGTTCGATCCAGGCAATTGAAAGACGCCGATCGCCACAGCAGGCACGGTACCATCCTGGTAACTACTGCTGGTGTAGCTTTCACCGCCAAGTTCCAGTCGTGCTACATCTTTCAGATAAACCAATTGCCCGTTGGCTCCACGTTTCAGGATGATCTTTTCGAAATCCTCCGGTGTGACGAGTCGACCTTTGGTGCTGAGGATTAATTGGAATTCCGTTTTCGGACGAGCGGGCTCTGATCCAATGCTGCCCGCAGCGACCTGAACATTCTGCGCCTGAACAGCGTTTACGACGTCGTCCGCGGTCAATCCCCGGGCGAAAAGCAAATCTGGGTTTAACCAGACACGCATACTATACGGCTGCGCTCCGAATACTTGAACGTTCCCGACCCCGTCGATGCGCTTGAGCGAATCCTCTATCTGCGTGTAGGCATAGTTACTTAAATAGAGCGGACTATAGGCATTGTTCTTGGAGGTCAGTCCGATCGCCAGCATAATATCAGGCGACTGTTTTTGCGTGGTTACCCCTATGTTTCTAACTTCTAACGGTAACTGCGGCTGGGCAATCGCCACGCGGTTCTGGACCAGGACCTGCGCAATATTCGGATCGGTTCCAAGCTTGAAGGTAATTGTCAACTGCATCGTCCCGTCCATGGCCGATTCCGAAGACATGTAGAGCATGTTCTCCACGCCGTTGACCTGCTGTTCGATCGGCTCGGCCACGGTCTCCGCAACTGTTTTAGGATCTGCCCCGGGATATTGCGCTTGAACCACGACCGTCGGTGGCGCGATCTCCGGGTATTGAGCCACCGGCAATGAGGTATACCCGATCAGTCCCAAGAGCACCGTCGTGACTGCCACCACGATCGCAAAGATAGGGCGATCAATGAAAAAATGAGATAATTTCACGATCGGACTTCCCTCTCAGCGACTACCCTTTGTTCCCTCCCGACTCCCTCCAGAAACGTTTCCCTTTGCTCCGTTGATCGGTAATGAATCCTCGTTCGAAAGAAACTGCTCCATTTCCCCGCGCTCCGGTTTGACCGGGCTGCCCGGGCGCACTTTGATGATCCCATTAACGATCACCACATCCTCCGGTTTGAGCCCCGTCTTTACCACTCTGAGCCCGTCCGACAGTTGGCCGATCGTGATCTGCCGTAGGCGCGCGATGTTCTGACCATCGACGACGTATAAAAAACTCTGTCCCTGATCGGAACCGATGGCCCGGTCTGCAACAAGAAGCGCTTGATATCTCGGGCTCGACGCCATGCGGATTCGCACAAATGCCCCGGGAATCAAGGAACCGTCAGCAGCCGGAAATGAACCTCGAATCAGAATTGTCCCGGTCGACGAATCGAAGGTGTTATCGGAAAAATCGATCTTACCAACATGTGGAAACCCCGTCTCGTCCTGCAGCTGGAGATAAACGGCAACCTTTCCATCTCGCGAATTTGAAATCCTGCCCTCTTGAACGAGCCGCTGATATTGCAACTCCGCTAATTCGTCCACGCTGAAGTAGGCATAGATCGGATCGATGCTGACTACCGTTGTCAGTTGAGTCGAGTCAGCCTGAACAAGATTCCCAATATTGACTAGCTGCCGACTGACGCGCCCGTTGATCGGGGACGTGACGCGGGTAAACTCAAGGTTTAGCTGGGCAGCGTTGACCGCAGCTTGTGCGGAAACGACCTGCGCGGCTCCCTGACTCTTGTTGGAAAACGCCGTGTCAAAATCTTCTCTCGCAATGACCCCCGTATCGCGCAGATGCTGCTGACGTGCAAAGGTCGCGTCTTGCAGCTGTTGATTTGCCTGCGCTTGTTTGAGCTGTCCGACAGATTGATCATAAACGTCCTGGTAGGGCCTGGGATCAATTTGGAAGAGTAAATCTCCCTTCTGAACGATGTCGCCCTCCTTGAAAGGAATGTCGACAATGTACCCGCTCACTCTCGGCGTTACGTTGACCAGATTTACGGCAGCCGTTCGTCCGGTGTATTCACTCCAATCAACGATTTCCTTCTGGACTGGCCTGCTCGTAGTCACGACCGGCGGGGAAGGCGCCTGCGGAGGCGGCTGTTTACTGCACCCGGCTGCCCACATGGCAAACGCCACCAGCCATGGTCCAACGAAAATGCCCTTTCTCATTTGCTTTGGTTTGTAGAGTGCGGTTGTCAGGAAAAATCCCACCGCGACAACAGATTTCTTTTTGGTATAGTCGACCCTTGTTGTCCTGCCGCACCGATGGTCGCGGGCCACGCTCCGGCCCAAGCCAGAGCAGGCATTCCGCGCCCGGAATTACTTTCACGGTCTGCGCCGTTTAGTCAAAAATTATTTGTACCGTTTAGTCCATATCTCCCTTTAAAGGCTCTCCAGTTAGTTAAATTACCCTTCTTAAAACCATGCTCTCGCCACCGGGACGCAAGTCGACGCTACTTGCCGGCGTTGTCTTTTGTGGAATAGATCCTCTCCCTTTCCCCGATCGCGAATGCGAAGTTAGCTAAAGCTGTTCGGAGTTGGTCCGACAAGGCCAGATCGGATGTGATTCCTGCAGCATCCAGGCTTCGGCCCCAGAGGGGCAAGGTAACCGAAGCGGAATCGATCAACCGTGCCGACATGGTCGTCAAGACCTCACGCAGCTGCGCTTGCGCATGGACCGCACGCTGTGAAGTATTGATTAGGGCGATTGGCTTCCCCGGGAATTCAAAGCTGCTGACCAGCCAGTCCAACGCATTCTTGAGGGAACCCGAAACTCCGTGTGCATATTCGGGCGAGCTGATCAAGAGCCCGTTGCCGAGGCCGACCTCCCGTCGTAACGCCCTGACCGCTTCCGGAGG
Organism: uncultured Verrucomicrobiae bacterium; assembly: GCA_963742335.1. GTDB lineage: Bacteria > Verrucomicrobiota > Verrucomicrobiia > Chthoniobacterales > JAFAMB01 > JAFAMB01. The sequence continues at coordinate 151,818 of CAVULL010000022.1, forward strand.
ATCATCCGTATCCAGATCTGGATTAAAGTGAGGAAGGTTCCCCAAGCCCCGATAGAGTATAATTTGAGTGCCGGCCGGCGCCAGAATTGCCGCTGCCTGCAAGGCAGCAGTGTTCGAAGAAGCAGACCTCAAGCTACCCGAAATTGCCAGGATGCGCATAATCAGTTGCCATCTGACGGCCTGGCTTAGGTCGCCTGGAGCGAACTTTAAGATTGAAGGCGATTCAACGGTCCAACTATTCTATGAGAATTCAGCTTCGGCCTTCGCCTCCAGCGCCTCTCCCGCAGGCGAGTGGTAGACTGATTTCTTCCCGTCGATAGAGCTGAATGGCAACCCTCTCGACCAAATTCCGCTCTCCCCGATTGATCGCCAGACCCATCCCTGATAATCCGATAACGGCGCGATAGTATTTCCGGCAGGACTCCCGAAAATCTTCATCATTCCAAGGCCCATCGTATCCGGTCACGTTTCCCACGTCCAACGGCTGGCTTTGAAAATCCGTTCCATTGAGTTGACGTACCTCAGCGTTAAGATCCATTAAACGCTGCTCACCAATTTGAAGATCAAACTCGATAAGCGAATCGATCTGATTTTCGTCCGACTCGAAAGCGGAAGCTCGCTTCAAATTTATTCTGATGCACTTAAATTCGATTGTTCCAATAGGCATTTCAGTATCGGACTGTCACAAGGTTAAACTCTCGGACCTCAAGAAGGTTTCTAATGGAAAACTTTATGACGGCCCTTGATTTTGTTCGGCAAGCGAAAAAAGCTTCTCAATTTAGCTTAATGCTCGGCGTGCGCAAGCCGGGAACCGAGCATTCCGCTGCCGTCCCGCGCCGTGAAGGTCTCTTCAACTTGTCCTAACCGACCACCGCACAAGGATCGCAACTTCGATCGCGCCCTGAGCGACGAAGGTCGATGTTAAAGCGATGCAGCCGCGCGATACGCGGACCGACCACGACTTATCGAGCATCACGTTCGACGAGCTCGCAATAGTCAGGATTGGCATGCAGCGCGCCGCCGTGGAACAGAGACGCAAGCACCGCGCCAACAAGCTTAGAGAATGCGTGCGTCAGACGAACCTCGCAAGCACGTCGGCAGAGATAGGGGTAGGGACGACGGATTAGGTCGCCCCTCCCTCCGAACTGGGCAGGCGGATTTCCCGCACCCAGCTCTCCAGTTGGTGGTTACTTGTCATGAAGATCGGCGTGCCGCAAGGTAGGCTTGTCTTAAGGAGTACAAGCCTACTGCGGAGAAGTAGGCGTTTGGCCAGCGCTGATTGTCTCTACCGCATCCGCGCCCGTGCTTGCCTACTCGCTTTCGTAGAATGCTTCGCAGTCTACCTCGCGTGTAGCCGTCGACGGACTCGAATACGTTGCCTTTGCTGTGTTTGAAGTATCCAAACCATCCTCGCAGGGTCCGGTTCAAGTCCTCGCAGATGGTTTTGAGGCTGCGTCCATCAGTGCGTCGGGTCTTATCTCGGATCGTGTCTTTAAGTTTACCCATGCTTTTCTTGCGTGGCCATTTCATACTCCGTTCAAAATGATAGCCTAGGAAGTCGAAGCCTCCGGCTTGACTGGCATCTACCAGTCGCGTTTTGCTCGGATGTAAGGTCAGACCGTTCTCTTCTACCCAGTGCCGGACTCGCTCTAAGGCCTCTTGGGCTTGTTCCTGGCTGCTGCACAGCACGATGAAATCATCGGCGTAGCGCACCATTTCGAAGCCCCCTTTGGCCATCTGCCAGTCCAACCCATCTAAGTAGATATTTGATAACATTGGGCTTATCACCGCCCCTTGTGGGGTCCCTTGCTCAGTCGGTTGCCATCCTTTAGCGCTATCCATTACTCCTGCCTGAAGCATCTGTTCTAGGAGCTTTAATACTCTTCCGTCCGCGATTTTCTCCCTGATGCGATCCATCAGTCTTTCTTGCGGAATGGTGTCAAAGTAGGATTTCAGGTCCGCATCTACCACCCAGTGGCTGCCACCCTTGAGCAGTTCGTCCACTCGGCGCAGAGCGTCCTTACATCCTTTCCCAGGTCGGAATCCATAGCTTTGGGGTGCAAAGTCGCGCTCGAAGATCGGTTCCATGACATGAAGCAGGGCTCCTTGCACAATTCGATCTCTCAGAGTCGGCACTCCTAAGGGTCGCTTTTCGTTGCTCCCCGGCTTGGGTATCCATACCCGCTTGACCGCCTGCGGTTCGTACTGGTTGACTCTTAGTTCCTGCTCCAGTTTCGCTATCGTTTGGTCTTTACGTTCTTCAATTTGTCGCGCGTTTTGATGGTCGATTCCGGCGCTTCCGCCTTTGGCGACTACCTTCTCGAGCGAGCGTCCAAGATTCCTTGGACTCCAGACTTTGTCTATCAGTCTGAACCATTTTCCTCCTTCGATCCCCGTTTCCAGGGTTGCCAACATGCGCTCCGTCCAGACCTCAGCTTCCACCCATGCCCACCGGGCACGGATCTCTCCGTCTTGTGGAGCCCTCTGGGGCACTGCCGACGGTGTTTGTTCCTGTGGTCTGTCTTTCACGCTTCCACCTTCCTGCCTCCCTTGGCTCCACGGGCATTACCCCGCTTCTGCGCTACTATGGAGGCTCTGTCACCTTTCGGGTACGGTTCTTCGGACCTTCTGCAGACCATGAACGCCGTTCCTTTCCCGAATCGTGATCCCTGATTCATGTCGCTCCAACTTCCGACCATTCTGTCTCCACCCACCCCATGCACTCCTGGCCCTACGCTCACTGTCTCGCCGCAGGTCAGGTCGCGAAGTTGCCGTTCTCCCTTTCCGGATCGGCTTCCGTTCTGGGCTTCGCCTTCACTTAGCAGGCTCGCCAATGCATCAGGCCGTATCGAGTTCATCATTTTCTTAATTATGGACTGGTCGTTCGCTTCCGGTTGCTCCCCACCCCGCCTCTCGGCGACGCAGTTTCCTTCAGCTACGGACAGCCAGTGTTCTGTCCGATGGGGACTTCCACCCCACTGTTGGTGCGCACTTTCAGGCGCACTAAGCGAACCGTCCCGGTTTGCCAGTGATGAGGAGGCAAAGCGGGACGCTTCGCCTAGTGTGCCCGACATGGGTTCAATGTAGTCAAATGAAAGGAAGTGACCGGAAGCCGTGACAGCAACCGTAGCGAAAAGCAAGGCGCAGGGCCGCGAGGCCCTGAGCTGAAAGAAGCGATAAGCAAAGACACGATCGTAGGAACACGAACGGGCAGAGAGGCCGCTTGCGGGCGAAGAGTGTGCTAGGAGACACGAAATCCAACCGTCACCGAAAGACGCGAGAGGTAGAGCCCGACGACACGGGTCGAAACATTGAACACCTTACTCGGGGAGATCTGCCGGGCGAGAGTCCGCGCAGAAGTCAGCAGAGGCCGTAGTAGTGAAGAAAGCCGGTGAAAGCCGGAAGGAGCGAAGGGCCAAAGAACCAAGAGACAGACCAGCTGAAAGAACTCTGGAAAAGCGGAGCGAGAAGTTTCCCGAAACAGTCTAGGAGCGAGCCACGAGCACACTTCCGAGACAGCTCAGCGCGGGGAGAGTAAAGCAGTGGATCTGCTTGAAGGAACCGAGCGAGGGGAAGCAAGCCCGCACCAGACGAACTAAAGTGCAGAGGTGCTGAATGAAATGACCATGGCCGAAGTGCTATCGGCTTCGTCATACCATGGCAGGACGCAGTGGGCTACACCCATTGCCGGGTTCAACCGCCGGATGCGGAAAACCGCATGTCCGGTGGTGTGGGAGGGTCACGGCGCGCAATCACCGTGACCCGACCCGATCCGCTTACTGGTAAACGCCAGTACCGCAATCAATACGATTTTGGAACGAGAGCGTGGGAGGCACGCCGATCCCCGAGAAGAAAGGGCAGCTATTCGAAATTTTGCCGACCGTTCTGAACTTCCGAGTCGGTCTTCGGTCGGGGCCAGGTCAATTTAACGCAGGCCTCGCCCCGCTCCATTGCCCCCGGCACAGATTTGAGCCAGGATGTCGACAAATCGAGAAACGACTGGAGCGGATACTGCGTCCGGCTTCCAGGCGGCTCCTACAGGCACCCAGGCACTATCCTCGTGAGCAAGATCGCGGAAAATCACACCCTTGGCCGGCACTTTCTCCAATGGCTCACTGACAATCGCAACGCCAAATCCCGCCGCTACGAAAGCGAGCGCGCTCGCGGCGCCGTCCGCTTCCTTCACGATGCGAGGCTTGAAACCCACTCGGCGGCAAACTTTGAGGAGCCAATCGCCATAGTTCGGATACATCCGACTCAGCCCGATAAAAGGTTCTTCTTTCAAAAGCGACAAAGGAATCTCTGCCTTGCCCGCGTGCGGGTGCGACTTCGGCAGCGCCAATCTCACCGGGTACTTAATCAAGAACCGGACGTGCAACAATTCCAATACGGGACGATCGCTTGGCACAAGGATACCTACGGAGATACGTCCCTCGAGCAACGCCCTCTCCTGGGATACCGAATCCATTTCGATGCAATCGACAATGATGCCTGGAGCAGTGAGCCGCCAGACTTCCAGTGCCTTGCCCAAGAAATCGTGCGTCAATGCGGACATATATCCTATGGCCAATTCACCGATCTCGCCCCGACTGATCCTCTGAGCCTTTTTAATCGACGCCTCGCAGTCTTCGAGGATCCGTCTGGCGTCGACCAGGAATGATTTACCTGCCGGCGTGAGGGCGACTCCTTTGCGCCGTCTCTCAAACAAATTTATTCCGAGTTCCCCTTCCAGGTCGTGGATCTGCTTGCTGAAAGGCGGCTGCGAAACATGCAAACGGTCGGCGGCATGAGTGAAATTTAATTCCTCGGCAGCAGCAACGAAGTATTCAAGATGGCGGAACTTCATGGCGGCCTTTGGTCTCTTTGCCCCATTATTGCCCGAACCTCGGTTTAGCTCACCTGGGAAAATGAGGATTATCCGCACCATAGCTCGCCCCCCCAAAAAACGCAATCTTTAAGGGAGTTACTGCAAAATCGCGGCCGGCCAGGAGACCGGCTGCAGGCGTAGGCCACTTTGCTTTTCAGAGGAATCAGCCTGGATCCTCTTCAAGTTAAATGGACCTTCTCGAAAAACTCACCGACACTTCGCTCTGAGTCCTTCCGGTTCGCTAATTCATCGCCTCTCGCCAACCAGGGATTCCCGCGGTGACTGCAGCGACGTCACAATGGAGAGCGACACAGATCTGGCAAAGACTGGAAAACGTCAGATTACATTCGCCGCGTTCAACTCCACCAAAATAACCTTTGTCCAAACCGCATTGGCTGGAAAACTCTTTTTGAGTCCAGCCTAGCTTTTGCCGGGAGGCTCTAATACGCCAGCCCAACTTTAGGAGTTCTACATTCATGACGTACATATTTCGTAAGAAGGTCTCGCAGAACGGTTGCCGAAGCGATTAGCCCGGGACACTACTTCACAGACCGCTTGCTGCTTAGCGTAAGTGTAAGAAGAACTCCAAGGGCGAACCCGGCGGCCGCAGTGATAAACAAAAGGATAGCGTGCGGCATAACGAGGGTCGCGAAAAGCACATGCGTGGCAACCGGTTCCCGATTCTGGACGACGACGATAGCCACCAAGATGGCCAGAATCGAGGCGGCAATGAGTTTCAAATTGCGCATAAGGAAGAGCGATGCTCCTGCAAAATTTGTCTTAAGCGAGACGCCAGCTCTGCAGCCCAGCAACAGCTGGCCCCTTGGAAATATCTGGTTCGATCACCAGTTGAAGTCTCCAGACCCCATGGAGTTCTACCTGGTAATCTTCCGTCTGGATTGTCGAGCCGCTAGGACTGAAATTCCATTGTTGGTGAAAAAGGAGCCGGGGCGGGTCCGTCTTATCTTTAGACCATAGCAAGGTGAACTGCTGTGTGCGCTCGACGTGCAGCTCTACAAACTGGAGGTAAATTCGACTGATCTTTTGCGGCTCGTCGAAAAGGAGGCCGATCGTTTGTTTTCCTGGACCAGAAGCACGCCATCCACGTTTGTCTCCATCCCCAAAGGCCGATTCAACGGGGTACAGCGGGTTCTCAGAAGACACTTCGACTTGCGCGATCGCGCTGATGTCCAACCATGGTCCTTTGTCCGGCCCCGATTCCGTCTCGTCCCTTTTGATAATTTTTCTCATACTGAAAGATCCTCTCATTTTTCTCCTGGTAGTTTAGGCAGTTTGAGAGCTCCACTCTGCAAACGGGCGATCGGCTGACTTTCAGGTCTGACCTCTCCGACGGAGTTCGCTCTTTAGCCGGGACCGCAAGGAGAAAAATAAACGCGGTCTTGCCCAGTTACGGTGATCTAAAGAGGAGTATCGTTCGTTTTCTTTCCCCGCTCCCATACTGTTCTCGATCAGTTGCAGTTACCTTTGGGTATGTCCAGGGGAAGTTTCCGGCCCTTTCCATTTCGCTAGAATCAAGTTAGTTCCGGCTTATGTTACCCAGCAAATCGGTTTTTGGCGAAGAAACTTCCAGATGATCGGATCTCAGCCCCTGTGGTTACGGGCAACCCTTCTGTGCCGAAGGGCAATTGAATCTTTTCTGCGAATCATCAGTGAAGCATTTCAGAGATATGGCCGAATCGACGGGGAACAATGCGCAGCATCTTTCGCTTACTACGCGTTCTTCTCCTTGTTTCCATTGATCCTTTTGTTGGTGGTCGTGGGAACATTTTTTGTTCCGGACAGGCAGCAAGCTGCTCGTCAGGTCGTCAAACAAGTTGAAGAATACGTGCCGCTGCAGGCGAAGGATAAAACGATGCTGGTCGACACCATAGTTCATGCCATTGAGAATGGTTGGCGGGCAGGAATACTCGGAGTTTTGGCCTTGATCTGGAGTGCCCTCCGATTTTTCCAGGCACTCGTTATCGGGGTCAACCGAGCCTGGGGATTCAAAGATTACAACTGGTGGAAGCTCCCACTGAAAAACCTTTTCATGATCGGGATTCTGATCAGTGCTCTCGTCCTCGGTCTCTTGGCGCCTCTGGTATTCAATCGCCTGAAAACAATTTTTTACCTGGATTTCAATCTAATCGTCACCTTGTTGCCGATGATCCTTCCGCCAGCCATTCTTTTCTACGGGCTTCTCATGTTTTATAAATTCGCCCCACGCAGGCCCGCTCGCTTCAGTCAGGTCTGGATTGCCGCCCTGCTGGCAACCTTGTTTCTTGAATTCGGCCAACACGTCTTTGAGTGGTATCTGGTCGCGTTCACCAGTTTTAATGCGCTTTACGGAGTTTTTGGAACCATTATGGGGCTGCTCCTGTGGATCTATTTTTCAGGAGTTATTCTTCTCTTGGGCGGCTGTATCGCGGCAACAATCCATGGCCCGCTGAGCACCGGGAACGCCATAGATTCGCTGCTAGCCCGCACCGAACGCCGCTGAATTAATCTTAAGACTGGTGTGGTTCTCGACTTCTCTCCCAGCCACTTTCATCTGGCCCGGAGGCTGACGACACAAACATGGTCATATGCAAAGGCAATGGTAACTGGTTGATAAAAGTATGGCGCAAGGCGGCCAGAGAGGACGAGATTTACCCTAGTAACTGCCGCACACGACATCTTGCAACTCCGAGGTGAAACAGGGCCCGGGAACATCGCTGGTCGGGTTGTCCCACTTCCGGCGGCTCCAACCACCTAGCAAATTATGTTCTCACGAATTCCTTTCCAAAAAGTCAATTGGCTGACCAGCTCATTCCTCATCGGCACTTTATTTCTCTCGCTCACCGCGGTCCCTGCCTACCTCTATTTCTTTGGCATCGACTGGTTCCAGATCGTGCTCTTCTTTGTCATGTTTTGTGCCTGTGGATTTTCCATTACCGTTGGTTACCACCGGCTCTATTCGCACCGTACGTTTCAGGCACATTGGATTGTGCGGCTTTTAACCCTCATCTTCGGCGCAGGAGCCTTTGAAAACTCAGCATTGCTTTGGGCGTGCGACCACCGCACCCACCACAAGCATGTCGACCACGATGAAGATCCTTACAGCATTTCAAAAGGCTTTTTTCACGCTCACATCGGTTGGCTAATGTTTAAGCTCAACCCGGTTCCGCCTTTCGACAACGTGGCCGACCTGCAGAAAGATCAGCTCGTCCTTTGGCAGCATCGATACATTCACTGGATCGGTACGTCGGTGGCCTTTTTGTTTCCGGCGGCACTCGGTTTCGCACGAGGCGGTTGGATTTCGGCTCTCGGCGCATTCCTCATTGCGGGAGTGGCACGTGTCGTCGTCCTCCAGCATTGTACCTTTTGCATCAATTCTTTGTGTCACTACCTTGGCGATCGTCCGTATTCTTCCAGATGCAGCGCGCGGGATTCCTGGCTCATGGCGATCGTCACCTTCGGCGAAGGCTACCATAACTATCATCACGAGTTTCAGCACGATTACCGGAACGGAGTGAAGCCGTGGCATTTCGATCCCACCAAGTGGCTCATCTGGACCCTCTCGAAGTTCGGTCTGGTCAGCAAACTGCGCCGTGTCTCCCGGGAAAAAATCCTTCTGGCCCAACTCGCCGAAACGCAGCGCCTGCTCCAGACGACGCTCGCCCGACCCGGCTTGACCGATGCGGCTTCCGCTTACATCGCAAACGCTTACCATCGCCTGCAGGCGACTGCGCAGCACTGGACACAACGCAGAGCCGAACAATTCGAAGTCACTCGAGAGATGCTAGCCGATCTCCGCAGGGAGATTCGTGCCGCAACGAGCGCCCTCCATCTGTTCGGGTCCCGGGGAGGCGAGCTAGCTTAGTGTCCTGTCCCAACCTCTGAGGTTAAAGCCCCAGCGGCCCCTTACCGTCTTACACCGCCGTAGCCGAGTATTTTCTCTCCGGGTTCGTAGGCGTCGATCAGAATGCTTTCGCCGGCCGCTATCTCCGGGTCGGAAAGCATTTCAAATTCAACCAACCCATTTAACCCTACAGTGTGCTTTTTTGCAGCCCTGCTTTTGAGTGGTTCACGAAGTTCCATCTCATAAATCGTCTGTGGGCCGCTATAGGCGACCCGCAATCGCCAGGAATGTATGCTGCCCTCCTTCCTTTGAGAGTCGGATTTGCCTCTGCTACGGCGGGCTTGCAATTTCAGAATGCTCAGTACGGTGGCCTTAAGAGTCTCCATGGAATGATTCTACCAATTTTAGAGCGGTCCTAGCCCGCAAAGACCGGCTAAAAGCTAGTTTTAGCCTTCCTTTGTTAGAATCAACACGATTCTTCATTTCAGTCATAGCATTCAACCCACTTCGCATCGACAATAGTCAGATGACGCCAATTCACGCTAAAGTCGCATCAGCCGAGAAAGAGCGCGATCATTTCCGCCTGATTATTGACCTGATACCATCTGAGTTTTTGGGACCATTCGAACGTCTCCGATTCAAGAAGGATCCTCATTGCGGCTCCTTTAGCACCTCCCTGACCGCGAATTGGCTCACGCTCACTTATCGGAAAAATCCCGGGTTCAAAGTTGGTGACATCTTTCCTCTCTCACGGATTGATTAAAAAGGCGACTCGGGAGGGATCATAATCCTGGCTTCAACCGGATGAAGCCTGAACTGCTAGTGGTCAATCTAGTGTCCTGTCCCCGAAATACGAGGTATTTTGCCGGAGGTCAGTTGGCTGTTTTTCAAGGCGCGAGCGAAGCGCCCATATCTGAGTCATACGGGTCGATCCGCCGCGGCGGAGGAAAAACAGCCAACTGGTCCCGGCCCAGAGGGTTGCGATGAAAATGGGCCGGCGGCTGCGTTGCTCGTCGGTCACGTATCGATTCAGATATGCTCCCTCCTACCGCCAGTCCGGCTCGGACCGCCTTGCCGGCGGCCCATTTTGATCGCAACAAAATACCTCGTATTTCGGGGACAGGACACTAAATTAGCGAAGGCGTCCCGGCGGTGTCCCGATGATTAGAGCGTGGTTGATGGAAGACCGAGGGCTTCAGGAGACGCTTCCTAGTAGTACCGATCGCCCTGAATGGTGCCAACGCCAACGATTTTGCCTTTCCCATTGACCAGATAAAACTTCCCGTAATCTTCGTCTTCGTCCTTGAAATCAATGGCCCAATAACCTTCTTCTGCCCGCCACGACACTCGGGTGACCTTCGACAGCGGGTACGGATACTGTTTATTCGCTTGCATGGCGATGGCAACCGCGGTCTCTTTCGGAATTCGCCCTGGAACATAGGTGTTGTCAGTCGATTCGCAGGCGGCCAGAATGAGAAAACTCAGGAAAAGAGCCCAGTAACGCATGGACCGCATCGTAAGATGTTCAGCTCAGTTTTCCAGCTTGAAATCGACTCCCTCCCTCAAGAAAGTCCTACCACCCTATGTCCGTCCAGGCATCCCTCAATGACTCCGTTGCCGCCATTCGAACAATATTCGATCTCGAGGCTACAGTGGTCCTCGCGGCAGACCTGCTTCGCCAGACCTTGCTTTCCGGTCATAAGGTTCTCATTTGCGGCAACGGAGGCAGCGCGGCTGACGGCGCTCACCTCGCGGCTGAACTGGCGTGTCGTTTTATCGGTGATCGACGACCTTATCCGGCCCTCGCTCTAACCGGAGACGGTGGCTTAATGACCGCCATCGCCAACGATTACTCGTTTGCGGAACTCTTCGCCAGACAGGTCAAGGCCTTGGGATCTCCAGGCGACCTGCTCATCACCCTGACCACCAGCGGCCAATCCGAGAATATCAGACGGGCCCTCGAACAAGGCAAAGAGATCGGACTTCGCTCGATCGCTCTTCTTGGCCGGGACGGCGGGTTTTGTCGCGGATTGGCAGACGTAGAACTGTTAATACCCGGACAGGTCACTGCCCGAATCCAGGAAGCCCACAAGGTCATTATTCACCTGCTTTGTGAGCTTGTGGAACCTGATTTAGCGAAACAATAAAAGTGCCGTTCTTTCAAGTTGCCGCAGGTTTCGGTTTCGGTGCGCTCATCGGATCGTTCCTGAACGTTTGCATCTATCGCATTCCGCGAGAGATTTCGATGGTTCGGCCGGCTCGGTCGTTTTGCCCAAATTGCAAATCCTCGATTCCCTGGTACCAGAATATCCCAATTCTCAGCTGGTTTCTCCTGCGCGGACGATGCGCTTATTGCGGCGCACCATTCACCGCGCGTTACCTGATCGTAGAAGTGCTCACTGCGATATTGTTTGCGGTCGCCACTCTCTTGGTGCCGGCTCCCAGCCTGTTTCCGGTCTTGGTAATCCTTTCCATCCTGGTAGTGACGACTTTTATCGATCTGGAGTTTTTTATCATCCCCGATGTGATGAGCAAAGGCGGGATAGCTGCGGGCCTGGTGTTGAGCCTCCTGGTCCCCGGACTTCAGAAGACGGCCTCTCCTTGGATGGCCCTCCTTCTCTCCCTCTCAGGGGCGCTCCTCGGTGTGTCCATTCTCTTCCTGATCAGTGAACTTGGAAAACTCGCATTCGGCCGTTACAAGCTCACTCTCGACACCCCGGCTAAATTCACCTTTGACAATCAGTCTCCAGACAATCGCCAAATCTTGATTGAGAAGGAGCCCTTTTTATGGAGCGAACATTTTTTCCGCAAGTCCGATCGAATCATCGTTCACGCGACCGAAGTTGAAATCAACGGAAGCTTGTCTCAGGACATTGATTTAATTTTTTTCCATGACCGCCTGGTCACGGTTCGGGAAACCATATCGCTCGATGAAATCGCACACCTCGAGGGACTTACCTCTTCCGCACAATTTCCCCGCGAAGCCATGGGTCTGGGCGACGTTAAACTGATCGGAACTATCGGCACATTTGTCGGATGGCAAGGGATACTGTTCACAATTGCCGGGGCTTCATTTCTAGGTACAATCTTTGGTCTCACGGCGATCGCCTTGGGAAAAAGTGACCGCTCCACCAAAATCCCGTTTGGTCCTTATCTCGCCTTGGCCGCGGTTCTCTGGCTCTTTTGGGGCGACGCACTCGTCTCGTTCTACGAGTGGTTAATCTTCCGAATTTAACGGTCTGCATCGAGGCCAAATCCAAGCGATCCAGGCTCAGGCTTTATTTCCTGATCCGCAAGAGGCCAGCAGCCAGCCTGGCATCCAATGCCCTCCGTTGCGCAGCTGCCGATCTAATTGGCGATAATTGGGAAGACGGTACGCGACCAATCGCCAAAATCTTGGTGAGTGGTCCAAATGCACCGTGTGACACAATTCGTGCACCATCACGTAAGTGACTAACTCTGGCGCCAAAAACAGTAGACGTGCGTTGAGACTGATTAAATGTCGCGAGGAACAACTTCCCCATCGAGATCGTTGCTGCCTGATCGATACTGACGAGTAAGGAAGTGCGTTTTCCTCGCTCATTCTATTGAGCCAAGGAACTAAATGGTCTTTTCCTTTGCCGGTTAGCCAAACTTTTAAGGCGTTCTGGCAGGCCAGGGCATCATCGATCGCGCCCCGCAGAGTAAGGGTTGTCGCCGCTGTCTCTTTCACGACGACTTGTTTCATGCTTTCCTGGTTGGTCAACACTGCCCAATTCTGGCCAAGCGCTGGAAACGTAATCTGTTTCGGTATCTGCCATGCCGACAGTTGAGGGAAAAACCCTCGGGAAACTTTTGCTCTTTGGAGAGCCCGTTCGATCCAACGGCTGTTCTCCTCGACCAGCGAAGGCAAGCGGGACGCGCTGAAGCGCTTGGGAACGACGATGACTAAACCCTCTTCCGCGCTAACCTGAAAGCGTACATGTTTCGCCTTTTCACTGATCCGGAGCAGGTAAGTAAATTTCTGATGCAAAGGTCAGTTCAGGTGATTGATAAAATCCACTCGTGGGCTGGATCGTTATGGAAATGCCAAACGCGCTTGGGACCCGCCATGACATTGAAGTAGTAAGATTCGTATCCGTGAGGAACGACGACCGGATGGTAGCCTCGAGGCACAAGGACAACATTTCGATTCTCGATCGCCATCGCTTGATCAAGGTCCCGTGAGTCGGTGTACACCCGTTGGAAGACAAAGCCTTGCGAGGGGTTGATGCGATGGTAGTAGGTTTCCTCCAGCTGGCTTTCGATCGGCACGTTGTCAACATCGTGTTTGTGGGGAGGATAACTCGACGAATTTCCGCTTGGAGTCCTGACCTCGACGACCAGAACGGATTCGGCAGGTGCATCCTGGGGCAGGATGTCGCAGACGTAACGGATATTGGCCCCTTTTCCGCGAATGCTCCGGCGCATCGAAGCAGGCTCGATGAGCCGCGCAGGTAGCTCACCCTTTGCGGGAGCACGAGCCACCGCCAGCTCCGTACCGGTCTTGGCCATCACCGTGAGCTCGTCACGCGGGGGCAGGTAAACCGCATAGGGGGAAACGTCATCAAAAACGCTCATCCGTCCGCCGATCTCATTCCAAGTGAAGTTTCGGGTCTGTGCAGAGACGATCCCGCTCAGGACAACCAGGCAAAGCTCGTTGGCCTCGTCGGAAAAGCTCACAGTCTCTCCAGGAGCCAAGATAGAGGCTGAAAAACTGACATATCGCCAACCGGCTGATTTCGGCGTTACCGCGACGATTTCCCCCGAGTCTTTTTTGGGTTTAACAAGCAGATTCATGCATTTTATCCTTAACTAGCGCTTCCGTCCGGCCCTCCTCTTCTGATCTCCGCGCTCGGCACGAACAACACTGAAAGCATATCTAGCGCGATTCGAGGTCTGTTGCCATGGCGTTCGGCGTTCGCGTTCGCGTTCGGCGTTCAGCGTTCGGCGTCAGCGTTCAGCGTTCGGCGTTCAGCGTTCGGCGTTCACGGCGTTCGGCGTCACGTTCGGCGTTCGGCGTTCAGCGTTCAGCGTTCGGCGTTCGCGTTCAGCGTCGCGCACAGGGCGCAGTCAGGACACGGTAACACTTATGGGTCAGGGCATCGGTAACACTGCTACTGTTGTAGTTGATGGTTTGATTGTGTCATCTGCGAAGTGATATCGGGCAACCAATTGGCGCCCAGACTTATCCATAATCGCTGTAAAAGCATAGGAATACTGCCCGCGATTATGATTACGCGCACCATCCCCGGCTTGCTCCGCCGAACGGCGAACGCCAACTGCGCCCAGCAAACGGTGAACGCCGAACGGTGAACGGTGAACGGTGGTGCAAGACCTCAAAAAGCCGTGTTTCAGTTCGATGCTGATGTTCTGTGAGCCAGGCCAGATTAGAATAAAGGTCATCCTCATTGAAAGCATCCAACTTTAGCAAATCGCAGCAGGCATGGGTTTGAGCCAGGCGCACCGCACTGAGGCGCGAGCCCTGATCAATGACTCGGGCGATGACTTGCCAGAGAGCCAGCTTGCCTTCCCGGTCTGTTCCCAACGCCTGAACCAGGCCAAGTTCCCGGGCCAGGGCCTCCAGGACTGCGACCGCGCCGATGCTTAAGCCCTGTCGCAGAGTGAAATTGGGGTTGAGTTGAGCATTTTCCCGAAACGCGGCGAAGTCGTGTTTGTGCTGCAAGGCGAGTTTGATCGCCGCGATTTCCTGATCTGAACACTTGGAGAGATTGGCAATGGTGCGGTGCTTAACCTTGCCATCCTCGCGATAGGATTCGCGCAGCAGAACACGTATATAGACCTTATTGCCAGAGCGGATTTTACAGGTGTCGAGATACATTGTGTGCACTCATAGTAATCGCCTATCATATTTAAATTGAATGACTTACATCATTTTGCTAAAGGAACATCCGATGGAAAGAAGAAAAGAAAGAAATTCCGAAATATGAAAAAGGCTTTGGTAGCAGGAGCGCTGGGGGTCACGGGGCGAACACTGGTTAGTTATCTCGCCTCGCTCGGCAACTGGGAAGTAATTGGGCTGTCTCGGCGGAGCCCGGAATTTCAATCCACGGCTCAATATATTGCAATAGATCTCTTAAATCGATCGGAGGTGGAAACCCAGCTGGGCGGCATCAGCGACATTACTCACATTTTTTACGCCGCACTCCAACCGTCAGCCGATTTCTTCGGAGAGGTGGCGCCTAACTTGGCCATGCTTACTAACATTGTCGAAGTAGTGGAGCGGTCCTCAAAGACATTTCGAAAGGTCGTATTGATCGAAGGGGCCAAATTCTACGGCGCGCATCTGGGTCCGTACAAGACACCGGCAAAAGAGACGGATGCCCGCCATATGCCTCCAAATTTTTATTATGATCAAGAGGATTACCTGAAGGAACGCTCCTTGGGAAAGGCTTGGTCATGGACCGCACTGAGGCCATCGTCCATCTGCGGTTTTGCGGTTGGGAACCCCATGAACATGGCCACGGTCATCGCCGTTTACGCTACTCTTTGCCAGGAAATGGGCTTGCCGCTCCGTTTTCCTGGATCAATTGCTGCATATCACGCTTTGATGGAGATGACAGACGCTGAACTTCTGGCCAAAGCCATCGTTTGGGCGGGTGAAAATGACAGATGTGACGGGCACGCATTTAACATCACGAACGGAGACTTCAATCGTTGGGAGAACATCTGGCCGCGCTTGACCGAGTTTTTCAAGATGGAGTACGGGCCACCTCAACATTTTCCTCTCGCGCTGTTTATGTCAGACAAAGAACCCCTCTGGAATAAAATGGTGAAGAAATATAACCTTCTCGATTACTCATTTCGAGAGGCCGCCTCGTGGCCGTTTGGAGAAGCGATTTTTAATCTCGGATACGACGTCATGGCCGATACCACCAAATGCCGGCGTTTCGGGTTCTATGAGTGGGTTGACACGGAAGAAATGCTGCTCCGCCTCTGTGCTCAGTTTCAGAAAATGCGATTCATTCCGGTTCGAGACTGATCTTGGCCGATGGATTTGACTAATTTCCGTAACAGCCATAACCTGTTCCACCCTGCCCCTGCGCTTCGCCGGTGAGGGTTTCCGATGAAATAATCAAATGACAATTCAAACTGCCATTGGCGACCGCCGGCATCAGATTCTGAAACCAACTACTTTCCTCCTTGTTCTGATAGCGGCATTTTTTTCGATGGGTGCTCTCCGCAGCGCACACGCTCAGGGTCGGGGTGAATATATCGAATCTTACACTGCCCGCCTGAGCCCTCGCGACCATTACAATAGCAACGGGGAACGCCTTGGGAGCGCCGCCGCGATTATTCGCCAGGACCGCGCCAACTACTACGTTTACGGACTTCGTGATAGCGAGGACCAACCCGACTCCTATTTCAGCAGCAAAAGAAATCGGGCTCGCCTTGAGGAAATGCTGGAGAATGGTCAAGCAACGCCAGGTGCTATCGAGATGATCGTTAACGGAACGCCGCTCATCCGAGTCGACATTTATTCCAATAGCATCAGCATAGCGATCACCTCGGATTAGAATTTCGACGGCTTTGCCTCGATGCAAAAAGGTTCTCTACTCTGCTGTTTGCTTATCATTCTCTGTCTCGAGTTGGGCGTTCAACCTGCCGAGACCGGCAGCATCTCGTCCAAAGCGGAATCGTTCCTTCGAGCCTATCCCAGTTTCTTTTCTGGCTATAAGGACAATACACTTCTTTTCCGCGACGGCGGCGCGATTCTTTTTGACGACGGTCGGTCGAAGACACACGAAGAGCTCCTTTCCAGTCCGGATCCGGAGGACGAACTCAACCAATACTATCCCACCGGTCCCCAATCTTATTCAGCGCCGGCGGTTAACTTTGACCCAGGTCGTTATCGGTGTGCCGCCTTGTTCAAGAAAATGTACGGCGAGAACGCGAAACAGGTTGAGTCGCGGCTTACCTCGATTCCCTGGCTGCCTCATTCCACTCACACCGTTGTTCGCATCACCCGGGTCAATGGAGTCGACCGACAACTTGAGGCAGTATCGGCAGAACTTGATCAACTCCCACCTGAGGATAAGAAGTACGTTCTCAAAACTGGGGGCACCTTTAACTGGCGGCCGATCGCCGGGTCCGAGCAGCTGAGCGCACATTCCTTTGGGATCGCTATTGATATAGATCCTGACTACTCCGACTATTGGCGTTGGAATGCCGCCGGCGATAACGAAAAACTAATTCCTTACCGGAACCGGATTCCGCACCGGATCGTGGAGATCTTCGAACGTCACGGTTTCATCTGGGGCGGCAAATGGTATCACTACGACACGATGCACTTTGAGTACCGTCCGGAGCTTTTGCCGCAGGTGCCAAAGTAACGCACAATTAAGACGTGAGTTACGATGTCCGGATGATATGGCGGACATAGTCGGGCGACGACCCCGAAAACGGCAACGAGGTGTTGCCGTCGTTTGGCAGGATCGGCGGAATTACCTGCAAATAGTGAACCGGCAAGTTGTGACGCATCCAGTGTGCGAATGTGTCGGGCGCGGCGGAGGACATAAAAAGCCTCAACCACTCCGCGACGGAGTCATTATTTTCGGCAACCATGTCGATGAAGCTGCCACCTTTGACCACCATAATGCGGAACCCGACGCGGCCGCTGGGCACCGAGGCGACCACGGCGGTCGATGTAAATAGGCGCTGCCAGTGGTCGAATCGCGCGCTGCTCACGATCTTGGGCGTCACCGCGCCAAAGGTCGACAGCACGTCCGGACCGCCAACTTCCACTGCGCCAAGGAAATCCTTCAAGGCCACCAAATTCTCCGACACGCGGCCGATCGTGCAGCCGCGGAATTCCGCCACACCAAGGCCGACGCCCCGCACCTGATTCATCTTATCGATGAGTGTGGTTGCCTGCGCCTCGGTCGTGAAGATCTGCTTGGCGATCTGGGCTGTAGAGAGTGAAGTGTCCATCAAGGTCCTGAGCACCGCAGAGCGGGAATCCGTCCGGTGCCCCGGGAACAGGCGCATCGTCATGCCGCGCTCGTTTCCGTGGCTTACGATGACCAGATCGGGTCCCTGGAAATCGCGTTGCGCACCGAAGGCGTCAATGATGGCCTGCAGCATTGTGTCGAGGCTGGTGCGGGGAATATGGCTCGGACTGTCTACCGCAATGCCCATTCGCGCGCTGACTGGTTCGGTCCCAAAGCGATGGTAATAGGCTCGCGCAAGACGGCCGTACGCGTCGTCGATGATCAGCCCCTTAGCCATGCCGGTAACCTCGGAAAATTTGGATGCGCCCGCTGTTCATCAGGACCCGACAGCAGCCGGCCACCACTGTCTCATCCCATTTGTCGCGGGGCTTCGGTGATTCGAGAGGATCGGACATTTTTCGTTCCTTGGAATGCTTGGATGGGAAATGGTATTTCGGGGGTGTCAGGCGCGCATTCTGAGTCGTTTTCAGCGAGCGCTTTCGCGGCGGAAGAGTATTGAATCAGCTTATATCCGGTCCAAGTACCAATCACAATCACCCGAAGGGATTATTTCGATCGCGTCGGCCAACTGACATTGCTGACGACCTATACTACAGTCGAAAATGGCTAGCGAAAGAGTTCTTGCATTGGCCTCCGATTTGACGCGCGTTGCTCCGCGCAGCGCCCGGACACCTCTGGGACCATACGGTGCGATTGCTGCGCGGGCGCTCGACAAGTGCCGTGCGGAAATTGCCGGTCAGGCCGGATCCTATCATTATAATTGCCCGCTCGACCGCGTGTTTTTCAATTTCAGCGGAATTGACGCCGGTGAATTTAAAATGTTCGTCGAAACGGGCGCAGACGATCAGGAAGTCGCAGATTGGATCACCAAAAAATCGCGGGTGCATGACTCCAAGCTGATCTCGCGTTGGAACCTACGGCTTCGACTAAATCCAATGAACTGGCTGCTGGACTTCGACGACTGGCTGCATGTCCGCCGAAATGGCAAGGTGAAAAACCCAAATGGTTGAAAGAGTTTTTCAGGCAGGTTGGCAGCGCCGGTGTCCATGCGTCGACTAACCCGATAAGCATGAAATTTCGCTGGCAAACCGCCTGGCCACTTCGGCTTGCTCATGCCCGATTCTCGCTGAAAGACCGGTGTGCCTGGCCGGATCGAGCAAAGAATCAATCGCGCTGCGGCTCAGGTGCGCCGTGACTCTCGGATCGGCGGCCAGGCGATCGGGAAAAGATATGTTCTGAGACGCCGCGGCTTGCGCCGCTTTATAAACCACGTCGTGGGCATGTTGCCGGCCGATGATTTTCCCAAGTGCCAACATTATGGCTTCGGCGCTGATCATGCCACCAGACAGGTCGAGATTGGCCCGCATACGTTGGGGATTGAGACGCAATCCGCCAACAATCAGATGGAGGCGCTCCAGCGCTTCGCCGATAAGGATCGAGCCTCGAGTGACCGTTTCAAAAGCGAGGCCGGGGCAATGGTCTGCTTCATGCTCGCTTTGCATAGCTTCCAGGGCTAACGGCACCAGCGCCCGGATTTCCGCGGCCATGCTGAGAACATCTTGGCAAAGCTGCGGATTGCGCTTTTGGGGCATCGTCGAACTGCCAACAGTGCCTACCGGTACGGGTTCTTCGACTTCTCCGTTTTCCGTTTTCATCAAGAGATAAATCTCGCGGCCAATCTTGCCGCATGTCGCACCGAGCAAGCCGAGCACGCATACGAATTCAGCAAAATGGTCGACAATGCTGCGGGAAGGTACTGGCATCGGCGCCAAGCCCAGCCTCTTGGCAACCCCGTCCTGCACTTCGAGCGCGCGTTCGCCCAACGATGCAAAGCTCCCAGCCGCCCCACCGACAATGGCCACCAATAAGCGCGGCTTGATCTCGCGCATCCGGGTGATATGTCGGCCGATTTCGTCGATCCAAGAGGCGACCTTCAATCCGAAGGTGATTGGGACCGCATGCTGACCGTGTGTACGACCAGCCATCACCATCTCAGCGCTCCGCTCGGCAAGGTCGGCCAGGGCAGCCATGATGCGTCCGAGCAGGCCAACAATAAGCCCGTGAACCTTGCCCAAGATTATCACGTCGCCGGTTTGAGTGATGTTTTGGGTAGTGGCACCCCAATGGACCCAACCGCCGTGCGGTTCTCCGACAACTCGGCTGAGCTCGATGATCAACGGCATTAACGGATGGCTGGTCCGCGCAATTCCTTCCCTGATCAGTCCAAGATCCAAGCTCTCGATACGGCACGCCGCCGCAATCGCCTTCGCCGCCTCACGCGGAATTATTTCAAGATCCGCTTGAGTCAAGGCAAGCGCAGATTCAACGGCAAGCCATGCCTGCCATCGTTCCTCGGTGCCAAATAGCGCCTCGATACCGGAATCAGGCACCCGAGACGCTGTAAACCGCCTGCTCATATCGCCTCCCATTGCCATTGCTGGAGGCTGGGGTGTAGAACTTTTCTCCATAGTGTTGGTACCGCTCTCTGGTTGGCTCGCTCGCCCGGGTACCGGGGAGATTAAACAAAAAGAAAAGCCAAGGACCCGAGGCCGCTTCTGGCATGTTTATATCTCGAAGTTATGAATATAACACACAGCTGTCTATCTCTTTAGGAGAGCTCTGATAAAGTGTGAATCTTTTCGCACCCTAACGTTTCCCAAGGTTTACACCAGCAGCGAACGCTTCGAAAACTTTCCGTATTTCGTCGCGCACCCGGCAAAAAACAGCAAAAACCTCTTCTTCACTTCCCCTGGCTTTGGCTGGATCGTCAAAGCCCCAGTGGTAGCGTTTCACCGTTCCGGGAAATATCGGGCAGACTTGGTCGACGTATCCGCAGAGCAGTGACCACCAGTGCACTTTCTGATCGAGAAATTCCTGGAGGTGTTTCGCGGAACCCCAAATGTCGATCCCAATCTTTTGCGATGCGGGATCGTCAAGGATGAATTAAACCGGCGGGTCTCGAGCCCGCACTCTCAACTCGAATGAGATCGAGGTTTTTTGGCCGAAGAATGCCTCCACCATTGGATCGGCATGAATTCCCGGTGCAAAGGATGAAAATAAGGGCTTTTCCATAAGTCTTTAAGACCCTGGGTAGGCGCTTCAGATCGGACGTCAAAGCAGGATCGCTTTTCGCAGATTCAG
Source organism: uncultured Verrucomicrobiae bacterium (assembly GCA_963742335.1). Classification (GTDB taxonomy): domain Bacteria; phylum Verrucomicrobiota; class Verrucomicrobiia; order Chthoniobacterales; family JAFAMB01; genus JAFAMB01. The sequence continues at coordinate 172,657 of CAVULL010000022.1, forward strand.
CCACGCATCTGAGGCTGAGTTCCACCGCGCGAGATCTGGGCGATTGCCAGCGATAGACTTTCCAAGTTTGTACCCGGCTGAATTCGACGAGCCCAGCCTTTCGTAAATAGGCCAGATGCTGGGAGACGTTTACTTGCGGCAGATCGAGTAATTCCTGGAGGTGGCACACACAAAGCGGCTGTTGCAAAAGCAGGTGCAGTATCCGAAGACGGGATGGTTCCGCAAAGGCTCTGAAAGTCTCTACTAAATTCATTTTCGGATTATGATCCAGACATTATATAATGCACCATTAATATTATAAAATTATTGTGTAATACTCAGTCCGGGTTTCCAACGAACCGCGGACACGCCGAGACGCCCGCTCGCCGAACCGTTGCCCCTTCTGGCGTGTCTTGGCGTAAGCGAAGCGTCCCGCTTTGCCTCTGTAAATAAGGAGCAAACCCGACGGTTCGCACACCCTGACACGCTCCCCAATCCCACTGCTTTCTCAAAGCCCGGCACGTGTCCTTACCCCTGGAACCGCGTGCTTTGCGATTTTGGCGAACACGAATTTTTGGAAAAAAGACAGACCCACTCCGAAAGAGATGCTCGAGAGCCAATTCGCTGCCTGAGAAAAATCGGTGAATGGTTTCAGGCTCATCAATTTCCGGCGCTCGGTTTTTTGTGTTGCGATAGAAATTTATCCCCCTAAGACTACTCATTTCCATGACAGATCCCCGGTTCGGCGTTCTTGCAGAGGTGTTGATCGGTTTCTCAACGAAGGTTCAAAAGGGCGAGAGAGTCCTCATCGCCCCCTTCGACGCACCCTCGGAAATGGTAATCGCTTTGCTGCCGCTATGAACTCTGAGCTGCTTCTGGTTATTGGTCTGCTGCTCGCCTGCGTTGGATTGTTTGTTGCCAATAAACCTCGCATGGACGTGGTCGCCCTTCTGGCAATTGTCGTCCTGCCGTTGTGCGGCATCATTAGCGTGCCGGAAGCGCTGGCCGGTTTCAGCGATTCTAACATCATCCTTATCGCCGCCTTGTTCGTCATTGGAGAAGGGCTTGTTCGCACCGGTATTGCCACCAAGTTGGGCGACTTGCTAGTTGCCAAGGCTGGCGGGAGCGAGAACCGCCTCCTGGTTCTGCTGATGCTCGGGGCGGCTGGCCTCGGCTCCGTCATGAGTTCCACCGGAGTGGTGGCTATTTTCATTCCGGTCGTGCTCGGGATCGCCGTCCGCATGTCCATACCACCGGGCCGCTTGATGATGCCTCTAAGCTTCGCCGGCTTGATCAGCGGGATGCTCACCCTGGTCGCCACTGCCCCAAATCTGGTAGTGGATAGCGCTCTAAGGCATGCCGGATTCGCCGGATTCGGCCTTTTCAGCCCTACGCCTTTCGGGCTGACGATCCTGGTGGCGGGAATTGGCTACATGCTGATTGCCCGCCGCTGGCTGAGTGTTAAGGCAGACACAGGCCCCTCAGAGAACGCTCCGCGCACTCTGCTCGACCTGATTCAGGAGTACCATCTGGCAGGGCGTGAACATCGCCTACGCATCCGGCCAGAATCTCCGCTTGTGGGACAGACCCTGGAGGAGTGGCAGCCGCGCCGCCAGCACCGAGCGAATGTCGTGGCAGTCGAACGGCGAGCCAGATTACGCCGGGAAGTGCTCGCCCCTCGTGCCGATACCAAACTGATGGCGGATGATGTGTTGCTAGTCGATGCTCCTCCTTCCGCCAGCGGGAAAAAGGCGGACCTTCTTTCCAGCCCAGGATTTGAGCAATTACCTCTTGAGGGAAGCTACTTCACTGATCAGTCCCAGCAAGTTGGCATGGCTGAGGTGATCGTGCCGCCGGCCTCCAGTCTGATTGGCAAAAGTGTGGTGCAGTTGACCTTTCGCCGGAAATACCACCTGAACCTGATCGGCCTACGTCGTGGCCAACGTGCGTTGGATAAGGAACTTCTGGAAGAGAAACTGCAGCCGGGCGACACGCTGCTACTGATCGGCCGATGGAAGGAAATTCGTCAATTGCAAACTCAGATCCACGATTTTGTGGTTCTGAGCCTGCCGGCAGAAGTGAATCAAGTGGCCCCGGCCTTGAGCCAAGCTCCCTATGCCTTGCTTTCCCTTATCGTCATGATTGTCTTGATGATCACAGGGATTGTTCCCAACGTGATTGCGGCGCTGATCGGCTGCCTGCTAATGGGACTATTTCGATGCATCGACATGGATAGTGCCTATAAGGCGATTAACTGGCAGATCCTCCTCTTGATCGTGGGAATGATGCCCTTCGCGTTGGCTTTGCAAAAAACCGGCGGCATCGAATTAGCGGTCGAAGGCTTACTCAACCTTTTCGGCCAGTCCGAGGTGCGGATCATCCTGGCCGCTTTGTTCGGGCTCACGGCCTTAATCGGCCTTTTCATCTCGAACACGGTGACGGCTGTGCTGATGGCGCCCATTGCCCTGAGTCTCGCGCATCATCTGAAAGCTTCTCCTTATCCGTTTGCCATGATCGTGGCGCTGGCTGCATCGGCGGCATTTATGACGCCTATCTCGTCTCCCGTGAACATGCTGGTACTGGGACCTGGACAATATCGGTTTACCGATTTTGTTAAAATTGGCGTCCCTTTTGCCTTGCTGGTGATGCTCATCAGTATTCTGATGGTGCCGTGGTTGTTACCATTGTATTGAACACTAGTGCACTCGTCGAATGCTAACTGTGAGAAAAAAATTGCAGTTAGATTCGTCTAGGCAAATTGAGATACCAGATCACGCAACTGCCGGATCCGTGTTTGAAACAGATCCATCGCTTTTTCGATGGGCGCTGGTGAGAGCATATTGACTCCCGCAGCTTGGAGAGTTTCGATCGGGAATTGATGGCCGCCAGATTTCAAAAATCCGAGGTAGGCCTCCAATTCCTCCGAACCACCGTTCAGGACGCGATCGGCCAGGGAGATCGCCGCGGAAATGCCGGTCGCGTATTTGTAGACATAAAAGGCGAAGTAGAAGTGCCGAATCCGCAGGCATTCTATGTCGAGTTGGTCGTCCACCACGAAGCGCGGACCGAAGTAGGCGTCTAGAAGACCGCGATAAACTCTTTTGAATACTTCCAACGTGAGTGGCCCGCCATTTTCCTCGATTTCATGCACCTCTTTCTCGAATTCCGCAAACATCGTCTGGCGGAAAAGAGTCTGTCGGATATCTTCGATCTGGCGATCGATCAGATAAGCGCGCATTTGCACGTCGTCCGCTTGTTCCAGGAGATAGTGCGTCAGGAGTTTTTCATTGAAGGTTGCCGCGACCTCCGCGAGAAAGATGGGATAGCCGTAATCCTGAAAGCTTTGATGCTTCTGAGCGAACCAGGTATGCATTGAGTGGCCGGCCTCGTGGGCCAGCGTAAAAACGTCCGCGAAGACGTCCGCCTTGTAGTTCATCAAGATGTAAGGAGGATTGCCATAACTGAAGGAAGCAAACGCGCCGCTTCTCTTCCCTTTCGTTTCATAGCGGTCCACCCAGCGGGATCTCAATCCATTGTCGAGGATGCGAAGATATTCATCACCGAGCGGCTGCAAACCTTTCAGGATCAGGTCGATTGCTTCGTCGAAGGTGACTTTCGTCCGAACAACGGGCACCATGGGCACGAAAGTGTCGTACTGGTGAATCTCAGCCAACTGCAGGATTTCCTTGCGGAGTTCGTAGTACTCGTGAAGAACCGGAAGGTTCCTGCGAACCGTTCCAATGAGATTGTCGTAGACCGCCAAGGGGACATTGTCGTGAAAGAGGGATGCTTCACGAGCGGAAGGGTAGCTCCGGATTTTTGCCAAGAACACATTCCCTCGAACTGAGGAGGAGAGCGCCGATGCGAGGGTGTATTTATGGTCATCGAACTCCGCGTAAAACTGGTAAAAAGCTTTGCGGCGCAAATCTCGATCGCTGTTGTTGAGGAAAGAGAAGTAGCTGCCTTGTGTGAGCTCGATTTCTCGACCCTCCAGATTCAGCGAACCAAATTTCATATCCACATTTGTCAGCTGAGAAAAGGTCTCGGAATGACCACGGATGACCGGCGCACCCAGGGTCAGGAGCCGCTCTTCCCGCTCGGAAAGCGTGTGCGACCTGTACCGACGGAGTTTGATCAGTGCAATCCTCCAGGGCGCCAGGACTGGGTCGTTAAGAAAACGTTGGAATGTCTGATCGGGTATTTGCTGGATCTCCGGATTGATGAAAGAGGCGACATCCCCAAACTTGGTAAGCAGGTTGGTCAGTTCGGCTTGCCGTGAAAGACCGGCGTTATTCGAACTGTCTTCGGCGTTTTTGAGGGAAGCGTAATGCCCAAGTCGCTCGGCCATCTGGTTAAGCGACTTTTCGAATTCCAGGCACTCAACCAGGACTTTCACGGACTCGCCGAGCCGGGTTCTGAATTCGGCGATTTTCGGAAACCGATCTCTCAACTGAGTAAAGGCAGTTTGGTATGCCTCTTCGGTCTGAAACAGATGTGATAGGTCCCAAGTGTCGGACTCAGGGATCTCGGAACGAGTTGGGATCTTGGAGGTCATAAAATAATGTCAGGCTACGATTGATACTAGTTCATTCGGGGTCAAGGCAAGGACCAGCGCACTTTGGACAGCGCCAGCCACCTTGCGGCTGGCGCTTGTGCAAACCACCATTTGCGCGAGGCAAAGGAGGGCCAGACACTTGACGCGCGGGAAAAAATAAAAAAGCGGCTTAATTAAGGAGAGAGATGTCCGGAAAGGCGTTACTGTAATTACCTTTATTATGACAAATTTCAAAAACTGCTGTTTTAAGCGGAATTTTATCGTCCGCCCGAGATGCGGAGCAGATCTATGCCCTCCTGGAATTCGCGCAATCGATTCGGCCATGAACTTGCTGCCGGCACTTGATCGCACGTCGCTCTTGAGTCCATGAGAATTTTCAGATTCCTGAGTTGCCTGGTGATCTTGACGCCCTTGCTGCCACCAAGCGGGATGGCCCAGAACTATCTCCACACGAGCGGTTGCCACCTCGTGGACGCTCAGGACCGCGTGGTCCGCCTGACCGGACTGAGCTGGTTCGGAATGAAACCGCGAACTATTGTCCCCATGGCCTTTGGAGTCGTTCGATGGATTCGATGCTCGACCGACTCGTCGGCCTTGGCTACAACATGATTCGTGTTCCTTATTGCAACCAATTGTTCGACGCCGGGAGCGTTCCTTATGGTCTTGACTTCGATCAAAATCCGGCCCTGAAGGGTCTGACTGGGCTGCAAATTCTCGATAAGCTGATTGCTGACAGCAGGCAGCGAGGTTCTAAAATCGTGCTGCATTGCCACCGTCCCGACTCCGGCTCTCAATCTGCACTCTGGTATACAAACCAATATTCGGAAGCTCGCTGGATTTCTGATTGGACGATGCTGGCCCAGCGTTACAAGGGCAACGACACGGTAATCGGCTTTGATCTTCACAACGAGCCGCGCGACCCAGCGGACTGGGGATCCGGAAACCTCGCCAGCGATTGGCGGCTCGCGGCGGAACGAGCCGGAAACGCCATCCTGGCGGTCAATCCCCACTTACTGATCATCGTCGAAGGGGTTGACCAAGTTGGCAACGATTCTTATCTGGTGGGGCGGAAATCTGGACGCTGCGTGGCAGTACCCGATCCGATTAAACGTGTCTACCCAACTTGTCTATTCTCCCCATGACTATTGCGCCTCGGTTTACAACCAGCCTTGGTTTCTGGATTTAACTTATCCGCGAATCTGCCGGCAATCTGGGATGCGCATTGGGGATACCTCCTCAAACGGAATATCGCACCCATCTGGATTAGAGAATTTGGCACGAAAGATGCCACGGTTTCCGATCAAGAGTGGTTCAAAGCTCTGGCAGATTATATTCAATCAACCGGCTGCAGCTTTGCTTTTTGGTGCTGGCAACCCTAATTCTGGTGACACCGGAGGAATTCTTCAAGACGACTGGAAGACGATTCGGCAGGACAAGCAATCCATTCTGCAGCCGCTCCTGGCGCCGATGATCAACAGCACCGCCCGGTCCACGCCTTTGCCGAGCGCCTCTCCGCAGCCCACTTCGAGACCGAACCCGAGCCCGACGCCAATCCCCAGCGCAGCACCGTCACCTATTTCGCCACAAACACCCACCGCGCCACGGGCCCTGAGCGCTTCCGCTGCTCCAAGTCCAAATTTGTCCGGCCTGTCCGTCTTCGGAAAAGTGGCTAGCGGCACCGGTCCTTATTGGGGAGAAGAAGATCTTACTATCCATTCAATCCTGCCAATTACTTCGCTGAAAATTACAGTAACAGTGATGAAGACGCCTGGGGTTTCGTACAATTCGCAATACGTGAACAGCGGAATGTTTACCTATGCGGGAACCGACATCGGTCAGGTCATCCTTTACACGTATCAGCTTAACAGGGACAACACTATATCCCCGGGCACGCTAATCCTGGCTGGGTCGCAATTTGGCGGCAATGGCACTCCAAGATCCACTGCAAAAGATACCTTCTCGATTACCGCCACGGTCGGCGGTACGCCTCAATCGATGAGCGGTCACTTCTAAAAATGCCCCCTGGACGGCCGCTGAGCAAAGGGACGGTTTGGTGTGCTTGTTCGCTTTCGATCAGCCATCCCGGTCTTACAGACCATTTCTCATTGGCTTGAGGGGAGGGCCGGCCATTGGCTGTAAACAAAAGACCAATGACCGGAGCACCAGAGGATTACTAACTCCGGCACCAATATCTGTACGTCGCTGGTTGCCCTATCGGATGTTCGTTGTTCCTTTGAACGCCGAGAGACCGAAGATTGGATCAGAAATCCTCTCAGCTCCGACAGAGGTCGATTCGTTCTGCCAGAGCGAAAGGAACAAGATATCGTAACGTTGTCACTCGCAAGGATGAGTCTATACCCCGCGACCTGTGACGAGCCTGATTATCACCACGATTACGACAATCACCAAAACAAGGTGAATTAAGCCTCCACCAACATGGAACGAGAATCCCAGGAGCCACAAGATCAGCAAAATTACCGCGATAGTCCAAAGCATACATTGGAATCTATATTTCGAAGTGCAATGTGATCAAGCCTTTTGATCTGCGGACCTGGCAATGCCTTGGTCAATATGAATTTCAGCCTTGCTTATGGCTGCTAGCGCCCATCAAGGAAATGAACCAAAAAGCCGAAGTGCAGCTGTTGAAAAATGACCGCCAAAACCAAGAACGGCAACAACAAAATAAGCCCGCTTAACAAGCCGCTCAGCACGGGTTTTCCCGGCAGCTCGATGAGCGCCCAGGACGTCAGCTGTTGCAGAAAGTATTCGACTCGGTCAGTCCAGTCCGGATCTGGCGGCAACGGGGTCGGCCTCATACCCTTAAATGCTTGCTGGCTCCTCGGTATTCGTCAAGCCGCGGTGAAGCGGAAGCGTTCAAGCAAGAATATATCGTTTGAAAACCGAGGACTTCAAAACCTCCGATTCCTGGCTGGTAAAGTTCAAGCCTTTCTGATATTTCTTACTTGTGACAGAGATAATTATGCTGGTCAACTCGATTGATTCGCTCGCTCCGTACAAAGCGTCGGCTGACCTGGTGCTCGAACTGGTAAACGTCACCGCCATCATTAAGGACGATCAGGAAGGCGCTTCTGCCGCCTCTCACTGGGTCGAGATCATAGAGCCGCACAACTTAGCCATCCACCAACCTCCAGGCGGGTATTTGCTCGACAATCACCAGCTGCAAATGACGTGTGCCAAGAGCTCCGGCGTTCGTCTTGGTGACGAAATAAGACTCAGAGTGATCCGCTGACCAATTTGTGCCGTGGCGATCGTTCAGGAGAGCTGGCCTTCGGCAACTTTAGCTCTTCTGCTTGGGCGAGGTAGCGTCATACTCATCTTCCTCCTTCCCGGTCTTGAGAAATTCCTCAAGCTCACCAGCGAGCTTTGGATTCAATTTCTTGAGAGTATCCAAATCCTTTTCCGTGTTGGCCTTCCTGCCCATTTTTGCAAGAAGCACTCCCCGATACTCGTAGGTCTCCGCCATACTCGGTTTAAAGTTGAATAGCTCTGTTGTAATGCTCAAGCGCTTTCGAATAGTTCTGCGAGCCCTGCTGCCGAAGCGTAAATCCAAGGTTGTTGTGCATACCAGTGGCAGAAGCTTTTATTCCCAAATCCATGAAATATTCCTGGCCGACTTCTCCATATCTTTGACCGTTGCGTAGCGCCCCAAGGGCCGAAAGCTGCAGGAGG
>CAVULL010000023.1:0-31949 GCA_963742335.1 uncultured Verrucomicrobiae bacterium
ATTTGTGGTAGTAAGTATCTATGTACCGCTCGGGATCTCCCCAAATGGTTTGGAAAATTCCTGGCCACGGGTTCCGGATGCAGATGTTTCCGGCCCGTCCGGAGCCCACTAGGACCTCGTTCCCGTCCTCGTCCCAAATTACGGGATAAATTCCCGGCACCGCGGGTCCGGCACTGCCGGGTTTCATGGGATTCAACGCCGGCTTGGTACTGCACAAGAACCCCCCGTTTTCCGTTTGCCACCAGGTATCTACGATCACCGCCTCCCGCTTGCCGACCACCTCGTAGTACCAGCGCCACACGTCCGGCTCGATCGGCTCGCCCACGGTGGTCATGTGTTTAAAGTGGTAGTTATACTTGCTCGGCTCGTCCTGGCCGATTCTGCGCAGCATCCGGATGGCCGTGGGTGAGGTATGGAAGATGTTGACGTTGAGCCGCTCGGCGATCCGCCATGGGCGCCCGGCGTCGGGATAGGTGGGAACCCCCTCGTAGATCACGCTGGTAGCGGCGATCGCCAGAGGCCCGTACACGATATAGGAATGCCCGGTGATCCAGCCGATGTCCGCCATGCACCAGTAAACGTCCTCCGGATGGATATCCTGGATGTATTTCGAAGTTCCCGCCACATAGGCCAGGTATCCACCCGTGCTATGCTGGCATCCCTTCGGCCGCCCGGTCGTCCCGCTGGTGTACATCAGGAACAGCGGTGCTTCCGCAGGCATCGACACCGGGTCCACCTTGCGGCCAGCGAACCCCTTCATGACCTCGCGAAGGTCGTAGTCGCGACCCGAGACCATCGGGGTTGAGGTGGCGTCTTGGTCGCGAAAGCGGCGCCAGACTAGAACCTTGTCGATCTTCTGCCCGTTCCGCTCGGCGACAACAGCCGCGATGTCCGCATTTGCCTTATGGTCGATCAGCTTCCCGCTCCGGTAATAGCCGTCCATCGTGATCAGCACCCGGCTTTGGGAATCCGCTACCCTGATGCCGCACGCCTCGCCGCTGAATCCCCCGAACACCTCCGAATGAATGATGCCGAGCCGGGCACATGCCAACATGGTAACCGGCAGTTCTGGAACCATCGGAAGGTGCAACGTCACGCGATCACCGGCCTTGAGACCGGCGAAATCGCGCAGCATTGCCGCAACTTCGTTGACCCGCGCCCAAAGCTCTTGATACGTGATTGCCTGGTGCCCTGCATCCTCGGGTTCCGGCACGAAAATCAATGCCGCCTTGTTCCCGTATTTGGGCAGATGGCGGTCAACACAGTTGTAACACGCGTTGAGCTTTCCGCCGACGAACCATCTCCAGAACGGCGCGTTGCTGGTGTCCAAAATGGTATGCCAGTACTGGTCCCAGCTCAGCATGTCGGCATATTCTTTGAAGCACTCCGGAAATTTATCGACGCTGAATCGCTCGTGTACCGAGGGATCGGTCAGGTTCGCCTGGCCAACGAATTTGGCAGTGGGATGGTAATATTCTTCCTCCTTCCAATGGACCGCAATTTGCGCCTCGTTGACATCGGCGTTGGTCTCATCTCCTGCCTCTGTTTTGTCCAGCTCTGTCGTCATAGGATTGTCCGTTATAAGGTTATATTTTTAATGCTTCCGCGTCGATGCGATGACCGTGATCGCCGATACGTACCAGGCTCCGATCGCCGTAATTAACCCAAGGTATCCCCCGAGCACCGTCAGGCCTGCCTGCGAGCTAAAGGCCCCGATCGCAAGCACGAAGAATGTAATGGTCAACAGGATGAACACGACTAGCAGTGGTCGACTCAAAGTGATTGCCGCGACTGTCATATAGGCCGTGAAAATGCCCCAGGCGAGCAAGAAGGTTCCTACAGCTGCAGGCCGCGCCTCAGGCGGAATACCTCCAACGTTGAAGGTGACCAGGAGCGCAAACGCGATCCAGAATGCCGCATACGATGTGAACGCCGTTGCACCAAACGTGTTGTTTCGCTGAAACTCCCACATACCTGCACAGAACTGAGCCAATCCGCCGTAGGCGAAGGCTACCCCCAAAACAACGGGTTCTGCGGCTTTTGGAATTAAGCCAGCGTTCACGAGCGAGAGAATGAAGGTGGTCAGGCCGAATGCAGCAAGGCCGAGCGGCGCCGGATCGGCAACCGATTGAACCTGCGGCACCGCTTTGATTTCATTGCTCATGATCGGGCCTCCAAAGTCTTGGCTAATGATCCGTACGAACAAAAATTAGCCCCTTCGAAAATGATACCCGACACTGATACTAGAATCACTCGTCGGTGTGCGAAAACTTGGGTTGTAGGCGATGACATAATTTACTCGGGAGATTAATTGGAATCAACCAACGCGGGCCGACGGGTCCGGGGTGGGTAATGCCAAAGAGATGACGGCGTATTACCGGGGGACAATGCTGAAGATATGCGAATTGAGGCCGCAGGTCAAGCACCGACTGAGGGTCGTTGCCAGTAACGATTTAGAGAGAGTTAATTTCGCGTCGCCTTACCTTCTAATGAGACAAATCTAGGCATGAACTGCTGCGGGTCGTTTTCGCGGGTCCTGCTAGGTGTCGGTATTTAACTAAGCCACAAATAGCATCAGTACGCATGGGGCTATAATTTCAATCTCCGTGCTCCTACTATAACCCACAGATTGGCTATAATTACGAGACGCTTATCTGGTTCTTGCAGGTCTGCTTTTGTGAATGGGGGAGCAACGGTATTGCGATTTAGGTCGGCCGATGGCTCTGAACTACGCGTAGGCTGTGAACTGCCTGGAAAGAGTAGGATCGAATCTTTTCTGCAAAGTCCTAATGAAATACTCACTTGGTGAAGGATGAACGGTGGCAACGTTAAGCACTTTTTGGATATTTAATCCGGTGTAAAGGGCCATGCTGGCGTGGTTTACGATCTCGGTGGCACCAGGTCCAATAGCCAGGCAGCCAAGAAGTTGGTTACTCTCAGGTTGGTAGAGGAGTTTGATTGTGGTTTTCTCGGGTTCGATGATGCTCCTGTGGTTTTCTGAGATCACTTCGACTTCATCGATAATAGTTTCAATTGGTTCATTAAATTGGTAAGCATCCATTTGCGTAAAACCAACCGTAGCAATGAGCGGATTGGTATAGATCGATTTAGGAATAACATGCATATTAAAAGTTGTCGGTTTATCCAGAAGATTTTGGATAGCAACCCTGGCTTGAGTAAAGGCGACGCTGTCAAGCAGCGCTATACCATTGACGTCTCCTATAGCGAAGATGTTGGAAAACTCCTCACTATAAACCTGCATTTGATTGGTGACCTCGATAAATGTGGTGGTTTCCAGACCAATGTTTGCTAAGCCTAAGCCTTCAATATTGGCTACGCGGCCGGTGGCCATCAGGACTAAGTCGGTGTCTCGGAGGATAATGTTTGGGTCAAACGGTTTGTTTACCTGAATTGTGACACCGCCGTTTATTAGCTGTTCGGCGACTTTTTGTCCGGCCAGCGGGTCCCATGATGGTAGGACACGCTCCTTTTCTTCGATCAGCGTGACTTTGGAGCCTAGAGCACGGTAAATAGAAGCGAATTCGACGCCGATGTAACCGGCGCCTACGATAAGGATGTGCGTTGGGATTCCTTCGTGCTCGAGGAGCTGATCACTATTGAGGGCTTTATGTTCCAGCGTAGACTGGTGACTTTCCCTGAGTGGAACTGGCAAAGTCCCAGGATAAATGGGCTTTGAACCTGTTGCGATGATGAAGTTTTCAGCGGTATGGGTTCTCTGTTTGCCGCTGGCATCACTGATTTGTATTTGATGGTTATCGATAAAGCTGGCGGTGCCGTAATCGACTATGATTCCGGCCTCGGTGAGGTCTTGACTGAGCTGCCTGGTTAGCCGGCTGGTAACGCGATGGCGTACCCCGGACCACTCGGCCCGCCCTGGATCGAAAAATTCGATTCCTGTGCCGAGTTTTTCGCTGCTTTCGGCTGTTTTGCTAGCGGAGGCGCAGGCTTGCAGGGCCCTCATAGCGTAACATCCTCGCTGATAGCTGGTTCCTCCTAGCTGGTCTTTTTCAACAAGCAGGGTTTTGATCCCTGCTCTAGCCGCGAATAGTGCGGCATCTTTGCCGGCGGCGCCTCCGCCGATGATAATCAAGTGATAATCCATGGTGGGGGGAGAGTCCCTCCCAGGAATTCTAGGGAGCTTTGATCGCGATGTCACGGAGAAAGGCGAAAGAAGGATATCTAAGAAACGAGGAAAACGCTGAGCTCGGCCAGGTATTTACGCCGTTTTATTCAGCCACTGCTAACTCTGAAATTTGTAGGCCGATTACTCACAAAAGTTTCAGCCAAGCGGCCATTTTTTTAGCTTCAGAGATCTCCTAGGTTAAGTCATCCGAAAAGCTTCTCCATGGAGAAATCTAAAATGAAAGTGTTTATCGTCGAGGACGCGCCCCAAACCCGTCAAGAGCTGGTTGAGCTCTTGACTGCTGCAAAGGGCTTAGAGGTTATCGGGCAGGCCGGGTCGGTGCGCGAGGCCCTCAAGGGCATCGAGGCCACCGCGCCGGAAGCCGTGATTCTCGACATTTCACTCCCCGACGGCAGTGGGGTCGAAGTACTCAAACACATCCGCAGCCGTGGCTGGGACCTCTGTGTGGTGGTGCTGACCGGGAACCCTTATGAGGGGTTGCGGGCCAAATGCCAGCAGCTTGGGGCCGCGGCGGTTTTGGACAAGTTCAACGGGTTAGCCCAGGCAGCGGAGGCGCTGCTGGAGGCCCCACCCAGTCTGGCAACGCGTTAGAAGAAAGAACTCCTCCCTATGAAAAATGCAGATGTCGAGATGATCCAGCGGCTCAGCCGCTCAAACCTTTATACCGAATTCAAGCAAGCCTTCGGGGCCAGCGTGGGCTTACCCCTGACGCTGCGACCCGCGGAGTTTTGGCTGCTGGCGCATCGTAGCCAGCCTTACGAGAACCCCTTCTGCGCCATGATCGCACAGACCAACCGCGGCTGCGCGGCCTGCTTAGAAGCCGAACAACGCGCCGTCGATGCTGCGCAGGACCGATCGGCTACGGTCCGTTGCTTTGCGGACCTGCGCCACACGGCGGTGCCCGTCAAACTCGGCGAGCGTACGATCGGCTTCTTGCTGACGGGCCAAATCGCGCTGGACTTGCCGTCACCGGCCCGCTTTGAAGCCATCGCGCGCCAACTCACCGAGTGGGGGGTTAGCATGGATCGGAACCGGCTGGAGGAGGCCTACTACCGAACCCGGGTGCTTTCGTCGGACCAATACGCTGGTCTCATCCGTCTTTTGGAAATCTTTGGCCAACAACTTTCCGCCATGGCAAATCGAACGATGGTGCAGGATATGGAAGCCGAACCGCCGCTGGTTCGCCGGGCGCGCGCGTATATCGTTGGGCACCAGGCCGATCCTATCGATCTGGATAATGTGGCAAAGGCCATGCACGTGAGTACGTTTTACTTTTGCAAAACGTTTAAGAAGGCGACCGGCCTGACCTTTACAGAATATCTCGGTCGTGTGCGGATCGAGAAAGCCAAAGCCTTGCTGCTTAATCCTCACCTGCGGATCAGTGAAATAGCGTATGAGGTCGGTTTTCAATCGTTGACCCATTTCAACCGCATCTTCCGCCAACTTACCGGTGAAGCTCCGACCGGGTTTCGGGACAACGGCACGAGCGAGTCCAAAGGGATGGCTAGAAACCGCGCCGCCTTTCGCCTTGTTCCCGAGGCCCTGTCAACTGGAGTCATCCGGTTGGCGGCTTGAGCGATTCGGACCTGTGATTTGCTCACTAAAGCGAGGGGGTTGCACGCGCTTTCGCGCGAAATCCCCAACATCGATGGGGCCGTGTCTGAAATCGCGCGGTTTTCGGCGGAGCTGACCTTACCCCGAACGGTCACCGGCGGTTTTAACGACCAGTTTCGTTGCGCAATTCCTGCAGTTTTGATTTGGCGTAGCCGACGTGGGCCATGGCCATTTCGATCTCGGCGAGGACGGCGGGATCATCGATGGTGGCGGGAGTGGCGTACAGGTCCCCGTTGGCGATCTTTTGCATGGTGCCACGCAGGATTTTGCCTGAGCGCGTTTTGGGAAGGCGCTGCACGACGACGGCTATCTTGAATGAGGCGACGGGTCCGATCGTGTCCCGCACCATCTGCACGACTTCGTTGACGATCGTACCCGGATCACGCATGACTCCGCTCTTCAGCACGAGCAAGCCAATCGGTAGCTGGCCCTTCAGTACGTCGTTCACGCCGAAGACGGCGCATTCCGCGACGTCAGGGTGCGAAGAGAGAACTACCTCGATGCCGCCGGTGGACAAGCGGTGACCACTGACATTGATAATGTCGTCGGTCCTGGACATCACGAACACATAACCGTCTTCGTCCATGTATCCCACATCGGCGGTCTTGTAGTAGCCGGGGTAATCGGTGAGATAGGACTTGAGAAAACCTTCATCGTTGTTCCATAGCGTGGAAAGCGTTCCAGGCGGCAACGGGAGCTTGATCACCAGAGCGTCCACTTCACCGCGCTTCACCTCGCGATTCCACCCATCGACGACGCGCACATCCATGCCGGGAACCGGCTTCGTCGGCGACCCTGGCTTGACCGGCAATTGCTCGATGCCAATGCAATTCGCGCAAATGGACCAGCCGGTTTCCGTCTGCCACCAGTGGTCGATCACGGGGACGTTGAGATTGCTGGCGGCCCACCGCAGCGTGTCGGAATCACAGCGCTCGCCCGCGAGAAAGAGCGCTCTGAAATTCGAGAGGTCATATTTCTTCTTGAACTCGAGAGTGGGGTCTTCTTTCTTGATGACGCGAAACGCGCTGGGCGCGGTGAACAGGGTTCTCACTTTGTGCTGAGAAATCACGCGCCAGAATGCGCCGGCGTCCGGCGTGCCCACGGGCTTGCCTTCGTAAAGCACGGTGGTGTTTCCGTGGAACAGCGGAGCGTAAACAATGTAGGAGTGACCAACGACGAAACCGACGTCGGAAGCAGTCCAGAACAGATCGCCGGGATCGACGCCATAAATATTCTTCATCGTCCAGTTCAGCGCGACCGCGTGGCCACCGTTGTCGCGAACCACGCCCTTGGGTTGGCCGATCGTGCCGAAGGTGTAGAGGATGTAGAGCGGATCGGTTGCTGCCACCGAAACACAGTCGTGGGGATTGGCCGCGGCCAGTGCTTCATCCCAATCGAGATCGCGTCCAGCGACAAGTTCGGCATGCTCCATCGGGCGCTGAAAGATGATCGCCTTTTCGGGCTTGTGGTGGGCGAGGCGAAGCGCTTCATCGAGGAGAGGCTTGTAAGGGAGAATGCGCTTGCCTTCGATGCCGCAAGAGGCGGAAACGATGGCCTTGGGCCTGGCGTCGTCGATGCGCACCGCAAGCTCGCGTGAAGCAAAGCCGCCGAACACCACGGTATGCACTGCTCCGAGGCGCGCACAGCCAAGCATTGCCACCGCTACTTCAGGAATCATCGGCATATAAATGACGACACGGTCGCCTTTGCCGACGCCAAGCTGCGCGAGCGCCCCTGCAAATTGGGCGACGATGTCGCGCAGTTCGCGGTACGTAAACGTTTTGCTTTGATTGGTGACGGGGCTGTCGTAAATGAGCGCGATCTGGTCGGCGCGGCCAGTTTCGACGTGCCGGTCGAGCGCGTTGAAACAGGTGTTGAGTTGGCCGCCAGTGAACCAGCGGTAGAAGGGGGCGCGGGAATCGTCGAGGACCTTGTCCCACCTCTTGTACCAATGGATTGCGTCGGCGGCCTCGCCCCAGAACGCTTCGGGATCTTGAATCGAACAATTGAATGCCTCCTCCCAGGCGCTGCTGATGCGGGTTGCGGTTGTCATGGTTGTGCGCCCATCATACTTTCTTTCGAAGAACCAGTAGGATTTTGCATGAGCGGAATTGCGGGGGAGTTCTCAGGCTGAATTGCAGGCGCGCAGCCGGAAGTATAGTAGGACAAAAGCCTAATCAGCACAACGCGTTTAAAGTCCTGGGCGATGTGGGTGAGCTTGTCTCCCGGAGGCAAGCCCCAACGACGAGGTCCGAATGGAGACTGCGGACTGAGGGTGCGAAAATTAAGAGGCAAGGGCTAACATCACAAACGGTGGTTCTGCCAAATGTGGGCCCAATGAAACACAAACATCAGGGGAGCAAGGCTTTTGGAAACCAACCGGCAAAAGAATGTCGTTGAGTTCGCCCTTCAGATTGGTGGTATCTTGACCATTTTTAAGGGCCTCCAGTGGCCAGTCTGATTTAAGTTCGGGCAGTTCCTCCACTAGGATCCAGTCACTTAAGACGCGGCCGTTAAAACACAGCGTCATAAATATTTGCGCATATCTTCGGATTGAATAATCTGATGGGATGCGTCCATTAACAGTAGAAGATGCCCGGGAAATGGTATTGGCATTACAGGATGAAATTCGACGATCGGAGCAAGCCCGGTACGACCATCGGCTGCACGGAGTCCTCTTGGTCGCTCAAGGTATGAGCGCTCCAAAGGTCGCGCGGTTGCTGGGCGACGGTGTTCGGACAGTGGAGTATTGGGTAGAGCGCTTTAACAATGATGGGCTGGCGGGCTTGGCCGAAGGCGAACGCCCGGGTCGACCTAGCAAGCTGAGTATTGAGCAACTTCAAGAGCTTGAGGTTATCTTGAGGGCTTCGCCTCGAGAGCAGGGCGTCAGCGCCAATCTTTGGGATGGGAAGACTCTCAGCTATTGGATTAGACAGCAGTGGGGTGTGAATCTGGGTACCCGACAGTGCCAGCGCCTCTTTCGAACTTTGGGATTTCGATTACGCAAGCCCAGACCGATGGTTGGGCACGCCGATCCCGAATTGCAAAAGGCGCATAAAAAAACTCCAGGCTCTGGCCACCGATCCAAGCGCTGATCTATGGGCTCTGGACGAGGTTCATTTCCAACAGCATGGCTCGCGTTGTCGGATGTGGGTGCCGGCGGAGCTTAAGCGCATTTTCTTTTTCGTTCGCTTTGTAACCGACTGGTTAAGAAGATCTTAAACAGATTTCAGATTTCAGGAATATGGCTACAAGCGCACTTTGAGATAATCGAGGATCGTTTGCTGGTCGGGTTCAGGTGTGGTGACTTTCTCGAACTCCAGGTCGCCCATCACGATCTTGTCACGCCGGATCGCCGCTAGACGCTCAATCACGTTGCGCACTGTCCATTGTCGATCTTTGTTGGTGCCGTCGGCGGCGAATAGTGGTTCAAGCCGCTGCTTGAGGTGCCACTGCAAGTAGTAGGCCAACGTGCAGAGAAACACGTGACTTCTGATTCGATCATCGGTCTTGTGGTAGACGGGCCGGACTTCGAGTTGCACGGTCTTGAGACTGCGGAAGGCTTCCTCGACTAAGCCTAGCTTTTTATAGGAAGCGACTACTTCGCTAGCAGCCATCTTCTCTTTGGGCACCTCACCACTGACGATGTAACAGCCATCGAAGAGTTTTTCGGCCACGATCTTGTCCTGATCAAAGCTCCAGGAGAGCCGTCCGTCGATCACGTCCCAGCGGACGAATTTGCCCATCTTGGAACGCTCCAGTACCCGGCCCACGCGTGCTCCGAGCGTCTTGGCACTGGCCCGACGTTTTGAGCCGGCTATTTTGTCAAGTTCTACGCGGGTGCGCTCCAGAAGCCGCTCACGCGTCTTGCCTTCGCGCCCGGCAGTCTGCGGGTTGCGGCAAAGACAATAACGCCGCTTGGGCTCTTCGGGGTCAAAGACCTCAACGATCTTTCCCTCATCAAAAAGCTCCGGGGTGATGACCTTGCGTTCCAGCAATCCGACAATCTGGCGATGGGTTAATGCCGAGATGGTGTGCAGACCTTCGGTCCCCTTGATCTTGTCAGCCACCGCTTTGGTAATCATGCCCCGGTCACCGACAAAGATAATTTCTTTTAATCCGTATTGGCGCTGCAATTGGGCGATCTTCTCAGGCACCGTGGAGGCGTCCTGAGTGTTCCCGGCAAAAACTTCGACTCCGACCGGACAACCCTCCGCGCTGCAGAGTAAAGCGATCACGATCTGTTCGTGACCCCGCTTGCCATCGCGATTATAGCCGAAGGTGACGATGTCGCTCTGGGTGTAGGCGCCTTCAAAGTAGCTGCTGGTAATATCGTAGAGCACCAAGTGACCATCCTTGAGATGACGAGCTGCCAAAGTACGCTGGATCGCGCTCTGGCGCTCCAGGAGCCGATCCATTGGGAGATAACAATGGAGGTCCACATCGACTTTGCCTTCCACGCCCGACAGTTCCCACAGAGCGGTGTTTTTCCACTGGTTGGAAAGCGCCAGTTTGCTCCCGGCGTAGACGATGCGTCCGACGATCATCGCCAGGCAATCCTGGACCCAGGCTTCTTTGCGCGAGTAAAGAGCCCGGTCCAGTCCAGAGTTCCTTGGCCAACTCCAGCAGCGCATAGCTGGCCCCATATTCCTTGGAGGCAAGGATCTGGAAATCCTCTGCTGAGCCCTTGGGGACGACATCGCCACGGAAGGCAGCTTGCAATAATTTGAGTTGTTCTAAAGTCAGGCCGGTGATGCGGCCGTGAGTGGAGTGTTTGACTTTGCCCTTCTCGCGATAGGAAGAGCGGATGAGGCCGACCGGATTACCGCGGTGGCGCTGAATTTCGAGATGAAGGGGAAGAGGTGTGCGTTTTATGGCTACCATTTAAGCGCATAAGTCAGTTCTAAACAACATAAAAATAACAAATGTATGGCTACAAATGAAATCGAAAAAGGCTCCGGATCAAGTGCTGGAGCGGTTCCGGCGTCAAATCAGAAAAGAAGACGCGCTTAAGGATCCGATTCTGCTCCATGCTCCGACGCGCAAGAGCGTCGGCTATTTCGGCGCAGTACGCTTACGCGACGGCAAGTTATTAACCAGGCAGGAAGGAAAAGTTTTCGACGCTCAGACCTTTTGGCAATTTCTCAAGCAGTTACGTCAAGTCAGCGCCCGTTCCGGGCGAAGAGTCGTTGTGATCAGCGACAACGCCAAATACCATCACGCACTCCTGCACAAGAGCTGGCGTGAACAAGCCGAACCTCACTTCGCACTCCACTTCCTGCCTTCCTACAGTCCGCAACTAAACCCGATTGAAAGAGTTTGGAAACTCACGCGACGCCTGCGTCTCCACAATGTTTATTTCGCTAACCTCCAACAGGTTACCGATTGCATAGACGAACAATTTCAGAGCTGGAAGACTCCGAACGAAGCCCTGCGAAAGCTTTGCGCTTTCACGTAGAACATACGCATTTATTTATGTCGTTCTGTTTAGAGTAACTTACCCAACATCGGCAGCCAGCGCTCGCGCGGTAGCCAGAAATGTCTCGTCGGCAATAAGCCGACGGCTACTGGCTAACCACGCCGATCCGCATGGCAGGAATTTCATAGTGCCAACGCACAAACCTGTCCTGCTCACGCTCGTGCTGCCGGACTGGAGCCGGGCGGCCCGGCTCGTTGCGTCGCTGCGCCACGCGCTCACCGCACTCTGTCTTTACTGTGTCACCGGCGACGAGCCGTCGCCAAATGTCCTGAGGCGGCTACTCGAGAGTAATCAGAAGTTTATCCGGATCCCGCTCCCTCAGGGACTGACGATCCATGACACGCCGCGTCCGCGATCGTGCAGCACTGGCTCTGCAGGGCCATCCAGTACCGCTCAACCTTCTCCTCCTGCGCAAATCCTGCCTGACGCCGGACGGAATTATGCGCCAGCTCACGCCGATTTCAATGCCTGGTTGGAAACCTTCGCGTATGCCTCCGACGTGTTCGCCAGCGAAGCCGTCGTACGAAGCCGGAGCATTGATTCCCGTGGCTAGACCGGCCCGATTTCTATCGTTCCGGGCTACCCACGTGAACGCTGGCTTCTTGCGCCTCCTGCAGTTCCAAGTTGGCGCTTCTCAAGGCCTCGGGGCTCGGTAGAGCCAGGGCTTGTGGTACTAAAGGAATCAAGGCAATTGCTGTCGTGATCGAAGCCGCCGCGGTAAGGGCTTTGATGACACCCGCCAGCCAATACACGGGGTGCCAGATGGTCCAAAGCTCTACCACATGGGTCGTACCGCAAGCGACGATGAACAGAGCGAAACAGAGAAACATCCAATGAAAGGCCAAATCTCTCCGGCGGCGCACGAAATAGACTAGCGTGAGTGGGATCGTGTAATAAGCCAGAGCGATTAGACCGCCGCTCATCGGTGAACGCTATATTTACACTTCCGCCGCATCAAGGGCCGTTCTAAAAACCATAAACCCTCTGTGCGTTATCGCAACGGAGTTTGACTCGAGCAAAGTTCGTAAACGGTTCGCCGGCGTTTTCGTTGTTGCCAAGGCCATCAACGATCCAATCATTTACCGCTAGCCATTCAATACACGAATAGTATTGTGAATATCGAAATTATAAAACCCGCTATATAAAAACCAAATCCAGTTTTGCAACCTGCCGTTCTCATCGCATTCCCTGGCGAAATGGCGAAGGAGGAGATCTTAATAGCTCGTTAAAAGTATGACCGAGGTCATTAGGGACAAAATAGGACGTTGCCGTGTTTAGGAGCGTCCTTTTATCTGGGCCTTGATTTTTCATGTCCTTAACAAAAAAATTCCTCCTGACTTTCTTGCTTGCGACCTTGATCCCGATCGGAGTGATCATCTGGGTCGCGCGCCAAACTCTCGTTGAACAGGCTCAACAGCAGATCGGCACACGGCTCGAGGACAGCGTAGTACAGGTTGGGAAGAGTATAGACGAGTTTATGTTCAACTCCATCCGCAGTGTTCAAACGATCGCGGAGGACCCTGATATGCGTTTGGGAAACCTGAATGAAGCCAACCCCGATCTGGTCCGCTTGACCGACTCGTTTTCCTATTTCGACCAAGTCGTGTTTGTAAATCCTCAGGGTGTGATTATTGCGTCGTCTGATAGCTCAAGCCTTGGCGAATCGCTTTTTACGCATTTCCCCAACACCCGAAAGGAGTTTGAGCTAACCCTTCGCGGCAGGCATGGCTCTGTTTATATTTCCGACTTGGCTAACGATTTAAAATTCCTGAACCAGACGGCAGCCAATGAGCACCTGAATACAAGGCTTCCTGGTATTCAGATTTTGGTATCAGTGCAGGACAGCGAGGGGCGCCCCGCGGGTGTGATTGTAGCCGATGTGTTAACAAGCCAACTGTTTTGGCTCTTGCGAGATCTAAAACAACAGGCTCCTGGGGACGAATTTCCCTATTTACTGGACAAGGCTGGGCTGGTGCTAATGAGTGCTGACCCGCGGGCCCGCCTGTTTTCGGTTCCTCCTGAGATGGCTACCGGACAGTTACGAGCTGTAATTGGCGGGGTTAACTACGGACACCTGGTGTACACAGACTCCCGTGGACACAAGCTGATGGCTGGCTACACCGGTCTAGCAACTTACGGCGACAACAATGCTGGCGGCTGGCAGCTAATCAGCCTGGCCTCCTATCGGACGATCATGAAATCGACGGAAGAGTCATTTAACCGGATGATGACCGTGCTTTTTGCGACGCTTGCCGCGGTGGTTGTCCTGGGGCTCTTGGCGGCACACCGCTTGGTTAAACCGTTATTAAAATTAACCGATGGAGCAAAAACCGTAGCCGCTGGACGCTACGACGCCCGAGTGCAAGTCACCACCCGTGACGAAATCGGCGTCCTCGGGGAGGCCTTTAATAAGATGTCTGATGCGCTGGAGGAGAGAGTCGCCGAGCGCACCTCCGAGCTCCTTGCTGAAATAAGTGAACGTAAAGCAGCCGAGCAGGTCGCGCGATCGAGTGAGGCACAGCTAAACGCATACTTCGAAGCATCCCCGATGGCAATGGTATTAGTGGACCCGGACCTTAAGTATTTGAAAAGCAACCAGCGAGTAGCGCAAATAACCGGGGTAGACAGTGACGTGCGCCTTGGCAGAACTGTCCGCGAAACCTTGCCGCGGCTGGCTGACACTCTAGAGCCGCTTTACCGCGAGGTATTTGCAACCGGAAAGCCCATTCTTAACTTCGAACTGACTGCGAAGCCTGACTATAGTCCAGAGGAAGACCGCAGCTTCCAGCTTTCCTTTTTTCCACTCCTGGGAGTTGGGGTGGATGCGAAGCCTAAAGCGGTTGGTTTAGTAGCGGTCGAAATCACCGAGAACAAACGCTCCGAAGCCAGGCTGCGTGAAAGCGAGGAAAGGCTCCATCTCGCTTTGGGCGCATCCCGCATGGGTGTCTGGGAACATGATTTTCGCTCCAATAACGTGTACTGGTCGCCAGAGTGCCTTGCCATCTTTGGCGCAGGAAGCTTCGATGGAACCTTCGATGCTTTCACGAGACTCATACACCCAGAGGATGTGAGCCGGATCCTGGCAACGATTAGCAAGAGTTTAGCGGAAAAAACGGATTTCGAAGGCGAGTTTCGCATCGTCCATCCCGACGGGGAGGTGCATTGGTTATCGAATTTTGGAAAAACCATTTACGACGAAGATGGCAAACCGGTGCGAACGACCGGAACCGCGCGGGATATTACCGAATATAAACGTGCCGAGCGGGAACTTCGTGATGCCAGAGCGGCGGCCGAAACGGCCAACCAGGCGAAGAGCGAATTCCTCGCCAACATGAGTCACGAGATCCGCACGCCCATGAACGGGGTAATCGGTATGACCGAGCTGTTGCTCGATACGCCGCTCACCAGTGAGCAGCAGGACTGCGCACAGACAATTCGATCCAGCGGCGAGGCATTACTCACGGTCATCAACGACATTTTGGATTTTTCCAAGCTGGAAGCGGGAAAAGTGAGCTTTGAGGAGCTGGCCTTCGATCTGCGCGTCGTACTCGATGGAGCCATCAGCTTACTGTCCGCACAATGCCAAACCAAAAAAATCGAACTGGCCAGCTTCATCGAGCCTGCGGTCCCCACCTCGCTGCAGGGTGACGCCGGTCGGATTCGCCAGGTTCTTACCAACCTGGTTGGCAACGCGATCAAGTTCACCGACACAGGCGGAGTGACGGTGCGCGTTTCTTGTGAGACGGAAAAGGAGGAAGAATGCGAGCTGCGGTTCAAAGTCAGTGATACTGGCATGGGAATCTCACCAGAGAACCAGAAAAAGCTTTTCGAGGCATTCACGCAAGCCGACAGCTCGATGACGCGAAAATTCGGCGGCACCGGTCTAGGATTAGCCATCTCGAGGCAGTTGGTCGAAAAAATGGGCGGCAAGATCGGCGTGGAAAGCACTATAGGAAAAGGCTCGACCTTCTGGTTTACAGTGCGTCTGCGAAAATCACCGTTACCTCAGTTCATCGTGGGCAGTAATCACTGGCTGCTTAATATACGGGCTCTCCTGGTCTATGAGAATGCCGTAAGCGGTCAATTCATGCACGAACAGATCATTGCATGGAAAATGCGCAACACCATCGCTCCTACCGGAGCCGAGGCGCTGAGGCTCCTGCATAGAGCGGTGAGGGAAGGGGACCCTCATCAACTGGCCATAATTGATCAACGGATGCCGGACATGGACGGCATGGCGCTAGCGCGGGAAATCAAGGCCACCCCGGCAATTTCCGACACGCGGCTCATCTTGCTCGTTAGTCTTGGCCAGCGGGTGAATACGGAAGAACTGCAGGCGTCGGGGTTTGCGGACTGTTGTTTTAAGCCGGTGCGGCAATCCAGCTTGTTCGATTGCCTGGCAAGAGCCATGGGCGAGGCTCAGGTTACATTGCCCCGTTCGCTTGCTAGGCGAAAGTCGCCCTCTTCAGTCATCCAGCAGCTGCAAAAGGCTCGGGTGCTCATTGCGGAAGACAATGCGGTCAACCAACTGGTCGCGTTAGGACAGTTAAAACAGCTTGGTTATACTGCAGACTCGGTATGCAATGGGCGCGCAGCCCTGGACGCGCTTGAGCACACCAATTACGACATCATTTTGATGGATTGTCAGATGCCCGAAGTAGATGGTTACGAAGCGACTCGCCGGATCCGCGCCCGCAACGCCGGCTTCCGACAACCCTATATCATCGCCATGACCGCTCATGCCATGACCGGCGACAGCGAGAAGTGTCTGGCGGCCGGTATGAACGACTACGTCAGCAAGCCGGTGGTCTTGGAGACGCTCGCGGCGGCGCTCTCCCGGGCCGGTCTCGCGACTATTGAAACTCCCGCGCCTGCCGCTACGGAACATCCTTTCTGATGGCCACCAATCGACCAATCGCCTATTGGAAATGTTCGTTCGGTCTTTCTACGCTCTATTGTTCTATTTGCGAAAAGGCCGATGACAAGACCGGGACGATTGGCGACTAACGGAACGATCCTACTGAAAGCTGTAGGCAAAGGTAGGCGAACCGTCTCGGTTTGCTCCGCTCGGAGAGGCAAAGCGAGACGCTTACCTTTGCTAGATAGATAGCCAGATCGCGATGCTGACAACCAGCAATCGCGAGGAAGGACGACTACAAAGGGACTGCGCGGAATTCATCACTCGATCACTCTGCGCTCTCGAAAGAAGCGCCCGGCCAAGATTGGAGGATGCGAAGTCGCAATTGCTGAGCAGACCTGAATGGCACGAAGATAAGCGTCGAAAGTTCCCGAGGGGACAGAGCAAATCGAGACGATTCGCCTACTTTCGGAGGAGCCGCTCGCCCTGAACTTTCCTTATCTTCGCGCCATACTGAGCAGACCTCAGTCTGCTAAAAAAGAGGATCCACACAGAACGACGCGAAGATCACAAAGTTTTTAAAGGTTTCAGGATCAGATCTTGGTGATCTTTGCGTCCTTTTGTATCGCCGAGGGAGTCTTCAATCATCAAAAGGCGATTGTATTTGGCCAAGCGATCTGATTGCGTGATTGATCCGACTTTGACGAAGTCTCCAGACCAGCCAACAGCCAGGTCGGCCAGCCAGTGGTCTTCTGTTTCGCCGCTGCGCGCGCTCACTGACACCTTCCAGCCCGCTTGCCTGGCGAGCAGATAAGAACGTTTGGCCTCCGTGACCGTACCGATTTGATTGACCTTCAATAACAACGCATTTGCTGCCTCAAGCTGGATTGCTCGCCCGATCCGATCCGGGTTGGTACAGGTAAGATCATCTGCAAGAGTGAGCGTCCCATCTCCCAAGCGTTTGCGAAGAATCGGCCAATGATCCCAGTCATCTTCGCCAAGTCCATCTTCAATGCTGAGGAGGGGGAACTGATCTTTCCACCTCCCCAGGAAATCGATCATCTCCTCCGGAGCAAGTATTTGTCCATCGATTCGGTAGCTTCCGTCTTTCTGAATAAAGTGACTCGCCGCGACATCAATCGCCAAGGTGACGTCATCGCCCAACTTGTATCCCGCGGATTCGATCGATTCCGCGGCTCTCTCGAGCATTTCGATACTCGTTTGAAACGGGGGAGCTAATCCCCCTTCATCTGCGGTAAGAGCTCTCGCGCCGTATCGTTTCCAGATGATTTCTGCCGCTGCCTGGTAGATGTCGTAGATCATCGCCAAACTTTCAGCGATCGAAAATCTTGCCTCCGGAACAAGAAGAACGTCCTGAATCGCCACTTGGCCAAAGGCGTGTTTGCCACCGCTGAACAGATTGACGGAAAGGCGAGGAAGCGCCGGTGCACTCTCCGGCAGCAACTGAGAGAAATATCGATAAAGCTGGATGCCTTGATGGACTGCGGATGCCCGAGCAAAGGCCAAAGAAGTCGCCAGGATGGCGTTGGCGCCGAGGCGCGATTTGTCCGGTGTTCCATCGAGCAGTTGCAAAGTTAGATCCAGATCTTCCTGGTTCACAAACTCTCTGCCGACCACAGTGCTGGCGATGGGGCCACGAATGTTCTCGACCGCTTTGCGGCACCCCAGACCTCCGTAAGGCTTTAACTTATCTCGCAGTTCCCTGGCTTCAGCCTTGCCGGTCGAAGCACCTGACGGGATCGAGACGGTGGCCACGTTGCCGTCGGCCATTCGCATCGTTGCTGAGATCGTGGGCCGGCCGCGGCTGTCGAGAATCTCGATGGCAGAGAGGTGAGTTGCTCTGATCATGATCATCAAATCGGGCCGCACCCTGCGCCTGAGATCCTCTCTGCAAAACCGGTAATCACCTGATCCACGGAAGATAAATCTTCTTCGATCATCTCAATCACGCTCTCCTGCTGGAGGAGGCATTCTTCTTTGTTCAGGTATTCCAGTGGAGACCTGCCGCAGACACGTGCTAAAAGCGACGCCATGGTGTGCCGGGCCGAGCGCAAATCAAGAGCCGCGGTCCACGGCATGCCGCGCACTTCTTCACGATACAGTTTCCAATATACCCGTGCGGCCTGGACAAGAGCTTCGCGTTTGTCAGGGAGGTGAAGCGCCTTGCTAAGGAAGTGAGTGAGACTGAAGCCGATGTCGAACCCCGGGTCACCGAAATGAAGCACTTCGTGATCAATCAAGATCAATTGCTTGTTCTGCACGAGAACGTTTTTGGGGCTGAAGTCGCCATGCACCAGCGTGTCGGAGCGACTCAATGTTTGGGCAACGAGTTTTTCCAGGAACGACGCTGCCCGGGGCACGGCCTGCGCAGAGTGCTCGTAGTACGGCTCCAGACGTAGCGTCTTGAAGAATTGCCTGCTGGCGAAGACAGGCGAAAGCTCGTCTCGCAGCGCGAAGCTTTCGCGGTGAATCGATCCGAGTAGTTTGGCAAATTGTTCGAAACTATACTGATCGATTTCGCCGCGTAGAAGCTGTTGTTTCCAATTCTCGTGGGGTTCATCAACCGCTTCCATGGCCAGCAGATTCTCTGCGGTATCCTCAAAGAGAAGCGAAGTGATGCTCCCCGTCGGAGTAACTCGGGGCAGATATCGCAGGCCATTGGCTTCAACCTGGATGCGGGCAGGGTCGCTGAACCAGTCGGATCGCACTCGGAGCTTTGGCAGTGCTTGCTTGATCACCCACGATTCACCGCTGGGACGGTCCAGCAATAAAGTCTTGTTCGATACGCCGCCACTCAGTTTTCGAATGTCAGGTCGTTCTCTGGAACCAATCCGGCCTGTGCTGCGCAGATACCCGAGCAGCTGACAAGAATCCTCAATATCAATCATGGGCCGCATGAATTTTCGTGATCCCTGCCGAGCCGGAAAAGCATTCGAGATATTTGAGGCCCGTACAGGTGTTGAAAATAACAACTTTGTCGTCAGATCTAATCCATCCGGAACTCGCAAGTTTTCCCGCGGCAGCACAGCAGGCTGCACTTTCCGGAGCGACAAACAAGCCTTCAGCGGCTCCTACAGCGCCGCCCGCTTCAATCATTTCCTGGTCGGTGATCGCGAGAGCAGTTCCACGAGATTCATGGATCGAAGCCAGAATCAGGAAATCTCCGATGGCTTTAGGGACGCGCAGGCCGGAAGCGATGGTCGAGGCATTCGGCTGCGTGCTGGCAAATCGTTCTCCGCTCTTGAAGGCTGTTACAATGGGACAGCAGCCGTCCGCTTGGACCGCGACCATCCTTGGCCGCTTTGCAGAAATCCAACCCAACTGTTCCATTTCGCCAAAGGCTTTCCACATGCCAATCAGGCCGGTCCCGCCGCCGGTCGGATATAAGATGACATCCGGAAGCTGCCAGCCCAGCTGTTCGGCAATTTCATATCCCAACGTTTTTTTACCTTCCAGCCGGTAAGGTTCCCGGAGTGTCGAAAGATCGAACCAGCCTTCGGTGGCAGATCGATTAACTACTTCTCGCGCGCAATCCGTGATTAATCCATCCACCAAGGTGACGACAGCCCCTATCGCGGTGCATTCGATGACGTTGGCCTTCGGGGTGTCACTTGGCATGAACAAATGCGCTCGGATTCCAGCGCGGGCGGCATAAGCAGCCAATGCACCGGCAGCATTTCCGGCTGAGGGGACGGCAAGCGCCTCAACGCCGAAATGTTTAGCCATACTGACAGCGACACTCATTCCTCGCGCCTTGAAACTTCCAGTCGGGTTTTGTGATTCGTCTTTGATTAAAAGGTGCTGAAGGCCGATCTGATTTCCAAAACGATCGGCCGGCAAAAGGGGGGACCAGCCTTCACGAAGAGTTATCGGTTCTTGATCGAACGGGAGTGGCAAAACTTCGCGGTACCGCCACATAGAAGCTTCGCGCGCGGCAAGGTCTTCTTTTTTCAGGGTCGCCGAAATTGCCGCAAGATCGTATGCCGGCAGAAGCGGGCGCAGACAATCTTGGCAAACTGTCTGGAGTTGGGATTTTGGGTACGATCGACGGCAAAGCCCGCAAACGAGTTCGGTCAAGAACATAGGCCCTGAACACTTTAAATTTACGGCCGAAGATTAGTGTCCTGTCCTCGAAATAGCATGTGTTTTGTTGCGATCAAAATGGGCCTCGGAACAGGACACTAAAATCCCTTTTCGACCAGCTGGTTGAGGCACTTCTCGATTCCGTCGAGCGCCTTGTTGGCATCGACTCCTTCGGCCGTGATAAATATTTCTGCTCCCTTCCGAATGTCTGCTGTCATGATATCCATGATGCTCACACCAGAACATTTCTTTCCATTGACGAGAATGGTTATTTCGCTCTTGAATCGCATTGCACAACGTACCAGTTCGCTCACCGGGCGTGCGTGCAATCCGCTCTCATTCGTGATGAAGAACTTGCGAGTCTCTGATTTTTTAGCGGGTTTTTCCATGGCTCGATCAATTCAATCCTTAAAGAAAAATCCGAAGGTCATGCGGCGAGAAACTACATCTGTCCGTCGATCTTCGGATCTCAGGTTTAATGGACATCCGGCCGCTTGATTTGTTTAATAAGCTCCGAAAAACGCGGGCTTAAATCAAATTGCCACCGTGCTGACGGCCGCGCGGACTTTTCCGTTCCGCGCGCCACGACGACCTGAAACAGAGGAGCCTTTTGGCATCTCGGCCCGACCACGTTGGTCCAACTCAAGCAAAACCAGGCTCGCGGCGCCGCGAGCCCAAACTTCGTCTCCCCAGTGGTGAATCACAATCTCAAGCTTTCTTTTGAGCGGCGGAATGACCATCTGCTCGGCGACTGAACGCAAACTGTCCTCAAAGAGATGTGCGCACCGAATGGCTCCCTGGCAAATAACAACTCGTTGCGGATTCAAAAGATTGACGAGGTTGGCGATACCCAAACCCAGATATCGGCCCATTTGTTCGAAAATCCGCTTCATTGAATCGTCACCCGCTTCTGCTTTGGTGACGATCGCTTGGACCAATTGCGACCGCTCATGGTAGTCAAGAGGTCGTTTCGGAACCCGGAAACCGGCCTTCGCGGCTTCGTGGATGATCGCAAAGGCCGCGGTATGTGTTTCCATGCAGCCGCGCTCTCCGCATTGGCAAAGGGGGCCATCAAAAACGAGTTTGGTGTGACCAAATTCAGCAGCCAATCCCTGGGCGCCTCGATAGAGACTGCCATTGAAGATCAGGCCGCTTCCGGTGCCGTGCTCGATAGTAATGACCACGGCGTTCTCGAGCCCTTTCGCCATCCCGAACCAGAGTTCGGCCAAGGTCACGAGATTGGCATCGTTTTCGACGAAAACTGGAATTTCAAATTTCGTCTGCAGCAGTTCGCGAAAGTTGACGTTGGGAATGGCAAACACTGGACTCCAGAACGCGATTCCGCGGTGGGAATCGACGAACCCGGGCAGCCCCACGCCGATTCCGCTGACGTCACTGATCGTTTTCGCGGCCTTCTTCAGGCAAGCCCGGACGCCGCGAACAACAAAGGCCACCAACTGCGCCGGAGTTAACTTCAGCGGTTCCACAGGGATATTATCCGAAGCGCAGACATTTCCCACGAAATCGGTGACCGAAAAGACGATTTGATGAGTGGCGATCTTGACGCCCATAACGTGGGTATATTCCGGATTCAATCGCAGCATGACCAATGGCCGACCGCGTCCTCTGGCTCCCAGTCCGTAGGCGTCATCTTCGATCAAGGCGCCTTCGTCGATCAGGTGCCCCACGATGCTGGAGATCGTCGCCTGGCTGAGCCCAGTCAGATTGGAGAGTTCGGAACGGGAAATTTGGTTGTCGTGCAGGCGGATAGTGTGAAGAACATCAAACCGGTTGATGTTGCGAATGATGGCTGGACCTCGCGCGGACATTAGAAAAATTAGAATGACTCTCTCTGTTATCTCAAAATTCCAGGATTCGACAAGCTCGTAGTCACATATCAAGGTCGATCAATTTACAAATGCGCCCCAAAAACGACGGAAGATCGCCAGATAAAAGCTTGACGGCTGAGAGAGGTCCCCGGAGGATAAACGAGGTTATTTCCCCGCAGTTTTTCCGTGCTAACCGGCCGGGTCACACCATTCCCCCGAAATTATGAAATTCAGATATCTGTTCTCTCTCGCTTTGTTAGGATCACTTTCTTTGTCGGCATCTGCCGAAACAACCGTCAAGATCCTCCATTTGCAAAAATTACCGAAGATCCTGGCGATCTGGCAGGACGCGGGCAAGGAGTATGAAAAGGCTCATCCTGGTGTAAAAATCGAATTCGATTACCTGGAGAACGAAGCGTTTAAAGCAAAACTGCCGACGTTGCTCCAATCCAAGGATCGCCCAAGCTTGTTCCACAGCTGGGGTGGAGGCGTGATGTTGGAACAGATCAACTCAGGGGTCTGTCAGGATATCACGAAAGCGATCTCAGAAGGCGGGTTCAAAGATACGTTTTACCCTGCAGGTATTCAAAATTTCACTGCTGACGGCAAAACCTATGGACTGCCGAACGATGTTGCCCCGATCGTCTTCTGGTACAACAAAGATTTGGTTCAAAAAGCGGGTGTTGATCCGACCAAGATCAAATCTTGGGACGATTTCATCGATGCCGTAAAAAAATGTCAGGCTGCCGGGATCACACCGCTGGCAGCGGGCGGAAAGGATAAATGGCCTCTCCATTTTTATCCCGCGTTACTCATGATGCGCGTTCTCGGGAAGGATGGTATGCAAGCCGCCTATGAAGGTAAAAACGGCGGATTCGCCAGCCCTGAGGTTGTGAAAGCGTTTCAGCTCTACAAAGATCTTGCGGCGTTGAAGCCATTCCAAAACGGTTTTCTGGCGAATGCCTACGGCGAAGCGGCCGGCACTTTTCATGACGGTAAAACGGCCTTTCACTTGATGGGAACGTGGGATATCACTGAAGGCCGCTCAGATGCCGCCGACCAAAAAGGGTTGCCCGATGAAAAGCTGGGATGGTTCTTTTTTCCTGAAGTCAAAGACGGGAAAGGCCATGCGAACGACATTTTTGCGAGTCTGGACGGATGGCTGGTCGCAAAAGATGCACCGAAAGAAACCGTCGATTTCATGAGGCTCTGGTTGGGAAAAGAATTCCAGGACAAGCTGGTTGCCGCCGGGATGGGTATCTCCATGGTGAAAGGGACAGCGGATTCAATTAGCGAACCGTTCTTTAAGCAGATTGCGCAAGAGGTTGCCAATTCGCAATGGATCGCTATCGCGATGGATCAACTTCTGGGTCCGGACACGGGTCGGGTCTTCAATGATGCAAGCGCGGATATCGCCTCTGGAAATATGACCGCCGAACAAGCAGCGAAGGCCATCGAAAAATCTTGGCAACAAAACAAGCAGTAAGATTTTTCACTGAAACAAAGGAAGTGTCGGTACCGATCTTTCGCGCTGCCGCTCGGCGCGAAAGACGGAACAGGCCCTGAGCGAGCAGATGGTCAGGCGTTCGGGATGACCCTCTAACTATGGCTACTCCAATCCGTGTCGGAATCGTCGGAGCGGGATATATCAGTGCCGCTTATTTGAAGGCCGCGAAAAATTTTCCTGACTTGGCGATGATGAGCTGTGCCGACGCCCTGCAGATGAACGCCGAGAAAAGAGGAGAAGAGTTCGGGCTAAAGGTACAGAGTGTGGATGAACTCCTGCAGGACAACTCGGTCGATCTCATCCTGAACCTGACAACGCCGCAGAGCCACGTTCCGATCAGCTTGCAAGCTCTGGAAGCAGGAAAACATGTTTACTCAGAAAAGCCCCTTGCCCTGAGTCGAGAGGAAGGGGAGGAGTTGTTGAAGACTGCTCGACGGCGAAATGTCAGGTTGGGGTGCGCGCCAGACACTTTCCTCGGAGGGGGACACCAGACGGCTCGAAAGCTGATCGACGATGGCGCAATCGGCAGACCGCTGGGGGGAACCGCCTTTGTTCTAACGCCTGGCCCTGAAAGCTGGCACCCTAGCCCGGAGTTTTTTTATCAGACAGGGGGCGGACCTGTTTTTGATATGGGGCCATACTACCTTACGGCGCTGATCAATCTACTTGGTCCGGTGACCCGGGTCACTTCTATTGCCAAGCGAGGCTTTGAAGAGCGACTCTACGGAGCCGGTCCTCGAAAAGGTGGAAAATTTCCGGTGGAAATTTTTACCCATTTTAATGCCCTGTTGGAGTTTGAGCAGGGAGCGGTGATCAGTTTTCACGCTAGTTTTGACGTGCAAGGTCACAGCCATCTCCCAATCGAAATCTACGGGACGGAGGGAAGTTTACAGATTCCAGATCCGAACTACTTTGGCGGCTCGGTGCGTTTGCTGGAAAAGGGGGGCCGCTGGGTTGATATGCCCCTGACGCACGGTTACAGCGACGGGAACTACCGCATTATCGGCGTTGCTGAGATGGCGTCCGCGATTCAGGCCAATCGGCCGCATCGAGTGTCCGATCAAGTCGCACTGCATACGGTGGAGGTAATGGAGGCAATCGTCTTCGGAGGCCAGTCCGGTAAATCAGTTCCCGTTTATTCTCATTGCGACCGGCCTCGGGGTCTTCTGCCGCTTCCCAGATTTGGAGTCCTCGACTAGTGAATCAGAGGAATGCTTTGATCGTGTGGGGTGGTTGGGAGGGGCATCAGCCCGAGCAATGCGCCGCAATCGTGGAACAGTATCTGGTCGAAGAAGGATTCGCCGTCTTGAAGGAAAATAAAACGAGCGCCTTCGCGGATCCAGAGCTGGGAAAATTTGATTTGATCATTCCTATCTATACGATGGGGAGTGTTGCCGATGCCGAATCGAAGAATCTGTGCGCCGTCGTCGAGTCGGGCGTGGGACTTGCCGGTTTCCATGGAGGGATGGGAGACAGTTTTCGCTTGAACACAGATTACCAGTTCATGACCGGCGGTCAGTGGGTTGCTCATCCGGGTAATATCATCTCCTATCGGGTGAACATCGTTGACAAGACCGACCCGGTTACGTTGGGACTGGAAGATTTTAACTGCCAGTCGGAACAATACTATATGCATGTCGACCCGGGTAACCACGTCCTGGCCACGACCACTTTTTCCGGAGATTATTGCTTCTGGATCGCTGGTGTTCAGATGCCAGTCGCGTGGAAACGAATGCATGGGCGAGGGAGGGTGTTTTACAGTTCGTTAGGTCATCTTGCTTCCGAGTTTGGAGTGCACGAGACGGCAACGCTGTTTCGACGCGGAATGCTATGGGCGGCCCGCGAGAAACAGTGATTAGGAAACGCCTCGGCATAGGCGGCGTCGGCGTTCGGACTCAGCCATTCTTCAGGTAGGCTTGTGTATAAAATCGCGATACCAGAAATAGGAGTCCTTCGGTATTCTCTTTTGGCTTTGGAAATCGACTTTCACGAGACCGAAGGTTGGGCGGTAGCCGCTGGCCCACTCAAAATTGTCAAGTAAGGACCAGACAAAGTATCCGCGAATATCGACGCCGCGCTCCCTGGCCTCCTGCATAGCCTTAATATACCCGTCGAGAAAGGCGATCCGTTTCGTGTCGTGAACTTTTCCATCTGTCGATACTACGTCGTCGAAGTAGGCGCCGTTCTCTGTGATGTAAATCGGAGGGCATTGATAGCGTTGGTGGAGTTCGAGCAGGACATCCCGAAATTCGCCTGGATTAATTTCCCACCCGAAGCTAGTCCGCGGTAAATGGGCAGGCGGTTCGGCGTGCTCATAACCAATTAAAGCATCGGAATTAGCCCGGATGTAGGAACGGAAGTAATGGTTGATGCCCAGAAAATCGAGCGGTTGACGAATTACTTCCAAGTCGCCCGGTCGAAGATAAAGTTCTATCTCCGGAAGAATTCGAGCTGGATAGGTGCCGGACAAAAGCGGCTCCAGAAAGCAGCCATTCCAGAGATCGTTGTGTCGCTCGGCCATGGTGGCCGAGGACTTGGAACTATCGGCGGGCACGCCTCGATGCACGTTCAGTGTGGTGCCAAGTTTCCAAGAGCCGTTGTCGGATCGGAGAGCCCGAAGAGCCGATCCTTGCGCGAGATTCAAGTGATGAGTCGTGGCATAAAATGCTTTTAAATCAGTCAGTCCCGGCGCATGGACGCCGATGGCATGCCCAAGGAAGGCGAAGACGGATGGTTCATTCAGCATGATCCAGTAATTCACCCGGTCTCCCAGCCGCTGAGCGGTCTTAAGCGTGTACTCGGTGAACCAGTTGGCAATATCGCGATTGGCAAAGCCTCCTCGTTCCTGAAGTGCTTGAGGAAGATCCCAATGAAACAGGGTAGCAAACGGGGTAATGCCCGCCGCGAGCAGATCATCTACCAAACGGTTGTAAAAATCGAATCCGCGCACATTCTCCTTTCCATTTCCTTCCGGAAGTATCCGAGACCAGGAGATAGAAAAGCGATAGGCTTGGACGCCGATATCTCGCATTAGCTCGATGTCTTCAGCGTGACGGTGATAATGGTCACAAGCGATATCACCCGTCTCAGAGCGCTCGACCTTGCCCGGGGTGTGAGCAAAGGTGTCCCAGATCGAAGGCCCGCGTCCATCTTCGGTGACGGCGCCCTCGATTTGATAGCTGGCAGTGGCCGTTC
This sequence comes from uncultured Verrucomicrobiae bacterium, assembly GCA_963742335.1. Taxonomy (GTDB): domain Bacteria; phylum Verrucomicrobiota; class Verrucomicrobiia; order Chthoniobacterales; family JAFAMB01; genus JAFAMB01. The sequence continues at coordinate 26,752 of CAVULL010000023.1, forward strand.
CCCACAGGAACGGTTGAGTGGAGGAAGTAGACATAGAATGATGATGAAACTACTATCTCACCGCTTGCTCACGGCCAAGAAAAGAAAATCGAGAACGAGCACGATTTCGGAACGATCATAAACGAAAGCTGTAGGCAAAAGTAGGCGAACCGTCTCGGTTTGCTCCGCTCGGAGAGGCAAAGCGAGACGCTTCGCTTACCCAGCCAGATCGCCCGTCGCGATGCTGACAACCCGGAACGAGAAGGATCGGGAAGAGCGACGACTAACGGAACGATCATATCGAAAGCAGTAGGCAAAAGTAGGCGAACCGTCTCGGTTTGCTCCGCTCGGAGAGGCAAAGCGAGACGCTTACCCAGCCAGATCGCCAGTCGCGATGCTGACAACCCGGAACGAGCAGGATTGGGAAGAGCGACGACCAACCGAACGATCATAACCGAAAGCAGTAGGCAAAAGTAGGCGAACCGTCTCGGTTTGCTCCACTCGGAGAGGCAAAGCGAGTCGCTTACCCAGCCAGGTCGCCAGTCGCGATGCTGACAACCAGCCTGCAAGAGAACGGCTTTTCGTAGCGATTGGAAGCTGATTAGGCAGTGGAAGCTATATATCGTGCTCGTTCTCGTGGTCGGTCTTTTAGCGTTGCTGGTCAAAAGCGGTCTTGGGGTGACAAACACGGTCAAGGAAACAAGCGCATTTTGCTCGGAGCCGCGGTTCACAATACCCACAAACTGCCAACTGATACGCACCACCTTCGAAGCTGTGAATAAAACTGTGGATAAAATTGTAAAAAATGTTGACGGACCAACTCAGCTATCTCGTACTCGATCGGTGACCTCTGCGACCTTCTGTGCGCTTTGCTTCAGGCTCTTACCTCGTGATATAACTAAGCAGCAGCGTCTCGGCGCGTTGAACATCCAGATCGTAGGCGGCGCTGATTTTGCCGTCCGGATTGTTCACTCGGATCACGTGACCAAGTCGATCCTGTTCCAGGCAGACCGCGACATCGCAAGATTCAAAAGAGAAGAGGTCCGGACGAACCATGGCTAAGGCGGCTAGCGGATCGTGTGGATTGTTCCGGTTGTCTCCGAGGAATTTCCACCACCTCCTGATCTGATCCTCGAGCATCAATCCCAACCCGTTCGGAAGGTTTCGGATTTGCGCGACGGTTGCCTCGGTCACCCATATTCTCAAGGTCACATCCAGCCCGATCGCAGTTATCGGGATACCTGACTCGAAGACGATCTTGGCGGCGATCACGTCCATTTCAATGTTATGCTCAGGATAGTCGGCCCAGTAGGCACCGCCCATTAGGTATATTCTTTTTAATCGAGGTCCGAACTGCGGGAAACGGGCGATGGTTTGCGCAATATTAGTAAGCGGTCCGATGGCGAGAATTTCGAGTTCGCCTGGATACTTCTCTGAAAGATCAAGTAGGAACCCTTGCGTGGAAACGCTCGTGTCGACGCGGGCGTTCGCGACGCCGGGAATGTTTTCGCCTTCGTGCCCGGGCCAGAAAATTTGTTGACCAGAGAGAGTTTCGCCGGTCCCGGGAACAATCGGAAGATCTGGAATGCCGAGCTTCTGGCAGACGATTCTGGCAATTTTGGCTCGCCACAGGGTGTCGCCGTGGACAGTTGTCACTCCTTCGAGGCATAGTTCAGGTGCTTTGGCCAGAAAGACCAAAGCGAGCAGATCGTCGACATCGGTCCCGATATCGGTATCAAGAATGACATGGCGCATTTCGAGCTGCTCTCCGACGGAAGAGAGGAATGAAACGTATGACAAGCAAAATCAGCAAAATCAGATTGGCGACCATAGCGGATGCCTCAGCGGTTCTGGAGATTTACGGGCCCCTTTGCGAGGATTCTCCGATCTCTTTTGAAACGGAAAGACCCAAACTTACCGAGCTCGAAGATCGAATCCGGAACATTCTTCAGCGGTTCCCTTGGCTGATCTGTGAAGATGAGAGCCAGATGCTCGGTTACGCCTACGCGGGTGTTCATCGGGAGCGAGCCGCATACCGGTGGTCCGTGGATGTCGCCATCTACGTTTCGCAAACATGCCGGGGTCAGGGTTTCGGAACGGCCCTTTACACCGTGCTGTTCAAACTCTTGCGAATTCAAGGATACTTCAAAGCTTATGCAGGTATTACGCTTCCAAATCCCGCGAGCGTCCAACTCCACCAACGCCTTGGCTTTGAGCCGGTGGGTATCTTCAAACAAGTCGGTTATAAAGCGGGTGCATGGCAGGATGTTTCCTGGTGGGTGGCAACTTTGCAACCCAGTGACGGTCCGCCGGAGGAGACTTTGCTGATGCAAGATGCGGCGGAGCGTGCAGATTTCCAAGCGGCGATCAACTCTGGAAAATCACTGCTTTGATTATGAATCGACAAAAATCGCCGTTATTTGGGCTTGTTTTGTGGGTCTGCGTCAGTGCCTGGCTAAGTGTAGTTGAAATTGCTTTTTCGCAGTCGATCTCGGTTTCCGATTCTCAGGCGGAGCGGATCGGGCGACGGCTTTGGCAGAACGAGTCAGGCGGCACAATTGCCGGGTTGACGGCTTGGAATTCCGGAGAAAACTTTGCCTCTCTGGGGATCGGGCATTTTATCTGGTATCCGGCAAATAAACGGGGGCCGTTCGAGGAAAGCTTTCCTCCACTGGTCCGGTATCTGGTTTCAGCCGGTTTGCCAGTCCCGGCCTGGCTCAGGCAAGCGGACTATTGCCCGTGGTCGGATCGGGCACAGTTTTTAAACGATCAAAAGAGTCCCCGGATGAAACAGCTGCGATCCATTCTGGCGGATTCGATAGCTTTTCAGGCTAGATTTGCTGCCATGCGATTGGAACAGGCACTCCCCAAGATGTTGAACTCGGTTCAGAAAAAGGATCGCGAAAAGATCCGAGCGAACTTCTACAAGGTCGCGGATGAGCCGCAGGGCTTATACGCCTTGGTCGATTACGTCAATTTCAAAGGCGAAGGTGTCCTGGCAAGCGAACGCTATCACGGCGAAGGTTGGGGCCTGCTTCAGGTTCTCGAAGAAATGGGAGAAGGAGCTGCTAATTTAGAATTCAGCCGCGCGGCGGACAAGGTGCTAACCCGGCGAGTGGCAAACTCACCCGCTGGGCGAAATGAGCAACGCTGGCTCCCGGGATGGCGAAATCGAGTCCGGACATATGCTGAATAGTCGCTGCGGATGTGTCTTCCAACAAAGTGCCAGTCCGAAAATCTCACGCGCAAAGGGCCGTAAGAATATCGGGTTCCTGAGACTCAGCGGGCCGGGGTGGTTCTCCAAATCGCGCCGCTTTCTCGAACCCAGGGCCGACTTGCTAACATTGGCTTCCCGGGGCTTCGGTACGTAAGCGAAGTGTCCCGCTTTGCCTCTGTAATACGGAGCGAACCGAGACGGTTCGCTTACGCGTTCCCCAAATTGCGCTCCTTTCTCAAACCCGGGGCCGGCTTGCTAACATTGATTTCCCGGGGTGTCAGTACGTAAGCGAAGCGTCCCGCTTTGCCTCTGTAATACGGAGCAAACCGGGACAGTTCGCTTACGCGTTCCCCAAATTGCGCTGCTTTCTCAAACCCCGAACCGGCTTGCTAACATTGGCTTCCCGGGGCTTCGGCAGGTAAGCGAGGCGTCCCGCTTTGCCTCTGTAATACGGAGCGAACCGAGACGGTTCGCTTACCCGTTCCCCAAGTTGCGCTGCTTTCTCAAACCCGGGACCGGCTTGCTGACATTGGTTTCCCGGGTGTCGCATGTAAGCGAAGCGTCCCGCTTTGCCTCTCTAATACGGAGCAAACCGAGACGGTTGGCTTACGCGTTCTCCAAATTGCGCTGCTTTCTCAAACCCGGGGCCGGCTTGCTAAACAGAACGACATAAATAAATGCGTATGTTCTACGTGAAAGCGCAAAGCTTTCGCAGGGCTTCGTTCGGAGTCTTCCAGCTCTGAAATTGTTCGTCTATGCAATCGGTAACCTGTTGGAGGTTAGCGAAATAAACATTGTGGAGACGCAGGCGTCGCGTGAGTTTCCAAACTCTTTCAATCGGGTTTAGTTGCGGACTGTAGGAAGGCAGGAAGTGGAGTGCGAAGTGAGGTTCGGCTTGTTCACGCCAGCTCTTGTGCAGGAGTGCGTGATGGTATTTGGCGTTGTCGCTGATCACAACGACTCTTCGCCCGGAACGGGCGCTGACTTGACGTAACTGCTTGAGAAATTGCCAAAAGGTCTGAGCGTCGAAAACTTTTCCTTCCTGCCTGGTTAATAACTTGCCGTCGCGTAAGCGTACTGCGCCGAAATAGCCGACGCTCTTGCGCGTCGGAGCATGGAGCAGAATCGGATCCTTAAGCTCCGCCGGCACCCACATCCGACAACGCGAACCATGCTGTTGGAAATGAACCTCGTCCAGAGCCCATAGATCAGCGCTTGGATCGGTGGCCAGAGCCTGGAGTTTTTTTATGCGCCTTTTGCAATTCGGGATCGGCGTGCCCAACCATCGGTCTGGGCTTGCGTAATCGAAATCCCAAAGTTCGAAAGAGGCGCTGGCACTGTCGGGTACCCAGATTCACACCCCACTGCTGTCTAATCCAATAGCTGAGAGTCTTCCCATCCCAAAGATTGGCGCTGACGCCCTGCTCTCGAGGCGAAGCCCTCAAGATAACCTCAAGCTCTTGAAGTTGCTCAATACTCAGCTTGCTAGGACGACCCGGGCGTTCGCCTTCGGCCAAGCCCGCCAGCCCATCATTGTTAAAGCGCTCTACCCAATACTCCACTGTCCGAACACCGTCGCCCAGCAACCGCGCGACCTTTGGAGCGCTCATACCTTGAGCGACCAAAAGGACTCCGTGCAGCCGATGGTCGTACCGGGCTTGCTCCGATCGTCGAATTTCATCCTGTAATGCCAATACCATTTCCCGGGCATCTTCTACTGTTAATGGACGCATCCCATCAGATTATTCAATCCGAATATATGCGCAATTATTTATGACGCTGTGTTTAACATTGGTTTCCCGGGGTGTCAGTACGTAAGCGAAGCGTCCCGCTTTGCCTCTGTCTACGGAGCAAACCGAGACGGTTCGCTTACCCGTTCCCCAAGTTGCGCTGCTTTCTCAAGCCCAGGGCCGGCTTGCTAACATTGGTTTCCCGGGTGTCAGTACGTAAGCGAAGCGTCCCGCTTTGCCTCTCTAATACGGAGCAAACCGAGACGGTTGGC
>CAVULL010000024.1:0-236535 GCA_963742335.1 uncultured Verrucomicrobiae bacterium
GCACCGGGGTCAGTCGTTTACTTATGACATTTTTTAAGGGATCGGTTAGGGTCAAATCTCAATAGTCAATTCTTGGTTACCTTCTTGATCTTTTTAGCGAAGCTTCGGATCAATCTTCCAAGTACACGTTCAGCGTTCGGCGTTCAGCAGCGCAGTCAGGACATCCGGGGGATCGAGTGCGGGTGCGTCGTGTCGGAGATGGAATTCTGCTTGAGCCGATCGTCACCTTGCTGGAATTGCACTGCCGAACACGCAAAGTTGCATCAAAAGGAGAATCGTCGTAAACGCTGAACGCTCCTCGCGGCCGTAACATCCACCGGATTGGTCAAGTTTAGTTATACGATGAAGTGTCGATCGGTATTGCCTTCGGACGTTCTCGTTCTCGATTTCCCTGCACGGAAGCAAATAAACAGGCAAAGATCGCCACATCCAGCGCCGATGCAGTCGTGATTTCATCGGCCAGGTCAGTCAACAATTCTTGACAGCTCTGCGTTGAGAAGGACGAAAACGGGGGGCAGGTCAAATATTGGAACTGACAACCTGCCCCTGGCCCTCGTTTAGTTCGGAGGGGTGGGGCGTTCTCTTATGACTTAAGTTTGTATGGAAGACCGTTTCACGGTCTCCTTTAAGGGACACATAGTGTCACATCCATGAGTGCATTTTCGTCAGCAGACTTCAGCAACACGGCAGCGGCTTCAAGGAAGGCGATGAGCTGGCGTCGTGGTCCTCCCCTGTTCCAGACAAGCGCTATTGCTTCGACTACTTTCGGCCCCTGACAACCACGGGCCAGTTGCTGGCGGCACACGACGAGCGCCGATGGCATCATACCCCACGCCTCGCGTTCGACCATTTTGCCTACGCCGTCAAAAATTTTCATTGCCGTTCTGAAGATCGGGTAAACCCGCCGGTTTAGAAACTGCTTGGCGATGATCGGAGATTGGTCGATCACCGTCCCTTATTGCTGGTCGGCGATTTACATGATAATTTCATCATGTGAGAGCAACAGTTACCGAACGCGGCCAAGTCTCTATCCCGGCACAGATTCGACGCGAAATGCGTCTGGAACCCGGTCAGGTCGTGATTTTCGAAAGAATCTCCTCGACGGAGTGTCGTTTTATTGTTGCACCCCGGCCGGTTATGAAACCGGATCCGCTCGCCGCGATTGGTTTCGCGCAGCGCCACGGACTTCCGGCAGTGACTACCGAGGAATGGATGGAGCTCTTGCGGGACGGAGAAGCGGATTGATGGCTTGGGTGGTCGACACCTCGGTTCTCTTGGACATCCACGTGGACGATCCCACCTTTGGTAGCCGCTCCGGGCAATGCCTGGTGCGTTACCTTCCGGATGGATTGGTGATTTGCCCGGTCAGCTACGTCGAATTGGCGCCGGCATTTTGCGGCGACGGCAGCTTGGAACAGGCGTTTCTGCACGAAGCGGGCGTCGATTGGCTTCAGCCGTGGACGTCCTGGATACAGCTGCATCGTATCTGTTGTGGGCGAACCATATTGCAAGGAAGCGGGTAGACCGTGGGAGCAAGCGACCCGTCGCAGATATCTTAATCGAAGGTTTCGCGCAACGTTTTCAGGGCATCATCACGCGCAACCCGAAACACTTCAGTTCCGTTGCTACCATCATTCCATAGGCTTTTTAGGGGGGCGCTCTAGTGTCCTGTAGCCAACGCCGGGGTCAGTCGTTTACTTATGACATTTTTAAGGGGTCGGTTAGGGTCAAATCTCAATATTCAATTCTTGGCTACCTTCTTGATCTTTTTAGCGAAGCTTCGGCTGCCGGGGATCTACGCGCCTCGCTGGAAACTGCGGGAAGGCCGATCGGTCCTGACGATCTGGCGATTGCTACCCAGGCGCCGAGGATGGGCGCGACCATGGTTACGGCGAACGTGTCGGAATTCAGGCACGTGGAGGGTCTTTCCTGGCAGGATTGGACAAACCACTGCCTGATGAGGTTATCTTGGACAGCAGTGGTCATTTTACACTGCTGTCCAAATCGAAAAGCTCGCCTTGAATCGGCGGAGATTCGGGCGACTTAGCCAGCAACTTCGTCGGTTAAGAAGGCCGAAAAGGTTTTTCTCACTCGCCAATTCGGGAAATGAACTCCTCAGGGGTTAGGCCGCTCGCCCGAATGAGACAGCGAAGGCGCGATGGACTCAAGCCAACGTGGACCAGAAATCTGAGTGGCTTGCTCGAATGGATCCGGTTAGCCAAAACTTGGCTCCTGTAAATGAAATGGAAGTGAACCGCGAAAGGGTTATTCTGGCCGCCTCCCTTCGCATCCGCTCCGACCCTTGCCCCGGATGAATGACCCGCAAGATCGATTACCGCCCTACCGGTCTCGGGGTGATCTGAACCGGACTTTAAACAGGACTGTTTTTGGGACTTTTAAATATATTGAGTATATATAAGCTATTGATAGATAATAAGATATGGCAGATAATAAATCGGCCTTTAAACCGGACATAGATGCGGCGAAAGACCTGGGCGAAGGCACGTCCCTCATGGAACCGCTGCTCATTAGCGAAACCTCGCGCCATCGCACCGCGCTGACCGATATCGCCCTTGAATTGGCGCAGAAAAGCGCCGGTTTCCGCCACTCCTTGCCCGAAAGTCTCCTAACCTCGCTCGCCAATCTCGTTCGGGCCATGAACTGCTATTACAGCAACTTGATCGAAGGGCATGATACCCATCCCCTCGACATCGAGCGCGCTCTCAAAGGCGAATACAGCGACAATGCGCAGAAGCGCGATCTGCAGCTCGAAGCAAAAGCGCATATAGCCGTCCAGCAATGGATCGATATTGGTGGCTTGCACGGCCGCGCGGCCGCCACCGATGCGATCCGCGAGATCCATTGTCGCTTCTGTGAGTTGCTTCCCGACGACCTGCTATGGGTCCAGGATACAATGCCGGGCGAGCGCCTCAGGGTGATCCCGGGAGAGTTCCGCCAGCACGATGTCGCGGTCGGCCGCCATCTTCCGATCAGGGCGCCGGCGGTGCCGCGTTTCATGGAGCGCTTCGAAGAGGTCTACGGCCACCTCGGCAAAACCGAAACGATCATCGCCGCGGCCGCGGCGCATCACCGTCTCGCCTGGATACACCCTTTCCTCGACGGGAACGGCCGCGTAGCCAGGCTCATGTCGCATGCGACACTGCTCGAAGCCCTCGACACCGGCGCCGTGTGGTCGATTGCCCGCGGCCTTGCCCGCAACGTCGACGCCTATAAGGAGCATCTCTCCGCATGCGACCAGACAAGGCGCAACGATCTCGACGGCAGGGGCCACTTGAGCGAAGAGAACCTGGCGGCATTTACCCGCTTCTTCCTGACGACCTGTCTTGACCAGGTCGTTTTCATGGAAAGTCTCATGCAGCCAGATCATCTTCGCGCGCGCATCCTTCTGTGGGCCGAAGAGGAGACCCGGCTCAACAAGCTGCCGTCTAAATCCGGCGCCATCCTTGAAGCCGTCCTCTACCGCGGTCAGCTACCACGCGCCGACAGCGCAAAAATTGTCGGCACCGGCGAGCGGCAAGGCCGCCGTGTCGTATCGGCGCTCTTAGATCGTGGCGTGCTTGTTTCAGAGAGCTCGCGCGCTCCCCTGCGTCTCGCTTTTCCGGTCGGAGTCGTCTCACGATGGATGCCGGGCCTGTTCCCGGAAAGGGGGGGTGAGATCTCCTCCCAGCTGCTCCAGGAAGGGTCAAATTAGAATTCCTGCAGAACCTGGACTGACAGGTGGATATCCTCGGAAAGAAGAAGTTCCTGCGCTCGCAGGCTTTTCTCGCGCTCGGCGGGATGATGACTGACGGCGTAGAGTAGAATATTGGTGTCAACGAAGGCGCTCGGCATACAATTCCTCTCTTGACCCTGGCGCCGACGGCCCAGGCTGGCGATGTTCGGAGACAAGAGCGAAAATATTGCGCAACTTCTTCGCGCGATAACGCTTCAATCCCTCTTCCGAAGTCCAGCTTCGGAGAGACACGTTCAGCGTTCAATGTTCACGGTTCGGAGTTCGACGGGGCGCGGTCTTCGAGTGCTTGGGGAGCGATCGACATAGCCAGCGACTCCGTCGGTTAAGAAGGCCAAAGACGGCGTTTCTCACTCGCCAATTCGGGAAATGAACTCGTCAGGGGTTAGGCCGCTCGCCCGAATGAGACTCTGTAATGTTCCGTTTGCCACTTCACGATGGAACCGAGGGCGTGACTATGTGGCCCTCCTTGACAAGGATTATGTGACTTCCTCGTTGCCGGGCGATTCGCCAGCCATCTGCTGCAAAAATCTTTACGACCACTTAGCACCGGAAGAATCGACATTCAAACCGTGACCTCGATTTGCCGATCAAACGCTTTGGCTTCTTGATCTTTTTTCAAAGCCTCCGATCAATTTTCTCCAACCCTTCTGGAATCTCGCGATCGTCGCGTTGACGGGCGAACTTCGTGGCCGCCAAGTGCACAAACCCGCACTCGATTTAGATGAATCAACCAGACACAGTGGCTGACACTAAACCAATGGATGACCTGACTCAGATAGGGTTCCTTGGTTAGCCGCGTGATTCCCCAGTCGACACGAGTCGGGCGAATCTTGCTCGAATTGCACTTCCGAACACGCAAAGTTGCATCAAAAGGAGAATCGCCTTAAACTGGGGTCGATGACCAAAGCGCAAATAGTGAAAGCCCCGCGTCCGTACCCTGGGATTAAACAGGCAAAGATCGCCACACCCAGCGCCGATGCAGTCGTGACTTCATCGGCCATGTCACAGATTTCACTCATTCGCGAGGGGGCGCCGGCCGAAACCTTTGCTCAAACCGCGAAAAATATCGGGCTGGCGCAAGCCGAATTCGCCAAAAGACTCGGCCTTTCGCCGCGGACCCTAGCTTCGCGAAGAACCAGGCTGACTTCTGAAGAGACCGAAAAAACCCTTCGGGCCAAGTATCTATTCGAACAGGCGGTAGGAGTGTTTGGGTCTGAAGAAGAAGCCAGGCGCTGGTTTACCAATCCGGCTTACGGTCTGGAAGAGCAGCGACCCATCGATCTTTTGGACACCGAGCCTGGCGCCAGGCAGGTCCGGGATTATCTCGGGGCAATCGAATATGGTAATTACTGGTGATCCTTTACCGATTCGGATCTGACGCGCTCCGCCCTGCTGCTGAAGAATTTAACGGGCAAGGCGGCCTGATGGCTCCTGGAAGGTGGAGCCTTGTGGGAAAACCCTGCGTGTATGCGTCAACGTGCGAGCCGCTTGCCCTGCTTGAAAAGCTGGTCCATTTCCCCAGCCGGCGAAGGTTGGCCTATTCGCTCTATATCGCCAATGTTCCCGACAATTTAATGGAGGATCTCCCCGCCACTTCCCTGCCTCCGGACTGGAGGTCAATCTATCCGCCGCCCTCAACTCAGCAGCTCGGCAGTGATTGGCTCGCTGGTAAAAGCGCCGCCGGCCTTTTGGTTCCCAGCGTCCTTATCAGCGGGGCTGACGCGACAATCAAAAATTGTCTCTTGAATCCCGAACACTCCGGCTACGCCCAGGCAAAGTTCTCCGGCCCGATTCCGTTAGCGATCGATCCTAGGTTCTAGCGTTCAGCGTTCAGCGTTCGGGGTTCGGGGTTCGGTAGGTGGCGGGCGCAGTCAGGACATCGGTAACACTTTTGGGTCAGGACATCGGTAACACTGTTACTGTTTTAGTTGATGGTTTGATTGTGTCATCTGCGAAGTGATATCGGGCAACAAATTGGCGCCCAGACTTATCCATAATCGTCCCGGGCCGGTGGGTTGCGAGAATGCCTGGGACAACCGGCTCAAGCCGTGCAAGGCCTGCACGCTGGCAAAGGGCGCCCGATTATCCGATCGGATCGCTTCAGGTAAGCCGTGTCGCTCAAAGATCCGCGCAAAGGCCTTACGCACCGTCTGAGTGCGTGCATTGTCCAGCGCTCGCAGCTCCAGCACAGAACGGCTGAACTCATCGTCAAGGGTTCACACCGCCCAGCCTCTCCAAATCGCCACCAGCCCTTGAAATCCACTGTCCACACCTCATTGGGTTGTTGTCCTCGGCGCCCGCGGCTCAGGTGATCTTTGGTGGTTAAAAGCGGTTTTGGGTGACAAACACGGTCGAGGAAAACAAGGAAGCAAGAAGCGCATTTTTGCTCGGAGGCGAAGACGTCGAGAGAGACGACGACGACGACGAGGAGGATTGGGGAAGGAATCACGCTTTGCGAATGAGAGGATCTTTCCGTACCGAAGCGCTTGAGCTGGATGAACCGCTGCCTTCGAGCTCTCCGCAATCGTCCTCGTCGTCGTTCTCGGTCTCGTTTTCGGTCTTTTAGCGTTGCTGGTTAAAAGCGGTTTTAAGGTGACAAACACGGTCGAGGAAAAAGAGGGCGCATCTTGCTCGGAGCGAAGATGTCGAGAACGACGACGACGATTGGAGAACGAGGAGGAATGGAGGAGAATCGATGGAAGAAGGGGCCTTACACCGAACACTCAGCCAGTCAGCTTAAGAGTTCCACGAACTTCTCGGGACTAACGTGAGAACCCGAAAACTGCCCCCGTCAGCTCATCTTGACAGAATTACGGTTGGGGATCTACATACTTCTGTATGAAGACCACGCTTCTGCTTGATGACGAGGTCCACCGTCAAGCAAAACAGGCTTCCGCGCGATTGGGAATCCCCTTGACCAGATTCATCGAAGAGGCGATCCGGCTGAGAATCAGCGTCGAAGCGGCGCGACGCGCTGAACCGGTACGCAAGTTACCGTTTAGCAAGTCTAAGGGAGGCTTGCAGCCAGGGGTCGACCTGGACAACTCGGCCGAGCTTCTCAATATGATGGATCAGGCTACCAAACACTCCAAACTCCGATGATAGCGCTCGATGTCAACGTGCTCTTGTACGCCATGCGGAGCGATTTGTCTCAACACCAAACCATGCGCGATTGGCTCGAATCGGTGCGTGCAGATCGACAATCGGTGGCTCTATTTCCGCCAGTTCTAGTAGGCTTGATCCGAATTGCCACCAACCCGCGGATCTTTATCCACCCTTCGCCGCCCGGAGCTGTGATCAGTTTTGTTCGCGCACTGCAGACGACTCCAGGATTTGAGATACTTCCCACCACTGAGCGCGTGGTCGAAATGACACTGGACCTGTGCGAGCAGGCTGATGCGAAAGGTAATTTGGTCCAAGATGCGTTCCTCGCAGCACACGCCATCGAACACGGCTGCATCTGGGTGACGACAGATCGGGACTTTTCCCGCTTCCCAGCTTTGAATTGGCGTTTGCCGGACGCCTGAGGCCTAGTGCCTGGACCGATGTGATCTTCGCGGACTTCTGTGCACCCTTCACCAGCCAAAGGAGTCGAGGGCGAAGGACGGCGACGAGACAGATTCGTTCATATTCGAGAAGGGGTAATAGTCGTTCGCGCGGCCCGAGCCGGATGCGAATTCCTTATAGCCAGACGTAATCGTCTCAAGAGACGATTCGTCCTCATCTGAGTATTCGTTGCCCGACCCAAGCACAATCGCCGGGTTCGAAAGTCTCGTCGAATTCATCTTCTCTGAAATGGACGAGAATTCGTAACCTGACGACGCGCTTGCAGCGAAGTTATTCACAATCCGGGGCCGCTCACGCTCGAAAGCCGGAAAAAGGCTTTCGTCCCCGGCTCGATGAATAACTTCGGACCGACTATAAGGACGAGGAGGATTGGGGAAGGATCAAGCTTTGCGAATGAGAGGATCTTTCCGTACCGAAGCGCTTGAGCTGGATGAACCGCTGCCTCCGAGCTCTCCCTAAATCGTCGTCGTCGTTCTCGTGGTCGGTCTTTTAGCGGTGCTCTGGTTAAAAGCGGTCTGCGCTGAGAAACTGAGAAAGAAGAAAAGACACTGGAAGGAAGAAAGCAGGCGGATGCGTGGCGAAGATGTCGAGAACGACGACGACGACGAGGACGATTGAAGGGGGAGGATTGAGGAGGGAATAAGCCTTTGCAAATGAGGTGATCGCCTTTCGCGAAGGGATCGACTGAGACGAAGCGCCGCCCCTCGAACTCTCCGCAATCGTCCTCGTCCTTCGTTCTCGTGGTCGGTCTTTTACCGTTGCCGGTTAAAAGCGGTTTTGGGTGACAAACAGGGTCAAGGAAACAAGCGCATTTTGCTCAGAGCAATAATTTCGAGAACGACGACGAGTATGAGGACGTACGATTGGAGAACGAGGAGGAGAGTCGATTCCGGGAGGCAGGCGAACGGGATAGCGCGTCCCCCCCGGCTCAGACGGAGCATTGACGCTCTCAATTAGTTCTATATATTTCCGGGATGCCATCTACGTATTCCGTTGCTGAGGCCCAGGCGCAGTTGCCGGCGCTTCTGAAGAGGGCTGAGAATGATCTTATTGTCATAACCCGGCGTGACAAGACAGTTGCCTATCTGGTTTCTGCGCAAAGGATGGAGGCAATTGTTGAAACGCTCGAGGTGATGGCTGATGCGAAGGCGATGAGAGCCGTGCGGCGCGCTCGCGAAGGCAAGGGTAAATATTTCTCAGCCGCAATTTTCGATGAGCCTGATCAAGGTTGAGCTGGAGGAACAGGTCGTCGATTTTATCCGTTCGCTGCCTCCTGAGCCTAGGCGGGCGATCAGGCGCGGTTTAAAGAACTTGGAGAAGGAAGAAGGAGATATCCGCGCTCTGGAAGGGGAGTTGGAAGGTTTCTACCGGCTGCGGCTATTGCGGTATCGGATCATTTTTTTCTATCACGTTCGAGGCGAGAGTAGAACTATCAGGTGCGTGTACGCCGCACCTCGCAGCATCGTTTACGAGGTTTTTGCCCAGCGCGTTCGTGAAGTATTGGAGTAGGAGGGACGCGATTGGTTAGGGTCAAATCTCAATATTCAATTCTTTGGCGACCTTCTGGATCGATACCTCGGCTCTCCTGGGGAGGCCGGTTTGTGAGCACGGTAAACCTCCCGGGCCAGATGCTTTCAGGGCGCCTGTCGGGGGCGCGGTTCCCAGGGTTGAAACCAAGTCGGTGCGGTCCAGGTGAAGGTCTGGATCATTCCGGGCTGAACCGACGACAGGCCGGAGCTATTGGTCGTCAGCAACGAGCGTGCCCAGCGACAAACGCGTCATGAAGACAAGCATCTACCTCAGAGGGAAACCGGTCGGGCCAGGCGAAACTCAAATGGAGTTCCTGCCGGTGCTACCACGGGTTTGCCCCGGTCTATGAGCCCGACCGCCGCACCAACCGCGGGACCGGTGAACGCCGCGCCAATCACTGCCCCCACCGCGCCGATCGCAGCACCGGCAGCAGGACCACCGAAGGCAGCGCCAATCGCTGTCCCCGCGGCCCCGATCGCGGCACCAGAAGCGAGACCACCGAACGCAGTGCCCACTGCCATCGTTCTATCGTGAGTTTTTCCACTGCTGCGGGGACCTGACCCCTCGTAGTTCCCGGTCGCAATCGCCACCGGGCGCCCGTGGACTATGATTTGCGTGAGGCTCAGGGCAAGTTTTGATTGTCCCGCCGATCTGGATGAATCAACACGGCCGTAGACGAGGCTTCCTGCATGGGCCGTGACTTTGCCTTTGACGACGAGATCATTATCGAGCCGTGCAGCAAACGTCTTCCCGGCTTTATCGCTCGAGGATATCGGATCCAGCGTACGAACCAACAGTGCCGCACCGTCGGGCACGGTGACAGCTCGGGCGGCAAGGGGCGTCAGCGCTGCGCAGAACAGGCTAAAGGTGAGGGCAATGCTGTATTTTGTCATAAATGTATTGGACCTAAGGATGTTGACGTAAGAGTGCGGCAGGGCCGTGCTGACTATCGCGCTAATCCAGGTAAGGTTCAATTTCCAGTTCTCGCTTGAGAAACCGATGATTTACAGTTGCCGGTTCCTACGGGGATTCTGGCGACTCCTGTTTTCCGTTTTGAGAACCCGCAAAAGGTCTGCCGCTACGATTCTCCAACGGGTCGGTCCACCCCTTTTTCTTCACCCCTCCACGGACAGCTTCGCCGGGAGATTGAGAATGCCATGATAGTTCGAACCTTCGGCGTTTTTTTCTTCGAGAACCGTTAGTTCCGGTGTTGCACGGAGGAACGCGAGCGGGTGTATTCCGTCTGAAATGGTGCAGCTCAGGATATATTCACCCGGTTTGAGAGGAAGAAGCGGCAGCTCAAGACCCAGCCATATCTGGCCGGCGTTCTGTTGCCGCAAGACTCCGGCGTAGGTGCAGAGAACGAGTCCCTGCACATCGGCCAGCGAAACGGTGATCCTGCCGTTCGGCACTGGCGCCCTGAGTTCAATCTGGAAACGAAAGGTCACTGGAGCGTAGCCGGAATCAATCGTGTGGGCATCCGTCGAAAGTTTGCTTTCAAGAGACCAGTGAACCAGTCGAGCGATCGGCTCAGGTTGGGAGAGTTCGTGGGCCTGCGCCGTTTGTTTTTCATAGTGCGAGACGACATCATGAGTTGTTTGCTTTTCGTACTGGGCGACCACTTCATGAGTGGGGCCGAACATTTGAACTCGACCGTGGCTGAGCCACATGCAGACCTGACTCATCCGCCGAACGTTGCCCATTCCGTGACTGACCAGGATCGCGGCATGCCCTTCGTTGATAATTTCCTCAATACGATCGAAGCATTTTTTCTGGAAGACGGCGTCTCCGACCGCCAGTACTTCATCGAGGATGACGATTTCAGGGTTCAGATGGGCCGCGACCGAAAATGCCAGTCGAACGTACATGCCGCTGGAATAATTTTTTACCGGGACATCGATAAATTGCTCTAGCCCGGAGAAATCCACGATTTGATCAAACCGCTTGCGCACCTCTTTCCTGGAAAGTCCCAGCATCGTTCCGTTCAAGTAGATGTTGTCCCGGCCGGAAAATTCCGGATGGAAGCCGGTCCCAACTTCGAGAAGGCTTGCCAGGCGCCCGTAAACTTTGACGGTACCAGTTGTCGGCTGAGTGATTCTTGAGAGAATCTTCAGCAGAGTCGATTTGCCTGCTCCGTTTTCGCCGATGACGCCCAACGTCTGGCCCTGAAAGATTCGGAATGAAACGTCTCGCAGAGCCCAGAAGTCCCGTTTAGAGGCTTTTCCGCTTTTCCCCTCTTTGGGCCGGAGCAAACGACGAAATCCTCGCATGCTCTTCGCGGCGACGTCCTCAAAAAAGGCTCTCTGATTGCGTTCACCCAGGAAGAAGCGCTTTGAGATATTTTCAGCTTCGATAACGACTGACATCAGATCGAATCCGTGAAAGTCCCTTCGGCTCTGGCAAAGCACCAGAGACCCGCGACCAGGAGGATTAAGGTGATCGCTGTAGCGATGATCGCCGGTTGAACCTCGGTATGTTCCGTCCCGAAAATGCTGGACCGATAGCATTCAATCAGGCTGGCCATCGGATTAAGCGCAAGCAGCCAAAGCAGGTTTGGGGGAACCGCAGATCGCGGGTAAATGACCAGGCTGCCGTACATCCAGAGATTCAAGGTGTATCCAACAATGATATTCAGGTCGCGGTATTTGACCGTGGCGGCGGCAATCAGACAGCCGATTCCCAAGGCAAGGAGTGCCATCACGCCGATTACCAGCGGAAGAGCGAGCAACTTGATGCCGAGTTCAATTCTTACTCCCCTCAGTTCAAAAAACGCGATCACAGCCAGGAGCACCAGAAACTGAGCGACAAAATTGAGCATGTTCATGGTGATCTGGCTCAGCGGAACGATCAGCCGCGGGAAATAGATTTTGCGGAACAGGGGACCGCTGCCGAGAAAGGTCGCAGCGACCTGGCTCAGGCAGTTCGAGAAGAAGCTCCAGGCAATGATCCCAGACATGTAAAAAACGAGCGGGGGCAATTCAGTGGTCGGCAACCGGGCGATCTGGCCGAAGACCACCATGAAGACCAGAGACGCCAGGAACGGCTGCACAAAGAACCAGAGCGGTCCTAATACTGTCTGCTTGTATACCGCCACAAAATCTCTTTTAACGAGCAAGAGAAACAACTCGCGAAACGCCCAGAGCTCGTTTGGATTGCTGCTTAGCAGTTTATCGGCCTCAACGACGTAAGTGGGTTTGGCGGCACTCATTCAGATCATGGCGGATACAGACTTTCGCTCAGCAATGAAGGCATAAAAAATGTCAGACCCCGTCGAAGCTGTTTGTTTCACAAGATTCCTACCGAGCACAGGTCCCGATCCAGAGGCGTACAAAACCTCTTAACGCCCCCTTGTAAAGCGGTTTCTCTGCTAGTGCACCGTCTCCTAAATCCCTTGGGCTCCGTTGCGTTCAAAATGGGTCGCCGGCGAGGCGGGAGGAAGGAGCATATCTGGATCGATACGTGACTGACGAACAACGAAGCAGGCGACCCATTTTCAACGCAACCCTGTGGGCCGCGGCCGGTTGGCTGTTTTTCCTCCGCCGCGGCGGATCGACCGCTATGATCCAGACAGCGGCGCTTCGCTCGCGCCTTGAAAAACAGCCAACTGACCTGCGGCGGAGCCCAAGGGATTTAGGAGACGGTGCACTAGAGCATTGCACACATATCCTCTCGAAATAGCAAGATTCTGATGGTTAGTAGGGGGTGTGAAGATCGAGGATCGAATCAAGCCCGGAATTGTCCGCCCACCG
Source organism: uncultured Verrucomicrobiae bacterium (assembly GCA_963742335.1). Lineage (GTDB taxonomy): Bacteria > Verrucomicrobiota > Verrucomicrobiia > Chthoniobacterales > JAFAMB01 > JAFAMB01. Next base: position 12,601 of record CAVULL010000024.1, read on the forward strand.
ACGGATCTGGCTGGTGCCGGACAACGAGCGGTGTTCCTGGACCGTGACGGCGTCATCAATCGTCCGCTGATCCGCACCGGGAAACCGTATCCGCCGGCTGCCCTGGCGGAGTTTGAAATATTATCAGGGGTACCTGAAGCATGCCGGCTTCTCAAGAAACTTGGGTTTATACTCGTGGTGGCAACCAACCAACCAGATGTTGGGCGCGGGACGCTGGCCCGTGAAGCCGTCGAGACGATTCATACCTGGTTGAGGCAACAGCTGCCGATCGCCCGGATTATGACTTGTTTCCACGGAGGCGAGGCGTACGGGGATCGATGTGAGTGCCGAAAACCGCAGCCTGGCATGTTGATTCAGGCAGCCGAAATACTCAATATTGATCTTGCCTCGAGCTATATGATCGGGGATCGATGGCGAGACATCGACTGCGGGTTCAGTGCCGGTTGCAAAACCATTTTGGTTGATTGGAATTATCAGGAGGCACTGAAACAGCCGCCGGACTATCGGGTGGAGAATCTCCTCCAAGCTGCGAAACTGATTAAGAATTTGACTCTCTAAAACCATGCATTGGAGAGGCAAGCCGGGACACTTAATCTTTACCGGGCATTGAACAATACCAGGTTTGATCGTATTGAAGCTACATGGCTGTGAACGCGAATTTTCCGCCACTTACGGTTGAGAATTATAAACTCTTGCCGGAGACGGGTCCGCGATATCAATTGATCCAAGGGGATCTTTGTATGGCTCCTGCGCCGAATCGATTTCATCAAGAAATTTCCCGCAACCTGCAGTTTGAATTGCATAGTTACCTGAACCGGAACCGCATCGGTAAGCTCTTCAATGCTCCGTTTGACGTCTATCTGGACGAGACCAACGTTTTTCAGCCGGATATAATCATTGTTCTGAACGAACGACTCGGTATTTTGACCGAGGCAGGGGCGGAGGGTGCACCTGACCTTGTGATTGAAATTCTTTCGCCAAAGACCCGACGCCTGGATCTGGTGAACAAGAAGCAAGAGTATGCTCGCGCCGGAGTCAAAGAACTTTGGATCATCGACCCTGAACCTCGTACCGTCATGATCCATCAATTCGCTTTCGACGGCGTCGAAAAGGTTCGGCAAGTCAATGAAGACGGTACGCTTTCAACTGAGTTGCTGCCGGGATTCAGCCTGGGCGCCGCAATACTATACGAGCGATAAGACGGAACCAAGGCCTGTGGCATCCCGGGTCAGGGAAGTCTCGAACAAACAACATATGAGTCCAGGAGATCGAATTCCGTTTCCTTATGCTGTGAGCTCCAGCCAGTTGGGATTTTTTTCAGCGTGATCCGCAATCTCGTCCAGTATTGAAAAAAGTGAACGCTTCGGTTTCCAGTTCCAGAGGTCGAACGATCGCGACGAATCAAGGACCATCCATGGGACATCAAAACGCCGATCCTGCAGGTCGGGTATCACTCTATGTTGCCCAAATCGCCCGGTACTCCAGTCGCTCAGTTCAAGCAATGACATGGAATGGTCTAAGCCACCGCCTACGTTACATATCCGGTGCGGTTTTATTTCCGAGTTCTGGAGCTGACTTAGAATTAGCTCGGCAAGATCGTCGGGATGAAAGGCGTCACGCACCTGTAATCCTTTTCCGCCAAAGCCGATGTAGCGGAGCGGCTTTCCGCTCCGCCAAGCGTGTAGCCAGAAAGAAAATATGCCTTGTTCTGCAGTGCCAAATTGGCCGGCTCCCGCGAGAACGCCGCACCGGTTGATCCAAACCGGAATTCCAAAGGTGTCGCTATATTCCAAAGCTAAGGTTTCCGAAGCGAGTTTGGTTGCTCCATATAGAGATATTGGAGCGGCCGTGCTGAACTGTTCGCCGATTCCGGCGGAAGACAGGCCCTGGAGTTTGATATCGGAAAATCGAGGTATAAATCTTTGTCCGGCGATCTGAAGTGGCAATTCGGAGAGAGGTCGGATCGCGTAGACTCGACTGGTGCTCAGGAGAATGAAACCTGAATTGGAACGCCGGCAATATTCCAAAATGTTCAGAGTTCCAAAAAGATTGTGCTCCACCAGCTGACGGCTGCTCGAACGATTGTCTACCCCGGCGAGCACGCTGGGAAGTGCCGCGGCATCGATTGCCCAATCCGCTGGAGGCAAACCTTCCAGATCGCTGGCGCAACGAATGTCACCATGAAAAACGCGAATACCGTAAGCGGTGAGCGCTCGATTGGTCTCACTGCCGGCTCGGCTCAAATTATCGAGCCCGAAGACCTCCGAATCGGAATGAGCCTGGCGGATCCAGCGAGCGATGGTGCTGCCGACAAAGCCGCAAATTCCCGTGATAAAAATTTTCATCGCCAGCTACTATAAAGTTACATTCACAGAAGGCCGATGGCGCTTTGGCCGATTTTCTGCGTTGCTCGCTCCTTACGTACGGATCTCAGTATGCTCGTCGCTCGGCGCCTTGAAAATCGGCCAAAGCGCCGACGGCGATATGTCTCCCACTTATGAGACGATGTACTAGTGTCCTGTCCCAAAATACCTCGTATTTCGGGGACAGGACACTAGGTCGTCCAATTTTCACAGTTCAAGCCGGGGATGCGCGAAAATTCGGGGGTGTTGTTCGTTACAAGTGTCGCATTTAAGGCGCTAGCCTGCGAGGCTATCAAGAGATCCATATTTCCGATTGGCGTTCCCTGCGAGGCAAGAATGTGGCGGATCTCGCCGTAGCGGATAGCGCAGCTGAAGGCATCGAAGTCGAGCAAAGCGAATGGCGACATGGCGCGCCGGACTAATTCGACTTCCTCCTCGTAGTTGCCGCTGTTCTGGGCGCCGAATTCCAGTTCCGCCACCGTGATCGCGGACAAAGCGACTTCATGGCCCGTGAGAGTCCTCGCGCGTCCGGTGTCAAAAATCTGGCGTGCCATCGCGTGACGTCGACGGTGGCGTTCGTGGCGCGACGGGTGGATCTTGAGTCCTCTGATCATGAAAATGAAGGTGTCGGTATCCAGCAGGTAAATCATCCAAGACTCCAGTCGCGATCTTGTGGCGGCTGTTGTTGTCGGCCCTCCTTCATGAAGTCATCCGGCAATGCCTGGCAAGCCTCGAGACAGATTTCCCAAGGGTCACGTTCCATCACGACGAACCCCCCTGGCATACGTTTCAGGTAAACTTCTTTCGACGTAACGCGGAACTCCTTGGGTAATCGGATGGCCTGGCTACGGCCATTCATGAAGACTTTTGCGGCGGTCATGACGATGATATATACCAAAAAGTATCACCAATGCAAACGACTTAATGGAGTAAGCGAACCGTCCCGGTTTGCCTTCTTAATTAAATTAATACGATGCAAAGCGAGCCGCTTCGGCAGAGCAAGCGAACCGTCCCGGTTTGCCTTGCTCCAATAAGAGGGCAAAGCGAGGCGCTTCGCATACAACGACGAGAAGCCAAAGCGCTACGCTTACAAACCTATTTCCGGGACAGCTGGACCAGCGTCGGTGCCTTGACAACCAGTTCCCGAACTTCGCTGTCCTTGCCCTTGCTTTTCGGAACGAAAAAAGAATCGAAACTGACCAGGATGGAAACTTGATCGGTGGGCGGCAATCGGAGCGACGAGGTGTCGATGAGAATTTCGTAGTTACTCTCGACGCGCTGGAACGCTGCCGGCGCTGATTGCGAGCTTTGACCTGTGTCGACCGTTGCTTCTACGGCAGGGATCTTCAGCAAGCGCGAATAGTCTGCCGGGCCGGATAGCCGGATCATCGGGAAGCGTTCCAAGACCGAGGTTGTGGCCTCGAGGGTCAATCCGTGGCTGGTGATCCATCCGTCTGAAAGACCCGAGACCTTCGCGGTGGGCCGGACATAGAGCGTCGCGACAAAGTTCGAGAAATGGATGACCCGAGCCGCCACCATGTTTACATCAGCCCAGGCCTTGAGATCGTCCCAATACTCGGCGATATGCCGGTAAAATGGATAAACGCCCACTTTCGGGAGATTGGTGAAGATCGCAAAATCGCTCTGCTTGAGCAACGATATCGCTGTTGCTCGATCGACGCCCAAAACTCCATTGCCAATCATTGGTGCGAATTGGATCAGGTTGCGCGATTGCTCGAACGCGCTGACGGTCGGCGTTCCAGCGTTGAGCCAACCCGTTATGACGTCGTAAGAAACTCCAGGATGACTCCATCCATATTCATTGGCGAGATCGATCAAGGCTTTGTCCAGTTCGTCCAGTTTCTTAAGATCGTCCCGATGAGCGTAGTCTGGCGCATGCCGGCTGGCCTGGCTCAGTTGATTGTACAATCCCAAAACTAAGACCGCGACTGCGCTGGCAACCAACAGCCGGCGAACCCAGGATGGTTCTCGTTCATCTGGTTTCGGCGCGCAGGCTGCCGCAACGGCGACCACCAGCAGGGCGACCGGTACACCGACAATCCCGCCAACGACCGGCGACTTGGAGATGTCTGCGGTCAATACCACGAGCGGCCCGAGAATAGCTCCCGCCAGGAAAATAATTTGTAGTAGAGGAGTTTCATCGCTCTGAAGCGGCGCTTGCACCCTTAATCTGCGCACTAAGAAACGAGCAGCGAGGCCGCACCCGATTGCAATCGCGGAGCCCCATAGAAAGAATCTTCCAAGATGATCCTGGATGATGGAGTTCGGATAATAGGTTAAATGTCCTCGCAGGTCGTGGATCCCCAGGATGGCCGCGCGAACGTATTTTTCTTCCCCCGTTGCGTGGCCGACGACGTAGTATCCATGGATGGCGGGCCAATTGTGGAGCAGGACCGGCGCACAAAAGACCAACAGGAGAGCGGTGGAAAGCCCGAGGTTGCCTAAACGTCGCCGCATGCGGGAAATCAACGGATCGTCTCTTCGCAAGAAGACGATGATGATGCTGCAAACCAAGGCAAACCCGGCAGACACTCCCAACAGGTAAGTGATAGTCACGAACCGGTTCAAGACGAGGAAAGCGCCGATCAATCCGGCTCCGAGCGCCCAGGCGCGATGAAGAAAAAGCTGCGAACGGAGGACCGCGCCGGCCCAGATTCCGTATAGACAGTAGGCCAGGAAATCCATCCGGAAATCGAACAGACCGCCCCCTTCCCAGGACCAGAGTGTAATTTGAGAAAGAATCAGACCCACCGCGATGTATCCGTAGAGGCTGCGTTTCCAAATGGTTCTGGCGACCGTGAACGCGGTAACCTGCAGAAAGCAGAATCCAAGGAAAAGCACACTTAGCTGCGGTAACCGTGTCCCGCCGATGATGATGCCTGCTAATGCGCCTTCGATCGGGAAAAGCACCCCCGCGGCATGCCCGTGACTCCAGAAATATGTCCAGACCTGACCCAGACCATGGGCAAAGATGCGTTCCTGGAGCTGGTAGGTCTCAATAAGGTAAGAAGCTTGATCGAAGTTATCTGGCGGATACCAGGCGATCTCTCTAGTAAAGAAGCTGAAGAAGAGGAGCGCTTCCAGAGCGATGAGCACCAACAGGAAAGTTCGGTCGAACCGGTGCTTGTCTCGGATCATTTCATTTCCGGTCGGTTTGGCATTGGCGTCCGAGTTTTGGCTCTTTTGGAGTCCGCTGACAATATCAGATTTTCGATCGCAATTGAGGCGTCCAGCTTGATGCCCTATGACTCATGTATGGGCGCTTCGCTCGCTGTTGAAAACTGCCGACAGACCTCCGGCAAAATACATGTTATTTCGGGACAGGACAGAATGGCATGAAGATAAGCGTCGAAGGTTCCCGGGGGGACAGAGCAAATCGAGACGATTCGCTTACTTTCGGAGGAGCCGCTTGCCCTGTGCTTTCCTTCGCTCCCGCCTTGAATAACAGCCAACTGACCTGCGGCAAAATACATGTTATTTCGGGACAGGACAGAATGGCATGAAGATAAGTGTCGAAGGTTCCCGGGGGGACAGAGCAAATCGAGACGATTCGCCTACTTTCGGGGGAGCCGCTTGCCCTGAACTTACCTTATTTTCTCGCCATTCGGGACAGGACACTAGCTCAATGACGGAATCAACTGCCACTGAAGAAGATCTACGACGAAGTTTGTTCGAACGGTTCACTTACCTCACGCTCGTTTTGCTGCTGATGTGCGCAGCTGGTTTTTTCCGATTAAGGCTTCCGCAAGAACCCCTGATCGATCCCGATGTGGGCGGCTATCTCGATCCGGCCCTTCTCGCGCTTACTGATCATGGCTTTCAGCATAGAGAAGGCAGAAGCTTCGTTTATCCAGGCTTCGTTTATCTGACCCTGGCTACCTTCGGCGATTTTCGCGCCATCAGCATTATCCAACACCTCTTGGGACTGGCAGCGGGAGGGGTCCTACTGGCCTGCTGGAATCGCTGCCTGAGATTCATCAAAAGACCAATTACGCCGACACTAATTTATCGACTTCTAGGGCTGCTGGTGGCAGCCCTGTTTTTGTTCAATTCCAGTGTCGTCCGCTTCGAACATCTCATTCGTCCGGAGGCTATCTTTCCATTCTTTGCCGCCCTCAGCCTGTTCTTCAACATCCAGTTTATCCAATATCGATTCCTGAAAAGGGATAACCGATTAGCCATTCTTTACGGTTCGGTCACGCTCTTCAACGCGTTCCTGCTTTTCTTACTTAAACCTAGCTTCTATCTGGCGACCGCTTTCGCCACGTTACCGATCTGGATTTCTTTCTTCGATCCCCAGGAGCCGTGGCGCAGAAAACTGCTCCTGACCGGAATTGCCGCCATCAGCGTCACGGCTCTCTTGTTTCTCCCGGAACAAGCTCTCCAGAGATCCGATCCGACCAGCAAGACATTTCTTCCCACCACGCTTTTCGTAGTCCATGCAAATATTATCAGGGATCAAATGGCGCTGGATATCAAAACTGAGGCGAAAACACCGTTTCCGCCTCAGTTATTACAAAAGGCTTACCAGCTCCTCGATCAGGAAATAAAGCTCTCGAAACAGACTGGTCGCTACACATCGCTTGGATTCGATCCCGACTACCTGATGTACAACGACTCGTTCGATCGGAAATTCGCGGTCGATTTCAAGTCCCAAGACCCTAGTGAGAGCCAGGTCAAATTTTACGACTATTACTTCTTTCGGACCTGGACTCATCAACCGGGACGAATGCTTAAAAAAGTGGCGCAACAACTCAGCATCCTCTACAACAACATCCACAAAGCGTCTCCTTATAAGATAGAAGACCGCACAGAATTAAGCGCCGACTACTCCGCCAACAGCGACCTGTTTAAGACCAGAACGTCGTTTTTGCAGACGCAGTACCAACCACTGAAGCAGTTTATTAGCAGCTCAACCCATCTGACCAACACCAGATCCCAAATAACACAGCCACGGGCTGTTTCCTGGATCAACAGATTCCTGGCCAGAACATTCACTCTCTCCATTCTCCTCGCGCTCGCCCTCTCGGTCATTGTGGCAAAGAATCCTGCTCTCCGAACAAACTATGGATGGTTTCTGGCTACTATACTCCTGCTGTTCTCCTACAGTTTTGCTAACTCGCTCGGGATCGCCATTATTCACACCCTGGAAATCACGCGTTACTTAACAAATCAAGTAGTCTACTGCCTTTTGCCTCAATGTTTAACCCTCTTTCTGACGGTAGAAATCTGTTGCTGGCAGCGACGCCCTTGTCTATAGCGGGCGCTATTGGCCGCCGGTCACCGGTTCGAATTTTCCCAGGCACCGCGTTTTCGGTAGCTTTGTTGGGATTTGCTATGGTTTCTTAGGCTGATTTTCTGTTGGGTTAGTGTGACGAATCCGGTTGGCTTTTGTCAATCGTCCTGCGTCCAAACCCAAGTCGCCATCCAAGTGCTGCATCCAGTTTCGTCGCGAAAAGAGCAAGAAAACAGGCGGCGAAGAAAGGCTCGAACGGGAAGGTAGAGCCGTAAGGAACCCGTCTGGTCGGATTGGCGAGGTTTGTCCAAATGAACGGGAACAGTTGGATGAAAAAGAAAATTAGCAGAAACCGGAATTCATTGGGGCCCTTTTTTAGAGTTGTCCAAACCCCGGCAACACTTAGAAGAAACAAAATCGGAGCCTTCTCGTCTACGATAGGGATTCGGATGCAAACATTCCAAAGGCCGTGGAGCACGCGGCGGAAAACGTCGAAAAGGTTATGGGTTGCTACATAATCATGCCAAGTATAACTCGGCATTCGTTCTCCGAAATCGTGCGCTAAATGGTAGGTGTCCACCCACAAAAAATTAGTCAGATACCCGTGGTAAAGCGGATCCCCAAAATAGACCAGCCTTGGAATCCAGGCCGGAGTCGTGACAACAATTAGCACTAGCACGGCGCCGAGATAATTTGGGATAAGCCGAAGCACTCGTCTCAGAAAAGGCTGATTCTGTTCTTGGGGTCGTGGCGGCAAGGAGACCTCAGCTAAAAATAAGACACCAAGAAACGCCGCCGCGTCGAAAATACCGTTTGGCCGGGTGAGATAATCAAGTCCTGCGAAAAACGATCCAAGCAAGATCCAAAAGGCCTTCCGCTCCTGGAGATACTGGAGAAAAGAGATAATGACCCAGATCAGAATTAGAAGATAAAGCGGCTCGGTCAATAGTCGGCTGGCTGCTAATCGCCAAAAAAAGAAATTAAAAGCGACGCAGAACGCTGGAATCGCCGCCACGGAATGACTTCGAAAGAAACGAAGGATTCCGAAATAAACGGACCCGATCGCCAGCGTCATCGCGACAACGTTTACTTCTCCCAAAAAGAACAGGTTCCCGTTTCCAATCTTGGTTGCGGTGGCCAGAAGAAACGGGTAGAGAGGCTGGCGGTGAGGTACATCCCGAATGTAATCCATGGAAAAGTTACCGTGGAGAAAACGCTGAGCAAAGGAGAGGTATTGAGCCGAGTCACTGGAAACTAAGGTTTCGGCTCCCTTCCTACTGCGCACATTCAGCGCTACGTGGAGAGAGCCTGCCAAAAAGTAAATGGCCATCAGCAGGATGACGAAGCGGAATTGGCTAAGCCCTTGTCCCGGTGCGTACTGCGGAGCGTTCGTCAGATCAGCTGTCATGGCGTGGCGTTCGCTGTCGACATCGAATGGTCTGAGGGCCTCTCATGAGGCGTAGGTGTTTCGCGTGGGTGTCTGCGGCCCGAAGGGCCAAGAAAACTTAGCCCAGGGTTTGCCCTGGGTTAAGTTCCCCAACCGAATAGGCCCTGAAGGGGCCTTACCGTACGGCGTGGATTGGCCCCCGATCGCAACCGTGCTCATACCCACCAGGGTAAACCCTGGGCTATGCTTTCTTGGCCCTTTGGGCCGTAAGACCGGCGTTAAACAGACACCAGGCTTTAGCCTGGGTTGATTTTCCCAACCGGGATCGCCCTGAAGGGGCTGGAAAAGTTTTGGAATCAATGCCTTGGCAACCAGACACCTGCCATGCCTGGAGCGAATTTTAAAATACCTCGACACCTCAATTACATTCATGATTCTCTCGCCCTGAAGGGCTCACCGCGTATTTTCTCTAACCCAGGCTAAAGCCTGGTATGTGTTTAGCGTCGGTCCTACGGCCCGAAGTGCCCGGCCCTTCGGGCCAAGCCCCTTCAGGGCTGGACGCGTTTAAATCCCCAAACCCAGGCTGAAGCCTGGGCTATGTTCCTTCGGCCCTTCGGGCCTCTCGAAATGTCCAAACTGCAGGGCCCTTTGGGCCGTAAGACCAACGCTAAACACATACCATGAGGCTCAGGCGAATTCTCAGTTGCCGAAATCAGGAATCAGGGTGCGCTCGCTGGTTGGAACTTACCCGATGTGGATGCTCTCTTTGCGGTAGCATCCAGATGTGACTTGGTGAAAAAGATCACTCTGCCGTCCATCAGATCGGATCGTCTGGCGAAGAGTTTGCCGATCTCTTCGCTGTAAAACTTTCCATCAAGCTGAGGGTTCAAGCTGAAGATTATCCGGCCGTTCGGGGTCAGTCGCTCCGACAAGTCATCAAGCAGAAAGTCCCAATCTTCGGGGTCCCAGATGGTTTCCGGGTTGTCGTGATTGTTAAAGCAGATCGCCCAGGCAGTGATGAGGTCGAATTTGCGCCCAGCAAAGTCGGGCAGCTTAACGCGGGGAGCGATACCCAAACCGACGCGTTCAATAGCGAAAAGGCGGATCATGTCATTGAATATGGGGTCGTGATCCAGATCGACGCCCAACACTCGTGAACCGAGCTGTTTCAGCACGAACAGGAAATACCCAGATCCGCAGCCGAGATCGAGCACGTCACGCGGCGGGTTGAGCACCAATCCAAGCTTTTTCGCCTGGACCGCGTTCCGGGTCAGCCATTTCCTGGCGTCCAGATATTTGGTCCAGTTCGATCGATCTCTCCCTGCGTAGGTCTTCACAATCCGGTCAAGCTCCTGCCCGTCAATTTGGCCAAGGAGGTGGTCGATCTTCAGCTTCCGTTTGTTCGCGTGCAGCTGTTTGCGCCGCTCTTGATTGAGGTAGACGCTCAAAACCGTCCCGAGGTGGCTCGGCGTGTTTTGGAGCGTCCACCGTATCCGATCAATGTTCCGAACCGCAGCACCGGTTGTGTAGGTGTCCGGTCGGAAAATCTTTTTGAGTTTCTCTGTGAAATGCATCGTTTTGCTCTTCGCCATTTATCTGGCTGATTTTGCGGCGGCGCAAGCTTTTCAGTCCGGCAATGCCCCATCTTCACCATGCGCCTGAGAGGACACTAGCCATTCTGTAACGCGATGGCCGCTCGGTACGCAGCTCGAATCCGTTCACGGAAATGATCCCATGTAAATTGCTCGACCACACGTTGACGCCCGGCGTCGCCCATCGCCCGGACAAGCTCCGGATTATGGTAAAGCTTGAGAATTGCGCTGCAGAGGGAATCAACGTCGTTGGGCGGAATTAAGAGGCCGTTTAGACCGTCAACGACGACGTCGCCCGATTCCCTGGTGGTGATCTGCGCTAGACCGGAGGCGGCGGCTTCGTAGGTTGCTTTGGCGCTACCTTCGAGCCTGGAGGGAAAAATGAAAACGCTGCATTCCCGATACAGTTCTTCGACTTTTTTATGGAATCCTATTAATTTTACCGATTCCGGTAACGCTTGGAGATAAGGTTGCATTTCCGGATGCGGATGCCCAACGAGAAGGAGTTCACTATTCGGGAGGTTGAGCTTTTTCCACGCTTCCAGCAGGAGACGGACACCCTTGCGCTCGACGAGGGCCCCGACAAAAAGTGCCCGAAACCTGGATGGTTTTACGCCCGGATGGAATCGTTCGACATCAACACCTCGTGACGTACGGAACAGCTTTTCTTTGGGAACACCGGCAAAGACAAATGTTTCTTCTGCCTTCTGGGAGAGGACTAAAAGGAGATCGGCCAGTTCGTATTCTTCCAGGACATCCTGGCGCGTGACAATCAGGCGGTTGAGCCATCGTTTCGGGAATCGATCGTTGGCCATGGCTTGTTCCTCCTCCAATTGTGGAGGAATCGTGTTGCCTTGATGTTTGTGCCAGGTCGGAATTTCCAGCAGAGAGGGAATTCCAAGTTCTTTGGTCGTTCTGAGCGAATGAAGCGCATCGCCTGCCCAGCCGTGGAACAGATCGTAAATCGAGCTGCGCAAGTACCGCTCCGCGACTCGGTCGACCACTTTCTTTTTGGCATTGTAATAATATTTGCGCTCGAGATTTGAAAGAAGCCGGACCGGATGCCATTGCAGGGAGGCAATCTTACTTGGGTCGAGATCCGGTGCTCGATTGCCATAGGCGATCGCCAGACCGAGTTCCTGCTGGATACCTCTCAGCGTTTCGTGCGCGACCGCGTCAAGCCCGACGCCGCCGATCCGCGCGGAAGTGGCATACAAAACACTTTGGGGCAGGCTTTGATCAGAGTCGGTCACGTGGCATTCCTATCTGACAGTCTGGTTTCGAGCGGTCCCGAATGGCGCGAAGAAAATGGCGGTTTGAGAGGTGTTGCCCCGAAGGGGCTTGAGGGCTCAGCCCGGCGTTTCAACGCCGGGGGGGACGGTCAAATACAATTGTTTGATCGGCAAAATTGCGGTTAAAATTTCTGACTATGCTTTCGGTCGGCTATTTGTTTGAACGATTCCCGCGATTCACTCAAACATTTTGCGCCCGCGAAGTGGCCGAACTCTATCGGCAGTCAATGCCGGTGGAAGTGTTTTCTCTCTATCGCCCGAAGGAAGCGATCCCTCAAGTCAATGGATTGGATCGGGTCCAGGTTCACTATTTGCCGAGTACAAAAAGCCCGATGATGATCGCAAAAGCGCATCTATTTTCGCCGCGTCTGGAAAAAATCTGGGCGGCAGACGGGGATCGACGAGACAAAAGACGATTTCGGGAGGCGGTGCATTTAGGTCCGATTCTGCAAAAAGATGGTATCACGCATTTGCATGTTCATTTTGCCAGTATTGCCGCTCACACCGCCTGGTGGCTTAAGCGGCTGTTTGGGATCACTTACAGTTTTACGGGGCATGCGAACGACATTTTTTGCCCGAAACCAGAACATCGCATTAGTTTGGATGATCTAGTGCGAGAGGCCTCCTTTGTCGTTGGGGAAACGAACTACAGCGCAAATCGGATGAAGCAGGAATTTCCCTATGCTCGGGATAAAATCTTCAGGGTCTACAATGGGCTCGATCCGTCGATCTTCAAAGCGGCCGTTTCAGGAACGGAACCACTTCGAATTGTCTCGGTGGGACGACTCATCGAAAAAAAAGGATGGAGATATCTCATTGAAGCATGCGCCCTGCTCAGAGATCATGGACTCCGTTTTGATTGTCGCATTGCCGGGGAAGGACCGGACGAAGAAGCCCTTCAGCAATTGATTCAGCAACTGCGCCTTCACGAGCGGGTTCATCTGATCGGTCCGCGTTCGCAATCGGAAATTATCGATATCCTGGCAGAAAGCTCGCTTTTCGTGTTGCCCGCCATCCGGGATCAGAAAGGGGACAGCGACAATTTTCCGACCGTTTTGGTTGAGGCACTGGCGAGCAGTTTGCCGGTCGTAGCAACCGATGTCGCAGGAATTCCGGAAATCGTTAAAGAAGAAACGAACGGACTTCTGGTTCCGGAAAAGGATTCGAAACAGCTGGCGTTGGCGATCGAACGACTGAGTCGCGATGCATCACAGCTCCGAACCTTCGGGATCGAGTCTCGTCGAATCGCGGAACAAACGTTTACCCTCGAGGTAACGGTGGCTCAGCTGAAACTGCTCTTAGAAGGTGTCAGGTAAGAGCGCGCGGAGTTGCGATAGCTCAAGTTGTAGCCTGCTCAATATTCAGTTTAAGTAGAATTCTTTCTTCGTAAATAAATCTCGTTACCAACCTCGGTGCCTGCGTAATCGTAGTGATCTTTGATGTACTCGTACACAGGTGCGGCCCATACGGTGAAGCGAGAAGCTGGTATCTGGTTCATCGCGACATTATCGACCAGGATTGCCGCGGGTTTGTATTTTTCAATATCAGCGATTGTTTGCTGGTTGAAGACCAGCGGTGCTAATGCGTTGTCCACGTAAAGGTTATAAAGATAGGATCGTCGATTGGTCATGAAGTTGACCATTGGCTGGTAGGGAAAACAGACGACGTAATCTTTGGGAGTCGTATGGTCGACGATGATTTGGTAAAGCGCCTGGTACTCTGTGGCTTTATCCCTCGGAAGGTAACCGGACACTCCGTTGTCGGCTTTGAAAAAAACTTCTGAACGGCCTTTGATTGCGTACGATCCCATCGATGGTCTTCTGAGGCCGTACTCGATGTAGAACGCGATATGGATCGTTGCCAGAATCAGGTAAACAGTGCCGACGAGGCGGATCATCGTCCCGGCGGTGCGGCGCCCCGACAAGCTTGTACCGTAGGCGATTGCGGCAGCGATGACAAAAGGACACATCATCTCACTGACATGCGGCGGATCCGGCCGAAACAAAAAATATTGGGGTAACAAAGTCAGGGCCGACCCTGTTGCGATCAAAAGAATAAAACCTTCCCGGATAAGGTTAGGGTTATCAGTTCTCCAGCCTCTTACAAAAAGAAGAGTGGAAAGAAGAATGATGATGGCAGCTCCGGCGATCGGGTAATAGACGAGAAATGCGAAATGTTGCGCTCCTGCGCTGGAGGCGTGAAACATCTCGCTGATAGGAGGTCTCGGGCGTGTGCGGCGGTCGCTATTGGAGTCGATATCGGCTGCTGAATCTTTTTCTGGCGCGGTTACCGCGGGCGGCTGCGGCTTAGGCTCAGCTGATTGAGTAAGGTCCGAAAGCGTCTTGGCCGAATCGTGGGAAACGGCGGTCAGGTATTTCGTGGTATCATTTTTCCAGGAGATATACTGGAGCCAAAACTCGTCCCGAAATCCATGTCGAGCGGCGAATTGATCAACAGGAATATGAACAAGAATAATCAGAATCGCGTAAGAGAGTAGCGCCAGCGTGCTGAACCGGATTCGTCGTTTCCAATTTCGAAGGTCGATCAGCGGATAAACGAAAAGCGAACCAAGCGCCAGCGTCGAAAAAAGGATGCCGAGATCAATCCGAACCAGAAACGTAAAACCGAGAAAAAGCCCGGATCCGATCAGCCAGAGTAAACGCCAGCGAGGCGAATTTTCGAGGGCGAAAACCTCCAGGAATAAGTATAGGTTCCCGACGGCGAGCAGACCCATATACGTTCTGAACTGCATTCCGGGAATCAGAATGATAATGACCGCCGCCAGGATACTGAGCAGCGGCCGGCCGGTGGCCCGCCAAACGGCGCGGTAACCGAGCAGCGCGGTGATAATTGAGAGCAGGTAGAAAAATAGCCGGACATCCAGGAAATTTGGCCCGGTAATCGAGAACAGGGCAACGATTGGGTAGAACCAAAATAAGTTGTAGCCGAGAAATGTGTCAGCCAGGGGCCGCTGGCCTTCCAGAATGCGTTGAGCGATGACCGCGATCGTTCCGCCTTCCCCACGAAGTTGGAGGCCTGAGAGTCCGTAGTAGCTGTAGTAAAGGAAGGCGAAAAGGATGAGACCAACGATACGCCATGCTCCCGCACGTTCAGCGAACTTGCTCAGGCGATCGAACAGGGTGAAAACCGCATCCGAGAGACGTTTTATCCTCGGTTCAGACAGCGGGATTGGTTCAGGCATAACGCACGAATTTCAAGGATGGAAGAGGATCGGTTACAATCAGGTACCAATGGTTGCGAGGGAGGAGGTTGGTACGACGTTGCCCGGACGTCAATGAATGTAAGCGAAGCGTCCCGCTTTGCCTCTTTCAGGACGGAGCAAACCGGGAGGGTGCGCCTACTCGCCGCTTCCAGGCTGGCAACTCCGTTGCCTGTTTTTCATCGACGATCCGATCCGGCGATGTAAGCGTAGGCTCCTGCCCGGCATTTGCTTTGCGAGCAGCGGCGTCATTCAGAGATGAATTTAGATGGAAAACGCGTTCTGGTGACCGGAGCCGACGGCTTCATCGGCTCTCATCTGGTCGAACACCTGGTGCGGGCGGGAGCGCATGTCACGGCCTTGGTGCAATACAATTCGTTCAACTTCTGGGGCTGGCTGGAGGACATCCCATTGTTGAATCAGGTTGAGGTGGTAACCGGGGACATTCGTGACAGCCATTTCTGTCTGAACCTGGCCAAAGATGTGGAGGTCCTGTTCCATCTCGCCGCACTCATCCCGATTCCCTATTCTTACCGTGCTCCCGAAAGTTACGTGGAGACGAATATCAAAGGCACTTTGAATCTCTGTCAGGGGGCTCTTCAGGGGCCGGTCGAGAAATTCATCCATCTGTCGACCAGCGAGGTCTATGGTACTGCGAAATACCTTCCGATCGATGAGACGCATCCTCTCCAGGCCCAATCCCCCTATAGCGCTTCCAAAATCGGCGCGGACGCGATAGCGACAAGCTTTTGTCGCTCGTTTCAGCTGCCAGTGATCATTGCTCGTCCCTTTAACGTTTACGGGCCTAGGCAATCCGCCCGCGCTGTCATTCCGTCCATCATTTCGCAAATCGCAGCAGGAGCAAAAGGAATAAAGCTTGGTAATCTGACGACGACCCGGGATTTCACATTCGTCAACGACACGTGTCGGGGACTGCTGGCCATGGCGAGCCTGGAGAGTGAGGTTGGCGAGGTCTATAACATTGGCTCCAACCAGGAGATATCGATTGGAGATCTTTTCCGGCTTATCGCGGAGATTATGTCCAGCGATGCCCGGGTTGAGATCGACGCGGCCAGGCTTCGCCCTGCAGATAGTGAAGTACTCCGGCTCCGCTGCGAAGGAAAGAAGCTTCGCGACGCTCTCGGGTTTCAACCGGAGGTTTCCTTGCGCGAAGGGCTCAGGCAGACGGTCGAATGGTTGCAAAAACCGCACCACCTCCGCCTTTACAAAGAATCCCTCTACAATGTCTAAGCGCGCTGTGATCCTGGCCGGAGGAACCGGAACCCGTCTGAGGCCGTACACCGTGGTTCTGCCGAAACCGTTAATGCCGATCGGCGATTATCCGATTCTCGAAGTGATCATTCGCCAATTGGCGCGTCAGGGTTTCACCCATGTGACACTGGCTGTCAATCATCAGGCAAATATCCTGAAGGCTTTTTTTGAGGATGGAACCAGGTGGGGCGTTCAGATCGATTATTCATTGGAACTAAAGCCGATAAGCACGATCGCTCCTCTTTCATTGATTGCTGATCTGCCTGAGAGTTTTCTGCTGATGAATGGTGATGTCCTGACCGATTTCCAGTTCTCGGAATTCCTGGAGCGCCACATGGCGTGCGACCGATTGTTCACGATCGCTGCGGCGCGTCGTTCGCAATTGCTCGACTTTGGGGTTCTCCAAGTCGATTCTGCGCATCGTTTGACCGGGTTCTCCGAGAAACCGCAGGTGGAATATCTGGTGAGCATGGGTGTCTATGCGGTCAATCGGAGGGTGCTTCAATTTGTGCCTTCCGATTCAAAGTATGGCTTTGATGATCTGATGAAGGATTTGCTCCTGAAAGATGAACCGGTCGCCGTCGAGCCCTACGAAGGCTATTGGCTGGATATTGGCAGGCCCGATGATTACCTGCGCGCGATCGAAGAATTCGAAAACCGCAGGCAGCAATTTCTTCCACCAGCGTGAGGAGAGACATGGGGGCGTTTGCGGAGTAAGCGAAGCGTCCCGCTTTGCCTCTTCCAGGACGGGAGCAAACCGGGACGGTTTGCTTACTGGCACAAATGTCACCTGAATGGGTTGATTGCTCGAAGGCCCTGAAAGCTCTGGTGATCTTGTAAATCTTCCGTAAGCACTTCGGAACATCCTAAGCTCCGCGCGGCTTCAATAATTGCAGCGTCCCAATAGGAGATGCCAAAGCGCCGATGCGCTGCAAATGCGGCAAACATCAGGTCGACCGTCATTGGCTGGACGGGAAAACGGGTCCAGGAGGTAATGAACCGAATTGCGACGTCTGGAGCTACGCGGGCTACGTTCGGTCGCGTGGCCTGCACGTAGAATTCCTGAAACACCTGCACGGAGAAGGCAAGATCGGTTCGCAAAAGAATTTGACGGGCGATCGCGCGCTTTTCCGCTTCCTTCTCCGCCGTGCTGATGGCGTACAAGAGAATATTCGTATCAACGAAGGTTGCCACGGCGATAGAGTTCATCGCGCTTTGCCCGATGAGAAGCTTCGAAGTGTTCAACCCTAGCGTAAGATTCCTCCTGGAGACGTTCCAATCTTCTGAATTCTCCCTCGTCGTCCGCGAGCGATTCAAGAAACTCTCTGACAAGGGAACTCAGCGAAGTATTCCGCTCGGCAGCCTTAACTCTAGCTTTCCGATAAACTTCATCGGGAAGTGATACTGTAACATTCTTCACGGACTCACAGTCGCAATGTCCCGACTGAATTCAAGGAGAGCCGCTAGCGCGTTCCAAAAAAATCCTTGGTTTCCTTTGCGGCGTGCTGTTTAAACTCATCCCTCCGTGTTCTTTTGGCCTTTCAGATGAATCCTCAGAGCAAAAATATCCTCGTGACAGGGGCTGACGGTTTCATCGGTTCGCATCTCGTGAAGGCGCTTCGCGCAGCCGGATACCTCGTGTTAACTCATTCGAGGCGTCAAGGGGACATTAAGAATTGCTCCCTGAGTTTCGATGGTGTCGGTCACGTTTTTCATCTGGCTGCGCGGACGTTTGTTCCAGACAGTTGGTCGGCGCCGTTGAGCTTTTATGAAGTCAATCTTCTCGGTACGGTGAACGTACTCGAATTCTGCCGGGCTCAAGGGGCATCACTGACATTGGTTAGTTCTTACGTTTATGGTCCGCCTGCGCGTCTGCCGATCGCTGAAGACGAGCCCTTGTATGCCTTCAATCCATATAGCCACACCAAGATTCTGGCGGAAGAAACCAGTCTCTATTATCAGCGGCAATTCGGCGTGCCCGTTACGATTGTTCGACCCTTTAACGTTTACGGCCCGGGACAGGACAGGAGATTTTTGATTCCGACGATTTTGACGCAGGCCATTGATCCAGGGCAGACGGCAATCGTTGTCGCGGATCTGCGTCCTCGAAGAGATTATATCTTCATTGCTGATCTAATAGGCCTCCTGGTCCGCACCGCCTTTCGGAAGGTAGGGGCCATCTTCAACGTCGGAAGCGGATCGTCTTGGGCAGTCGGCGAAGTGATTGACATCGTGAACGGACTGTTACCCGTGGCTAAGCCCGTCCATGCCAATGGTCTCATGCGCCCGGACGAAGTCCTCGATGTCATCGCAGATATATCCCGCGCCCGAAACGAATTTGGCTGGGAACCCCGTGTGACTTTTCGCGACGGCCTGCGCGAAACATTAGCTTGGATTCGAGAGAAGGAGAGTGAGTGAAAGGCCGGGGAGCGTGGTTTTGCCTATTCGGCGCATCAGCATGTGGGCGCCCGCCGAACGCCGCCAAACGCCGAACGCCGAACGCCGAACGGCGAACGCCGAACGCCGAACGCCGAACGCCGAACGCCGAACAATGACCATCGACATTATTCTCCCTGTTTACGATGAGGAGGAAGGGCTGGCTATTTTTCACCGGGCCCTCTCGGTTGTCCTGGCCGGGCTCTCTCAGCGTTTCGCCTTTCGCATCATTTATGTGCTCGATCGTTGCCGCGACAATTCGCTCGCCGTTCTCAAAGATCTGGCGGCTCGGGACGGGCGGGTCACGGTTCTGCACCTGTCTCGTCGATTTGGGCACCAGATGTCGTTGATTGCCGGTCTGGATCATAGCGACGGAGATGCCTCAATTCTGATGGACTGCGACATGCAGCATCCTCCCGAAGTCATCCCGAAGTTATTAAAGGAATTCGAAGCGGGCTACGATGTGGTGCAGGCGATCAGGACCTATGACTCACACATTCACCCGGCTAAACAATGGACATCACGTATCTTCTACAAGATCCAGAATTGGCTTTCACCTATTGAAATCCCGGTCGGATCCGCCGACTTCCGCCTGGTCTCGCGCAAGGTTCGAAACGTCTTTCAGAGTGCCATCCGCGAACAGAACCAGTTCCTGCGAGGATTATTCCAATGGGTAGGATTCCGCCAGGCGACGGTCGAATTTGTGAGTCCGCCGAGAATCGCAGGAGCGACCAAATATCGAGTTCTCAATCTTTTCGCGTTTTCCCTGACCGGCATCACCTCGTTCTCCAAGGTCCCGCTCCGGTCGGCTGCCGTGATCGGTTTTATCATTTCCGCGTTGAGCGTGTTATACGGTCTTTTTGCGATCACAGTATTTCTGACGGTCGGACATCTGCCTCGGGGATACACTTCCCTGATTGTGACCGTCTCGTTTATGGGCGGCCTCCAACTGACGGTGCTGGGGATTGTAGGCGAGTATCTGGCGGCAGTTTTTGACGAGGTTAAACGGCGCCCGCTTTACATCGTAGACGAGGTGATCGGGCAAACCGCTCAATTGAGAATCGATTTAACCACCCGGTTCGATCGCCGAACCAGAGAATGCCCAGAAACAGGAAACCGAGACCCGTACAGGCGAGACCGGCGGTCATCCCCGGCGGGACGAAACGCATCTCAACGTGGTGTGGCCCGGCGGTTTCTATCAGGATGCCTCGGACGCACCCGTAAACGGCATAGATAGGCGCAGATTGACCATCCACGGTTGCGGTCCAGCCCGGGAAAAATGAATCTGCCACCACGAAAAAACTGGGACCGGATGTTTCGACTTCCCATTGCAGGCGCGTCGCCTCGATTTTTTCACTCAGGATAGTTGCCGACGACATTTGCCGGTTGCCGTTGATCCCCTCCACAATGGCCTCTTCGCCAGGGTTGAACTCGGACCGATTCATCAGCGACAAGGCGCCCTCCAAGCTCTGGGCGGCCGATACGCGGCGGATGAAGCGGAACCGGGGCAGGGCATTCCGATTTTCGAAAATCATGATCCCGTTGGCGGTAACCTCTACGGGAGAGAATGCTTTCAATGCGCCTGGCACTTGCTTTGAAGCGAGCGTCGCCTGTTCAATAGCCTGAGCGCTCTGCGGGGAAAGCACCATCAAATAGCGCGCACCAAGGAACGAAAGCATTTTATAGTTTTGGAGATTTGCGATTGGCATCGTGCCGCCCGCGCTGAATCCGGTCACCGCCTGGTAGCGCTTGCTCCAAAATGGCCCGTAGTCGTTAATAACTGGCAGAGCGCTAAACATGTTCAACAACGGATAGGGGTAAACCGTCTGGAGATGGTAAGTCGAATTCAGGGCGGTGATCGGTCCGAGATCAAAATCGACCGGAAACAGGCGGTAATGCTGGCGATCAAATTGTCTTGAGTACAAAAACGCCAACTCAGGCCGCTCAGCATTCCCAGCGAGGAGTTTTGTCGACGGGTTATCGTACATGCGCCGCGAGGCAGAGAAGGTGTCGGCCACGATCAGGATGGGAACAGCGATTAAAGCCGTTGTTCGCAGCCGCTTTCGAAACAGAAGGACGAATATTCCGGTGGTCAAAACCAAGAATAACAATGGCATTAACAGAGTGGGACCGGTCCACGAAAGATTTCGGATAATGTCCGATTTTACAGCGCCGAAGCTGTAGTAATAGTTCAACGGCCAAGAGTCAGGAATCGTAAAGAACCGCGAAAATTTCCCTTCGGCTAAGAAGCGAATGACCACAGCAGCAAAAATCGAGATGCCCATCAGGATGGAAATCCGGACGAGAATTCGACGCACCAGCGTTTGTAAGCGAAGCGTCCCGCTTTGCCTCTTTTTCGCCGCTTCAGAAGAGGCAAAGCGGGACGCTTCGCTTACAGGATGCGGAAAGAATGAGGTCCAGGCCGATGGCAGAGAGGACACTCAAAGCGAGAGCAACTTCGAACAGGTGTCTGGCAGGAACGCGAAAGAGGTTGTACACCGGCACGTGAAACAAGAAGAGATAGATCGGGGTCGTCCCGCCGAACGAGATCACGAGAGCGATAACCAAGGTGATTAGCCAGAACCACAGCTCTCGGCCTGCTCTACGCCTTGCGGAAATGGCGGTCAACGCCAGTGCCAGAGGCAGTATTCCGATGTAGGTGTAGACTTCGGCCACGAAAACGGTGGTGTCCGGGGCGTAGACTGGAATGTGGCGGTTAACCCCGCCGAAGAGATTCGGGATCAGAAAGGTGAACAGTTGCCAGGGTGGGAAATTGTCTGACGTGAAACCTCCGTAGTCAATCCGTTCCCGGGTGAAATAGGGCAGTGATTCAGCGACCGAGAACAAGGGCAGGCAACCCATCAGGCATCCAATTCCCAGCACCACAGCCCAAGCAAAAAAGATATGAACGAGCCTGGTCTTCCAGTCTCGCAATAACGGTGAACCGGCAACGCAAAAGGGAATATAGGCAATCGTCAGCAGAGTGGAATAGAGGGTGATCTGGGGAAATCCGGCCAGAATCGAGAGGGCGACTGGAACTGCGGCATACCCTATTTCTACCACCCTGAGTCGCTCTGCGTATCGATGGATGAAATGCAGGCTCAGCGGCAACCAGACAGCGGCGCAAAGAATGTATTCATGGCATTTGTGGGCGATCATGAATCCGCACACCATAAAGACCAGGCCCCCGATGAACGCGGAGTAGTTAGTTAGCCGAAGCGACCCCAGGTACCAATAGACAAAGAGTCCGGCCAGACCGTAATGTACGAGGAGAAATAGATTGAATCCGAGGGTGTTCGGAAAGAGGGATAGAATGAGCAGCCTGGGTGGATAGAAGGATTGATAAAGAACGTCGGCAAAGATGAACTTCCCTGATTGGACATACGGATTCCAGGGAGCTAATGAAGTGGCAACAGTCTTGGAAGCCAGGCCCTGAGTGAATCCGTCGCCACCCCCGATCAAATTGTTCAACGGATTGATCGCCCCGGCATGGACTATCCAGGCGATGAGCAGATATAAAAGAGCGATCAATAGCGATCGCGTCGTCGTGTGAGTCTTGTGGGATTGAATCAATGAAACGCGACTGTCTGGTTTGTGATGGGAAATTTCGCCCATCCCGAGTTCCCGGATTGCTGACCTGCGAAGATTGCAAATTCACCACCGCCAATCTGACCTTGTCGGAAGAGCAATTGCGGCAACTTTATACGGCCGATTATTTTGCTGGCAACGAATATCGCGACTATGTCGAGGACCGTTCCGTCTTCAAAAAACAATTCCAGCTCCGTCTCAGGAGGTTGCTGCCTTTTGTGGGTGACGCGCGTCGTCAGAACTTATTTGAGATTGGTTGCGCTCATGGCTTCTTTCTTGAAGTGGCCAGAAATGTTTTCCAATCGGCGGAGGGCATAGATATTTCCGAAGACGCTACGACGTATGCGCGCCAGAATCTGGGCGTTGAAGCACGAAGCGGAAACTTTTTGACTGATCAATTCGTGGTCCGACCGGATATCGTTTGCCTTTGGGATACCATTGAGCACTTATCCCGTCCTGATCTCTTCATTCAAAAGATAGGTGAATCACTCCCCCGGAAAGGACTCCTGGCGTTGACAACCGGTGATCTGGGCAGTTGGTTGGCCCGGATCAGAGGAAGCAAATGGCGTCAGATCCATCCTCCCACGCATCTGCATTATTTCTCTCGGGACACGCTCAGCCGATTGCTGCACCGCTACGGGTTCGAAATCAAGTTCATTGGTTCCGAGGGAATGTATCGCCGTGTGGATACGATGGCCTATATCGTCCTGTGCCTGAAACATTGTCAACCGCAGCTCTATTCTTGCTTAAAGAAAATGCATCTTCTCAATTGGGACCTGTACCTGAACCTCGGAGACATCATTTTTGTCATCGCGCAAAAAATCTGACCAACGGAGCGAAGATTTCCCCAAGACCTTCGGATTTTTGAAACTTTCAAATCTTATCCGGAGCTGCAGTTGACAGAGCCGAGCCAGCACCAGAGATGAGTTACCCCAAGGTTTCGGTTATCACTCCCTCCTATAATCAAGGTCAGTTCGTGGAGGAGACGCTGCGGAGCGTCCTCGAACAAGGTTACCCGAATCTGGAGTACTCTGTCTTCGACGGAGGAAGCAGCGACGGAACCGTCGAAGTTCTCCAGAAATACAGCGGCCGGCTCGATTTCTGGCGTTCCGAAAAAGATGGAGGCCAGGCCGCAGCAATCAACGAAGGCTTTCGGCGCGCGACCGGTGATATTTTCTGCTGGCTGAACAGCGATGATCTCCAGTGCAGAGACGCGCTTTCGAGGGTAGCCGGTTTCTTGGGTTCCTGTCTTGATCAACCTGTGGTCCTCTACGGAGGCTGTGAAATGTTTAATCATAGGACTCACGGGAAAGAGGTCCGACCGGCGGTGCATTTCAGCCAGGAATTGCTGGAGACGACCGACTTTTTGGATCAGCCGAGTGTGTTTTGGACTCGCAAAGCTTGGGAGAAGGTAGGACCTCTGGACGAGAGTTTGCACTACAGCTTCGATTGGGAATGGTTCCTCCGTGCCAGCAAGGTTTGCCGGTTCGTGGCCATCGAGGCCTTGCTCTCGCGGTACCGGATTCACGAAGGGCACAAATCGGGGACTGGCGGGAAGACGCGGTGGTTCGAACTTCTGGCCGTGGTACGCCGGCATTCCCCGCCGGCTGTGGTGAGACATTACGAGTTTCTGGTGCAAAGAGACCTCGCGCGCTGGTGGTTGAACAAGCGAATGCGGTTATTTCTGGCGCTCAAAGGTCTGGTCCCAGCTTTTGCTGAGACCGCCGCGACGCTTCTGAGCCCGCCTTTCTGGCACTTGCCGGCCGGCATTCAACGAAGCGTTTTGTGGCAAATTTCCGGTATCCGTTGAATGAGAATGGTCACCTCTGGCAGTAGATTGCTGGCCAGCTGAAGTTCTGGTCGGCGATCAAAAGAGGAAGCATAAGCCGGCCGGGTGAAGGCGCCGAGTTGGTGCAGGCTGCACGAAGTCGGGAGGGAACCACCCTGAGAGAAGTCGCTTCCCGACTGACCACACCCCGATCCATGCGAGAGCCGAACGGACGCGAGGTTTTGGCACAAATCCGCCTTGAATTAGGTCCCATTCAGCATTAGGTCTCCGGCTTGGGCGGTTGTGGATCGAAGCGTTGAGAATTCGGAAGCATAATGTGGCCGCGACGGCCAAAATATGGTTCTTTTACACGCCCGCCTGAGAAGTCGGCATAGCTCAGCTGGTAGAGCAGCTGATTTGTAACCGGGGGATTACCCCGGGGAGCAGGCTTTAAAGACGGTTGCAACGCAGTGCGCAGAACAGGCCGACATAGCTCAGTTGGTAGAGCAGGTCACTTGTAATGATCAGGTCGTCGGTTCGAATCCGATTGTCGGCTCCAAATGTTCACTCTGTTGAACGTCTTGAATTCGTAGAAGACATCACTGAGGTTCACGATGCCCCAAATCTCCTTTAAAATATGCTGATGTTCTGACAAGCACTTTTCCATAAACACCTGCGCCGAGCTTTGCCGCTTGCGTTATCGACATCGGGTGCTGGCCCAGCTAAAATGGATTCTTAGGGTCGACCACGTTGTGTCAGATACGTCTCCATTCGATCTTTTCGTGAGCTACTCCCGTCGGGATAACCGGCAGGGCCGCGTTTCGGACCTCGCTGGCCTCATCCGAGAAAGCTATCGCGCCTCGACTCACGGCAAGGAACTACGCGTGTTCTTCGACACCGAGGAGATTCATGGAATGGACGATTGGCAGCATCGGATTCTTTATGGCGTTCGCTCAGCGCGTCTTCTCTTGGTCTGCCTTTCTCCTAGCTATTTTGAGAGTGAATATTGCGCTTGGGAGTTTAACGAATATCTCAAGCAGGAGGCTGCCCGGGCACTATTGGGAGAGGGAATCGCGCCCGTTTACTTTGTTGAAATCTCGAATTGGGCCGACAAAAATCTCGAGAAAGGCATCGCCGAATGGGTGACCGAGCTTCGGCGTCGTCAATATTTTGATTTACGCCCTTGGTTTAGTGACGGTGCAGAGGCGCTTAAAGACGGAGCTGTGCAGACGCGGCTAGATCATCTAAACGACCAGATTCGCGATCGAGTCATCCGGATCCGACTGGTGATCGATGCGAAGGGCAACGTGGACCGACATAACGAGCATTTCGTTGGACGCGCGGGCGAACTTCGGCTCTTGCGCGAAATGGTAGGTCTCGGCAAAATGGGTGTCCTGACCGCCATACATGGTTTGGGTGGCATCGGTAAGACAGCTCTAGCAACAGAATATGCCCATGTGTTCGCCCACGAATATGCCGGCGGTCGATGGCAGGTGCAGTCCGAAGGTCACACCGATTTGCGTGTTGCGCTGGCCGCCCTGGCCGGAGCGCGCGACTTGCTATGGAGCAGTTAATCAAAGTTTCGGCGTATTGCTTTTCGTTGTAGCCAGGGCTGAAAACACATTCCGGGAGGCCGCCCATAGAGTTCCCCTGGCGGGGCACTCTCCGCTCTCCGATGCTGCATAAAATGGTCCTTTCGCGAGGATTAGCACAGTGGGTAATCTCATCTGCAGTCAGACTGACCAGCTCGACGACGCCGAAGCACTGTTTCGGGAGGCGTTGGCTATCAATGAGAAGGCCTTGGATCCGAACCATCCAGACATCGCGCGCGACCTGAGCAATATCGCAGCCATCTTGAAAGAAACTGACCGGCGGCGAGCAGCTGAGCCTCTTTATCGACGAGCCCTAAAGATCGCGGAAGAAAACCTCCGGCCAGACCATCCCGAGATCGCGCGATACATGAACAATCTTGCGACATGCCTTTTTGAGGATAAGAAGTTTGGGGAAGCGGAGCCGCTGTTGAAGCGAGCTCTAGCAATTGATGAGCAGAACCTCGGCCCGCGGCACCCAAGAATCGCGATCCGACTTAATAACCTTGCAGGTCTGCTACTTGCGACTGAGCGGCTAGGGCAAGCTGAGTCTCTGATTCGGCGCGCCATCGACATTGATAGAGAGAACCTCGACCCAGCGGATCCACAGCTCGCTATTCACCTCAGCACCTTGGCGCAAATTCGATGGACTGCTAAGCGTCTAAGACAAGCCGAACCGGTCATGCGTGAAGCACTGGGTATCCTGTTTGCATTTGGTGTTTCGACCGGCCATCATCATCCTAAGTTGAGCGCGATGATAGGAAGTTATCGAACTTTGCTCACGGAAATGGGCGATAGTGCCAAAGAAATCCGAACCAAGCTAGATCGGATCTCTCGGCCGTTCGGCTTCGAAATCGGCCTCTGGTTCTAGAGGAGATGTGCCGACATATAGTCAGGGTTGCGGCGTCAGCATCTTAAGATCGATCGAATCGGCCATCGCTTTGTAGCCGCTGTCCCCAGGATGGAGATGATCGCCGGAGTCAAAGGCGGCTTGAATGTGGCTCGGCCGCTGCGGGTCCCTCGCCTTGTGATCGACTTCAATCTGGAAGCAGAGAAAATGGGAATCACGAAATGAACGAGCAAGCCATCACTTTAAAACCCGTCACGCCGATCCCGCCCGACGATCCCAAACGGAGCCTGGCGATCGCACGGCCCAACACCGACCAGTGCCTGCCCCACATCGGGCTCGTCGGAGATACCTACACGATCCTGCTCTCTGGCGACGCCACCGGAGGTCGCTACTGCCTGATCGACATGCACATTCCTCCCGGCGGCGGACCGCCGCCCCACCGGCATGATTTCGAGGAGTCCTTCACCATCCTCGAAGGCGAGATTGAAGCCACCTTCCGCGGCGAAAAGTCGGTCGTGTGCGCCGGTGAGACCATCAACATCCCGGCCAACGCGCCGCACTCCTTCACCAACGCTTCCAAGCAGACGGTGCGGCTGCTGTGTCTCTGCGTGCCGGCCGGACAGGAGGAGTTCTTCGCGCAGGTCGGTGTCCCTGTGGCGACCCGCACGACGGCGCCGCCTAAGCTAGACAAAACTGACCAGGCCGCGTCCATGAAGAAGGCCAAGGAGCTTGCCCCCAAGTACCGCACGGAGCTCTGAAGCACAGGGATGCCTGTAGGCAAAGGTAAGCGAACCGTCTCGGTTTGCTCCACTCGGAGAGGCAAAGCGAGACGCTTCGCTTACCTTGCCAGATAGCCAGATCGCGATGCCGACACTAATCTGGAAGCACAAGTCGCTGACTCTTTCGAACTTTTCTCCCCAACCTGCTTCAATAACGGATAATCTCGGGGTCGCAATCCCAGACCTCGAAGATGGGAAAAGACTTAAGAAAAAGGAAGGACCACATTCTCATATGCAGATCGTTGCTTGGATAGCTTTTGCTCTTGCCGCCGTCTTTGAGGTAGGAGGAGACGCGGTGATTCGAATGGGGATTAAAAATAACAATTTAGTGGTGATGATTTTTGGTGCCCTCAGCCTGGCTGCGTACGGTCTCATCGTGAATACTTTGGACTGGAATTTTTCAATGATCCTGGGTGTTTACGTTGCGGTGTTCGCCTTAACCGGTGTACTCTTTGGTCGGTTCGTCTTTCGGGAAAGCATCCCTGTCACAACTTGGCTGGGTCTCGGCTTTATCATGGTCGGAGGACTGATTATTCAATGCGGAACCACTCGATAACTGCAATCGAGTCGATTATCGCGCGTTCTCCTCTAACCCGAATTCCAGCTCTTCACGCCCGGCTCTTTCTCCGCCCGCCGTGCACCGGAAAAATCAACCCAGGGCCAAAAAATGACTGCATTGTCATCTTTTTTGGGAGTTTTGTTAGAAGCCTCTGTTAAGCGTTATTCGATGTTAAACAACCTTTTGCGAGATGCTTGAGCGAGCAAACCGGGACGGTTGGCTTACTTTTGCCTAAAGCTTTTGCTGCTGTCCTCCCGTCTGGATGAAGCACTGAAGAGGCGTAACAGCGTGGGGGCGTGTCGGGCGTAAGGGAAGCGTCCCGCTTTGCTCTTCGCCTTTCCGAACGGAGCAAACCGTCCCGCTTTGCTGACGCTGGCGAGATCGATCACCTTGCAAGAGGAAATTGCTCTCGGGCCAATGGGCGAACCAGCAGCACCGGACAAGGAGCATGGTCGAGAACGAATCGAGCGACATGTCCGACCGATTTCGGACCGATCGTGGGTTTGCCGCCGTACTCGGCGCGAGGGCATGTCACTACCAGGTCTGCCTGCCACTCGGCGGCGATGTTGACGATTTCGCGTTCTGGTCGTCCCTGGCGTTGCAAGGTCTCCGCATTGGGAAAGTAGCGCAATCCTTCATCCAAGATTTCCTTCGCGGCTGCATGCTCTGCATGGTCTATCTCATCCTCGCGCGACAATGGCCGGCCGGGCGGTCGCAAAAAACGCTCCCGGAGGTGTTCGATATCTTTTCGCGGACCGGTATCGATCACATAGAGTATGCCGAAGGTGAGAGGCTGAGAAGCCGAGAGCATCTCGGTCGCCTTGCTCACCTGTCCGGCATTGGTGCCGTCCAGACAACAGAGTACACGCATAGCTTGCTCCTTTTATTTTCTCCTATAACAGTAACCAGAGAGTCAAGGCTCCAGCGAGCAACATCAACGGTGTCACGATCACGCCGACCTTGAAGTAGTCCAGCCCTGACACATCCACGTTTCGCTGGCGCAAGATCAGTAGCCAGAGAACGGTCGCCAAGGAGCCCACCGTCGTTAGGTTTGGGCCCAGATCGCAACCAAATATCGTGGCGGCGATGAATCCGTGCTGGATAGCCGGCGCGGCGTGCTGGATCCCTCCCAGCGCAGAAATCATCACGACAGCCATTGGCACGTTATTAATCAGATTCGTTCCCAGCGCTGCTCCCGCCGTCCCTACCGTGACCGCTCCCACGCTGGTTCCTCCTGAGAGGTGAATCAGCCAGTTGCCGAACATGGTCGTGAGTCCCGTGTCCTCGATTGCTCGGACCACGATAAACATTCCTCCGATGAAACCGAAGATGGACCAGGAAATCCGGCCGGCGACCTGATTCAGAGAGGTTCGTTTCCAGGAAAGACCGCCAATAAGCAGCAGCGCAGCCCCACCCATGGCAATGAGCGAGAGCGGGAATTGAAAGGCTGAGGCCACTACGTAGGCGGTAGCGACTACGACGAGAATGCAACAGGTGTACCGGAAGTAGGCTTTGTGTTTGACTGCCTGCTCTGCCGACGGCAACCGCTGGATGTCAAAGGTTCCTTTGAGCTGTTTACGGTAAAGCAGAAAAAATATGCCGATGTTAAGGCCAATCACGACCAGGCTCGGTAGGAACAGAAGGCGGAGAAAAGTCAATAGATCCAGGGGAAACCGCGAAAGGATAATAATATTGATCGGGTTGCTGACGGGCAGCAAAAAAGAAGCGGAATCGGCTATGAAAGTACAAGCAAAAAGATAAGGCAAAACAGGTAGTCGAAGCTTGGTGACCAGGACATAAACAATCGGCGTTAAGATGAGCGCTGTCGCATCGTTCGAGAGAACCATTGAGATAAGGGCCCCCAGCAAAAAGACGTTTAGAAAAAGTCGGGCCGCACTTTTTCCGGCAAACCGGGCCGCTTGCACCGCCAACCAGTCGAATAGCCCCGCCGCCTCTGCCAGTGCCGAAAGACCCATCATCCCGAGAAAAAACAGAAACGTGTTCCAGTCTCGGAGCAGCGTAGAAGATGCATCGGCAGGACTGATGAGGCCAAGGATCAGCAGGACTCCAGCTCCGGCCATGGCAATAAACGCCTCGTTCCAGCGAAATGGTCGCGTCATGATCCCGACGAGGGTCAGTACTCCGACCAAAGAGGTGAATACCGTCTTCCAGAATTCCGGTATTGGAAAATATTGAAACACAGCGAGTTTGCTTGTTGGCCAGGTCAAACAAAAGGCTCAAAGATTTGCTCATTGCGCTTGTCAGGGACGCCTGATCCAGAATGGAATCCGCAAACGAATGTTAGGAAAAGCCGAGGAAGAATAATGGTTGGGTTATTGCCAGGTGGATGATCGACTCGATTTGGACGGTTCGTTTTCATCGATTTTACTCTCTAACGCATGCCGTAGGTGATTCGTGCCAACCGGCCCTGGTGAGCTTCCTTAAGGGTAAAACTATATTAATTTGAGGAACCTGACCATCAGAACGGCCGGCAAGACTGCTACAGATGAAAACTGATCAAGCGGCACCTCGCGCGGAGAAAAGACCTTCTCGTTCCAGCATTCTGGGGCTCGATACCCTTAATTTCTTAATGGCTGATGTCCGGGATGGCGTTGGACCTTACCTCTCCATTTTTCTGAAGGGAGCTTTAAACTGGCAATCGGGCGAAATCGGGATTGCCATGGCGGTCAGCTCGGTTACAGCTGCGATGTGCCAAATTCCGGCCGGCTTGTTAGTGGATTCGGTCCGCGCCAAGCGACTGGTGATCGTGATCTCAGGACTTCTGGTCGGCCTGGGCTCTCTCCTGGTCGTTAGCGTGCCGAATCTTGTCGTGATCGTCAGCGCGCAGGCAATTTTAGGGGCTGCTTCAGCGATCATTCCTCCGGCTTTAGCCGCGCTCAGTCTGGGGATTGTTGGCAGAAAGCTATTTCCAGCTCGAGTAAGTCGAAACGAGAGCTTTAACCACGGAGGTAACTTCGCTGCTGCTATCCTGGCAGGTACAGTCGGTCAACGGTTCGGGTATCAGTGGATCTTTTACCTGGTTTGTCTTTTTGCTTTGGGAAGTGCCGCTGCCGTAGCCTTGATTCGACCCCAGGAGATCGATCACGCAATTGCGCGAGGAGGAGATGACCAGGAGTTTCCAATTGAAAATGCCAAAGAAGCGACAAGGGCGATACCGATTGCTGATCTTTTCGGACGACGAGACCTGATCATTTTCCTCGCTTCGGTCGTTTTATTTCATTTCGGGAATGCGGCGATGTTGCCAATGGCTGGTCAGGTGCTGGCGAAAAAGCACCCTGGCGCTGACATCATCGCTTTGAGCGCTTGTATTATAACTGCCCAACTCGTGATGATCGGTGTTGCTGCGACCGTCGGACGGGCGCTGCGTAAAGGCGTTGGGCGCAAGACAATCTTCCTGGTGGCCTTTGTTACTTTGCCAATTCGCGGAATCCTGTTCACGCTGACGGACAGCCCGTGGGGTGTCGTCGCCATCCAACTCCTGGACGGTGTCGCGGCAGGTATTTTTGGCGTAATTTCGATCATTATCGCCGCGGACCTGATGCGGGGCACAGGGCGCTTCAATCTTGCTCAGGGCCTGGTAGCCCTGTCGACCGGTTTGGGCGCGGCGGCGAGCAACATTTTCGCTGGGTTTGTTGTGCAGGTCTTCGGCTACACCACAGGTTTTCTTGCTTTGGCAGCGATAGCTGTCGGAGGCCTCGTCTTTTTCGCCTCGTTTATGCCGGAAACGAAACCGGAGGAGAAAATTGGGTCTGACTCGGCAGGCCAGGACAAGTACCGGACGGGTTGAGCGAAGCCTTTACTTGACTTACTTGAAAGTGCAGAGATTTACTCAGGTATCGATCTCTCAACCCAAAACTTACAGGAGTTCTGCGCAGTCTTGGACGAGTTCGCTCTGCCCAGAGCAATTGTCGATTTTGAGCGGCATTCGTTTGTCGCTTGGAACCGGAGATTTCTAGAGCGGACGGGTTACTCTGAAGATGAAGTCAGATCGGCTAGGCCGGAGGAATTCTTCACCTTTGGCGAATCCTGGTTTCCGCTCTCAGACGAGAAAGAAGGGCAGACAGTTGAGTTTATCTCCTCCACTGCCAGGCGCGCTTTGCGCGGTGATCCCGCACCCGGGTATGTCGTCAGGTCCCAAGGCAAGATCGGTTACGTAATGCTGGACGCGTTTGATCTGCCATCGGTGCCATTCGAACAGGGCCGAATTGCGGGTCGAGAAGAGGAACGAAACCGAATCGTTAAAGCCTATCATGAGGAGGTTTCTTCTTCGATGATCGCGGCTCTCTTCCTGATTGAAGCGGCCAAGAGCGAACTAAACGAGGCCGGCTTGCCGCAAACCGAGGCCGTTTCAAAAGCATCGGAAAGTCTGACCGAAGCGACCGAGAAAATAGTCGACGTACTCAGCGATGCGAGCGGGAATTCACGATAGCCGGAGTCTTCATTTCGCGGCGACTGCTTAGTCTTTGAGGACTGCTCCGAATGGCGCGAAGATAAGGGCTGAATCCCGTAGCCCCTCCGGGGCAATAGATCGCTCCAAACTGCTTATCTTCGCGCCATTCAGGACTGCTCCTTTGCTCACCGGGGTTCCGGGGGATTCTGATGGCGAAGGTGACTGATCACCTGGTGTACAATCTCCAGATAAATCTTTTTAAAAGCCCGAAGACCCTCGTCGACTTTGCCCTTTCGGTAGAATTCGATGAGAATCTCCCGCTGCCGCGGCCTGGTTGCCGGGTCCGGGTAGACCTTCAGCAAAAGTGGGTTATAGCGTGTCGATCGGTCGTCCAAGCGCCTGAACACCTCCCAGAGAACAGGTCGTTGCGTCTTGGCAAATATAATGTCCCAAAACTGGCGGTTACATCTGAAGTGTTCCAGGGCGCTGTTGCTGCGGGTAAGTGTTTTGGCGAGTTCATGAGCCGCGTCGAAGTCAGCCGGCGCCAAGTGCCGATGGGCAGGCTTTGCGGCTAGAGAGATCAGGGCCAATCTGAGTTCTGCGATGTCCAAGGCTTCCTCCGCGGAGATAGGTTTTACGATCGCCCCTTTGTAAGGTTCCATCTGAACGGTGCCCTCTTTTTCCAAGGCAAAGAGCGCTTCGCGAATCGGCGACCGGCTGACCTTGAACATTTTGCTTAATTCGCCTTCCGGGAGTCTCTCGCCGGGCTGGAAAGTTTCATCGAGAATCGCATCGCGAATCTTCTTCACGACCAGGACAGGGACTTTCTCGGTCTCCTGTTCCTGACTTTTCTCCTGGATAAAAGGTTCTCGCATAGGTCCAACGAACTCGTGGCAAGCTGCGAAAAGTCGCCTGGCGAATGGTGGCTATGGTAACCACTGGGATTCGGGCCGTCAAGCGCTTCGTATACACGCCATCGATATTGTATGCCGGGAGACTGGTTGGCAGGGATGCTCCTTGGGCGCTCCTCTGGCTTGGCCGAGGGGATAATACATACAATCGTACAGTTTGTATACAATAAATCTTGACAGCGACTAAAGTTCCGCTAACAGGTTCCGTATACTTAACATGATGATGGTATACCACAGAAGTTCGCTCTCGCTCTCGGAGCCAATCCTCCATGGCCACGGTCCTCGTCCGGAAAGTCAGTCTGGAGATTCGAATCCGACCAGGGATCGGTAGGTCCCGCGAAGTCGAGTCGACCAGTATCGACAAACAAAATTCTTCCTCGCTTGTCCAACGCAATGAAACGCAGAATTACCATCTTCACACTTGCCTGCCACACGAACGGCGCAACAGAAGCGAGGGTCTTCACGACCGAGCGCGAAGCGTACATCGCACTGATCGACTATCCCGCCTTGAATCTGAGCCATGGCCAGAAAGTGGCGCTGGTCGAGGCGCTGGACAGTGTGGAAGAGGCTTTTTTTCAGATACTGGCGCGATATAAAGGCGACCAAGATGCGTTTAGTGTGGGGAAGCACTCCCTTGAACTCGAGTTCTAACCGGCGACGGTTACGGATTGAGCACGAGCACGACGACGAGAACGAAGCACGATTGAAGAAGGCGAAGAAAGCGCCTCATCAGGGCTTCGATGTTCCCTCTGCGAAAAACACCCGGTCCCCGGGTTGGAGGTGCTTTCAGGGCAAACGAATCACCTCAAAGCCGTTATTTCAGGGCCATTCTGCACTGACCTCAGTTTTCGTGGATGGTTGACGTTTTAATTTTTGCCAGCGTATCATCCAGTCATGCCCCCTCAAATCCACATGAATGGCGTCGGCCTTGGCAGACGCCGCAGCTTTGTTGTTCCCCCTGTGTTGCAGATTTTGCCGGGAGCCAAAATATTGCACGGGAACCATCAAGGTCAGAACTAATCCTTCATTATGAACCCCATCGGAATACATTACGGATATTGGACTCAATACTGGAGCTCGGAGCCCGTTCAATTTGTTGAGCGAGCCCGGAAGTGCGGCTTCGACGTTCTGGAGATTAACGCTCCGAAGATCACTCGGATGAGTGACAAAGAGCGGGACGTGCTTAAAGGCGCCGCTGAAAAAGCGGGTCTCAGCCTGACGTACAGCATCGGCTTGAAAGAGGACATGGACCTAACCTCGGAGGACAGTGCGATTCGGAAAGAAGGAGTCGCCTTTCTGCAAGATGTTTCGCGAGCCATGAAGTATTTGGGGGGCACTATCATGGCGGGCATCAATTACAGCTCCTGGCCACGCAAATTGGGTCCGAACGAAGATAAGCGAGTGCTCACTGACCGTGCGATTGAAGGAGTGCGGGAAGCGATCAAAACCGCTGAAGACTGCGATGTCCTCTTTTGTATTGAAGTGGTCAATCGTTTCGAACAATTCATCATGAACACAGCCGCGGAAGGGATCTCTTTTGCCGAGCGGGTAGGCAGTCCGAATTGCAAACTCCTGCTCGATACTTTCCACATGAACATAGAAGAAGACAGTCTGAGGGATTGCCTCATCGAAGCTGGAGCGTGGCTGGGTCATTTTCACTTGGGCGAACCTAATCGTCGTCCTCCCGGGCGTGGGCGTATGCCGTGGCCGGAGATTTTCGGCGCGCTACGCGATATCAACTATCAAGGAGCAGTTGTCATGGAGCCGTTCCTTCTTCCCGGGGGCGATGTCGGGCGCGACATTTCTGTTTTTCGCGACCTTCTCGGCAATGGCGACCTTGATGAAGAAGCCGCTCAATCAGTCCAATTTGTCCGATCCGAGTTGAAAAAGTCACTGGGGTGAGTGAAGATTTCATCCATAAGTTTGTTCCGGGAACCTCGACGCGAACATTAATTCTGCTTCACGGCACCGGTGGAACAGAATCCGATCTGCTTGATTTGGGGCGTGCTCTTGATCCCGATGCGGCCTTGCTGAGCCCGCGCGGAAAGGTCCTTGAAAATGGAATGCCTCGTTTTTTTCGCAGGCTGGCGGAGGGCGTTTTTGATGAAGAAGACCTGATTCATCGCACTCACGAGCTGGCGGATTTCATTGAAGCGGCGGCCAAGCGATATGGGTTCAGCCAAACAAATTGCTTCGCCGTCGGATATTCCAACGGAGCCAACATCGCGGGAAGCATTTTATTATTGCGACCTGACACCTTCAAAGGAGCGGCATTGTTGCGAGCGATGGTGCCGCTGGTTCCCGCCAATTTACCTGAGCTGAAGGGTGCCCCGGTCCTGATAGCAGCGGGTAAGCGTGATCCGGTCATTCCAGTAGAAAACGTTCGCCGACTGGTGTCTTTGTTGCAGCGCTCGGGAGCCGAGGTGACGGCTTTTTTCGAAGATGCCGGTCACGGTTTGACCGAGGCGACCGTTACGACAACCAAACGTTGGCTCAAAGGTCTTTGAGGCGTGCGGCGTTTAGCGTTCGGCGTTCGGCGTTCGACGTTCGACGGGCGCTCGGCGGCGCGTATCTGCGTATCGGCGTGGGTTGTGTCGGTGTGTAAGCGAAGCGTCCCCGCTTTGCTTCTTTGCACCGTGGCCGGCAGGCAGAACGTATCGGCGTATCGGCGTGGGCCGTGTGGGCGTGGTAAGCGAAGCGTCCCCGCTTTGCTTCTTTGAACTGGGGCAGGCAGGCAGAACGTATCGGCGTATCGGCGCACTGGCAGAATGTATCGGCGGCTGGGCGTAAGGGCGTATCGAAGTTCGCTCTACAAAGCGCGTTCAAAGAAGCAAAGCGAGACGCTTCGCTTACCACAAGCCCCCAGGCCGATACGTTCCGCTTGCCGGCCCCGGTTCAATTCACTCTGGCAACTCCCACCTGTCACTGCCCATTGAGACGATTTTTCGCCCCGCTATTTAGCTAAAAAGGCGATGGTGTGTTGGGTTCGCGTGAAAGTCTGGGGGACGACTTCGCTGTGATATTTCGCCGGGATGAATGTAGTCGTCGTGGTGGTCTTGGTCGTGGTGTCCCCGCTTGACGAACTGCTGTTAGAATTGATGCCGTTTTCCCTTTCAAACTGTCTCATTTCCGAGTTCATGCCATCGGGCAGATCATTCGATCCGCTGCTGTTGTTCGAGTTTCCTTCCACCTTGGTCGTGGTGTTGGAAGTGATGTAACGGCCAGGTTGATCCATCACCGTCTTGGTGACCGGATGAATTTCCTGTCCAATGGGTTCTACGGAATAAATGACAAGGTTGGCCCCGATTTGCTGGGCGTAGGCCAGGGCTTCATTGCGCAGCGGCGCCACATTTGAAACAGTTCGGATGGCGTCGTGGCCTATTGGAGTTCTCACCTCACGGGATGCCAGTCGGAACTGATCGTTCCCGGTGCGCACGGTGCATTCGAACTTCCCCAAACCGTTAGCGAGCTAAAGCGAATTCTCCATCTGCATTTGAATGTGGGCGAACGCTCGATCAGGAAAAAGGGTTCGTATTCACGGGGCGCACCACGAACTGCCCTAATAGTTCCCGAGGCGCACCACTAGATCGTGATCCAGAAGGAACATCTCGTAATACGGGTTACGGCGTAAAGGAATAGAATTTTGGGATTCTGCCGTAATTGCTGATCTTCGAGCTGTCGAGGTCTCCGGGGGGAGGGATACCCCATGGTAGCCCAAGACCATATGAGCGAAACCGCTGTCTTCGTCGCTGGCAAGATCTATCGGAACTAATTGGCCGAGCAAACGGTATCTTTTCTCGACCATTCGTTTCACTAGCGGGGCATATCCTACACTTCCCTCGATAATCAAGTTACCAACTGGCTGCGCGGTGGTCACTTCCTTGAGATCGTCACTTAGCTTCTCAGCAATGTGCTTTTCGTAGTCCTTCTGCACTTTCGTCGCGTTGGCGAAGATGGCGGCAAACGCTATCATCATGTAGGCAGGAATAAATAGGATACCGCAATGAAAAACGCCTGGGATATTATATTGCGTCAATACTGATGAAATAAGAATCAGTGATGAGGCAAGGAGAGCTCCGAAACCGATGAAAGTTCGCGGACCTCCAACCGGAGATTGAAGAAAGATCAAAAATCCGAAGGCGCCGAGAAGCATGAAGATAGGAGTCACGAAGGCGCTGCTTACCCAAATGAATTTACCTCTCGTAACAGTCCGGTTACTATAACGCCATCCGACTGCTATCGAGATGAGGAGAGCCAAGACGATTGGTAGGAGGACAGCCACCCGGAGTCTGCCTGCTAACAGCCCTATGGGATATGACCAGAAATCAATCAGGTTTCGCTGAACGATCGCCAGTCCTCCGATACCGTGAATCAATAACGAATGCTCGACGCTATATGCTTCACGGACCGTGCCTAGAGCGACAATTTTATAGACGCAGATGGCAACTAGCAGTTGGATAATTCTACGCCTGATCAGCGCTGTTATAATGGTTGGTGGTTCATTTATTTTTTGGAGCGTTAGATGCTCAAGAACCGCAAAGACCAGGAAAGCGTTAATGCCAGGTTGATAGAGGCAGAGGGATCCTAGCAAGAAAATCGAGCCAATGAACATTGACCGAATTTCTCGTTGGGCCGATGGGGTGTCCAGGACGATCGGGATAAGCGCGAATAAGAGCGAGAGGGCCATTGGCAAGGAATCAAACTTGAAAGATAAATTTGCCAGGAAGAATGGGTTGGCACCCAACGGGAAGGTAGCTAGAGAGGCTAGCAAAGGACGCCCGATGGTGAATTTCCGCGCGACCACTGCTGAAAGCCACGAGAGACAAATGATTGTCCCGATTTGGCCGATTGGCGAGAAGTCCACCAGAGGGGTGCCCAAGTCGAGCGTCCTGATAATGAGGTCGGTTAGGGGCCGTCCGTTTCTTTCCCAATGCAAATAACCTAGAACTGATCTTCCCCAATCATCGACGTTGTATCTATCCGCGATCAGAATAGGAAGAAGGACAAGCGCGTAGAGGATCAGAGAAATAATGAAAATGCTTTTCTCATCACCCTTTAGGGCTGGCGAGCTCCATCGAAGATCGAAATATCGCCTGGAGAACATCCTACCCATAGAGTGCAACATCGAGAGGATGGCAGGTAGAGGAGGTCATGAGAAGCGTGTAATTTCAAGCTTCTAAACGAAGCATTCTCGCTTTGCAACCGAAAGCGGATTGGTTCACTGCGCGGCTGCGGGTACGGTTTGGTGCACCGTCTCCTAAATCCCAAGGGATTAAGGAGACGGTGCACTAGCCCGAAAATCTCATAAGCCAAAGCGCTCATGAGATTATCGCGCTGCTGGAAGTCCTTCGGCAGGGACGATTGGATGGATTATGGTAGGCCGTTGACTGTCCTGGTAAGCCAAGGCACCGACATAACCGGGCGCCAATTCGAGATCATGAAGCGTCCAATCGCCGGCATTTCCCATCTCGCTGGCAATCTCGACGAACCGGGCCGGAACTTCCGGACGGAGGGTTACCTGGAAACGATTCAGAGGGATAGAGAGTCCATCGCCGACCGCCTTGATATACGCTTCTTTGCGGGTCCAGCATTTAAAAAACGCCAAACCTCTCTGATCAGGTTCCAGGGAGAGTAAATCAGAAACTTCGGAGGTAGAGAAAAAGCGCCTGGCAATTGATTCACGGTCCTCTAAGTCACGAAGTTGTTCGACATCTATCCCCAATTCACAGCCGATGGTGAACCCGTAAATCGCCATTCCACCCGAATGCGAAGTGTTGAATCGGATTTGAGATGGCTCTCGGAGCGCCGGTTTCCCTTTGGGTCCGTGAACGAGCTCAATCTCGTTCGCGGGACATCCGAGATAATCGGCGAGTAAAGTACGCAGGCCACCTCGAGAAAGGGTATAGGAACGTCTTAAGCTTTCGAAGCTGAACCGTTTGGCGCGGTGACGTTCTTCGGAGGAAAGCATCGAGTGAAAGTGCGCCACGGTCGCATCGGAAGCATCCAACCAGATGCCCCAGATATGCACTTCACGGCGGCCGAACGGGCTTGGTCGGGACTTCCAATTGTCGTCCCCAGGTTGATCTGTGGAGTTCATCCAGCCGTGCGTGATCGCAGCGCCGCGAGGGCAGTCTGAAAAGTGTCCGAGATCTCACCAGGACCCCCGACACTCATCTGCAGGTCACGGATCAGGCCGTCACTCAGGGAATAGACCCATCCGTGGACAAAGAGTTGCTGGGCACGTTCCCAAGCCTCTTGGACCACAGTCGACTGGCATACGTTGACCACCTGTTCGATCACGTTGAGCTCACACAGAATATCCGGCTGGCGTGGTTCCGGCAGCGATTCGAGCAAGGCAGTATGCTTAAGGCGAACGTCCTGGATGTGGCGCAGCCAATTGTCAATTAGACCAAGCCGGCGATTGAGCAATGCGGCCATGACCCCGGCACATCCATAGTGACCTACGACAAGGACATGAGTCACTCGCAGCACGTCCACTGCGTATTGGAGAACGGACAAACAATTTAAATCGGTGTGGACGACAACATTGGCTACGTTGCGATGGACGAAGACTTGGCCGGGAACCAGCCCGACGATCTGATTGGCCGGCACCCGGCTATCGGAGCAGCCGATCCAGAGATATTGTGGTGACTGCTGGTGCGCCAGCGCGGCAAAGAAACCGGGCTCGCGCTGCTCCATTTCGGCAGCCCAAGCGCGATTCAGTTCAAAAAGTTGTCGAATGTCAGGCATGAGAAGGTTCGGCACTCGCCTTTGCGACGTTCGCACCTTTCTTTGGTTGCCTTTGATTCAGTGGGCTGCCGCTCGGGCTGGAGATTGCAGTTGCTGCTCCATCTCGACTAACTGAGGGTAACCATATTCCCGCCAGCTAATGTTTTTGCCAAACTGTCGATTGATCGCGACAGTGAGTCGAATTCGGTTCTCGATGTCGCACAATTCGATAAAACTATGCTGGCGATAGTCCAGGTCGACACCATAATTTTCGGCAATGCTATCGGCTTTATCCAAACGATTCTTAATGTCAAAGAGCTCCGTGATTGAGAGGGATGGATTGACAAGGGGTCCGTACGTTTGATTGATCTCGTTGGCCAGCGAGACTCTCGCTGCGGTGTCATACGGTGCTTGCGCCAGACTTTGGTGTCCAGCCAGGGCAAGAGCAATGCAGCTCGCCGCGATCGTTGCGTTTCGCCTAAAGAGAGTGCGCAGGGGTATCATCGTTTCCTCGTGGAACAACGGAGCTTTATCCCAATACTTTAGCACCGCTTCTCTCCATTTCTTCGAAAATGACGATGAATAGTGAAAGCGGCGGCAGGATTTGCGAAGCTTGCCATACCCTTAAGTGCCTCTGAAATAAGGACTAACCGACTGTCGGTCAAGATCGGTTCTCCAGGTTACGAAGAAAAAATGATGAAAAAAATTATATTTTTCCCGGCGTTCATTCGCAATTTTGCGTCGCATTTTTGGTGCTTGCTTTGACCAGGACCGACTCTTAAGTTCTCAAAAGAACTGAGTGGACCCGGCGAAGGTCTTCGCGTGGGAAACTGTAATGATGATTTTTCTGGAGTTGATCTATGCCCAAGTATCTGGCGGTAGCTTCCTACACAACGGAGGGGATCAAAGGCCTGACGAAAGCCGGGGGAGCATCGCGCCGGGCTGTGGTTGAGAAACTGCTGAAGAGCCTCGGAGGTCATCTGGAGGCATTCTATTTTGCCTTTGGAGAAAATGACGCCTATTTGATCCTCGATGTGCCGGACAATCTCACTGCCGCAGCGATTTCCCTCGCGGTCGCCGGAGCTGGAGCCACTCGGATGAAGACCATTGAGCTTTTGACACCTGAAGAGATCGATCGGGCGATGGAAAAGCATG
This sequence comes from uncultured Verrucomicrobiae bacterium, assembly GCA_963742335.1. Classification (GTDB taxonomy): domain Bacteria; phylum Verrucomicrobiota; class Verrucomicrobiia; order Chthoniobacterales; family JAFAMB01; genus JAFAMB01. Next base: position 53,759 of record CAVULL010000024.1, read on the forward strand.
TCGATTACTCGCCGCCCGCGTAACTTCTGACCCCAATCCGGAGCCTCCTCGCTTCGGCATCAGGATACGTTGTACAACAAGGTGGCTTTCCGTCTTCCAATTTGGGATTATGCTGATTGAAGCATGCGACTGCGCTTTCGAAGACGGCCGGGTCTAATCAACGCTGAATATTCGTATCGAAGGCGACCCGGATGCGGATGCTGCGGATGTCTGCTCGCGCCGATCCTGATCTTACTGTTGGTGCTGCTCCAGTGTACCCATTGGATCGCGCGGAGACTCTTGTCGAGGCTTTAACGCGAAGATCTGGCAAGCCAAAGCGCTCGTGAGAACTCGCGTGGAAGGTGCAATGCAGGCAGGCTCAAAATCGGGAGAGAACTTGTTTCCAGCGCGGAATGGGCTTTGTTGAAAGCCCGATTCTTATGTTCGACCCTTTGCGCTTCTTACTGTTATCAACCCTCGTGGCAACTGTTTGCGTCGGAGCGCCCCCAGACATTAAGCAGACCGGTGACGCTCAAAAAGAGAAGCCCGCAGGTCCGGAAGAAAAAGCCGAGAAGGGCGAATATCAAAGCCTTCCGCCGGTGGTGACTCAACACTCCATGACTCTGCCTGGCGGTAAAACGCTCAATTACAAGGCAATTACAGGTTACCTTCTGATTCGAGACACCAAACAGGAAACCCAACCGGAGAAAGGCCCCGACAAGGAATCGAACAAAGAGAGTGTGCAGGACCAACTCGATCCCTCAAAAGGCAAACCAAAAGCTCAAATTTTCTTCGTTGCTTATATCCTCGACGGGGTCGATGACGTCGCGACCAGGCCCGTGACGTTTGCTTTCAATGGCGGCCCCGGTTCTGCTTCAGTCTGGCTCCACATGGGTGGGCTCGGGCCGCGGCGGGTAGTGCTATCAGATCGAGGTGAAGCGCTGCCACCGCCGGCCAAAATCACAGACAACGAATCAACCTGGCTCGAGCTAACCGATCTCGTCTTTATTGATCCGGTCTCGACCGGTTTCAGTCGCCCGGTCCGCGGTGAAGATCCTAAGCAGTTTTACGGCTACAAACAGGATTTGGCGAGCGTCGGGGATTTCATTCGAATCTGGACGACTCGCTATTCCCGATGGTCTTCCCCTAAAATTATCGCAGGCGAAAGCTACGGAACAACACGTGCCGCGGGATTGAGCCAGTATCTTCAGGACCGTTATGGAATGTATGTGAATGGAATAGTGCTGATCAGTTCGGTCCTGAACTTTCAGACCCTTGCCTTTGAGCCGGGGAATGACCTTCCTTACCCCCTTTACCTGCCGAGTTACGCTGCCACGGCCTGGTATCACAAACGGCTGCCATCTGACTTGCAGCAATTACCATTGCGCGATGTTCTAGGTCAGGCTGAAGCCTTTTCATCGGCCGAATATCTTCTCTCACTTGCGCGGGGCGATGCAGTTTCGCCGATTGATTCGGATCGGGTGGCGAATCAATTGTCTCGGTTTACCGGCCTGGATGCCAGCTACCTCAAGCAGTTGAATCTGCGCGAACCGGTCGACCGTTTCGCCAATGATCTGTTGAAGAACCAGAACCGGTCTGTCGGACGCTACGATAGTCGGTTCACCGGGATCAGGCTCCATCCTGGAACTGATACGGAGGACTTCGATCCGAGTGACGAAGCCGTCAATGGGCCATTCACTGCTGCCTTCAACGGATACGTCAGAAGTGAATTGAAGTTCGAGACTGACCTGCCCTACGAAACCATTGCAGAGGTGAATCCGTGGAATCTTGCCGAGAACAAGTATCTGGATGTTGCGACCAGCTTGAAGGAAGCGATGAGCCGGAATCCGTATTTGAAGATATGGGTCTGCTGTGGCTACTACGATCTGGCGACTCCGTACTTCGCGGCTCAGAGTGTGGTGCGCGGTATGAATCTGGATCCGGCAATTCGGGATAACATTCAGTTCACTTTCTACGAGAGTGGCCACATGCTCTACATTGAAAAGGGCGCACGCGAAAAGCTTAAAGATGACTTGGACGGATTTTTGACCAGGACGCTCTCCCAGCCACCGGTCAGCAACACGGAACGGTGATGGCAGAAGCGTGGGTATGCGAAGCGTCCCGCTTTGCCGGTTCAAAAGGCAAAGCGGAACGCTTCGCATACCAGCGCCGATACGTTTCATTTTCCAATGCAATTTCCAGATCTTCGAGGACGAGTAGTGCTCGTGACAGGTGCGGGCCGTTCCCAGGGAATCGGCTCAGCGGTCTGTCGTGCCTTTGCCGACCAGGGTTGCGGCATTTTTTTTACAACTTATCCGTCTTACGACAGAAAGATGTATCCTCATGATCCTAACGTCGACGGCGCAGAGGAGCTTGCTCGCGAGTTAGAGTTGCGAGGTGTTCCGGCGGGATACATTGAAGCGGATCTAGCCCTGAAAAATCGTCCGGAACATCTCTTCAAGAGCGTTAAAGAGCGGATCGGTGAACCATCGATTCTCATTAACAATGCTGCTTACTCAGTGCGAGACGGATTCGAATCACTCGATGCTGAAGGACTTGACGCTCATTATGCGGTCAACGTCCGCGGGCCGGCGCTTTTGTCGGTTGAGTTCGCGAGAAGATTCTCCGGTAAAAACGGCGGCCGGATCATTTATTTGACTTCCGGGCAGGATCTTGCGCCAATGCCAGGCGAACTGGCTTACGCCGCTTCGAAAGGAGCGATCTCGGCGTTCATGCGTTCTCTTGCCAAGGAGGTCGGCAAAAAAGGCATTACGGTGAACGCTGTTGATCCGGGGCCCACCGAGACCGGATGGATGTCCGACGATCTGAAGGCATCCTTGGTCGAACAAAGCGCCTTCGGGAGACTCGGGCGGCCGGAAGACGCGGCCCGATTAATTGTCTTCCTGGCCAGCGCCGCGGCAGAATGGATTAGCGGGGAGATAATCCACTCGCGCGGCATCTGATTAAATTAAATTAGAGACCGAGATCAGAGAGGCCAGGATGATCGTCGGGTCGACGGCCGAGTGGCCAAAAATATTTACGATCTTCTTCGCGGATCGGCAGATCGTTGATGCTCGCGATGCGTCGAGCCATCAGCCCATGCTCGTCGAATTCCCAGTTTTCGTTGCCATAGGATCGGAACCAATTACCGCTGTCATCATGACACTCGTAAGCAAACCTGACAGCGATGCGGTTCTCGCGAAACGCCCAGATCTCTTTGATAAGCCGGTAATCAAGTTCTTTGGCCCACTTACGGGTGAGAAATTGAACGATTTCTTCGCGGCCGTTCAGAAATTCCGAACGATTGCGCCAGACGCTGTTTATCGTGTAAGCAGCCGAGACTTTTTCCGGATTGCGACTGTTCCAGGCGTCCTCGGCGAGACGGACTTTTTTGACCGCCGAGTCATGGTCGAAAGGAGGGAGAGGAGGGCGCTGGTTTGCCGTTGGTTGCTGGTCAGTTGTTGAGTTCATAGACATAGACGCTTCGGATGCAATTTTGATCTTTTTGATGACAAAATACCCCGGCGGCGCCAGGAAGACGTTTCGTCTAGTGAACTGGACGAGTTAACTTTCTGTCAACCGCGTAAAACCATCCGCGCTCCATACTTCCGCGCCCACGCCGTGATGGACAAAAAAGAGACCCGCCGGATCATATTTCTCCTTCACGGCCAGCAGTCTCGGGTAGTTGGTTCCCCAAAAGGATCGTTGCCATGACCGTTCAAAGAAGTCGCTTTCTGACAGATAAGATCCGCAGCCCGGAATTATTTTCCGCAATTCCTCGGTCGATTTCTCGATCTGATCGGCATTTTTGCGCGCGACCGCCAGATCGGGCTCATGGCCGCGAATTCCCGGGTAGACGGATTGACTTCCACCGGCAATGATGGCCAGGGCGAAAGAATCAAGTACCGCAGGATTCGTAGCTGTCTCCCTGGCCGCCATCACGGCTTCAGGAGGGGCGCCGGCAAGGCCCTTATTAAAATGCAGGCCGACGTTCCAGGATCTGCTGCTGGCGAAGAGAGCCTCGGCAAGTCGTTTCTGCTGATCCTTCTCCAACAATGAAGCAGGAAGCCAGGAAGATTTATAACCATGCACGAAGATACCGACCTCGGATTGGTTGCTGGCCCACCAGACATGAGTTTCGGGGGCGCCCGGCCGGGGATCTGTAATCACCGAGTGAGGAGAATTCTTTCGCCGATATTCGGCGTCCCACCAATTTTGGGCGGGCATCGCTCCGATTTCAGGCTTGGCCTCGAATGTCAGGTCCTGCGGCGATTTGGCGACCCAATCAAAAAACGGCTGCCAGACATCGCTCGCCTGCTTTTTGTCGAGGCCCTGGAACACCATGGTGATCGCGAAAGTATTGTCCGCCCCGAGGGTGACGCTTTCGCCCCAGTGCGGATTGAAAAGGGCGTCACGATAAAAGCTGATGAACTGGCCGATCAGTCCGCGAAAGGCTGCGTCCGACGCAGCCCTGATCGTGGCGCGGACTCCACCGAAATACGCGGGGAGTTCACTCGTTTTAAGGGTTATCCTGGTGACTACGCCCAGACTCCCGCCGCCACCACCTTTGATCGCCCAAAACAGGTCAGGGTCGGTGCTCGCATTGGTGGTGCGAGCCGAGCCATCTGCGGTGACGATCTCCGCTTCCAACAGGGCTGCTGCGGCCATCCCGTAGTTCTTCGAAAAACTCCCGAATCCCCCGCTCAGGATCAGTCCCGCGACACCGACAGTAGCGCAGCCACCGCCTTGAACATAACGGCCGGCGACTGTTGTTACGGCATGGTAGACGTCGATCCACATTGCGCCGGCTTCGACCGTGACGGCCTCGTGGGGAGGTTGGTTTTCAGCACATCCCTGGCCGATAAATGAGTCGTGCAGCGTGATGCGATTCATGCCTCGCGTCCATACGAGAAGAGAGTCCGCGGCAGCGGAGGTGCCTTGATAACTGTGACCGCCCCCTTTGACGACGAGCCGAAGGTTATTCTCCCGTGCGAAGTTCACGGCAGCAACAACGTCAGAGGTACTTCGAACCGCAACCGCGAAAGCGCTTGGAACGGAGGTCCATCCATCTAACCATCCGATCGTTTGGGTTGCTCCAGCCTGATCTCCGATATAATAGGGATTTTGCAAATTCCCGAGGACCTCTTGGCAAGGTGTGCTATCCGGCAGCGACTCGCAGGCGGCGAGCGGGGACTGCACTTTGACAAGCCTTCCTCCGACCTCTTGATTCAGCTTTTCCCAGTTTTTGGCGGTGGGCCAGGATGGATCGGACGGGCGGACGCGGCGCGCCGAGGAACTTGCCGGTCCGGTTGCGGCCCGCATCGATCGCGTCAGCCGTAGCCAGAGAAGAGAGAAGATTGGGATGGACGACAAACGCTGGAAAAAACCTCTTCTGTTCATCTGATCTTCTGGGGACAGAAAAAGGCTAACTTGGGTTCAGAAATCCGCAAGGCCTGGTCGCAATCCGATGCAGTTTCTCTCCTGTTGCTAGTACATCGTCTCATAAGTGGGAGACATACCGCCGTCGGCGATTTGGCCGATTTTCAAGGCGCCGAGCGACGAGCGTACTGAGATCCGTACGTAAGGAGCGAGCAACGCAGAAAATCGGTCAAAGCGCCATCGGCCCTCCGGGTTGGCTTGAAAAGGGTCCGTCTGTGTCGTTGCTCGCTCGTCACGGATCGCAGCGGATACGCTCCTCACTCGCGCCTAGCATCCAGACCCTTTTGAAGCCAACGGTATGTCTCCCACTTATGAGACGGTGCACTTTTATTGGGAGCAGTGAAATGAGGATGGCAGGTGGTCGGGGAATTCCAAAATGTTGCGTTGCCTCTCAAGGCATGTAAGAACTTAGGGCGCAATTGACCTACTGGCGTACGCTTAAAAAATCCGAATGACTGCTAAACTTTTCTCTGAGCTTGGCCTTTCGCCTGCATTGTTAAAGGCCATCGATCGGCTCGGATACGAAAAAGCCGCTCCTATACAATCGGAAGCAATTCCGATGATCATGGCCGGCAACGATGTCATTGGGCAATCCCAGACTGGGTCAGGTAAAACGGCCGCTTTTGGAATTCCCGCGGTTGAGCTGGTCGATGCCGGATTGCGAGCAGTTCAGGTGATCATTCTTTGTCCGACAAGAGAACTGGCAGTCCAGGTCGCCGAGGAGATTTTTCGACTCTCAGCGTTTAAACCTGGAATCCATTCAGTGCCCATTTATGGCGGTCAATCGTACGATCGACAAATTCGTGCTTTGCAACAGGGAGCCCAGATTGTGGTCGGAACACCTGGCAGAGTTCTCGATCATCTCGACCGTGGAACGCTGAAGCTTGACCGGGTCAAAATGGTTGTCCTGGATGAGGCCGACGAGATGCTGGACATGGGATTCCGCGACGATATCGAAACAATTCTTAAGAGCATCCCTGCGGAACGTCAGTTCATTTGTTTTTGCGCCACGATGGCCAAGCCAATCCTGGAGCTGATCCACCGCTATGCGCGCGATCCGAAAAGCATTCGGATCGAACATAAGGTTTTGACTGTCCCTTCGATTGAACAAGCCTTTTACGAAGTTCGGGGCCGTTCGAAGACGGAGGCTTTAACCCGGCTGATCGATCTTCACGACCTGAAATTGGGGATTATCTTTTGCAATACAAAGCGGATGGTCGACGACTTGACCGACGAATTGGTTGCGCGGGGCTATTCGGCCGACCGGATTCATGGAGATATGAGTCAGGCGCAACGGGACAGGGTGATGACAAAGTTTCGCAGCGGCGGCCTTGAATTCCTCGTGGCGACAGATGTCGCGGCTCGCGGGATCGATGTGGATAACATCGAGGTCGTGTTCAACTTTGATCTTCCATGGGATGAGGAGGATTATGTGCACCGCATCGGCCGTACCGGCAGGGCCGGTCGATCTGGTCGGGCGTTCTCGCTGATTGCCGGCCGGGAGATTTATAAGTTGGAAAGCATTGAGCGCTACACGCGGACCAAGATCGCGCGCCAGCAAGTCCCGTCGCTCGACGAAGTCGAGGAGAAACGAACTAATTTGTTTTTTGAGAGGATTCGATCGGCGCTCCAAAGCGGGGCGTTTGAGAAGGAATCGCGAATCGTCGATCGGCTACTCGAACAAGGGTTCTCTTCGACCGATATTGCCTGTGCGGTGATCCACGAGCTTCGAGGAGAGGATTCACGCCAAGCGGAGACGCGCCAGCCAGAGCCTCCAGCAAGACCTCATCGCGACGAAGGTGCTTTTCACAAGCGACCAAAAAACCGAAAGCAGCATCAAGGTCGTATCCGTGACGGCAGAACTCGCGAAAGTCACAGCTAAGCCCGGTCACGTTCCGCGCCGATCGCAAATCGTCTCCGCTTTGGTTGTGCTCACGGCGGAAACCAGGGGGATCTGCGCCTCGCTAACGGCTAACCCAATTCCGCCGAAGAGCAAAGCGAGACGCTTCGCTTACGTAGGCGAAGCGTCCCGCTTTGCTCTTCGGCGGAATCGGCGTAACGACGTGGGGGAACGTGTGGCGTAGAGAAGGATTGGGAGCCCCGCTCTTAACCGCCTGCAATCAGTTCAGTTAGTTAGGCTTGTTCATCTGGCAAAATCATCGCTCTAACCATCGGACACGGGCCGGAAGCCTATTCAACGGTGCGCCTGCTTTGCACTAATAAAACGCCTAGCCATGAATTTGATGAATTAGAGTGGCGACAGATTGTTCATTCGAGTCGTGTCTTGACGCCTCAGTCGCAAAGCGCCTCGTCTCGACCGATCGGATTCGCTCCGGCAAACAGATGCTTCGACCTATGGTGGCGATGCTGACCCGTCTTGTAGATCGCTTCGATACTGACGAAACCCGCATCCAGAAAGGTCAATGCATGAACGCCGAACGCCGAACGAACCCCTGGCGACCTGCGCGCAAAGAAAAGTCGCGCATCAGGCCTCGCTCCTTATCACCATTCGCTACAAAATTGGCCCTCCGCGTGACACCTGATTGTGATTGCGGCTTCGCCGCGCTATGTAATCTGTCGTTGACTCTTATCTCTGCGGAAACATGAAGCGACGAGTTACTACCCATGATATTGCTCGGGAAGCTGGGGTGTCGCGAACAACTGTTTCGCATGTTTTGAATAATCATCCGGGAATCGCACTGAATCCCAAAACCAGAGAGCGCGTCCTGACCACCGCCCGAAAACTTGGTTACGTACCGAATTCGGCTGCCCAGATGCTGGTGACCGGACGAAGCCGGACGGTAGGCCTTATCCTGTCGCGTCCCGATCTGATCTCGGTGGACGCTTTTGTGCCTTCGATGCTTTGCGGGCTGAATGAGACGTGCCGCATTCGAGGATATCGTCTCTTAATGGATTCGATCCCGGATCCGTCGGATGCGAATTCCTATCTTGATTTGGCCAAAAGCAATCGCATCGATGGTCTGATTGTTATTAACCCGCGCGAAAACGATGCCGCCCTTCGCAAAGTGATCGAGTCAAAATTTCCTCTGGTGGTGTTTGGTTCTTCCGGTCATCCTGAGGAAAATTCCATCGGAACCAAAGATGGGCAGGCGAGCTGTAGAGCGACAGATCACCTGATCTCACTGGGACATCGGCGAATTGCTCACATCAGTTACGCACCTTTGGTTTACAACTCTGCGCGGAACCGGTTGGAAGGCTACCGACTGGCATTGAAAAGCGCTCGGATACGTTTTCAGAAAAGTCTTTTTGCTGAAGGGGATTTTACCGGCGAGAGCGGTTACCAGGCGATGAAACAGATTCTCTCCTCCAAGGGCGCTCCAACCGCGTTGTTCGCCGGGAACGATACTCTGGCCATCGGGGCTATGACGGCTATCCGGGAAGCCGGATTTTCAATTCCTGAAGATTTTGCAGTTGTCGGGTACGATGATATTCCGAGCGCCGCATTTGCTTTCCCTCCTCTGACGACCATTCGCTCACATGCTTTTGAGCAGGGGAAGATGGTCGGGGAAGCCACCATCGCGCTGGTAAACGGCAAAAAAATTGGCAGGCATCAAAGTGTTCTTCCACTTGAGCTTGTGATCCGAGAGTCGTGCGGCGCCAGCGGCAAATGATTGCAATCGAGAATCTTTCGAAAAACTTCGGTGGGTTTCGGGCCCTCGACCAGATCGGGTTGACCATCGAGACGGGGGAGCTCTTTTTCCTCTTGGGTCCAAGTGGATGCGGCAAGACCACCCTTCTGCGGCATATCGCTGGATTCTATCAACCGGACGAAGGTCGAATCCTTTTCGACGGCAAAGATGTGACCCGCGTTCCTCCGCATCTGCGCAATTCCGCCATGGTCTTTCAAAACTATGCATTGTGGCCGCATCTAACCGTCGAAAAGAATGTTGCCTTCGGCTTGGAAGAACGAAAACTTCCGAAAGCGGAAATTGATCGTCGGGTCACTGAGGCCCTCGGTGTGGTTCGGCTCGAAAAGCTCGCTCGGCGCAAAATTCACGAAATGTCCGGCGGCCAGCAGCAGCGAGTCGCCCTGGCCCGAGCCCTGGTCGTGCGGCCGGCTTGTCTGCTCCTGGATGAGCCTTTGTCCAATTTGGATTCCAACCTGCGTCTGGAAATGCGGCTGGAAATCCGCCGTATTTGTCGGGAGTTTCGATTGACTTCCGTCTACGTGACGCATGATCAGCAGGAGGCGCTCTCGATCGCCGATCGCATCGCTATATTGAGCTCCGGTAAATTGCTTCAGGTCGGCGCACCAGCAGAGATTTATCGGAACCCTCGAAACCGGTTTGTCGCAGAATTCATCGGGGAAGCCAATTTTCTGACCGGTCAAATGGTCAGCCAAAGCCAATTGGTAGAGGTCAACCTTGGGAATCGCAATCTTCTGGCCGTTGCGCCATTGCATCCCCCTGCGAACCCCGGCTCTCCGGTTACCCTTTGCTTGCGTCCGGAAGCTATTCGAATTGCAGAAAATCAACCGCCCGGTCAGGCTTGGCCTGCTACGCTGATCGAGACGATCTATCTGGGACAGGTGGCTCAACATCTTTTTCGATGTGAGCAGGGTTTGCTCAAGGTCGCGGAGATTAATCCTCGGCCCGCCAAGTTCCATCCGGGCCAGGAATACTTCCTCTGCATCGAACCTGAAGATATAACCATTCTTGGCGAATAGTGATGCGGAGTCTCATTCCCATTCTCTTTTCTCTCTGCGTGGTCCTTGCTGTACCTTTTCTCTTTCGACAGCCGGAAGTGCAAAGCAACGGCGCTGGAGATGATCTAATCATTATCTCGCCGCATAACGAAGCGATCCGGGCCGAGTTTACTCGGGCCTTTGCAGAGTATTATCGAACAACCACCGGACGCTCGGTTCATATTGACTGGCGTTTGCCAGGCGGGACGACCGAGATAATTCGCTACCTGAACTCGGAATATGAGGCCTCTTTCCGGAACTACTGGACTCAGCAGCTGGGGCGGCCTTGGAGCCGAGAGGTCCTGGAAGCTTTTGCCAACCCGAGTCTGAAGGGAAAAGTCGACGGAGGTTCCCAAGGAGAACGTGCCAGATATGCGTTTCTAAATTCGAACGTGGGGTGCGGAATTGATCTGCTCTTCGGTGGAGGAAGTTTCGACTTTATTAACCTGGCCGAGCGCGGACTGCTCGTTGATAGCGGAGTTCTTTCACGATTCCCAGAATTGTTCGGCGGCTCAGGCGACCTCTCCATTCCGCGCTCGCTCGGAGGAGAACAATACTGGGATCTCCGGGGCCGTTGGGTGGGCGCTTGTCTGGCAGAATTTGGGATCTGTTATAATACGGAAGTGCTCAACCGCCTGGGAGTAGATACCCCGCCGACTCAATGGATCGACTTGACGAACGAACGGTTGTTCAACGCGGTCGCCTTGGCAGATCCAACCAAGAGCGGTTCTGTGGCCAAGGCTTTCGAGCTGATGATCCAGCAGCAGATGAATCAACGGCTGGCCGAACTCGCTCTCTCAGCAGCTGATCAGTCGCCCGAACAGCGGGAGAAACTAGCAGTGGTCGAAGGTTGGGAGAGGGGACTCCAGCTCCTGATTCGCATGGCGGCAAATTCTCGCTATTTCAGCGATGGCGCTCCTAAAGTGCCGATGGACGTCGCTTACGGAGAGGCTGCCGCCGGGATGTGCATCGATTTTTATGGGCGATTCGAAAGCGAAGAGGTGGCGGATAAAAACGGCCTGAGTCGCCTGAAATACACAAGTGTTCTCGGCGGTACTTCGGTCGGGGCAGACTCAATCGCGCTGCTCCGAGGGGCGCCAAACCCGCAGGTTGCCAAGGCATTTATCGATTTTGTTCTCAAGCTTGAAGGTCAGAAACTTTGGGATTTTCGCGTTGGGACACCAGGCGGCCCGGAGCATTACTCCCTCAGGAGGATGCCGATCCGCAAGGAATTCTTCCGGGAACCTCTCCGCGCTTATATGGCAGATCCGGAAGCCGATCCTTATCGCGACGCGGAAGCATTTGAATACCACGAAGCTTGGACTGCCCCTCTCTTTTCTGCCATCCGCTTTCTAGTTCGGGTGATGTGCATTGATTCTCGGGAAGAACTCGTATCTGCTCGCAAGGCAATCGGCAACGCCTCGCTTGATTCGCCCGCATTTCAAAAACTCCTCGACGTGTCCCGTGTCCGTTACTCCATCGCCCTGCAATCAATTCGGGACACCCTCAGATCCGCCGACCGCGTGAAAGAAGTGCAGTTGGCCGAAGAATTAACGACTTACTTTCGTAACCAATACCGCGAAGCCGAACGGATCGCACGGTCAGGCAAATGAAATACATCCACAGCCACGCGATATGAAAGGAGAAACTTCACCGCTCCAAAGAACCTTCCATCGGATCTTTGGCCACCGCTTTCGTGGCCCCCGCATTTCTCGCGTTTCCATCATCCTCTACCTTGTGGTGCTGGCGTTTTTCGGCCTCTTCTTTGTCTGGCCGATTGTCGTTGCGGTCCGAGGCGCTTTCCTGGATCAAACCGGAGCTTTGACCTTTGACTATATTCGAGAAGTTTTCCGGAACCCGATTTATCTGGAAGGATTTGTTAATGCTCTCAGGCTTGCTGTGGGGAGCACTATTGTCGCTTTCGCGCTCGCAGCCCCTCTGGCTTGGATCAGCGAAAGATTCGAGTTTCCGGCGAAGCGCGGGCTATCGGCTCTTCTGCTTTTACCAATGATGCTGCCTCCTTTTGTCGGCGCAATCGGTTTTCGGCAGATTTTCGGTCAGGAAGGAGCCTTCAATGCGTTGCTTCATGCTGTTGGATGGCTAGGCCAAAATCAGGTCATAGATTGGGTCGGAGCAGGGCGGGAATGGGGCATCGTTTTGTTAAACGCACTTCATCTCTACCCGATCCTTTACCTCAACCTTGTCGCGGCGTTGGCCAACGTCGACCCGGTCTTGCTGGAAGCTGCGGAAAACCTCGGATGCTCAGGCTTGCGGCGGGCGTGGCGGGTGACGATCCCGCTCGTGATGCCGGGAATTTTTGCCGGCGGAAGTATCGTTTTTATTTGGGCGTTCACTGAATTGGGCGTTCCTCTGATGTTTGACTATTACCGAGTCACACCCGTCCAAATATTCAATGGGCTGAGTGATATCGATAGCAATCCGTTTACTTACGCCCTGGTGGCGGTGACTCTGATCGGCTCGGCACTCATTTATTTGGCAATTCGACTCCTGGCGGGTAAGCCTCCGCCGGCGATGCCAGGGCGCGGCGGTCATGCCGGACAAATGCTCGTTCTTGGGCCTGTTCGAGGACTGTTTTGCACCTTTTTCTTTTTGGCGGTTTGTGCGCTCGCTCTCTTGCCCCAACTCGGTGTCATCCTCGTCTCGTTCTCGAGAGACTGGTACCGGACAATCCTTCCTCAATCTCTCACCCTGCAGCATTATACCCTGGCGCTTGGGAATCATTTAACCGTGCCGGCAATCCAGAACAGCCTCGTTTATGCGTCATTGTCGACCCTCCTTGATCTTTTCCTGGGGGTTACGATTGCCTATCTGATCACCCGGACGAAGATCTTTGGACGCTCCTGGCTTGATGCGTTGGCGATGCTTCCTCTTGCTGTTCCCGGGCTGATCCTTGCCTTTGGATATCTGGCCCTGACGCGTACAGGCAATTTGTTGCATTTCCTGGATCCAGCGCGCAACCCGCTGATTCTTCTGGTGCTGGCCTACGCCGTGCGCCGACTCCCTTATGTCGTCCGCTCGGCGGCCGCCGGCTTTGAGCAAGCCAGCGTGACTTTGGAGGAAGCTGCCCAGAGCGTCGGCGCGTCACCTTTTCATGCGCTGCTGCGAATCACGTTGCCCTTGATTATGGCAAACCTCTTTTCGGGAGGCATCCTGGCGTTCGCCTTTGCGATGCTGGAGGTTTCCGATTCCCTCATCCTCGCCCAGAAACAGGCCGACTACCCCATTGCGAAAGCGATCTACGAACTCTCCAATATTCTGGGCGAGGGACGCTATCTTGCCGCCGCACTCGGCGTATGGGCCATGGTATTTCTCGCATTAACGATTGCCGCTGCCTCGCGCTCCATCGGGGTGAGACTTGGGGCGCTCTTTCGGGGTTAGCGGGCCGTTTTCGGCTTGAGAGTTAAGGGCAAAATCTTCCCTCCCCGTAAACGCCATATTTCCGATCGCGCCGAGGGGCCAAAAGAGACTATCTGCCAATGTTTTCGTATATCTTGCGAGAAACAACTTTAAAGTCCACAAGATGTTGTATACCTTTGCGAAAACCTTCCATGAACAAACTCTATCGTTTGCCGTTAAGGACCCGAGCGAAAAACCTGTCGAGCGGCGTTCGCCGACGCCAAAGCTCGTCGAAGATTTTAACCACCGCTCTCCTCGCTTTCGGCGCGCTCGTCGTACTGGCAGTGCTCGGATTTGCCGCCGTCTTCACTTTCAAGCACGTCTTCGCGAAGCCCAAAGCCGTGGTCGCCGCTGCTCCATCTCCGGTCGCGACTCCTTCGCCGGCAATCCCTTCTCTGAAACCCAAAGAAATCCTGTTGCCGCTTGCGGATCCGAATAAACCTTCTTCCGAGGCCACCGCTTCGGCCAAACCCTCTGCCACTCCCCAGCCCTCGCCCCCGGTGCTGACTTCGATCGCTTCTCCCACCCCGGCGGCGACGGTCCCGCGCGCAACAAGAGTCGAAACTCCGCCCCAGGAAACCGATAAACCCCTGACCAAAGCCGCCCGCAAAATCCTCGAGAAAAATCGCCTGGAGGTCGAGCATAAGAGGGCCCGATTGGAAAAGGCTTATCAAAACCACGAAATCTCACTCAATGCTTACAATAAGGGCAAGGAAGAGTACAAGGTTGAGATCCAGAAGTACCGCTCCGCCGTCAAATCTAGCGACTAGCGTCCTGTCCCCGAAATAAGAGGTATTCCGCCGAAGAGCAAACGCTTCGCTTACGCCGACCCGTCCTCCCCCCGGTTCATCTCAGCGATCTTCTGTTCGCCTGGTTTGCAACTTAGGCTAAATTAGGTTTTAGGAACCATTTCCCCCAGACTATGCCTAAGACTATCTGCATCATTGGAGCGTTTGATACCAAAGGCGACGATCACGCTTTTCTGCGTGAGGAGATTCTTAAACGCGGCCATCAAACCCTGACCATCAACATCGGAGTGCTTGGGAGCACCACTCTTTTTCCGGTCGATTACGAGGCGGACGCGGTCGCTAAGGCCGGTGGAATCAGTTTGGCTGAGCTTCGCTCAACAAAGGATAAGGCCGCCGCCATGAAAGCTTTTGATGAAGCGGTGCCGAGGCTGGTCGGACAATTGTTCGGCGAAAGGAAATTGGACGGGGTGATCGGGATGGGCGGAAGCGGCGGTTCTGCCATCATCGCCTCGGCTATGCGCGCCTTGCCCATTGGTGTCCCCAAACTCCTGGTCTCGACCGTCGCCTCGGGTGACGTCTCATTCTACGTGCGCGGCAAAGATATCACCGTAATGCCCTCGATCGTGGACGTAGCGGGTCTGAACCGCATTTCGCGGCTGGTCTACACCCGCGCCGCCGGAGCGATTTGCGGCATGGTCGAAAGCGAGGTTCCGGTTTCGGCGGAAGATCGCCCGATCATCACTGCCTCAATGTTCGGTAACACGACCGACTGTGTGAATGTTTGCGCCAAGATGCTGGGCGAAAAAGGTTTTGAAGTGCTGATCTTTCACGCTACCGGAGCTGGGGGCCGGGCGATGGAGACCTTGGTCGAGGACGGCCTGGTCGAGGCGGTGTTGGATATTACCACGACTGAATGGGCCGACGAGCTCTGCGGCGGCGTCTTTAGTGCTGGTCCGGATCGTTTGGATGCGCCTGGCCGTCGTGCTCTGCCCCATCTGATCGTGCCGGGGTGTGTTGACATGGCCAACTTTGGCGCCCCGTCGAGCATTCCGGCTAAGTACCGGGAAGCCAAACGCTTGTTCTACGAGTGGAATCCTTCAGTCACCTTGATGCGGACCAATGCCGAAGAAAATCGGCAGATGGGAGAGATTTTCGCCCGTAAAGCGAATGCCGCCAAAGGACCGGTAGCCTTTCTCGTCCCGCTTCGTGGAGTCTCCATGCTGGATGGGGACGGCCAGCCGTTCTGCGATCGCGCTGCCGACCAGGCCATGTTCGATGCAATTAAGCAGCATCTGCGACCAGGTATCCCGTTCGTGGAAGTGGATCTCAATATTAACGACTCCGCATTCGCAGCGAAGTCGGTCGAAATGATCATTCAACTCATTCAACAGTCAAAAACAGCGCATGCCACACACTAGACAACAGATTCTAAAACGCCTGCGGAAACTGATCTCCAGCCATGTCCCGATTATCGGCGGTGGCGCAGGGACCGGCATTACCGCGAAGTTTGAAGAGGTCGGCGGGGTCGATTTAATCGTGATCTATAACAGTGGCCGTTATCGGATGGCCGGCCGCGGCTCGCTTGCCGGCCTCATGCCGTACGGCGACGCCAACGCTATCGTCATGGAAATGGCCTCTGAGGTCTTGACGATCGTCAAGGAGACCCCAGTCCTGGCCGGGGTTTGCGGGACCGATCCGTTCCGCCAAATTCCCCTTTTCCTGAAAGAGGTGAAAGAAATCGGGTTTGCCGGAGTGCAAAACTTTCCCACCGTAGGGCTCTACGATGGGCTATTCCGAAAAAATCTGGAAGAGACCGGAATGGGTTACGGGTTGGAAGTCGAGATGATTCGCATCGCTCGCGCAATGGATTTGTTTACCACTCCCTACTGTTTCAATCCGGCCGAAGCCACCGCGATGGCCTTGGCCGGAGCCGATATCATCGTGGCCCATCTTGGCCTGACCACCAAAGGCTCCATCGGTGCCTCAACTGCTGTGACCCTTGAAGAAGCTCCAGTCAAGGTGCAGGAAATCGCCGACGCCGCCAAATCGGCCCGAAGCGATGTGATCGTCTTATGTCACGGCGGCCCGATCTCGGAACCGCAGGATGCCGAATACGTCCTTCATCACACCAAAGGCGTCCATGGCTTTTACGGCGCCTCAAGCATGGAGCGCCTGCCGGTGGAAAAAGCCGTCACCGAAACGATGCAAAGCTACAAAGCGATAAAGCTGAAAAAGTAACAGAAGTTGCCAGTGTAGGCGAACCGTCCCGGTTTGCTCAGTGATAAAAAGGCCAAGCGGAATGCTTCGCATTTCGCTCGCTCTAACGCGCAGGGGACTTTTAGTCTCGTTGTCAGCGCTCCACCTTTCGTAATACCGCCTTCAACTGTTGTGTACATAATGACAATAGGTCGACCTGCGGACGTCGGAAACCCTTTATCCGTCGTTGAAGCGGGTCCGGGTGATTTGCTTTACCGCATCACATCGGGTTCACGAACAGACAGGTTTCAAGATGTTCCTCGGTGCAGTCGTATTACAAAGCGCTGTTATTCTTAGACCGTTTATGCGTGTTGAAACGAGAAATTTGTTCTCGTTACGAATGGCTTTAGGGATATCAAGGGCGAAGCCCCTGGTGGTTAGATCAAAGGCTTCAAGAAGAAAAGCAAGTAACAAACAAAAATGAGCGGCGCGCCGAACGGTGAACGGTGAACGGTGAACGGTGAACGGCGAACGCCGAACGCCGAACCGCGAACGCAACGGCGAACGCTGAACGCTGAACGCCGAACGCTGAACGCTGAACGCTGAACGCTGAACGGTGAACGCTGAACGCCGAACGCTTATTTTCGTAACCCGAAGGAATTCGGTCCGAAAGTATCCCCGCTAAGGATTCCGAACGCGGGGCGCGAAGGAAAGTGAGAAATGGAGTGTGGGTGCCGACAAAATCGTACTCCGCTAGTCGGCGTGGGATCGCTCTGCAGCTCAGTCCGGACGGGATCTAGGAATAAGGGCGATTCCTGGAGCGTACCGAAAGGTCGGGCCTGAGGTAGATGCGTTTAGGAACGAGAGCGTTCAGGGCTGTTTTGTAGGCAAAGTAGAGGGCGATGACGGCAGCCAGGCTTAGGATCGATATGGAAATAGATGAGGTGATCATGGACGAAGTTGCTTCTCGCTCTGTTCGGCGCCTTCGATACAGATATCAAGCAACATTATTTACGGATGTTTGTTATTGTGATGGCGATTATGAATAAAGTTTTAAATTAAAGGTAGGCGAACCGTCCCGGTTTGCTCGTCCTTGATTGTCGTGCATTCTAAACCTCGCGCCAGGAAACGGCGAACAAAGATCCAGTAGCCTCTTCTTAGTTGAAGAAATAGGTCAACGACACGAGCTCACACGGCTGCCCGGTTGCCTGCTTCCATCATTGAGAGCTTTTCGCTTAACGTTGCTAAGCGTACCTTCTATACCTTTAAGGGAACAAGAGATATGACGACCATCCGCCTTATCACACCCTTTACCGCCGAATCAACCGCCGCGGAGGTCCTGGCTGGCATCGACCTCAGCGACCGTCGCGCCATCGTCACGGGCGCGGCGTCAGGCATCGGCATCGAGACTGCGCGCGCCCTGGCTTAGGATCCTGCGGAAACTCGCTACTGACGCATTCAAGGGTTGAGACAGAATCTGATTGGACGTACGTTCCGCGCGCATGATTGTGCGCCCTCACGCGCCGCCCTTGACGGTGGCGGAATATAAAAACCTGCCTGAGACTGGCCCACGCTACCAGCTGATCGAAGGAGATCTTCATATGGCGCCTGCCCCAAACCGTTTTCACCAGGACATCTCGCGAAATTTGGAGGTTGTCTTGGCAAACTACTTGTCGGGAAATTCGATCGGGGTCCTCTACGACGCACCCTTCGACGTTTACCTTAGCGAGATCGACGTCTTCCAACCGGATCTCTTGATCGTGCTGAATGAGAACCGCGGAATTCTGACGGACGCGGGCGCCGAAGGCGCACCGGATTTCGTGATAGAAGTCTTGTCGGCCAAGACCCGGCAGCTTGATTTGGTCCACAAAAAGCGAGTCTACGCACGTATGGGCATTAAAGAGCTTTGGATTATTGACCCGGATCAAAAGGACGTAGCCGTATACCGATTCGATCAAGATGTGACTAATCCGGTAGGGAAACTCAGCGGGCAAGATGAGGTGAGTTCGCCGCTCCTGCCCGGGTTGAAGATCGCCCTCCACGACATCTTTCGTCGAGGTTAGTCCTCGTCCCTGGGAAATAATTGGCAGTGCCTGTCGGATTATTTACGAGATAGAGAGACCCGCGAGGCAACCGTAATCTGCAGAATCTGGCGTTCCGCCAGAGGCATACCGGAGCTTAGTTGAACTGCACTGGGTCTTTTGTTCCATTTACCATCATCGATGTATGCTCTACGAAGAAGCCTATGCGAACGGGATCAATATTCACCCAAAAACTAACATGGCTGGACTGAGCGATAACCTCAAGGCGGCGGAGAAAGCCGTGTCCTACGTCAAAAGGATGTTGCCGCTCGGAGCTTCCAACGCCGCAGAGGATGTACTTTTAAGCGGAGGGGGATCGTCTGCATGTGTGCTCAGCTTAAGGGCATCATATTCCGACGATATCAATTACGGACCGCAGACCGATAACTGGATTGAGCGGGTGGCCGATGCGGCCGAATTTGTCGGGTGCGGCAACTGCGCTGAACAGTGCGCGGTTGCCATCGGGTTTCTTCTTTTGCCAACAACCCGCATCGATGCCCTCGACTTTATGGGCTTCGATCCAACCTTTTTTGATCATCAATTCCTCGTGATCGGCCGGGAGAAAAATAGCATCGTGACTAACCTATCCACCTGGGGATCAAAAGCGGTGATCTGTGATCCTTGGTACCCCCTTTTTCCCGATCCTGAAGTAAACCGAAGATTTTACCCTGCCTATGAGGCTCGGTCCAAAATGCGCGGCTATCTGCCGACGGGAGAGCGAACCTTGCAGGTGCTGGGTCGCTGGGACCTTTAAATTCGGCCTCTTTGCGCGACCAGTATTGATAATCGCTCGGCCTTACTCGAGCGCTGCAAACGCTGACAATTGATTCATCGAACCGCTTAATGCCGGGGTCTCCACTTTGGCCGGCATTCTATAGTTTGCGGCAAAATGCTCTGTCGAGGCGGTCAGCAGTTTCTTCTTCGATGTGATCCATTCAAAGAGGCGAGCGAGCAAAAATGCTGTTAACAATTGGCAAATCACGAGAATAGAAGAGAACGGTTCGGCGCTTCCGGAAGAGGGGATTATGCCGATTAAAATCATCGATAGGCCGATCTGCGAGCAAAAGACAGGCAACATGTTTCGGCCGATCAGGGAGAATGGATGGAGGGCGGTCTCCCAACGCTGGAGATGCCCGAGAAACTTTGAGAAAGCCCAGCCCGTTACTAAAAAGTTCAGCAACCGAACGGGACCGATGTGCCATTTATCGAACAACCACGCCTGGTTAGCGGGAACAGCGACCGCTGAAACGGTAATTAGATGCCAGGCGAAAAACGAAATGGAGAGGAGAATCAAGATGACTGGCAACGGTTTCGGCAGCGGCAAAGCGCGTTTCTTTTCGTAAAGACGCTGGCCGCAAAATAGACCGCCTACCCAGAGGAATTGCCACGCCAGAACATCGAATGGCCCCGGATTTACATACGAGAGGTCCTTCGCGGCCGTGACGAGTAAATCGCGCACCCGCAATTGTGAAATCAACCAGATCGCCAGACTGCTGAAAATCACCGTTTTCCATCCCCACCTTCCAGCAGCCCAAAATACCAGGGGAGTAAGGAAAGAGAACAAAATGTACATCGGAAGGACGTCCAACAGCGGAGGCTGAAAAACGAGCAGCATCGAGGCACCAATCGCTGCCGGTGGATTTTTCAGGTATTGCTCGAATAGAGTTCTGAGGCCGGGAAAATAGGAAAGAAGAAAACTGCCGACGACAAAGGCAAATGCCAGCGTCAGAAGGTGCGCGCAGTATATCCGGCCGGCTCGATGAATCGTGGATGATCTGGCCGCGTTGAATCCATTCTTCTCAATCCGTTTACGAAAAAGCATTCCTGCCAAAAACGCCGAGACGAAGACAAAAGCCTCTGCAGTGGTAAAAAATCCCATTGGCTGGTCCGTAAAACGACGTAGCGATGATGGCGAATGATTGACCACCATCATTAACAGCAAGATGCCTCGTAGAGCGTCCAGTTCGGTAAGCCGTTTCATGGCCGAGAATTGAAATTGCGCGGGCTACCCCAAGCCGCCCGGCGGATTTACCTGCTGGACGGCTCGCTCAGGGGGAAGGATCAGCTCTTGATACCGACGAGTTCGACTTCAAAGATAAGCGTCGAGTTTGGCCCGATGGCACGACCCGCGCCCTTTTCGCCGTAGGCAAGTTCGGCAGGCACGAAGAGCTGCCATTTCGCGCCGGTCTTCATAAGGGGGAGGGCTTCGGACCAGGCTTTAATCACGCCGTTAACCGGGAATGTGACCGGCTCGCCGCGCTTGTAGGAGCTATCGAATTCCGTGCCATCCAGGAATGTGCCGCGATAGTTGACGGTGACCTGATCGGTCGATTTTGGTTGTGTGCCGTTGCCTTCGGCGAGCACTTTATATTGGAGGCCGCTCGGCAGCGTTTTCACGCCTTCTTTCGCTTTGTTGGCAGCGAGAACTCGGCTCCTTCCTTGCTGTTCTTTTCGGCGAGTTGTTTGAGCCGCTCGATTTCTTTCTTTTGAAGATTCTGCTCAAAGGCCATCAGCGTGTCGGCGCGTTCCTTGTCGCTAAGCTGCGGTTTCGCGCCGGAGATGCCGTCTTGCAGCCCGGTCACGAGTGCCGCTGAGTTTAAGTCAAGCGCGTTGGCCTTTATGTCGGCACCGATCTTGACACCGATGCTGTAGCTGGCTTTGTCGCGCTGGTCTTTAAGGACGGTCGGGTTGTCCGCGAGAGCCGGCGCCACGAACGCGAGCACGGTGAGCTGAGTGAGATATTTGAGTTTCATTTAAAGTAGATCTGGATGTTCTTTTGTTTGGTAACGGTCGCCGGGAAGGCTTCCGCGGTTATTTGACACCGGCACCATGACGCTCGCCAGTTGCCCGTCCCTTGCGCGAACATTACAGAAAATCCATGGACCCCCTCCGCCGTTCTGTTAAGCGGCAAGAGGCGTTGAATGTCATAAGTAAACGACTGACCCCACGGCTGACCCTTGGGCTGGCGATCTGGCAGGGTAAGCGAAGTGTCTCGCTTTGCCTCTCCGAGTGGAGCAAACCGAGACGGTTCGCTTACCTTTGCCTGCAGCTTTCGGCAGGATCGTTCCGCTAGTCGCCGCTCGTCCCAACCCTCTCGTTCCGAAATCGTCCTTATGCCCTGGCAGCTTTCGCCGAGCCAAGGGCGCTCGAAATCGGTCGCCGAACCCTTCGTACGTGTAATGCGAGCGAAAGGTCGGTGCCACGATGGGATGTCAAGATAGGGGCGTCAAGAGCGGGCATCGATGCGGTGCCGGGATTTTGACGACACCACAAAAACAAAACCACATGCAGACCTTCGATTCACATCCAATCAACCCGGCATCTGCCGATAAGTCCTCGGCAGCGGTTCATCCCGCTCGCACCGACGCCCATTTCGACGCTTTGAAATACTCTTCTGCGCCGATGGCGCGTGCCCCCTTTAACCGCAGGACGCCACCTGGACCGACGCTGAACGCGGGCAATCCGAACGCCGGCATTCAGGCCATCAATGACTCTGTGCGCCAAAATTCCGCGTGGGTTCATCCGCTCCGACAAGAGATCGGCCGCGTAATCGTCGGGCAACAGCACCTGGTCGATCGCCTTATTGTCGGCTTGATTTGCAACGGCCACATCCTTCTCGAAGGCGTGCCCGGTCTCGCCAAAACGCTTGCCCTCAAAACGCTTGCTGGCGCTGTAGGTCTGCGCTTCAGCCGCCTTCAGTTCACACCGGACATGTTGCCCGCCGACATTGTCGGTACGATGATCTATAACCCGCGCGACGGCTCTTTCAGCACAAAACACGGCCCCGTTTTCGCGAACCTCGTGCTCGCGGACGAAATTAACCGCGCGCCCGCCAAGGTGCAGAGCGCCTTGCTTGAAGCGATGCAGGAGCGCCAGGTCACGCTCGGCGACGAAAGCCATCGTCTGCCTGATCCTTTCCTTGTCATGGCGACACAAAATCCTCTCGAGCAGGAGGGCACCTACCCGCTCCCCGAAGCGCAGGTCGATCGGTTCATGCTGAAGGTTCTGGTCAAATATCCGAACCGGAGCGAAGAGCGCGCGATTCTTGATACCATGGCCGTCGCCGAGCCTTCGTTAGGCGTGCAGCCGGTCGTTACCGCGGAAGACATCCTCCAGGCGCGCGACGTCGTCAGTGGCATCTACGTCGACGAAAAGGTAAAGGATTACATCGTTGACCTCGTCCTCGCGACGCGCGATCCGCAGCCCTACGGCATCGATCTCAACGGGTATGTGCAATGCGGCGCTTCTCCCCGCGCAACGATCAGCCTCACGCTCGCGGGCCGCGCTATCGCGTTCCTGCAGGGACGCGGCTACGTCACTCCGCAGGATGTGAAAGACATCGCCTACGACGTATTGCGCCACCGGATCATCGTCAGTTACGAAGCCGAGGCGGAGAACATCACCTCGGAAAACATCATTGCCGGCATCCTGGAAGGCATGCCAGTTCCCTAATCGTGCCTCTCAGCGCACCGAAGCTCAATCCCATGACTTCCGATCAAACAAGAGAAATTCTGCGCAAAGTGCGACAAATCGAGATCCGCACCAAACGGCTCGTGACCGACACTCTGGCGGGCCAATACCACAGCGTCTTCAAGGGCCGAGGTATGAACTTCGACGCAGTGCGCGATTACACCCCCGGCGACGAAGTGCGGACCATCGATTGGAACGTCACAGCGCGAGCCGGACGCCCGTTCGTGAAAAAGTTCGTCGAGGAACGCGAGCTGACTTTGGCGCTCATGGTCGATGTAAGCGCCTCGGGCGACTTCGGCTCAGGGACTCAGAGCAAGCGTGAACTCGCCGCCGAGATCGCCAGCGTGCTGGCTTTCTCCGCCGTGCGCAATAGCGACAAAGTTGCGCTGATTCTATTTAGCGATCAGATCGAGCTCTACGTGCCCCCGCGAAAAGGTCGTCGACACGTACTCCGATTGGTGCGTGAAGTACTTGGATTCGAACCGCAGCGCCTCGGCACGAACCTCGTCCGGGCGCTCGATTTCGTGAACGATGTTATCAACCGGCGCGCGATCGTTTTTCTACTGTCCGATTTCCAAACCGGCCGCCAGACCCCGGAGTCGCTAGCTGATTTGCGCCGCGCTCTTCGCCAAACGAATCGCCGGCATGACCTCGTCGCCATGCCGATTGAGGACACCAGGGAGCAGGCAATGCCTGATGTTGGCATCGTCGCGTTGGAGGACGCCGAGACCGGCGAACTGATCGAGCTGAACACCAGCCTGCCCGAGGTGCGACAGCGTTTCGCGGAGATCGCTAATGACCGTGCCAGGCAGCTCCAGCACACGCTGAACGCCGAAGCGGTCGATTCGCTTCGGCTCTCCACCGACCGGCCTTACGTAGCCTCGGTCATGACGTTTTTCAAAAACCGCTCCCGGAAACAATGATGAAAATTCCCTTCTCACTTCTTTCCCTCCGCGCGCCTCTGGCAGCAGTCGCCGTATCGTTCGGTTTCTTCGTTCTGAGTGCCCGCGCGGTGCCCATTGCCGCTCCCGCGGTGGCTGGCGCACCGCCGGGGAAGACGCTTCCGGTTGCCGTTCCGGCGGAAGACATCTTCGATATCCGGCCGCCGATTCACATTGCCGGCGAAGTTTTCTGGGCCGGTTGGACCGCTGGAGCGCTCGCTGCGGCGGGTCTCGGCTATTGCGGGTGGCGGTTGCTGCACGGTAAATTGCGCGCGAAGCTGCCTTATGAAGTCGCGCTCGAGAAACTCCTAGCCGCACGCCAGTTCCTTAGCCCGGAGCAAGCGCGCACCTTCTCGGATCTGGTCTCAGAGGTCGTGCGCTCTTTCATTGAGCAAACCTTCCCGGTGCGCGCCGCACATCGGACGACCGAAGAGTTTCTTTACGATCTTTTCGCCAGCGTTGACGGCCCGCTCGCAGCGCACCGCGACGCCCTCGGCCAATTTCTCGGCCACTGCGATCTCGCAAAGTTCGCGATGTGGCGGCTCAGCATCCCGCAGATGGAAGGGATGCTGCAAAGCGCCCGGGATTTCATCCTCGCCACGGGACAGCCCGTCAAAGCGCGGCGTCCCGGAACCCCGGCTCTCGGGTCCCGACCTGCGGTCACTCAAGCCTAACCACCTATCATCATGATCCGTTTCCTTTATCCTCAACTCCTCTGGCTGCTCGCTCTGCTCCCCTTGCTCGCGCTACTGCGCGGCAGGCGCGGCACGGTAGCTGCCGTGAAATACTCCAGCGCTGAGATCGCCCGCCAGGTGGCAGGCGAAACGCGCAGCCGAACAGGCCGCTGGATTAACACGCTTGGCCTCCTGGCGGTCGGTTTCATCATTGTGGGACTGGCCCGGCCGCAGCTCGGTCACAGCACTTCGAGCGTCGAAGCCAGCGGGGTGAACATGGTCCTCGCCCTCGACTGCTCAGGCTCCATGGAGGCGCTCGACTTTAAAATTAATGGACAGCCGACAAACCGTCTTGATGTGGTCAAATCGGTCGTCTCAAAATTTATCGATGCACGCACGAATGACCGCATTGGTCTGATCGGCTTCGCCGGCGCGCCTTATCTTGTGAGTCCGCTGACGCTCGATCACGACTGGCTCCAGCAGAACCTCGAACGTGTCCAGATCGGCGCCGTCGAAGATGGCACTGCCATCGGCTCTGCACTCGCTGCGAGCGTGAACCGTCTCCGCGATCAGCCCGGCAAATCGAAAATCGTCGTGCTGCTTACCGACGGTGAAAATAATATGGGAAAAATCTCGCCCGAGACGGCGGCGCAGGCCGCAAAGGCACTTGGTGTGAAGGTCTATACCATCGCTGCCGGGGCTCGGGGCGAGGCGCCGGTGCCTGTGACCGATGCCTTTGGCAACAAGCAGCTCGCGATGGCGAAAGTCGACGTCGATGAGGAGACGCTGAAAAAGATCGCCGACGCCACAGGCGGAAAGTTCTTTCGCGCGACTGATTCCGACTCGCTCAAGAACATATACGCCGAGATCGACCGCTTGGAGAAAACCACGCACCAGATGAAGAAGTTCGAGAATCATTCCGAACTATTTGCCTGGGCCGTGATTCCAGCTATCGCCCTGCTCGGCATCAGCTTTGGGCTGCAACAGACGCGTTTCCGCCGTTTGCCGTGATTTCACTTTAACTTTCAACTCTCCCATTCCGATGCAATTCGCTCAACCTTTCTGGCTCTTAGCAGGCTTGGCCACCTGCGCCTTCCTGCTCTGGCGCTATCGCAAATTCGAAACCCTCCAGCGCGCGACGCTCGCGCGGTTCGCCGCCGTGCACTTGCTGAAGAGGCTCACCCTGTCCGTCTCTCCGGCTCGCCGGAAGGCGAAACAGGCGCTTTTCATCCTCGGGGTATTCTGCCTCTTCGTCGCCCTTGCTCGACCTCAGGCCGGCTACGAGCGACAGGAAGTACACCGAAAGGGCCTCGAGTTGCTTTTTGCCGTTGATACGTCGAAGAGCATGCTCGCCCAGGACGTGAAGCCGGACCGTCTTTCCCGCGCAAAACTGGCCGTGCATGATCTCTTGGACAGGCTGAACGGCGATGCCGTGGGCCTCGTGGCCTTCGCGGGCAACGCCTTTCTGCAGTGCCCGATGACGCTCGATTACGACGCTTTCCGCGAATCGCTCGACGCCCTTGATACGAAAGTGATCCCGCGCGGCGGCACAGACATCGCCGCGGCAATCCGCGAAGCTGAGGCGCTCTTTAAAACGCGTACCGCGGCGGAGAAAATCCTCATCCTCATCACCGATGGAGAGGACCTCGGCGGCGAAGGCATCGCCGCAGCGAAAGAGGCGGCGAGGAACGGTGTGAAGATCTTCGCCGTCGGCGTTGGCAGCACCACCGGCGAACTCGTGCCTGTGCCGAGTGAGAATGGCGGAACCGACTTTGCCAAGGACGCCTCGGGCCAGTTAGTGAAGTCGCACCTTGACGAAGCCACTCTCAAGCAAATCGCTGAAGTGACGGGCGGCTTATATCAGCCGCTCGGCCAGCAGGGCGAAGGACTAAGCGCAATCTACGATCAGGGGCTCGGCTCGTTCACTCGCCACGACCTGAGCGCCCGCCAGGCAAAGGTGTTTCTCGAGCAGTTTCACTGGGCGTTGCTTTTCGCGCTGGGATGCTTCATCGCGGAAATGCTCATCGGGACGCGGCGAAAAGTGCGCCAAACCAAAACCGCCCGGACGCCTGTGAGAGCGAAACCCGCATGGGCACATCGGCACGCCACCGCCGTGTTGGGTATCGCGCTCCTCGGGGCAACGACTACGACTCGTGCTGCTTTACCGCAAGCCGCCGAGCAGGCCTATAAGCAGGGCGATTTCACAAAATCACAGGCAGACTACGCTGCGGCGGCCGGAAAAGAACCGGCGAAGACCGAACTCCAATTCAATGCTGGGTCGGCAGCTTATAAAGCCGGTGACTTGGCGCAGGCGGCAACCGATTTCCAAAACAGTCTCCGCACCGAGGCGGTACCCTTGCAACAAAGCGCTTATTATAATCTCGGCAATACGCAGTTCCGCCTCGGACAGAAGTCGGAGAAAAGCAATCCGAAGGAGACGATCGGGATCTGGGGGCAAGCCGTGCGCTCCTACGACGCCGCGCTGCAAATCGAGCCAGGAGATACTCAGGCCAGGCACAATCGCGATCTGGTGAAGCACAACATTGAGCGATTGAAGAAACAGGAAGATCAGAAAAAGCAACAACAACAACAGGATCAGAAAAACGATTCCAAAGATCAGAAGAGCGATCCCAAGAACCAGCAAACCGGCCAGAACGGCCAGGAACCGAAGGATCAGAAGCAGCAGCAACAGCAGGATCCGAAGAGCGATCCTAAGAACCAGCAAACCGGCCAGAACGGCCAGGAGCCGAAGGATCAGAAGCAGCAACAACAGGATCCGAAGAGCGATTCCAAAGATCCGAAGAGCGATCCCAAGAACCAGCAGGCCGGTCAGAACGGCCAGGAACCGAAGGATCAAAAGCAGCAGCAACAGCAGGATCAGAAGAGCGATTCCAAAGATCCGAAGAGCGATCCCAAGAACCAGCAGGCCGGTCAGAATGGCCAGGAACCGAAGGATCAGAAGCAGCAGCAACAGGATCAGAAAAACGAGCAGGCCAACCAGAACGGCCAGGAGCCGAAAGACCAAAAACAGCAGGACCAGGCGCAGAACGGCCGCCCAGATCGGGCAAAAGCCGAGCCGCAGAAACTCACCGGCAAGAAGCCTTCCCAAGGTCAGCCGCAACTGGCGAACGGTCAGGAGCCCGGGCCGGAAGACGCTTTCAGCGCGGGCGGCGAGCGTCGGGAGCCCGGCCAGATGACGAAGGAGGAGGCCAGGCAGCTCCTCGATGCGCTCAAGAATGACGAGCGCAAACTGCCTCCCATGTCGATGCAGGGCCGCACCACCGGTCAGTCCGACGATCAACAGGAACCGCTCAAAGATTGGTAAACCCTATGAACCCACCCTCCGTATTTCAACGCCTTCTCCTTTCTGGCGTATGCGTCACCTTAATGCTGGTGGCGTCTGCTTGGTCCGCACCGAGTCAAATAACCGCACAGCTCGATCGGCAGAGTTTGCCGCTCGGAGAATCCGCGCAGCTCGTCGTAACCGTCAAAGGTTCGCAGCCCGTGAAACCGAACGTCCCGTCGGTGGACGGCCTCGAGATCACCCCGGTCGGGCAGCAAAGCTCGATCCAAGTCGTCAACGGTGCTCCCTTCGCAGAAATCGGATATGTGTATCAAGTCACCCCGAAACGATCAGGAAATTTCACCATTCCGGCAATCGCGGTGAACGGCGCCAACAGTACCCAGCCGATCGCATTTCGGGTGGAAAAGACTCCGAGCAGCCAGAACTCACAGTCGCCGCGCCAAGCTGGTTCGCCTCTACCCGCATCGAGCCTCAGGGGGCAAGAGGAGGATGCCGTCCCGGCGGACGCCCAAGGCGATTCGGCCTTCCTCCGCCTGGTGCTACCTAAACAGGAGATCACCGTCGGCGAACTGATACCCGTGAAAATAAAAGCCTGTTTCCCCGCCGGCATGTCAGCCTCTCTGAACGGTCTGCCGATGCTGACCGGTAGCGCCTTTGCGCTGAATAAGCTCGACGACAATCCGGAGCAGACTCGTGAGGTCATCAACGGCCAGCCGTACAACGTGATTACATGGTCGTCCGCATTATCTGCGGTCAAAGCCGGCGATTACCCGCTGAATCTCGAGATGCCCGTTCTGGTGCGTGTGCGGGAGAAGAGCAAACCGGGCAGCGGACGCAATCCGTTTAAGGATTTCTTTGGTGACACATCGCCGTTCGATGACTCGATCGCCGACGATTTTTTTGATCAGGTGACAGAGAAACCCCTCGCTCTTCACAACGACGGCGCTCTCCTGAGGATCCAGCCGTTGCCCCTGCAGGGCCGGCCGACGGATTTCTCCGGGGCGGTCGGGAACTTCGACGTGACCGCCGAGGCGTCCGCAAGAAGAGCTGTGACCGGCGATCCGATCACCTTGAAAATGAAGATCAGTGGCCAGGGCAATTTCGACCGCGTTGCGACGAACGGGCTCGAGTCAGGCTCGGGCTGGAAAAGCTACAAGCCGAAGGCACGGTTCGTGCCCGCGGATCGTGAGGGCTTCGCGGGTACGAAAACCTTCGAGCAGCCGATAGTGGCGACCCAAGCCGGTTCATCCGAAATCCCTGCGTTGAGCTTCAGCTATTTCGATCCTGACGCACAGCGCTACGTCGCGAAGACAACGAGTCCGATCCCGATCGATATTGTGTCCGGCAGCGCTAGCGGTTCTCCGCTCCTCCCCGCCGCCACGCCCGCGCCGGCGCGCCCCACGCAGGGCCTCCTGACCGATCGCCCGGAAACGAGCGCCAGGTCGAGCTTGAGGCCGGTAGTTCTCGCGCCTTGGTTTCTGATCAGTAACGCTTTGATAGCCGCCGCGACGGTTATTGGCCTGGTCGGAAAACGCTGGCAGCAACGGCGGGCAAACGATCCCGAGCGAGTGCGCGCCGCCGCGGCGAGCGCTGCTGTCCGCGGAGCAGTCTCCGCCATGGATGAGGCAATCAAGAACCGCAATAGCGTCGGGTTCTTCTATGCAGCTCGCCAGGCCGTCACCGAGCGCCTTGCCGAGCGTTGGAGCATGCCTGCCAGCCGGGTCACGTCCGCCGAAATCCAGGCCCGCCTCAATGGCGGCGGAGAAAACATCTGTGCCCTCTTCAAACGCGGCGACGAGGTGGCTTACAGTCACGAAGAAGTCACCGCCAGCGAACTTACCCAGTGGCGCGCCAATGTCGCACAACAACTTGCCCACCTCTAATCCTATGAATTTCAATTTATCCCCGAAGCAACAACTCGCGCCCGAGAATCTTTCACCGAAAAAAAGAGTGGACTTCGCGCCATTGCGTCGTCGTGTCGCCGTACAGTTTTCCGCTGCGGCACTAGCCGCCGTGCTGATGCTCGGCAACGTCTTCGCTGCAAACGTGGCTCCTTCGTCGGAAGATTCCGCGCCTGCTCTCTTTAACCATGGCAATACTTTCGTACGCGAAGGAAAGCCGGGTCCGGCAATCCTCGCCTACGAGCGCGCGGAACAGCTCGCCCCGCGTGATCCAGTCATTGCCGTTAACCTCAAGGCTGTGCGCGACACTGCGGGTCTCGCCGCCCCGATGGCTGCCTGGTGGCAATCTGCTGCCCGCGCACTGACGATGAACGAATGGGCCTGGAGCGGTTCTCTGGCGCTCGCGTTCGTCTGCGTAGCGACATTTTTGAGCGGACTGCTCCCGACGCGCTTGCGCCAACCGGCTAAAGGGTTAAGCGCGGGGTGCGCACTGGCCCTGTTGGTTTCGATCGCCGCACTCTGGCTGCGCTGGCCCGAACTCAGCCGCGCCGTCGTGCTGAATTCCCATGTCACCGCGCTCATCGCGCCCGCGGAGAATGCCGAACCGGTGTTTTCCCTGGTCGAGGGTGAAATCGTCACTGCGAAAAAAGCGTTCCACGATTTTGTCTTCGTGCGTACGACTGACGGTCGCTCAGGGTGGGTGGCGCGTGGGCAAATCGAGCGCATTATCCCCGCACCGGTTCCGGACCGGGCGGGTTGATCAGTTCCGCCCGGTTGGGTGCAGAAGGCAGATACAGGATGAAGGTCGAACCCTGACCCGGTGTGCTCTGCACCTCAGCCCGCCCGCCGTGTGCGTTCATGATAGCTCTCACAAGGCTGAGACCGAGTCCGAGCCCACGCTGCGAGCGGCTCTTTTCGGCGCGATACAGGCGATCCCAGATCTTGGCTACATCCTCTGCAAAAATGCCGATGCCGGTGTCCTGGAAAGCGACCCTTACCCCATCGACCTCGGCGTGCGCGGAGATTTTCACGCTTCCGCCCGCGGGTGTATATTTGAGAGCGTTGTCGAGCAGGTTCGCCAGCACTTGCCGGATTCGGTTGCGATCCGCAAAGCAAATCACCTCGGCCGGCACTTCGATAGTCTGAGTGATCCCTCTATCCTCTGCCACCATTTCGAACAACTCAACGATCTCCGCCACCAGCGGAGCCAGCGGGAAGCGCTGACGGTCGAGGCGCATCAAGCCCGTTTCCGCTTCGGAGATGTCCATGAGCGTGTTCAGCATCGTCACCAGGCGCTCGGATTCCTCCATTGAATCGAGCAGCGCATCGCGATAGACCTCGATATTTTCCGGCCCTTCCAACGCCGCCTCTGCCATCGAGCGAAATCGGGTGAGCGGCGTGCGCAAATCGTGCGCGACATTGTCCAGTGCTTCGCGCATCCCGTTTATAAGCGCGCCGTTCTTTTCCAGCATTACATTGAAAAGGCGCGTTAACTCGCCCAGCTCATCGCGCGCTTCCGGCTCGGGCATTCGCTCGTCCATGTGCCCGGTGGCGATGACCTGCCGTACGGCGCCGATCAGCTTCCGAATCGGGGAGAGCGTGCGTCGCGTCAGCCAGGCACCGCCGCCGACCCCGAGCGCAAGCGCCGCGAACATCACCCAGAGGGAGACATCGCGGAACTGTGCGAACAGCGCGCCTTGGGCGTCCATCGTCTTGCCCACTTGCAGCCAGTCGCCGTCCGGCAACCGTTCCGTTGCCACCAGCCACCAGCCGCTGCGACTCCGCGACGGCACTGTCAGCCAGCTGAACGCTTCGCTTGGGCTCATCCGCTCGATTTTCCTTAGATCGAAGCCCTCGAAGCGCGGCGGAAAACTGACAAACAAACCGGTCCGCTGCGGTCCCACAACGCGGATGAAAAAGAGTTCCCGTCCGCTATCGTGATGCTCGGAAAACTGCCGCATGAGCTCGAGAAGGCCACCCTCTTGATACCAGGTCCGATAGACATAAAATTGCGCGAGCACCACCTCGCGATCGCTCTCCAGCACGGCACGGAAGAGGAACCAGTAAGCCGCGACGAATAGCCCGGAGGTCAGCGCGATCAGCACCAGTACGAACCACACATGTATCCGAAAACCAAAAGTGCGTCGCTCCCTCTTAAGCCAGCTTAAGGGCATAGCCGAATCCGCGCAGTGTGTGGATGAGCTTGGGCTCGAACTCCCGGTCAATTTTGTTCCGCAGTCGGCAGACCAGCACATCGACGACATTCGTTTTCGGATCGAATGCGTAGTCCCAGACGTGCTCCAGGATCATCGTCTTTGAAAGCACGCGTCCGGGATGGCGCAGCATGTATTCGAGTAACGAAAATTCGCGCGAGTGGAGCTCGATCTTCTTGCCACCACGCGTCACCTCCCGGGTGAGCAGATTAAGCGACAGATCGGAACAATTTAGAACCGTTGGCTCGGAAACATGAGTTGACCGGCGGATCAAGGCCTGAACCCGCGCAAGCAATTCGGAAAAGGCGAATGGTTTCGTGAGATAATCGTCGCCGCCAGCCTGCAACCCGCGCACGCGATCATCCACCGAACCTTTTGCACTTAAAATGATGACAGACGTTGTGATCCGCGCCTTGCGCCACTGCTCGATGA
This sequence comes from uncultured Verrucomicrobiae bacterium, assembly GCA_963742335.1. Classification (GTDB taxonomy): domain Bacteria; phylum Verrucomicrobiota; class Verrucomicrobiia; order Chthoniobacterales; family JAFAMB01; genus JAFAMB01. The sequence continues at coordinate 86,260 of CAVULL010000024.1, forward strand.
TGCTTAGGCCGTCGCACCCCGGGAGCATGATATCGATAACCGCCGCGTCGTAGGCGTTGTTCAAGCCGAATTGCAACCCCATTTCACCATCGTCTATGACATCGACTGCATACCCCGCCTGTTTGAGCCCGTTGCTCACGAAGTCCGCGATTTTTTTGTCGTCTTCGAGAATAAGGATGCGCATAGCTGCAGGACAAAGGGGACTATGGTTTACGGCACATCCGACATAAAGGGTATTTTTAGCCCAGCGCGCATTGAGCCATATCTTCGGTCAAAGTTCGGGGTTAATCCATTTCGGTATCACCCGAGTCAAGATTTTTGCTCAGATCATTGAACCCGGTAGTCCACCCCGAGGTGTTCATTTGTCACGTCAAGACTGTCATAAGTAAACGACTGACCCCGGTGACCCCGGTGACCCCGGTGCGCCAGATCTGCGCCCCAAAGGGGCAGGAAAACTTAGCCCAGGGTGAACTCGAGTTCACCCTGGGTATGCCCCTTGCCCTAAGGTGCGCCCTGAAGGTGGCGCTAGAATCAGTCGAACGCTCAAGGGGTGGGTTGGTCCGTCATGTTCCGATAGTAGGGCCACGGCATTACGGCCAGAGTCGGATGACCTTTGGTAAGCACGTCGTGACCGGTGCGTACGACGATCTTAAATTGTTCTAAAGTCAGTCCATCCGGTTTTCCCGTCGAATCCGGGGTGAGATTATCGCTAACCCCTTTGGAACCAGGGGTTACTTGAAAGATTTCTGGTTTACCAGGAAAGCGGTGCGAAAGCACCGAACTCTTCGGTTTCTGCCGAGGGATTGGTCGCCGGGTGATGGGTCGCCGGATGGTAAACGGTCCGCTTGGTCATTGCGAGAAGTTATTCCTTAGAACATCCGAGTACCGACAAATTCCGCGCTGACGGTCTCGAATTTCTCGACTGCTCCCGCTGATGGTTCACCGGTGACAACGTAACAGCCGGACCCGACAAACTGTTCGGTCTGAGTGTCAAAGACCATTACACAGCACAGTTGCGAAGGTTCCACAGTCTGCGTCGGGAGCATCTTTCCGGTATAATCCTCGAGCTGTTTCCTCGTCGGCCTAAGCGTTTCCACGGATATATAGCGATGGGTGTGGCTGATCGCCGCAGACAAGTGGCTGGTGGGGGCGCCGGTGGCCGGGGAGGAAGTCAATGCGAAATAGCCGATTCCTAACAAAGCGACGATGTGGAATCGCGGTCTCTTAAAGATTACGACGCTTTTCAGGCAGAAATTGCCGCGAGAAAAAAGTTGCCTAAGGTTCATTGTTTTGGTCTTCATTTCTGTGTCTAAAGTTTGATTGCTTTTCTTATTTATTAACTGTTGTGACTCAGGCTTGGATCTCCATTGGCAAGGTTCCAGGCTTTCCTCTGGTCTTGCATCTGCGAGCCGTGCTTAATAACTGCAACGAGAAAAACAGCCCGAGCCCTCAAAAAAATGCTTTCAGTGTCTGGTCTGCCGGCCGAAACACGCGGAGCGCTTTTCGACAAGAGACGGTTGAAAGGGGTCAGTCGTGAATGGCGCGAAGATAAGCGTCGAAGGTTCCCGAGGGGACAGAGCAAATCGAGACGATTCGCCTACTTTCGGACGAGCCACTCGGGGTCAGTCGTTTACATATGACACTCGCTATCAGGAGAAAAGGGAATCCGATGGTCAGCGGCAGATGCCGGAGGCGTTTTGGGTCTTGGCCTTCGCGGGGCAAATCCCTATCCTGTGGATCGAAGCGGCAGTTCAACTGGAATACATCAAACGACGGCGGGCCTGGAGACCAGAGATGAGCGAAACAAACTTTGCGATCGAACCAATCGGGGTCATACGCTCCGAACTTGCTCATCGCGAAGGGGCGCCGCGGCAAGGATATGAAGGTGCGCCCGAGGCATGGCTGGAAATGAAGCCGAAGGTTATAGAGGGGCTTGCTGGCATCGCGGCTGGTGATGAACTTATCCTGATCACATGGCTTCATAAGGCGCGTCGGAACATTCTGAAGTTGCACCCGCGTGGGGACAAAAACATGCCGCTGAGCGGCGTCTTTGCGACACGGTCTCCCGATAGGCCAAACCCACTAGGGCTACACCGGGTTACCGTTCTGGCAATCGCCGGAAATCAATTGAGGGTGGGGCCGCTGGAAGCGATTGATGGAACCCCGGTGGTCGATATCAAGCCCGTATTGCGACAATCCATAGATACATAACGGCACGGCGGATCTGGCGCAGAAATTACCTCTCCCGTCCAGGTGATCAAACGCATTTGGGCTCAGGCTGGTCAAGTTCGGCGAGAAAATGGCGCTCTCATTGGGGTGCGTTACTTGGAAACCGCAAAACAACTGCTCTCTGCGGACCGAGTGTCACAGGTTTCCCAGCGGGGCCGCCGTTATCCGGCAAATGCGCGCTGCAGACCTTCGATATCGAGCTTCTTCATCTGCATCATGGCTCGAAAGGCCCGCTGGGATTTCACGGTGTCTGGGTCGTTGAGCAACTCCGGCAGGACCTTGGGGACAATCTGCCAGGAGAGGCCAAACTTATCCTTCAGCCAGCCGCACTGCTGGGCGCGCGGATCGCCGCCCTCGGACAGTCGATCCCAGTAGTAATCCACCTCCTCCTGCGTCGTGCACTCAATCTGGAACGAGACGGCTTCGTTGAACTTGAAAATGGGGCCGCCGTTGAGCGCGGTGAATGATTGGCCGTTCAGCTCAAAGGCCACCGTCAGCACCGACCCTGCGGGCTTCCCGTGGATTTCCTGTCCGGCCTCTGGATAACGCGAAATGGCGACGATTTTCGAGTCTTTGAAGATGGCGGTGTAAAAGCGGGTGGCGTCTTCGGCTTGGTCGTCGAACCACAGACAGGGGGTGATTTTCGTGGGCATGATTCCTCGGTGGTTGTGGGTTTCGGAATGGGTTGTTCATCTATTTGACGAATGGGAGCTTCGCGTTCGGACACGCGGAGCGAACTTTTCTCACGTTCACGCTGTGCAGGCGTTTTGTGCCCGAGAATCTTCCTGTCCGATTGAGTTGCTCAATCAACAAATGGCCGGACATGAGTCTCCGTGAACGACCAGAACTTTACAAGGGGTGCGCAAATAGCGTTCCATTCGGCCGAATTATTTTGCGGTCGGACTTGATATTGAACTAGTTAAACTCTACAAAGAGGACGCCTTTCCGATGAATTCTTCCTCGGCCCTCGGACTGCAGACGACCTTCGCGGATTTATCTGACGAGGCGAAGACTTCTCTCTTCGAACTCTCGAATCGGAATTTTGAACAACGCGCCGCGAGCGCTCCGGAGCGCGCGGCGGTGCTGCCCGGAGCGCTTCCTCTGCTGGTCGGAGTCGCTCAAGGTGACTCCTGGTTCGATTACCTCCCGGCATTTTTCGAAGATCCCTTTAATGGGGACTTGCTTGGTCATCTCCATCGCACCGGTCGGTACAACATCTTTAAAGCCGCTGCCGCCGGCGATACACTGGAAAATATGTCCTACGGTACCGATGTTGGCAGCGACGGCGCTGCCAAGCCGCAGGAGATAAATGTCGCACTGGACGCCGTTAAGCGATTGCAGCCCTCTTTTTACTTGGTATCAGCCGGAGGGAACGACATGGCCGGCGATAAAGGGGTAAACCTCGAAAGTTTCCTCAACCACGTTCTCACGAATCTGCCGACTTTGCGTGAAGATCGGGCCGTAGAAACGTTCTCGACGTTCAATCGGTTAGCATTGCAAAATATCGTTAGTCAGGTGAAGGCGACGAAGCCGGAAATTGAGATATTTATCCACGGCTACGACTACGCAATACCTGATGGTCGGCCGGTCTTTAAGGCTCCTTTCGGCTGGAATTTCATTGGTCCGTGGTTGCTGCCTGCCTTTGAGCGAAAACGCACATCGCCCGCGGCAGCACGCCAAAAAATCATAAGTCAGCTCCTAGATATGCACAATCAGACGATCGCGGATCTTGCCAGTGCGGATCCGCAGGTGCATCACATCGATTGCCGGGGGGTTTTAGGCCCGAACACAGCTGATTGGGCGAATGAACTTCATCCAACGGCGAAAGGATTCGGTAAAATAGCCGCGAAATTCGACGAAGTGCTTCAAGCTTTCTTCCGCAAAAAGCTGGCTCCCGCTAATCCCGTACCGGGCTAACGTACGCAGCAAATGATGAGGATTTGGCGTTCGCTGCTACTGGTCTACGATAAGATTGATGTGGAGCTTCCTGATCGATCGGGAAGCCCACCGCGTTCTGGTTTTAGTCACCGCTTGTCAGAGTCAGAAGTGCGCGATGGGGTCGAATCCTTTGCCCAGCTTCCCATGCTGGTGGAGGATTTGACTTCCCGTCGAGCGAGCGTTCGCTACGAGATACGTCGAGTGGAGAGATGCCTCACTTCGTTGACGCAGATGAGCGAAGGCTTGTATTGGCCCTCGCCGACCGATACAGGGGAGGAGATCGACCGCTTCGCTGCCCCGGGTTCGCACGATTCGATCTTCGTTCTCTGGCCGCAGAACAGTTTGCAGGATAGAACATCGGTCCCCTCGGCAGGTTGGGGACTGGGTCAGGCTGCTTCCGATTGGTCCAATGGCGCGACATACGCCACGGTCGGCAATACGGAATCGTGGATCTGGAAGATTCCGGTCGTTGGCGAGGTATGGCTTCATGAATGGCTTCATGGTGTTTGCGCCTATTTCGCCGGGCAAGGATTTATTATGCCCGAGGGAGATGCGGACGGCGGCGGCCGACACGGATACACCCAATCGAGTGTGACGGGGTGGACGGATTACTATCGCGATTTGATGAGCGGGAACGTGTTGGTTAATGGGGAAGGAAGAGGCGTTCCTCTGAGTGCGTGGGGGTAGTTTTGCTGGTTAGAGTAGGATTCAAACCGTGTTTTTAACTACAGATCCGTAGTCAAAATGCAGGCAAGCAAATCGAACCGTCCCGTTTTGTTCCTACTTCCTACTTCGACAAATACTCCATCGCCGCAAGTAACCCTCCCTCCTGGTGCGGAATTCCAAAACGGGTTAGCCCCATTTCCACGCCGCAGAGCGTTCCGCAAAGCATCAGTTCGTTGAGATCGCCGAGATGGCCGATCCGGAAGACGCGACCGGCAACTTTCCCAAGGCCGGCACCAAGCGACAGGTTGTAATGGTCCAGAACAAGACCTCTAAATTGGGCTTCATTAAAGCCGCCGGGCAATAACACCGCTGTGCAGGAGGGGCTATATTCCGCGGGATTTAAGCAGAGCAATTCCAAGCCCCATCCACGCACGGCGCGACGAGTCGCTTCACTGAGTCGCAAATGCCTTTGGAACACTTGTTCCAATCCTTCTTCGCGAAGCATCGAAATCGCTTCGCGCAAACCGTACAAGAGATTCGTAGCCGGCGTGGAGGGAAAATAACCGTTGGCATTCGGGGCCTGCATCTCGTCCCAGGACCAGAAAGCGCGCGGCAACCGTGCGCTTCGCGAGGCGGATAAAGCTTTCAAGCTAACAGCATCGAAGCCAAGGCCCGGCGGCAACATCAACCCCTTCTGTGAGCTACCGATAGTGACGTCTACGGCCCACTCGTCATGTCGGTAATCAATGCTGGCAAGGGAAGAGACCGTATCAACCATTAAGAGTGCCGGATGGCGCTCGAAATCCATCGCTTTGCGCACTGCGGCAATATCGCTGGTTACACCGGTTGAGGTCTCGTTGTGAACGCACATCACCGCTTTGATCAGTCGATCGCGGTCGCTGGCGAGTTTCGCCGCTACTGTTGGCGCGTCAATGCCATGCCGCCAATCGCCTGGCAAATAATCGACGACCAGACCAAACTTCTGAGCCAGGTCGCGCCAGAGCACCGCGAAATGACCTGTCTCCATCATGAGAACGTGGTCGCCGGGCGAGAGCGTATTAACGATCGCGGCTTCCCAGGCGCCGGTGCCGCTGGCGGGAAAAATAAAAACCTGTCCGGTGGAGGTTTTGAAAATCGGCTTCATCCCTTCAAGACATTCGCGACCCAAATGGGCGAACTCCTTGCCGCGGTGATCAATCGTCGGACGAGCGATTGCCCGGAGGATGCGATCCGGTACATTCGTCGGTCCTGGGATCTGGAGGAAATGCCGGCCTGCTTTGTAGGGAGGATTGATCATGGGATTGGGAGACTGTCAGTGCCAGTATTGATGTTAATTGTCAGTGTCAGCGTTAGTGTCGGTGTTGGTATTAGTTGTCAGTGTCAGTGTTAGTTATCAGTGCCAGAGTGAGAGAATCATTGAGTTGGGCTGAGCCTGTCAGCCAGAAATCTGCTGGTTCATTTTCGTAAGATGAAATTGATCAGCGCAACGGCGCGAGTTGGGTCCAAGGATGTGCGGATTCAAACGCCGGGGTAATCTTCTGCTCCCACCCGGGCTTCGTTTCCAGGAGCCACGCCAACCCGACTTGTCCGATGACTCCCCAAGCCTGCGCCAGCGGTTCGATGGCGAACGGCGCCGGGCCTTCTTCAACAGAATGGCCGAGGCCCGCAAATATTTGCGCCGCACCAGCCACGCTTGCTCTCACTTCCGGATCAACAGGTGAATCCCCGAATTGCGGTACATACAAGATCCGGCTCGATGCCATCGATTCGATCTCGAAAAAGTCCCCGCGAAAATAGGAAGAAACCGGGTCGCGAGGATCGGGTGGACTGATTGCTCGCATTACGGCGCATAAGTCGGCCACGTTTCTGGTCATCGCCCCAAGCGTTTCCAGGTGGAGAAGGATTGCTGGAAATCCGTCAGACCGGGGAACGCGGCCCCGAGAGGGTTTCAGACCAACCAGACCGGTATGTGAGGCGGGTCGCCGAATTGAGCCTCCACCATCTGTGCCGATCGCTATCGGACCGATCCCGGCGGAAACGGCTGCCACGGCCCCTCCGCTGGACCCCCCAGGAGTCAGTTCGAGATTCCACGGGTTGCGCGTCGGCCCAAAGATCAGATTGTCGGTGTAGCCCTGGAGAGTGAATTCCGGGCAGTTAGTTTTCCCGAGGATGATCGCGCCGGCGTCGCGGAGCCTGCCAACCGGCAACTCATCCGTTTCCGGAACATAATCGGCGTACAGGTTACTCCCCCAGGTAGATCGCAAGCCACGCACTGGAATATTGTCTTTGACCGTCAGCGGTACGCCGTCGAGCGGTCCCAAGGCCTCTCGAGCGAGCCATCGTTTTTCGCTTGCTTCGGCTGCGGAACGGGCTCCTTTCCGGTCCAGGGTGACAACGGCATTGATTCGCGGATTGACATTATCGAGACGTTCAAGAATCGAGTCCAATGCTTCAACGGGCAGAAATTCCCGGCAAGCATATCCTGAAACGAGATCGGCGGCCGTTCGGCGCCATAGGAGTCCTGAAGAATCCAAATTTCGCATATAAAAATCAATTGCGGGTCAGACACGCACAATGGCGGCGATGGGCGCGGCGCCGGGCCCGCACTGATGCTCTGTTCCGCCGGAAACAAAAATTGCGGGATCGTTGGTGATCGAAGCGATAACAGCTCCGAGCGCAGCCCTGGCATGGCGTTCATAGTTGATATCTGCATCGGACAACATCGTTGTCCGCCGACCACGGATTCGGCCATCAGGGCTGGCATCCGCCTTGGCGAATATCCCAGCGATTTTCTTGGCTTCTTCTGCGGAGAGCCCTCCCGAGATTTCCAGTCCGGCGTTGGTCAACGCGGCGCGAACCCCTTCAGCAGCGTCGGACTGCGTCGGCCACTTCGCGCACTTGCACAGTCGTGCCCACCTCTTCCGGAAGAATGTTTCTCGTCGTTTCAATTCCGAGCGCCAGTCTGGAACCGGTTGCCCGGCTCGCAGATTCTGATCGTGTAAAGATTGTCGCGTGGGGAGATAGAACGCCCTCGGTACCGCCAGACCAGACAAACGCCACTCTTTTTGCCACCTCTTCCGGAGAGGTTCTCAAGCGGTCGGCCAGTAAAAGCTGATAAGACAATGTGGCAAAGCCGCGGGTAAAATCGTTGGCTCCGCCGTTGCCTTCTGTTTTGCCGATTAGAGCCACGATCTCGGCAGGATCGATCTCCTTTTCATCAATTTTCCGAGCCAGCTCGGAGACGTCGCTTGGTGAGGCCATCGCCACTTTATGAACACCGATTTTCATTATTCTTTGTCTGGGTGGAGGGTGCGAGAACGGGATTTCAGTTTCTGGTAAAAGCTTTGCCGATGGACGCAGGCATGCGTGCCCGCCGGCCGATTCCGCAAAGGACCGCCAAGGCCAGTAGATAGGGCGTCATTTGGATAACGTAAGAGTTGATCGGCAGGCTCCAGCCTTGCAGATTGAAGGCGAGGGCCGAAGCCGCGCCAAACAGAAGGCAAGGGCGAGGGATTGAGCCATGTTGTAAATACACAATACATTTATGTTACTGTCACGCTCTATCTTGCGCCCTTGCAGGGCGCGTCGCCACGGGTGTTTCCGTTCCCAGGGTTGAAACCGGGTTTCAACCCTGGGCTGAATCCTCCTGTCCCTTCGGGACGAATTACCATCGCAAACAGCCCTTATCTTCGCGCCATTCATGACTGACCCCTTTGCAGGCGGGCTTCGGAAGAGGCAAAGCGGGACGCTTCGCTTAGTGCGCCTGAAAGTGCGCACCAACAGTGGGGTGGAAGTCCCCATCGGACAGAACACTGGCTGTCCGTAGCTGAAGGAAACTGCGTCGCCGAGAGGCGGGGTGGGGAGCAACCGGAAGCGAACGACCAGTCCATAATTAAGAAAATGATGAACTCGATACGGCCTGATGCATTGGCGAGCCTGCTAAGTGAAGGCGAAGCCCAGAACGGAAGCCGATCCGGAAAGGGAGAACGGCAACTTCGCGACCTGACCTGCGGCGAGACAGTGAGCGTAGGGCCAGGAGTGCATGGGGTGGGTGGAGACAGAATGGTCGGAAGTTGGAGCGACATGAATCAGGGATCACGATTCGGGAAAGGAACGGCGTTCATGGTCTGCAGAAGGTCCGAAGAACCGTACCCGAAAGGTGACAGAGCCTCCATAGTAGCGCAGAAGCGGGGTAATGCCCGTGGAGCCAAGGGAGGCAGGAAGGTGGAAGCGTGAAAGACAGACCACAGGAACAAACACCGTCGGCAGTGCCCCAGAGGGCTCCACAAGACGGAGAGATCCGTGCCCGGTGGGCATGGGTGGAAGCTGAGGTCTGGACGGAGCGCATGTTGGCAACCCTGGAAACGGGGATCGAAGGAGGAAAATGGTTCAGACTGATAGACAAAGTCTGGAGTCCAAGGAATCTTGGACGCTCGCTCGAGAAGGTAGTCGCCAAAGGCGGAAGCGCCGGAATCGACCATCAAAACGCGCGACAAATTGAAGAACGTAAAGACCAAACGATAGCGAAACTGGAGCAGGAACTAAGAGTCAACCAGTACGAACCGCAGGCGGTCAAGCGGGTATGGATACCCAAGCCGGGGAGCAACGAAAAGCGACCCTTAGGAGTGCCGACTCTGAGAGATCGAATTGTGCAAGGAGCCCTGCTTCATGTCATGGAACCGATCTTCGAGCGCGACTTTGCACCCCAAAGCTATGGATTCCGACCTGGGAAAGGATGTAAGGACGCTCTGCGCCGAGTGGACGAACTGCTCAAGGGTGGCAGCCACTGGGTGGTAGATGCGGACCTGAAATCCTACTTTGACACCATTCCGCAAGAAAGACTGATGGATCGCATCAGGGAGAAAATCGCGGACGGAAGAGTATTAAAGCTCCTAGAACAGATGCTTCAGGCAGGAGTAATGGATAGCGCTAAAGGATGGCAACCGACTGAGCAAGGGACCCCACAAGGGGCGGTGATAACGCCCCGTACACAAAAGATAACTTCGAGTTTCGGCGGGTAATTTCCTTCCAACGGAGGTCCCCACAAGCGTTGAGACGGAAAGGAAAATTGCCTTGATTGTGTCATATAGAGTATTATATATGCGTCCATGTGAGCAGAGCTTCAGCCCTCGAACGAAGCCAGCGTGTAAATATGGCCCTCGATCTGTTGAAGAAGAACAACTCTCCCAAAGAGGTAGTCTCTTCGCTGGTGGCCGCGTTCGATCTCTCTACGCGACAAGCTTACCGTTACCTCCAGCAAGCTCACAGGACTCGCAAACCGCTTGCTCTTCCGGAGCCCAAGACGGTTTTCACCGTCAAACTGCCGCTAGTTGTCGTTCAGCGCGTGCGACAGATTGCGCGCGGGCGCCGTCAGCCCATCAGCGATTTGGTCACCGAGGCATTGGAGGATTTCCTGACAAAACGCAGAACCCATGGCTGAGCCCAACAGCCGAGGAGCCATCCATGTTCAATTCGAATGCCGAAATGATCGTTATTCCCCGCAGAAGTTGGCGCAGGTTTATCGGATTCTCGTCCCTGGCAATGAGCCAAGCAGCCAAATTGCGCAACCCCTAAGCCATGAAACGCAACGCAGCCATTTATGCCAGAGTTTCCTCGGATCGTCAGAGAGAACAAAACACCATTGCCAGCCAGACAGCGCTGCTGCTGGAGTATGCCACGGCTCATGATTGTGTTGTTCCCCAGGATTGGATTTTCCAGGACGATGGTTACAGCGGCAGTGTTTTAGCCCGGCCCGGACTGGAGCGGTTGCGAGATTTGGTGGCCGAGGGCTTGATTGAGACTTTGCTTGTCTATGCGCCGGATCGGCTCAGCCGCAAATACGCCTACCAGGTTTTGTTGCTCGAAGAATTCAGCCGTTGTGGAACAGAGACGGTTTTTCTGAAATCCGCCGGTGGCGACAGTCCCGAGGAACGTTTGTTGGTACAGTTTCAAGGCATGATTGCCGAATATGAGAGGGCGCAGATCGCTGAGAGGACTCGTCGAGGCAAAAGACATCGGGCTAAAACAGGATGTGTCAATGTGCTTTCAGGAGCACCGTATGGCTACCGATATGTCAGAAAAAGCGATGCGGCAGAAGCCTATTACGCGGTGATCGAGGCGGAAGCCGAGGTGGTCCGAGAGGTTTTCGAGCTCTATACTAAAGAACTTTGGAGCATCGGAGCAATCGGGCGTCACCTCAACCAGCGGGGCGTCTCGACGCGATTCAATAGAGGACCGTGGGAAAGATCGACCATATGGGGAATGCTAAGGAATCCAGCCTATCAGGGCACGGCTTGCTTTGGGAAAACTGAAAGGGCCCCGCGCCAAAGGATTACCAAGCCTTTACGGCAGAAGGGCGGTTTTTCGACACGATCCAGCACAAGTCGCGAACGCAACGCGCAGGAATGGATTCCTGTCCCGGTTCCTGCGCTGGTCAGCGAAGAGATCTTTGCCATGGCCCAGGAACGATTGGTTGAAAACAAGCGTTTCTCGGCACGAAGAACGAAGGCGCCGACTCTTTTACAAGGGCTCCTGGTCTGTGGACAATGTGGCTATGGGCTATATCGGACTTCGACCAAGACCACCAAGAGGAAGCTTCAATATTATCGGTGCTTGGGTTCTGATCGGTATCGTCATTTGCGCGGACCGGTATGTCAGTGTCGGCCGATTCGCCAAGATTACCTCGATGAACTGGTGTGGGAGCAAGTCATGAGATTGCTCAAGGCGCCCGAGTTGGTGCGAGCTGAAATTGACCGGCGCATGGAGGAAAGTCTGAGCACCGATCCCATGCAACAGCGCAAAATCAGATTGGAACGGGAGTTGAAACGGACCGGGTCCCAGCTAGACAAGTTATTGGACGCTTACCAGGAGGACCTGATTGGATTGGTCGATTTGAGAAGCCGAGCTCCGGAATTAAGGCGCAGACAAGCCGCCATAGAGAAGGAACTGGAAGGAGTCGCTTTGCAAGCCCTGGAGAAAACCCGACTGACGCAGCTAAACGCCTCGATGGAAAACTTCTTGGCTGCTTTGCAGCAATCGGCAAAGACTTTGGAAATTGCTGAGCGACAAAAGATCGTCCGGCTGATCATCAAGCAGATCATTGTAAATGGCGATACTTTGACCATCCACCATTCCATACCCATCTCACGCAGCAGCCAGGAGAGCCAACCGAGCACAAGTTATCTTTTGTGTACGAGGAGTCATAAGCCCAATGTTATCAAATATCTACTTAGATGGGTTGGACTGGCAGATGGCCAAAGGGGGCTTCGAAATGGTGCGCTACGCCGATGATTTCATCGTGCTGTGCAGCAGCCAGGAACAAGCCCAAGAGGCCTTAGAGCGAGTCCGGCACTGGGTAGAAGAGAACGGTCTGACCTTACATCCGAGCAAAACGCGACTGGTAGATGCCAGTCAAGCCGGAGGCTTCGACTTCCTAGGCTATCATTTTGAACGGAGTATGAAATGGCCACGCAAGAAAAGCATGGGTAAACTTAAAGACACGATCCGAGATAAGACCCGACGCACTGATGGACGCAGCCTCAAAACCATCTGCGAGGACTTGAACCGGACCCTGCGAGGATGGTTTGGATACTTCAAACACAGCAAAGGCAACGTATTCGAGTCCGTCGACGGCTACACGCGAGGTAGACTGCGAAGCATTCTACGAAAGCGAGTAGGCAAGCACGGGCGCGGATGCGGTAGAGACAATCAGCGCTGGCCAAACGCCTACTTCTCCGCAGTAGGCTTGTACTCCTTAAGACAAGCCTACCTTGCGGCACGCCGATCTTCATGACAAGTAACCACCAACTGGAGAGCTGGGTGCGGGAAATCCGCCTGCCCAGTTCGGAGGGAGGGGCGACCTAATCCGTCGTCCCTACCCCTATCTTCAGAGTGAGGAAAACTACTTCTCTTCCCCTGACAACGGCACTGACCACTTCCTTCAAAAAAAAGATGTCCTGAACCGGGCGACTCGTTCGTCGAATGATGAATGCGGCAAGGGATATTCGAATGCGAACGCCAGAAGCCAATTGCCGTATCAACCATTAACGTTCGAAAAAAAGGAAAAAATGACCTATCAAATCAAGCCAATTCCCGAAGGATTTCATACCATTACTCCTCACTTAGTTGTGAAAGGAGCCAGTCAAGCCATCGAGTTTTATAAGAAGGCTTTTGGAGCGCAAGAGCTTGCTCGCATGCCCGGCCCGGACGGGAAATCGATCATGCACGCGCATCTGAAAATCGGAGATTCCTACCTCTTTTTAAATGATGAATTTCCACAGATGGGCTGTCGGGGCCCGGAGATTGGCACCAGAAGTCCTGTCGCCCTTCATCTCTACGTGAAAGACGTCGACTCGGCTTTCAAGACTGCCTTGGCGGCGGGTGCCCAACAAATGATGGCTCCTGAGGACATGTTCTGGGGTGATCGCTATGGGAAGCTCGTTGACCCCTTCGGACATGAATGGTCACTGGCAACGCACACTAAGGACCTGACCCCGGAAGAAATAAGCAAGGGCGCCCAAGCCGCTTTTTGCACTGAACAGGTAGGTTAGTTGGCAGTGGCTAGTGTCAGTTGGAAGTTGGAAGTGGAGTGGAAGAGGGAAGGGTGATAGCAAGACCCACTGACTCTTGACTGTTTCCTAAATCAGCGCTTTTGGCACTTTGCACACCATGGTATACGCCGGATCAAAGATATTCCCCAGATCGTACCTGACGGCTTGTCCGAGTAGCAGGCTGGCGCTGGTCGTGTCCAATCCATAATCCTCCTTGAGCCAGTGCAGCATTTCGGTAGTGGCGTGCTGCACTGCCTGGTCGAGCGGGCGAGCATTGCCGACGGTGAAAATAAATTCGGCGTTCTCACCGCGCGGCCAGCGGATGCGCTTCCCTTTGATTATCCGTGTAGTGAACTGGACATCCATTGAGATTTCGATCCCGGTGCCGACAATTTCGCCATCTCCTTGGGCTGCGTGGCCGTCGCCAACATGGAGAAGGGCGCCGGGCACAAAAACTGGAAAGTAGACAGTGACCCCGGCGACAAACCCGCGATAATCCATATTTCCGCCATATTCGCCGGAGGTCGCGGTGGAGATTGCCTGGCCGTCTGGCGGAGCGACGCCAAAGCAACCGAGCAGCGGTGCTATCGGAATCGTCAGGTTGCCAAGCTTGGTCGCCGGTTTGATCAGGGTGGCCGTGCGACTCTCGTTGTCGACTCGCCACTCTGCCGACCCGGGTCCGGGTAGTTCGCGTGCGAACCACGGGTCGACAACATTCGCGGAGACAACTGTGCAGCTGTAGCCGATTGCCCGATTTGGCGAGATCCGATCCAGCTGCACGGCCAGTGTGTCACCCGGCTCAGCGCCGGCAATGTAGAAAGGGCCGGTTTGTGGGTTTCCGGCCGGCGTAACTTTCGTGCCGGTGGCGTCGAGACCCACGTTATCGACGGTATTGGTGATCACACTGTCTCCATCGCTGATTCGCAAAACCGGCTCATGGGAGCCAATTGTAATGTAATACTGGGTTGGTTGAAAATGATGGGTTGCCATTTGGCCATACTAGTAAGCAATGGTATCCCTGCAAAAAGAGTATTGGAGAAAAGCAGGATTCTCTAAGAAAGTCTCAGCCGTCTGATAATCGATTCTCTTGGTCCGAAGTGCTCGTCGAGAAGCAACTTGGATGAATTGAATCCTTGGACTAGCCTGCCACGGGTTCCTCGGTTGGAACTTTGCGTAGTTCTGGCGAGCTAGGCAGTACGAAGTTCAGATTTTCTCTCTGTCGGAAATAGAAAGTGCTGCATATGACGCCCATTCTCGCTAAAGTCCTCGCCGTTGAGAAAAAAGGCGACAAATATCTGGTCATCATTCAAATCATGATTCGGAGATTTCGAGGATCATTCAATACGCTGACATTCGGTGAAAAAAAACCATCGGTCGGGTCATGTCGCAACGGGCGACTTGATCTTGTTTACTACATAGATCCTGGTCTGAAAACGGGAGGCTCCTTTCCGTTATGGAGGATTGATTAGCGGTGCTCTGGACTTATGAGGATGCTGTTCGTTGCCGACCTGCACTACACGCTCAAACAGCTCGACTGGCTGGCAGCGAATGCCGGAAAGTACGATCTGGTCATTATCGGCGGTGATTTGCTCGATCTTGGTTCTGCGCTGGATTTTGACGTTCAGATCGTCGTTGTTGAAAAATACCTCCAGAGCATCCGAAAAAGCGCGCCTTTGCTGGTGAGTTCGGGCAATCACGACGGCGACAGCCATAACGCGGCGAATGAAGGCTTCGCCGGGTGGCTTCTCCTCAGCCGTGCTGAAGGTCTCTTTGTCGATGGAGAGAGTGTTTTGCTGGGCGATACACGGGTCACCGCCTGCCCATGGTGGAATGGACCGGTATCCCGCGCTGAACTGGAAGGCCTGCTGGTACGGGAATCCGCAAAGAGCGCCCGCCGTTGGATCTGGAGCTATCATGAGCCCCCGGAAGGTGCGCGCGTCAGTTGGACGGGAAAAAAGATGATTGGCGATCGATTTCTCCGCGAGTGGATCAGTCGCTTCGAACCTGATCTGGTTTTAAGCGGTCATGTTCACAGTGCGCCCTTCTATCCTGAAGGTTCCTGGATTGATCGCATCGGCAAAACTTGGGTTTTTAATCCGGGTCGGCAACCGGGCCCCTTCCCGACCTGCATCATCCTCGACTTCGAAGAGTTGGTTGCTGAATGGATTTCTTCAGAGGGTGAATCAATCCGAAAAATCGGTCTGTCTGATCTTTGATTCGCTGGGTTTAATCCGATGAACCGGGTGACGATGCATCAATGTCTCGAGCACTTTATCCACCATCCCGAGATGCTCGTGCCCCTCGAATTGTTGCTTCACGTCGACCAGATACTTGTTCAGGGCATCTAGCCTGCGGGCAATTAACTCGCAGACGTGCAAACAAATGATTGGCGACGCCTCCAGGAACTCACGCGGGTTCTGCACCACCTGAAAAGAGCTGGGCTTCAGGGCTCGAACTGTTGCTGTATGGTTGCCGCCAAGCAAGGCCGACATTTCGCCAAACACAGCGCCTGGTTCCGAAGATGTGGCCACCGGGACACCATCCTTCACTACCTCGACGCCGCCTTCGATGAGGAAAAAAAGCAGATTGGTTTTTCCTCCCTGTTCGATGACCGACTCTCCCGCGTCAAAACGCCGCAGTTCGCCGCCGTGAATAAGTTCCAGGATTGAAGCCACTTCGCCGAAAATCACGCTTTTTCGCTCTCTATGCAAATCGATCTTTGCGGAGGAAGGAGTTGCAGGAGTTCAGGAGTTGCAGGAGTCAGGAGTCACAGGAGGCGTAGAAGCATAAGCTTTTCAGCCTGTACCTCGTTGCTTAGAGCGATAATTGTGGGGAGGCTGACTGACAAAAAGCTCAGGAGTTAAAGAATTCGGAAACATCGATATACCGCCGGAGAGGTAACTTAGTATAGGTCTTCAGTCTGTACGCTCCGCCTTTATTTAGCAGGGTTGAGCTGCAACTTTTCGGGAGGAAAAGTTGTTTTCCTTTGGCACTGGGCCCAAATGCTTTCTTAGCAAACTGTTAAGTTGGATAAGGAGTTTGCGCATGACGCGGTCAGGGCAAACCTTTTAGGTTTACCGGCTTCGAGCAGCCGTTGGTAGAAGGCGCGTAAGACCGGGTTATGGTGAGCGCCGGTCAGGGCTGACATGTACAAACCTGGCGAACCTGCTTTCGTCCGCCGCTTGTAAGCGGAGCGTCTCGCTTTGCCTCTTCCAGGACGGAAGCAAACCGGGCCGGTGCGCTTACTTTGCCGCCGGTAAGCGGAGCGTCTCGCTTTGCCTCTTCCAGGACGGAAGCAAACCGGGCCGGGTGCGCTTACTTTGCCGCCGGTAAGCGAGGCGTCCCGCTTTGCCTCTTCCAGGACGGAAGCAAACCGGGCCGGGTGCGCCTGCTTTGCCGCCGGTAAGCGAAGCGTCCCGCTTTGCCTCTTCCAGGACGGAAGCAAACCGGGCCGGTGCGCTTACTTTGCCGCCGGTAAGCGAAGCGTCCCGCTTTGTCTCTTCCGGGATGGAAACAAACCGGCCGGTTCTATTGGCCGCCTTGTGAGGGCGAATGCCGGTGGGGCAAAAAAACCAGCTGAAGCGTGGCCTATGATCTATCGGCCCGTCGGCACTCTCAAAATGTCCAAACCCAGTGTGCGTGTTAGAACTATCGAACTGAATGCTATACCCCGAAACATTATGTATTGAGCCTGCTGCGGTCGAATCGCCCGCAATGCCATTCCAACACACTTGATCGTTTTTAAAACGGTCGTCGCTCGCTGAAAATAGGCCACCCCGCCAACCTGCGCCCGACGCCGCACTCCCGACTCATGACTCCTGCAACTCCTGAACTCCTTCTTCCGCCCCCCTTTCTCCGAACCCCTTCCTCCTAACGTGTCCAGAATGACTCGTCTCGGAGCCAGAGCAGGCAATAGGCGAGGAATAGGAGCGCCGAGAGAGGAAGAGGAATAAACACCCACGCATGCTTGTCATGGAAAAAATAGTTAAACCTCGTCGTATGCAGCAATTGAAAAAAGAATGCTCCGGCAATCAGGATACGAAGCAGAATGGGTTGGTGATCACGAAACGATTTCACCAAGGCGATAATGAGGGCGGGGGTCATCAAAAGGTAAGTATGGGCTTCCGTTGCTGGTCCGCAGAGAGTCATCCAGATCGAGACCAGAAAGAATAGGGCGCAAAAGATACGCTGGAGAGGCCAATTTTTGCGTAGGCCCCAGAAACAAACAAGAGCGATCAAACCGCCGGAGGCAATTTGAATCACCGTGTAAAACCATGCTGGAATGGGCAAGCGGGCGATCGTATGTAAAAGAAACCATAAATCGATCGGGGCGTATTTGAGTGAATAGTTTACTCGACTGTCCGAGGCGCGGGTGACCAGCCAGGCGTGATATTGATCTGTCACATAGGACCAATGTTGGAAGAGAAAAGGGGCAACGGCGAGAGCAAGGAGAGCGAGCAGCAAAGGCCAGATAAAGCGTCGAGGAGCTATGACGCAGATCAGCATTCCTACGGCCAGAGGATAAATTTTGAAATAGACCGCCAGAGCGATGCATACTGCAGCCGCATTCCAGCGTTCGCGGTATACCGCCGTGACGGCGAACATGAGTAACCCCGCGACGAATGGGTTGGCTTGGCCGACATCCAGGTTACCGAGCGCACAGGGTAAGAGTAGAAGGTAGATCAGAGCGAAAGACTCGCGTTTAAGATCTGGGACAATGCCTGATCGGAGGAGAGCAGTGAGCCCGAAAAAGAAAACGGAGACGTTGATAAGCAACCAGACAATGTAAGCAATGACCGGCGGTAATATTGCGAGAGGAACAAAAAAAGCGGCGATGATTGGGCTGTAAATGAAACCGCGCCAATTGCCATAGAGATATTGTCCATGGATCCAGTGCGACCCGGCGAGCATATAGTCGTTAAAGGCATAAACGCGATGGATGCCCCCCGCCGTATAACGCAGTATCAATGTAAACAACGCCATCGTCCATGCGATCAAAGCGATGCTCTGCCAAGCTCGATCTTTCGCGAAAAGGCTAGTCGGGGTCATTAGTTAGTTAGTTATCAGTTGTCAGTGTCAGTTGTTGAGATTGTCAGGTGTCAGTGTCAGATGGGAATGGCACGAAGATACGCGTCGAAGGTTCCCGAGGGGAGAGAGCAAATCGAGACGATTCGCCTACTTTCGGAGGAGCCGCTGGCCCTGAACTTCGTGTCAGATGGCAGTTGTTGAGAGTTACTAGGTGTTCTCAATTATTAGTGTTCGGAGTTGCTGATGGGAGTGGCTATTTCAATGATGGATTGCCCTCTGACAACTGACACTGATAACCGACGACTATTTCCTCAATACCTTGAATTCCTGTTCTATGGTTCCGTGGCGGCCAGTGGCTTTCAAGGACCATTCTCCCGGGGTGAGCTGCCAGAAATAACGGCCGTCCGATTCCGATGGAATCGGTCTGCCGTTGACAGACCAGCGGACATCGCTGCCAATAGTGGTCAGTAATTCTATCATTTGCTGTTTTTCCGGAAGAACTGGATCAATTTGGTAAGTCGCTCCTGCACGCGGATTTAGAATACGAGGTTCAGGAAGGATTACCGCACCAAACGAATTCTCACGGCTCGAACACCAATTTGCATATTCGGTCGGGAGCAAAAGTTTCCCTTCATCTGAGAACCAGGCGGAGGAATCTTCAGCCGGCTCGGTCCCTGGCAGAAAAAATTCCGGGATTGTCCCGGGACTCAATTGGGATGGCAAGAGTCCGGTTGCTGAGCAGACCTCTCGCTGGACAAGGCCTGCGCTGGGTGCGGGGAGAGAGTGGTCGTTCCGTAACAATTGGTGCATGATGGCCGCCCAAAGCGGGGCGGCGCTTTGCACAGCAAAGGTGTCACGCATCGGCCGGCCATCGAAATTTCCGATCCAGACCGCGACGGTGTGCTCTTTGTCAAAGCCGACAGTCCAGGCATCTCGGAAGCCGCTGCTCGTGCCGGTCTTGGCGGCGATCCGGCCGTCGAAGGCCAAAGGCGAAGTAGGGCCAAAGCTTTTTTTGCGAGCCTCGTTGTCACACAAGATATCTGTGATGATATCCGTAGCTGCGGTCGAGGCGACTCGCACAATTGGGAAATATTCCGAGGAAAGGAGTTTTGGTTCGGTCGACAATCCACCGCGCGCCAGGCCGGCGTAGGCTGAGGCGAGATCAGTCAGTCGAATTTCGGCATTGCCCAGCAGGAATCCGGCACCGTAGTCGTCGAGATTCCTGGGGAAATAAAATCCCCACTTCTGCAATTCGTAAAAGGCAGAACGCGCACCAACTCGGCTGAGAGCAACAATAGCCGGAACATTCAACGAACAGGCGAGCGCTTCACGGACTCGAACGGGGCCGAGATAACGATGGTTAAAGTTTTGGGGATCATAATCATTGTAGGCGTCGCGGATGGCGTCCGGAGTATCAGGAAGCAATGTCGCCGCGGTCAGCAATCGGCGATCGATGGCTGTGAGATAGACGAAGGGTTTAAGAGTCGAACCGCAACTCCGCGATCGCGTCGAGCCGTTGACCTGATTGTTAAGATAGTTCGAAGATCCGACCATGGCGCGGACCGCCCCGGAGGCATTATCTAATATGATGACCGCTGCCTCTGCGACGTCATAGCGATTCAATGAGGCGAGATGTGCTCGCAACTTCAGCTCTGTCATCCGCTGGAGATCGAGGTCGAGAGTGGTGCGCACCTTGCCGGCCATCCGCGGCTGCCGCTGTCGGATGGCGTCGACATAGTTGGGAGCGAGATGAGGTGGATCAAAGTGTCCCGGGAGAGGCGGATTTTCGCTCAGGAGGGTTCGCTGAGCGGTAGTGATGAGACCTGTCCTCGCCAGGAGATCTAATGAACGCGTGTATTTGCGCTCCGCGGCGTCTGGATGTCGCCAGGGGTTGAACCTTGTTGGCGCTTGCGGAAGACCGGCGAGGTAAATCGATTCTGCCAGATTCAGCTCAGATGCGGGTTTACCAAAGTACGCGCGGGCGGCAGCTTCCGGTCCGATCCTTCGATTGCCGAAACTGCTACGATTCAGGTATTCGGCAAGAATACGCTCTTTTGTCCACAAGCGTTCCAGTTTCCAGGCGATTACCGATTCGTAAGCTTTGGCGATCCAGTTTCGCTGTTGCCGATGGCAAGCAATTTTGACGAGCTGCTGCGTGATGGTTGACCCGCCCCCGACGATTCGCCCAGCTTGCAAATTTCGGAGACAAGCCGCGCAGGTGGCCTGCCAATCGATTCCCCAATGAACATAGAAGCGCTGATCTTCAAGGTGAACGGTGGCGTGTGGCAACCAGTCTCCCATTTGCGTCAGTGAGACGGGTATTTGTACTCGCGCACCCTCGCCAGCGAGTTCGGCGATTTCCCTTCCATGGATGTCGAAAAGAACCGGCGTGCCCGAGGGAGAATACTGGAGATCTGCCGGCAAAGGCAGCCAAACCAACCAGAGCGCGGCTGTCGCGGCAATTGCACTGAAAATCGTTATTCTCCTGAGACGACGCATACCCCTGACGGAGAAAGACCGGAAAAGCGGCTATCGTACATCGGTGAGATCTGTGTGGCCGGCCATCGGAACGTCCCAGCCGCTGTTGCCCGCGCAAGGACGGAATATTTGCCGGAGCCGGAAAAAAGCTCGTTGAAATAGAGAAGGGTAGAACGATCGCGCAATTCGGAATAGGAGAGTTCCAACGTGCGGTCCTCGGTGTTATCAGCAGGCAAATCAAAGAATTTTGCGATCATCGCCAAGGCAGGATTGACAGTCTCCAGGCCGGCCGGAAGCAGGTCTTCGAGCGCCACATAGTTCTGGGTCTTCTGGTTATTCACTCTGTAAGTAATCAGGATCTGATCACCTAGCTTGAACGGTGCATCCGCATTTCCTGTGCGTCTTGCATCGGTCAGATCATGCACCACGCGTTCGAGTCGCATACCTCGATCGAGACGTTCGGTTTGAGGCGAGTCGCTCGCGTATTTTGCCCGCATCAGGTAGGTGAGGTTTTGCTGGTTCAAATGTACGATGAACGGAGCATTCGGAAGGATGCAATTCAGCCAGGCTACGGAACGGCCGTTTTTCGAAAAGACTGCATTTGCCTCGGCGGTTTTGATAGGTGCCGATTCTTCGGGACCGAGCATTGATTTGAACGCCAGCAGCAACCACAAATTTTCCTGTGTGGAGAGCGATGCAGACGAGGTCATTAAAGCGTCTAATCGATCCAGCACGCGCCGTTGCTTTTCCGCCGTCCAGATTTTTGGAGCAATTGTCGCGAAGGCGAGCGTGCAGATGGCTTCTGCGCGCGTGGTGGAAGTGAAGGTCGTCGGGTCGAAAGCGCGCGCCTTGATTGGAGCATCAATTTCACGAAGCAATTGCTCCTGCTCCTTCGCCATAATACCAAAACGATGAAGGGATAACGCCAGAAGCGCTCTTCCCTCGTCGCCGGTTTCCTCTCGGTGGAGGTAAAGATCCTCGGCGGCATCTGCAAAGCCTTGCTTCGTTGAATCCTGACTAAGGACAAACAGCGCAAATATTTGTTCGAATCTGGAGCCCGAAAGCTGGGCTTGGACGATCTTCGTCAGCGCTCCGCGTAACTTGTTCGCCAAACCTTCGGGAATAGGGAACCCGGCCTCGGCTGCCTCATTGACAGCCCATAAGGTCTGCGCTGTGACAAATGTCTGTCCGACCGTTTCTCCGGGCCAGTAGGGGAGCATTCCATTCTCGAGAACCGATTCGTCGACTTGCTGCAAACTACGACCAATCACCGTTCGATATTCTTGATCTCGCGCTTCTGAATCGGGCAAAAAAGCGAGTAAATTCCCCAACATAGCGTACCCAAGCAAACGGCTTGAAATCTGCTCGAAACAGCCGTGGGGATATTCAAGGAGGGCAGGCAGGCCAGCAATTTCTGGCAGCCAGGAGGAATTAGAGACAGTCACATCCATCGTGCCGCGTCCATGTTTCCACGGTTCCGGAATGAGTTGGCCGACATCGAGTTGAGTCCCTGGCAATGAACCCGCAACAGATTCCACGCGGGTCACCGTCGGCGGGTCCACCGGGAGCGTCAATTCAACTGCGTCGGTCATCTTCGGGTCCGCCTGAGCTGTGACGTCAAAACGGATCTTTACCGGTACCAGTTCATGATCAGTAACCCGGGCTTTGAACCGAAAGACCGCGGGCACATCTTTACGGACTGTTGCGGTCTGATCGGCCTCGCTTGACAGGACACAGTCAGCGTCGGTCGAACAGTGGAGGTGAAGCTCATCCGAGGTCGCAAAGCCCTGGTGGACGACAGCTCGCAACTCGACCTCATCACCATCGCGCAGGAATCGAGGAAGGGCGGCCTGGATCAGTACAGGTTTGAAGACCTTGAGTGTTGTCGTGGCATCCCCGCCGAATCTGCTTTCTTTTGTTCCTCCGAGCGCGACGAGTCGATAAGTTGTCAGGTTGTCGGGTGCAGGACACTCAAATGAGGCGTTTCCCTCGGCGTCGGTCTTCAGGGCGCCAGCCCAGAATGCGAGGGTCTGGAATTCTTTTCTGACATTCACCACGCTGCCGACTTTCTCTTCGCCGCCGTCGCCGATGATGAAGCCTTTGTGAGTCAGGTTCTGGCGAGTGATCGTCTCCCGAAAAGAGTCGAGGGACTCATAGCTTTTTACGCCGAAAGCGCGCTGATAATAGAATGAGCTCACCAGATCAGGCAATTGCCAGCCCCCAAGCTGCAGGACGGCGTCGTCGACCAGGAAGACTGTCAGGTCGGCATCAGGAACCGGCTGGCCTTCGGACGTCACGTGGAGCTGGCCGCTAATTGTCTCTCCCGGGCGGACCGTTTCAGCCGCAAGGTGCGGCTCGATCTTGAGATTCCAATCGGGCCGCTGAACGATGATTTGCGTGAAAGCGAAACGCTCGAGCGGTAGCGCATGCTCGCCGCCCGGACGGGTCAGATAAATCGAAACAAAGGCATTGGGCGCATACTCCTTCTTGATCGGAATTTCAATGCGCCCCGCATTGCCGGGAATCTTGACTAGAAAGGTGTCCAGAATTTTATCCGTTTCAATCGAGACCCAGGCGATCCCGGGGAATGGAGCTTTTGTGGTCAGGATCGCAGTTTCGCCTGGCCGGAAGGGTTCGGCACGCTGCTCAATCTGGAAACTGGTTTCGTTTTCAATCGGTAACTCTGCGGGCTCTTCCCCGGTCACGGTTGTTTCGTCACTGACCAGGGGCGTTCGCAGGCCGGGAGCGCTGATGGCAACGACGTAGCGTCCGGTTTTTTCCACGGGGTAACGAATAGTTCCGGACCCTTGCAAATCCTGGGAACCAATTTTTGTGAATCGGTCCGTATTCCGATATCGATAAACAAAAGGGGCAACCTGTTCTTTGACTGTTTTCGTGACAACAAAGTACAAATCGGAATGGATGGCTATATCCACCACCGCTTGATTGTTGAGATCGAAGGCGCTGACTTGCACCTGTACCGCTTTGCCTGGGCTTGTAATCTCGGTCGCCTGCACGGCCAGACGCGCCGGCGCAGAGGAGATTGAGGCAGAGGCGCCTCCTGTCAATGTCTGACCATCGATCGAAGTGACTTCGGCGCGCCATGAAATATCACACCAGCCGATGGCTGGATTCTTCTCGAACGGTGAATCGCATTCCAGCGAGGCATGTCCGTGCTCGTCGAGTTTCGTATCGCCTTCAACGGTCTTGGTTGGCACGGCATCGGGATCGAGGCGCGGTCCGATTTCGGCATAGACATTGTAACATTTCAGACTCTCGTCGTGCGTTTCGGCCGATGCGGTCCAGGTCGCTTTCCAATGCACCTGGGCGCCAGCGTTGGGTGAACCATGAAAATAAGCTGAGGATATATTCAGATGCGCCAGCGGACCGACCTCATTTTCAGCGTCAGCAATGACCGAGAAGAGGGGAACCCGGTATTCTTCGATATCAACTTCCGCCATTCCCGCATAAGCATCTGCTCCAATCTTGCAGCGGATCTGATACTTGCCGGTCCGCGCCTTTGCCGGTACTTCCCATGAGGTCTCCCACGCTCCATCGGCGGAAAGGGTCGCGGTTCCTTCTTTGATCGCGCGCTTTTCGTCCCCTTCCGTCACTTGCCAGGACACTTCATTCGACGGGGGAATTGTTAGATTCGTTTCATTGGCATCACGCACCATGCCCTTGATTCGTACTAGCTGCCCGGGCCGATAAAGGTTTCGATCCGTAATGATCGCGGCACGCTTTTTTTGCGGAGAAGCAATTGTTTCACTTCCTGATGTGTATCCTGTGTTTGAGTCTAATGAACGAACAACCGGGCCGTCATCGGTGTCAGCGATAACGAGAATGGCCGGCGGTTGCTTATCAGGGGCAAGTTGTGCGCGGGAAAAGATTGCCAAGCCATTCTTATCGGTGGTGGTGCGCTGCAGCTCAATATTTTCAGCCGTCACAGCGCGCACGGTCACATTGCTAACCGGCTGTGCGTCGGCCATGCCCGTGACGCGTACGATGACCGAATCCGCTGTCCGCTTCTCCGACAGGATATAGTTACTGACCAGAATGAGCGATCGATTACCAACGGTTCGTCCTCCGGACAGGGCAGAGGCCGCCTCGAGCAGATAGGGTCCGGAGAACGATTGGCTACCGCCCGTGGCGCAATTTATCTCGCGCATGGTCTCTTCATCGTCTTTTGACGACTCCAAGGCGCCGCTACTGACGACCGGAAGCGCAAACGACTCGATCAGCAATTCAGTCGGACGCATCCGCGGAAATCCCGTCCGGGGATCAACCATCGCTTTACCGGTCAAAGGATTGATCTGTTCCTGTTCGAATTCCGACAGTCGCGCTTTGACCGGACCAAGCTTTTCTAACGGGATGCGGGCCAGTCTCCATTGGACTGGGCCCGTATTAATCTGAAGTAACGAAAAACGCAGCTCTTTGAGGGCTCGCAAATAAAGCTCGGACGCGGCGAAAATAATGCACGGGTCCTTCGGACGAAATGAGGCGCCCCATCTCGAGGCAGTTGGTAACCCGTACCCACGTTGACCTTTCAGATCCGGAGAAATCGTGACGACATAACGTTGGGCGAGATCAAAATCGCCTTTTGCAGTGATGATTTGCCCACTGGCAAGTAATTCCAGATTCTGCACCTCCGGCTCAACCCGCACTTTTTCAGCTGTTACGGTGCTGGGATCAAAATCATCGTTCAACTTGATTTCGATCATCGGTTCTTCCAGGGCGTGATTGAATGCCCCGACCCACTCGGTTTTGAGCGGAGCGGTCGTTCCGGCCGGAAAGACCCGAGGGTAGGAAAGGGGTTGATGGCCATTTGCGTCGAGAAGTCCATCCACGATTAAATCGTAGGTCCGGCCGACCGGGAGCGGATCCCGCGGCGCGACTCGGAATTCCCGCGCTTCCGCAGCCTCGTCCTGGTTTTCGATGACATCGACGGGAAAACGCTGGCGCGAGTCACGATCCTGGAAATAGGTCTTTTCCGCGACATCCGTGAGACGCACGTCATAAGTCGATTCAAGCGGCAGCTGTGCTTGGCTGCTCAGCTCCTCACGAAACTCGAAATTGGCTGTGACAGTGAACACCGGCGTAGTGAATTCCGCGCTCCAACCTCTTGCCTGGACAGGTTGATGAGCAAGATCGACCAAACCTGGCGCAAGACTGAGATGATAGGTCGTGCCGGCTTTTACTCGTTTAACCGTAAAGGCACCTTCGGTCTGACTCTTCCAGAGGAATTCGCCCTCCATTGCCGGCTGACTGCTGAAAGGCGAAGGTTGACCGGGAACATCAATGCCTGCGGCTCCGACCATGGAGGTTGGAAAGGTCAACGTGAGGACGGTTCCAGCTTCAATCTCGCCCCTGCCCGGTTCGATAAGTACTCCGCCGTCGTCAGGACTTGCTTTTTCTACTCCTGCGGAGCAAGCGATCCACGGAAGGGCCCAAATCAAAATCATCAGCGTGTACTTCATTCTTTTGATTGGGGTAACTGCTGCCTTCGTTGGGCATCAAGCTCGGCAGCTGCGGATCTGCCTATTCGCCTCTCGCATTTCTCTCGTTCGAATAGGGCCACACTGGATTCGCGAATTGCCAGCGAACGATTTTGACATTCAATGGCTTTTTCAAAATTTGCACGTTGCGCCTCCAAAAGTCCCTGATAATACCAGCTCACCGGATCGCCGGGATTGAGCAGGGCGGCCCGTTCGGCATGAGTAATCGCCTCGCGGACACGACCCAAAGACTCTTGTGCGTGCGCCGCCTGAAATTGCGCCGAAGCCGAACCCGGGTCGAGTTTAATGGCGATCTGCGCGTCGGAGAGCGCCAGATTGAATTGGTTTATTTGCCGTAATGCCTTCGCCCGGATGACGAACGGTTCGGCCTGGCCAGGATTTTGCAAGACCAGGTCATCCGCAGCTCCAAGCTCGCGGAGTGCTTCTTCGGAGAGATGGTTGTTCTTCTCACGTTTTAAATTGTTGCTGACACCCAAGTTGGCCGCTTCATCCTCGCGACCCAGGTCCAGAAAGGCTTCCCCTGCCTGGATTCGAGCCCGCATCATTGTCGGGGCCAGGGCCAATGCACGTTGACAATCCTTGAGGGCCAGATTCGGGCGGCCGGCCAAAGTCAGCAGGCGCGCGCGCGCCAGCCAGGGGAGAGGTGCCTCTGGGGATTTTGCAATCTGGGCATCGAGGGTCTTGATTTGCGGTATAAATTTTCTCAGGAGTTCGAATCTGGGCAGAACCTCCTTGACCGCCGAGTCCGAGGGATCGACAGCGTTCGCTTTGTTAATATCGGCAAACGCTTTGTCCCAGGCGTAGAGTTCTAAATAGTCATTGGCCCGGGCAACCAGACCTGGAGCTCTCCTGTTTTGCGCGAGTGCGCGACTCCGCCAATCGATCGCCTCTGGCCAATGTTCAGCGGATTCGCTGAGTTTGGCGAGTTTCTCAAGCGTGTCGGTGGCCTCGGGATCCGCAGCGACGCACAATCGCCAGTGACGTTCTGCGGATCTGTTGTCTTTTCGAGCCAGCGCCAGATCACCGCGGATATCGTCAATTTCGGGGGACGGGGGATGAACATGGGCTTGCCAAGCATCCAACGTTGTCGCGCAACGATCCTGATCGTTTAATTCCAGTTGCTTCGTTGCCAGGGTTTCCCACGTTTGCGAATCGCTCGGATCGGCCTCGACAATTCGCCGGCTTAACTCAACGATCGAGGAACTATCGGAGGCGTCTTCGGCCGCTTGCAGTTGTTTGCGCAGTAGCGGCAAATCCAATTGTCCCGCGTGCAAAACATTGGAGACGATCCCGAGCAGTGCCGCTGCCATCAAAAGGGGGACGATGCCGGATCGAGTCCTGAGCGTCCGCCTTTGGAAGCGGCGTAGCAGGGTCATTTTTCTGTGGATGCGATTTGCGATCGGAGTGACTCTGTTGATTCTTTACATCACGAACTCGCTTATGCTCGTTTAAGTGATAAGTAATGTCCACCGCGAGCAAGAGTCCCCTCAATCGATTAAGTGCCCTCTTGATCAGGACATTAGTTTGGTTTGGACCGCTCACCCGCAGCAGGCTGAGCGAACTAACTGGATTTACTCGTGGTCAAACTAACCGGTTGCTTGAAGATCTCCATGCCAGAGGATGGATTGTTTTCGGAGACGAACTTCGCAGTCCAGTCGGCCGCCCTGCGGCACGAATATTACTAAGCCCTTCTTTAGGCTATTTCCTGTCGGTCACTCTCGAAGATGACAAAGGCAGGATAACGCTGGCCACCAGCGACCTGGTCAGTGTGGCGACCAAGACCTTCGAATACAATTTTGCCACCGGCCCGACGATTCTGCTCACGGCCTTGGAACGGCAGATTCGGTCGCTCCTGGCGGAAAATCAGATCTCGCCGAAAAAACTTTTAGCCATGGTAGTCTCGGTCCCGGGGCCGGTCGAAACCCGGGAACAGTCAGTGTTTCGGCCGCATCCCTCTCCAGGCTGGCAGGGGTTTGATATAGCGGCTTACCTGGATGGGGCTTTGCGCCGGCCCGTTTTCATCGACAACGATGCCAATATGGCAACAGTTGGAGAACTCAAATACTGGCGGACCAACCGCAAATCGTCAGGAGGCGAGAACTGGCTGGTGGTGAAAATGAACGATTCCGGCATTGGTGCCGGCATTGTTTCCAACGGATTGCTTCATCGTGGGGCGACAGGGCTAGCTGGGGAAATCGCTCACATCCAGGTTGAAAGGAGCGGACCGAGATGCGGTTGCGGACTTAGAGGTTGTCTGACCAGCTTAGCTAGCGCGCCGGTTCTGCTGGAGAGGGCGAGAATGAAATTGAGTACTAGAACTGGCGAGCGGTCAGCAGAGGGGGAAACGGCTCAGACCCCCTTTTCATTGCAGGATCTGGGAGTGGCTGCCCAAAGCGGAGACGAATTGGCAAACTCGTTATTGCTGGAAGCCGGCAACAGGATTGGCAACGTGGTCGCCGGCGTAGTTAGTACCCTAAATCCTGACAAAGTGTTGGTGGGAGGCCGTTTTGCGCGCATGGGACCCCTGATCTTGTCTAGCATCAGACAAAGTATCTATGGGAGTTCATTGCCGCTGGCAACCCATGCCATCGATGTGGAATACCTGCACGATTCCACTGCCGAGGTCACGGGAACATTGGTCTATGCTTTCGAGCGCTTGCTAGAGAGTCAATGCCAAGCCAAGTCGACCAGACCGGTGTTATCCCCCTTGAGCTGAGCCCTCCTTCTTTCTGCACAAACCCTTTCCGACTAATGCACGGAACAGGCATAAATAATAGCAAGGATGAGCAGAATAGCGTTTGTTCTGGAATGAACGACTCGGAGATCTTATTCCATCTGAAGGTCACCAAGCCCCCCATAAACTCCAAAAGACCAGCTAGGTTTCCTGGTCTCGGCAAATGTTCTCCTCCCTGCTAAGACTAAACTGAATGGAATCCTTTACGAGATTCGCTGGCCTGGATGGCGCCGTCGTTTTGGTATCCGGAGGCGCGACGGGAATCGGCTCCGCCATCGTAGAAACGTTCGTCCGCCAAGGAAGCCGGGTGGTTTTCCTGGATCTCGACGCGGAAGCCAGTGCTGAATTGGTGACCCGGTTGGCCCCTGGAGCAAAGACAACCCCGGAGTTTGTCTCGGTGGATCTTAAGGATCTGCAGACGCTCAAAAGCACTTTGGAGTCAATTCAGGAGAGGGTAGGACCGGTCAGAGTGTTGGTTAATAATGCCGCCAACGATGAAAGGCATGAAATGGAGGAGATAACTCCGGAATACTGGCGCGACCGGTTGGCGACCAACCTGGATCACTACTTTTTCTGTATCCAGGGCGTCGCCCCTCGGATGGCGACCGCCGGAGGCGGATCAATCATCAATCTTAGTTCTTGCGCTTGGCGACAGGCTGCTCCTGGGCTGCCGGCTTATGTGACCGCCAAAGCGGCCATCGAAGGTTTAATGAGAGGTCTGGCGCGCAGCCTGGGTCCCAAGAATATCCGTATCAATTGTGTGGCCCCCGGGTTTGCCAGAACCAAACGCCAGGTCGAACGCTGGTTGACGCCCGAATTAAAGCGGACCGTTTTAGACGGACAGTGTCTAAAGCGTTTCATAGAACCAGAGGAGGTGGCGATTTTAGTCGCTTTTCTCGCTTCTGACGATGCGAAATCCTGCACCAACCAGACCTATATAATCGATGCCGGATGGGACTGATATCCTTTTTTCCAAGCATTAATCTCTCTGCAGGAAAATCTCCTGCGGCTAACCAACTGTATCAAGATGTCGTGGATGTCCGGAATCGATGTCACGAAAACCCGCAATTTCGCTTTTGTGCTCTCTGGACTGGGCGCCTCCATCGCTGGGATCATGATTTCGTCCGTTCGCTATGGCGGTGACCCGGTGGCGGGCCAAGTCTACATTTTGAAGTCGATTGCCGCAGTGGTGGTAGGAGGTACCGCGCTGACCGGGGGGACGGGTGGCCCGGCAAATACCTTGTTCGGTACGCTTCTGATGAGCGTGCTCGATAATGGTATGAATGTCGTCGGCATTGATCCTTACTTTCAACAAAGCATTCTGGGGTTCATGATCATCGTTTCAGTGGTACTGACATTTGAGCGAGGGAAAACCCAGATGATTAAGTAATTCCCCGTCATCCGAAAATCCTAATACAATGAAACCAAAGTTGGCCGCGTTCCCGAAATGTTACATGGATGAATTGTGCGTCGAGCGAACGATGAGCCTGAGTGAGTGGATCGAAATGGGCGCCACGCTCGGAGTAGAGGGACTCGAGTTCTATTCCGGCTTTCTTGAAGACGACGAAACGTTCTTGAGAGAGACCAAACGGTTGCTGGATAAACACGGTCTGCAAATGCCAATGCTTTGCTGTTCACCCGATTTTACGGAGCCTGATCCCGCACTGCTGGAGAAAGAAATTGTTCGCGAGAAGCGGATGATCGAACTGACCGCTTTTTTTGGTGGACGTTTTTGTCGGGTCTTGTCCGGTCAACGACGCCCCGGATTGTCAAGAGAAGCTGGTATCGCCCAGGTCGTCCGAGTTATTAAGGATCTGCTGCCGTTTGCCCAGAAGCATGGCGTCGTGCTATCGATGGAAAATCATTACAAAGATAGTTATTGGCGTTATCCGGAATTTGCCCAGAAGATGGATATCTTCATCGCGATCATCAGGCAGATCGATTCTCCCTGGTTTGGGATTAACTTTGATCCCTCTAATACGCTTCTGGCCGGCGAGGATCCTTTAGAAATGCTTGATCGCGTCAAACATCGGGTGGTTTCGAT
This sequence comes from uncultured Verrucomicrobiae bacterium, assembly GCA_963742335.1. GTDB lineage: Bacteria > Verrucomicrobiota > Verrucomicrobiia > Chthoniobacterales > JAFAMB01 > JAFAMB01. The sequence continues at coordinate 117,442 of CAVULL010000024.1, forward strand.
GCATGCCAGCGACCGATATCTTAATCACGGAACCTTGGAAGACCTCCGCCAGGAGGAAGACGTGGTTGGATATGCCAGTCGTCTATCACACGGGGTTGTTGGGCAGGGACTAAACGACTATGACAAGATTTTCTCGACGTTAAGCTCGGTCGGATTTTCCTCCTGGATCTCAATCGAGGACGGAATGAATGGTCTGGAGGACATTCGCGAGTCGGTTCGATTTCTCAAACAGAAGATCGATCTTCACTTCACCGAAGGTCACGAACTGACCAACTGATATGTACTCGCCGGACCGTTCGGCGATTTCGCTGGCCCAAGACTGAATAGACGCCATGGCTGAAGTATGTCGCACCGCTGAAGGCCCGCATCGTCGAGTTGATCATTCGTCTGCGCCATTTGCCTGTGCTATGTTATCTCCCCTCTTTCGTTGGTGTCTAGCCTCGGTGGCTCCCTCGCACGAGGAACAACCGAACTGTTCCTTATCTTTATGAGAAAGTTTCTCGTTACTGCTGATCAAGCTGTAGAGTCTGTTATCGAGGGCATCCTCGCGGTCAGTCGCGTCCCTCGGGAGCGAGTGCAGGGACATTTTGGTCTCATTTATCGAGGCAACCGCCATCGCCGCGTCCACATCGTTGTCGGCGGCGGCAGCGGACATGAGCCACTGTTTTTGGGGGCTGTTGGACCAGGAATGGCCGACGGGGCGATAGCGGGCGCAGTTTTTGCTGCCCCCAATCCCTTCTCTATTCAGGCTACTGCCGAAAGCCTTAGGTCCATCCGAAGGTACCATCTTTCTCTATCGACAATCGGCATGCTCGCTCGTTTCGGTCGCGCCACCGCTCTCGGCGAACGGGTCAGAACAGCTCAAGATCCTGGTGCGACATCAATCGCGCTGTTCCTGGAATCCCTCGCCACAGCGGCCGAAAAATGCGCCGGCAAAAATTAATAATTTTCAACTCAACCCGAACCACCCCAACAAGAAATACATGAAAAACATACGCCCCCCGAAATTCCGGTTAGCTCTCAGATCTCACCTGACGATTGCCGTGACGACCGTTGCGCTTAGCTATTGTCTGCCTCTGGCATTCGGAGAATCGGATTCAGGAAAGAAAAAAGATTATAAATTTGTGATCGTTCCAAAGGTCGTTCATCCCTGGTTCGACCAGGTAAACGAAGGTGCGAAAAAGGCGGCAAAGATGATCGAGGACCAAACTGGTTCTAAGGTTTCCATCGATTATCGCGCTCCGCAAAGCGCCGATGTCGTGGTGCAAAACGAAATATTGGAACGCTCTATTGCCAACAAACCTGACGGCATCGCCTTGGACCTCTTGGACGGGGAAGGAAACCGTGCCGTCATCGAGGAGGCCTTGAAGCGAAAAATTCCGGTGGTCGTCTTTGACTCCGAACCGCCTCCAGGCCTTGCTTTGACGAGCGTGGGAGGGGACTTTGCGGCTCAAGCGAGAATCGCCGGAGAGCGGCTGGCCGAGATACTGGGCAAAGAAGGTGAAGTGGCTATTATGCAAGGCGTTCCGACTGCGCCGAATCATCGTATCCGTGCTGAAACCTACCGTGAGGTTTTCAAGAAGTATCCAAAGATGAAGCTCGTCGCGGAAGGCATTGACAACGACGATATTGAGACGGCTCAGAAAGAAGCTGCCGCTGTCATGTCTGCGCATCCGAACCTTCGCGGGTGGGTGGAGTGTGACGCCGCCGGTCCGATCGGCGTGGGAATTGCCATTAAGGAAGCCAACAAAAGCGGAACCGTTAAGTCCGTTGGTCTGGACGATTTGAACCAGCTCATCGATCTCATCAAGGAGGGCGTCGTTGATTCTTCATCCGCCAGCCGGCCGCAAATGCAGGGGTACTGGTCGGTCATCGCTCTCTGGCAACAAAGCCTTGGCGTGCCGACTCCGCAAAAGATAGATACCGGCGCGAAGTTTATCACGCAGGAGATGGCAAAGGATTACAACGGCCTGTAAGCCGCTGAGCCGGGCGCGGGCGCCACTGCCACTTTGGCTGTTGGCGCCCGCGTTTCTCGCGTCCCCTCCACACACCGGCCGACCACGCGATGTCTGTCCTTTAATTTGATATGGCCTTACTCGAAGCTAAAGGAGTCGTAAAGACGTTCCCCGGAGTTGTCGCTCTTAACAACGTAAATCTGTCAATCCGCCCAAGCACAATCCATTGTATCATCGGTGAGAACGGAGCCGGAAAGAGCACCCTGGTTAAGGTCCTGACGGGGGTATACCTTCCGGACAAGGGAGAGGTGTCGATCGACGGCACCAATGCTCTGCAGCATCCTGGTTTATTTTCGAAAGTCGCCTACGTTCCTCAGGAGCTAAATTTGTTTCCGGAAATGACAGTGGCGGAGAATCTCTTCATGCCATTTGCAAAATCCGGCATGACTGGCGCGTTGGTAATGGGAGGCCGCCTTAACAAGGCGGCGCTACCGCATCTAGAGCGATTTCACATTGAAGTTTCCCCCCACACTTTAGTGAAGGACATTACGATTTCCGAGCAACAGCTCCTGCAGATTGCTCGCGCCCTGACAAACCGCAGCGCGGAAGTTCTCATCCTTGATGAGCCGACTACGTCCTTGACTGAGCAAGAAACGGAGCGCCTCTTTCGAATTGTTCGTCGACTCAAGGACGAAAAGCATTCGGTCGTCTTTATATCCCATAAGTTAGATGAAATCTACGCCCTGGGCGATGAAATCACGGTCATGCGCAACGGCGAGCAGGTGGGCAACGCACCAATTGCGGAAATGACTCAGCGCCAGATCATCATGCTTATGTCGGGCAAAGACCTTAATCTGGACGAGACATTCCGGCCCGCGCTGCCGCCGGGTAACGTCATTCTGGAGGTGAAGAATCTAAGCGGAACAAAATTTCGCAACATCAATTTCAATCTTCGCGAGGGAGAGATCCTGGGTTTTGCCGGGTTAATTGGCGCGGGACGCTCTGAAATTATGCAAACAATCTTTGGCTTCCTTCCGGAGAAGGGAGGCGAGGTCACGATGCGCGGAAAGGGATGGAAATTTCGCGATACCGCTTCTTCGATGAAGAATGGTCTTGTCTATCTTCCTGAAGAGCGCAAACACCACGGAATTCTGCCCCTGCTAAGTGTGAGGCACAACATCGGTATTTCAGTTCTGGGTGAAACGACGCGAGGACCCTTCATTTCCTCGGCCAGAGAGGCTGCGATTGCGCAGGAAATAATCAATATCTACGACGTAAAAACATCAAACGATGAGAAACAAATCGTTTATCTCAGCGGCGGCAATCAACAAAAAATTATCATCGGCCGCAATATGCGAGGCCATCCCAAAGTTCTAATTTTCGATGAGCCAACCAAAGGAATCGATGTCAAAACCAAGGCCGATATTTATCGGATTATGAAGGAATTGGCTGAAAATCAGCGTGTAGGAATCATCCTTGTTTCCTCCGAAATGAAAGAGCTATTGCGCTGCTCGAATCGGGTAGTCGCAGTTTATAACGGTAGGAAAACCGGCGAATTCGACACCGACAAAACGAGCGCTGCTCAGATCGTTAGCGCAATCTTTGGCGCTGGAGAAGAACATCATGACTAACGCTGTCGCGGAAAAAACCAGCAATCGAACCGGTTCCAAATCGTTACTCCAGTCCCTCTTTTCGAGCCAAATCACAGGGGTATTTGCCATTTTGATCGCGATGCTGGTGATTGCGCGATTTGTCTCACCGAATTTTTTAACTGCCTACAATATATCGATCATCCTGCGTTCTTTGGCTTTCGCCGGGATTGTTGCTCTCGGCCAGTGCCTGCTGCTCATTCTCGGGGAACTGGACTTATCCATTGGCGCCATCGCCGGACTTTGCGCCGTCGTGGGTGGAATGTTAATGGTCCAGGCCAAGATAGATCCATTTATCGCCTTTAGCCTTTGTCTCTTGTTAGGCGCGCTGTGCGGCTTCATCAATGGAACGCTCATTGCCGGTCTGCGCTTGAATGCGCTCGTGGCCACCATCGGCATGACGGGTATCTATTCAGGCGTCAATCTGGTGGCGACGCAAGGAAGAGCTATCATCGGAATTCCCCAGTCGATCCTTTTTCTTGGTAAGGGCGATATCGCGGGAATTCCCGTCCCGTTCGTTTTCCTGATCGGAGTCGGCATTATTGTTACGGTCGTTTCTCTTTGCACGTCTTTTGGCCGCTACATCTACGCGATTGGAAACAACCGCGAAGCCGCCCGAATGCTTGGGATCAAAGTGAACCAGGTGCGCGTTCTGTGCTTCATGATCTCGGGATTCCTCGCATCACTGGCGGGAATGCTAATGGTGGCCAGACTGGGATCCGCGCAGCCTTCGATCGGGGGCGTTTGGGTGATGGCCTCGATCGCTGCTCCGGTTATCGGTGGTGTGGCCACCACCGGTGGCATCGGCAACCCGCTTGGTGCCCTGATTGGCGCGGCAATCATCGGCGTGATCGAAAATGTTATCGTCCTGGTGGGTGTCTCGCCCTATTGGCAAACAATTGTCAGCGGGGCGATCGTCGTCCTCGCAATCTCCTTCGATTCGATTCACCGCAACTTCATCAAACGAGCCTGATGAAATTTCACCTGGGCACCAATTGGAAGATGCGCCGGACGAACACTGAGGCGCGTCAATTTGTGGCAGAGTTTCTCCCACTTCTGCGAGAGTTGGACCTCTCGAGGCATAACCTCTTTATCATTCCGTCCTTTACGTCGTTGCAACTCGTTCGGGACGCGGTGGCGGAAGCTGGCCTGCCGCTAAAGGTCGGCGCTCAAAACGTTCATTGGGAGGATGGATTTGAAGCCACCGGAGAAATTTCCGCTCGCATCCTGGCGGATATTCCTGTGGACCTGGTCGAGATCGGACATTCAGAACGCCGTCAAAAATTTGGGGAAACTGACCTAGACGTCAATCGAAAGGCTCGGGCAATCCTTAAACATGATCTCACAGCTCTGATTTGCATTGGAGAAAATCATACCGAAAAAGAGCAAGGAATTGGCGCCCAGGCGTTGGAAAGACAAGTGCGGGCCGGGCTCGAGGGCATTTCCCGCGAAGAAATTTCCAAAGTCATGATCGCCTACGAGCCAACCTGGGCAATCGGAGTAGCCGGCCAACCCGCGGATCCATCCTATGTCCAGGAAAAACATGAAGTCATTCGGGAAGTTCTCGGCAATATGTACTCGACGGCGATCGCTGCCGAGGTGCCGTTGCTCTACGGCGGTAGCGTTAACCATCAGAATTTCCGATCCTATGCAGAAATTATGGATGTGGACGGACTCTTCGTCGGTCGAAGTGCCTGGGATCCCCAATCATTTTTAGAGCTTATAGACCTAACGCGAGCCTTTTTATGAGATGGTGTTGCCCTGTTACTTGCCCTGTCATTTGTTCATGGTTGTTCGCTATTTCAGGCTCACAGCAGTAATCCATCGCAGACCACCAAAGCGGCTGCAGCTCGGTAGCGAGCTGGACGCACCCCCAGGCAACGCGAGAATCGTTGTAGACGGTTTGAATGCAGGTGTAATCGATTGCGTATCGGGTCATAGGTGCGGTTGTGTTAGCTATCTCCTGGCGGAATGTGGCAATCAATTGTTCGGTCAATGCCAATTCTGATTCCTGCCACGGATCGCCTACGGCGTTCTGGCAGAGAACGTGGGCTTTTCTTTAAGTAAGTAACCTAAACGGAGGATGTTATGAGTCTATACGCCAAGTTATGTGAACGGGCCGCTCAAGGAAAGCCCGTGCGCGTTGGGATGATCGGTGCTGGCAAATTCGGCGCCATGTTCTTCGCACAGGTGCCGCGCACGCCGGCGTTACATCTGGTCGGCATTGCAGACCGTTCGCCAGCGAACGCGCACGCCAGCCTGGAGCGCGTGGGCTGGAACGTCGACCAATATGGAGCGGCCTCACTCGACGAAGCGCTCAAGAAGGGGACGACGCACGTAGGCGCGGACTGGGAGGCGCTAATCGCTCATCCCGAGATGGACGTGATCGTAGAGTGTACCGGCAATCCAATCGCTGCGGTCGAGCACTGTCTCCCCGCATTCAAGCACGGCAAGCACGTTGTAAACGTGACTGTGGAGGCGGACGCCTTTTGTGGTCCGCTGCTTGCGCGCAGAGCGCAAGAGGCTGGCGTAGTCTACAGTCTCGCCTTCGGCGACCAGCCCGCCTTGATCTGTGACTGGGTGGACTGGGCGCGTGGCTGCGGCTTCCCAGTGGTTGCCGCAGGACGCGGCCATAAATGGCTGCCGCACTTCTGCGAGTCCACGCCGGAAACTGTGTGGGACTTCTGGGGCCTGACCGCGGAGCAGGCGAAGATCGGCGGTCTCAACCCGAAGATGTTCAACTCATTCTTGGATGGATCCAAGCCTGCCATCGAGAGCGCGGCGGTAGCCAATGCAACAGGGCTCGAAGCGCCCGAAAACGGCCTCATGTTCCCGCCGGCATCGATGGACGACCTTCCTTTAGTATTGAGGCCGAGGAGCGAGGGTGGCAAACTCGACAAGAAGGGTGTAGTGGAGGTTGTCTCTTCGCTGCAGCTCGACGGAACTCCGATCGCTAATGATATCCGGAACGGAGTGTGGGTATGCTTTGAAGGCGAAACCGAGTATATCCGCCGTTGCTTCCAAGAGTATGGGGTACGCACTGACCCCGGCGGCCGCTATGTATGCATGTACAGACGCTGGCATCTGATTGGCTTGGAATTGGGAATATCGGTAGTTTCTGCTGCGTTGCGCCGGGAGTCGATCGGGGTTGCGACGTGCTTCAACGCAGACGTGGTCGCGACTGCAAAACGGGATCTCAAGGTTAGTGAGATGTTGGACGGAGAAGGAGGCTATACCGTCTGGGGTAAGCTCTTCCCGGCGGATAAATCGCTCAATCAGGGTGGCCTGCCGCTTGGGTTGGCGAACAACCTGAAGCTAGTTCGGCCAGTTCCGAAGGGCCAGTCCCTCACTTGGGAGGACGTCGCTATTGACGAATCGCTGCCCGCGTACAAAGTCCGCATGGAAATGGAGCGGCTTTTCGCACCGAATGCGAATGTGCGGAGGTAATCGAGCCAGCAGGAAAGTGAGCGGTGACGGAAAGAGAGTGTGCCTTCCTGATAGGTAATTTGGCACTCTAACTCAGGCCAGAGCAGGAGAAAGATGGCCTGTCGATGAAGGAATAGCGCGTGCGAACCGCGTCGATGCGTTGTCCGGGCTTGAGGTCCTCGTTGATAACTGACAGCTTCCCATCGCCCAGGACGCCTTTCTTTAGCGACCGCGACCATGTCCCAGGTATAGTTCATGCATCAGGCTGTTGTCCCGCAGATCTGCAATGGCGCCTGAAGCAACGATCCTGCCGTGCTGTAACAGGTATCCTCTTTCCGCGACAGCGAGGGCGAGTCCGGCGTTTTGCTCCACTAGCAAGACAGCTGCAGAAAACCTGGCGCGCAGGTCCAGAATGACGGAACGGACGTCTTTGATCAGTCGTGGCGACAATCCTAGCGATGGTTCGTCAAGCAAAAGAACACGGGGACGAGCCATTAGGCCGCGGGCAATGGCTAACATTTGCTGTTGGCCGCCGCTCAGTTCAGCACCCTTGGCGTTGCGCTTGGTGGCAAGTACGTTGAAATAGGACTCCATCAGTTGGATGTCTTTGTCGATGGCCTCACGATCCTTGCGGCAATAAGCCCCGAGGCGCAAATTCTCTTGCACCGTCAGGTCAGGAAATATGCGCCGTCCTTCCGGCACCATGACGACCCCCAGAGCGGCCATTCGATCGGCCGGGAGGCCTGTTACATCGTTGCCGTCGAATTGAATGGACCCGTCCTTTGGCCGCAGTAATCCTGAGATCGCCCGCAAAAGCGTAGACTTGCCGGCTCCATTGGGGCCAAGAATAGTCACGATTTCATTCTGCTCCACCGTGAGAGAAACGTCCCGGTTGACGACCACCGCGCCGTAGGCGGTCCTGAGGTGGTCAATCTGGAGAAGTGTCATATTTCGTCCCCTAAATAGACCTCCATGACCTTTGGATCGTGCAGGACAAGCGCGGGAGGTCCCTCGGCAATCTTGGTGCCAAAGTTAAGAACGATAAGACGCTCGCACAAAGTGCTCATCAAGAACATGTCATGATCAATCAGGCAGACGCCGATGCCCAACTGTGGAAATTGGACGATCAACTCTGTCAGGGCCGATGTTTCGCTGTCGCTTAAGCCTGCGGCCGGTTCATCAAGAAGAAGAAGGAGGGGGTTCACCGCCAAGGCAATAGCAATCCCGAGCCGGCGAAGATTTCCAAAAGGCATCGAACCGGCCAACGTGTTGCCGAGGGCGCTTAGGCCAACGAAAGACAGGATCGCCTCCGGCGAACTCCATTTTTGTTCGGACTGGCTGCCCTGTGAGCGGCCGTGTTCATGAGCGATGCGGACGTTCTCTCGAACTGACAGGCCCGGAAACGACATCGCCTGCTGAAATGTTCGGACCAACCCCATGCGCGCTATTTGGTACGTGGGTTTGCCGGTGATGTCGATGCCTTGCCAAAGTACGCGACCTGCCGTCGGCTTGTGCACCCCTGCGATGACGTTGAACAAAGTTGTTTTGCCGGAGCCGTTGGGCCCGATGATGCCGACGATTTTGTTCAAATCAAGTGAGATATCTACGCCGGCCAACGCGATCACGCCGCCAAATTCCTTGCGGAGTTCCGTGATTTTCAAGACCGCCATCGCGCCGCCCCTTTTATCTCCGCCGCTTTGAAACTAGCCATCCGTAGACATCCAAAATACCGGCGCTGACCCCGCCGGGAAGCATAAGGATCACTACCAGTAAACCAACTCCGTAAGCGATTCTGGAATCGATCGGGTTGAGATTCATCACCTCGGGAAGAAAGTTCACGATGAGCGCCCCGATAAGGGGGCCGTAAAGCAATCGCGCTCCGCCGAGCATCACCATCAGAGCGAGATAGAGGCTGGGAAACGGACCGTACAAGGCCGGTGAAATGTGGCGCAGATAATACGCTTGAAGGATGCCAGCGACCCCGGCGAAAGCGCCGCTCACCATCAATACGCCAATTTTATGGCGGCTGGTCGCAATTCCCACGGCACGCGCTAGAAGTTCGTTCTCGCGGATAGCGCGAAGAGTCCTGCCGTAGGAAGAGTGGACTATTAAATAAGTGACGAAGAGGCAGAGCAGGAGAGCCAGAATGACTAGATAATAGGCGTTGCGGAGCTGATCGAAATTGATGCCCAATATTGGATCGATGGACCCGACGTCCAACCCGGTTGCGCCGCCCGTGAATGTGCCTCCATTGGTCAGCGCAATGTTCAGCAGCGCGCAGAAGCAAAAGGTGATGATAATATAGTGTTGGCCGCTCACACGCAGCGAGGGGAGGCCGATCAGGCCGGCAACCAACGCCGAGAAAAGTGCCGAAAAAGGCAACGCTGACCAAAAACCCATGCCGAGTCTCCCCGCCAATATCGCTGAGGCATAGGCTCCGATGCCAATGAACGCTGCGTGTCCGACGGACATAATACCGGCCTGCCCGAATTGAAGCCCAAGACCGTACAGCGCTATCGTGGTGATGCCAGTCGTAATGCCCAGTGACAAAAAACGGTAGCCCGGGTTCAGCCAGGGGAACCCGATCAGAAATCCGACGAGTAGAGCCGCCGCGGCGATCTCTCCAGCGGAAGATAGCCAGTCTGAGCGATCTTGGATGGCGCTCTCCGACCCCTGACCGGGCGGTCGCTGCCCGAAGGGCTGCGGAGGCTCTGGAGTGAGAGGTGATTGAGGCTTGGGGATTTGGGGGCTATCGCTCATCATTTACATTTGTGCGACAGATCCTCTGGAGAGATATTACGTGGCGCGCGGACCGAGCGTGCCGCCAAGCAATCCCTGTGGGCGAACGATCAGAATAACAATCATCACGACAAGCGAATAGGCATCAGTCCATTCGGAAAAACCGTAACCAGCGCTCAGGGCGTCGACGAGGCCAAGGATGAGACCACCGACCACGGCGCCGCCAACATTGCCGAGACCTCCGATGAGAGAAACGGCGAAGCCTCTGATGATCACAACGCTCCCGGTGAAGGGCGTGATCGGGAAAAGCGCTATCATCAGTGCTCCGCCCAAGCCGGCCAATACGCTGCCATAAATGAATACGCCCGTGACGTATTTCCTAACCGGTATGCCCATCAGTGCAGCCGTGTCCTGGTCGGCTATGCTGGCCCGCAGAGCGATACCATAGCGGCTGCGCGAAATGCCGAAATAGGTAATTGCGACGGCCACAGCGGTCAGTGCCACAACCACCGCTCGCATCGCGATCACGTCGACGCCCCCAAATACCCAGACCGTCCCGATCGGGTCCGGAATGGTTTTCTGAACCTCATTGAACAGGCGAATCACCACATGCTGAAGAATCACACTCAGTCCGATTGACATGATGAATCCATTCATCGGTCGTGCCAGAGTGAACCGGAATAGCCCGCGTTCTGCGACAAATCCCAGTGCACCAACAAAGATCATCGCGCCGACCAGCGCGACAAAAAAGTTGATCCCGGATGTCACCAGGAACCAGGTCACCATTCCTCCGACCATCAAAAATTCGCCGTGTGCAAAATTGACTATCCCGGCTAACCCAAAGATCAGCGTTATCCCTATTCCTATCAGGATGGTCACGCTGGCAACCGAAAGGCTGTTAACCAACTGTTGGATGAAGATTTCCAAATGGCTCGAGCTCTTTCTGATGTTGATGCCCTTCCTGACACGGATACCGACTCTGTGACTGCTCCTCCCTCTATCCGCCTGTGTCGCCTGGCGGCGGGGCCGGCGGAGGTTGCTCGACAGTGCAGTTGAATTGGTCGGAAGTCTCCGGCTTGACCAGGCAGACCTCTGTCGCAAACGTGACCTGATGATGCGCATTGAAGGTCAGCGGAACCGGAGATACCACTCCCTGATAACTCATCTTGAGAAGAGCATCGACTACCGCATCTGGATTATCGATTGATCCGACCTCTTCCAGCGCCTTGGCGTACATCATGAAATAGTCATAGTAAAGTAAGGACACTGATGATTGGGGACCTTTGGATGCGCCGAGTTCAAAATACTTCTTGAAATAGTCCTGGACCACCGGATAAGGCGACGAGCCCCAGCAGACAGGTACGCAACTCATCGTCACCGGTTTATCAGACTTCAGTTGACGCTGCTGGTAAATGCCAGGGTCAACGCCAAACAAAAAGTAAGCAGGTGCGACATCCAGCTTCAATGCCTGCGGGAATGCGGTCAGAGTCGAATCCCCGTTGTACCAGAAATGGAGGATATCGGGCTTCATCCCTTTTATCCTCGTCAGGAGCGGCGCAAAGTCGGTCGTATCGGGCGGATATTTGACCAGATCTACCTGTTGCCCTTCTGCCTCCAGCGCTTTTACATAATGGGAAGATAGATACTGTCCAGTCGCGTCATTGCCGACGCAGACGACCGAGTGCTTCGGAGGATGGTCCATTAGAGGAGTCAGAAGCGTGAGTACGCCTTTGGCTGTGCTGCCACTACGCTGCCATTCCTGGGGCTCAGACTGGAATGTGTAGTGCAGCCAACCCCCTGGAGCCACGGACTTATCGTCCAGAACAGCTCCCAATGAACTGTTGCCGGAGAACTGAAGAACCTTTGCCGCTCCAGTGATCTTGGCCATTGATACCGAGAAATCATGAGTTTCGGTTCCCCAGATTGCTTTGACGCCGATATCGTTGACCAACTCACGAGCGGCTGCGATCGTCACATTCACATCTGTGCGGTTGTCGCGGATGTAGAGCTTGATCTTGTAGGTTTTGCCACCAATTTTTATGCCGCCCGCGTCGTTGATTTGTTGGGATGCCAGCTTTGCGGCTGCCACAATGGTATTTCCGGCCGAAACGAAGGATCCTGATTCGGCAGCTACGACGCCGATCTTGAGCTCCTGATCCTGAGCGTGTGTCGTTATGACCGGGAGCGCAGCAAGTGCCGCGACCGTAAATAACGCGAATAGATTCGGGTTTTTCATGCGAATTTTCTAAGGTTTATGGAGATGGGTTGAGTTGCGAAAATGGCGGTAGCATCGGACGATTCCCATGGCCCGCTTTTGCGGGAGCAGACAGCGGAACAGACCTCCTTGTCGAACCACCATAAAACGGGGGGAAAATCACGTAAAATCACTCAAAGCGGTTATACGGACTAAATGGTCTTCTACGTTGATTTTGCCACCTTGACAATCAAAAACGAAGGCTCTTGGAACGCGCCGACCGGTCCTCGGGACGATTGCGACGATCGAAAGGCGCGCCCCTCGAATCCACGAACATCGAGACACAAGAGTCATTCGCTCTTCCTTGATCCTTAACCCTTCTCGTTCTTCCATTGTTCTCGGCCTTTGCAGGCTAGCAAGATTGCAGGCTGCTGGTTGTCAGCATCGCGATCTGGCTATCTGGCAGGGTAAGCGCAGCGTCTCGCTCTGCCCCTTCGAGTGGAGCGAACCGAGACGGTTCGCTTACCGTCGCCTACAGCTTCGTTCCGTTGGTCGTCGCTCGTTAGGAGGATACGCTGCGCGATTCGGCGCTGGTCCCGACTGTTTTCGCCTTTTCTCGCAAGGTTTTGCGGTCAATCTTCCCGGTGGGGCCGTACGGTAAGTTGTCCGTGAAGATGATCTTGAAAGGCACTTTGTGGTCGGACAGATGCGACCGCGCAAATTCGATTAGTTCTTCTTCCGTCACCGGGGCGCTCCCTTGCTTGAGAACCACGTAGGCCTGTACGATCTCGTGCCCTAGCTGGTCTGCTTTTCCGACGACTCCGGCCTCCCGAACGGAGGGGTGTTGATATAATACCCCTTCGACCTCAATGGGCGAGACCAAACCGACTTGATGTTTGATGATCTCCGATTTCCGGCTCACGAACCAATAGATTCCCTCTTCGTCCCTGGAAGCCAGGTCGCCGGTATGAAACCATCCATCCTTTATACGATTGCCGGTCAATTCAGGATCATGCCAATAGCCGGCGGTCATGCTTCCTCCGCGGACAATCATCTCGCCAATTTCGTCAGGTTTCGATATTGGGCGTTCGGAATCATCAATTAAAGAAACTTCCATTTCGGCAATGGGTCGCCCGATCGAGCCGATCACTTTTTTTCCGTAAGGCGGATTCATGCAGTAAATCTGGAGTTCAGTCATCCCGCAGCCTTCGGTGATCTCTATCCCAAAAATTCGGTCAAATCGCTCCTGGACGGCGACGGGAACCGCTTCACCAGCGGAAAAGCAGAAATTGATCGACCGAAAGCTAGACTGGCTGGCTCCCGGGCAGTTCACTAGATCGTTGTACATCTTTGGGAAGCCATACGTTTTGGTCGGTCTATAGGATTCGATAGCTGCGAGAGCCTGACGGGGTTCAAACTGAGACAGCAGAACGCAGGTCGCACCGGAACTGTGAAACGGCAAAATCTGTGAACCAAAGCCGATCAAGTAGCAAATTGGGAATATGATCAGTGTCGTGTCGTCGGAAGAGATTCTGATCTGGCCGATCTGCATTTCGGTAGCTCGGGATAAGCTCCCGTGGGAATGGAGGACCGCTTTTGGCAACCCGGTGGTCCCCGAGGTATAATAAATCGCCGCCGGACTGCTCTCCCCCAACACGGGCAGGTAGTCCAGGCCAGATGCAGTTTTAAGCAGTAACTCGTCGAACGGCCTCACTCCGTCGAATTCCGAAGAGTGAGAGGTCAGATAGTACTGTTCAACTTCCTGTAGCGATGTATCGAACTTTTCAATCTTTGCCAACAATTGCGGTTCGCTGATCAAGACACGCGCCCCGCTGTGAGTAATGGCATACTTCAACAGTTCGCTCTGGAAGCGAATATTGAGCGGCACAGCGATGGCCCCTATTTTAAAGCAGGCGTAGTAGCATAACACTATCTCAAGACCGTTTGACAACAGAAAAGCAATCCGATCACCCGGTTTGATTCCTCGCTCCAATAGAGAAGCTGCCAGGGACTGCGTAAGTCCGGAGAGTTGTTCATAGGTATATTTTTTATCCTCAAAGATCAAGGCCACCTTGTCTGGAAATCTACCACTTACAGTGTCCAAAAGGAGATTAAGCATGGCAGTGGGCAGTGACTATTGGCGAACGGAGCGAAGTCAAGACGATTTGGTGGGCCTCGTCTGACCACTGACAACTTCTTACACCGGTGAGCAAAACCAAAGTTTGTTACCTTCACTATCGAGAAAGCTGCCCACATAGAATTCGTCGTAGGCCTGCACGGGATCCGAAATGGTGATACCGCGAGAACGAAGAGCTTCCTCCGTGGCAGGGGCATGATCGGTGGCAATGGTGACTCGCGGATTCGGTGCTTCGGTCGGCGCAGCATACCAGTTCGCTTTCAACATCAGGATCGTCTGACCCAGAAAATATCCGACTTGCTCTGAACCTTCGTAAGCCGGGGGCAAGGCCAACGTCTCTCCGTAGAAATTGTTCGCGCGTTCAAGGTCGGTGACCGACCAGGCGATGACTTTGATGCGCTGGAAGCCAAGAGGTGAGGTGTTCATAAAATATAGATAATCTTAGACTTTCCCCTCAGGAATTGCTTGCCTTTTGTCGTCTTCGAAGCGCGAAAATCTCACCAGCGCTTCCGTTGCAGGAGCTCGGGATCAGGATCCCTAGGAAGTCTCCGTGGTGGGTTTTGATGGAATGCCCGAATCGCAATTCTTTCATCCACCACTCTCGACCGTTGCCATCGACTTTGACATCCTGGCCAAGGAGAGCCTGCAGAGCCTTTTGATCGCTATAGAAAGATCAAAAGAGGAACCGATCAAAAAGATAGGCACCCCGAAGCTGATTCAAAGAAAAAGCACTGGGCCGCCACGAAATTAACCTGGAAACCGAGGAGATACTCGGGATTCGGGTGAAACCGGCAGGCAAGGATAGTCATGAGTGAGTATGTCGATGATTTCACCGCTCAGCCAAAAGGCGGAAATGATCTGGCGTCCCCCGACGTTATCGCCGCCTTTCGAGGCGTCAGCAAATCGTTCGGCGGGACAATGGCCGTGGACGACGTATCTTTCGAACTAAGATCAGGCGAGGTGCTGGCGTTGCTCGGCGAAAACGGCGCTGGAAAAAGTACCTGCGTCAAATTACTCGCAGGTGTCTATCGGCCGGACCGCGGCCATATCTTTCTGGATGGACATCCTTTAGAATTGCGTTCGCCCTTGCAAGCCCACCGCCGCGGGATTGCTGTCATGCACCAACATCCCGGTCTATTTGATCACCTTTCGATCGCTGAGAATATTTTTATCGGTAATGCGCGGAAAAACCGGTGGGGCTGGCTAGATCACTTGAGCATGAAGCGCGAGGCTGCGGTGTTGCTAGAGGTCGTCGGGCTGTCGATCGACCCGGATGAGCTCCTCGGTAAATTGCGTACCTCCGAGCGGCAACTAGTGGAAATAGCGAAAGCGCTTTCGGTAACTGCTCGTGTTTTGATCATGGATGAACCGACAGCGGCACTATCTCAACGTGAGGTTGATCGACTTTTCGAGGTTGTCGATTCGTTGCGAAAGAGGCGGGTGGCCATGATGTTCGTCAGTCACCGGATGGACGAAATCTATCGGATTGCGGATCGGATCGCGGTGCTGCGCGACGGGCATTTAGTGACCGTCTCACAAACTGATCAGATGCCGCGAAACCAGGCTGTGCGGCTAATGGTAGGTCGAGCCCTTTCTGACATGTATCCGCCGCTGGATTCACAATTCGGCAAAACGATCTTAAAGGTGGATGACCTTACGCGGTCTGGCAGCTTTAGAGAAGTTTCATTCACACTGAGGGCTGGGGAAATCCTCGGATTTGGAGGATTGGTCGGAAGCGGTCGAACAGAAATTGCCCGGGTACTTTTCGGTGTTGATCAACCTACCGGCGGGGTCATCCGTATCGAGGATGAGGTGGTTTCACTGAATTCACCCGCTGACGCCATGAAAGCCGGGATTGCGTACGTCTCCGAAGATCGTATCGGGCAGAGTTTGGTCATGGATTTCGGGATCCTGACAAACGCGTCGTTGCCGGTGATAGATCAGGCGACTCATCTGGGACTGGTGCGAACCCGGCGAGAACTTGATCTGGTGAAGCCGCATCTGGATCGTCTTCGTCTTCGTTTTCGCAGTTATGATCAGCCGACTAGTACGTTATCGGGCGGCAACCAGCAAAAAGTTGTCTTGGCCAAGTGGCTGGCCACGGCACCCCAGGTGATCATATTCGACGAGCCCACGCAAGGCGTTGACGTACAGACCAAGGCGGAAGTGCACGCTATGATCGCAAACCTTGCTCGGCTTGGGTTAGGAATCATCCTTATCTCATCAGAGCTGCCCGAACTGGTCAGCATGTCCCATCGCATCCTGGTGCTCAGGGAAGGGCGGGTAAGTGGCGAATTCGATCGCAGCGAGGCCTCACAAGAGCAGATCATGCAGGCTGCCACCGGGGCGAGTGCCGGTCAAAAGACTCCTGCGGAAGTGCGCGGCAGCGATAGTGCTTTTCCTCGGGGCGAAATTCGTTCACGGCAGCCGAAATCTGAACGTCGGAACCTTCGCTTTCGTACGTTCTTGCGTGAGATTTTTTCCCGTCGAGAACTGGGTCTCGTTATCGCCATGGCGGCGGTAGTTATTCCAGTCTCGGCGATTAATCCCCGGATGCTCAGCGGCTCTAATCTCGTAGCGCTTGCGATGGATGCCGCGCTGCTCAGCATCGTGGCTGCGGGCCAGATGCTCGTCCTGATCACGCGAAATATTGATCTTTCAGTAGCCTCTATCATTGGTCTCGCGGCTTATATCTCGGCAGACGCACTACGAAATCATCCTGGCCTGAACATTCTTCTGGCGGTCGGACTGGCTTGCGCGGTCGGTTTGGCTTGCGGAATCCTCAACGGTCTGGTGGTAACCTTTGGCCGGGTCCCCGCAATCGTTGTCACCCTGGGTACGCTGGCTTTATTTCGTGGGACCGACAGCCTGGCGGCTCACGGAAAGCAGATCAGCGCTGACCAGGTTCCGGCTGCCTGGCTGGATCTCACCAATGGATCGGTCGCCGGTATTCCCGGCGTGGCCTTTATCTCAGGAGGGGTGCTTCTGATGCTTGCGTTAATGCTTCGATTTTCGACCGTTGGTCGCGAATTATTCGCGATCGGTTCGAATCCGGACGGCGCGCGACTGATAGGTGTACGAGTAGAAAGACGGGTCCTTGCGGCCTTTGCCTGTGCCGGCTTGCTCGCCGGTCTTGACGGCGCGTTGTGGGCATCGCGTTATGCCACCATCGACGCACGCGTAGCATCCGGTTACGAACTGACCGTTATTGCTGCCGTCGTCGTAGGAGGGGTTGGTATCCGCGGGGGGTCGGGCACGATTCTGGGAATTGCGCTTGGCGGGCTCACACTGCTTGTAATTCGGAATGGACTGACGTTGATTCGGGTGGATCCACTCTGGCTCCAAGGTGTTTACGGATTGGTCATCCTGGGCGCCATAACCATCGATGCATTTGTCGGCCGGAGGTCAGTGCGGAAGACCATTGAACTGGAAAAGAGTTAGAGAAAGATGATTAAGCTCTTTTTCGGGCGAGTGTTGACCTGGACTGGTTTCCTCGCGTTTTTATGCGTAAGCGTTTTTCTCTATGCGGCGATTTCGGTGCCTCACTTTGCCAGTGCATTTAACCTCTCCCAGGCTGCTGCCGGCGTTTCCGAAAAGGCGATTCTTCTTCTGCCAATGGCTTTGCTGATCATCGCTCGCGAGATCGACTTATCGGTCGCGAGCATCCTCGCGCTCACCAGTGTTGTTCTTGGCGTCCTGATCCAAGCGCGGGTTCCGCTCTTTGGAGCGATTTTGATCGTCTTGATCGCGGGTTCGGCTGCAGGCGCGCTCAATGGTCTTCTAGTCACGCGTTTTAACCTGCCATCCCTGCTGGTCACCCTGGGCACCATGGCCCTGTTTCGAGGGATCGGCTATATCATGCTGGGGACGCACTCTGTGAACAAACTGCCAGAGGGGTTGACCGACTTCGGTATCAGCACGGTGGGCTCAACGGAAATACCCTGGACTATCGTTCCCTTCATTCTGTTGGCACCCATTTTTGCCGTGGTGCTGCATTACACCCCTCTCGGCCGGCGAATCTACGCAATTGGCGGAAACCCAGAGGTAGCACTTTATACCGGAGTCAGGGTACGGCTTTTACGCTTCGGGTTATTTGTGGTCTCCGGATTGATGTGCGGACTGGCCGGCATTGTGTTCACGGCCCGCCTTTCGAATGCTCGGGCAGACAACGCGGTTGGTTTTGAGTTGGATGTCATCACGATCGTGCTGCTGGGAGGGATCAGCGTTTTTGGCGGTCGCGGCAATCTCACTGGGGTTCTCTGGGCACTAGGGCTGGTGGCCATCATTCGCAACGTTCTTGGGCTCAATCGGATTGGCGGCGATGGGCAAGGTGTCGC
Organism: uncultured Verrucomicrobiae bacterium; assembly: GCA_963742335.1. Taxonomy (GTDB): domain Bacteria; phylum Verrucomicrobiota; class Verrucomicrobiia; order Chthoniobacterales; family JAFAMB01; genus JAFAMB01. Next base: position 135,879 of record CAVULL010000024.1, read on the forward strand.
GATAGGACTGTTGCTTATCCTGTCATTATTATTGAGCAACAGTATGCAGAAAATGCTCGACAATTTCAGAACGCGCCGCCTAATCAAATCGATGGCTCCGCGGCAATCAGAGACGACTCCTGGCTCTGGTCTGCCGCGCGCCGGCCCGGAATAATCCTCACCCCTGGAACAAAGATGCACAAATTGCTTACCGGCATGTTTTTAATCGGCGCTTTTTGCGCTACGGCGGCGCTTGGCGCGGATGCGACTGCCAAAGCGGCTACTGTTGGTCTCATCCCCAAGCTGGATACAGATCCCTATTTTGGAGTGGCAAAATCGGGCGCGGAAGAGGCGCAAAAGGAATTAGGCGGTACCGTCATCCAGGAAGCGCCCTCCAGCGCCACAGGGGATGCCCAGATTGAGTTCATCAACGACCTGGTCTCTCAGAAAGTCGACGTTATCGCCATCGCAGGTAATGACCCCAATGCGGTCGCACCCGCTTTGAAGCGAGCACAGACGCAGGGTGTGCGCGTGATTTCCTATGATTCGGATGTTGCCACGGGTGTGCGCGGTCTCTTTATTAATCAGGTTAATTTCGACACTGTCGCGCGACAGATGCTCGAAAGCATGGGCGCTCTGATCGGTTATGAGGGCGAATTCGCGATCCTTTCTTCGACGGCGACCGCTACCAATCAAAATGCTTGGATCGATTCGATGAAGAAAGCGCTCGCTGACGATTCGAAGTTTGCCAAAATGAAACTCGTCCAGGTCGCCTACGGCGAGGAGAGCGAACAAGTTAATCAGCAGCAGGCCTTGGCATTAGTCCAAGCCTTTCCGAATTTAAAGGGAATTATTATTCCTGCAGGAATCGGCTTGCCGGCGGCTGCTCGTGCGCTTGACCAAGCCGGGTTACTTAAAAAAATCAAGCTGACCGGACTCGCACCTGCGAGCCTGATGAAGAAGTACATTTTAGATGGCAGCGCGCAAGATATCTGGTGGAATGTCCAGGATCTGGGCTATCTGACTTACTACGCCGCGCAGGCTTATGCCGAAGGAAAGTTAACCGGAAAGAAAGGTGAGACCTTTGCGGCCGGTCGACTCGGCAATTACACGGTCGGAGACAATGGAGAAGTCATTCTCGGTCCGGCAGTGATTGTTACCCCTGAGAATGTTACCAAATTTAAGTTCTAGCCGCTGATCTCCGCCTCCTTCTATACGGATTTGCTCTCCGGTCTTAGTTATTAGAGTCCTTCGGTGTACGGTTCGCTATTTTGCCGGTAAGTTCCACTTCGACGTTCACTGTCTTATCGACACGGAGCATGAAATTGCTCGGATCTTTCATACCCCAGGCGACGTAGGGTACCTCGAATTTCGCGACCGCCGTCAAGATGTTGTTTTCCACCTTGACCGTGGCTGGCATTGTCATCTCATGTTCGCCGCCATGAACGCGCATGATACCGTGTACTTCGACTCGTGAGTCGCCGCTGGAAGCAACACTCCCCTTCACCTGATCGGGAGAAAAAACCGCATCCGGAAACCGCTTGGACTCCAGAACAGCATCATGCATTTGCTGGTCGCGCGCACTATCGCCCGTCTCTCCACTTTTTACCTCGACCACGATCTGACCGCCAGCTCTTCCCGAAGCCGGATCGAAGCGAACGGTTCCGCCTTTGACTCTGAAAGTCCCGTGAACCGTATGAAGGAGAGCCCCCAAAGTAAAATGAACGGTGCACTTGGAGGAGTTGAGTTCGATGTTAACCGGACCGCCAGCAAAAGGCGGATTTTCGGCGGCCATCGAATGGCTGTACAGGCAGATCAGCAGGAAGGGCAGTAAACGAAGAAGCATCGGAAGAAGTTGTCAGCGTCAGTGGAAGAAACAGAGAAGCAGGTATTCGATCGAACCTCCTGTATAGGACTCAGTAAAAAGAATTATATTCCCTTCAATTTTTTTAAGGCCGCCATGGTTCCTTTCTCCCACTGATAACTGACACTGACAACTTCTCAGCTCCTAAGCAATTCCCTTGAGAAACTCGACGCTGCGCAACTCGTGCCATCGTCGAAGGTTGCTCGTCGAATCAATGAATCCGACGTGACCGCCCCATGTGGGTGCCTCAAGAAACAGATGAGGACTTTTCTCCGCCTCCGCGTAAGGAAAGGATTCCAGGGTGAGAAAAGGATCATCGTGCGCGTTCAACAGAAGCGCAGGTACTGTGATCCGATCCAGATATTGTCGCGCGCTTGATTTTTCCCAATAATCTTTGGCATCCAGAAAGCCGTGAATCGGTGCGGTGTAAAGATCGTCAAATTCGCGCAAACTTCGAATCAGATGGCTCCGGTTGGTATCCAGGCGGTCCGGAAAACGCAACGCTTTGGTCAGGACTTTCGGCACAAGTCGACTGAGGAAGCGTCGAAGATAGATTCGGTTGCTCCAGCGGCGATCAATTGCCTCGGCACTAGCTGCGAGATCGATCGGGACTGAAATCGCGACCCCGGCGAAGACTGCCGGATGGCAAGCTCCTTCCCCAAGATATTTAAGCGTCACGTTACCGCCGAGACTAAATCCGATCAGAGCGATCCGTGAGTATCTCTGCGCGGCCATCGAGATGACCGCGCTCAGATCGCTTGTTTCACCACTATGATAAAAGCGCAGGAGACGATTCGGTTCCGATCCGCATCCGCGAAAATTCCACGCTAGAACATCCCAACCGGCCGTTTGCAGCCGGTCTGCCATCCCGCGAACACAAGTATCTTCGGAAGATCCCTCCAAACCATGCGAGAGGATTGCCAACTTGTCTTTTCCCGAAGTCGCCCAGTCGAGATCAAGGAAATCGCCGTCTGCCAATTCCAGGCGCTCACGCTTAAAGGCGGTCAAAAACCGACGACTGAGGAGCGCCGGAAGAATGGTTTGCAAATGCCCATTCCGCAGGAAGAGAGGCGGCTGAAAAAGTGAAGCAACGACCGGCATCGGAAGTTGTCAGTGTCAGTTTCAACTTGATACGATCGCCGAATTTTGCGGCTCTTTGTCGATTGCAGAAATGAGGGAGGTTATCCCTCGGACGGCTTCGTCCAGATTGGTGTAGACGACGCTGCCAGAAGACTCCTTGATTCTGCGGACCCATCGCGCTGCGCCTTCTCTTGGCAGGCTCCAGAGACCGACAAAAATGAGAGCGTGGGGAAGCAACTGCTGGATGGAATGAGCCATTTTGCCGACAGTAATTGCTGATCTTGATTCGATCGCAGAAAACATAATTCGGTCGGCTTCCAATTCCTTAAGAATTTCGACTTTCTCTGCTCGGAGAGTTCGCCAGGAAAGCAGTTTGACGTGGATCTCTTGCGCCTCCAGAAGTCGGGCGAGGATTCTGCCCACCACCTCGTCACCTTCGCCAAGGTAAGGCACAATGACGAGTTCTGGTTTTTCCGGCTCCGCTTTTTCCGGTTCTATTGGAATGGCCGTATCGGGAGGCGTGGGAACAACCAGCTCCTCGATCAGTTCCCGCATTTGCTCGTAAATCCGGGTTTTCGTCTTTTGAACACGCGGCCCGGGAAAAAGCTCGTTTTCAATTGCGCGAACGGCTGGAACAAAAACCTCTTCAGCAATCTCCAAGGTAAGTTCCGTGCCGGCTTGTTGATTAAGGAGCGCCTTCGCCTCCGAAAGGCGGTTCTCAGTGAGGAAGCGAATCAGCTTTGTTTCCAGAGGGGTGGGAGGATCCGCCGCTAGCAAAACGCTGAAAACATGAAAGGCCGGGAAATAGCGACCTAAGGCAACCAGAGAGGCTGTGAGGGGAGTTGCCAGCAATAGACCGATCGGGCCCCAAAGCCAGGTCCAGAAAAGGGCCGAAACGATAACCGCCAAAGGAGACATCCCTGCGCTACCGCCCAAAACGATCGGTTCGATCACGTTGTTAGTGAATACTTCGAGAAAGCAATAAAGGCCTAAGGTCAGAATGGGTTCTTTCCAGGTCGTCGAGATGGCTATTGAAAGAACTAACGGGAAAAACGCTGAGATCCAGAGTCCGACGTAAGGGATAAACCGCAACACCAGGGTGAGTACGGACCAGAGTAACGCATTCGGGATACCGATCAGGGAAAGCCCAATGCCGAGCACCAGAGCGTACCCGCCGTTGACTAGAAGTTGTCCGAGGAGAAAGCTGCTGATTCGGGATCCTGCTTCATCGATGGCGAGGGTCGTGGTCGCCATGCGCGAATGTCCGATCAAGCGAAGAAAACGATCGCGAAACCGTTTTCGTTCGAGAAGGATAAACACCACCAGCACCACAATTACGGCAAACTCGGCGACTGGTCCAAGAATGGGCGCCACGCTGTTTTTGACCAGTGCTAACGCGCTGTCTGCTCCGCTAACGATCTGGACTTTTGTCGGCGCTGAGTCTTGACCGGATCCCGCGGGTGCCGTGATTTTGCTGAGGTCGTCGGTCAGTGAGCCGATGTTGCGCAAGGCCAGGTTGAGCGGCCCGGGAGGCCCTTTCTGGATCGCAGCCCACTTGGTATGAATATTATCGCGGTATTTCGGAATCGAATTGACTAAGTCCAGACTCTCCATCGACATGGTCGTGCAGAGAACTCCGATGAGGACGAAAGCAGTCGTCGCGACGCTGAGAACGGCCAGAATCTGATGGAATCCCCATTTTTCCAGGCGAGATACCACCGGTGCGAGCAGGAAACTGATCAAGATCGCCAGAACAATCGGCAGTAGAAATTCTTTTGCCCAAGTGCAGGCAACAAGGAAAAAGACCAGGTAAGCTAATTGGATCAGCTTCCCGAATTCGAACGATTTCTTCGGTTCTAACGTATCCGGCATTTAAATTGTTGGGTGGACACTCGGGCGAACGCTAGCCCGGCGCAATTCAATTCGCGGCGAACCACAATGCTGGATCGGAAAAGAGTTGATTCGGAAATCAGGGGGGAGGAATCAGGAGTTACATTTGGCCGGCTGCTGGTTGTCCAGCATCTGGCGGGGTAAGCGAAGCGTCCCGCTTTGCCTCTTTGAGTGGGGCAAACCGGGACGGTTCGCTTAGTGCGCCTGAAAGTGCGCACCAACAGTGGGGTGGAAGTCCCCATCGGACAGAACACTGGCTGTCCGTAGCTGAAGGAAACTGCGTCGCCGAGAGGCGGGGTGGGGAGCAACCGGAAGCGAACGACCAGTCCATAATTAAGAAAATGATGAACTCGATACGGCCTGATGCATTGGCGAGCCTGCTAAGTGAAGGCGAAGCCCAGAACGGAAGCCGATCCGGAAAGGGAGAACGGCAACTTCGCGACCTGACCTGCGGCGAGACAGTGAGCGTAGGGCCAGGAGTGCATGGGGTGGGTGGAGACAGAATGGTCGGAAGTTGGAGCGACATGAATCAGGGATCACGATTCGGGAAAGGAACGGCGTTCATGGTCTGCAGAAGGTCCGAAGAACCGTACCCGAAAGGTGACAGAGCCTCCATAGTAGCGCAGAAGCGGGGTAATGCCCGTGGAGCCAAGGGAGGCAGGAAGGTGGAAGCGTGAAAGACAGACCACAGGAACAAACACCGTCGGCAGTGCCCCAGAGGGCTCCACAAGACGGAGAGATCCGTGCCCGGTGGGCATGGGTGGAAGCTGAGGTCTGGACGGAGCGCATGTTGGCAACCCTGGAAACGGGGATCGAAGGAGGAAAATGGTTCAGACTGATAGACAAAGTCTGGAGTCCAAGGAATCTTGGACGCTCGCTCGAGAAGGTAGTCGCCAAAGGCGGAAGCGCCGGAATCGACCATCAAAACGCGCGACAAATTGAAGAACGTAAAGACCAAACGATAGCGAAACTGGAGCAGGAACTAAGAGTCAACCAGTACGAACCGCAGGCGGTCAAGCGGGTATGGATACCCAAGCCGGGGAGCAACGAAAAGCGACCCTTAGGAGTGCCGACTCTGAGAGATCGAATTGTGCAAGGAGCCCTGCTTCATGTCATGGAACCGATCTTCGAGCGCGACTTTGCACCCCAAAGCTATGGATTCCGACCTGGGAAAGGATGTAAGGACGCTCTGCGCCGAGTGGACGAACTGCTCAAGGGTGGCAGCCACTGGGTGGTAGATGCGGACCTGAAATCCTACTTTGACACCATTCCGCAAGAAAGACTGATGGATCGCATCAGGGAGAAAATCGCGGACGGAAGAGTATTAAAGCTCCTAGAACAGATGCTTCAGGCAGGAGTAATGGATAGCGCTAAAGGATGGCAACCGACTGAGCAAGGGACCCCACAAGGGGCGGTGATAACGCCCCGTACACAAAAGATAACTTCGAGTTCGGCGTTCAGTGTTCCTTCTCAATGGTCACAGGGCCGACCCGGATGAATTCATGCTGGCGGTGATGGGTACGCCAGTAGCCCCGTTCGCCGTGCCAGTAACCGTAATGTTCATGGTGCCAGTATTAGTCATTCCAGTTGTGATCCCGATGATCCTCATCGGCCATGGCTGTGAGTGAGGAACCAACAAATCCGACCACAGCGAGGGTTAAAAATAGCTTCTTCATGCGCAAACAGACGTTGCCTGGAGAGCTAGTATTCGCTACTGCGCCTCTCCCCCGACTCGACAATAAGGGTGTTCCCCTACCGGTCTTTCGATTGTCATTGTAGTCGTTCTTGTTCCTGGTGCAGTTGTGGCGCCCGGCAAGAATGAGAATGAGGGCATTTTGGGGCCATGCCGCCGGTGAACGACCAGCGCTATTGCTTAGCGAATGTTATTAGAGTAAGCCTTCGCAAGACGAATGCGGGTTCCCCTGGCAGATCGATCCAGTAAGCCGTCCAACGCGCCTCCGCCTGTGCCCGTGCGCGCGGCGGCTCCGCTGGGGCTGGGCCTCGCTCCGCAGATGTCAATGATGTTTCGGACCTTTTGGGCTTCGCGGGAGCGGATGAAGGTATTGCTGCTCTGTGTCGCCCTGGTAGTCGTGGTCGGCGCCACGGCGTTTGGACAAGTAAAGCTGAACGCTTGGAACAAACCTTTTTACGATGCGCTCTCACATAAGGACTTGGGCGGGTTTCTCGATCAGCTCATGGTTTTCTGTGAGATTGCCGGCGGACTATTGATCCTCAACGTGGCGCAGACCTGGCTCAATCAGATGACCAAAGTCAAGCTGCGGGAAGGGCTGGTGCGCGATCTCTTTGACGAGTGGCTCAAGCCCGGGCGCGCCTTTCACCTGGTCAACGCCGGCGAGATGGGTACCAATCCCGACCAGCGCATCCACGAGGATGCCCGCCACCTGACCGAGCTGTCGACCGACCTCGGGGTGGGACTTTTACAGGCTTCCCTGCTGCTTGGCAGCTTCATTGGCGTCCTCTGGATCCTTTCGCAAAACGTGACTTTCCATGTGAGTGGGCGCAGTTTTGCCGTTCCGGGGTACATGGTCTGGTGTGCCCTGATCTACGCCGGCACCGCCTCCTGGCTTAGCTGGCTCGTTGGCCGCCCACTGATCCAGCTCAATTCCGAGCGCTACTCGCGAGAGGCCGATCTGCGCTTTGCTCTGGTCCGTCTTAACGAGCATACTGACAGCATCACCCTTTTTGGCGGGGAACAGGATGAGAAGAAGCGTCTCACCATCGAGCTCAATCGCGTTCTCGACATGATGCGCAGGATCGTCAGTGCAACAACGCGACTGGCCTGGATCACGGCCGGTTACGGTTGGTTTACAACGATTGCACCGATCCTGGTCGCGGCCCCTGGATACTTCGGTGGTGATCTTTCCTTCGGCGGGCTGATGATGGTCGTCGGTGCTTTCATTCAGGTACAAGGATCCCTTCGGTGGTTCATCGATAACTTCAGCACCATTGCCGATTGGCGCGCTACTCTGCTGCGTATCGCGAGCTTCCGCGAGACAGTGCTGACGATGGACAAGTTTGGGGCAACTGAGAAACACATCGATTTTGTCGAAGGGGTCGGCGGCAATCTCATCTTGGAAAATCTAGAGGTCGCCACACCTACGGGTTGCACCACACTGCGTGAACGGTATGTCGAGATCGCGCCGGGCGAACGGGTGCTGATCGTTGGCGACCCTGGGACCGGCAAAACCATGCTGTTCCGGGCGATCGCGGGTCTGTGGCCCTGGGGCTCGGGTCGCATCACGCTGCCGTCACCCAAGGAGGTGACGTTCATGCCTCGCCAGCCTTATGTCCCGCTGGGGTCGCTTCGTGCTGCGTTGGCCTATCCGTCACCCGAAAATACTTACAAGGACGAAGAGCTGAAGGCCGTGCTGAAGTCCGCCAGTTTGGAGCGTCTCGTTTCTTCGCTCGATCGCGTTGCGCGCTGGGAGAGGGAACTGAACGACGATGAGCAACAATACCTGGTATTCGCGCGGATAGTCTTACACAAGCCGCACTGGGTGGTGATTGACGAAGTTCTCGACGCTTTGGACGATGACGCGCGGGATCGCGTCATGAATCTCTTTGAGGCCGGACTCAAAGAGGCCGCAATCATCAACATCGGCCGACCCGAGACTCAGCACCCTGTCTTCAAACGCATTTTGCATTTAACGATGGACCCGCGTGGAGTTTGTTTCGTGCCTGACCGGTGAACGCTGGTTGGTGGGCGCCCTCGATGACTGCAATAGCCTTGCCGTCCCGGCCGCGACGCCAATCATCGAGGATCACTCTCTCTCCGGGATTGATTCTTCGCCCGGAAAACCCTGAAGCCTCTCCAGAGTGCAAACGCATGACAAAACTTCAATGTGAATGAATCGAGGAACCCTTTCCTGGTTTTTTTGCCATTGTCTTAGCGGAGGTGACCGATTAGGCTACCGCGTTGTAGTTTCTTCACCCCCCTAAAAAAAGAAATCATCATCCTCGTTCGACTGAACGGGGAGCAAACCATGAAAACCCTTCTAACTGCCGTTGTGCCTATCGCTCTCCTCACTCAATTTACGAGTGTTATTCGGGCCGCAGACACTTATCAGCCCGACTGTTTCAAACCGTATGCCTCCGATACCAAAACGCTTCACTTTCCCGCCAAAAAGCCTCCTTATCGCGTCGCTTTGGCGAATGGATTTGTGGGGAATACCTGGCGCATTGAAATGATCAAATGTCTTCAGGCTTATGCTGAGGACCCCGAGATCAAGCCGTTTATCAAAGAATTGAAGATTGTCAGTACGGGAACGGATGTGGCCGCCCAAATCGGAGCGATCGATAACTTTATCAATGCCGGTTATGATGTGATTTTGATTAACGCGGTCAGCTCGACGGCTTTAAAACCGGTCGTTGAACGGGCCAAGCGCGCTGGAGTATTGTTGATCTCCTACGATAACACGATAGACAGCGATCAAGTGATCGCGGTGAACGAAGATCAGCACGAAATCGGTCAACTGATGGCCAAATGGCTCTTAAAAGAAATGGGAACGAAGGGCAATGTGATCGAGGTGCGGGGCGTGGCCGGCAATCCGGTAGATCTGGATCGTCACAAGGGTTTGCATGAGTTGCTGGATAAAGAGAAAGATATCAAAGTCGTGGAGGTAGTTGGAAATTGGGATGACGGTACGGCGCAAAAGGCAGTGGCTGATGCAATTGCGGTTAACGGCAAGTTTGACGGGATGTCCTGTCAGGGCGGCACCACCGGTGCGGTGCGCGCGTTGATCGATGGTAAGAATCCATTCATTCCGGTTGCGGGCGAGGCGGAAAACGGCTTCCGCAAATTGATTGCCGAGCATTCTAAGGAGGGCCTGAAAGGCTGGTCCTATGGGCAATCGCCCGCCCTGGTGGCCATCTCACTCAAAGCGGCCATTGCTGCCTTGCAAGGCAACAGTTTACCGCAATATATCTCGGCACCGATTCCGTATGTCGACTACACTAATATGAAGCCGGGAGTGGATTATTTTCCGGACCTCTCAGACGACTTTTTCGTCGCCAGCGGTTTCCCTCAGTGCGGCATCAAGCTTGATGCTGGCAAGCTGATGAACGCGGCCAAGACGAGCGATTGATCCCGCGAAAGCTGGAGCCGGCTTCCGATGGCCTCAATCGCAGCAACTTTTCCCATTGATGTCTGACCCACTACGTCACCCCTTCCTAAGACTGGAAGGGGTCACCAAACGGTACGGTGGCGTCACGGCACTGGCGAACGTTGATTTTGGATGCTCGCTGGGCACCATTCACGCGGTGGTGGGGGAAAATGGAGCTGGCAAAAGCTCGTTGATGAAGATTGTTGCCGGGGTGATCCGGCCTGACGAGGGCCGGATCTACCTGGATGAGAGCCTGGTTCACTTTGCTTCACCAGTGGACGCGACCCGGCATGGGATCGCCTGTATTTTTCAGGAGCTTTCGCTGCTTCCTGATCTCTCGGTGTCCGACAATATTTCGATCGCCAGTCCGCCGAGACGGTTTGGGCTGATCGATCGACGCCGGCAGCAAGAGTGCGCCAGGCGTATCCTGGGCGAGATTGGCTGTCCCGATATCCATCCGTCGGAACGTGTCAAAGATCTCCCTCTGTCCCGCCAGCAAATGGTGGAGATCGCCAAGGCCCTGGTTCGCCAACCGCGTCTGATGATCATGGATGAGGCCACGTCCGCCCTGACCGCGAAAGATGTGGAACAACTTTACAAAGTGATCCGTCAACTTCGAGATCGGGGACTGGCGATCCTTTACATCTCTCATCGAATGCATGAGATCGCGGCGCTGGCGGATACTTGTTCAGTTTTCAGGAATGGGCACCACATCGATACCTTTCCGATGGCGACCCGAACCACGGCGCAAATTGTCCCCCTGATGATTGGCCGCGATGTAAGCCGGGCCTATCCGCCGAAGCCGATCCCCAAAAAAATAACTCATGGGCTTCCTGAGGAGATGGAGGGCGACTCGCAATTGTCGAACCCAGCCCTCGAGCTGGTGAATCTGAGTTGGGCACATGTTCTTAATGGGATCTCCCTGGCGGTCGCCAAAGGCGAGATCGTTGGGTTGGGGGGGCTGGATGGTCAAGGGCAAAGCGAATTGCTGCTGGCGCTCTTCGGAGTGCTGCGCGGAGTTGACGGCAAGGTATTGATCAATGGTACACGGATGTCGATCGGCCACCCCAGGCAGGCAAAAGGGTCCAACGTCCGCATGGCTTTGATTCCGGAAGATCGCAAAACGCAGGGGTTACTTCTGCCGATGTCAATCCGGGACAATCTGGTGCTTGCCGCGGCGTCGGAATTGAGCAACCGAGGCGTTATCGATTCGGCAAAAGAACGGGTCGCGATTGACGAGGCGATCGAAAAATTGCAGATCAAAGTGAACGATCTCGATGCCCCGGTCCGCACCTTGTCCGGGGGAAATCAACAGAAAGTCGTGATTGGGAAATGGCTGATGAAAGAGCCTCGGATCTTACTTTTGAACGATCCGACGCGCGGAATTGATGTCGGGACAAAGCAGGAGATGTATCGCCTGATGCGCGAACTGGCGCAGGCCGGCATCGGGATCTTGTTCTATTCCACAGATTACGAAGAGCTCATCGGGATGTCTGATCGCGTGGTGGTTTGTTATGGAGGCAAACTGATCCGGGAACTTAAGGGTGCAGATTTGAACGATCACAATCTTATTGCTGCTTCACTTAATCTAAGTGAAGAGGGCGCGAAATCGGGATCGGGGAGCGAGATAAAAGAGACGAGCGGCGTCGCTCACTCGAAATGGCAAACGTTTCGACGGTTCTGGCGATGGAATATCGGTCCGTTCACCGCGTTTCTGGTTTTTGCGGTCATGTTCTTGTTGTTTGCGGTCCAGCAACAGAATGGCCTGTCAGTCAACGTCTTGACCTCGTTATCTAACAAAGGCATCGTGCTGGCTCTGGTCGCGATGGCCCAGACTTTAGTCGTTTTGACAGGGGGGTTTGATCTCTCTGCCGGGATGATTCTAACGATGGCATCTTGCCTGGCTTCCGTAATAGTGAACGGTTCACCTGGCCAGATCGCCTTAGGAACTCTGGGAGTCCTGATGAGCGGGTTGTTGGCCGGGGCAGTCAATGCAACGATCGTCGTTCTCGGTCGGATCCAGCCGATCATTGCTACCTTGGCGACTGGAGCCATCTATTTCGGGATTGCTCTTTTGCTTCGCCCCAGTCCGGGCGGTGAGGTAAGTGAAGATCTTAGCAACGCTCTAACCTACGATCTTGGTGGGATACCCACGACCTTCTTAATTCTGGTCGGTATTCTAGCTTTTGTCTGGTGGCCTTTTCGCAATTCTGTGATCGGTCGAGGCTGTTATGCAGTGGGATCGGCCGAAGGTGCTGCGTATATGTCAGGATTGGCTATCGGCCGCTCCAGATTTGCAGCGTACTCTCTGGCCGGATTGTTAGCGGCTGCCGGGGGATTGGTTCTTTCCCTTATCTCGCTCTCCGGCGAAGCGAGCGCCAGCCAAGGCGGATTCTATACCTTGAATTCGATCGCTGCCGTGGCCATCGGGGGGACTTCGCTATTTGGCGGTTCGGGAGGGATGATTGGATCTATTCTCGGCGCCTTCATCCTCAGGACGATCAGCGACTTACTCTTTGTTTTCAATGCTCCGGCACTCTGGCAACCTCTCTTTCAAGGGTTCATCCTGCTCGGCGCCGTCTGTTTAGGTGGATTACGTGTTCTTCGTAACAAGAATCAAATGGACGTTTTCCTATGAAGCGATTTCTTCCGAAGGTCAGCCAACCGATCATGATCGCGAGTGCCTGTATTCTAGTGATCCTGGCTATCGGAGCGACGATTAATCCCAACTTCATCTCTCCCAACTACCTTTTGTTGCAACTTGAGGTGGCCTCGTTCCTTGGAATTGTGGCGTCAGGAGCGATGCTGGTGATCTTGCTCGGTCACATCGATCTTTCTATTCCCTGGACAATTACTCTAGGTGGCATGATGTCCACGGCAGTTGCCCATACACCGCAAACCGCGGGGTTGCTCACCCTGCCGGTCGGGCTTGGATGCGGAATGCTCGTTGGTCTGATCAACGGGCTTGGCATTGCCTGGTTACGGGTCCCGTCGATGATCTTCACTTTGGGAATGAATGCCGTTTTGCAGGGTTTGGTCGTGCTCTACACCGGGGGCTCGGCGCCGGCAAGCCACGCGACAAAACTGATGTCGGCCATGGCCGTGGAGAGAACGTTTGGGATTCCCAATTCGTTGTTCGTATGGGGAGGCGTGTCGGTGCTGATCGCTTTTCTTCTGAGAGCTACCCAATTCGGTCGTTATATTTATGCTGTCGGCAATCGCGAACGTGCAGCTTATCTCTCTGGTGTTCCGACGCGTTTGGTCATTGTTGTCTGTTTCGCGGTAAGCGGTCTCACGGCCGCGTTGGGAGGGATCATGCTGACCGGGTATTCGAGCAAAGCCTACCAGGGAATGGGCGACGCTTACCTGTTGCCGTCGATCGCGGCGATCGTCTTGGGCGGAACCAGCGTCTTGGGAGGCAGCGGCAGTTACCTGGGAACCGTCGTCGGCGTCCTTCTTATCGTGCTTCTGCAGAGTATGTTATCGGTGCTCCAAATGCCGGAAGCTGGACGGCAGATCATTTACGGAGGGGTTCTGCTCAGCATGCTTTTGATGTATGGCCGCGGGGCGCGGCCTGCGGAATAGGAGCGGCGGGGATTATTTCAGGAGTTGCAGGAGTCAGGAGTTGCAGGAGTCAGGAGCACCCCACGGGCAAGTGCGCGCGAAGATTTGAGAAGAAATTCTCGCTCGGCTGCCCAACGTCAAATTTCAGAGAAGTCAGGGAATTCAGCGGGGGACGTGCAAAATGGGGGTCGTCGAACGGGCATGACGGATTCAAGGTTGCGGTGATCACTAGTACTAGTGTCCTGTCCCCGAATGGCGCGAAGATAAGAAAAGTCCAGGGCAAGCGGCTAGGGTAAACCCGGGTTTACCGGTTGCGTTCTTCCAACCCGGAGGACCGGGTGTTTTTCGCAGAGGAGGGGAAAATCGAAGAATGGTAAAGCGAGACGCCTAAGTTAAGTAAAACGTCCCGCTTAACGGCGCAACACGGCGGCATCAGACGGATTGGAGGGTCTCTTTTTCATGGCGAAGCCGTCTTCGTTTCTTCAGACCCCGGAGCTGGTTCGCCGTCTTTCGCGAGAGGCCCGTGCTCCTCCAGTTTCAGGGCTTGTTCGCTGATTCGGGTGTGCAATACCGCTTGCGTCTTGCGTAGTTCCGCTTCCAGCGTCTTGGAAACGGTGGTCTCTACAAAAGTGATGACCACGCCGTCAATCATGTTCTCCAGCGTGCGATAAGGCATGATACGGACCAAAAACCAGCGCCCGTCGCGGGTGACAACCTCTTTTTCGTGGGGTGCCAACGTCCGCAGCACCTCTCGCGCATCGCTTGCCAGGCTTGCGTAAAACAGCTCAGAGGCGATATCTGTGATCGGCCTGCCGATGTCGCCTCGGATCAGCTTGAAGATTTTGTTCGACCCGGCCGTGAAAAGCCGCACGTTGAGGGCGTTGTCGAGGAACAAGGTGGTGAGTTCCGTGCTGTCGAGCAGGTTTCTGATGTCGTTGTTCACCCGGGAGAGATCGTTCACCTTGGCGTTGAGCTCGTCGTTCAACGTCCGCATTTCCTCGTTGGTTGACTGCATTTCCTCGTTCGCCGATTGGAGTTCTTCGTTCATCGACTGCATTTCCTCGTTGGTCGACTGCAGTTCCTCAGTAGCAGATCTGGCTTCTTCCTGGAAAACCTGCATCTCGTCGCGAGCGATCCCTAATTCCTGACGCGCCTGCCGGAGTTCCTGCCCCATTTCTGCAAGCATGGTATCGCCGGCGGAAGGAGGTTTGACTTCGCCCGATACTTTCGCCTCAGGTGACGTTTCGATGTCTCTAAAGACAATCATCAGCGTTCCCCTCAGCTCCTCCGGTCCGATGATTTTTTGGACGGTGAGGTCCACAGTCTGCATTTCACCGTTAGTTTTGACCGTGACGTTCTTCAAGGTGACCTCGTCTTTTTGCCGAAGCGCCTTCTGAAAGAGATCGTGCAGTTCATAGCGGAGACCCTCGCGAGCCATGGCAAAGATGTTCCAGTTCACTTTGCCCGCGGCCGGTTCAAGGTATTTACCCGTTCGTCCGTTGATGTAGAGAATGTCTCCCTCTTCGTTGACCAGCACGGCGGCCGGGGAATACTTTTGCAAGAGCAATTGATCGGCCAGTGACCGGAGATTTGCCGCTGATTGCGTCGAGGTCCGCGATTGCGTCGCTTGGATCCGGGGCGCAAACGCGGGAGGAAACTCGACCGACCTCGTCTCCGCCTGGAAGTCGTTCCGCCGATAGAGCCGAGCCTTGTCGTCCAGCGTCGCAAAGTAATTGGTGAATTCTCCGATGGTTTCCGCGTTCCCCAGCAAGAGTACGCCCCTTGGATTCAGGCTGTAATGGAAAAGTGGCAGAAGCTTTTTCTGAGATTCCGCAGACAGATAAATGAGCAGGTTGCGGCAACTTACGATGTCCATCTTGGTAAAGGGTGGATCCATGATGAGGTTCTGGGAGGCAAAGATCACCATATCCCGAATGGTCTTGGTGATCTGGTAGCCGTTCTCCACCTGGATAAAAAACCGGTTCAAGCGCTCTGGCGAAACGTCCGCGGCAATGCTGGCCGGGAAAATGGCCGCGCGGGCTTTCTCGATGGCGTCTCCGTCTAAATCGGTGGCAAAGATCTGCAGGGAAAAGTTTTTCGCCGGCCGGACTTGCTCCAGCGCCTCTTTGAAAACGATGGCGAGTGAATAAGCCTCTTCCCCGCTTGCGCAGCCGATCACCCAGGCCCGAAGCGGCCGACCAGGTATGCGATCTTTCAGGAACGCCTGGAAGACCTCGGTTTTCAGTTTCTCCCAAGTTGCAGGGTCGCGGAAGAAGCTCGTCACCCCAATTAGAAGCTCCTTGAACAGAAACCTCGCTTCCTCAGGATTCTCCTGCAGGAATCGGACGTAGGTGCCGATCTTGTCGATCCGATGGATACCCATGCGCCGCTCGATCCGGCGATACAGGGAGGTGTTCTTGTAAAGAGAGAAATCCTGCCCAGTCTGATCTCGCAGCAGGATGAGGATCTTCTCGAGGCCGCTACGGGTTTTATCCGACCCGGCTAGAATGGACTTGGCGGTGATCGACTTGTGCTGGAGATAAGCTGTGATTTTTAATGGCAACTGTTCCACCGGGGCGACAAAATCAGCCGTCCCGGCGTCTATCGCGCTCTTCGGCATGCCTCGGCATTTGGCCGAAGCTGGTTCCTGCACAAAGGTCGCGCCTCCTTTTTCCTTGATGGCCTGCAGGCCCAGCGTGCCGTCGGAGCCCATCCCTGACAGGATGACGCCAATGCTGCGGTGCTTTTGGTCATCCGCCAGAGAGCGGAAGAAGAAATCGATCGGCAGATGCAAACCGTGCCGAGCGCTGCGCTCGAAGAGCTGCAGACTTCCGTGAAGGATGGACATCTCCCTGTTCGGCGGGATCACATAGACGCAGGCCGGCTGAACAATGGTGTTGTTCTTGGCCTGGAGGACCTTCATCGGCGTGGCCCGTTGGAGCAATTCCACCATGGAGCTCTTGTGTTTCGGTTCCAGGTGTTGAACAATGACAAAGGCTATGCCGTTGTCTGCTGGAACGTTCCGCAAGAAAAGATCTAGTGCCTCCAGCCCGCCTGCTGAGGAGCCAATGCCGACGACGGGGACGAGGGGTTCAGCACCCCGCGCTTCGGCCGGAGTGATACGGTTGGTCATTCCGCTCCTTCCTTTCGCGCTCGTTTGAGTGGCGGAGTTCGTGCCATGGCCGGATTTTACCAAGGGGTAAGAGGCTTGCAATATTCATAATTACAATGCGCGGACGGCCAATCATGAAAGCACCTTGTTAAAGGTCGAGATAAATTCCGAGATACTGAATGGTTTCGCCAGAACAGCTCTGAATCCTAGTTGCTCGGCGTTATTGAAAAGGTCGCTGTCCGCATAACCGCTGCACAGGATCACACGGGCCTTCGGGTCCGCTTCCAAAAGGATTTTCAATGCCTCTTCGCCACTGAGCCCGTTTGGAATTGTCCCATCGAGGAGGACCGCGGCGAAAGGGTTACCATTTGCTTTTGCTCGGACGTATTCGTTGCACCCTTCGAGACCTTCCTGGGCAAGAGCGCATCCGTAGCCGAGAAGATTTAGCATCGAGCCGACGACGCTCAAGATCATCTCCTCGTCATCGATGACAAGAATTCGTCCAGCGGTTCTGACGACGGGAGAAGGAAGTGACGCCAAAGGTGGTTCGGGCTCTTCCGTTCCAGCCGGCAGCGTCAGGAAAACGGTTGTCCCGCGACCAGCCAGTGATTGGATAGTGATACTGCCGCCATGCTGTTGCATGATCGATTTGACGGTCGTCAGACCCAGGCCACTGCCGCCTGGTTTGGTCGTAAAACAAATCTCAAATATCCTGTCTCGAATACTCTCGGGAATCCCGGTGCCCTTGTCTTCAATCACGATTCTCACGTACCGCCCGTCAGGAAGCTCAGGCGATATCAGGACCCCTTCATCCACATTTTCGGCACGCACCAAGAGCTTGCCGCCACGCGGTGTGGCTTCGCAGGCGTTAATCACCACATTCTCGATGACTTGCGTAAGCTGAACCGGATCGCCAAAGACTGGATACAAATCCCGCTGAAAGGCAAAGCGTGGTTTGAGCTTCGACCCGCTCAGAGCGAGAAGGACAGCCTGGGTGAGAATTTCTGCAACATCGAGAGGTTGTTTAACCGGGGCTCCGCCTTTCGAGAAAGTGAGCAGTCGCCTGGACAAGTTGGTTGCACGCTTGGCGCCTTTGCTCGCGTCGTTGAGGTACTTCAGCAATCCTTCATCGACGGCCGTGGCGGATGCGCCCGCCAAATCCAGATTAGTGATGATGACCTGGAGGATATTGTTCAGATCATGCGCGATGCCGCCGGCAAGTGTGCCAATGATTTCGAACCGCTGGGCGCGGAATTGAGCCTCCATTTGCCGGCTTTCGGTAATGTCAGTCTCAATCGCCAGGATCGAGCGCGGATTTCCTTGGTCGTCCCGCAAGAGCGTCCAACGACTGGCGACAATCACTTCTCGTCGCCCTTTGGTTAACTTGCGCACCTCTCCTTCCCAGCTCCCTGCTTCCAGGAGGATTTTTCTTGCTGCCTCGAACGAGGAACGATCTGCATGGACCATTTTCTCGAAATCGCCGTCGATAGCCTCTTCGGCAGTCCATCCATAAAGGCGTTCAGCACCTTTGTTCCAGTACCAAATCTTTTCGTCCAAGCTGCGGACAAAGATGGCATCGTGGGCGAGTTCAAGAAGGTTGGTTTGCTCCCGTATTTTCTCTTCGGCCAGCTTGCTTTCCGTGACGTCCACCACCGTGGCCCGACACTCCTGGCCGTTCTCCGTGCTCCTGGCCTCAATTCGCGCATAAAACGGGGGTTTTCCCTCTCTGAGAAGCATTGTTTCGCAGGTTTCTGACGACCGACCCACAAATACCTTCTCCGCGAAGACCCTGAAGATCGCACGGGAATTCTCGGCAACGAAATGTCCGAAGCGACGGTTCACCAAGCGCGACCGGTCCACCCCGAGCAATGCGGAGCCGGTCAGGTTCACTTGCCGGATCGTTCCATCGCGATCCAGGGTAAAGTAGCCCGATGGCGCAAATTCGTAGAGGTCGGTGTAGCGCTCCAGCGCCGCTTGGGTATCGGCCCGCGCCTGCTCGAGTTGTTCGTTCTGGATCTCCAGCTCAATCTGGTGGATCTGCAGTTCTTGAACGAGCCGTTGGGTGTCGTGCGCCGTCCTCTCAGA
Source organism: uncultured Verrucomicrobiae bacterium (assembly GCA_963742335.1). GTDB lineage: Bacteria > Verrucomicrobiota > Verrucomicrobiia > Chthoniobacterales > JAFAMB01 > JAFAMB01. The sequence goes on from CAVULL010000024.1 coordinate 154,576, forward strand.
TCCAGCTGGCAAGCGCTGCCTTTTCTGATTCTCGCTCAATCGCGCTTCCGCCCGGCAGCGCAATTCGGCGGCATCCGAAGGGTTGGAGGGGGTCATTTTGGCAGCGTCCATTATCTAAAATCCCAATAATTACCTTTAATTATAATACAGCATTGTTTCCCGGCAAGTTCTGGTGCCCGGAGAGAGGCTGTTTCGATCGCCATGTGCTTTCTGGCTGGCAACGGTCACGGATCGAGCACGAAGACGAGTACAAGCACGATTTCGGAACGAGAACGATCGAGACGAGCGGCGACTAACGGAATGATCCTACCGAAAGCTGTAGGCAAAAATGTAAGCGAACCGTCTCGGTTTGCTCCACTCGGAGAGGCAAAGCGAGACGCTTCGCTTACCCTGCCAGATAGCCAGATCGCGATGCTGACAGCCGGCGAACCGTCTCGGTTTGCTCCACTCGGAGGGCAAAGCGAGACGCTTCGCTTACCTTTGCCAGATCGCCAGATCGCGATGCTGACAGCCGGCCACTACTGGAAAATTGCTAACCTTTTAGTCTGCTGAACACTCGATAACCGTCACCCCAGCGACCGGCAATTCGGGTCCACCTAACCGGAATATAGTCTCGACTGAGAATGGCAAGGTGACTGGCTCGGGACCGTAGTTGAAGAAGTAGCGAAATCGTCCTCTTTTGCGCGAGCGAACGTCGTTTGGCAATATTTCTACCTCGAACTCTTCTGCGCGGATGAGGTCAGCGACAAGGTCGTTCAAAAGAGCCTGATTCGGCAGGATTGCCAGGTAGCTGATTTTGCCGTAGCGAAAAGCGACGCCTTGACCATTCTGAAGCCGGATGAACGGCGCCAGGTTTGTCCGCACGTGCTCCAACCAGGTGTGACATTCGTATTGAGCGGAATTCCAAACGGCTAAAATCGGAGCGAATTCCGGAAACGACTCGACCCTGGTGATGGCGACGGGGATCAATTCTTGCAACGGGCCAGGGGGCAATTCCTGCGGTATGTGAAAATCGGCGGTCTTCGATCCTGTTCGCGGTGCGATCAATATCTGACCAGGGAATCTTTTCAACGATTCCACGAATTCCGCCCGAAGGATCGGCAGCGACGGGATTGCCACGACACGATAGGGATCGAGCGGCGACTTTTGGGAGATGATGTCGATGTTCAATCCCAGGCGCCTGAAGGCGCGGTAAAACCTGAGCACCACCTCCATATAGTCAAAATTATTGCCTTGCGGCTGGATTTCGAGAGTCCATGCCGCCTCGTAGTCATAGACGATCGCCACTTTTGCGGGGGCAACCGCGCCGAGGCTAAGTGCGGAAAGTTCCTTGACGACTTCAGCACTTTCGAAGGAGGCCTGGTCTGGTTGGTAATCCGGCAAGTTTAACCCTGCGTGCATCTGCTCTTGGGCAAAAGGAGCCTGGCGCCAGCGAAAGTAACTCACCACTTCAGCGCCGTGCGCAAAAGCCTCATGGGTCCAGAATCGAATCATCCCACGGTGAGGAGAGGGGTTGTAGGCCGCCCAGTTCACAGGACCTGGTTGTTGCTCCAAGACCCACCAGCGGCCCCTGCCGCAGGCTCGATAAAGATCGTGATGAAAGCCTACAAAATCCGGATCGCCCGAACAAAGGTATCGGACTTTGTGCGAGTCGGGCGCTTTCATTTCGCTCAGGAATCCAAGCGGATACGAGTCCCAACCGGCGGCGTCCAAGTCCTCGGACAAAGCAAAATGATCAAAATCCAAAAACCTTCCCATGAAATTGTGAAGGATCGTTCGCCCAGGCGAGTACTGGCGAATGATCTCAACTTGCAGGCGATTAAAAATTCGGACCTGATCCGACGAAAAGCGCATAAAATCGAGTTGGTGCGTTGGACTAGGTTTCGTCACGGTGAGATTGGGCAATTCGATCTCGTCGAAATCGCGATATTCCATGCTCCAAAAGACGTTTCCCCACGCCCGATTTAGTTGATCGATCAGTCTGTATTTGGATTTCAACCATTCGCGAAAACCGTGAAGAGCGGAAAGGGAGTAGCTAACAACCGTATCATGACAGCCGTATTCGTTATCAGTTTGCCACGCGGCAACCGCCGGGTGCTCTCCGAAACTCCGAGCCAATTGCGTCACGATTCGTGCGCATTCTTTTTGATAGGCTTGGTGTGAGAAACAGTAGTGACGCCGCGAACCGAATTTCCTTGGTAAGCCGTTGGCATCGACCGCGACCATATCCGGCATCTGGTCGACCAGCCATTTTGGCGGAGCGGCTGTTGGCGTGCAAAGGACGATGGAAAGCTGCCGTTGAGCCGCATGATCCAAGATTTCCTGCATCCACTCAAATCGATATTCTCCTGGATTTGGCTCCAGCCGGCTCCAGGCAAACTCGCCGACCCGCACAAATCGAATCCCCAATTCGCGCATCGCATCGAGGTCGGTGGTCCAATGCTCCTGAGCCCACTGTTCAGGATAATAACAAACACCTAGTGAAGGGCTGGATTGGCTTGCTGGCATGGTCATAGAATTCCGTTTTTACCGCGGACGAATAATACACCGAGTCGCATCAGATTTCGCGATCATGGTCTCGCCACCGACGTACTCTCGCGAATGACGAGCTCCGGACGCAAAAGCTGAAGTGCGGGGTCAAACGTTTGGCGCTTGATCATACTCAAAAGTATTTCCACACAGCGTTCGCCTTGCCCGGCAAAATCATGATGAATAGTGGTCAAGGGCGGCTCGAAAAATCGTGCCTCTGGGAGGTCATCGTAACCGACCACGGAAATCTGCTCGGGAACCCGAATCCCCTTGGCATGCAGGGCCCGAAGGACTCCTAACGCCATGTGATCATTAGCCGCCACGATCGCGGTGAAATCTCTCGGCTCGCGGTCCAGCAACTTGACCGCGGCTGCAAACCCGCTCTCTGCGCTCCAATCGCCTTCGATGCAAGGGCCCAGCTCCAAGCCGACGTGTTTGAGGGCCTTGGCCCAACCCTTTCGGCGTTCTTTGGATGCCGACCAAAGCGGTGGTCCGGTGATGAAAGCAATCTGCTGGTGGTCTAATTCGAGCAAATGCTCAATGGCAAGGCGTGTCCCGTATTGCTGATCCACGACGACGTTGGGCACATCCTGAGCAGCGTTAGTGTCGAGTGCTACAAAGGGTACCCCGTGGCAAAGTTTGCGAATAGCATCAATCGACCCGTCCACGCGAACCCCAAGGACCAATCCATCAACTTGATGCTCGCATAAATCATCGATAGCCGCCACCAACCTGGCTTTACTCGGCCGTTCGATCCCGGCAAACATGAGGTTATAGCCCCGTCGTTTGGCCGTTTCTTCAATACTGACCATTACCTGCGCGGGACCGTAATAGGTGATGCTGGTGCCTACCATACCGATCACGCTGGAGCGCTGGGTCGCCAAGCGCCGGGCCGCCAAGTTTGGCCGGTAACCCAATTCGGCGATGGCTTTCAAGACTTGAGCCCGGGTTTTCGCGGCGACAAACGGGCTTTCGTTAACCACCCGCGAAACGGTCTGGTACGAAACGCCGCAAAGGGCGCCCACGTCGTTGAGGGTGGCGCTTTTAGAAGGAGTCCGTAAGTGCTTAGCCATCGAAAATACCGATTTCTAATTAACAACGGCCTGGATCTTCATTCATTAAAAAAAATGTGAACCCTCACAAAAAATAATTATTCATAAAAAATGCTTGCAATGTAATTTGTTTTCGTATTGGATTGTGAGCGCCCACAACCGGTGGGTTTTTCCTCCCCCTTATGAGACACTTCATTGTTCCACGTTGGTTCACGCACTTCTACAGTTCCCGCCAAATCGGCGTTGCCTTGCTGGGTGGGGCGTTGGTTGCTTCACCGCTCTTGTCTGCGAACGCCCAAGAGGCTTTCCAGCAACCTGACTTCAGCAAATTCCCCGCCGAAAGTGGCCCGATCACTCTGGAGGTCTGGTCTTGGGTGGGCGGCTTAGACAAAGCCGCAAAGCTCTTCGAACAGGCGTATCCCGACATCAAAGTCCACGTCAACAATGTCGGCGGCGGCCCTGCAGAATACCAGAAGCTGCAGACTGCGATCAAAGCGGGCTCCGGCGGACCGGACGTCGCACAGATTGAATACATGTTTCTGCCTTCCTTTATCGTGACCGACGGGTTGGCTGACCTCTCTAAATACGGCGCGAACGACTTGAAAGCTTTCTTTGTGCCTTGGACCTGGGGCCAAGTGTCTCCCGATGGCAAAGCCGTCTACGGCGTTCCGCAAGACACCGGGCCGATGGCCTTGCTTTACAACAAAAAGATTTTCGATCAGTACGGTCTCACTGTGCCAACGACTTGGGACGAGTTCGCCCAGCAAGCCGAAAAACTGGCCCAAGCCAGCTGGCGGCAAGGTGAAGATGGGCAATTTCTTTCCGACCCACGCTCCGTGGTTGATCAGTATGGCTTGGGCAAGTGGGGCCGAATTGTTCAAAACCCAAGGGGACTCGTGGGTTCAATCGCTTAACCAACCCGCGTGCGAAAAGGTGCTCACCTACTGGGATGGTTTGATAAAGAAAAAGCTCGTGTCGACCATCCCGGGCTTTAGCTCGGAATTTTACAATGCGATCGGCTCTGGCCAAATCGCCACGTCAATTGAGGCGGCCTGGGGTCCGGGAGTGCTTGGCCGCATCACTGAATGACAAGACCTCTGGCGAATGGCGAGTCGCGCCGCTGCCGCAGTGGGCGAAGGATCAACCATTCCGCAGCGGCAACTGGGGCGGTAGTTGCAACGTCGTGCCGAAGCAATCAAAGCACTTGAAGGCCGCGATTCTGTTTTCCGTTTGGTTGAATACCGCAAAAGGGCCCGTCATGAGCAATTGGAATAACTACGGTATCTTTCCAGCAGCGCTGGCCGGACTCGCTTCGCCCGATCTTAACCAGCCCGACAAAAATCCAAGCAAGTTTTGTGGCGGTCAAAACGTGGGCGAAATTTACTCCCAGGCCTCGAAGGCCGTTAACGTCGACTTTGCTTGGGCCCCCTGGTTCGCCTTTGTGAACGACAATTACAACAAACAGATCGAGGCGTTAATTAGCGGTAAGTTTACGCCCAAACAGGCTCTCGATGCTTGGCAGAACGAGTCCCTCAAGAACGCCAAGAACGACGGCTACGAGGTGATTGCCAAGTAAGTCAAAGCGAAAAACAGGTTTAAGAAAAGGGATCCCAGGCCATGCAACAGCACCGCAAAACCGCTTTGCTTTTTCTCGCCCCTTTTTTGACGGTGTTCGTCGCCTTCTATCTAGCACCGGTCGTCTACGCCATTTACCTGAGCCTCTTTATCCGCAAACGGGTGGGCATCGGGCCGGCCAAGGAAGTGTTTGGGGGCCTGGCAAACTACATCCGAGCTGTTCAAGATGGCGACTTCCTGAACGGCCTCAAAAACATGTTTGTTTTTGGGGTCGTGCAGGTACCCGTCATGCTCGGATTAGCGATCCTGCTGGCGCTGCTCCTGGCCGAGTCGCGTGGCGTCTTCATGAAGGTGTGCCGCACGGCCTTCTTCATGCCTTACGGGATCCCGTCGGCCATCGGAGCGCTTATCTGGGGTTACTTGTACTCGCCGAACTTGTCGCCCTTTAACCAAGTCCTGGCCGCGCTCCACGCGGGCGCGATCGAATTCCTGTCGCCAGCAACGGTGCTTTTTTCGATAGCCAACATCGTGACCTGGACGTGGACGGGCTACAACATGATCACGCTGTTTGCGGCCCTGCAGAACATCCCCAACGAGCTCTACGAAGCCGCCCGCGTCGATGGCGCAACGAAGTGGGACATCGTGCGTTCCATCAAGATCCCATTGCTGATGCCCACGCTGAAGCTGTTGTTCATTTTCTCGGTCATTGGGACGTCGCAACTCTTCACCGAGGCCTTCGTACTACGACCGCTTGGTTACGTGGCCGACAACATTACCCCTAACCTTTACCTGTACCTGACCGCAGCGCGCGACGCCAACTACTCCTACGCTGGAGCCATGGCTATCCTGCTCGCGCTCCTCATATTTGTGATCAGCGGCCCTTTCCTCCGCCGTATCAGTTCCCGATAACGGGTCGCAAACTTATGGCCATCAAACAAACTCTCCATTCAACCCGGAGCGAGCTGTATCCACTGTCACCGCGCCAGTGCCACCTGCCGCTCGAGAGGATGCCGGCACTTCCGCCGTCTCGAGCGCCTTGCGCAATGTCGTGCTAGGGGCGTTCCTGCTCTATTGCCTGTTGCCCGCCATGTGGATCATCGCATCGATGACCAAGGACAACGGCCAGATATTCTCGACCTTCGGTTTGTGGTTCGCCACCCCTCTCCATTTTTTTGAAAACCTTACTGGTCTGTTTACCTATCAGAACGGGATTTTCCTGCGCTGGTTTGGTAACTCGCTGGTTTACGCCGTTTCCATCACGCTGGGCAGCACGCTAATTTGCGCCATGGGCGGCTACGCTTTTTCCAAGTACGATTTTCCCTTTAAGCAGCTTCTGTTTAACTTCATCCTGGGAACGATCATGGTGCCCTCGACAGCGTTGGTGTTGCCGTTGTTTCTGATGCTGAACAAGGTCGGCCTGGTCAACACGATGTGGGGCGTGATTCTGCCGAGCCTGGTTAACCCCTTCGGTCTCTATCTGATGAAGACATTTTGGGATTCGGGGTTTCCCGTTGAACTGATCGAAGCCTCACGCCTGGAGGGTGCGAGCGAATGGCAGATATTCTGGCGCATCGGCATGCCGCTGATGCAGACCGGCTTGGTAACCGTTGCCCTGCTCTGTTTTGTCGGGGCATGGAATAACTTTTTCCTGCCCTTGATCGTCTTGAGCCAGGACAGCCTGTACCCACTAACGCTAGGGCTCAACGTCTGGAACAGCGTGAGCTCCGCGGCCGGCGGAAGACCGGTCTTTAACCTCATCGCTTTGGGTTCGCTTGTCAGTGTGCTGCCGCTCCTAACCGCCTTCATCGTTTTGGGCAAATACTGGCGCGGTGGCTTAACGGCGGGCGCCACCAAAGGTTAAGCGCCGTCGAATTTCACTGCGGGTGGTTTTCAGGTTCAACAACGACTCGTTCGGAGACCACTAAACTAATACTCGTCGCGTCGATGGCCAGACCCACCTGACGCTAAAAAATTTAACCATGAACAAGAGCTATTCCTACGATTCGTTTCTCTACGGCGTCGTTTACTATCCAGAGCAATGGCCAGAAACCCAATGGGATTCCGACCTTGCGCGAATTGTCCAGACCGGCATGAACGTAGTCCGGATGGGAGAAGGGGCCTGGAGTATCTGGGAACCTGAGGAAGGTCGCTACGACTTTGCCCTCTTCGATCGCGCACTTGAGCTTTGCCAGAGCCACGGACTTAAAGCGATCATGGGCACACCCACCTACACGCCGCCGGCGTGGCTGACCGAGCGTTACCCGGAAGTGTCGCGCGTTAGTTTTGGAGGAACACGCCTGACGCACGGTTCTCGGCGCCACTACAACTATACCTCCCCTATTTATCAACAGAAGTCGCAGGCCATCACCGAGGCACTTGCCGAACATTACAAAGCTCATCCGGCAGTGATCGGCTGGCAGATTGACAACGAACTTAACTGCCATCTAGATGTCAGTTTCGCATTAAGTGACCACCAAGCATTCCGCGTCTGGTGCCAGGAGCGTTACGGCACGCTCGACGCCTTGAACCAGGTTTGGGGCACGGCCTTTTGGTCACAGACTTACACTGCCTGGGACCAAGTCTGGTTGCCGCGGCCAACCGTCACCTATCAAAACCCGAGTCTTCTCTTGGACTTTTACCGGTTCACCTCCGACATGACGATCCGGTTCGGAACGATGCAACGCCAGATCATCAAGCGGATCGCTCCACATCAGTTCGTGACCCACAACGCCTTTCAAACGATGACGAGTGTTGATTTGCAAAAGTTCGTGCAGGAGGCTGTTGATTTTGTGTCGTACGACTCTTATCCGGAATTCAAGGTATGCGACCTCACGCTGCCGACTCCCTTTCGGGACCGTTCTGAGTCCAAGTTCCTTTCTCGAATGCGCGGGGTTTCGCCCAAATTCATGGTGCTGGAACAGCAGTCCGGCCCCAGCGGTCAAATCGGCGGCGTCCTGAATGGCAATGCCGACTACCTCCACCCTACGCCCAAGCCAGGACAGATGCGCCTTTGGTGCTGGAACTCCATCGCCAACGGGGCGGACGGCCTGCTCTTTTTCCGATGGCGCTCGCTGCCCTACGGTTCGGAAGCACATTGGAACGGCCTCCTCTACCACGACGAGCGCAACACGTGGCGGTTGGAGGAAGCCAAACGACTCGGGGAGGAAATCAAAAGCGTTTCGGCGACGCTGATCGGCACCCGCTGCGTTTCGAGTGCGGCGATTTTATACGATTTCGACAACGAATCGCATGCTCGGATCGAGCGAGTCACTGGCAAGCACCGAGAAGCCAGTGAGTTGAGCGTGTACCAAGCCTTGTCCGAGCGACATTTATCCGTCGACATGCGACCCCTGTCCAGCGTTGAGGTGGCCGGTGATTTGGCCGGCTACCAAATCGTCTTTTTTCCGCACGCACACTTGTTGACAGCCGCCGACGTGCCGACATTGCAGGCCTACGTGGAAGCAGGCGGCACGCTGGTTTTCGGTTGCTGGAGCAGTTATCGGGACCGAAACCATTGGTGCTACGACGCGGCGGGCAAAGCCTTTTACGAGAACTTAGTGGGCGCGCGGGTGGCCGATTTTACGGTGGTGCCACCGGGCGAGACTTCCACCATTCGCTTCGGCCATTCAGATGCTTTACATGAAGCGCCGGTTTTTAATGAGGTGCTTGCAGGCACTGGAGACAACGTCAGCGTGCTGGCATCCTATGCGTCGGACTACTATGCGGAGCAACCGGCTGTGACTTTGCATCAAAAAGGTAAGGGCCGGGTGATTCATTTTGGCAGTTTCTTCACGCCTCAGAACGTGACTGCGCTGTTAGACGCGCTTGCGATTGAAGACCCGTTCGCACCGTGGGCGGATATTCCTGCGGAGGTTCAGACCGTGGTACGATCTAGTGGGACCGAAAGGTTCTGCTTTCTTTTGAACTTCACGAATAAGTCGCAGCCGGTGACCTTTAAAGAATCAGCCTTTGACCTTTTGGAAGGCCAGAAACTCCAAGGTCACGCGGAAATCCCTCCGTACGGCGTCCACTTCATCCGGTTAACTTCCAAACCATAGCCTGTTCCTGAGAAGATCGAGACCGGCGAGTTCATGGTGCTGCTCGCTGCTCAAAGCGATTGCGCTCCGACGTATTCAGCGCTGAAGGTGTCAAACTTCGCCACGGTTCCGGCCGGGGGCAGATTACCGACGACGTAACAACCGGACCCGACGAATTGTTTTGATTGTGAATCAAACACCATCAGGCAGCGAAGTTGGCTTTGTGATACCCAACGATTTGACATTTGAGCCTCTCCTGCCGCGACCGCTGATTTCGCAGCCGCCTCCTTTTTTGCATAATCCTCCAGCTGAGTTTTCGTCGGGTTAAGTGTGGCAACCGCAATATAACGATGAGTGGCGGCCGGCCGCCGCCTTTTCCGGACGGCAACAAGATAATCTTTCACTTGTGTCTGTGCGACTGTCGCCTGTGCAGGAGTCGGAGTGTAGGAGTAGTTGGAATCGTAATTTCCGGCGTATCCGGGATGCCAGCCTCCCCAAAAAGGATCGTAATAACGTCCTTCCTGGTGCGAATGTCCGCCTTGGTGATTTTGACCCGATGGATGACCGCTGCCGTGCGCCAAAGCAAGTGGAGACGGGGCGAAAATTGCAATTGCGGCCACCACAAAAGCCGACAACGTTCTTGTTCCTGCGCAGAAAAAAAACGAGCGGGATGGGCTCTGTCTCTGGCCGAAACAAAACCTGAAAGAGGAAGAAATTTTTGTTTCCATAAAATCGGCGGGTAAACGGGTGGTACCGATAAACACTTCGCGGATTCGCGTCGCAAAAAATTATTTTCGTGACGTAAGTCGTTGATTTTCAGGCGGGGGACCCTGCAAAAACACCGAAAAGTGGCTGTAGTGAAGACCTACCCTATTCTCAAAACAAAATTTCTGTGAATAATGGCATGCCAGCATGTTTTTGCGCTGCACGACGCGAAAGAAAAATGGCAAGGAGCATCGCTATTGGAACCTGGTCGAAAACCGCCGCGTTGCTGGTGGTCAGGTGATCCAGCGGCAGGTGCTTTATCTCGGAGAGATTAACGACAGTCAGCGGGAGGTCTGGCGCAAGTCGATCGAGGTCTTCGAAGATGGCCGCAGCGCTCCGCGGACCGTGGCGCTTTTTGCCGAAGAGCAAACGGCGCCGATCGACGACGAGCAAGTCATTCAAGTCCGGCTCAAAGACTTAGAAGTGCGCAACGCTCGCCAATGGGGTGGGTGCTGGCTGGTCTGTGAGCTCTACGAACAACTCAAGTTGGAGCAATTCTGGGCGGAGCGTCTGCTGCCCGGACGCAAGGGCACCCGATGGGATCTTATTTTACAAACGTTATGTATCTATCGTTTTATCGATCCCGGCAGTGAGTGGCGTCTACATCGACACTGGTTTGATCGCAGTGCTGTACCTGAGCTACTTGGTTCAGACTTCCGCTTGGCCGAAAGCCACAGACTTTACGATTGCCACGACTTGCTCCTGAAACACAAAGGGGCGCTCTTTACTCACCTGACTGAGCGCTGGAAAGATCTCTTCAACGCCAAGTTTGACATTCTCCTCTATGATCTGACCAGTACCTATTTCGAATGTGATCCTCCGACCGCAGAAGCAGACAAGCGCAAGTTCGGGCACAGTCGGGACAAGCGAAGTGATTGCGTGCAGGTGGTCATCGCCTTGATTGTCACACCAGAAGGTTTTCCGCTGGCCTATGAGGTACTGGCGGGTAATACCAGTGATAAGACGACGCTGCGGGATTTCCTCAAAAAGATCGAAGCCCAATACGGTAAGGCCCAGAGAACGTGGATATTCGATCGTGGGATACCCACCGAAGAAGTGCTCGCAGAGATGCGCAACAGTGAGCCGCCGATTTACTATCTGGTAGGAACGCCCAAAAGCCGCTTGAGCAAGCTGGAGTCGGAGCTGATTGGCCGCCCATGGGAGCAGGTTCGTCCGGGACTGGACGTCAAGCTGTTGGCCCATGAAGGCGAACTTTACGTGCAGGCTCAAAGCCAAGACCGCGTCAGCAAAGAGCGGGCGATGCGCCGGCGCCGACTGCGAAAACTCTGGAACCGGCTCTGTGAACTCCAGAAAATGAAACTCAATACCAAAGCGTTGCTGATCAAAATTGGCGAGGCGAAAAAAGAGGCCGGGCAAGCCTTCGGATTGATCGATTTAGAGTTACCCAATCCGAGCCGCTGGAGAAAGAGAAAGCCGAAAACGAAAAGGCCAAACGCGAAAAAGCCGAAAGCTAAACTTAACTTTAGTTTCCGAGTTAACCGGACCAAGTTTCGCGAAACCTACCGGCGCGAGGGCCAATACCTGCTGCGGGGCTACCTTGTTCAGCAAGCCCCAGCCACGCTTTGGGAATATTACACCCAGCTCACGGAAATCGAGGAAGCCTTCAAAAATCTGAAGGGAGATATAGGAATTCGCCCCATTTTTCATCAGCTTCCCCATCGCATCGAGGCCCACATCTTCATCGCCTTTGTGACCTACTGTCTTCATGTCACGCTGCGCCGGCGCTTGCGAGACTTGGCGCCCGGATTAACTCCTCGTGCCGTCCTGGAGAAGTTCAGCGCGATGCAGATGATCGATGTTCATCTTCCCACCAGCGACGGCCGGACCATTATCCTTTCGCGTTACACGCAGCCCGAGGCCGATCTACAGGTTCTGCTCAAACAACTCAAACTGGAATTACCCGATCAGCCGCCGCCCAAAATCACGGCCTCCGGTCGACTGGCCAAATAGGGCTCTGTAGTGAAGACTTTTTAGGCGCTTACATTGATTTTGAACGACTTACGATTGCTGTACCCCTCGAATCCGCGAAGTCGGGTTAGCAAAAGGATATCGGCGATCAGACAAAAAACTTAAGCATGGAATCTACGGGTTTTATTCTGTAAATCAGGTTAGAATCTTTTTCTGATGAACCTGAGTCAAGATCTGGAGCTGATTGCCAAGCAGGAGCGGGAACTGGTATTTCCGGAGTTCAATGAAGAGATTGCCTGGAAGCTGGGAGTACGATTGCGCGAGCTGGCGATGGCCCGGCGGCTGCCGATAGCGATCGAAATAAAGCGATTCGGTCAGCCGCTTTTTTATAGCGCGTTAGAGGGCAGCAGTCCGGATAACGCGGAATGGGTACGCCGCAAAGGGAACGTCGTGGCACGTTTTCACCGTAGTTCCTATGCTATAGGCCTGGGGCTGAAAAAGACCAACTCGACCTTGGCCGAAACGTTTGAGCTTTCGTCGACGGAATACGCGTCGCATGGCGGGTCCTTTCCTTTGAAAGTGGCTGGGGCCGGAATTGTTGGCTCGGTTACGGTATCGGGCCTTCCTCAGCGGGCCGACCACGATCTCGTGGTCGAAGCTCTTTGCGGCCAACTTGGTCGAGATTGTCCGGAGTTTGCTTTACCAACTTAGGCAGTTTGCTGCGAAGGGGCTTAAGGGTTCAGCCCGGCGTTTCAACGCCGGGGATGTGTCGGCTACGTAAGCGAAGCGTCTCGCTTTGCTTCTCCGCTGTTTTCACGAGAAACATCGCTTCGAGTCTTCGAGTTGAGAGTGGAAGTCAACTTTGTGCACTGCGGGCGGCTCGTAGAATAGCCTGTGTCCCGAATGGAACTAAGTTTAAGGGCGGTTTGAGATGTTTGCGCCAAAGGGGCTGGAAGCCTGCCTTGCCTGGTTCGAATTTTCGTACAGCTCGCTGTAGTTGAGTTTCAATAAGATTCCTAATTTTCTTCTGGCGTGAAAAAGCCGAGACATCACCGTACCCATCGAGAGATTTAGAACCTGGGCAATTTCGTGATAATGCAAGTCTTCCAAGTCCTTCATTACGATCACGGCGCGATGCTCCGGAGAAAGCTTTGCGATGGCCGCGTGAACGTGCTCCCGAATCTCAGCGCGCTGATAGTTCAGGCCGGGACACGCAAGAGAGGAGGGCATCGCTTCATCAAGCTCAACATCCTGAAAGCGAGCCTTGCGGCGAAGCGAGGAGATGGCCAGGTTCATCGTGATTCGGTACAACCAAGTATAGAACGAAGATCGACCCTGAAACTGATGGATCGATTGCCAGGCTTTCAGGAATACTTCCTGGATGACATCCCAAGCATCATGTTCATGGCGTACTATCTGCCGCACCATGGCGAAAATCCTGGTATGATATTTGGTGACCAGTATACCGAACGCCCTGCTATCCCCTTTTTGAGATCGTCGTACGAGATCCTGGTCTTCGATCTGATTGACACTTACTTCTGGCGGCGAATCGACGAGACACCTGACTGACGGGAATACTTTTGGGACCACAGCCCCCAATTCGTTTCTCAGCTGCACTTGGATGTTTCCATTTGGCCGCTTCTGGAAAAAAATCCAGATTTGGCAAGAATGTAACATTGTCTGTCGGATTGCCGAAGGTCAACGGGCCATGGATTCAGTAAACGCTTTTTAACAACGTATGGAGAGTCCAGATCAAGATTCGCATGGTTAGTCGCCGGACTAGGACTAGAATCCTGCGATGCCTGCATACCCCTACAAAGATTCACAACTGTCGATTGCAGAGCGAGTGTCCGACCTGCTGAGGCGGATGACGCTGGCGGAGAAAATCGCCCAGCTGTATTCCCATTGGCTAATTTTGTCTCCCGACGGCAATCATCGGATCCGTACGGATGCCTTCGCTCAAGCTGCGACGACAGACGATTTAAAAGAAAAGCTTAAGCTGGGGGTAGGGCAGATCACCCGCCCACTTGGCACCCATCCCGTCGATCCCATAGAAGGGGTGCGCGCTCTTAACGCCCTGCAGAAGTTTCTGATGAACGAAACTCGCCTTGGCATACCGGCCATCTCGCACGAGGAATGTTTGGTGGGGCTGATGGTCAAGGGAGCAACGCTGTTCCCTTCGGCGCTGAACTATGGCTCAACCTGGAATCCCGAGCTGATGGAAACCGTCGGCCAGGAGATTCGTAAAGAGGCGAAACAGATCGGTTGCCATCAAGGATTGGCGCCGGTGCTGGATGTCTCCCGCGATGTTCGCTGGGGGCGCACGGAAGAAACGATGGGGGAAGACCCCTATCTGGTCGGAGTTCTGGCCACCCGCTATGTCAGAGGGTTGCAGGGAGAAAACCGAGAACTTCTGGCCACTCTGAAGCACTACGCAGGACACTCTTTCAGCGAGGGAGCTCGCAATCATGCGCCGGTGCATCTTGGTTTCAAAGAGCTCAACGATATCTTTTTGCTACCGTTTGAAATGGCGGTAAAGCAGGCCAATGCCGGATCGGTGATGCCCGCCTATCACGATATCGACAATGAACCTTGCCATGCCTCCCGCTTCCTGTTGACCGAAGTCTTGCGCGACCAGTGGGGCTTTGATGGTCTGGTGGTCGCTGATTACGCAGGCATCAACCTGCTCCATACCCATCACGGGGTAGCTAAGGACAAGGCCGAGGCTGCCGCCCTGGCTTTCAATGCTGGGCTGGATATCGAGTTGCCGGGTTTTGAATGCGCAGAGCATCTGCCAGAGGCGATGAATCGTTTGGAGATCAGCGAAGAAAAAATCAGCGAAATCGTGGCGCGGGTTCTGACCGAAAAGTTCCACCTGGGCCTATTTGAAAACCCCTATGTCGACGAAAGCCAGGTGAGTCTGTCATCCAAGGGCGCCAGAGAATTGGCTAAAGAGGTGGCTTTGCAGTCGATCGTTTTACTGGAGAACAAAGGAATTTTGCCTCTGAATCTTGCGGCGAAACCGAAAGTGGCTGTGATCGGGCCAACGGCAGACGATCAACTCGCAATGTTTAGCGGCTACAGCTTTCCGGTGCACCTGATCATTGCCAATATGCAAGAAGAACGCATCCGATACGCTAAGACTCCGTTGGAGGCCCTGAGCGAACGCTTTGGTCGCGAAAACGTGAGTTACGCGAAAGGTTGCGAAATCCTTACCGAACGCAACGCCCAGGCACCGGTGTTTCCGGGCGATGTGGGCTCAGAGATGGCGGCCAATCTTGAGCGCCTTTCACCAATCAGTCGGGACACCTCCCACATCCGGGATGCGGTTGATTGTGCTCGCCGGTCCGATGTCGCTCTTGTTTTCGTGGGAGACCTGGCGGGGTTGTTTCAGACGGGAACGGTCGGTGAAGGCTCGGATACGGACAGCCTTCAGTTGCCCGGGGTCCAGGAAGAGCTTTTGAGGCAGATCCTCGCGTCCGGCACGCCAACGATCATCGTGATGACTTCCGGTCGACCCTACGCCCTCAATGGTCTGGAGGACCAGGCATCGGCAGTCCTGATGGCCTTTCAGCCCGGGCAGGAAGGGGCCGAGGCAATCGCCGATCTGCTGACCGGCAAGTCAAACCCGAGTGGGCGCCTGGTGGTGTCGATACCCAAAAATGCCGGAGCAGTGCCCTATTACTACAACCATAAGCTGAAGAGTGGCGGCACTCCCATCGCATATCACTTCGGCAGCAAATATCCCTTCGGCTATGGTATGAGCTATACTCGCTTTGAGTACGGCGCCCTGACGATCGAGCAGGATCATGTTAATATCGATGACGGTACCATCGCGCTATCCTTGAGCCTGGAGAACAGCGGCGATCGTGAGGGTTGCGAAGTCGTCCAGGTTTACGTGCGCGATGTGTATGCTTCATTAGTTCGACCGGTGAAGGAGCTGAAGGCGTTCAAGCGGGTGACTTTGGAGCCCAAACAAAGAGCGGTGGTCCGTTTTGCCATTCCGGTCGACATGTTGAATTTCACAAATAAGGACAACCAACGTATGGTCGAAGCCGGCGAATTCGAGCTTATGGTTGGGGCGTCGAGCAATGATATCAAATTGAAAGGCAGGATCGAAGTGATCGGTAAAAACCGGGTACTCGATAAAGTCTGGCGAATGGAAAGCCAAGGCCATGCCAGTCACGATTCTAGCAGCTTTCCTCGGAAGTGAAATTGGGAGGCGTGGGCAACAAGGTCAGGCCGTCCAAGGAGCCGCGACGAAAAGTCTTTGGGCATCAGATGCTTCGTGTGGAAAGGACACCAGCGGTTCATCCGGCTCAAAGCGCTTCGGTACCGGAAAGATCCTCTCATTCACAAAGCTTGATTCCTTCCCCAATCCTCCTCGTCCTCGACTCCTTTGGCTGTAAGCAAACCCATCCGCCTGCTTTCTTCCTTCCAAGTGTCTTTCTTCTTTTCTCAGCGCAAACCGCTTTTAACCAGCAGCACTGCTAAATTAAAGCTAAAAGACCGACCACGAGAACGAGGACGACGACGAGGACGATTGCGGACGACTCGAGACGAACGGTATGATCCCGAGCCGAACGCTTAGGCAAATGTAAGCGAACCGTCTCGGTTTGCTCACCCGGAGGGGCGAAAGCGAGACGCTTCGCTCAGCCGGCGTCCTGCAAGTGCCGAACTCAGTCAGTGGAGTGGAAGTCCCCATCGCGTCAGAACGCTGGCTCGTCCGTAGCTGCAAGGAAGCTGCTTGTCGCGCGAGAGGCAAAGTGCTTGGCCTGAGCAAACCGGAAGCGATCATGACCAGTTGATGACTTAAGAAACTGATGAACTCGATCCGGCCTGATGCATTGGCGAGCCTGCTAAGTGAAGGCGAAGCTCCAGAACGGAAGCCGACCCGCACAGGGAGAGCGGCAACTTCGCGACCGTGACCTGCGGCGAGACAGTGAGCGTGGGGCCAGGAGCGCATGGGGTGGGTGGAGATAGAATGGTCGGAAGTTGGAGCGACATGAATCAGGGATCACGATTCGGGAAAGGAACGGCGTTCATGGCCTGCAGAAGGTCCGAAGAACCGTACCCGAAAGGTGACAGAGCCTCCATAGTAGCGCAGAAGCGGGGTAATGCCCGTGGAGCCAAGGGAGGTAGGAAGGTGGAGACACCGAACAAAAGCACGAAGGAAAACAACACCGCAAATGTCCTATGGACTCAGTACGGTGAAGAGCAACCCAAGTACGCGAACCTGCGACTCTTGCCCGGTGCACGGCGGCCGACTCGAGCAACGGGACCCAAGCAGAGAAAAAAGCCTGAAAGGTCAATGGCTGCGGCGGCTGATCTCCTCCGGAGATCAACCACCAACTGGTCAGCTCGGTGCGGGCAATCCGCCTGCCCAGTTCGCAGTTCTCAGGGCAAACCGCTTTTAACCAGCAGCACTGCAAATTAAGGCTAAAAGACCGACCACGAGAACGAGGACGACGACGAGGACGATTGCGGACGATCGAGACGAACGGTATGATCCCTACCGAAAGCTGTAGGCAAATGTAAGCGAACCGTCTCGGTTTGCTCACCCGGAGGGGCAAAGCGAGACGCTTCGCTTACCCGGCCAGCCAGATAGCCAGATCGTGAGGGGTTTCGCTTTAACCGGTTTGATTCTGGATCTCAGTGAAAGTAACGGAGGCAACGTCGACGGCGGTGGTCTCCTCCGGGCTTAGAATCTCGATCCAACCTGGAGCGATTTCGACGACCAATCGACTATACGGGCTGACCCATGCCTGCTCGCGGCTGGTAACATGGATCGAATTACCACCGGTCCGGTGAATCGTGAATGGGTGCCAGTCTTTGGCTCTCAAGAGGTCCCTGATCCGATCAATCATGAATTATGGCTAATCCTAAAATCGACCGGATACAAGCCCCGCGGCACCATTGCCGCAGCTTTTATGAGATGGAAAATTAAAAGAGGGACCTTAGAGGATCTGACGCATATTTAAAGCCGCTCAATGAGGGACGAGCGTCGAATCCTTTCGTTAAGAGAAAGTATTTGAAGGCCATCCCCATGATACCCGGGTGCATAAGTGTTCGGTAAGGACCGAGAAATGCCGCGCTTGCTGCGGTGGATCCCTCCATCTCGGCCGCTCTCTCAAAGGCGAGGAGACGAGTTTCCGCGGCGCCCACCATGAAATGATGTTGGTCTGTGTAGCCGGCCAAATTGAAAGACGCCTTCGAAGCGGCTTCGGCAAGCGATGTAAAATCGACATGTGCGGTTATGTCGATTTCTCCCGGTCGCTCGAGCGGGTTGTCAGAACGCCGATGTTGCGAATAACAAGATAAAGTCCCTTCCGTGCGCTCTGGTTTGTAGTACTCAACACGTGGGAACCCGTAGTCGACAATCAGCACAAATCCTCGTTCGAGCCTGGTACTGACCTCTTGGATCCAGCGCACGGCTGCCAGATTCACTTCCGTGGTGTATGGCGAGAAGAGAGGCGCTGGCAGATTCTGAAGGGCCAGGGAGAGTTCAGCTGTTTCGATCCTTGCAGGAACGAAGGCAAACTCCTGGCCGGAAAAATCGACCAGAAGTTCCGACCATGCCTCGTCGCGATAGACGATCAGGTGGACAGGCATGGCGTCCACCAGTTCATTAGAAATGAACGCTCCAGTGACAGGCACGAGGTCGTCCAACCCCGATTGCCACGTTACGTTTGCGAGAAGGTCAGACGCAAACCGTGATTGTTGTCGCCGCCGCTTTGCCGGGATCGGCTCGACGATGATGTACCGGATGCATTTTGCGGCTTCGAGCGATTCTTCCCTTAAGGCGGAGAGGATGTCGATCGCGAGCTGGCCGTCCTCGGCCCCTTCTTCGACGATCGTAAAACGAGCTGGCCGCCCGAGCAGTTGCCACATTTCAATAAGCTGAGAAGCCAGTAACTGACCGTAGAGAGGGCCGACACTCACATTGGTGTAATAATCGCCCCGTCTGCCGATTCGGAGGCGAGCCGAAGCGTAGTATCCGTATTCAGAGTGATACAGGGCCTGCTCCATGAACCAGGTAAAAGGGACCGGGCCGTGGCGCCGGATGTATTCTCGAATGTAAGCGATCAGCGGCGAGGAACCTGACATCGGAGAGGCGGAATGTTCGACAATGGAAAATTCGAGTGGATAGTCAACCCGAAACCCCTGGATAAAGGAGCGAGGGTGTGTCTAAACTTTCCATTTGATCCGGGCGGCAGCCCGTGAAAGGGGTTTGGACCGATTTTTGTACATATGAGTGAACCGGAACGCCGCCCTCAATTTTTTTTACGACCCTTTTTTATTTCCACGATTGTGGTCCTGGCCCTTTTGGGCGGGGTCGGTGCATGGTTGGCGCTAGACTTTATCGGTCGATACGAAAAGAAGGCTGCGGAATTCGATCTGGCGAAATTGGATTCGGTCGAATCGGCGAGCGTGATTTACGACCGTTATGGACAACCTTTCGGCAAAATATTCATTCAGAATCGGGAACAAGTTAGCTTGGATCAGATTTCCCCTTACCTCGTCGATGCGGTTATTGCCGAGGAGGATAACCGCTTTTACGAGCACAGCGGCGTCGACTTTTACGGAATATTCCGCGCGCTGCTGAAGAATACGCGGGCCGGTCGGATTCGTCAGGGCGCCAGTACGGTCACCCAGCAGTTAGCCAGGAATGTATTCGATCTGCGAGATCGGACGTATGATCGGAAAATACTCGAGGTCTTTCTCGCGATGCGTATCGAGCGATTTGTGCCGAAGAACAAGATCATGGAACTGTACCTCAACCGCGTCTATTTCGGGGGCGGGCTGTACGGTGCTGAGGCGGCTTCGAAAGGATACTTCGGAAAGCCGGCCAAAGATCTTTCTGTAGGGGAGGCAGCGATGCTGGCTGCTTTATTGAAGAGCCCCAATAATCTATCGCCATGGCATAATTTGGACGCGGCAACTCAAGAGCGAGATTACGTCCTCTCACGAATGGTGGCCGAACGTAAGATCTCACAGCAGGTCGCCGATGAGGCAAGACAACAACCACTACAGGTAGAGCCGAAGTCCGGAGTTGTCTCGCAGTCTTATGCGATCGACTTGATCAGGCAGCAGGTACAGGGGCAAATTGGACTCGAGTCAATTGCCAGTCAGGGGTATCGGATCTACACGACGCTGGACCCCGTTATTCAACGGACGTCGGAAGAATCGCTTCAGCGGGAATTAGATAAGGTTGAGGAGGAGCCCGGCTATCAACATCAGAAATATGACGACTATACAAATTTTCTGAAAACTTGGAAGAGTACGCATCCGGCTCCCGCCACTCCTCCAGTCCCTGAATACCTGCAAGGAGCCGTCGTTGCGGTGGACAACCGAACGGGAGGAATACTGGCGCTCGTCGGCGGGCGCGATTTTTCTCAGAGCGAATATGATCGTGCCTTTCAGTCAAAGCGACCCGCGGGCACCGCGTTTACGCCGTTGGTCTTCACTGCTGCCCTCGAAAAGGGGCTATTTCCCGGTTCGTTGTTCGAAGATGCCCCTCTGGACAATCGGCAGGTGATGATCGGAGGAACCACCGGTATTTTGGGTGAGTGGGGGGTTGAACGCGCAGATAACCAATATGAAGGGGCTTTGCCGATGCGCCGGATTTTTGCTTCCTCGAAAAACGCGGCGACGGTTCGCATTGGGGTCGAAGCCGGTTTAGATTCCGTCCTCAAACTGGCGAAAAAGGCCGGGATTCAAGATGATCTTCGTCCTTATCCGGCGACCTTCCTGGGAAGCAGCGATGTGACGCTGGGGGATCTGGTCACTTCCTACACCATGTTTCCGGGAAACGGATCGCGTCCGGAACGTTTGATGCTGGTGGCAAAGATTGAAACTCAGGACGGACAAGAGATTTATCACGCCGAACCGAAACGGCTAAAGGTCGTTGAGCCGGGCGTTGCATTTGAGATGCATTCCTTTCTGACGGAGGTGATCCAGACCGGCACTGCCTCGAATGCTCGCGGGGAATTTGGTCTGAAAGAATTTCCTGCGGCCGGCAAAACAGGAACTGCCTATAACTTTACGGATGTCTGGTTCGTTGGATACGACAGCGAGGTAACATGCGGTGTTTGGGCTGGTTTTGATAAACCTCAAACGATTATGCGCGGAGCCTTTTCGAACCAAATAGCGCTACCTGTCTGGACCGACATCATGAATGCGTCGCTGGCAAAACAGCCTCCCAGAGAGCTGGGAAGACCGATCGATCTTAAGCGCGTGGAAGTCTGTCTCGATACCGGTTTGCCGGCTTCGCCGAAGTGCATGTTGACCTCAATTGCGGATCCGTACTTACCTCCCCGCAAAGGAACGTTTTTTGAGTTTTCGACCGCCAAACAACTACCGAACGAGACTTGTTGGCTGCACGGAGATGACACCCGCTCCTTTGTGCGGACTCTCCGTTCTCAAGACGCGCCACGTGCGTTGAATGCGAACGACTCCGCTCAAGGAGCGCCTGTCCTGGTTCGTGCACCCACGGTCCTGGGTGATGATCCTTATCAGTCCGTGAAGCCGCGCCCGAAAGAACCGCCGCAGCTTGCCCAGGCGAGCAAAGCTGATTGGACGCCGGCCCCTCGTGCTCTTCCTGTCGACAAACCCCCACCTGAAGTCCGCCGGGCCGAGCCAGCCGGCCCACTCGACCGCCAGCAGAGGGCGCCGCTGGTCGATTTGCCGCCTCCGCCGCCGGTGGATCTCAATGACGACCCGACGAATTTATAGTCGGCTCACTACCAATGATCAGAACATCCGGAATACGAGACGAATTCGAAGTTTACGACCAGCGTTTTCTTTATCTGACTTTAGGAAATGCCTGGGTCGAGAAGTTACATACTGGGTCACTTTGGGCCGAGGGCCCGGCTTATTTTGCGGACGGCGATTATTTGGTTTGGAGTGATATTCCAAACAATCGAATGCTGCGTTGGGCTGGCGGTCAGGTCAGCGTTTTCCGTGATTTCGCCAACAATAGCAACGGAAATACGCGGGATCGTCAAGGCCGTTTGATCACCTGTGAGCATGGTGCCAGGCGTGTTACCCGAACAGAGCCGGACGGCTCGATCACAGTTTTAGTTGACCGATATCAAGGCAAGAAGCTGAATTCTCCAAATGATGCAGTCGTCAAGTCGGACGGGACGGTGTGGTTTACGGATCCGCCCTACGGAATTTTATCCGACTATGAAGGGGGAGTTGCCGAGAGCGAATACGGTGGTTGTTACGTTTTCCGTTTTGATCCCGCGACCGGGGATCTCGAAGCGGTCGTCAAAGATTTCAACAAACCGAATGGGATCGTGTTTTCTCCGGATGAATCGAAGCTTTATGTTGTCGATACCGGTGGTTCGCACTTGATGGTGGGCGAACATCATATCCGCACATTCACAGTCGATAAAGAGGGACATTTAAGCGGAGGAGAAGTCTTCGCAGAGGTGTCTCCTGGCCTGGCAGATGGCCTTCGAGTGGATGTGCAGGGTAATATTTGGACCAGCGCCGGAGATGGCGTGCATTGTTATGCTCCGGATGGGGTTCGCCTGGGGAAGATCCTGGTACCCGAGCCGGTGGCCAATCTGACCTTTGGCGGTCCCAAACGAAACCGGATCTTCATCACCGCCACGACTTCATTGTACGCTGTTTATGTCGCGACGAACGGAGCTCAACGTCCGTAGTGCCCTGGAGATTCGAAGAATGCTTACCGAGCAGGCACGGGTGATCCAATTGAATCAATCTGATGACGTGGTGATCGCCTGTCAGGACATTCCTGCCGGCACCGCTCTCGAGGAATACCGTCTTACTGTACGGGAGGCGGTGCCAGCTGGGCACAAGATCGCCATTCGGAATCTTACCTCCGGCCAACCAGTGCGTCGTTACAACCAGATCATCGGGTTCGCCTCGGAGGAAATTTCGGCCGGCGAACACGTCCATGTGCAAAATTTGAAAGTCAAAGCCTTCGAACGTGACTACGCATTTTCTACGGAGGTCAGACCAACAAGCTATGTTCACCCGGAGGCGACATTTAATGGAATTGTCCGGCCTGATGGACGCATCGCGACGCGAAATTATCTGGGCGTCCTGACCACCGTGAACTGTTCAGCCACGGTCGCAAAAAGGATCGCCGAAACATTCACGGGCGACGCTCTGAAAGAGTATCCGAATGTCGATGGCGTCGTGGCGATCACGCACACTACTGGGTGCGGGATGGATATAAACGGAGAAGGGATGGAGGTTTTACGCCGCACCCTGTCAGGCTATGCCCGGCATGTTAATTTTTGCGGGATATTGATGATCGGACTGGGTTGCGAAGTCAACCAGGCAGAAGACCTGTTTTCCACCCAGAACCTTCCGCGAGGTCCACTTTTATCCTCGATGACCATTCAGGAATCGGGTGGCACCGTTGCTGCGATACGGATCGGTGTGGAACGGATTCGAGAAATGTTACCGATGGCAAACCAGTTTACGCGTCAGACTGTTTCTGCCGGCAGTTTGATTGTCGGCCTGCAGTGTGGGGGGTCTGACAGTTATTCCGGGATCACGGCCAATCCAGCCCTTGGCGCTGCGGTCGATCTGCTCGTCCGCCACGGAGGGACAGCAGTTTTGTCTGAGACGCCCGAGATTTACGGCGCCGAACATTTGCTGACGCGACGGGCAGCCACCCCGGCGGTCGGTGAAAAACTGATTTCGCGAATCCGCTGGTGGGAGGAATACACCGAGCGGGAGCGAGGGGAAATGAATAACAACCCTTCCCCTGGCAATAAGGCAGGGGGACTGACCACGATCCTTGAAAAATCGCTAGGCGCCGTCGCGAAGGGGGGAACCACCAACCTGGTAGATGTATTCAAGTACGCTGAGCAAGTGACAGGTAAGGGATTGGTCTTCATGGATACCCCTGGCTACGATCCTGTTTCTGCCACCGGGCAGGTTGCTGGCGGCTCTAATTTGATCTGTTTTACGACAGGCCGCGGATCCGTTTACGGCTGCAAACCGGCCCCCTCGCTGAAGTTGGCCACCAGCACGCGGCTATATAGGCAAATGGCAGATGACATGGATATCAATTGCGGTGAAATATTGGATGGAGAGGCGTCGATCCCTGAGCTAGGGCAACGCATCTTTCAGCTGATTTTGGAAACCGCTTCGGGTCGAAAATCCCGCTCAGAAGCGCACGGGTTTGGTGCGGAAGAGTTTGTGCCCTGGATGCTAGGGGCTGTCATGTAGGCGAACCGTCTCGGTTTGCTCCACTGGGAGAGGCAAAGCGAGACGCTTCGCTTACCTAGCCAAGTCCACTGGCGTCTTGTAATCGAGGGTGAGCGGGAGGTCGCGCATCCGGCTGGCTGGCTGCCGAAGGTGGTGATTCCCGGTATTGACTCTGTTCTTCACCGATCTTACCATCCGAAACATGGGTGACAAATCTCCGAAAGCCACGCACAAGCAGGCGGCGCAGAAACAGAAGGCTAACGCTGCAAAAAAGAAAGGCAACGCTCCCAGCTCAAAGCAAGTGCCTAAGCCTAAATAGCACTAGCAGCACTTTTTCGCTCCTATAACCGGACGGCCCTCTGGCCTGCCTGCTGTGCCCTTTCCGGTGGGCAAGAACGCTCGACCTGTTAGGGAAGAGGCTCACAGGTGCTTTGCGCAAAATTGAAAGGTCGCTTTCAGAGCAGCCGCGGGATCGCCCTTGGGAACGAATTCGTGAGTGATGTAACCGGTATGGCCGGTTTCTTTGATGGCTTTCAAAATGGCGGGATAATATAGTTCTTGATCCTGATCCAAGTCGTGACGCCCTGGGTTGCCGGCGGTGTGATAGTAACTAATGTATTCCTTCGCCGACTGGATAGTATGGATGACGTCGCCTTCCATAATTTGCATGTGGTAGATGTCGTAGAGCAACTTTACGCGCGATGAAGCGACTGCTCGGCATACCTTGACTCCCCATTCGGTGTGGTCGGCCTGATAGTCCGGGTGATCCACTTTGCTGTTTAGGAGTTCCATGGCCAGGTCGACGCCGGCGAGTTCTGCTTCTCGAGCCAGATGAGAAAATCCTTCGGCGGTCATTTCGACGCCAGCTTCGTCACTCAGACCATTGCGATTGCCGCTGAAGCAGATCAGGCTGGGAATGTTTAGACGCTGAGCGTTTGCTAAGCTTAGACGAATTTCGTCTCCGAGCCGGGCGTGGAGGTCCCGGCGATTGAGTCCGATTGTCAGCGGCAGATGTGCTGCAATTGCGGAAATGGCCAGCCCATGGTCCCGAACGAGGGACCAATACTCGGGCGGCACTAATTCGACAGCAGGATAGCCGGCGGCGATTACCGCGCGCACAAACTGTTCCGGGGTGAGCTTTTCAGGGACGAAACACCACCAAGCGACGGATTGGGAAATGGAACTCATGCTATGTGGATCCGTGGATCGAAGAGTGACCCGTTTGTTCTGCTTTTGGGAGCAAGTTTGGAGAGGCAAGGAGGGAGGCTTGGCCTAGAGTTCGAACCTTGGGAAGACGGGGGTGGGTTTTCCGAGTTGGTGTCCGGAGGGCAACCCTCCCCAGCGCAAGGTTCGGAATTTGTCCGACTGCAATTGCCCGATGATTTTCTCACTCGATGCTGGAATCACAGGGCTGACCAGGAGTGCCAGCAGCCTCACGGTCTCCGCGAGGGTATAGAGAACCGCGTTCAATAACTCAGATTGGGAGGGCTCTTTCGCCAGTTTCCACGGTGATTTTTGTTCCACCAAGGCGTTGGCTCTACCAACCAGCTCCCAGGCGATTTCCATCGCGTTGTGCACTTCGAATCGCTCGAATGCGGTACGGTACCGTTCGATGACAGAATTCGCCAGATCACGAATTGCGCCCAAATCCGGATCGTTCACCACGCTTGCATCCAAACGGCCGTGGCAATAGCGCTGGCTCATGCTGATAGCCCGATTGACCAGATTCCCCAGGTCATTGGCTAGATCGCTGTTATTGCGCTGAACCAGGTTCGCTTCACTAAAATCCGAGTCCTGGCCAACAATGTTATCCCTCATCAAGTAATAGCGGAGAACGTCGGCTCCATATTTGTCTGCCAGAACGTCCGGATCAACGGTGTTGCCGAGGCTCTTGCTCATTTTTGCCCCTGCGATATTCCACCATCCGTGGACGATCAATCTTGGCATCTGTTCATCTGAGAATCCCATGGCATGGAGCATGATCGGCCAGTAAATACCGTGGGCAGGAACGAGGATATCCTTGCCTATAATATGGGCTTTGCAGGGCCAGAGATCGTTAAAGTCGGGCAAGCTTAGGTCGTTCTCGGAGAGGTAACCGGCGAAGGAAACATAGTTCAGGAGCGCGTCGAACCAGACAAAAGTAACGTAATCGGGATCAAATGGAAATTCGATGCCCCAGGATAAGCGTTCCTTTGGTCGGGAAACGCAAAGATCACCGGAAAGTCTCTCGATTGCATTAATCAATTCGTTCCGACGCAAATTCGGGATCACGAAATCGGGATGAGCATCAACGAATCTTCTGAGCCATTCCTTGTGTTTTACCAGAGGGAAATACCAGTTCTCCTCCTCTAAAAGAATGACCTCACCCCATTCGAGTCCGTATTCTCCGGCTTCATTTCTTTCCTTGTCGGTGAGAAACTGCTCCTGACGAACGCTGTAATATCCGGAGTATTTGGACTTGGTTAACTCGCCCTTTTCGTAGAGTGACTGGAGAACTTTCTGAACGGTCTTTTTGTGTCTGGGATCAGTGGTCGCCGCCCATCCATCTTTTTGAATGCCCAATTTTTCCCAGAGGGCGAGAAATTTTTCGGTGATCCTTCCCGCGAATTCCATGGGCTCAATCCCGGATCTTTGAGCCGCTTGCTGCACTTTTTGACCATGTTGATCAACGCCGGTCAGAAAGAATGTCGGCCCGTCGAAAGTGCGGTGATATCTGGCGATGACATCGGCCAGTATCTTCTCGTAGGCGTGGCCGATGTGGGGATCGCCATTGGTATAATCAATCGCCGTTGTGATGAAATATTTCACTCAATCAGTCGCGCACGATTTTACCGCCCCATGATAAAATGCGAGCCTTTCCGCCGGCGGCCTCTGCCTCTTTGATCTGGTTATTCCGAACGTAAAAGAGCGAGAGGCTAGACCAGGCGAGTTGATCGTTCGGACGAAGTTCGACCGCCTTCTTCCCCGCCTCGATCGCCTCCAGGTAATTGCCGTTTTTCATAAGCGTCATGCCGAGTGCATGCCATCCGTCAAAGAAAAGAGGAAGTTGTTCAACGCATTGCCGGTATTTCTCGATTGCCGCCGGAAGTTCGCCAATTGCCAACTCGCCGTTCGCGTCGTCAAACAGTACTTCAATTTCTGGCGGGATCTCTTCCATGCGTTTTCTTTGAGGCTCAGGTAGTTAATTGATACCGCTGATCGCGCTCGCTCCAACTCGAGTGTTTTATCCGGTTGCCCCTTGACCGAAGATCGGCGGGCGACCGGCCCTCTGCAACTCCGTCCTTAGCCACTCGCGGATGGCCAGCTTTTCGTAGTGACTATTTTGTTCGGTATATTCCTTCTTTTTAAACTCTGCGTATTTTTGCTCGTCGATTGGCTCTTTACTAATCATGTGAAGGATCAGCGCCGAGTTTTGGTCCTGCAAAAGTTTCGAGGTTTCGTTGGCGCCAAGCTCAACGCCATTCATGGCGATAAAACGAGCGAGCTCAACGTTATTGCCAGGATCAATGAGAGCAAACGGCTCCGGGGTCTCAGGTTTGTAGCCGGCATTCTCAGCCGCTTGAATGAAACTGATACCCTTTTGCATCTCGGCATCGATCTTTTCCCTCACTTCCTTGGCCTTGGCTTGAATCGCTGCTTGAGCCTTTTCCTCCTTGATCGCCGCGACAATCTGGTCCTTCGCCTCGGCTAGCATAAGGGGCCTGCTCGCCTCGATGTTTATCAGTTTCATGACGTAAAACCCGTCCGTTCCTTCGGTGACGTCGCTCACCGGATTGTCTTTGGTCAGGTTGAATGCCTCGTGGGCTAACGCAGGATCTTGTGACAGAACCTTGTCCGGTTGTTCAAGGGTGAATGGTTGGGTCTGGATAACCTGAAATCCTTTTTCTTTAGCAATCTGTGCAAAAGTTGGTGGATTCTGCAAAGCCGCTTGAGCGAAGGAGTCTGCCGCTTCGGCAAGAGGTTTCTTGGCGGCAACTTTCTGCTCGTCCGGCAATTTTTTCTGATCGTCGGTCAATAGGAAAGGAACCAGTTCAATCTTTCTTTTTTCCGGCGATAAAATCGTGTCTTTATGCTGATCGTAGTACTTCTGGATTTCGGCGTCCGTGACTTGGGCCGCAGACTCGAAATCGGCGCGTTTAAAACGGATAATAGCGAGAGACAATTTTTGATTCAGTTGCTCATATTGCTGCTTGAACATCGCCTCCGGGAGCGGGGACCCTCCCTCGACCAATTGACTGACTCCGGTATATCGCAAATTGTCCGCGACAACGTCATCGAGATCGGCGGCGGTGAACCCGTTCGGCTTTAATGCCGAATCGATAAACATTTGATACTTTGCCGCGTCAAACTGGCCATTCGTCTGGAATTGTGACAAAGCCTTTTCGGCATTCCGTATCTGATCGGCCGTGGGCTCAACCTGGAGCCGTTTGGCTTCGTCGCGAAGCAAAAGCAAATTCCAGGCAAAGCTCAAGGATTGATCGTCGCGTGACCGACCCTCAGTCGTTAAGTCTTCGACCAGGTCACGCAGGCCCAAAGAAAAAGCCAGCTGAATGCTTCTCTCGTTTTTCTGAATGTCGCCTACGGTGATCGTTCGGCCATCCAGTTTGCCGATCGCGCCGCTCGGACCTCCGCCCCGGCGCATCGATGATGGGTTGTAAAACCAGGCAAAAGCGACAATGACAACGATGGTAATGATCGTGAGTAATGTCCGCTGTCTCTTCCGAATCGTTTCCAACATAGGGAGGAGAAAGGTGGATGCTCCCGGCCGGATTATCAATCAGAAAGAGGCGGCCCCCCGTCTACGACAAGCGCTTCGGTGCTGCGGTGAGTTCTTTTATTCCGGACCGCTGACGATCAGCAGCCCAAGATCTTGCCAAGGACGATCATCGGTGGAAAGTAAGCGAAGCGTCCCGCTTTGCCTCTTGGAGCGAGCAAACCGGGACGGTTCGCCTGCCGCTTGACTTCCTCCGACGCCCGGACTCGCTTCAACTTGTGGCCTAGGGTGACACGGAAGGCATTAACCCAATGGCGAATTGGGGGAAGATTCCGAAAGCAAAGATAAGAACCACCATCACCCACATGGCGACGAGCGATAATCTGCTGACCAGGATCGGCGTTCCATTCGCCGGCGCCGGTTGCCAATACATCGCCTTGACCACTTTCAAATAGAAGTAGAAACCGCAGCCAACCGTGATGATGCCGAGCGCGATCAGGAGAAACTGGCCAGTCTCGAAAGCCACTTTGAAAACTAGAAATTTGCCAAGAAACCCAGCCGTCAGCGGAACGCCTGCCAGGGACATCATAGCGACAAGCAGACCAAAGGCCAGAAAGGGAGAACGTTTGCCAAGGCCGTTGAAATGAACAATGTCGTCCCCTTCGGCATGAGCACTGACGATCACGAGGATCAGGAACGACAGGAGAGTCATCAAAAGGTAGGCAGCGAGATAGACAACCACGGCCAGTCCGGAGTCCCGAGATCCGATCGCTGCCACGGCGATAAGAAGATAACCGGCATGACCGATGCTGGAATAGGCCAGAAGACGTTTGAAGTTCGTTTGAGGCAACGCCGCCAGATTGCCGTAGAGCAGGGTGGCGGCCGCTAACAGGATGATCGCCGTGATCAATCTGTCTCCGATGGCGGGAAGACTCTGGAAAGCTTGGACGACTCGTAAAAGAACGATAAAACCGACTGACTTCGAACCGACAGAGAGAAACGCGGTGATTGGCGTTGGCGCACCCTGATAGACATCCGGAACCCAAAACTGGAACGGGGCAGCGGCTATCTTGAACCCCAGACCGATGAGCACAAGCAACGCGCCAAAAAGAAGGCCCGGTTGATTATCCAAAGGAATCGAAGGAAGCACCTTTGCAATTTGAGTGAGATTGGTCTGCCTTGTAACACCGTAGATCCAGGTGATACCGTAAACCGTAAAGCCTGTGGCAAGGGCGCTTAAGATCAGATATTTAACTCCGGCTTCCAGCGAAGCTCCGCTCCTGCGCATGTAGGGCACCAGGACGTAAAAAGAGATCGTTACCAGCTCCAGGGAGACAAAGATGAGAATGAAATCGATGGCCGACGACATCCACATCATTCCGGCACAAGTAAGTATTGGGAGTGCAAAAAATTCGCCGAGACCTGATTGAGGAGACCCGCCTGGCAAGAAACGCTTGATCGTGTCGGCGTAATCAATCGACATGATCAAGACCACGATCGTCGTCACAACGACGATTTTTTTGAAGAAAATGGCCACCGGATCGACCACATAAGAGACCATGCCACTAGGGGAAGGACCGCTTACTTGCAGAATCAAAAAGACGATGGCCAAGCCGACGATTCCAATGATCGCAAAGATTTTTCGGTCTCGCTTTTCGGCGAAAGATTCCAGCAGGAGAATCAGGATCCCGAGCCCGAGCACGAACAATTCTAATAAAACTGGAGGGATTGTCATTTAGCGAAAAGCCGAATTCCTGGTTCAACGGCATCCAAAACGGTTCTGGGTAGCAGACCAACGACGAGCAGTGCCCCGACCAGCAGGAT
Organism: uncultured Verrucomicrobiae bacterium; assembly: GCA_963742335.1. GTDB lineage: Bacteria > Verrucomicrobiota > Verrucomicrobiia > Chthoniobacterales > JAFAMB01 > JAFAMB01. The sequence goes on from CAVULL010000024.1 coordinate 185,196, forward strand.
GACCGCCCATCCGAGGTTCATCGGCATGTCTTTCACCGTTTGCCAGCGGGCTTGGCGTTCTCCCATAAAGATCGCTCGGTAGGCGCGCAACATGTAGACAGCGGAGATCACGACGCCCCAGAGGGCGATTGTGCCAACGATTTGAAATCCGTTAAATCCAACCCCTGGTGTGGAGTTTTTGAATGCTCCAAAAAACACCAAAAGCTCAGAAGCGAAATTGGCAAAGCCGGGAAGTCCGATGGAAGCGAAGGTTGCTAATCCGAAGACGAAGCAAAGGGTCGGCATGCTGGTTCCCAATCCACCCAGATCAAGATAATTGAGGGTCCCGGTTTGTTTGCGCAGTTCGCCGGACATTGCAAAAAGCGCCGCGATTGAAAGCCCATGAGCGAGCATCAGCAAGGCAGCGCCGTTGAGGCCGATCACGTTAAAGCTGGCAATACCAAGGAAAACATACCCCATGTGCATGACACTCGAATAACCGAGGGTGAGATCGAGCTGCTTTTGCGAGATTGTCGCCAGGCCCACATAAAGAATATTTCCGGCCAGCAGGATCAGAAGCAAGGGAGCCCAATGCCGCGCCGCTTCCGGCATCAATGGCAAAGCCACTCTCAGAAGACCGTAAAGTCCAAATTTCTTCAAAACACCGGCATGCAACATTGCAACCGGCACCGGTGCGGCGGCGTAGGCTTGGGGGGCCCAGGTATGAAAAGGAAAGAGTGAGACCAGAATCCCGAAACCGATCAATAGCAGGATATAAACTGATTTGGAGCCCGAGCCGGAGAAGACACCGGTCGAAGCGAGTTGCTGGAGTTTTACGATATCGAATGTTCGTTCCTGAGCCGGCGGCAACAGATAGAGGCCGATTAATCCGACCAGAAGGATGATGCTGCCGACGGAGAGGTAAATAGTGATTTTCCAGGCGGCGTTTTGCCGATTTCCCAAGCCCCAAATCCCGATCATAAGGAACGTGGGAATGAGAGCTAGTTCGTGGAAGGCATAAAAGAAAAAGAGATCGAGGGAGGCGAAAGCACCGGCAGCTCCAGCGGCGATTAAAAGGATGCAGGCGTAATACCGATTTTCTCCATAATCCACTTTCGGTGCGAGCCAGACGGCAGCCAACCCCACAATGGAGGTCAAGAGCAAGAGGGTCGCGCTGAGGCCGTCAACGCCGATGAAAAACTTTAGATCCCAATTGGCGACCAGGGGAAGGGAACTGAGGAACTGGTATCCGGCGTGCCCGCGGTCGTAACCGAGAAAGACAATTAAAGCCGAGGCAAGCGCGATCGAAGAAGCGATCACCGCAGTCTTCCGGGCCTGAAGCCCGAGGAGAATCCCGAGCGCCGCGACGACGGGTGCGAGATAAATCAAGTGAACCAGTAGACTCATTTTGTGCAGAACAGAATGAAGTAAAGCAGCAAGACTACCCCCGCTCCAAAGAGAAACGCGTAAGCCTGTAAATTGCCTATTTGGAGAAAACGCAAGGCGAACCCGACGCCCCAGGTGACTCCCCCGAGACCTCGGACCAGGCTGCCGTCAATCACCCAGCGATCGATGAAGCCCGAAATATTGGCGAGCAGATCCTGAGTCCATTTGATCAGGCTGCCGTAGAATTCATCGAAGTAAAATTTGTGTTCGAAAAGAGGGATATCGATACCGTCCTTATTCTTGTTTTTGTAGAGGTAGAAACCGGAGGCTGCACCCGCGGCGAAAGCAACCAGTGAAACGGCCATGGCACCGACGGGCGAGCCTTCATGTTCAGGCACCTTGAGGAAAATGGATGCGATAAATGGGAAACCGGCGATGCAGGCCGGGATCGCGAGGAGGATCAGGGGAACGGTCATCACCCGGGGTGATTCATGGGCGTGCCTGGCGTGGTCTGAGCGGGCCTCGCCGAGAAAAGCGACCACGAAGAGCCGAGCCATGTAAAACGCGGTCAGGAAGGTGACCGCTGCGATCGCCAGAAATGCGGGGATGTTCTGGTCGGCTGAGGCCAGGATTGCATCCTTGCTCCAAAACCCCGCGAATGGAGGACAGGCAATCAAGGCCAGGGCGCCGACGAGAAAAGTCCAGAAGGTCACCGGCATTTTGTTCCGCAAACCGCCCATCTGCCAGATATTCTGCTCATGGTGCAGACTGTAGATAACTGAGCCTGCACCAAGGAATAAGAGCGCTTTGAAAAAAGCGTGGGTGAAGAGGTGGAACATGGCCGCCTGCGGAACCCCTAGGCCGATCGCGGCGATCATCAATCCCAGTTGGGAAAGGGTCGAATAAGCAAGAACGCGCTTGATGTCGTCCTGTTGTGTCGCCATGAGCGCCGCGAGTAAGGAGGTAAATAAACCGATCCAAAGAACAACGGTAAGTGCGGTCGGGGAAGGCTGGAACAAGAAGAATGAGCGTGTGAGCATGAAGACGCCGGCCGCGACCATGGTCGCGGCGTGGATCAAGGCAGAGACGGGAGTCGGGCCCTCCATGGCGTCCGGCAGCCAGACGTGGAGGGGAAATTGGGCAGACTTCCCGACCGCTCCGCAGAAGACGAGAAGAGCCGCCGCAGTCATGAATCCGGGGCTCAAACCGAGAGTTGACCAGTGCTGGCTCAGCTCATCGAAAGAGACCGTTCCAGAGGCGGACCAGACCAGAAGGATGCCAAGCATAAATCCGAAATCGCCAATCCGGTTAGCCAGGAATGCCTTATTGGCGGCATCGGGAGGAGCAGGAAGATAGAACCAGTGACCGATCAAGAGGTACGAACTGACTCCCACCAACTCCCAGGAGATGAACATCATGATGAAGTTGTTTGCCAACACGATGCCGAGCATGGAAAACATGAACAGGGAAAGTCCGCAGAAGTAACGCGAACGGCCTTTGTCGTCTGCCATGTAGCCGAGTGAATAAATGTGGATCAGGAGTCCAACCCCACTGACTACCAGGAGCATCAGTTTAGTTAGATCATTGATCAGATAGCCGATTTTGACCTGAAACACTCCCAAATCGATCCAATTGAAGCTGGCGGAGCCGTCCTGACCAAAAAAGACTGCCACGCTGAAAACAAAGGAGATGGCGACGGCGGCGACCGAGATATAGGAGCTGAGCTTCTTGGACCGCTCAGTGACCAGAGCGATGAGGAAAGCGGAGATAAACGGCGCAAAGAGAATGATCCAAGGACTCGGGTTCATGCGCTAGAATTTCAAACTGTTAATGTCCTCGACATGCGTGGTTTGTCTGGCTCGGAACAGGGCGACGATGATAGCCAGGCCGACGGTCACTTCTGCGGCGGCGACTGTGATGATAAAAAAGGCCAGCACTTGTCCGTTATAGTCCGGCAGACCGTCGTGGACGTTATATCTTGCGAACCCGATCAAAGAGAGATTCGCTGCATTGAGCATCAACTCCAGCGCCATGAAAATAATGATGACGTTCCGGCGGAGCAGGACTCCGGCGAAGCCGATGGCAAATAACAGCCCGCTGGCGAGCAGGTAATCGTTGAGCGTCACCATAGTTATTTGAGCTCCCGTTTGCTAAGTATCACGACTCCGATAGAGGCGACCAGGATCAGGGTGCCGACCACCTGAAGCGGGATGTTATACTGCTGGAAAAGGACCATCCCAACATGCCAGACATCTCCTTGGGGCCCTTGGTCGATCGCCAGGAACTTGGCGTTTCCTCCCTCAAAGCTATAGCTAACGTCTGAGAGTACCTTGACGAAGAGGATGATCACGACGAAACCGCCGCACAATGCCGAAAGATTCACCCGGCGACGGATCTCGGCCTTGAGATCGAGCAGCATGATGATGAAAAGAAAAAGCACCATCACCGCTCCTGCGTAGACAAGGATCTGGATCACGCCAATAAAATAGGCATCCAGCGACACAAAGAGAGCGGCCAAGGCGAGGAAGCAAACAACCAGGCTCAGCGCGCAGGCCACGGGATTACGGTTGAGCACCACCATCCCGCCGAAAAACAACATGATCGCAACGAAAGGCCAAAAGAGCAACGGTGACATACGACTATTTCTTGTCGTTCCACTTGTTAACCAACCCTGTCATGACGCCGCCAAGCTCATAAAGCTTCTGCTTGTCGTGCACCATTTCCTGCCTGGTCAGGCCGGTGATCGCGTAATCTTTGAGCAAGAAGATCGCTTGTTCCGGGCATACCTCCTCACAGAGTCCGCAATAAATGCAGCGGATCATATCGATCTCGAATTCCTTTGGAAATTTCTCGACCTTCCGCCACCGGTCTTCTTCCGGGATTTCTCCGGGGTGAATGGTGATCGCTCGCGGCGGACAAATGAACTCGCAGAGCTGGCAGGCCACGCAGCGCTCGCGCCCATGTTCGTCGGTGACCAGGGTCGGCGCACCACGGTAGTGAGCGGGCAAATTCTTGTCCCATTTTTCCTCCGGGTATTGCATGGTGACCTTCTTTTTGCCGGAGAGGATCTTGAGAAAGTGACCGATAGTAATCCCCAGACCGGTTAAGATCGCCGGCAGATATGCCTTTTCCGCAAAGGTCAGTTTTGGACGCGCTACGGTGTAAGCCATAGCTCTAACTCCTTATTTTCGCATGAAAGGCAAAATGACTGCGACAATGAAACACGTTTACCAGAGCGATTTCGATGAAGAAATACCAGCCAAGTCTCATCAGTTGATCGTACCGAAAGCGCGGCAATGTCCAGCGGACCCAGATAAAAAAGAAGAGAAGAAGAGCTACTTTGACGAAGAAAGCCGTGATGTGGATGAGTCCCAGGATCACTCCCCAGATCGAATAGGGATTTTCAAGCGTCGTAGGCAGGAATGGAACATGCCATGCCCCAAAGAAGAGAGTGACGATGACCGCTGAGCCGGTGATCATGGCTGCGTATTCACCGAGAAAGAAGAGCGCGAACTTCATCGACGAATACTCAGTATGATATCCGCCCACCAGCTCAGTCTCTGCCTCTGGCAGGTCAAACGGCAGACGATTTGTCTCGGCGAACATCGAGATCGTGAAAACGACAAAAGAAATGAACAGCGGAATCCAAAGGATGATTTTCAGGATGTCGATCGATTGGACAATCTCCTGAAAATTGATACTTAGAGGGAAACAGGCTGAGACCTTTGATCCAGATGGGAGAGATCAGCCAGCCGTGGTCGATTTGGTATTGGACGATGCTCCGACAGGTTCAGGGTTCGGCAGATCATGAAGATCGGGATTACCGATAGAGGCGAGCGAAAGCTCGTAAGAAATCATCTGCGAGGTGGAGCGGATTCCGCCGAGAAACGGATACTTCGAGTTCGAGGACCATCCGGCTAAGACGATGCCGTAGACGCCCAGCGAAGAAACAGCAAAGACCCAGAGAACGCCGACGTTTACATTCGCGACTACCATCGGCTCGCCCCAAAGCTGACTTCCGAAATGGAATCACAGCGAGAGCCATCATCGATGGTGCCATGGCGCAAGCCGGCGCCAGCCAGTAATAAAACTTGTTCACGTGAGCCGGCGTGAAGTCCTCCTTGAGCAATAGCTTTACGGCGTCTGCGATCGGCTGGACGAGGCCATAGATTCCGACTCGGTTCGGACCTACCCGATCCTGAATCATTGCGCTAACACGTCGCTCGGCGTAGACGGTATACGAAACCATCGGGAGAATGATCAGGAAGATCAGCCCGATGGTCTTGGCCAGCGAGATCAGGACGAGTAATCAGAACCGCGGTCATACTGTCGGCGCCGACCGGCCTCCTCAGTCTCTTCGACAAGCTGCACGCCCCTGATCGCCGATCCTGCTGAAGGATAGCGCATTCATGTCGGGAATCGACTCTGCAATTTGTTTGAAAACGTCCTCGATCAGATAGATCCCATTCGATCCGGTCAACTGTTGGATCAGGTCACGAATGATTTCCCAGTCGTCCCGGCGCTATTCCGGGCGGTTGCAAGTGCTCGATTCAAACGCTGCAGCCGACCTTTGATATTAATCATCGAACCGCGTTTTTCAGAGAAAGCGGAGGAAGGAAGCAAGACACGGTCGCACTACGTGTTGTTTCGTTCGGCAGAATACCGGTCGACGATCAAGGTCGACAGCTTCTTAAGCTCGCTCCGCGGTCAGTCCCAGATTGGGTTAAATCTTCACCGAGAGCGATCACTGCTTTGATCTCACCAGATCCAATCTTTTCAGCGATCTCCTTCAGCTCTGCACCAGGGTGTTCGCCGGTTACTCCCAAGAGCTGGGCCCCAGAGTGTTTGGATTGCGATCCGCACTCATCGAAGATCTGATCCGCTTCCCCGAGTGCGGGAACAATGTCGTGATGAGATAGTGCCAATCGAATCGATCAATTTTTTCGTCAGCCAAAGTTCCTCGTTTGTCATCTTCGCGGAAGCAATCGACGGCGATTTCGTCCTTCTGAAATTGCTTCAGCTCTTCTCCGGCTTTCGCCAGAGCGCTTCGCCAGGAGGCGTTTGCCAGAGCCATGGCTCTCCCGCACCTGCGGGGTTTTGAGCCGTTCGGCGGAATTGACATAGTGAAATTTCAAGCGGCCGTAGTCACACATCCAGTCCGAATTAACCGCGTCATTTTCCCTGGGCGTTTGCCGGTAAATTTCATTCTGCCGCGCGCCGATGATCGTATTGCAACCGGTCCCGCAGCTCGTACAGATGCTTTTGGTTTCTTTGAGAAACCAGACTCGCATTTTGAATCGAAAATCGCTGCTCGTCAGAGCCCCGACCGGACAAATATCTACGGTGTTCAGCGAATAATTGCTGTCGAGCAACCGGCCAGGATGTGCGGTTAGGTAGGTTTGGCTTCCTCGGCTGACAAATCCTAACACGTCGTCATGGGCGACCTCTTTCATGAAACGGATGCAGCGAGAGCAGAGAATGCAGCGCTCATCATCGAGGGTGACTCGTGGACCGAGTTCCACACGTTTCGGTTTTTTTACTTTTTCTTCGAGAAAACGAGAGCCGCCAGTTCCAAACTCGACGCTGTATTCCTGGAGCTGACATTCGCCCGCCTGGTCGCAAATCGGGCAATCGAGCGGATGATTAATCAAAAGAAACTCCATCACTCCATTCCGGCATTCCTGGATCATCGGTGAATCGGTCCGGACCCCCATACCCTCGGCGATATCTTGAGCACAAGAAATCTGGGGACGCGGGATCCAGTTTATGACCGGTTTGCCGTCGGGACCCATCACTGGTTTCCGATCCGGTCCGACCTTGGGCATGCCCATTTCGATGAGGCACATACGACAATTGCCCGGTGAGCTGAGCTTTGGGATGGTAGCAGTAGTGGGGGATAAATTTTCCGGCTTGAGCGCACGCTTCAATGACGCGCGTGCCCTTTGGGAACTGATACCAGACGCCGTCGATCTGAACGTTGAAGAGTTCGGTTGGTGCGCTCATCGTGAATCGTCAGTGGTTAGTGGATCCGTTCCCATTTCCCTTTCGTACCTGCAGTCGCGAAAAACTCGTCTCGAAACTTGGCGATGAAGCTTTGGGTAGGCCATGCGCAGGCTTCTCCAAATGCACAGATGGTCCGCCCGGCGATGTTGTCGGCAACGCTCTTGAGCGTGTCAGTATCTTGTTCAACGCCTCCTCCATGGAGCATTCGTTCAGTGATCTTTTTCATCCAGAGCGAACCTTCGCGGCAGGGCGTGCATTGGCCGCAGCTCTCGTGCGCATAGAACTCGTTGATGTTGTTAAGCGCCCAAACCATGTCCCGGGTGTCATCCATCACGATGACGCCGCCTGATCCCGCCATTGAGCCGACTGCGGCCAAGGTATCGAAATCGATCGGGATATCCTCGAGCCCCATTTCGCTTTCCGTCATCGTGCCGTCCGGCTGTTTGGTTTTGATCTTGTAGCGGTCCTTAGCGCTTCAGCACCTTCGCGGAGCTCCCTCCGGGAATGACCGCCTTGAGCGTTCGCCCAGGCTTGAGGCCGCCACAAATATCGTTGATCAATTCGCCCATCGTGATTCCGCCAACCTCGAATTCGTAATAGCCGGGCTTCTGGACATCTCCGCTCACGCAGAGCAGCGCGGGTACCGGTGTTATTCGGCTTTCCAATCTTCGCGTATTCGGCGCCGCCGATTCGCACGATGTACTTCACATTGCAGAGTGTTTCCACGTTGTTGACAATCGTCGGGCACAAGTAAATGCCGAGCACCGCGGGAAAGTAAGGGCGGCTTGATGCGCGGATAAGGGCGCTTGCCTTCCATCGATTCAATCAGGCCGGTTTCTTCGCCGCAAATGTAGGCTCCTGCACCGCGAAATACGTAGATCTCGAGGTCGAATCCAGATCCGAGAATGTTTTTCCCGAGGAATCCGTGTTCTCTCGCCTCGGCGAGAGCTCGCTCAAGGATTTTTGCCCCTTCGGGAAACTCGCCCCGGATATAGATGTAGGCTAGCCGCGCATTGACCGCGTAACAGGAAATGATCATCCCCTCGAGGAGCTGATGGGGATCCTGATGAATGATGTACCGGTCTTTGAATGTCCCAGGCTCCGATTCGTCCGCGTTGCAGATCAGGTAGATCGGCTTCGGACCGCCCGGCTTGATAAATCCCCATTTGACACCGCAAGGAAAACCTGCGCCGCCTCGCCCCCGCAAACCGGAGGCTTTGACTTCGTTCACGATCTCCTCAGGCTTCATCGCGAACGCTTTTTTCAACTCTTCGTAGCCGCCGTCGTGCAGATAGCAGCCAATATCGTTGGTCCAATCCGGCCGATCGATATTCTTGAAAATAATGCGCTTTTCGCGCGGATGCGGTGTGCGAGTGGTCGAGGCCATGATTACTTATATTTGTCGAGCAATTGCGGAACTTCATCTTGGGCCACCGCTTCGTAAAAGTCATCGTTGATCATGCACACCGGCCCGAAGCCGCAGCTGGCCAGGCATTCGACGAATTCGATACTGTATTTTCCGTCCTCGCTCTTGAGGATATGGGCGTCATGGCCGTTTTCATGGCGGTTGATCCCGGCGTGTTTACAGAAGGTGTCCAGCAGTTCGTAGCCGCCTGCCATGGCGCACGATAGGGTGCGGCAGACTCGGATGTGATGTTTCCCTGCCGGTTCCCGGCGCAACATCGGGTAGAAAGTCACCAGTTCCAGAACGTTAATCGGCTTGAGCTCGAGTTTTGCCGCGATCCAGGTAATCGCCTCCTCTTCGATATAGCCGTAGTGTTCCTGAATCAGATGAAGTAACGGCAAGGCGGCGCTCCGCTTGGAGACCGGGTATTGAGTGATCACTTCGTCAATCCTGGCTTGAAGTTCGGCCGGTGGTTCCATCCTCAATTCTCTTTCAGTTTTTCAGGCTCACTGATCAGACGCCCGTTCTGGAAGTGCAGGACAACCGTTTCCCCGTCGTGGTTATAAAAATAACGGGTAATGGCCATTGTCTTCTTTTGTGTTTCCAGTTCCAGGTCCACTTTCTCCGTTCTATCCGGATTGCCCAGAATCGACTCGACCTCCTTCTGGGTCATGTTGGTTTTGACTTGCGCCAGGTTGCGATTGCCGAACTCTCTTTGGCAGCCGGTCATGATGAGGATTGCGACCACAATCAGAAGAAGCTCGCGCCATTGCATCTCTATCGGTCAGACTCACCCATTACAAAATCCAAGCTGCCGAGAATAGCGACCACATCACTCATCATATGGCCGGGAAGAATCTTCGGCAAGATGCTCAGATTCACGAACGAAGGAGCCCGAATCTTTAACCGATGAGGCACACCACCCCCTCGGCTGTTGATGTAAAACCCAAGCTCTCCCTTCGGGTTTTCCGCACTGAAGTAGACCTCACCGGGCGGCGCGTTCACTCCTTCGGTGTGAATGATGAAATGGTGAATCAGTTCCTCCATTTTCATCAGGACCTGCGGTTTTTCCGGGGGAAGATTTTTTGGATCGTGCACCGTGATCGGACCGGCAGGCAATTTCTCGATCACCTGACGCAGGATAACGACGCTCTGACGCATTTCTTCGAGTCGGACGAGGTAACGGTCGTAAGCGTCACCGACAGTGCCGATCGGAATATCGAAATCATAGTTCTGATAGTCCAGGTACGGGTTAGCTTTGCGAACATCGTAGTCGATCCCGCTTCCGCGAATATTTGGGCCGGTCAGTCCATAAGAAATAGCGTCTTCCTTGGAGATCAGGCCGAGATCTCTGGTGCGATCGACCCAGATCCGGTTGCGCGTTAGAAGCTTATCGAGCTCGTCCACCTGGGGGATGAATTCATCCAAAAAAGTATTCAATTGGGCGATGAATCCCTCCGGCAGATCACGCGTCATACCGCCCACCCTGGTGTAGGAAGTTGTGAACCGAGCTCCGGTCAGCAGTTCGATGAGATTGTAGAGTTTTTCCCGTTCGGTAAACGTGTAAAGAAAAACGGTGGTTGCTCCGACATCCATGGCGAAGGCCCCGAGGCCGAGAAGGTGAGCTGAGATACGCGCTATTTCGCAACAGATGATTCGAATTGCTTTCCCACGCGGAGGCAATTCCCATCCCATCAATTTCTCAACCGCAAGAGTGTAGGCAACGTTGTTGGCCAGGGGGGCAAGATAATCCAGTCGATCCGTGTAAGGAACGAACTGGTTGTATTGCATATTTTCGGCGATCTTTTCATCTCCGCGGTGCAGGTAACCGACATCTGGGTCGGCGGCGGTGATGATTTCGCCATCCAGTTCAAGCACAATGCGAAGAACGCCGTGGGTAGCCGGATGAGATGGCCCCATGTTGAGCGTCAATTTTTCGCCCAGCAATTCGGAGTCGCTGATTGCCTCGAGCGATCTGGCAGCGCGAGCTAGTGTATCAGGCGTTTCAATGTCGCGAGTGGTGATTGCCATGGCAGAAAAATCAGCGGCGTCATGAACATAAGGTTTTCGTATTTAGAGCCGCAAGGGTATTTTGGGAAATATTTCGCGCGCTCCGACCGGCGAATCGATGCTCTGGAAAGCCGATGGTGACCGCCGCGAAGGCCGCCGTGGCCGATACTTTGACTGGTAAGCGGCGACGATAATTGTCGCTTTTTGTTTTCCTATTGCGGCAAGATTCGTAGAAACCGATCGAGAGTAACTCAAGACCAGGAGAAGAATTTTCATGGAAATCTCCACGCAGACTACGAGCAGCAATCCGAAAGTGGTAATCATCGGTGGCGGGTTTGGGGGATTGTACGCCGCCAGAATTCTGACCAACCAGCCGGTGGAAGTGACCTTGATTGATAGGACCAATCACCATTTATTTCAGCCTCTGCTCTACCAGGTGGCGACCGCGATGCTTTCCCCGGCGGACATCGCGCAACCGATCAGGGGCATCTTGAAGGAAGCGAAGAATATACGGGTGGTAATGGGCACGGTTGAAACAATCGATCCGGCGGCGAAAGTGGTCCACACACATAACGCGCAATATCCCTTTGACTACCTGATCCTGGCTGCGGGTGCGCGCCACTCTTATTTTGGTAATGATCATTGGGAAGAATATGCGCCAGGCCTGAAGAATCTCTCGGATGCCCTGGAGTTGCGACGTCGGATCTTGAACTCTTTCGAGGTCGCCGAAAGTACGACGGATCCTGAGGTACAAAAAGCGGCGATGACTTTTGTCATTATCGGAGCGGGCCCGACCGGAGTCGAAATGGCTGGTTCAATCTCGGAGCTCGCGAAGCGAACGATTGTTCACGATTTTCGGAATATTCAGACCCAACGAGCCCGAATCGTGTTGCTTGACGCTGCGCCAAGGGTTTTGCCGATGTTCGACGAGACGCTTTGCGCGTCGGCCCTTCGTCAGCTTGAGAAGTTGGATATCGAGGTGAAAACCGGAACCAAAGTGGTCGCCGTGACTTTTGAGGGAGTTCAACTCGAGAACGAGTTTATCCGTGCTCGTACGGTGGTATGGGCTGCCGGAAACGCCGCATCGCCTCTGGCCAGGCAACTTGGAGAAACCGATCGACAAGGTCGGATGATCGTAAGTGAAGACCTGAGTGTCCCAGGTCATCCCGAGATTTTTGCCATTGGCGACGTCGCCAATTTTTCGCATCAAGGCGGAAAACCGCTTCCTGGAATTGCCCCCTTCGCGATGCAGTCAGGAGAACAAGCGGCTCGGAATATCATTGCCCGAGTCCTTGGGAGCCCGACGAAAAAGTTCAAGTATTGGGACAAAGGGAGCATGGCTACGATAGGTCGAAATAAAGCGATCGCTGATCTTAAGGTGATCAAGCTGAGTGGATTCCTGGCTTGGCTAAGCTGGCTGTTCATCCACTTGCTTTTCATTGTGGAGCTCCGAAATCGGATTCTCATCTTCTTCCAATGGGCTTGGGGTTACCTCACTTATAGTCACGGAGCACGGCTGAGCTACCGAGGATTTCGTCCTGCCGTGCCACCAAAGGAAGGGACGCAGCGTGCGCATGCCGAAGACATTCTCTAAACCCCGTGTGGTGCGAGAATGAGGGATTGGTCGTCCTGGCAACCGAGGGAATTGGCAACCTTGTGTTTTGTCCGGGACGATGGACAAATCTTAATGATCCGAAAGAAACGCGGACTGGGAGCGGGGAAGATCAATGGAGTTGGCGGGAGACTCGAGCGTGGTGAGTTGCCGCTCGCGGGCATCCTTCGGGAGGCAAACGAAGAACTAGGAATTACGCTCCTCGATCCCGTCAAACGGGGCGAGCTACATTTCCAATTTTTGGACGGATACAGTCTCTTCTGTACCGTGTTTGTGGCGTCTCGCTTTGCCGGCACGCCCATCGAAACCGAAGAGGCTGTGCCGCTTTGGTTTGATATCCGCCGGCTTCCCTTCAACGAGATGTGGGAAGACGATGAACTCTGGCTTGGCAAGGCGCTTGACGGCCACTTTTTTCGCGGTTTCTTCGAATTTGCAGACGAGAAAATGGTCAGCTACCAGCTGGATTGGGAAGTCCAGTTCTGAGGGTCTAGTGGATCTCACCGCGTTAAAACGCCGGGCTGAACCTTTTGCATTTGAGGCGATTGGCGACTATTCCTTCTGGCGACCGTGTTCGAATACCTACAGCGCATCCTGAAGTTCATTCGATTTTCTCATACCGTCTTTGCGCTGCCATTTGCCGCCGGATCAATGATTGTCGCGGCGCACGGGCTACCGAGCTGCAGAGTCATTTTGCTCATTCTTCTGGCGATGGTTTTTGCCAGGACTGCGGCCATGGCCTTCAACCGAGTCGCGGACTGGGAAATTGACAAGGAAAACCCACGCACCGCCGGGCGGCACGAGTTGGTTTCCAAGCAAGTAGGATGGTCCCTCGTGATTGTGCCTTCGCTGGCATTTGTCATTGTCAGCTGGCTTATCAACCCGCTCTGTTTCGCACTCTCGCCGGTGGCGCTGGCGATTCTATTTTTTTACTCCCTGACGAAACGCTTTACCTCGTTCACCCAGTTTTTCCTTGGCCTGGCTCTGGCGGTTTCACCGGTCGGAGCATGGCTGGCCGTTAAAGGGCAATTCGCATTTCCTCCTATTGTGCTGGCTCTGGGGGTCATGTTCTGGCTGGTCGGATTTGACCTGATCTATGCGATCCAGGACTATGACTTCGACAAACGCAAAGGTTTAGGTTCGATGGTGGTTAAATTCGGGATTCCAGGAAGCCTGCGTCTGGCACAGATGATGCACGGAATCCTCTTCGTTTGCTTGATCCTCTTCGGGTTGGTGAGCGGGCTGGGCGTGATTTACCATGCGGCGCTTGTTCTGGTATTGGGCGCCTTGATTTACGAGCATCGCGCCGCGGCGCAGTTGGATATTGCGGGCATCAACAAGGCATTTTTTCAGAGCAATGCTTTTGTCAGCCTCGTCTTTGTCATCGCCGTCGCCCTGGATGTCTCGGCGTAGCCACGCTTACGCAGGCGAACCGTCCCGGTTTGCTCCGTTCGAAAGTTCGAAAGGCAACGCGGACCTTTTAATACTTTACTCATCGCTAGCGGATACCCCCCTTTTCCGCTATCGAGGATCGCCGCTCCTTCTGCTCCCTTCTCGTTCCGAAATCGTACTTATAGTCTCGTTCTGGTCTTTGACCGTTACCGGTTAAAGGGTTTGGAGCAGAGAAAAAACACTGGAACGAAGAAAGCAGGCGGATGCGTTTGCTTACAGCCAAAGGAGTCGAGGACGAGGAGGATTGGGGAAGAAATCAAGCTTTGCGAATGAGAGGATCTTCCGTACCGGAGCGCTTGAGCTGGACGAACCGCTGCCTTCGAGCTCTCCGCAATCGTCCTCGTCGGTCTTTTAGCGTTGCTGGTCAAAAGCGGTTTTGGGGTGACAAACAGGGTCAAGGAAACAAGCGCATTTTGCTCGGAGCCGCGGTTCACAATACCCACAAACTGCCAACTGATACGCACACCTCCGAAGCTGTGAATAAAACTGTGGATAAAATTGTAAATAATGTTGACGGACCAACTCAGATGTCCTCGGGGCTTTCTGTCGTGTCGCCCTCGCGCCGGACGGGAAGAGCCTGGCGAAAGCTGTAGACAAGGTAAAGCGTCCCGTTCAGCTCCTGGCTTGGCACACATCTTCGCGAGCTTCAGTGAGGGATATAGATCCATCGATCCATCAAGATGGGTCAATCTATTGTTTGCGGTCCCGAACCCCTGATGCTAGATTCTCGGCTCGATTCTCTATGGCCAGCCAGCTCCAAAAAGCAGATTCTTTTGATATTATTGATGCTCTTAACCAACGGATCCTAATCCTGGATGGAGCGATGGGGACGATGGTCCAGCAGTTCAAACTCCAGGAGGACGATTACCGGGGAAGTTTGTTCGCAAGCCATCCCACGCACCTGAAAAACAATAACGATGTGCTCTGCCTCACCCGGCCGGACATCATCAGGCAGATTCACCGCGAATATCTTGAAGCGGGTGCCGATATCATCGAAACGAACACTTTCAACGCGACGTCGATTTCCCAGCAGGATTTCGGCCTGGAGCAGTATGTCCCTGAGATAAACCGTGTTGCTGTGCGCTTGGCCAGGGAAGCGGTTTCACAAGTGATGGCGAATGACCCGACCCGGAAACGCTACGTGGCCGGGGCAATCGGCCCGTTGAGCCGGACCTTGTCGATTTCGCGGGATGTGAATGATCCGGGCAAACGGGAAGTCACCTGGGAACAAGTCAAGAATGGTTATCAGGAACAGGTTGCGGCTCTCGTGGAAGGTGGAGTCGATTTGCTGCTGGTAGAGACGACATTTGACACCTTGAATCTTAAGGCAGCCCTGTTTGCCATCGAGGAGCATTTCGAAAAGCTAGGTTATCGCCTGCCAGTGATGGCCTCGGGGACGATCACAGATGCCAGCGGTCGCACGCTAACCGGACAGACCACTGAGGCTTTTTGGATCTCAATTGCCCATGCCCCGCTCCTCAGCGTCGGGCTCAATTGTGCTCTTGGCCCAAAAGAATTGCGGCCCTACATCGAAGAGCTCGCGCGCATCGCGCCGATCTACGTTTCCTGTTATCCCAACGCCGGTTTACCTGATCCTTTGTCTGTGACCGGCTTTCCCGAGACGCCGGAATCGCTGGCGCCGCAGCTTCTGGAATGGGCAGAACTTGGATGGTTGAACTTAGTCGGTGGTTGTTGCGGTACCACTCCGGCCCACATTGCGGCGCTTGCCAAAGCTGTAAAGGGCCTTCCTCCTCGCCAGGTGCCCGTGTTCCCGCCGACGACTCAGTTCAGTGGTCTTGAGCCTTATAAGCTCGGGCTGGGGTTTAGTATTATTGGCGAACGGACAAATATTACCGGATCGCCGAAATTCTCGAAATTGATTTTGGCCGGAGATTTCGACGGCGCGTTGGCCGTAGCTCGTCAACAAGTCGAAGGAGGAGCCAACCTAATCGACATCAATATGGATGAGGGGATGATCGATTCCGAGGCAGCGATGGTGAAGTTCCTCAACCTGATCGCTGCGGAACCTGACATCTCGCGGGTGCCGATCATGATCGATAGCTCCCGTGGAAACGTACTGGAGGCCGGTCTGCGATGTATTCAGGGAAAAGGGATCGTGAATTCGATCAGCCTGAAAGAGGGGGAGGAAAAATTCAAAAAGCATGCTCGGCTGGTTCGTCGTTACGGTGCGGCCGCTGTTGTGATGGCCTTCGACGAGCAGGGACAGGCCGATAATCTCGCCCGAAGAATAGAGATTTGTTCCAGAGCTTATCGAATTCTAACGGAAGAGGTCGGATTTCCTCCGGAAGATATCGTCTTCGATCCAAATATCCTGACGGTTGCCACCGGCATGGAGGAGCACAACAACTACGCGGTCGACTTCATCGCCGCTGTGCGTTGGATAAAGAAGAATTTGCCTTACGCCCGGGTCAGCGGAGGGGTTAGCAATATCTCATTCTCATTCCGAGGAAATAACGCGGTCCGGGAGGCGATGCATGCTGCTTTTCTTTACCACGCCATAGACGCGGGGCTGGATATGGGGATTGTCAATGCTGGTCAGTTAGCCGTGTACGAAGAGATCCCAAAGGATCTGCTCGAACTGGTGGAGGATGTCCTCCTTAATCGACGCCCTGATGCCACCGAGCGGCTGGTTGATTTCGCGGAAAAAGTTAAATCTTCGGCCAAGGTTCAGGTCAAAGACGAGGCGTGGCGGGCCGCTCCAGTCGAGGAACGCCTTTCACATGCACTCGTCAAGGGGATCGTCGATTTTATTGAAGAGGATACAGAAGAAGCCCGGCTCAAATATGGCAGACCGTTGGCGGTGATCGAAGGTCCGCTGATGTCCGGAATGAGTGTCGTCGGTGATTTGTTCGGTGCCGGTAAAATGTTTCTGCCCCAAGTAGTCAAGAGCGCACGGGTGATGAAGAAGTCGGTCGCGTTTCTAACTCCTTTTATGGAAGCGGAACGCGCAGCCCAGGTTAACCCGCGGGCTCAAGGCAAAGTGTTAATGGCGACGGTCAAAGGCGACGTCCACGACATTGGAAAGAACATCGTGGGGGTCGTTCTTGCCTGTAACAATTATGAGGTTATCGATCTTGGGGTGATGGTTCCCGCCGAAAAGATCCTCGAAGCCGCCAAGGCTGCTTCCGTTGATGTTATCGGCCTGAGTGGACTGATTACGCCTTCGCTCGATGAGATGGTTCATTTGGCTCAGGAAATGGAGCGGCTCGATTTTGATCTTCCGTTGCTAATCGGAGGGGCAACCACTAGTCGGGCACATACGGCAGTGAAGATCGCCCCTCATTACAGCGGGCCTACTGTCCATGTGCTCGATGCCTCGCGTGCTGTTGGGGTGGTCAGCGCGTTGATCAGCGAGGATCAAAAGCCCGGATTCGTCGGCAAAAACGGCCATGAGCAACAGCGCTTACGCGACGAGTACGCCAATAGAAATGAGGATAAAAAGTTGATCTCGATCGGGGACGCGCGTCAGCGCAGGACGCCTATCGATTGGATAACGACCCAAATCGATATCCCCGAATTTGTCGGACGACGAGTGATCTCGGCACAATCGCTTGACGAATTGGTGCCGTATATTGATTGGTCGCCGTTCTTTCATACCTGGGAGTTACGAGGACGATACCCGAAGATTTTCGATGACCCGGAGGTCGGAGAACAGGCCAGGCAACTGTTTGAGGATGCGCAAAAACTGCTCCAGGATATTGTCAAAGGAAAGTTGTTCACCGCCAAAGGCGTTTACGGATTTTGGCCGGCTAACAGCGTTGGGGATGACATTGAATTATATACCGACGAGTCCCGTTCCGAGGTGCTAACAACTTTTCATATGTTGCGCCAGCAGATGGCTAAACCGGCTAATCAGTATAATCATTCGCTCGCCGACTATATCGCTCCCCAGTCTTCTGGGCGCCGGGATTATCTGGGAGCATTCGCGGTGACGGCTGGGCACGGTGCAGATGAATTGGCGAAACAGTTTGAGGCCGATCTGGACGACTATAATAGCATCATGACAAAGGCGCTGGCGGATCGGCTGGCCGAAGCGTTTGCCGAATTCCTTCATGAACGCGCGCGTCTGGCGTGGAGATACGGGAACCAGGAGCACCTCTCAAAGGAAGAATTACTCCGGGAAGTTTACCGCGGCATTCGACCAGCGGCTGGTTATCCTGCGTGCCCGGACCATACCGAAAAACGGATACTGTTCGATCTTCTCGCGGCTGAAGAAAACGTGAACATACAGTTAACGGAAAGCTTCGCGATGTGGCCTGGTGCGTCGGTGAGCGGTCTCTATTTCGGTCATCCAGAGGCAAAGTATTTTGGCGTCGGGAAAATCAATAAGGACCAGGTTCTGGATTATCAGCAAAGGAAGGGGATGCCACTCGAAGAACTTGAGCGTTGGCTGGGCCCATACCTGACCTACGAGCCTGCGCGATCGGTTCTGATACCCTGAATCCCCATGGCGGATATGCGCAAGTCGGCGACGTCGCGCACATCGGCAAGAGTAAGCGAACCGTCTCGGTTTGCTCACTCGAAGGGGCAAAGCGAGAGGGTTCGCTACGCTGCCAAATCGCAATCCAGAAGGCACTCGCGACTTTTTGCCACAATATCTTGTGTTTGATAAAGGAGCGTAATACAATATGCATGCATGAGCCAGGATGCTTTCCGTACAAAGTGGAAATTCGTCGTTGAATTTGCAGACGAAGAAACCAAGGAGATGTCGGGAACGATCGGCCAGGCCGATACTCGCGAAGAATGCGAGGGACTTCTCGAGTACGATAGGGAGTACCACCATTCGCATGGTCGGATCGTGGTAAACGCGGAGGCGGCTGAAGTGTGCGTCAAATGTGAGGGAGAAGGTAAAATTGCAGCCATGAATGGAGGGTGGGTTATCTGTGACGCCTGCGGTGGACGGCTTGGCCCAGTCTCAAATTTGACGACCTCGAACGGAACGGAGTTCTTCCTGATCCGAAGAGGCGACTTCTCTGGACCGCTCTCGCCGCGACGGGTGGCCTGACAGCGCAGGATCACTCGGCAGAGACTCATTAATGCGAATAGCTAAAACGGGATCTGCTCTATGATGCCTAAGCCCTCAAAACGGTCGGTTGGGATGCGCTCGATGAATCTGCGTCCAACGAACTCCTGACTTCGCGCTCACCTGGTACACAGCCGAAAATGGTCTAGCGAGGAAAAATAAGCCAAGCATTTGCCGAAGACGTTGGGGCGGGGGAGTAATCATGAAAATGGCCGCTTAAGCTCGCTAAACTCAGTCTTTGATGGCGATATTATCGACCGCGGCTCCAAACGCCGTCATAGCCGACTGGGCTGCGCGGCGTGTTAAAGCCGGCTTACACGTCCCTTTCACGATCGTTTCCCGACCAAAAGAGGGCGAGATGGTGGCAACGACGGGGGAATTTACAAAGTCACGATTTGTGTTAACGACCTGGAAGGCACCGCCTCGCGCCTGCTCTCTCGCGCGTTCGCCCGATCTAGTTTAGTCCTTATTCCCCTCAATCCTTCACCGATCGACGCCCGGCTGGCAGCCTCCGCCGTCCAGCTCGTGCAGGAGGAAGGAGAAGCCCTGGAACGCTCCATCCCATACAGGCTGGTCTACCGCTGTTACCCTGCCGCGATAGCTATCAGGAGCGATGTTTTTAGTTCTGATTAAAGAGCTTCCCGCGAGAGCTAATGCGGGGTGGTGGTCGGGCCGGCAGCGTGAGCTTGAGTTGTTGGAGTAGGATTTTATGATCGGGCTCTGGATGGGTGTAGCGGCTTAAAATCAGGGTCCGGCCGTCGGTCGTCGGAAAGTGCACATCGAGCATTTGGATGGCGGCAAATTTGTCCAAAACAGCACGCGGACTCAGTCCGGGTGCCAGTGGACGCAACCGCGCCCGCAAAGTTACGTGCAGGCAGTAGGCCATGAAGGCCACAAAGAGGTGCGCCTCGATCCGGTGTTCGAGTTGGTGAAAAATGGGGCGCAGCGCCAAGTCGTCCTTCAGGTTCTTAAAGGCCGCTTCGATTTCGACTAGCTGGATGTAAAACTCCCATAGCTGAGCTGGGTCACGCCCGCACAAGTTAGTGTGAAGCAGATAGCGACCTTCCCTACGGCGGGCGATGCGCAACTTCTGACGATTCAGGGCAAAGCTGAAACTGGCGATTCCTTCTGTCGTGGGCTCTGGAAACTGGATATCCATTAAGCGCCAGGCCGTCCGGTAACGACTCTTTGCTTCGCCCAGTTTGATTAGGAGCTCGCGCGCTTTAAGTTTCATCTGCTGGAGTTGACCTAGCCGTTTGCATAAAGCCCTGGGCGCGGTCGAATAGGCGTATCAGGAGCTGTCCAGGGGGTCAGCATCTAATGAACCCACAATGATGCCAGAATCACGGGCCTGTGAGACTTTTGGTACCTGTTGGAATTTAACCAAGCGAGTTTCTTGTGCTACCCGCTACACGCGTGGCCCAGTGAAAAATCAAAAACTGTCGCAGCAATAACGCGCTTGTAAGACCTAGCCTTAAGGCCTTACCCTCATACGTCGAACACCCAAAGAGGTGAGGATATGGGCTCCATCGATTTCAATCCAATCAGCGGCATCGAACCGGTGCAATTGATCAAGAAAGAGGGCGTCACTCTCGCTTATCAAGACATTAACCCAGGTTCACCACCAATGCTCTTCGTACATGGGTGGGGCAGCGATCATACCTCTCTTGCGCCACAGGCAGAGTTCTTCCGCCGCTCGCACCGTGTCGTATCGGTCGATCTTCGTGGACATGGCAAGAGCGATGCGCCCCATCAGGACTACACGATGGCCGCCTTTGCGGACGACCTCGCATGGCTGTGCACCGAACTTGCGCTGACAAAGCCGGTCGTGGTCGGCCACAGCATGGGCGGTAATGTAGCGTTGGAGCTTGCTGCACGTTATCCAGAGATTCCCGCGTCGATTGTGTTGATTGACTCCCTCATCCTTCCGCGCCAGTCGATTCTCGATGCGCTGCAATCGTTGGTAGAAGCTCTGCGAGGACCGGACTATCAAGCGGCCTACCAACAGACGGTCTTATCACTGTGTCTTCCGACGGATGATGAAACACGGAAAACACAACTCATCGCTTCTTTGCCGAAGGCTCCGCAACATGTTGTCGCGTCCGCGTTCACAAATCATGTGACGGACTATGATGGAACCCCAGCCGCGGCCGGCTGCCATGTACCCATTGCGTACATAGGCTCGTACCTAGGCTCGTACATAGGCGCAGCAATCCCAGCGACCGATCTGATTCAGTTCCGTAGTCTTACTCCGCACCTTCTCACCGCCGAGACCTTGGGATCAGGCCACTTTTCTCAGCTTTTCGTACCTGATCAAATCAACGCGATGCTTTCCACCTTTGTGGAACTCTACTCACCTGCATCGAAAAGATAGGCGATTGGCGAACCTCCCGGGATTAAACGAAAGTTGTTTCAAGTAAAACCGCTGTCGCTTTGTCGGAGGAATAGCCCTGTTGCTCGTTCTGCAAAGACCTGCCGGACCCCGAGACACGTAGGACTGGCAGTGGTTTTCGCCCAATTCGGCGGGCGTGAGAGACGAGCGTTCCGAGCGATCCCTTGGCTAATGCCCTTGATATAAGTCATCCAGCTGAATATGCTGAGGGAACGCGACGAAGTGCGAGCAGAACTGGAGGGCGGTTGTTAGCGAGGTCTATGAAAATCCCAGATCGACTAGCCGCGTTGTCCGAGCGAGCCAAGAGCTGATTGCTGCTGCCGGCCCCGACGTCAATGAAACCTACATTGGCTTCTTCACCTCCACGATCCGCAACCGGAACACTCGGGCTGCTTACGCCCGGGCTTGCTGGCAGTTTTTTGATTGGTGCAGAGCTCATGGCCTAGAACTCACGACCGTGCGGCCGTTCCACGTATCTGCCTGGATTGAGGACTTTCTGGCAAAGAGTAAACATTGCAACTTCCTAACCGCAAACGCCCGCTCGCTCCCGCGAGCGGGTTTTTGTTTTAATGCACTGGGTCTCACCGCAAAAACGGCGTCGAGCAGGTGGCAAAGCTTTTGGCGAAACTGTCATCATGGACGCGTTCGAGAGCATTCGAAGCACCTTTGGTTTGTTTTATTCTTTATCCGGCGATTATAGTGGCTACACTCCGGCGTGGATGAGTTACAGGACGGCCGATGCACAGTTTACAGGAGTCAATCATGCAAAAAAGGAAACTCGATTGCGTCACTGTCGGAGTGGCGCACAGGACGGACACACGCGGTAAGGCGATCGCTGACGACACGGAACGCGGCTTGCGAATTGCAAAAGGGAAAAACCTTCGGCGTATCGCTTGCTCAACCCTTGTTGCGTTGGCGGGTCTTTGTTTTGCCTTGGCCACCAAGCCCGCTCGCGCGAACGACGACCATGACAGACACGGTGAACGCCAGGACAATAACGAAAAGGGCCTACCTGCCCAAATCGCGGCTTTACGGGCCAAAGTCGAATCTCTGCAGTCAAACGTCTCCGCCCTGGAGAGCCAAGTCGGCACCCTGCAAACTAGCAATGCTGCGATAGAAAAGCAGTTGAACGCGGTCCAATCCAATAAAGCGCTCCAGCTTGGTCCTTTTGTGAGCGTCGTTTCGGGCGCTAGCCCGATAGACGGGGTAAAAGGACCGCATATTTATTTCACCGGCGCCAATATCCATATCGTCAGCGGGTCCGGGGCAACCGATGACAGGGGCACTCGCCTCGGACTTGGCAATTTGATCATCGGCTATGACGAAGACCCAGGGAAATTCACGGATACCAGCCCTTTTGACAACCTCCCGCTCGGTCCGCTCCTTGCAGGCGAGCGTGGAGGATCCCATAATTTGGTTGTCGGGGCCGCCAATCGGTTTACCCAAGAGGCGTACGGCGGCCTCGTCATCGGCACCGCGAACGCTATCAAGGGTCCTGGGGCAAGTGTCGGCGGGGCGGGTAATAGCGCAGACAATTATGGGGCAAGTGTCAGCGGTGGTTTCTCTAACGATGGGGGCAGCTTCTTTTGCAGCGTCAGCGGCGGGCGCTATAACAAAACCAACGTATTTTTTGCCAGTGTCAGCGGCGGTGACAGCAACAGCGCTGGTGATGGCCACTACGGCGTCGCTGCCAGTGTCAGCGGCGGCCAGGGCAACGTCGCTGGCGGCGATTACGCCAGTGTCAGCGGCGGGACCGGCAACGACGCTTTCGATGACTTTACCAGCATCACCGGCGGGACTAACAACGTCGCCGGAAGCGATATTACGTTTCAGGGGGGCCTTGGCTCAACCGTCGTTGGAGGGACTAGCAACCAGGCCGGTGGACGAGATACGGTCGTGATCGGCGGTCAGAATATCATAGATGACAACGATAACTCGATCGCGTCGAAAGCGCCTTACCCCTGATTCAAGCTAATATATTCTCCGTGTCGAGCCGCGTTTGTTACTTGTAACGAACTAAAAAACGTGGAAGCACTCGATCGCTTTCCAGACTGAAAGAATACCATCATCACGACCCACATGCCGAGGAACGACGCCGCGGCGCCGGGCCACGTCTGCCCGGGCATCCGCATCCACGCCATCGCCATCGTCCAGTCGCCCGGCATCGATCGGTAGAGCTTTTGATCTCCCCAGTCGCGCAGGCGGGGAGAGAACTGCAAACCCAATAGGTCGAAGAAACTGAAAACCAGATCTGTGTAGCCAGTCGTGTCGGAAGTGTGCTCCGCAATCGGCAGTTCGGTTTCGTTGTCGATAGTCGTTCCTGAACGCGCAGGAGGCGGCCGTCCCGAAGGCCACGATGAACACGTGCTTGTGCGGGTGGTCGTCTTGTGCCGGCCGATGATGTACACGAAGAAACCCAGGCGAGAGCCTGAGCTTCTGTTTTGAGTGATCGCGCAAACCTAGCTTAGCTAATCGTGATCGCGAGAGTCGCGGTCTTCTCGTTCCTCCGCCCGTCTGATAAACCCCCGGCGCGATCAAACCCGGCGCAATCGCCTGGATCTGAACATCATTCAGATGCCTGCGCCGCGATTCGCGCAGTTCGGCCGCGGCGGGTAGAAGCTTCTCGCAGGCGGACCTTTTCTCTGGAATGGCAGCGGCCAGTTCTTCGACCAGAATTTCCAGTTGATCCGCCAAGAGAAAGGTCGGCATCCCGCGCCCTGGGAGCACGCGGCCAAGCCAGCGCACCTGCTCGCAGATACGCTCCGGCTCGTGATGGTAAAGCGTGGCCTGCCCACGCCGCTCCGGGCGAAACGCCGGCCCCATTCGCCGTAGCGCTGTTCATAATGTCCTTCTTCTCTCAGCAGAACGGGATCTTCAAGAGGCGTACAATTGGGTTGAAGAGCGCCGTCAAGGGAGAGAGCACGATTTCCTGCAGGATGTAGACTTGAGGCTTGAGCATCTCAAAAAGTTTCCTCTTATTGGGCGGCTTTATCGGGGCCGATACCGCCGTTTGCTCATCCCGAGATACCCCTTTTGGTATCTTCTACGTTGTCGAATCAAACAGGATTGTTGTTCATGCGGTCCTCAATCTTCGCCAAGACCCAAAAAGATCCGAGAGCGCTTTTCCGAATAGAGAATATTTTA
Organism: uncultured Verrucomicrobiae bacterium; assembly: GCA_963742335.1. Classification (GTDB taxonomy): domain Bacteria; phylum Verrucomicrobiota; class Verrucomicrobiia; order Chthoniobacterales; family JAFAMB01; genus JAFAMB01. Next base: position 209,620 of record CAVULL010000024.1, read on the forward strand.
CTTTGATCTGCCTCCTGGCTGCGCTCATAACTGCCAGGGGCAGTGTCGCCTTTTAAACCCTGCCAAAGGCCATGATGATTTGCAGCTACATGAATTCGCGGCGCAGACTGGCGAGGAAGGATTCCAGGACGTCACGCCGAAACTCGTAGTTAATAAATTTTCCGGAACGCCTGACGGTAATCAGGCCGGCGAGTTCCAACTCTTTCATGTGATGCGAAAGCGTTGGCGCAGTGATCTCGAGGCACCCGCGTACGGATTCGCAGGCCAAAGGTTGTGCGGAGTGGCTGATCCTCTTGATGATCTCGTACCTACGCGGATCAGCCAGCGCTTTCGCGATGTTCTGCACTTGATCCTCTGACAGTCCAGTCAATTTGGGCGTCTGCATTTTTCCGGCAACCAACGATCGAACAGCCGGAGCGTTTTCCGGCTGCTCGTCTTCGCTAAGAAGCCTTCAAATAATCGGCTTTTTGCGGTCACCTATGCAAGTCGAATGATATGTCCCACCTTGTGGTTTAGCGTAGTCCGCCGGAAACGAGAACATGTTCGCCGGTCACCCAGTGCGCGTCGTCCGAGGCGAGAAATACCGCAACGGGTGCAATATCTTCAGGCTGGCCGCCACGGCCGAGCGGGGTTTCCGCGATGATACCTTGGATGAAATCGCTGCCGATCAAACCGGATGCGTGCACACCTTCGGTCTCAACGAAACCCGGATTGATCGAATTGACTCGGATATGTTTTGAACCAAGTTCCTTTGCTAAAACACCGGTCACTGCGTCTACAGCGCCTTTGGTGGCGGTGTACACGCAAGTGGATGGAGGCGTCTGCCGGGAGGCGACCGACCCGATGTTGATCACGCTGCCACCGCGCTCGCCAAAATATTTTACCGCTTCACGTGTAGCGAGAACCAGGCCAAGTACATTGGTGTTAAACTGACGATGAAATTGCTCCTCAGTGATCGCTTCGAGCGGAGCAAACTCGTAAACGCCCGCGTTGTTCACCAGGACGTCGAGTTGACCAAACGCACGCTTGGTCTCGGCAAAAATCCGCTCGAGATCAGCTGCTTTGGCGACATCGCCCTGAATGGCAACGGCACGCCCGTTGCGTTTTGTAATTTCGTCCACAACGCGATCAGCACCTTCCTTGCTTGTAGAATAATTGACAACCACGGAGGCGCCTTCAGCGGCCAGGGCCTTGGCGATTCCGGCACCGATCCCCTTGGAACCACCGGTGACAACAGCGACTTTACCGAGTAACTTGCTCATGATGAAAGAGAGTAGAATAGAGGTTGGCTTAACTTCGACATTTGTACAACTGTCGAATCGATAAGTCAAGCCCGTTCCTTCCGCGAGAACCCCGATCACCAAGCGGATGTTGCTCTGACCAAGGTGGATTTTTCGTCGGCTCGGGAAATGTTGCGCAAAACAGCCGCTGATCGTCCGACGACCCCCGCCATGCCATGTACAATTGTCTCGAAACGTAGCCAGGGCAGGGCCATAATTTGAAACTCGGTCACTCAGCGGCGTGTGCGGGCTCCAGCCTGTCCCGCCGTTGGTTGCGTCAAACAGGCGCCGATCGCTGTCACCCTCCGGACTTAGAATTCCGCGCCAAGCCATGAAGAGTTGATCCTGAAAGGTGGCCATGCCGGGACCCGCAAGAGATCCGCGATCCGGGATCTTAGCCGCATCGGACCAAGGCGGATTTCTTTGTGAATTCGGAAAAGTCGCTGAGAACAGTCCTACGTCGCCGTCAATTCCACGCAATACCGCAAAGCCCCTGCTCCGGCTGATTAAAGCACGTGGGCCGGCCACATCTGCGCTGACCTCTTGCCGTACGCAGAACGTAAATTGCGCACGGAAAATAACATTACTATGACATACAAAAAAGCACTCACAATTGTGTGCAAAAAGTATAGGAGAAACAAGTGCAGTGAATTAGGTTAGCGGTCGAAACCAAGATTACATAAGTTCTCCCATTCAATGAAGGCTCCCCCCCTTAACAATACATGATCCACTGGGAGCTTTGACGCCGTGCGATGGTCAGTATAGGCCCAGCCCAGGCAGCCTTCGTTCCGGCGGGCGCAGATCCCGCAAGCCGTTTTTGCCATCCACGGCCGGACTTTCAGCAATCACCCCGTCGTTTTATTCAAAACCGCGTAAATGATTATGGATTCCCCCCACGGTGCCAAGACGGACGATTCTGCCGAGTCATCGAACGGTTTATTACTGAGTGCGCGGGGCATTGCGAAGTCGTTTTCGGGGGTGCCGGCTCTTCGTGATGGTCGGTTGAGTTTGCGCCCCAGGTCAGTCCACGCCTTGTGCGGGGGAAACGGTGCTGGAAAATCCACGTTCTTGAACATCTTGATGGGCATCCTGCAAAGGGATGCGGGTTCCATCCAGGTCAACGGGCAAGAAGTGAATTTCCAAACACCGAAACATGCCTTGCAAGCCGGCATTTCCATCATTACTCAGGAGCTAAGTCCCGTGCCGGGGATGACGGTCGCCGAAAACCTATACTTAGGGCGAGAACCCAAGAAAGCGGGTTGCTTTGTTGACTACCGCAATCTCAACCGCCAAGCGACCTCGCTGCTTGAAGAGCTGTGCTTTCCCATCAAGCCGCGGCGTCAAATGCGCGAGCTGAGCCTTGCCGAGACGCAACTAATCGAAATCGCCAAAGCGCTTACCCTGGACGCAAGGATTATCATCATGGATGAACCGACGTCCGCTATTGGGGAGCACGAAGCGCACCTTTTGTTCGACGCGATTCGTCGCCTCGTCTCCCTCGGGAAGGGGATCATTTACGTCTCCCACAGAATGACGGAAATTTTCGAAATCGCCGATGATTACACTGTTTTCCGTGATGGGGTTTTCGTCGACTCCGGTCGCATTGAGGCGATCGACCGTCGCTACCTCATTCGCCAAATCATCGGACGCGAGCTTAAAAGCGAGTTTCGCGCTGGTGGCACCCTGTCCGCCGACGCGGGAGAATCCGACGTGGAAGCCGTGCCGACCCTGAAACCGGAGCAGGCGCTGCTGGAAATCCGGGAGCTGAGTTGCCCCGGCAAGTTCGAAAAGATCAACCTGACGCTACATCCCGGCGAGGTCGTGGGTATCTATGGTTTGCTAGGGTCAGGCAGGAGCGAGTTCCTGCAAGCGCTGTTTGGCTTGGAGCAGCACATCAAGGGCAACGTCCTCATCCAGGGACGAGAGGTCATCGCCAGCCACCCGCGGCAAGCCATGCACCACGCGATGGCGATGGTCACCGAGGACCGTAAGGACTCGGGACTAGTGCTTCAGCTGTCGGTTCGAGAGAACATCTCGCTTTCCTCCCTGACCCGGATGTCCCATTTTGGCTTGATCAACGAACGCCAGGAAACGGCCGAAGCCAAAGCCGTGGTGGATCGTTTGCGGGTGCGGACCGCGTCTTTGACGTTACCGGTCCGCAACTTGAGCGGCGGCAATCAGCAAAAGGTGGTGCTCGCCCGCTGGGTGCTAACCAAACCCAAAATTTTCCTCTTGGATCAACCAACGCGCGGGATTGACGAAGGGGCCAAACACGAGATTTACGCTTTTATGACTGATTTTATCGGCCAAGGCGGCGGAATCATCATGGTCTCCTCCGAACCCCTCGAGGTCATCGGAATGAGCGACCGCATCCTCGTTTTTCGCAGGGGCCGGGTCAGCAAGGAATTGGTGAACCCCGGAATCACCCAAGAAGAATTGATCCAACTAGCCTCCTAACCCGTGTCCTAATCCCCCTTGATCAGCCCCAACCGGTGAAAGCCATCTCGACCACACGAACCCAGTCACGCTCGATAGCAATCGTCGCCTTCCTGCTACGGTATGGCATCTTTCTTGCCTTTGTCATCCTCTGCGTCACCCTTACCTTTCTCAACGAGTATTTCCTCACGCCGAAGAACCTCCTTAACATCGTCCGCCAGACTTCGATTAATGGCATTTTGGCGCTCGGCCAGACGCTGGTTGTGTTAACCCGTGGCATTGACCTGTCGGTGGGTTCCACGCTGGCTCTGGCGGGGATAGTTGCCGCGAGCATGGTTAGGGGCGTTCACGCCGAAAACGCCGCGTTGGCCGTCGCCGCGGGACTAGCCGTGGGTGCAGGGGTTGGCATGGTGAACGGTTTGCTGGTGGCCCGGTTAGCGGTTCCGCCATTTGTCGCGACGCTCGGCATGCTCAGCATCGGTCGCGGCCTTACCTTCATTTACAGCAACGGGATGCCGATCCCTAACCTGAGCCAAAACTTTCTGTGGATAGGTCAGGGGGACCTTGCTGGGATTCCCATTCCGATCTTTTTCTTTCTTGGCGCTTTCATCGTCCTGGGAGGCATTCTAAATAAGACTACCTACGGGCGCTATATTTACGCGGTGGGTGGAAACGAAAAGAGCGCAAAAACCGCCGGTATCGCAACCAAAGCCATTATTGTTTCGGTCTACGTGCTTTGCGGCATCTTGGCGGCGCTCGGAGGCTTGATTTTGACCGCCCGCACGACTTCAGGACTACCGCAAGCCGGAAGCTCATACGAGTTGGATGCCATTGCCGCCGTGGTGATCGGCGGGACGAGCTTAAACGGCGGTGTTGGGACCATCCAGGGGACCCTCATTGGGGCCCTCATCATCGGCGTGATTAACAACGGTTTGGACTTGCTCGGGGTCTCCTCATTTTACCAGCAGGTAGTTAAAGGCGTCATCATCATCATCGCCGTCCTGCTGGACTCGGCGCGCCATGCTCGTGAGTGACAATGACGAAAAAGTCCGGCAAGGATCATCCGAGCGCCTAGGCGGTCAGCCCATCCACCCCATCCAACCCAGACAACTATGAAGCCAGACACCTATGAAACCGATTAAAGTTGCAGCAATCCTAACTCTTGCCTTGACTGCCATCTGCGGATGCACCCTGACGCTAAAGGCAGCCAGCACTAAACCGCTGAAAGTCGGCGCCGCGGTCTACGGACTTAAAGCCGAATTCATGCAACTTTGGAGCAACTACCTCAAAGATCATCCCGCGGTCAAAAGCGGTCAGGTCAAGGTCACGGTTTTTGACGGAAAATACGATCCCAACACCCAAAATGACCAATTTGACACGATGATCACAGAGCAGTTTGACGCGATCATCTTCGTTCCGATTGATGTTGAGGCGGGCGCTGCGGCCGTGCAAAAAGCGCAAGCTGCCAAGATCCCGGTAATCGGTTCAAACACCCGCGTGCACAGCGACTTGTTGGCCGCTTACATCGGATCGGACGACGTGGTCGGTGGTCAGTTGGAAGCTGAAGCGGTCATCAACAAGCTTGGCGGCAAAGGTAATGTTGTCATCATCCAAGGTCCGATCGGCCAGTCGGCTCAGATCGACCGCTTGAAAGGCAATCAGGATGTGCTGCAAAAGCATCCCGAGGTGAAGGTGCTGGAAAGCAAAACGGCCAACTGGTCCCGCGCCGAAGCCCTTTCTTTGATGGAGGACTGGCTCACCGCCCATCCAAACCAAATCCAGGGCGTGATCGGGCAGAATGACGAAATGGCGCTGGGCGCCCTCGAGGCAATCAAAGCCGCCAAACTGGACGTCAAAAAGTTTGCGATCGCCGGGATCGATGGCGTCACGGACGCGATGCTCGCGGCCAAGGCGGGCGAGATGGTCAGCTTTCTGCAAGATGCCAAGGCCCAGGCCCAGGGCGGGTTAGACCTGGCGTTGCGTGCGGTCAAGGGAGACTCTTACCAACCACAATCCGAGATCTGGAAACAATACGAGAAGGAGATGCCGTGGAATGGCGGCACCCAGAAAGAATACAAAGTGCCTTGGACTCCCATCACCCCAGAAAACGTCGATGCGCTTCTAAAGGAGCGTCAGCAATGAGGTGAACACCTTTAACTCCACAGAAATGATGAATCCCGTGACAACCATGTAATGTTTGTGCCCGGCGAGATTTAGGCGTTGCTGTTTTCTGAGAGACGAAGCCGCACGCTTGTTCCCATCCTAAAGAAACCGACAAATCACATCCGCGCGGAAGACCATCTATGAAGGTTTACGCGCTCTCAATCGCATCACAATATGGAATTCCTAGGTTACGATAAAAATTTTAGCCTTTCGGGCAAAGTGGCGCTCATCACGGGCGCGGCGGCAGGCATTGGCCGGGCTATTGCCACGCTATTCTACGAAAAAGGGGCCAACTTGGTAATGGTTGACTTGAACACGAGCATCGAGCAGATCGGCAAAGAGGTCGCGCCGAACGAAGGTCGGGTAAAGGCGGTCGCCGCTGACCTCACCGATGCTGGGCAACGGGAAGCAGCGATCGCAGCTGGTTTAGAAAAATTTGGTGCGATTGACATTTTAGTGAACAACGCAGGAGTTGCGCTGCTGGAGCCCGCGTTCGAGCTGCGGCCGAGTAGTTGGGACAAGACCATGGACGTGAACTTGCGGGTCCCGTTTTTTTTGGCCCAGCGCCTCGGGTCCGAGATGGCGAAACGCGGCGGCGGCAAGATCGTCAATCTTGCTTCCCAAGCTGGCGTGGTCGCGTTGGAGCGTCACGTGGCTTATTGTGCGAGCAAGGCTGCGATCATCAGCATGACCAAGGTACTGGCACTCGAATGGGGCAAGCACAATATCCAGGTTAACGCGATCTCGCCGACGGTAGTTCTGACCGAACTTGGAAAAAAGGCCTGGGCAGGCGAGGTCGGCGAACAGATGAAAAGAGAGATCCCAGCCGGGCGCTTCGCCTATCCTGAAGAAATCGCGGCATGCGCGCTGTTTTTGGCTAGTGATGCCGCCGCGATGATTAACGGATCGAACCTGGTAATCGACGGAGGTTATACGATTCATTGAGGCAGTAAGGCCAACTTCGAATTTAGTGATGTCGGCACGGAGACGCGGTGTTCTGCGTATCAAGACTCAAATAACCTTATGGATAGCTCAATCAAACCAATTGCCCTCGGTGCCGACGATGCTGGGTTTGAATTAAAAACAAAAATCGTCGACTACCTGAAAGGACGATGTACGTGTAATTTTCGCGAACCAACGTGCGGACTTGGCGACAGAGCGCCAAGCCATCCATCTCTGGCATCAGCCAGTCTAAGATCAGCACGGGAAAAACGTCCTTTTGAAATGCGTCCCACGCCTTGAGGCCATTTTCGGCAGCAATCACTTCGTGCCCTTCACGAGAATTTTCATGAAGTCAGTTCTTCGATCTTCGCGCGTTCAAACTCAGGGGTTGTTAGAGCTGCGGGCTGGGGAACGCGCTGCTAGTCCGCACCTTGTCGATGTCATCGACATTGCCCCGGGGTCAAAACCGAGTCGTTGGATCGGCCGTACTTTAAATCAACAGCGGCGTTGGACATCAGTTTCCAAAGTTACATTGTAGTTCAATAGTTACAGTATATCTGGTTATTGCAATCGATCAGTATGGAACGCTCCCAACGAATTGTCCATCATTGACCCTCGGTTGTCTTGTTAGCGGAAGCGCCCTATCCCGCCCTCGAGAAAACGGTTACGCGAAGAGGTTTGAGTCTCAAACCTGCGGAGGCTGGCGACGTAAAGACCGGATTACGGCCCGCAATTCGCACGCAGCGGGCGGGGCTTTATCACCGCTTGGTGTTGCCGTGATTTCAGGGCATCGGAGCAGGCTTACGTCGACAAAATCATGGGCGTATCATCGCTCGTGAAATCAACAAAGCTCATGTCGGGATCTGCCTCTCTGCCGAAGAGGGTGGCAACTACTGCACTGGTGAGTATTTACTTTGCGGTATCCCGGTGGTTTCGACGAAGTGTAAAGGAGGTCGAGACGAGCTCTTTACCGCTGAACATTCTCGAATAACGGCCGACGATGCCGATGAAGTTGCAAATGCCGTTGAGGAACTCGCTTGCTTGAAGCTCAAAGCCCGGGATGTGCGACAAATGCCCAGAAAAAAGGATAGTCAGCACCCAGATTTGTGGTACGGCCGTTTCGAATGGCGGTCAAGGACAAGGCGGCTTTCCAACGATCCTTGGAGGCCCTGAAGAAATGGGACTTTGACCGCATCATTGTCGGACACGGCGAGATCGTCGAAACGGACGGTGAACGGCAGCTGACCGGGGCGTTAAGAGAGGCTGGATTTTTGACATCGTGATCAACGATCAAGGCAAGGTAGTCCGCGCTAGCAAGGCGTCTGGCGCGATTTGGCCGAGGCCTCACCTCGCTTGACCGGGGAGCGCTGCCCACCAGCGCTTCATGGATGAACATGGTAGAACGTTTCTTCCGCGATCTAAGCCAACAAGCCATCCTGCCTGGCAGCTTCGGTTCGGTCGCCGAACTGTTGACACGATAAATCGTTACCTTTCACAAAATAACTTAGAACCAAAACGCTACGTCTGGCATGCCGAGGGCCAAAAAGTTCTCAACAAAATCCATCGAGCATGGGAGGCTGCCACAAATCCTGCCACTTCCTAAAGAGATTTATGAGACAGTGCACTAGGAACTAAGTACATACGTGCGCTCGCGGAAGCCCACCCCGACCATGCATTTGTGCAACAGGTTGTTGCACGATTGCCGTGGGGCCACGTCATCCGGCTTTTGGAGAACGTCAAGGACGTTACGCGCCGCGAATGGTACGCACGGCAGGCCATCGAACACGGTTGGAGCCGAAACGTCCTGGTCCACCTCCTGCAACGTAGGACGGAAGTTCAACTTTACCGCAAAGTGTAAAAATCCGAACCGAATTGCCGTGCTCGCGCTTATGACGTTCTGTCGCGGTTTTTTCCAAAGCCCGCTCCCGTGTTTTCTCGCCGGCGCTACGCATTTTGAAACGAAATTCAGCGACCTTTCTTAACTCGTTAGCGGCCTTCTTGAGTCATCGTTCTATTAGATATCTTAGCAAGCGGCCGGACCATCCAACATCTCGCGAACCTTTCTGGCGAGAACGTCCAGCGTGAAGGGCTTTTTCAGAAAGTCCACTTCGGCGTGCAAAATTCCCCAGCGAACCACCGTATCGTCGACGTAGCCGCTCTGGAAGAGCACTTTTAAGCCCGGATTCCGGGCCCGGAGTGCCTCGGCGACCTCGCGTCCGCTCAGATCCGGCATGACCACGTCGGTCATCAACAAATCGATCTTCTCCCGGCTGGCCTCGAAGAGGCGCACGGCCTCCTGACCGCTTTCGGCTTCGAGCACCCGATAACCAAGGGTCTCTAACAAGAGGGTGGTTATTTTTCGAACCTGCTCCTCATCTTCGGCCAACAGGACCGTTTCGCTGCCCCCAACCAGCTCGGAACGGGCGCTCTGTGGCGACTCCTCCGCGGGACCTTGCACCGCTGGCAGATAGATTTTGAACTTGGTACCCACGCCCGGTCTGCTCTCCACGTCGATGTGGCCCCCAGTCTGTCGGACGATGCCGAGCACAACCGCGAGGCCCAGCCCGGTGCCCTGGCCTTCGGCTTTGTTGGTGAAAAAGGGCTCAAAGATGCGCGCCTGCAACTCCGGTGTCATGCCGCAGCCCGTATCTGTAACCGTCAAGAGCACGTAGCGGCCCGGCGAGATCTCCGGGCGGGCGGCCTTGGCGTCGGCCGCGTCCAGATCGACCTCGCGCGTTTCTAGCGTCAGACTGCCGCCTTGAGGCATGGCGTCGCGGCTATTGACGGCCAAGTTCAGGATCACCTGGTTGAGTTGCCCAAGATCAGCCCGCACGGGTCTAATGCGCGGTTGGAGAAGGGTGACCAAGTGCACGTCTTCGCCGATGAGCCGCCGTAGCATTTTCTCCGCCTCGGCCACCACGGCATTCAAATCCAAAACCTTAGGTTCCAGGATCTGCTGGCAGCTGAAAGCCAACAGCTGTCGGATCGCGGCGCTCCCGAGTTCGGTCGCCCGGCGGATCTCGGCGATGGAGTCGCGCCACCGGTCTTCCGAGGGCGACAGCATTGCCAGCAGCTCGCTGTGACCGGAGATGACCGACAGAAGGTTGTTGAAATCGTGGGCCACCCCGGCGGCCAGTTGGCCGATCGCTTCCATCTTTTGAGCTTGGCGCAACTGCATTTCCAACCGGCGCCGTTCGGTCACGTCCTCGGCGACGCCCGCCATCCGGATCACCCGGCCCGTAGCGTCATGCACCGGGAAGGCCCGATCGCGGATCCAGCGCACTGTGCTATCAGGACGGACGATGCGATACTCCAGCTCTGAGACAAAGTCGGTCCTAGCCTTGCGTGCTTCGATCACCCCAAAGCGATCTTCCGGATGAATCGCGTCGAGCCATGCATGGGGCTTCGCACAGGTGCGGCCCCAAATGATTTCGTAAGCCGGGCTGGCGTAAATGGTCGATTGAAGATCAGGATCGGCGAGCCAAAACACCTCATCGATATTCTCCGTGAGCTCCTTGAATCGTTCTTCGCTTTCCCGCAACTCCCGCTCGACTCGTTTCCGTTCAGTGACGTCGCGAGCGACAGTGGAGGAGCCAATGATTTGACCTGCCGGATTGCGAATAGGCGAAATTGTCAGGGATACATAGATTTCTTGCCCATCTTTGCGCCGGCGCAGGGATTCACGGATGATAACCTCTCCTCGCTCGAGCCGGCCAAGGGTCCATGGCACTTCGCCCCGGTCGTCGGGTGGAATCAGAATGAAGATGGATTGGCCGATGACTTCGGCTTCTGTGTAGCCGTAAATCTTTTCCGCTCCCTTGTTCCATCTGGTGATGGTTCCCTCCATCGTCACCCCAAAAATGGCGTCATCGGAAGATTCCACGATGGCGGCCAGCTCACGAATTCGTTCCTCCGCTCGCTTGCGCTCCGTGATGTCCTGCGCCGTCCCGATCATGCGGAGCGGTTTGCCCGTTTCGTCAAAGATCGCCCGTCCACGCGACTGCACGGTTCGCACCGTGCCATCCGGGCGGACAATGCGAAGTTCGCAATCGTAGGGCCGTCGGCCATTCAGGCAGTCGTCGAGGGCGTCTTTGAACAATGCCCGATCGTCGGGGTGGAGGAGATCGTGGAATGTCTGATGCGTGGGGCAAAATGCCTCCCTATCCAGTCCCAAAATCCGGTAAAGCTCGTCCGACCATGTCAGGGCACCGGTCAGGATGTCCCACTTCCAACTGCCGAGATTTGCGAGGAGTTGGGCCTCCTCCCACACAATGAGTCGCTCTTCGGTCTGCTTGCGCTGCGTGATGTCATAACACCCGCCGATGTAGCCCGCAAAATTTCCGTTCGCATCCTCGAGTGGAGCTCCGCAGTCAACAACCCAACGATACTCGCTGTCGTGACGCCGCAACCTGTACTCCGTTTCAAAGATTCCACGAACGTGGAATGCATCCTGGTAGCTTAGCAGCATCGCATCCAAATCGTCCGGGTGGATTCCAACGGACCAGCCGTCCCCGAGCTCCTGTTGCAGCGTGCGGCCGGTAAAATCGAGCCACTTCCTGTTAAAATAGTCGCGCTTCGCGTCACAGCCGGAACGCCAGACTGGAAAAGGAAAGCTCTCCAGCAATCTCACGCCAAGGGATTCCAAGTCCTTCATGCGAACACACTACTCGTCCCTGCTTAGCCGATTGGAAAACGAAACCGGAAGAGACGCCATGTGACCCTCTGAAAGTTTTTATCGGATCTCAGCCCCAAAAGGTTTGAAGATCGCGTTCGCTGCGCCCTTCAATGCCAAAGCGCTCGATCGCTTGCTACCCTGTAGCGGCCCTTTAATCTAATGTGGTTTGCAAATGAGCGAAGTTTTTGGTTCGAGCCACCTATGTTCTCAGTTCTCTACAGCTAGGAGGAGAATTTAGTCTTTGGCCACGTTGTTATGAAGACTGATGCGTATTCGCTCCTGTGCAATCTCCCCAGGAACTAGAATAAAATCTACGCAACCCGTTTGGATGGCGGCGTTTGGCATTCCTAAAAAGAGAGCAGAATTCTCATCTTGGGCGAAAGTGATTCCACCTGCCTGTTTGATCGCTTGAATACCTTTTGCTCCGTCGGACCCGCAACCAGAGAGGATAATGCCAATGACATTCGGCCCTCTCTGCTCAGCAAGCGAATGAAAGAGCCTATCGACGGGACGGCGGGGTCGCTCAGAGGGATCGCGACTCCTTAAATGCAGAACGTCATCACCTATTGTCAGGGCGGTGTTGGGTGTAATCACATACAGATGATTAGGAAGGATTTTCACACCCTCCCGAGCTTCTGCGACCGGAAATGCCGCTCTCTTGGAGAGAATTGTCGCTAAGAGGCTGCGACGTCCCGGATCGAGATGTTGCACGAACACCCATGCCATGCCCGTACTGGCCGGAACGCGCGTGATAAGCTCGGAAAATGATTCAAGCCCACCTGCAGAAGCACCTATGCCAACTATCGGAAAAAACATTGCTTATTTGCTCCGTTTGTAGCGACCAGTTGGAAATACCGCGAGCATTACAGTGCCCGGAGGGCTAAATAATTAGCTCTCGTAACCTTACGCAAGTTTCTCAATATCGTATTCGATTCATATCCTCCAGCAGATTATCTAGCGGCGGACATAAGCTTGGTCGTGCGGGGCAAAATCGGCGGCCCGCGGCGCTACCCTAAGGGGTGGCGCGATTGGTGCAAACGGCGCTTTTGCGCGCCGCGATCACCCTACCTCAACGCCTCCTGGCTCTGCCCGAACACGGAACTAGACTAGTGCTATGAGCCGGAAACTCCTGCCCAATCTCGTTGCACTCGGCAGTAGCGAGGCTATGGTGCCCGATAAACATCTTTTGTCTCGGTAAGGTCGAAAAGATGGGGTCAGATTGCGAGCAAAACCGTCCATGAAGTTTCGCCATCTAGAATACTTCGTCGCGGCAGCCGAAGAATTGAACTTCACTCACGCCGCCGATCGGTTGCACGTTTCTCAGCCGCCATTCAGCAAGCAAATCCACGACCTCGAAGGCGAACTCGGGATAGATTTGTTCGAGAGACAGCGCAAAGGAGTGACGCTAACGCCGGCAGGTAAATCGTTCCTGGTCGACGCCCGGCGGATCCTCGAAGATTGCGATGCCTCGATCAGAAAAGCCCAGCGGATCAGTCGTGGCGAGATTGGGGAACTGGCCATTGGTTATATGTCCGCGCTGACGCACGATTTTTTGGGAAAGACACTGGAAGTCTGGCGGTTAACTGCCCCGGGAATTGTCGTCGATTGTATCGAGATGGATTCCGTGACGCAGGAAAGAGCGCTGCTCGAGGGGCGCATCTCCGTGGGCATCCTTGTGCCGAGCGATCGACCAGTGTTGGCTCGAAGAATTACCGGCTCCATCGTCGGTCGGCAAAACCAAAGTCGGAGGAATCGATTCTTTCCTCAATGACTGCGATGTAGCGGCTGGAAGTCATGGCATTTATTTCCAGCGGGTAATCGTAACGCGCGTGCCCTTACCGGGAGCGGACTCGATATTAAACTCGTTGACGAGGCGCTTCGCGCCTCCGAGATTACAAAAGGCAGATTGAATCTGTTTTTGGCGTCGAAGCCCGGCCGGCTCTCGGTGTACATGATCCGAGCGCCTTCGCCGCGGACCTTGGCTTTCGCTCTGCCGTTACCGCCATCGCGTATCAGCTCAGTCTCGAACCGGGCGAACAACACCGCATCAGCCGCTTCGCGGACCAGGGCGGCGGCCTTGTCATTAATCTTGAGCTGATACCGGTCGTAAGAGTTGGCGAGCTCCGGATCCTGGAAGCTTTTAATCTGGGTGTGGGCGATTAAGAGCACGTGCATCTTGTGATTTAAGAGCGCCAGCTCTTTGAGCAACGTGCGCCAGAGGTCCAAAGAACGGACATAGCCTTTGCCATAGCCGCCGAACGCCTGTTCGATTGATTCAACCTTGGCTTCATCGCAGACCGCTTTCCAAATAAGAGGTTCGATCCAATCGAGCGAATCGAGCACCACTGTAGCGAATTCATGCTTCTCGGTCTCAAGCGCTCGGAGTTGGGCTAAGAGTTCGCCGATCGTCTCAGTCTGCGGGAACCTGGCGACATCAAGCTGCTCGGTGCCTTTCTCGGCGCCAACAAAGATCGGATTGGGCGCATGGGAACAAAGGGTCGATTTGCCGACTCCGTCAGTCCCGTAGATCAGCGCGAAGATGTGCCGTAGCCGTTTGCCGCGTGAGATTGAGGAGAGAATATCAGTCATCGTTCTCCTCCTTCGAGATCGCTGATTCGTTTAGCCAAAAGCTCAAGGTTAGCCTCCAGTTCGCGGAGCCGGTCCTCGAGTTGAGCCGTTAAGATTGATTCAGATGGCATAAGTTCTATATGCATTTGATTATGTAATCTTATATAATGTATTCTACATGCATTGATCGGCTGAACAAGCGATATCTTTACATAATCTTATTGAAATTATTTTCCGTTTGGCGGATACCTGTTTTGTGCCGAAACCGAAAGCCAGCGCCACTCCTAAACCTGAAAAGCGTCGAGGCAGGCCGAAGCTTGATAAGGAGACTTTCAGCGTCAGGCTCGGCGCTGATACGAAGGCCCGGCTTGACCGAGCTACTGAGCAAACCAAGCGAGGCTTCTCAGATTATATCGAGCTAGCGCTGCTTGACCGGTTTTTAAAAGACAAGATCAAGTAGCCCATGCAAATCACAATCCAAGCCCGAAGCGAGCGCAACCTGGAACGCTGGCGGGAACTGCTCGCGGATCGGGAACTCGCCCGGCTTCCGCACCGCATCGAGACTGATCGACTTGGGCGAATAATCATGACGCCACCTCCCTTTTTTGAACACGTTTGGCGCATCGCTAGAATCATCGAGCTGCTCCATGAATTGTTGCCGGCCGGTAAGACGTTGAGCGAGACACCTCTTTCCACTGCGGATGGGGTCAAGGTAATGGATGTAGCGTGGCTAAACTCCGGCTACGCGAAAGCCCTTGAACAGGAGCGGCCGCTTGTCCTGGAAGAAGCGCCACAGATTTGCATTGAAGTATTGTCCGCCTCCAACACCGATGAGGAGATCAGCGAAAAACGAACTCTCTACTTTGAGGCCGGTGCTGCAGAGGTTTGGATCTGCGGCCTCGATGGACAGATGAGCTTTTATACCGCGAGTTCCGAGGGCAAGAGCGCCTCAGAGCTCTGCAGCCAATTCCCGCTGCGGATTTAAACGCCCCCGTCCGGCAGGGTTTCCCAGCATCGGTTACGCCGCTGTGGTGGTGGAGTCACTTGACGCACGAGCCAGAGAAACGAGCGATTCGCTGGCAAGCGTTTCTCACAATGGATAATCCGACCACCTTAACAAATCTCCAGAGCGAAAAAGATCTCCTTGAGCGCGACGCTGAGGCGCTTCGCCAGTCCATGCACGAGGTGCGTCGGGCTGGCCGCGAGCACGAGCTGCCGGCGCATATTTGGCAAGCTCAGTTTGCGTGCCAGCACGAGAAACTGGTAATCATAGCCGGCAAGATCGGCGAGCTTGATAGACGGATTCTTGCTTTGGTTGAAGGTAAGGATGACAGCGCGCTGCGGCCCGGGCGTTCAGTGCGCTAAAGGAATGTGCTTGGGACCAAATCAATTCATAGCCACCAAATGGCTCCTGTCGATCCACGAGTGTGTTGGAGAGGACGGTCAATTGTTAGGTGATCTGATTGTCGATACCTACTTCGTCTGCCTGGCGGCGCGGCGATGCAGCCAGGGTTCGACCGGGTTAGGATCACTCCAGAGCCCGCGCCGCTGCTCTCTGGCCTCGCTCTGGGCTTGCCTGTAGCTAGCTTGGATATTCGCGGCTGCTTCAGGCAGATAACGAGTGTAACACCAAGCGAGCCCTTGTTGGAGCATCTGCAGGCCGACGTCCAGTCCGTCAACGTACACGACCGCGACAAGTCTTCCGTACCTGTCGATCGTGTGTGGGTGGACCGCAATCTCCTTACCAAACACCAGGGCGCTCATCGCCTTCTTGGCACGATATCCGAACGGTTGTCCTAATTCTGGAGCATCCAAAAAGGCCACGCGGATTCTAATTTGCGAATTGCGTGAGGTTACTAACGTACACGAATCCCCATCGTGCACTCCTACGCATTTCCCTCGGATCACCGCCTCCTGGCCGAGAGCCTTGCTGGCCAGCAGCAAGGCGATCAACGCTGCAAGCGCCAATCCCGGCGTGTTTGATTGACGGCGTGGCATAAGACTAGCCCGTTAGACTCTCTTCGTCTTCTTGGCCGCCTTTTTTAAGTGCTCCCTGTAGTTCGGCGCGCTCGCCCGATACGCCCCAATCGTATGGTTGACTGCCGCAAACGCTTCCGATGCGCCCTCAGGGGTCTCGTTGAAAGTGACCGCACATCCAGATGCAATGCCAATCGTTTCTCCAACCTCGATGGCATCCTGATTCGCCCCAAGATAGATAAACTCCCAGGAATATTTTTCACGCTGATGCTCGATCATCGAACGAATCTGTTTGGGCTTAAACTCCTGGCTGGCGTTCTCCAGACCGTCAGTCAAAATGGCGACAATGACCTTGCCGGGGCGCTCAGCGTAAGGCGTCTTGTCCAACCGCTCCCCGATCGTGTTGATGGTCCGCCCGATAGCATCCAAGAGTGCTGTCGAGCCGCGCGGAACATAGGTATGGTCGTCCAGAGGTGGCACCTCTTTAATAGGACGCCTGGAATGCGCTACGATGTATTCATGATCAAAGAGGACCAGCGTGAGCTTGGCTTCGCCAGGAAGCTTTTGCTGGGATTCGAGGAACGCATTCATTCCTCCAACTGCCTCAATGGCCATTGATTTCATCCAACCGCTTCTGTCTAAGACAACTGCAATTTCTGTTAACTCTATATTCACTTATTTCCTTTCCCTTCCTGCACGAGCTGGTCAAAGAGCCACGTCTTGGCCAGTGCCTGGCGTGTGACACCGCGGAGCTGCGCAGCGTTATCAAGCTTCTCCAACATGTGCGCAGGCACATCGACGTTGAACCGCTTGGGCGCCAGACCGGGCCGAGTCCAGCCAGTTTTTTTGAAACCTAAATCAAAGACGCTTTCGCCTTCGTCAAAGCGACGATCGAATTCTTCAGCCGTAAGCGCAGGGCTACTTGCCTTCATGGGCGCGCCGAACTGAGATGAGCCGGACGTTTTCTCCGCGGTAAGTGAAGACTGCAGCCCAGACGTTCCCTCCAATAGATCCGATCCGGAGGAATCGCTCTTCTTCTTGATACGCTGTCTTCTTTTGGATTGCTTTTGCATAGTTATGGATCAACCCAGCTTGGTTGACTTAAGCCAGGCGTGGTCAGCCAGATCCAAGGTGTGGTGCCGACCAGCCAGACATCTCCGATGTTGTTCCCGTCCACGGGTAGTAGGCCTTCGTCGTCTACTCGTCCTTTAAGCTGTCCGACAACCTCAAGCCCGTAGGGCATCAACATGCCGCGCCGCTCGCCAATGCGCCATTCGGGCAATTTCCATAAGATAGCCCGTGGCACAGGCAACCGCCGCAGGGTGGCACGCTGCACGGTGACAGGCACCAGTTCGTCGCGCCTGACTTCCGGCATCCGGGGAGCAGGCGTCTGGACAACTGGCGGTTGAACTACTGGAGTCGGCGCCGGCATCGGCATCGGGTGAAAGGTTCTTCCTAGCAGAACATCCCTCCCCGGCGCCTGGCTATGCGTGCCGATGCCGCACGGCGTAATGATGCCCACGAGCAGCGCGAATGCAGCAACCGGCGTCATGATGATGGCAACGAACCTCAGGAGGCTCTTGAGCCACCGCCGCGGCATGCGCCCCTGTACGGGCCGGCCGAGCATCCTGGCGCGCTTGGGCGCAAGAAGCTCGTTTAGGGCACCGTCGGGCAAAACGCAATCAAATCCATCCAACCGCCGAAGATCCCTTGGATGATGCTTTTCAATCGTCGAAGGCGATGGTTTCGTCTGATATCTCATTCGGTCGATTTGGGGGTAGTCCCCCGATTCTATTATCGACATAAGTGTATATCACTTTAGCGTACAAATGTCTTGTACCTTGCGGGTTCGGTAGCTAATATTGCGTTGCATGCCGAAGCAGAAGAAATCTTCGATAACGCCGAGTGTTTCCGGTCTCAATAAGAAACCGCAACACTTTCGGTTAACCCCCGATACCGTTCGCAGGCTTGAGGTCGCGGCCCGCCAAGATGGAATGAGCAAGACCGTGGTTGTCGAGCTCGCGCTGAAGGCTCACTTTAAAAAGCTCGGCATCGAATGACCGGGCAAGACTATTGCCGAATCTCCAGCACGCTGACGCCCGAACGACTCCCGGCTTGATTAAGCCGCCGCTGTTTTGTCAGACTCCTCATTGACGCTGTTATAGCAGCGTCGGTCTCACTGGTAAGGGCGGCTGAACATCGAGCCGACTTTCGGGACCTAAACAGTAAACCAGTCAAAGGCGGCTAGTGCGACGATAGCGGTGACGGGTGATGCCGTTGCTCGCGACAAGGCTATAACCTTCGAAGTCGATAGTCGCCTTTTTTTTATTCGCCCGTATGAGCAGCAAAGACGATTCGATTCTTTACGGCGCCAAGCGTGCCGGTATCACCTGGCTGTTTAACTTTCGCGACCGCAAGCAGTTCAACCAGGCGCAGGCCGCCGCCAACCGATTCGGGATGAGCCTGGGCGAACTGATGTGCCGGATCCACTCCGACTACACTGGTGCGCCAAAGCTGCGGGGAGCACAAAAAACCTTCGACTACGATGACCGAAAGTCGTCCACACTGAAAATTGAGCTCGTCGAGTGCGATCCGCTTACACGCCGTTGTTTGGAACGCCAAGCGGTTCTTCACGAGTGCAATTCAGTCGAGGAATACGTCCGCTATGCCTTTTTTACGCAACTCGAAGAAGATGAGGAGGAGGCATTGCTGGATCCTCGAACCGGAGATGCCTTCCTTTTCGGTGAGCAACTCGAGTTCCGTTTAAAGGGCTGCCATGTCGATAATGATGCGCCGCAACCGCCGCCGCCCGGGATTTGCTCGCAGCCCGTCCAGATTCCAGCCGGAACGCTCGTTGAGCAATGCGATGCAGCAGACTGGTGGACCAAGGAGTAAGGTCGACCGTCGCCCCGAAGTGCTTCAGGAGGCGCCTGAAACAGATTCCAGCTGGCGCAAACGTTCGTTGAGAGCCGCCTTAGTTATTAGTTGAACATCGTTGAGCTAGCGCACTATTGGAGCAACGACGACGACCGCGCCGTGACGGTTCTTCTCGAAAGTAATTTCTAAAACGGTGCCCTATAGGTGCCCCTAATACTGGAATACCGAATTTTTTGCCACCCCGGAAGCATGGAAAAATGACGCTCAACGTTTCCCTTAGGGTACCAGACGGGATAGTCATCGCGTCGGATAGTCTATCGACGGTTCACCAGCCGCTTATGCAAAAAGTCACCGTGAACGCGAAGTGTGACAGCTGCGGACAGATGATTGAGGTGAAGGACGTGCCCGCTCCGGCGATCTCTGTTCCCGCATCATCATGGCCTTACACACAAAAGGTGTTCCCTTTTCTTCGGCATTTCGGGCTGGCTATTTTCGGCAATGCGTTCGTCAACAATCGAAGCATGTACAGCCATGTGACGTCTTTTGGCCGACAAGCTCTCGACTGAAGATTGGCGCACCTTCGAGCTTGAAACAGTTGCGCAAAGGGTCACGGACTACTTCCAAAACCAAGTTCGGCTTGATCTTGAGCGCATCGGCATAAACGTTGAACTTCAACCTGACGATTGGACCCCTTTTGGGTTTCATATCGTCGGCTACTCAAAGGATCAGAACGGAGAACCGGTTGCGGGAACCAGGATAATTTCCGTTGGTAAGACGGCACGAATTCGAAACGACGAGACGATTGGATGCAGCTGCTCTGGGGATGTATCCGTTGTAAATCGGATCTGGCAGGGAGGACCTCAGCCAAGTTTCAGCTTTTTCTCTCTACAGGACGCTATCGACTACGCAAAATTCTTGATTAGAACCACTGCGGACTATCAAAGATTTTCCGGGAATATGCCGGTGGTTGGTGGTGAGATTGATATTGCGCTCGTGACGAGTTACAGAGGTTTTCAATGGATTAGTCAAAAGCCCCTCTATAAGATGCTTGAAAAGGAGAATCCCGAAAATGGCATACGGCTACATCAAGGGAGCTGAAGTCGCTGCACTCTCTTATTACGAGGCCCTCGTCGGTCAAATCCACGATCCTGAGGAACAGAAAAAGATTCAGGCCATAATTTCTGATCTGAAGGAGACGCTTGCAGAACGGCAGAGCCAGTTGACCGGCGAAATGCTTTCCGCAAATAAGACGGCGACGGGTGCGAATTACGCCTGCTCTCTCCCGGCGCCAGCATGCCAAATGACAACAAGAGCCTGATCTGGCTCACTGATCCTCACTTGGAATTCTGTAGCCACCGGACGCGGAGCGGCCTCTATCAATCAGTCAACCAAGCAGCCGGCGAAATCGTGGTGATCACCGGCGACCTCTCAGCAGGCCCTCACAGGTTTGCTCAGTACACCGAGTTGGCTGAGCAAATCAGAAAGCCGATCTATTTTGTCCTGGGCAACCATGATCGTTACGGCACTACGTTTGCCGACACAGAGGCTGTCGTGAGACGCGTCACGGGGCTGTTACCGCGCATGGTGCGGCTCGATGGGTCTCAGGTAATTCCCTTGAATGAATCAGTCGCACTGATCGGCGTCGACGGATGGGCTGACGGGGTTGGCGGCGAAGGACCCGCGACAAAAGCGCGGATCAATGATTTCTACCAGATCTTGGACTTTGCGACAGCTCCGGAGCAGCAGGTGTTCCGTGTGATGAAAGAGCGCGCCTGCAAGTACACTCAAGCTCTCAAGCCGGCGTTATTGAAGACCTTGAAGCAATATCAGACGACCATTGTCGGCACTCACGTACCGCCGTACGAAGGCGCGGCCTGGCACGAAGGTTCGCCAAGCTCATCAGCCTATCAGCCGTTCTTTTCCTCGCCGACGCTGGGAAGCATGATCAAGGCCGCGGCGGCCGTGCACCCGGGAAAGAGTGTCCTGGTCTTGTGCGGTCACACGCACTCGTCCGGGGTCTACCGCGATGGGAACGTTTTAGTGCTCACTGGAGGATCGCGCTACGGCTACCCGGAAATCACCAAGACGATTCAACTGGACCGGATGCCTAGAGTCGGAAGTGGATAGGCAAATGAGAAAGCAAGGTACTCAGTTTCGGGAATCCTTTTAAATCCAAGCCGGGAATAATATTTAACGAGCTTCTCGCAAGACTGCTGGAACTTTTTTGGGTCCCCCTCGCAATCCTCCCCCTCGTACTGTAAAGGAAAGGGCTTAATCAGCGCCAGAGCGCAATCCTTCCCCCATAGCTGCATCATCATTAACAGTGCAACGAGTCCAATACCTCTTCCTTGGCAGGACCGGGCGATTGTTAGCCGATTCAGCACTAGAACATTAAAACCCAAACCGACGTTCTGGTTAAAAAGGCGGTAGACATTCTGGTTAAAATCGCTTTTGAGATCATTAAAGACGGCGGAGCAGCAATCAAAAGCGGTCCCCAGGTATTCTCTGTTAAATCCATTAAAAGCATCGCCGGCACTCATTTTGAAGATGGACGCGATACCGATAACCCGGCCTTCTTCAAGGATATCCAAGGCAAACCAGCCGCCGGATGAACTTTGAACTCGCAGCGTGATTTTGGCGTAGGTTTGCCCCGCCGTTTCGACATTATGAGGTGTTTTATCCCGCTCTGCAATATCGCACTGGACAGAAGCGCTCATACCACCTTTAGATACACACATCCTCCCCAAGCCGAACCCCTAGGAAAAAGCGATTCCTAGGTATTTCCAACTCGGGTTTATCTCGGGGAGAGCCCCTAGTGATTGCCCGCGCAAAGCGCCATGCTACATAAGGCTAGTAGCCATGGTAACCAGACACACCTTCCTCTTCTCACTTGCCGTGCTGGCTTTGGCCGCCCAAGCGCAAACCCCGCCCCAGATGAAGATGACGACGGCCATCCCGCCCCAAATCACCACCCCTGACACGGTTAATACACCCCTTGGGCCCCTGCATTTTTCTGACGGTTTTACCGACGAGGACACGGTTTAAAAAAGTCTATGATAACTTGGATTTCCAGCGTGGGGTCGAGGTTTTCCTCACCACCATGCCGGCGGCATCCCTCTATGCGTGCCGCGAGGGCCTGCGCGGCCAGGGCACGACCGATAACCAGAGCGTCCTCGTTACAGAATCCTTGATGGATTCTAAGTCCTTATTTCTGACCCCCAGCACCCAGAACGTCTATAACCTCATGTGGTTAGATTTGCATGAGGGCCCCCTGGTGATCGAGATGCCGCCTGGTATTGTCGGCATCATTGACGACTTCTGGTTTAACTATGTCGGAGACCTGGGTGCCGCCGGCCCGGATAGAGGTAAAGGCGGAAAATTCCTACTCCTGCCGCCCGGATTCGCGGGCGAGGTACCTCAAGGTTATTTTGTTTTCCGCTCGAAAACCTACGGAAACCCTGTCTTCTGGTGCAGCTTTCTGGTTGACGGCGATCCCAAGCCCGCCGTCATGGCCACTAAGAAGCTCGCGAAGTTATACTCACTGGTCCAGGCCGATAAGCCGCCGGCAATGAAATTTATCAACATCTCCGGCCATGCCTTTAGCACCGTGCCACCCAACGATTTTACCTTCTTTGAGGCGGTAAACCACGTCGTACAGGAGGAACCTAAGAGCTCGGTTGATCCCGAAACGCTGGGCTTACTCGCCTCGATCGGGATAGAAAAGGGTAAACCCTTCGCGCCTGACGCCCGCATGAAGAAAATCCTCACCGATGCAGCGGCCGTCGGTAACGCCACCTCGCGAGTCATCCTTTTCAGGAACCGCATCAAGGAAGCGCAGCTCTACCCAAATAGTGCGTGGCAGGAAGGCTTTATCGGCGGAAATTACCAATTTTTAGACTCCCAAGGCGTCCTTAATCTCGACGCTCGCACCTTTTACTTCTACTACGCCACGGGCATTACTCCGGCCATGGCCACTCACATGGTCGGCTTCGGCTCGCAATACGCCTTGGCGTTTACTGATGCGCTAGGTGAACCGCTCGACGGCGGTAAAACCTACAAGGTCCATTTACCTGCCCCAATCCCGGCCAAAAATTTCTGGTCATTTATCCTCTACGACAACCAGACGCGCTCGGAGCTTCAAACTGACCAGGAGTTCCCGGTCTTAAGCAGCCAGGGCAAAGACCGTGTCGTCAACGACGACAAGTCGGTCGATGTCTGGTTCGCTGCTGCCGAGCTGGGCAAATGGCAAACTGGTCATTAAGACACCGGCAAAGGCAAGAAAACGGTCCTGCAGGGATCTGCAGGCCGTCATGCGCCGGATCGAGCATTGGCATCAAGGGTCGGTCTCTCATTGGCGGCTGACGAATCGTCGATTCGGAAGGGCAGTTCGACCCCGAAAGTTTGGTTCAGGCGATACGCAAAAACGAGTTATGTGATTTGTTATGGGAAGTGCCTTTTTTGGTTTTGTTGGAGATCTACTATATCGTTCGTATTCCACAGTAAATACTTGCACCTCAGTAACTTATACGTGGAGACTATACAAGTTATAGCCTGGAAGATGACACTCCAAACCCGGATCCAAAGTCCAAACCAGCCGCCCGACCCTTGGCAGGCACTCCCCCGCCTGCTTCTGCATCGAACCGCCTGTCGCAAGTTTCGCGGCGATCAGTCTCAGCCCAAAGACTGGATTTGATCAGGCCGGGCTTTCGCCGGAGATAGAGGCCGCCATCGAGGAAGGCGCCAAAGACGGCTTCTCCGCTATCGAGCAGGCGAAGCTAGGCTCGAACGTCAATGGCCGGGATTTCAGCATGAAAAACGGCAGGTTCGGCGAAGACTACTTGCTGCGTTCGGCGCTGCCTGCTTTAGCTGGCAGTTGTTGATCGTCCTCAGCTTCACAGCTACGCCACGCTCAAGTGCCCAATCCAAGGCTGCGCGATCGGCTCCGGTTTGACCGCAAGAAAATGGTATTTTATCTTTAAATTGAAAACGTGAAAAAGAGCATAAGCTGCTACAAATTAGACAATTAAATTGAGATTAACTCGGAAAAGAAATAGCATCGATTTCGGTATTAAGGGGCGGCCAGAACCACTCCCGCGCGAGTTCAGCCCCATGTTGGCCAGCTCGGGGATTGAACCTCCTGAGGGGCCGGATTGGCTGCTGGAGGTGAAATGGGATGGCTACAGAGCGATCGCCATCGTTGAACATACCAATGTCCGGCTGCTTTCGCGCAACGGCCTTTCGCTCGGGAAGAAGTTTGAAAAGGTTGTTGCGGAGTTAGAGCGTCTCAATTTCAACTCGGCGATTCTGGACGGCGAGGTTGTCGCAGTCGACCAGGATGGAATCCCGCGTTTCGAGCTTTTGCAGCGATTCCAGCGCAAGCCGCAAGGTACTTTGATCTATTACGTTTTTGATCTTCCCTATCTCGATGGGAAAGATCTCACCGGCCTGCCGCTCTGGAAGCGAAGAGCACTACTGAGGAAGGTTCTATCGGAAAACGAAGTGGTTCGGTTCTCTGAAACTGTTGAAAGCGACGCAAAACGCTTCTTCGAACTTGCAACCCAGAAGGGCTTAGAAGGCATCGTTGCCAAACGCAAAGACAGCGCCTACCGGCCTGGGCAACGCACTAAAGCCTGGATCAAGATCAAATCCCGGTTAAAGCAAGAGGCCGTGATCGGAGGCATTACAGAACCCACTGGTTCGCGAAAACATTTTGGAGCGTTGATGCTCGGCGTCTACGATCGAGGTAAATTGCGTTACGTCGGGCATACAGGAACGGGATTCACTCACGAAATGCTCAAAGAGATCCTGAAAAGGCTGACCCCTCATTTCACGGATACTTGCCCGTTCGAAGCAAGACCTAAAGCTAGCTCGCGAGTACAATGGGTTAAACCTAAGTTGGTCTGTGAGGTGGCGTTCCATGAGTGGACCTCGGATGGGATGCTGAGAGCTCCGTCCTTTCTCGGATTGCGGGATGACAAATCGCCAACAGAAGTCGTGCGAGAATCTTTGGTGGAGCTGCCAAAGTAGGCCTTCGCTGGTATTCGCAGTTTCTCGGTCGCCTAGTGGCGGGTGCGTCGACTGCAAAGAAAGCCCGCATCAGGGACGGCGCGCTGGCGCGAATACCGCCCCGTCGTCACGCCTGGGAACTGGAATTGGCCGAATTCGCCTTGTATTTAGGTTACGACGAGGTTACCGGCGACGGCGACCTGTGCCTGGCCGCGGAATAAGGGCTAGCTTTGGCTCAATAGAGCCGTCCTTTTTTTCCGCCACCGTTTCGCGTGAATGTTCTCTTACTAGTCCAAGCAAAGCGGTCAGCGGAAACTTCCGTCGTTACAACCCAATCTCCATCAATCTCCATGAAAGAACTCGCTGAAAACGTTTGGGTGCTGCCCTATTCGCTCAGGCTTTTTGGAGCAGACCTCCGCCGCATCGTGACGGTCGTCCGCTTGCGCTCGGGCGAATTGATCATCCACTCCACCGGACCATTCACGCCGGGAGATGTCGCTGCCATTATGCGGCTGGGCAAACCGGGCTGGCTCTTGGACGTCATGCTCCGGCACGACACTTTTGCTAAGCAAGGACACGAAGCCTTTTCGAATATCCCTTTCCTTGCCCCGGAGGGCTTTTCCGAAGTGGTCGGGTTCTCGACCAGGCCGCTCATTCCAGCACCCGCGGCTTGGGGAGACGAGGTGGAGGTCTTGCAACTGGAAGGGATTCCGAGCATGCGGGAGCACCTCGTCTTTCATAGGTCCTCGCGCACCTTAATCGTAGCGGATTTACTCTTTAATTTTGGCCCTGACACTCCAGCCTGGACCCGGTTTTTGGTCCTGTGCGCCGTTGGCTCCAAACACCACCCTGGCATGTCGCGGCCGTTCCGAATGGCGGTTAAGGACAAGGCGGCTTTCCAACGATCCTTGGAGGCCCTCAAGAAATGGGACTTTGACCGCATCATTGTCGGACACGGCGAGATCGTCGAAACGGACGGTGAATGGCAGCTGACCGGGGCGCTAAGGGAGGCTGGATTTTGACATCGTGATCAACGATCAAGGCAAGGTAGCCCGCCTCCACGGCGCGGAGCGCGCTGCGGTACTTGGAGAGGGCGAGCTTGACGGCGGCTAAGGAATACCTGGCTTTGAGCCTGCGCACCTCGGCTTGGCAGATTCTGTGAAGTTTCTGGAGGGCGAGGGTGCGGGGCTGGACGGCCGAGTAGCCTTGGCGAAAGTGCGACAGTTAGTTTCATGTACGAGGCCCCGCTTGTGCTTGGATTTGCTTCAGGAGACTTTTGCAATGAGTTCTGAGAACTTAGGGCGAGGAGAGCTGATCGAACCATTTCTTCTCCTCGGCGACGGCATGAACGAACGTTCCACGATGGTCGGCCTTGCCGGTGACTTCCACGGCAGTGGTCTCGGCGCCGCCCACGATTTTCTGGTAGCCGATCGGCAGCATGGCGATATAGGGAGGTACCACTTCATCCGCGTCGCCATAATAGCAGCGCAAGGGAGTCTTGCTACGCCAGCGGTAGGCCTGGTTGGCTTGCAGGATTTCCCAATAGCGGCTGTTGCCGACCGAGCCCGCGGCTATGAAATCGTCCTGAAGCAGATCGCTCAAATGCTTCGGCAACTGGGGACTCGCCTGCTCCCACGTGATCTTGTTGAGATAGAGATCATGGGCGGCCGACTGGTATTGCGGCTTGATTGATGCCCGCGCCAGGCCCGGAAGGCCGTAATATTCTTCATAAGCATTCAGCTGCAGTACCAGTAAAGCCGGAAGATAAACCGCGTCGCCCTCCTGGCGGGCGTGGAGCCAGCGATTGATGATCGCAAACAGATCCTCGGGCGCGCTGGCCGTGGCCGCGGCCTTGACCGGGATGCCGACACTTTCCAGCTTGTTCAGGAAAACCATGGTGGCCCATCCGCCTTGAGACCAGCCGCTAAGAAACAGCGGTCCCTGATGAATCCTGAGTTCCGCGCTGACCGCCTGGGTGGCGTACACCATATG